>NZ_JBTWBG010000001.1:0-1497500 GCF_054850705.1 Haloarcula sp. H-GB5 | reverse complement strand
CGGCGGCTGGCACCGGTCTTGCCCAGTCCTTGTTCCTGTACCACCTTACGGTACAGAAAAGCGAGGGCTATATGCCCTCGCACTCGGAGTCCCCCTATCGCACTGTCGTGCAGTGTAAAGGTTTCGCGCCTGCTGCGCCCCGTAGGGCCCGGTATCTTGTCTCAGATACCGTCTCCGGGTTCTTGCTCTCACAACCCGTACCGATTATCGGCATGGTGGGCCATTACCCCACCATCTACCTAATCGGCCGCAGCCACATCCTACAGCGCCGGAACGTTTCTAACTCTCTGCACTCCAGCATGAGAGTTATATCCGCTATTGGCCTCAGTTTCCCGAGGTTATTGCGGTCTGTAGGGTAGTTTGGCCACGTGTTACTGAGCTATATGCCACGGGTCTAAGCCCGTGCGACTAGCATGGCTAAATCGGACTCCGATAGCAATGGCCTCCGGCAGGATCAACCGGAATGTATCCCGGCACAAGGCCGGGGGGTTAGGCGGGATCACACCCATATAATGGGTGTGGTCGCTATCGAAGGGTGTTCGAGGACACCCGTCGACCGAGTGTCACCGAACTATCAGGGCTAACATCAGATCCCATCTTGACGGCGGACCGCAGGGGTGGAATCCTCATTTCTTCGGACCTGATTGTTGTCTCGAAGCCACCATAAAGGCTTCGAGTTTCGTTGGCGAGTTAATCCCGCCTGGTCCGTGTCGGCAGGGGTTCGATGTTCCCGACCGAACGTCGTTCGCGTTCATTCCGAACGCCCTGTTACACTTAAGGGCGTCGGATCGGGCTCGCGTCGAACCGCACGACGCGAGCGACCTTCGCGTTCATTCCGAACGCCCTGTTACACTTAAGGGCATCGGAACGAGTGCGTTCGTTCGGGGGCGTCGGCCCCTGACCGCGTTCGCATTTCATTTCGATGGGTGAGCCACACTTAACCCCGTCGAAGGAGATCGTCTGCGGGCCGCGATTACACGGGTGTGAGTGTCCCACACGTCTATGAACAGGGAGTATGGATTACGGAACAGATAGCTGTGACAGATGCCCCCTACTGTCCTCGCGCGCACGTGGATGCGTATGTCAAGGCGTCAACTTCGAAGGCCAGCAAAAATGTCGGGAATTCGACCTAGATCTCGTCTAGGTGTTCGACGCCCTGCTTCGAGACGTTCCCTTTCGTGATATCGCCGGGCATCCAGTCGGGTTTGTCGTCGGGTGCCTCCTCGACCCATGCCCACGCTTCGTAGATGTGGACTTTGTGGGTTCCTTTCTCCCGTAGTCGTATCTCCTCAGGGTCAGCCTGATCTTCACCGTCGGCCGGCTCAAGTCGACGTGCTGCCTTCAGCGCAGCCTGCCGAGGTGTTCCGCCCGAGAAGACGCTCGATTCGTCACCGTCTTCGCGCAGTGCGAAGTTGCGCTTGTCACTGTCGGGTGCCATGGATTTCACCGCTCCATGCCAATTCAGCACATGGCAGAACATAAATATACCCCCCAATCCGCCCTCCGTCGGGGGATGCTTTTATACAGTGGTGCCGCTGCGTACCAGTTCGAACCTGCAAACCGGCTGGCTCAAGCCAGATATTCGGGCCGAAATCGTCACGCGCGTCCACAAAACCGCCAGCCAGCGACCGACGGCACGGTAGACTTAAGTGTATCCTGCGGTGAAGTGCGGAGTAGGATAGCGCGATGGTGCGAAAGAAGAAGCTCAGCCCGAGTGGCGCCAAAGATGAGGACGGCGAGTACCACAACGTACATATCAACATTCACGAAGACGAGCTAGCCGTCGCCGGGATGGAGATCGGTGACGAAGTGTTCGTCCGCGTCCGCGACAACAAAATTATTATCCAGAAAGCCGACCCGGAAGAGGTCGAACACGACTTTTGAGGCACCATCGACGGTGACACAGTGCCACTGGGCGGGGCTGTTGGGCCGACGCCCGAAATCGGTCAGTCACCACCGTTCTTCGAGCTAACCCGAACACCCACACAATGAGACCCTACGATATCGCGAAACCACTCCTGTTTTCGCTGCCAGCAGAAACCGCCAACCGGAGCGTCCATCGACTGTTAGAGGCAGTTGATGGAACCCGAATCGCCGACGCGATGGCCGACCGCTACACCGTCACTGACGACCGGCTCGCAGTGGAGGCGTTCGGTTACACGTTCGACAACCCCGTCGGAGTCGCTGCCGGTTTCGACAAGAACGCCACCATCCCCAGTGCGCTGGCGTCACTAGGCTTCGGCTTCGCCGAAGTCGGCGGTGTCACGGCCGAGCCACAGACCGGGAACGCCCGCCCGCGGATGTTCCGGCTCAGAGAGGACGAGGCGATAATCAACCGGATGGGACTGAACAACGACGGGGCCATCGTCATCGGCGAGCGACTGAAGAACGTCGACGCCCCGTTCCCGGTCGGCGTCAACATCGCCAAGACGGAACACGTCGGGACGGATGAGGCCCCAGAAGACTACCGAACCACGTATGAACACGTCGCCGAAGGTGGGGACTTCTTCGTCGTCAACGTCTCCTGTCCCAACTCAGAGGGGTTCGAGGAACTGCAGAACCGCGACGCGATGGAGGCTATCCTCGGCGAGCTACAGGACGCGGGCGCGGCCCCGCTGCTCGTGAAGCTCTCACCGGACCTTCCCGAACCGGCGGTCGAGGACGCGCTCGATCTGGTGACCGAACTCGACCTCGACGGTGTCGTCGCGACCAATACGACGACGGACCGGCCCGCCAGCCTGCGCTCGCCGAACGCGGTCGAGACAGGCGGCCTCTCAGGGAAACCAATCGAGAACGAGGCGACCGAGATGGTTCGGTTCGTTGCCGAGCGTGTCGACGTGCCCGTTGTCGGCGTCGGTGGCATCTCGACGGCGGAGGGCGCATACCGGAAGATCCGCGCCGGGGCCTCGCTCGTCCAGCTGTACACCGGCCTGGTCTACCGCGGTCCGTCCACCGCACGCGAAATCAATTCTGGACTGCTCGACTTGCTCGCCGAGGACGGCTTCGACTCGGTCGAGGACGCCGTCGGCGCGGACCTGTAGCTGGCAAATCTTGAAGTACAGTTGCAGCGAACCGGCGACATGGCCGACACCCGCCGCACGCTGCATATCGCATCCTGGGACGACCGCTTTCTCGCGTGGCTTCTCGACATCCTGCTCGTCGGTGTCGTCCTCTCCGCACTGGGCGAGGTCGCAGGCGTGTTCGCTCTCCTGAACGGCGGCCTCTCGGGTACCACTCCGTTCACCGGCCTGAACGGGCTCGGCCTCTTCGTGTACTGGACGGTCTTGGAAGGCCGGCAGGGGCAGTCGGTCGGGAAAATAGTGATGAACATCGCCGTCACGGACGAACGCGGCGAAGCCATCGACTACGTGACAGCGGCAATCGAGAGCTTCGGGAAAGCGTTCCTGCTGCCCCTCGATATCCTCGTCGGCTGGCTGGCCTACGAGAAGGAAGGGCTGCGGCTGTTCAACAAGCTCTCTTCGACCATCGTCATCGAAACCGACGAAGAGGAAGCCGAGAAGCCGAGCGACGTAGAGTACGTGTATCCGAGCGACAGGTAGAGCCGAGGGAGCGCTTCGCCGGCTCAGCCGGACTTACTCCAGTGCATCCAGACGGAACTCGAAGGCGGCGACCGGCAGCTCCAGATCGTGTTCGACAAGCACTTTCGGATGAATTTCGCCGATGACGCCGACCGACTCCCCGTCAAGGACGACCTCGGCGGCGCGGCCGCCGATGAACGACGGATGCGTGGTTGGTGGCGTTTCGAGGTCCTTGTCGAAGGCGTCGGCGAGCGCCTGCAGACGAGCCTTCGCGTCCTCGTACGAGGCGTCCGTGCGCGCGAGCGCGGCGGCGACGGTACGGTGTTCGGCGACGCCGGTATTCTCCGAGTCGTCGAGACCGGCGGCCAGCCCGATTTCGGCGAGGTCCTGCGGGTAGCTCCGGTGTGTGTTGTTCTCCAACACCATCATGATAGAGGGGAGCGCCCACGTTCGGAGGATGGTGTAGTCCTCGCTGTAGGGCTCTTGGATGGTGACGGGGTCGGTCTGACCGACGACATCCCCGCCCGTGGTGTCGGGGTCCAACCCCATCCGCTCGAAGTTCTCGACCTCGTTTATCATATGGAAGTTCAGCAGGTCCTCGAAGCCCAGTCCGACGAGCGCGTCGCGGGCGGCGTCCTCCAGCCTGGACCGCTCGTGGCGGCCGCCGACCGTCGACACGTCGGGGTAGGTCGGTTCGAGGCTGTTGAACCCGAGTGCCCGGCCGATGTCGTCGATGATGTCCAGCGGGTGGATGACATCGACGCGGTACGGCGGAACCTCGACTTCGTAGGACATGCCGTCATCGGATTCGGTTTCGGTGGCGTCGAGACCGGCCCGCTCGGCGTAGTCGATGACCTCGCGGCTGTCCAGCGAGACGCCGAGAATGGACTCGATGCGGTCGTGGGTAACCGTCTTCGTCCGAACGGAGAAGTCCGGTCGTTCCAGCGTCTTGCCGGCGTACTCACCGGGCGCATCCTCGGCGTAGGACACGTCGACCTGCTCGACCTGCCCGCCGCGGGCGGCGAGCGCGTAGCAGACGATGTTGCACATGTGGTCGATAGTCCACTGGTCGGTCCCGGTCATCTCGATGAACAGGTCCCGGGAGTCGACGCTGACCTCGGTCCGGCGGCCGTTGATGACCGGCGGGAACGAGAACAGCCCGATGGCGTCGTAGATGGCCGGCACACGGTCGAAATCGGCCACGAGATCGCCGTAGGTCTGGCCGGTCTCGTGGGACGCCATGACCTCGCTGGGGGTCATCTCCGCGTCGGCGTCCAGCGGGACGAACGTGGCCTCGTCGGGGTCAGCGCTGGTGTAGGTGATGGACTTGCCCGTCTCGTCCGTGACCGAGTCGCCTTTCAGCATCGTGAGGTCGTGGACGCCGATCGCGCCTTTCGCCCGTTTGCGGCCCATCGTCGCGTGGAGCTTCTCCTGAAGTTGGATGAGTGACTCCAGTGCGGCCTCGTCCATATCCAGGCCGCGGACGATAGCGCCGGTGACGTAGGGGCGCTCGTCGGGTTGGTCCTCAACCTCAATCGTCCAGTCGGCGCTGTTCGTGTTGGGGATATCCACGCCGCGGTCGTCGCCGTAGTGGTAGCGAAGCGACCGCGCGACACCCTCAACGGAGAGGCGGTCCAGTCGGTCCGGCGCGAACTCCAGCTGGAACTCGTCGTCTTCGGTCCAGCCCTCGAATTCAAGGCCGAGATCGAACAGGTCCGATTTGAGTTCGTCGTCGTCTTTCTCGTCGTGCCCGGTCAGATACCGCAGTTCGTCGGGGTCGACATCGACGACTGGCATCAGCGGATCACCTCCGTCTCCCGCAGCAGTTCAAGATCACACAGCGTCCCGTGCACGTCGCGGATATCCTCGAAGCCGTACATGAGCATGAGTAGTCGTTCGAGCGAGAGGCCCCACGCCATCACGTCACAGTCGACGCCAAGCGGCGTGAGCACCTCGTCGCGGAAAATCCCGGAGTTACCTACCTCGACGACCTCGCCGGTCTCGGGGTGGGTGCCGAACAGTTCGAAGCTCGGCTCCGTGTAGGGGTTGTAGTGGGGCTTGAACTCCAGGTCGGTGATACCGAACTGCTCGTAGAACTCCGTGAACGTCCCCATCAGGTCCCGCACCGAAAGGTCCTCGGCCATCACCCAGCCCTCGATCTGGAAGAACTCCAGCAGATGCGTCGGGTCGAGCGTGTCGTTTCGGTACACCTTCTCGACGCTGAAGTAGCGCTCGGGCGGGTCGAGTTCGCCGACCTGATGGCCCGAGAGGTAGCGCATCGACAGCGAGGTGGTGTGGCCGCGCAGGTCCATCCCGCGGGCGATGTCCTCGGTCCACGGCGAGTGGTACCCCTCGCCGTCAGGGCCGACGCCCTCCTTGTGGGCCGAGCGGACCCGTTCGACGAGGTCCGGAGGGAGGTGACCGATCTCTTCGGGCTCCTCCAGGGCGAACTGATCCCAGTGGGTCCGGGCCGGGTGGTCCTGGGGCATGAACAGGCAGTCGTTGATCCAGAACTGAGCGTCGGCATGAGGGCCTTCCATCTCGGAGAAGCCCATGCCGACGAGCGTGTCCTTCACGCGGTTTGCCGTCTGGCGGAGGATGTGCTCCTTGCCGTGACTCACGTCTTCGGCGTCAGCCTCGACGTTGTACTCGGTGAAAGCAACGTCCTCCCACTCGCCGCTGGTGAGCATCTCAGGGGTAAGCTGGTCGACTGTCTCGGCGGCTTCGACACCTTCCATCAGCGCGGTGACACCGTCGTCAGTGAGCTGGACCGAGCGGACGGTTTCCTCACGCACATCGAGGAGGCCACGCCGTTCCAGCTGATCGAGCGCGTCCGTGTCAGCGTCCTCGACGCGCCTGTCTGCGACAGCCTCCAGCGCCAGCATCTCGGGGTCGGACCCGGGATCGGCGTCTTGGTTGGCCGTGATCTCGCCGCTTTCGATGCTGCCGTAGGCCTTGCGGGCGTAGTTCGAGAGCGCGATGTCGACTGCGCCGCCTTCGAGGCCGGACGCGCCGATGACCTGTCCCATCTGGACCGGGCCGTCGGCCGCGCCGGCGTCGATAGCGGCCTCGTAAAGGTCCTGTTCTGGCAGACTCTCCCGGATGTACCGGTCGCCCTCGTCAGTGAGTTCGTAGTGTTCCAGCGTCTCCTCGGAGACGGACACCAGCCCGTCAGCTTCGAGTTCGAACGCCGCTCTGGTGGCCGCTTCGGGCTTGAGGTCAGCCTCTGCAGCCACGTCGTCGATTCGCCTGTCTTCCTGTGCGTCGGCGGCCTGCAGGACGGCCACCTGTGCCTGTGGTCGTTTCATACGGGTGTCTCGGTCTTGTGGGGATAACCGCGGGTCGCTCAGTTAACGGTTCTCACTTCCTGCTCGCGGTTTCGTCCGACCACGCCTCTCGACGCCGTCAGAGTCCACGCGCGGTCAGGCAGCGAAAAAGAAGCCGAACCCCGGACTATCGGATAGCTGGCGAACGACGCCGGCACGGTGGGATTCGGGTGCCATGTCTGAGCGGTTGTGACTGGTAGATATAAACGTTGTGCGTGTGCTCGTCTCGACACGAAAGGAGCGGTTCTCAGTCCGCGCTCGTCGGTGCGCGGTCGGAGTCGAGGTCGATGTCGAGCTCCTCGAGCCTGTCTTCCCACTCCGCGCGTTTCTCCTGGTGTTCTTCGAGGAACTGCTCCATCAGTTCGGCGGCCTGTTCCTTACAGCCGCCACAGAGACGTTCGCCGCCGACGCACTCATCGTACACTTCTTTCGCGAACTCGTCGTCGTCACCCGAGAGCAGGTAGGCGTACAGCTCGTACACCGGACACTCGTCAGCTTTGCCGCCTTTCTCACGCTGTTCCTCGGCTGTGGAGCGACCGCCGGTAGTCGCCGATTTCACTTTGTCGTAGCCGTCCTCTGGGTCGTCCAGCAGCGAGATGTGCGAGGCTGGAATCGATGAGGACATTTTGCCGCCGGTGAGGCCGGTCATGAACCGGTGATAGATCGAGGACGGCGGCTGGAAGCCGTAGCCGCCGTTGTCAAGTTCGACCTGCCGGGCCAGTTCCTCGGCCTCGGCGTGGTCCAAGTCGAAGGTGTCGATGTGCTCGTCGTACACCCGCTTTTCGCCGTCGATAGCCTCGATGAGCGCCTCGAAAGCCTCGTCTGTGGCGTTACGGTCGAGGAATCGGATCCGTGGTCGGAGCGGTTCCTTCCCGGCTTCGTCGAGTTTCGCGACGACGGACTCACGGGCGTTGGCGGGCGCTGGCTGGTGCTCGCGCAGCCAGTCGGCGGCCTCGCCACACCGAGGTCGGTCGGCGTCCTCGGCGTAGTCCTCGCGGGCGTCGTAAGCCTGCCGGAGCAGTGTCCGCTCGACCCCGTCGGCCTCGAAACTGGCGAAGGCTTCCGTCACGCCGAAGTACCGCATCCGCGCGGCGAGGTCCCGTGCCAGCCGCATGTGCGGGTCCTGATCCGGGCCGACGGGGATGACCGTTGGCTTGGGCTCGTCCAGTTGCGGATAGAGGATGTCGGCCATCTGCGTGACGACCGATTGCATGTGCGAGACATCCGTCTCGCCGTCGAAGTCGTAGATGGCCTGCAGCTCCGAGAAGTTCGCCTCCGCGCCGAGTTCAAAGGCGAGGTCCTGCACCTCACGGTTGTCGGACTGGCGGTACAGCGTGCCCTCGTCGGGGTCGAACCCGAGCGCGAGCAGCGACAACAGGTAGTTCGTCGCGTGCTCGTCGATTTCGTCCCACGACAGCCCGCGGGCGCTGTGGGCTTCAAGGTCCGCGATAAGTGCGTAGGCGTCCCCGCCCTGCTGTTGATGCCAGATGATCTCGTCGAAGACGAGCTTGTGCCCGATGTGCGGATCGCCAGTCGGCATGAACCCCGACAGCGCGGCGAAGGGTTCGTCGTTGCGCATCGCCTCGGCGACCGGTCGGTAGTCCCGGTGGCCGAAGATGACGCCCCGCCGCATCAGGTAGTGAGGGTTGGGGACTTCGGGGAGCACCTCGTCGAACTCCTCGATGCCGAACTGCTCGAACAGCTTACGGTAGTCGGCGATAGTCGAGGAGCCCCATGGGTCGAGCGTCGCCTCGTCGGCCCCTTCGGCCTCAGTGCCGCCGTCCGGTAGCACCGGGTCGCCGCCGGAGCGGGTGTCAGGCTCCCGCCACGCTCCGCCCGACTGGCGGCGGTCCTCGTCGGGCGATGCGTCGTCGTGGTGGGAGTCGTCCGTTGTCATGGGTGTGGTCGGCTCGCGGTGAGCCACGTTACAGGTGCTTTGGTTCCGGTCGGCGCAAAAAGGGTTCGTTTCGGTGCGCCGACCGGACCGGCGGACAGACACCAACCGGCCGACCACGGCGCTTGGTCAACTCAGGGGGTCAATCGCTCGACTGCGATCCACTCGATGTCGCCGTCACCGTCGTCCGTCGTGAGCGCGAACACCATCGTCTTCCGGACGCCGTGGGCGAGCCGCACGTCCAGTGCGAGATCCCGCGGCTCGAAGCGGTGATCGGCCGGCAGCACCCGCACCAGTAGCTCCGAGTGCCCGAGGTTGTCGGCACTTTCGACGTCAGCGTAGGTCCGGAAGTCCGCGCCGAACTTGAAGCCGGTCTTCGGCGCGACACCGCTCGCTCGCAGCGCCGCATAGACGGCCAGCCGGCGGTCGAAGCGGTCACCTTCGACCTCGCGGCCCCGCTCAACGACAGCGTCAGCCCCGCCATCGACCGTAAGCAAATCCTCCTGTGCGAGATACGCGGCCTCGACAAGCGAGAGCTGGACCGCGCCGTCGTCGCCGAGTCGCTGGCCGTAGAACGCCTGGTCGTACAGCTCCGCCGGCGGTTCCCAGCACACCACCCGCTCGGCGAGCAGCTCCCCCTCCGTCGTCGGGACGACAGCGTCGCTGGTCCCGTCGACATCTCGCCGGTCGGTATCGAGATAGGTGACTTCGCTCTCCTCATCGACGACCGCTAGCACGCAGTCGCCCAGCGCCGCGGCATCGGCGGTGTCGCGCTCGCCGATAACCCGGACGCGGTAGGCGACCTCGTCGTCCCACGGCCCCTTCCCGCGCGGGTAGACCACGAAGTCTGTGCCTGCGGCGTCATCGACCCATCCCTCGCGGGCCGGCGTGAGGTAAAAACCGCGATCACGGAGGTCTTTGTAGACGGCAAAGTCGACCTCAGAGACGGCCGCCGACCCGAGGAACGCCCGGAAGTCCATGCCGTCGATGCTCTCGATATCCCCGCGGTAGAGGAGGTGTGCGGCCTCCACCGGAGCCAGGTCGATGTCGCCGTTGCGGACCTTCCCGTACCCGCGCGAGTCGTAGAACCGCTCGCGCGCCTCGTAGCCGGCCCGCACGACATCGCCCTCAAGCGTCAGTTCCATGCTCTGACGTGACCCCCGCGGCGACAAAGCCCCTACGGGTCCGAGCCGTCAGCGAAACTGGATGGTACAGGTGTGGAGGCCCAGCCTTCACCCCCGTGCTTCGCAGGAACTGTCCAAACAGCGCGTGCCGCCAGCGGTTTCGAACAGCGGCAGGCCGCAGTCACAGTCGCCGACGACCACGCCGGACGGCATCGAGAAGCCGGTGTCACAGTCGGGATAGTGCTCACAGCCGGCGAGCAGACCGCCACGGCGGAGAATCAGCAGGTCGCCATCACAGTTGGGACAGTCCCACTCGCGGTCGAAGGCCGCGGTGACGGCGTCGTCCAGTGAGTCACACTCCCGGTCGAGGCACAGTTCGAAGGCTCGGCCACGTTCCACCCGAAGTGTCGGGAGTCCGCAGTCGTCACAGCGGCCGCCAGTGACCGCGGCATCGCTCGGAATCCCGTAGGCGGCGTCACAGCCGGTACAGGTGACCTCGCTTCGGGCACGGACCAGCGTCCCGGCACAGTCGGGGCAGTCGCGTACCGGGACACCGGCATTCGAGGCCGGGTAGCGGGCGCTACCGTGTTCCTCGTGAGTGACCACCCGGAGGAGTTCGTCGCCGTCGCGGGCAGTCACCGCTCCGTTGTCGATGGTGACGCTTTCGGCGCGCGTGAGCCACGCGACCGGCTGATATCCTTCGGCATCGTGAACGAGAACAGTGTTGTCCGGTTTGACGACGACGAGCACGTCGCCGCGCTGCTCTCGCTCGCGTGTTCCCTCGAAGACAGTCGTACACTCGCCAGCAATCACACGGGTTCCGTCGTGCATGGACCGTCCTGCCCGGGTTCCGGTACTTAAACCCTCAGTCGGTGAGCGGGGCTTCGTAGCGTGGTCGTCGCTGCCGGAGTCGCAACAGCCAAAGCCGTCGCCGGGCGACAGGGAGGCAATGAGCAAACCACCGGCCGCGGTCTGTTTCGATATGGACGGCGTGCTCGTCCAGTCCGAAGATCACTGGGTCCGTGCACAGCGCGAGGAGATCCTCCCAACGGCCGCACCGAACGACGATATCCCCCTGTCCGCGATTACCGGTCGGAACTACCGAGAAGTGTATCCGGACCTCGCCGCGGAGTACGACCTCGAAATCGGCCAGGAGGCATTCGAGAGACTGTTCGAGGAGCACGGCGAGCGGATTTACAGCGAAGAAGCAACCTTCCTCGACGGGGCACACGAACTGCTCGACGACCTGCGGGACGCCGGCGTGGCGCTAGCGCTGACGACCTCCGCACCGTGGGCCTGGATCGACGTGGCCGACGGGCGCTTCGACCTCCTCTCGAAGTTCGACGTCGCCATCAGCGCCGGCGACATCGACGGCCCCGGCAAGCCGGAGCCGGATATCTACGAGCGAGGTGCGGCGGAACTGGGCGTCACGCCTGAGGACTGCTGGGCCGTCGAAGATTCCACCGCGGGCGCACGTGCCGCCGTCGCCGCTGGGATGACGACTGTCGGGTTCCGCGGTGACGGTGACGAGACTGACCTGTCGATGGTCCACGAGATCGCGGACGACACCGCGTCGCTGCGACAGGTGCTGTTAGGCGGTGTGTAACAGCCGGTATAGCGTTTTTTCGGACATGGGGAGAGGGTCAGAGAAGGTGGGTGATCCGATACGGAACTGAACCAGAGACCGAGGGACAATACCGGGCAGGTGTTAGTACGGTGGGCAGAGATTCAAGGGCACGAAACCAGAAAGCTGCGTGCCGGAAATGCCAGCATGGAGGGGAGGAAGTCCCGGCCAGGTCAGGCGGGATCACCGTATCCTCGGCCCGCCAGCAGGCCGAAGACGTTGAGGGCAACGACACCCACGAAGATGAGGAAGCTCTGGCTGTCCAGTCCGCCCAGCAGCAGCGGCGGGTACGCCAGTGGCGTGACGATAGCCAGCCAGAACGCGATGAACTGTAGGGGACGAGTGAGCGATCGGAGGGCGGCGCTACTGGGGGCAGCTTCCATCGGGGAACGGAAGGGCGATGCACTGGACATGGTGGGCTTCCTCAGTTCTTCGTAAGAACCCAGACCCCCATATAAACGCCAGACCCTTGGGGAAAATTCGAACTCTTTTCGGAATATTAACCGGATTTCAGCACCTTTCAGCGATGTTTCACGGAGGAGAATAACGCTTCGAGAAGTGTTTATAAATTTTATCGAGAGTTCTAAGTTCGTTTCAGAGTGGCAATCGAAACGGCCGTTACCGAACGAGAACTGACCGAGTTTCGGTAATCGTCGGAAGCGGCAGCGCGGGGAACGCGACTTCGACAGTAAAGGTGAGTTCGTCGGCATCCGCGCCGAAGACAGCAACCGGAAGCGTGGCCTGACCGAGATACGACGGTTTGGCGGTCATCTCACGCCCGTTAACCGTGACCCGAAGGCCCGCGCGGGCGCTGCCGCCGGTGTTTTCGACCGTTACCTCCCGCATATCGTTGTCGCCGGGCGCGATTGTCTCGGGGAAATCGCCCCAGTCGATGGAGACGACAGGGAGGTCGCGGGCGTTGGCAAGCACTTGCTCGGCAACGCCCTCGGAGAGGCCGGCACGGACGAGGCCGTCTTCACCGGCTTCGACCACATCAGCGGGCGACGTGAGGCCCGCCGCGGCGAGCTTGCCCGCACGGCCGCTGGCAACACCGTCGATGGCTGTCAGCCCCACCGCGTCGGCGCTGATGCCGTGTTCGACGCGAGCTTCGACCCGACACGCGAGGTTTGCGTAGCGGGCCGGGCCCAGCGTGTCGACGAACTCCCGCATCGCGGCTAGCAGGCGAAGGGCGTTTTGGCGGATGACCCACGCGTCGCTTTTGAGTTCTGTGGGCGTCGTCCCGGTCATACCCGAGCGGAGGATGGCCAGCACCTTGCGCTGGCCGGCGTCGAGGCTGTCGTCGACGCTGTCTCCCAGAACTGCGTGGACGGCGTCTTCCTCGTCGGAGCGGGCACTGACACTATCGAACTCGGTTGCGCCGGCCACCGCAGTCAGCAGGTCGTCAGCGTCCACAGAGACGGCGGAATTCGGGTCTGCGGCGTCCTGACAGCGTTCGGCGACATCCGCAAACCGGCGTGCGGTCGACAGCCGGAGGTAGAACTTCGATGCTAGCTGGCCGAGCCGCGTCGGCTCGACGTTGAGGCCGTCCTGTTCGACGAAGCCCTCGTCGACGAGCGCCGAGAGCGTGTCGCTGACCCGGTTTCGGAGGTCGCTCCCGGCGTCATACTCGTCGGGAGCCGACTGCGAGCGGGCGTAGTAAAACGTGGTCGCGAGCCAGTCCATCACGTCGTCCACATCGTCGATGGTCCCGAGTGCGATTTCGGCGTTCAGGTGGGCGTCGAGTTCGGCGGCCAGCCGTGACTCAATCTCCTTGCCGTCCCGGAGCAGGCGGCGATACTTGTCGGCGTCCGAGCGGTCACAGACGACCCAGGCGTAGCCCATGTCGTCGTAGCCGGGCCGGCCCGCGCGACCGAGCATCTGGAGCACGTCGAGCGGGCTCATGTCGACCTCGCCTTCGAGCGGATCGTGCAGTTTGGTGTCGCGGATGACGACACAGCGGGCGGGGAGGTTCACACCCCACGCGAGCGTCGAGGTCGAGAAGAGGAGCTGAATCTTGCCCTCCTTGAACCACTGCTCGACTCTGTTCTTGTCCTCGCGCGCGAGGCCGGCGTGGTGAAAGCCCACGCCGTCCAGTACGGACTGGCGGAGCGTGTCGTTCGAGAGATCGGCGGCGTCGTTGTGGAAGTCGTAGTCCCCGCGTGCGCCCATGGGGATGTCGCGTTCGGTAATCTCGTCGCGGGCCTTCTTGGCGGCCTGCACCGTGTCTTGACGCGAGGAGACGAAGACGAGCGCCTGCCCCTCCTCACGGATGTGTGGCTCGGCGAGGTCGAGTGCCCGGTAGAGCCGCCGGTACTTGTCGGCGAAGGCGTTCTCACCGTGGGAGTAGGTCTTCACGTCGGCGTTGAGTGGGACCGGACGGTACTTCTCGCCGAAGGCGAACGTGGTTTCATCGGGCGCGTCGAGCCAGTCGGCCACGTCGTCGATGTTCGGCATCGTCGCCGACAACGCCACCACGCGCGGGTCACAGAGCCGACGGAGCCGCGAGACGGTGACTTCGAGCACCGCCCCCCGACGGTCCGAGTCCAGCAGGTGGACCTCGTCGATGACACAGCAGTCCACGTCAGTAATAAAAGAGTAGCGGCTGGTCTCGTGTTTCCGGGTGGCCGAGTCGGCTTTCTCCGGCGTCATCACGAGGATGTCGGCCCGCTCGGCGCGGCGGGGGTTCAGATCCCGCTCGCCGGTGACGACGTAGACGGAGTAGCCCAAGTCTTCGAACCGCTCCCACTCGCTTTCCTTCTCATTTGTGAGCGCGCGCAGCGGTGCGAGAAAGAGCGCGGTCCCGTCCTCGGCGAGCGTCTTGCAGATGGCCAGTTCCGCCAGCGCGGTCTTCCCGCTGGCCGTCGGCGCGCTGACGACGACGTTGTCGTCGCGGTTCAGCAGGGCCGGCAGGGCCGCCGACTGCATCCGGTTGAACTCCTCGAACGGGAACGCGTCGGCGAACTCGGGGAGCACCTCCGCGACCGCCACAGTCGGCTCGCTGTCGGTTCTGGATGACACGTCACAGTCGCAGTTCCGCGACGGCAAAGGCGTTTCTATGGGGGAGCGAACGTGTGCGAGAAGCGAGTCCATTCGCTGGTTTCGAAACATGGCCCCTCGATGCGAGCATCCCACACGGCTGCCCAAAAATTAACTCAGCCGGCTGATAGTGCGCAGGTATGCCTATCAGCGACCCCGAGAGCTATTACGACGAGAACGACGAGAGCGAGTGGGACCGCCTGACAGCCACGCTACACGGGCAGTTGGAGTGGTCGGGGACCGTTGCACAGCTCGAAGCAAACCTCCCCGACGCGGGACACGTCCTCGACGTGGGCGGCGGTGCTGGTCGGTACGCTGTCTGGCTGGCCGAACAGGGGTACGACGTCACACTCGTCGATCCCAGCGAGGGTCAGCGAGCTATCGCACAGGAAAAAGTCGCCGAGCACGGGTACGAAGGACGAGTGGCCGTCGAGGCGGGCGACGTACGCAATCTCGGGTTTGACCGGGACGTATTCGACGCGACGCTGTGTCTGGGTGGGCCGCTGTCACATGTACTCGACGCTGACGAACGGACGGCCGCTGTGCGGGAGCTTCACCGGGTGACAAAAGCCGAAAGTCCGGTGTTCGCCTCCGTCATGGGGCGGCTCAACTGGCTGGTGCTCTCGCTGGTCGGCAGGTCGGAACACCTCGTCAACGCGGACGAACTCGCCGAAACGGGCGATTACGACCGTTCGTTCGTGGCGCAACTCGATCACAATGCGGCGTTCACCGAGACCCATTTTTTCCGCGCCGACGAGTTCGAGGCACTGCTGGAGGCGGGCGGGATAACCGTCGAGACGCTGGTCGGACTGGAGGGGCTGGCGTCAGTACTCGCCGCTCCATCGCTCCGAGAGACCGCTGCCGAACTGTCAGCACACGAGCGGGCCGGTGTTCAGGCGCTCGTAGACGAACTCCGGACGGACCGAACGGTCGTGGATATGTCCGCACATATGCTTGCGGTCTGTCGTGCCTGAGGTGGGCACGCGGGCAGTAGCGGAGACATCCTTGAGTACGCAGGTGGCAGTCGTTTCGGCTGGGCCGTCTGACCGCCCGATTGTCCTTCCACACGGGTGTGACAGAGGACAGGACCCCCGCACGTTTTTGACCGACCCAACCTAACTCCCGGTAATGAGTCGTTCGCGCAAGCCTGACTGGCTGAAGATGCGGCCACCGTCGGGCGAGCGGTTCACCGATATCAAGCAGACGCTCCGGGATCGAAACCTCAACACGGTCTGTGAGGAAGCCAACTGCCCCAACCTCGGGGAGTGCTGGAGCGGACGCGACGGACCGGGGACGGCCACGTTCATGCTGATGGGCGACCGCTGTTCGCGGGGCTGTAACTTCTGTGACGTGGAGACGGGCGGGATGGACCCGCTGGACTCCGACGAGCCACAGCAGGTGGCCGACGCCGTCGCGGAGATCGGACTGGACTACGTGGTGCTGACCAGCGTCGACCGCGACGACCTGCCCGACCAAGGTGCAGGTCACTTCGCGGAGACGATACGGGCCATCAAAGAGCGTGACCCATCAATCCTCGTCGAGTGTCTCATCCCCGATTTTCAGGGTGAGCCGTACCTCGTCCGGAAAATCATCGACGCCGACCCGGACGTCATCGCCCACAACATCGAGACGGTCGACCGGCTCCAGTGGCCGGTCCGGGACCGCCGGGCGGGCTACGAGCAGTCCCTCTCGGTGCTTCGGCAGGTCAACCGCGAAAGCGACTGCTACAGCAAGACCAGCCTGATGCTGGGTGTCGGCGAGTACGCCCACGAGGTGTACCAGACGCTGTCGGATCTCCGGCAGGCCGGCGTCGACGTGGTGACGTTCGGCCAGTACCTCCAGCCCTCCCGCTCGCATCTGGAGGTCTCGGAGTACGTCCATCCGGACGCCTTCGACACCTGGCAGCGGGTCGCCGAGGAGGAGTTCGACTTCCTGTACTGTGCCTCGGGTCCGATGGTCCGGTCGTCCTACCGCGCCGGCGAACTGTTCGTTGAGAGCGTCCTGCGCGAGGGGCGAAGTGCCGACGAGGCGCGGGCAGAAGTGCGTGCGAACGACTGATACATCGGAGTTATCACTGATAAATTGGGTAGAATTAAAACCGGCTTAGCGCCGCTAAAACATCTATATGCTCAGTAATACCCACGTCGGATATATTTTTCAGCGCCGCGAAAGCTCTAAAGGTAGTGCGAGTGAACAGTCGTCGTATGCCACTTCGAGGGAGGCGGTTTCTATGAGTGTCCTCCAGCGCGACCCAGCGGACAAGGTACAGATTCTCGATGAAGACGGGACAGTGGTCGACGGCGCAACGATACCGGACCTCTCGGACGACGAACTGGTGGAGATGTACCGGTATCTCAAACTCGGCCGGCACTTCGACCAGCGGGCGGTGAGTTTGCAACGACAGGGCCGGATGGGGACCTACCCCCCGATGTCGGGACAGGAGGCCTCGCAGGTCGGCAGCGCCTACGCGCTGCGAGACGGTGACTGGGCGTTCCCGAGCTACCGGGAACATCTCGCGATGTACGTCAAGGGATGGCCCCTGTCGGACGACCTGTTGTACTGGATGGGGTCCGAAGCGGGTAATTCGCCGCCAGAAGACGTCCAAGCATTCTCGTTTGCGGTCCCGATTGCAACACAGATTCCACACGCGACCGGGGCCGCGTGGGCATCGAAACTCAAGGGCGATGACACCGCTGCCCTCGTGTACTTCGGTGACGGCGCGACCTCGGAGGGCGACTTTCACGAGGGACTGAACTTCGCGGGCGTGTTCGACGTGCCAGCGGTGTTTTTCTGTAACAACAATCAGTGGGCGATCTCAGTACCACGGGAGCGCCAGACGGCCAGCGAGACGCTCGCCCAGAAGGCTAACGCCTACGGCTTCGACGGCGTCCAGGTCGACGGAATGGACCCGCTGGCGGTGTATCAGGTGACCCGCGAGGCCGTCGACAAGGCACACGACCCACCAGAGGGTGAACTCCGCCCGACGATGATCGAAGCGGTGCAGTACCGCTTTGGCGCACATACGACTGCTGACGACCCATCGGTGTACCGCGACGACAGCGAAGTCGAGCGCTGGAAGCAAAAAGACCCAATCCCGCGGATGGAGGCATTCCTCCGGGACCAGGGCCTGCTCGACGACGAGCGGGTCGACGCCATCGACGAATCGGTTCAGGACGAGGTAGCCACGGCCATCGACGAGGCTGAGGCGACCGAGCGGCCGAAACCGGAGGAGATGTTCGCGGACGTGTACGCGGAGATGCCACAGCGACTCGAACAGCAACTGGACTACCTCGAAGACCTATGCGAGCGACACGGCGACGAGGTGCTACTGGAATGAGTACACAGGACGCAGACACACAAAATTTGACGCTCGTACAGGCCGTCCGTGACGGGCTCTACGGCGAGATGGAGCGGAACGAAGATGTGGTCGTGATGGGTGAAGACGTCGGGAAAAACGGCGGCGTCTTCCGGGCGACACAGGGGCTCCACGAGGAGTTTGGTGACGACCGGGTCATCGACACGCCGCTCGCGGAGGCCGGCATCGTCGGGACAGCCATCGGCATGGCCGCCTACGGGCTCCGGCCGGTGCCGGAGATGCAGTTCTCCGGGTTCATGTACCCCGCATTCGACCAGATTGTCAGTCACGCCGCCCGGCTTCGGAACAGGAGCCGCGGCCGATACAACTGCCCGCTGACTGTTCGCGCACCATACGGCGGCGGCATCCGTGCGCCGGAACACCACTCCGAGTCCAAGGAGGCGTTTTACGTCCACGAGGCGGGATTGAAGGTTGTCGTCCCGTCGACGCCAAAGGAGACGAAGGGGCTGTTGACGGCGGCTATCCGCGACCCGGACCCCGTTATCTTCCTCGAACCGAAGCTCATCTATCGATCGTTCCGCGAGGAGGTTCCCGACGACCCATACACGGTCGAGTTGGGTGAAGCGAAGACCCGCCGTGAAGGAAGCGACGTGTCCGTGTTCACCTGGGGTGCGATGACCCGGCCGACGGTCGAGGCTGCCGAGGAACTGGCCGAGGAGGGCATCGACGCCGAGGTGATCGACCTGCGAACGCTGTCGCCGATGGACACCGACGCCATCGTCGAGTCGTTCAAGAAGACCGGGCGAGCGACCGTCGTTCACGAAGCGCCCAAAACCGGCGGGCTGGCCGGCGAGATTATCGCCACCATTCAGGAGGAGGTTCTGCTGTATCAGGAGGCCCCCGTTACCCGAGTGACGGGCTTCGACGTGCCCTACCCGCTGTACGCGTTAGAGGACTACTACCTCCCAGAACCCGCCCGCATCAAAGACGGTATTAGAGAAGCAGTGGAGTTCTGACGCATGTTCGAATTCAATCTCCCAGACCTCGGTGAAGGGGTCGCAGAGGGTGAGGTGCTCACCTGGCGTGTCTCGCCGGGCGACACCGTCACCGAGGATCAGGTCCTCGCGGAGGTGGAAACCGACAAGGCCGCCGTCGACGTCCCGTCGCCGGTCAACGGCGTCGTACGGGAACTGCACGCTGAAGTCGGCGAGATGGTACAGACCGGCGAGGTACTCATCACCATCGAGGAAGAAGGCGACGCCGAAGCGGCTGACGCGGCGGCGGACAGTACGGACGAAGCCGAGTCGGCGGGAGGCGACACAGCGCAGTCCGATAGCGATGCGGACAAAGCCACAGCAGCCGCGACATCAGAACAGTCGGAGGCGAGCACAAGCACGGCCGACGGCCGTGTGTTCGCCTCGCCGAGCGTACGCCGACTCGCCCGTGAAGAGGGGGTCGACATCGCGGCCGTCGACGGGAGCGGACCGGGCGGCCGCGTCACCGAAGGAGATGTCGAGGCGGCCACAGCGTCAGCCGGCGAGACGGCTGACAGTGACGACGGCCCCACATCTGTCGTTTCGAAGGCGTCCGACGACGGGGACAGTCCGACTGCAGCGGTTTCACAGGGCGACGACGCGGGCGACACAGACGACGGAACCGCTGTCAAGTCAGCCGTCAGGAGCGTCTCCGGGGACGGACAGGAAGCCGCCAGTCGCGACCAGACGCTGGCGACACCGGCTACCAGAAAGGCCGCCCGCGAACTCGACGTGAACATCGACGCTGTCCCGACCGACCAGACGCGGGACGGCCAGCCATACGTCGACGAGTCGGCCGTTCGGACGTACGCGGAGGCCCAGCAGGCCGCGCAGGCGGCCGATGCCGAAGCCGTCAGCGCCGGAGGTGGTGCAGTGGGAACGACAGCCGAAGCGGGCGGCACTGGGGCCGAAGCGACGGCCGTCGAGACAGGCGACGGCGAGCGCCGCGAACCGTACCGTGGCGTCCGTCGGTCCATCGGTGAGCAGATGGCTCGTTCCCGGCGAGAGGTGCCCCACGCAACCCACCACGACCAAGTCGTCGTGTCCGGTCTCGTCGAGGCCCGTGAGCGACTCGCGCCACTGGCCGAGGAGCGCGATGTGACGCTGACGTACACACCGTTTGTGGTGAAATGCGTTGCCGCGGCGCTGGACCAGCACCCGGTTCTCAACACGGCGCTGGACACCGAAAACGAGGAAATCGTCTACAGAGACGCCCACAACATCGGCGTGGCGGCAGCGACAGACCACGGGCTTGTCGTCCCGGTCGTCAACGACATAGACGGGAAGGGTCTGGTCGAGCTCGCCGACGAGATTAACGACCTTGTCGGACGAGCCAGAGAGCGGGACATCGAGCGATCGGAGATGCAGGGCGGGACGTTCACCGTCACGAACTTCGGGGCCATCGGCGGCGAGTACGCCAGTCCGATCATCAACGTCCCCGAGACGGCGATTCTCGGGATCGGGGCGCTGAAAGAGCGGCCGGTGGCCGAAGACGGCGAAGTCGTCGCAAAACCCACGCTCCCGCTCTCGCTGGCAATCGACCACCGCGTCATCGACGGGGCCGACGCCGCGCGCTTCGTCAACACGCTCAAGGAATATCTAGCGGACCCGACGCGACTCCTGCTGGAGTAACTGTTCGGGTTCACAATCGAAACCGAAACAGGTCACTGGAACGACAGGGTTGGTGATGCCCTCCACGAGAGACACATGGATCTGGTACGGATTAGCCGCGCTGTTCGTCCTGCCGCCGGGGTGTATGGCTCTCTCCCGGCTGTCAATGGAACTGTTCGTGTCGTCAGCATCGGCCGGAGAGGGGAGTCTCGGAACGTTCCTCGGCGCGTTTGCCCTGACTGTCCTCGCCAGTTGGGCGGGTGTGCTGTTCAGCCTGCTTCTCACGGTCGGGCTCTTTCTCGACAGTCGACAGCTCCGGCGGACCGACGGGGACTGGACCCCGACACCGCTGTATGCGGTTGCCGGCATCGTCCACGCCGTGGGGACGACACTGCTCGCGGCGTTTGCGGTGTCGGTGCCGGTCATCGGGTACTACCTGTACCGGCGGCGGAGGCGAGAGACGACAGCAAACTGAAGGGCGATAGCTTTTCACGGACCCGGACGAGGCACCGCTATGGTCGTCGGAGATGTCACTACGGGAACGGAACTGCTTGTTATCGGCGGCGGTCCGGGCGGCTACGTCGCCGCGATCCGGGGCGCGCAACTAGGGCTGGATACGACGCTCGTCGAACGGGACGCCTACGGCGGGACTTGTCTGAACCACGGCTGTATCCCCTCGAAAGCACTCATCTCAGCCTCGGACGTCGCTCACGACGCCCGGCAGGCCGAGTCGATGGGCGTATTCGCGGACCCGGCCGTCGACATGGCCGGGATGACAGAGTGGAAAGACGGCGTCGTCACACGGCTGACACGGGGCGTCGAATCGCTGTGTAAGAACGCCGGCGTCAATCTGGTGGAGGGGACCGCCGAGTTCGTCGACGACGGGACGGTCCGGGTCGCCCACGGCGGCGAGGGACAGGGCTCGGAATCGCTGTCGTTCGAACACGCCGTCGTCGCCACGGGGAGCCGACCGATGACGGTCCCGGACTTCGAGTTCGACGGCGAACACATCCTCTCTTCGAAGGACGCGCTCGCGCTCGAATCGGTCCCCGAGAAGCTGCTCGTCGTCGGCGCGGGCTACATCGGCATGGAGCTCTCGACGGTGTTCGCGAAACTTGGCGCGGAGGTCACCGTCGTCGAGATGCTTGATGACGTGTTGCCCGGCTACGAGGACGACATCGCAGCGGTCGTCCGCGACCGCGCCGAGGAGCTGGGCATCGATTTCAACTTCGGCGAGGCGGCCGACGACTGGAAGGAGACGGACGAGGGCATTCGCGTCCAGACCGTCGATGAGGACGATACGGTCACCGAGTACAACGCCGAGAAGTGTCTCGTCGCGGTCGGGCGCGAACCGGTCACAGAGACGCTCGGGCTGGAGAACATCGACCTCCAGACGGACGAGAACGGCGTCATTCCGACCGACGACCAGTGCCGAACGGCCTTCGAGTCGGTGTTCGCAGTCGGCGACGTTGCCGGCGAACCGATGCTGGCCCACAAGGCGATGGCCGAGGGCGAGGTCGCTGCGAGAGCCGCCGCCGGCGAACCGGCCGCGTTCGATCATCAGGCGATTCCCGCCGCGGTGTTCACCGACCCCGAAATCGCGACCGTCGGAATGACTGAGAGCGAGGCCGAGGCGGCAGGCTTCGAGCCGGTCATCGGACAGATGCCGATACGGGCCAACGGCCGTGCACTCACTGTCAACGAGAAAGAAGGATTCGTCCGCGTCGTCGCCGACGCCGACGAGGAGTTCCTGCTCGGGGCACAGATCGTCGGCCCGGAAGCGTCGGAGCTTATCGCCGAACTCGGGCTGGGTATCGAGATGGGCGCGCGTCTTGAGGACATCGCCGGGACGATCCACACGCACCCGACGCTTTCCGAGGCAGTCCACGAGGCGGCCGCGGCGGCACGCGGCGAAGCGGTTCACACGCGCTGAGAACGCGCCAGGCTGGTTCGCAAAGGCCCAGATTAAAAACAACTCTGTGGGCGTTTACTGTCAGAGCGGCAGAGTTTTGCGCCGTGCAAAAGGGTTATATGATGGATTGAGTAAACTGTCGGTGAATAGGAACCGGTAAGATATGTCTACTGATCCACAGCCCGACGATACCATCGCCCAGGCGATCATTTCGGGGTCGACGTACGAGCGACTCCGCTACGAACGCCACTCGTATCTCAGACAGACCGTCCCGCGAACGCTCGCGCTCCAGAGCGCCCTGCTTGGTGCGCTGGCGCTGTTACTACCGATCTACGGTCTGTATCCGGACAGCACCGCGGCGTTTTTGCCATCGATCGACCCCGCCATCGCCTCGCCGAAAGTGCTGTTACTCGGACTGTTCGGCGGAGCCTTGCAGTTGTTCGGTGCGACGTTGCTCGTCGGGTCAGTCCTCTACCGGGTCCGGCTCGCCCCGCTGACCGAGCGACAGGCGCACGCGGCGCTCAACGCCGAGGACTTCGCCCGCTACGTCGGTCTCGGAACCGGCGGCCTGGCAATCGTGCTCTCGCTTTGCCTGTTCGCCGTGGGTCTGGGCGGCGGTGACGCAGTGTCCGCATACGTCGCGTTCACGGGTCGGAACCCGTTCGTCGACTCCGGGTTCGGCCTGTCGGTCGGGGCCGTGTCGCTGTTCGCCTTCGTCGCCAGCGTGACAGTTTTTTACGCCTCGCGATATCTCCTCGTTCACCTCGCGCTGTTCCACCGCAACAGCGAGTGAGCGGTCACCGTGGGGTATCGAACCGGTTGCGGTGACGACCTGAGTCGGCGGGGCTGTTTTCAGGCGTGCGGTCAACCGTGTTTATATGGTCACAAACGAGAGTGATACGTTCGATATCGGTGGGGAACTCACAGTCCGCCGGCTCGGCTTCGGCGCGATGCGGCTCACCGGCGAAGATATCATCGGCGAACCGGACGACGAGGCACACGCTCACAGCGTGCTGGAGCGAGCGGTCGAACTCGGCGTGGATTTCATCGATACGGCGGACTCGTACGGCCCGGGTGTCTCGGAGCGGCTCATCGGCGAGGCGCTCGATACCGAACGTGAGGACCTCGTCATCGCGACGAAAGGTGGTCTGCTCCGCAACACCGACGCTGACTGGCTGGCCCACGGCGACCCGGACTATCTGCGCAACGCCCAGTTGTGCTCGCGGGACCGCCTGCGGATGGACCCCATCGACCTGTACCAGCACCACCGGCCAGACCCCGACACGCCGTTCGAGGACTCGATTCACGCGCTCGCCGAGATGAAAGACGAGGGGCTGATCCGCCACGTCGGCGTCTCGAACGTCTCCGTCGACCAACTGGACCGGGCCCGCGACATCGTCGACATCGCGACTGTCCAGAACCAGTACAACGTCGCCCACCGCGACGACGAGGACGTGCTGGAAGCCTGCGAGAACTACGGTATTGGGTTCATTCCGTGGTTCCCGCTCGGCGCTGGCGACCTCGGCGACATCGACGGCATCGAGGAGATAGCGCAGCGCCACGACGCCACGCCGTACCAGATCGCGCTGGCGTGGCTACTGGGGCACTCGGACGTGACACTCCCGATTCCCGGCACAAGCAGCCTCGACCATCTTGAACAGAACGTCGCCGCGAGCGCCATCGACCTCACTGCCGAGGAACTCGCCCAGTTGTCCTGAAAGCGGCAGACGCCACCGGCATGGCGTCCGACGACCGCGACTGCGGCGGGACAGCGCTTGCCGATGACCACGGTTCTTTTGGTTCCTACCGCTGTACCCCGGGTATGACCACTGTTACCCTGGGTCCTGAGGGGACCTACTCCCACCGCGCCGCACAGGCAGTCACCGACGACGAGATCTCCTTCTCCGAGTCAGTGACCGCCATCGTCGAGGCCGTCGCCGACGGCGAGGCCGAACGTGGCGTGGTCCCCGTCGAGAACAGCATCGAAGGCTCCGTCACGGAATCGCTCGACGCCTTCGCGGAGTACGACGTTGCCGTCGTCGAGGAGATCATCACGCCGATCCGCCACGCCCTGCTCGCACAGGACGACTCATTCTCGCTGGTGGCCAGCCACGCCCAGGCGCTGGCTCAGTGTCGCGGCTGGCTCGACGAGCACTACCCCGGCGTCAATGTCGAGGCGGTCGCATCGACGGCCCGCGGCGTCGAGCGCGCCCGCGGTGACGCTGATATCGCCGCTATCGGCCACCCAGAGAACGCGACCAACGGCACCGAACTGAAAGTGCTCGCAGAGGACATTCAGGACCGGTCGTCGAACGCCACCCGCTTCGTCGTCGTCGCCCCCAAAAGCGAGCGCAGCGAGGCCGGCGGCAAGAGTTCCTTCATTGTCTACCCCGACGTCGACTACCCCGGGCTGTTGCTCGAACTGCTGCAGCCGTTCGCCGACCGCGACATCAACCTCACCCGCGTCGAATCCCGGCCCAGCGGCGAGCGGCTGGGGGACTACGTCTTCCACATCGACATCTCGGCCGGCCTCTACGAGCAGCGCACGCAGGAGGCCCTCGCTGATATCGAGGACATCGCCGGGAAGGGGTGGGTCCGCCGACTGGGATCGTACGACTCCAGGACAGTTGTCAACTGAGCCGGCGGGACACCGCCGGCCCCGATTCAAGCGTTAAGTCCCGGGCCTGTGTACCCCCACGTATGTCTGATCACGATCCGTTCAGCGAGATCGAGCGCGCGTTCGATATGCTGGGAGAGCAGTTCGGCGTCGACATGGGCGCTGTCCCGGTCGACATCGTCGACGAGGGCGACACCTTTGTCGTTCACGCGGACCTGCCCGGCTACGACAGCGAGGACATCGACGTCCAACTCGTCGAGGACCGGAAGCTCACAATCAGCGCCACGTCGAGCCAGGAGCGGGAATCGACCGACGGCCAGTACATCCAGCGCGAGCGTCGGCAGCAGTCGCTGAGCCGGTCGGTCCGCCTCCCCGAGGCCGTCGACGAAGCGGAGACCACCGCGAGCTACGACAACGGCGTCCTCACGGTACGGCTGTCGAAGGTCGTCCACAGCGAGGACGACGACGGGACGGATATCCCCGTCAACTGACGATGGTACTTGAACCCGGTACCGACGTGCCGACGATCAGAGCGACGAACCAACACGGCGACGCGGTCCAGCCGGGGTTTGAGGAGCCGACGGTGCTGTACTTCTATCCGGCGGACGACACCCCAGGCTGTACAATGGAGGCGGAACAGTTCGATGAGTACACACAGCAGTTCCAAGACGCCGGCGTCTCGGTGTACGGGGTCTCGACCGACGGCGTGGAGAGCCACCGCGACTTCGCCGAAGCGAACGGCCTCAGCTTCGACCTGTTGGCCGACCCCGAGGGACGGCTATGCGAGGCGTTCGACGTGCCGCTCGTCGACGGACGGAGCCAGCGGACGACGTACGTCATCGCGAAGGAACGTGTCGTCGCCGTCTACGAGCGGGTCGGCCCCGACGGCCACGCGGCGAGCGTCTTCGAGGACCTCGTCGATACTGGGCTGGTCAGCGCCGAGTAGGCCGCAGCAGGCGAAAATCGGACGACTGCGAGCTATTCTTCGATGTCGATGGCCGGGCGGCCGGGACCGGCTTTGCCGACGAGGTCGGGGTCTGCTTCCTCAGGACCCTGAACGATCACGTCAGCGCCGAACTCGCGTTCGACGAGCCACGCGGCCCGTTCGAGTGCCGCCTGCTCACGCTCGGGCGGCAGTTGCTCGTCCAGCGATTGCGCGCGGCCGGCCAGTTCCTTGGCGAAGTCCGCGGCCGCCTCGCCCTGCTCGCGCAGTTCCTCATCCTGCATGACGGTCCCGACGACGTTACCGTTGGCGTTCCGGGCGAGGTCGAGGACGCGGTGCTTCCACTGGGGTGCGACCGCGAGCGTGATCGTCTGCGGGTCCTCGATACCGACCGTCTCGACGATGTCGCGGATGTCCTCGCGGGTGTTCTCGACCAGCTGACGCTCCATCTCGTAGTCGTCGGGGGCTTCGGCGGCCGGCCACTCGGCCTCGGCGATGAGGTCGTCGTGGCCCAGTTCGGCCCACATCTCCTCGGCGGCGTGGGGGGCGACCGGAGCGAGCAGTTTCGCTGCCGTCGCCAGCCCGCGCTCGAAGGTGTCGGCGTCAGGGGTGGTCGCCTCCTGATACCGGCGCAGCAGCGACACCAGTTCACGCACGGCCTGCAACGCATGGTTGAACCGGAAGTCTTCGAACTCCGCCGTCGCGTTCGTTGCGGTGGCGTCGATTTCGCGGGCGACGTACTCCGCGATGTCGTCCCCGTTCTCAGGGTCAGCGTCAGTTCCTGTCTCCCCGTCGGCGTACTCCGAAACCAGCGTGTACACGTTCTGGAGGAAGCTATGGGCGGACTGGACGCCCTCGGGACTCCAGGCGAATTCCTTCTCTGGCTGGGCGGCCTCCATGATGAACAGCCGGGCCGTATCGGCCCCGTATTCTTCGATGATGCGCTGTGGCGAGACACCGTTGCCCAAGCTCTTGGACATCTTGTTGCCGTCCTCGCCCAGCACCATTCCCTGGTTCGTGAGGTTCGTGAAGGGCTCGCGGACGCCGTCGACCATGTCGAGGTCGTCCAGCACTTTCGTGAAGAAGCGGGCGTACAGCAAGTGCATCACGGCGTGTTCGATGCCGCCGACGTACTGGTCGACCGGCATCCAGTCGCTGGCCCGCTCGGCGTCGAAGGGGGCCTCCTCCATCTCCGGCGAGGTGTACCGCATGAAGTACCACGAGGAGTCGACGAAGGTGTCCATCGTGTCCGTCTCCCGCACCGCGTCGGCCCCGCAGTCGGGGCAGGTCGTCTGCTTCCATTCCTCGGCGGCGTCGAGTGGATTCCCGGTAGTGTGGACGAACTCCGGCAGTTCGACCGGGAGGTCCTCGTCGGGGACCTCGACGTAGCCACAGTCGTCGCAGTGAATCATCGGAATCGGCGTGCCCCAGTAGCGCTGACGGGAGATACCCCAGTCCCGGAGGTTGTATTCCGTCCTGTGTTCGCCGTCGAACTCCTCGACGAAGCGGTCGCGGGCTTCGGCGCTCTCCAGTCCGTCGAACTCGCCGCTGTTGACCAGCACGCCGTCCTCCGAATACGCTGCCTCCTGCACGTCGATGTCCTCGGGGTCAGCGTCGGCGTCTTCGGTCGGTTCGACGACCTGCACGATATCGATGTCGTGGGCCTCCGCAAACTCATGATCGCGCTCGTCGTGGGCCGGCACGGCGTACAGCGCGCCGGTCCCCACGTCGGTCAGCACGTAGTCGGCGACGTAGACAGGGATCTCTTCGCCGGTGGCAGGATTGGTCGCGTACTCGCCGGTGAACACGCCGGAGGTCACGTCCAGTTCGTCCTCGTCGGCTTCCTCGGCCATCTCGATGTACTCGGCGACTTCGTCGTTATCCTCGGCGATCTCCTGCGCGACGGGATGGCCGGGGGCCAGCGAGAAGAAGGTCGCTCCGTGGATGGTGTCCAGACGGGTCGTGAAGATGTCGACCTCGCCGTGGTCGCCGACCTCGAAGGCGACGCTCGCGCCCTCCTGTTTGCCGATCCAGTTGCGCTGCATCTCCCGGACGTTGTTCGGCCAGCCGTCGAGGTCGTCAAGCGATTCCAGCAGTTCCTCGGCGTAGTCGGTGATGGTGAAGAACCACTGGTCCATCTCACGGGCCTCGATGGGCGTGTCACAGCGCCAGCAGAGCTCCTCCTCGCCCTCGACCTGCTCGTCCGCGAGGACGGTCTCACAGGAGGGACACCAGTTCAGCTCGGCGGCCTGGCGCTCGACGAGCCCTTCCTCGCGGAACTGCTTGAACAGCCACTGGTTCCACTGGTAGTACTCCGGCTCACAGGTCGCGAGTTCGCGGTCCCAGTCGTAGCCAAAGCCCATCTCCGTGAGCTGGTCGCGCATCGAGTCGATGCACTGCATCGTCCAGTCCCGCGGGTTGGTGTCCCGTTCCTCAGCGGCGTTCTCGGCGGGCAGACCGAAGGAGTCCCAGCCCATCGGGTGGAGGACGCTCTCGCCGCGCATCCGCTCGAAGCGGGCGTAGGCGTCCGTGATAGTGTAGTTCCGGACATGGCCCATGTGGAGGCTTCCGGACGTGTAGGGGAACATCGCCAGGACGTACTCCGGGTCGGTCTCGTCGTCGTCGATCCGGAACACGTCGGCCTCGTCCCACGTGCGCTGCCACCGGGGCTCGATCTCCGTGTGATCGAACCCCCGCTCGCGTTCCTCACCGGTCGTGGTCATGATATCGGAACATCCGGCAGCGACCGTGCTATACCTTTCCCTTCGGGAGGCTATCAGGGTCCGCCACACGAGCGCACAGGCCGAGCGGGTGTGAATCCGGGGAACTGGCTTACCACAGAGCGGTACCGTCGCCGCAGGTCGACCAGCCGCCCGCTATCCGGGACAGTCGACGTTTCTGATGTCGAATCGAGCGCCGCCCGACTCGCTCTCCGACATCGAGATCGTCCAGCCCTGATCCGCGGCGACCCGGCGAGCGACGTAGAGTCCGAATCCGGTGTTCTCCGGGACGGCGGTGTGGCCCGCGTCGAACACACGCTCAGGCGGCTCGACATCGATTCCTGGGCCGTCATCGGCAACGAAGAAGCCGTCGGCCGTCGTGCCGACGGTGACGGTGACCGACGGTCCGGCGTGTTCGAGCGCGTTCTGGAACAGGATCTGGAGCAACAGCCCGGCGGACTCCTGATCGGCGACAATACGGGTGTCCCCGTCGAACGTCAGGCACGCCTCGCTGTCGGCGAGCGTGTCCCACACCTCCCGACTGAGACGGGAGAGCCAGACGTGTTTTCGCTTCGGAATCTGTTCGATCTCGTCGTGCTGGATAGACCCACTCGGGTCGCTCGTGGAGAGTTCGACCACGGTATCGATAATCGCAGAGATCTGTGAGAGCGACTCCTCGATGTCGGCGGTCGGCCCGTCGCAGTCGGCCAGCTCTTCGAGTCGCCCGTAGGCGATCTGGAGTTCGTTTCGGAGCTCGTGAGACGCCACGAGTGCGACTTTCACCATCCGTTCGTTCTGGCGGCGAAACGCGTGCTCGCGGAGCTTTCGTTCGGTGATATCCTGCGTGTGTCCGACGATTCCCCGAACGTCCCCGTCGGAATCGTACCACGGCATCTTGCGGGTGCGGACGTACGACGCGTCGAGATCGAGGAATTCCTCTACTTCGATCTGATCCGTTTCTTCCTCGATGACGTCCATTTCATCACGCAGGGCCGCTTTCGCGTGCTCATCAGCCAGTTCCGGAACTTCGACGTCGGTGAGGCCGAGTCGGTCGGTCGGCTCGTTGAACCCCCGGCCCAACAGGACGTGTCGAGCCTGCTCGTCTTTCGCGTACAGGTGATCCGGTATCTCGTTGAACAGGGAGAGCAACAGCGTCTCCATCGGGGACGGTGGCCGTCCGGCGACAGTCGGCGGCTCGGCGTCGAGGCTGTCCCGAACAGCCTCGGCGACGGCGTCTTCGAGATGTGCCGACGGCTCAACGGCCGTCACGTCGAGGGCATCCGGGACCGCCGCCGGGTCTTCGCCTACGACGATCACCGGTAGGTCGGGAAACAGCTTCCTGACGCCGTACGCGATATCGGTTCCCGACTGGTCGTCGACTGTTTCGGGCAGAACAAGCGCATGGAACGCCGAATGGGTGAGCGTGTCAAAGAGGGCCGTGAGATCCGACAGTTGTGTGATCGACGCCGGCGTCTCGGCGAGGGCGGATTCGAGAGCCGCTGTATCCAGCCCGTCGGTCGTGACGACTAAAACAGGTTTGCTACCCATGGTGCGTTCCCGGTAAGCGTACTGTTGCGTGTGGCGGATTGTCACTGTTTCGGGCGTGTCGAACCGGCAGCGTCGCCGGGACGCCGTCCGAGAGAGCGGCACCCCACACAAGATTTTTGCCGGACTCGCCAAGTGTCAGGGATGTATGGTACACTGCCCTGATTGTGAGGCCTCGCTCGAAACGGCCGACGACATCGATTTCGTCGAAGTGGACGCCGTCACCGGCTTCATCAAAGCCTCCAAGCGCTTTTACACCGCCAACTGCGCAGCCTGTGGTGTGACTATCGGTAGCGGCGTCGCCGGCGCGAAGTCCAACGGAGGTGCGGCCTGATGGTTCACTGTCCCGAATGCGATGCGGAGATGAACGCCCAGGAGGACGTGGAGTTCCTCGATATGGAGTCGACGACGGGCTTCTTTACGGCCTCGAAACGGTTCTACCTCGTTGCCTGTGACAACTGCGGGGCTGCCATCGGCAGCGGCGTCGCCGGTGCCATGTAGCCGCCGGGCCTAGGCTTATACACGTCTCAATGCAAGATAAGGTATGGCAAAATCACCTGACGACGACACGAAGGACAGCGGACGACTGCCGGCACCACTCCGGTCGGTCACGCCGGGGACCGGTAGCCGTCGCAACGAGGAGATGGACGTGTTCGGCTGGGGGATGCTCCTCGGCCTGCTCGTCCTATTGATGCCGCTCCTGCCGTTTATCGTCATCGTCTGGGGCATCTCGAAAGTGACCGATATGCTCACGCCCTCATCGTAATCAGGTCGTATCGGTATCGACGAGCGAGAACGTCGTCCCGTCACCGTCGGCATTCGCGTTCTCATAGACGACGTGTGCAGTCGCCACGTCTTGAATCGCCAGTCCCGTCGAGTCGAAGAGCGTGATGCTGTCGTCGTCGGTCCGTCCCGAGAGCGTGCCCGCGACGATGTCGCCGAGTTCCCCGTGAAGGTCGGCATCGGTCAGGACTCCCTCGCCCCACGGGACGTTGATCTCGCCGGAGTGAGTACACTGCTCGTAGTTGTCGATGACGAGTTTCGCGTCGAGCAGCGTGCGTTCGTCGTGTTCCTGCTTGCCGGCAGCGTCGGCCCCGATGGCGTTGATGTGTGTGCGTTCGCCAAGCCACTCCCGGTCCACGATGGGGGACTCGACGGGCGTAATCGTCGACAGCACGTCACAGCCGGCAGCGTCCTCGATGGTACCCGCCCGCACGTCAAATCGGTCAGTGAACGTGTCGACGAACGCCTGCTGTTTCTCCGTGTCCCGGTCGGCGACGACCACCGTCTCGATATCCCGGACCGACGAAATGGCCGCCAGTTGCGTGTAGGCCTGCGTGCCGGCCCCGACCAGACCAAGTGAGTCTGCATCGGCGACGGCGAGGTGGTCGGTGGCGACGGCGGCCGCCGCCCCGGTCCGCAGGCGCGTCAGGACGGTGCCGTCCATCACGGCCAGCGGGAACGCCGTCTCGGGGTCCGAGTAGATGAGCGTCCCGAGGACGGTCGGCAGGTCGTGATCCCGGGGGTTGTCCAGATGGACGTTGACCCACTTGATCGCGGCGGCGTCCCACGTCTCAGCGTTGACGTAGGCCGGCATCGACCTGAAGTCGCCGTTGTACTGCGGCAGGTCGATGTAGGACTTGGCCGGCATGATGGTGTTCCCCCTAGCATCGGCGGCGAAGGCCGCGGCGACCGCGTCGATAACTGCCGGCATCGTCGCGTGGTCCTCGACCGCGTCCGCGCCGAGAAGCAGCGTCTGCATATGGTATGTTGACACTCGACGATATTTAGCCCTCCGCCGTCACAGGGGTTATGTCGCCACACAGCCAGTCACGAGTATGCGTCGCCGGGCGGCGATTGCCGTGCTCTGTCTCTGTCTGCTGAGCGCCGGGTGTGCCGGGCTGTTCGGAGACGACACGGCCGCCAGGGAGACGGTGACACCAGCACCGGTCCCGACTGCAGATGCACCGACATCTCCAGCACAGCGTGCCCCGGGCGTCGTCGGCGACCGCGTCGTCAACGCTACCGCGCTCGGCCGCGCCCACGTCAACCAGCTCTCGAACACCTCCTACCGAGTCCACCACACCAGGACCGTCATGAACGGCAGCGGCCTGCACAAGCGCGTCCGGACCCATGCCAGTATCAGCGCTGGCTACGAGTCGTACACAGCCACCCGAACGATATCCGGACAGCGTGTGACACCGCGTGAGATCCACAGTACCTGGCGGGACGGCCGTGCGCTCAGACGGACAACGGTTAACGGGTCGACATCAGCGGAGGTGGTCGCGGACAGTCGTGGTATCGGTGGCCCGCCGCGCTCACCTCGGGCCGCACTGTTCTTCGAACCCACGTTCAATGGGCGTCTCATAGCCTTGTTTTCCGCCACCAACATCACGTCTATCCGCCCCGGCGACGAAGTCATCAAGCAACTGTACGGGGTTTCGCTGTATCGCATCAAGGGAACCGGGTCGACCGACGACAGCGCGATTGCCACCCGCCCTGTCGACCGTGTGACCAACGCCTCCTTCTCGGCAACCGTGACGCCGAGCGGCATCGTCCGGAGCTACGCGCTCCAGTACACGATCAACAACGGAACAGATACCCGCCGAGTAACCGAGATCCTCCGCTACAGTGACCTCGGGACGACAGACGTGGTGTTCGACGACCGACGCCGTCAAAACCGAACAACACAGCCCGACTGATGCGAGCGACGGCTGGACGCTGTCGAAGTGTCCAAAACGGAGAGCGGTCCCCACCCGCTGTCACCAGTCCGTCCCACCAAACGGACCGGGACAGTCGATACTTCGCAGTAAGATACCTAACTGTGTCTCCAGTTTCACGTCTCGATATCGGCGATGTCACAGCGTCGCCGTAGTTGGAGGCTGACTGTAATCGATGAAACGATCGTCTGCAGGTCGGTTCGAAAGCGACGCACGCCCAGCGGAGTTGCGTGGGCGTTCGTTCAGAAAGTCTGCTTTTGCTCAACTACGGTGCTCGCGGGTCACTTCGTCGTCGGGCGGCGGTGCCGCCCGACTGCCTGCGGGACCTTCGGTCCCGCTCTGTTCCCCGCTCGCAGTAACGAGGTTCTTCGCGTTGCTCAGAACCTCGCGGTTCGCGGCTTTCGCCGCTCGCTATTCGAGGGCCCTCACTTCGTTCGGCCCCTCGCTTACATCATGCCGCCCATGCCGCCACCCATGCCGCCCATACCGCCAGGAGCGCCACCGGGGCCGCCGGGGCCGCCTTCGTCGCCGCCGGAGGTCGAGAGCTCGCCGGCAGCGATGATGTCGTCGATCTTGAGGACTAGGTTCGCGGCCTCTGCAGCCGAGGAGATCGCCTGTCGCTTGGCGTGTGCTGGCTCGACAACGCCGGTGTCGAGCGTGTTCTCGACGTCACCTGAGAAGACGTTCAGGCCGGCGCTGACATCGCCGTCCTCGTGGGCGGCGCGCAGGTCGACCAGCGTGTCGATGCTGTCGAGACCGGCGTTCTCGGCGAGCGTGCGCGGGATAATCTCCAGCGCGTCGGCGAAGGACTCGATAGCGAGCTGTTCGCGGCCTTCGACGCTGTCGGCGTAGTCGCGGAGCCGGCGGGCGACTTCGACTTCGGGTGCGCCGCCGCCGCCGAGGACGCTGCCGTTGGCGACGGTGGACGCGACGACGTCCAGCGCGTCTGTGACACCGCGTTCGAGTTCGTCGACGACGTGGTCGGTCGAGCCACGGAGCAGGAGCGTGACGCCGTGGGCACCGTCGCTGCTGCCTTCGACGTAGAACAGACCTTCGGCGTCGTCGCGGGTGACGGAGCCGTGACCCAGGTCTTCCGCGGTCGCCGAGTCGAGGTCGGAGACGATGCGGGCACCCAGAACCTCTTTGAGGAACTCGATGTCGGACTTCTTGGCGCGGCGGACGGCCAGAATACCCTTCTCGGCAAGGTAGTGCTGGGCCATGTCGTCGATGCCCTTCTGGCAGAAGACGACGTCAGCGCCGGTATCTGCGATCTGGTCGACCATCTGCTTGAGCTGCTCCTCTTCCTTGTCGAGGAAGTTCTGGAGCTGGCTCGGGTCGTCGACGGAGAGCTGGGCGTCGACTTCGGTCTCGTCGAGTTCGATGGCCGTGTCAACGAGCAGGACGTCGGCGTCGTCGACTTCGGTCGGCATCTCCTCGTGGACCGGGTCCTTGTCGATGACCGCGCCTTCCAGCAGCTCGGAGTTGCCGGCGGAGCTGCCGGTCTGGGTCTCGATGTTGAGGTATTCGAGGTCGGCGACGACGGAGCCGTCGTCGGCCTCGACGGTCACGGCGTTGACCGCGTCGACGATGATCTGGGCGAGCAGCTCCTTGTTGAGCTCCGCGCCCTTGCCCGTCATCGAGGTCTCGGCGACCTTGTTCAGGAGTTCCTCGTCGTCAGGATCGACTTCGGTGGCGATGTCGTCGAGTTCGTCCTTGGCCTGCGTGGCGGCCATGTTGAACCCTTTGATGATCGCCGTCGGGTGGATGTCCTGTTCGAGGAGGTCCTCGGCGTTCTTGAGGAGTTCGCCTGCGATGGCGACGGCGGAGGTGGTACCGTCACCGGCCTCATCTTCTTGTGTCTCGGCAACCTCGACAATCATCGAGGCTGTCGGGTTGTCGATGTCCATCTCCGAGAGGATGGTGACGCCGTCGTTCGTGACGGTGACGTCACCCATCGAGGAGACGAGCATCTTGTCCATCCCCTTCGGGCCGAGCGTCGAGCGTACTGACTCGGCGACCGCGCGAGCGGCCGAGATGTTGTGTTCCTGCGCAGACTTGTCCTTCATCCGCTGGGAGTCCTCTCCCAGGATGATCATCGGCTGGCCCTGCATCTGGCGTTGGCTCATAATCAAGCGAAGATTGTATGTGGTTCTATATAAAAGTAGGGGTTATAGGACGCTCGACGGTCACCTGTTGACGCGGCCAGAACAGGTGAAATCACCCGACTGAAGGAGTACTGACCGGTAGTGATGGTAGCTGTTGGCACGCCACATCAGAACGACGGCGACCTGTTTATATATTCACTCGATTGGTTCCGTCCAGTGGACCGTAACCGACCCAACGACGAATGCGTCCTTCGAATCGGTGTCCCGCCGGAACTGAATCGTGTTCTCTCCGAGGTGCAATTGCTCGGGCGCGATCGTGTCCATCCAGAGCTGCCACCCCTCACCCGGCGCGATGTCGAACCCCGATAGCGGTTCACCGTTGACGACGATTTCGTGGTCGAAATCCTCGACATCGTAGACCTGCATCTCGACGTACGGGTCCGCCGCCGACGAGGTGGGGATATCGAAGGAAACCGGATCGGTCGAATCGCCGGTGTATTCCGCCCACGGAACGTCGAGCGAGTCCGCCGACGGGCCGAGGTGCTGCTGGAACTGACAGAGCGCGTAGTTGGCGCGACGTGACATACAAGCTACGTCTCCCGGGCAGCATAAAAATCAGTGGCCGGTCGCGCTCTACTCCGCGCAATCGCGGCACGGGCAGGAGAGCGGAGCGCCTATGAGTGGCCGGCTGTTGCCTCCGGTATGGACGCTGCGCTTGGCCCGCCCGAGAAGATGGCCGAGCTCGAGGAGGACCTGACGCCGATGATGGCACAGTACTACGAGCTGTGCCGGCAGTACGACGACGCCCTAGTCCTCTTTCAGGTCGGGGACTTCTACGAGGCCTTCTGTGCGGCCGCGAAACGGGTCGCCCGGCTGTGTGAGATCACGCTGACCCAGCGCGAGGACTCGACCGGCGAGTACCCGATGGCCGGCATCCCTATCGACAACGCCGAGTCGTACGTCGAGACGCTGCTGGACGCGGGCTACCGGGTCGCCATCGCCGATCAGGTCGAAGACCCCGACGAGGTCAGCGGCGTGGTCGAACGGGCAGTAACGCGAATCGTCACCCCCGGCACGCTCACGGAGAGCGAACTGCTGGGCGGGGCAGACAACAACTACGTCGCCGCCCTGACCGCCGGCGAGCGGTACGGGCTGGCGCTACTGGATATCTCGACCGGCGACTGCTACGCGACCAGTGTCGGCTCCGAAAGCGCCGTCGCCGACGAACTCAGCCGGTTTGGCCCGGCAGAAGCTATCGTCGGGCCGGACGTCGACGTGGACCGGGACGCCGTCTTCGGGCCGGCCTGTCTGGTGACGCGCTACGACGCGGACGCCTTCGCCCGGGATCGCGCCGAGGACCGCGTGGGGGAGTACTTCGGCCCGCCGGAGCGCCTGCTCGCCGGCGACGCGGAGATCCGGGCCTGTGGCGGCCTGCTGGCCTACGCGGAGTACACTCGGGGCAGCAGCGGCGCAGTCGGCCCGGACGGCGAGCCGGTCGATCCGGACGTGGACCCCGCCGGCACGCTCGACTACCTCAATCACCTCACGCGGTACGACCCGCGGGAGTACATGCTGCTCGACGCCGTGGCCGTCGAGAGCCTCGAACTGTTCGAGCGGCGCTCGGTCCGAGGCCACGAGAACCGCACGCTCGTGGACACGGTCGACGAGACGGCGTGTGCGCTGGGGCGGCGGAAACTGACCGACTGGCTCCGCCGGCCGTTGCTCGACGCGGACCGCATCGAGGCCCGCCACGGCGCGGTCGCGGAACTCCAGCGCGACCCCGCCACCAGAGAGGCGCTCTCGGACCTGCTCGCGGAGGTGTACGACCTCGAACGGCTCATCTCGCGCGTCTCGCGTGGGCGGGCGAACGCTCGTGACCTCCGGTCGCTGGCCGCTACGCTGTCGGTCGTGCCGGACATCCGGGACCACCTCGCCGACGCCGACGCCCGCCTGCTTGCGGACCTGCACGCGACGCTCGATCCGCTGACCGAGACCCGCGAAGAAATTGAGGCGGCGATTCGCCCGGACCCGCCACAGCAAGTGACCGAAGGCGGCGTCGTCCGGGAGGGCTACGACGAGGAACTGGACCGGCTCCGCTCGACCGAGCAGTCCGGCAAGGCGTGGATCAACGAACTGGAAGCGAGCGAACGCGAGCGGACCGGCATCGACTCGCTGAAGGTCGGTCACAACTCCGTTCACGGCTACTACATCGAGGTGACCAACGCCAACCTCGATTCCGTCCCCGAGGACTACCAGCGCCGCCAGACGCTGAAAAACAGCGAGCGCTACTACACGCCGGAGCTCAAGGAGCGCGAAGAGGAGATCCTACGCGCCGAAAGCGCGGCCGACGATCTGGAGTACGACCTGTTCTGTGCCGTCCGGGACGAGGTGGCCGACGAGGCCGAGCGTGTCCAAGCGCTTGCCGACCGCCTCGCCCGTCTCGACGTACTGGTCTCCTTCGCCGAGGTCGCGGCGCAGTACGACTACTGCCGGCCGACCGTCGGCGGCGACGGGATCGACATCACCGCCGGCCGCCACCCGGTCGTTGAGCGGACCGAGGACGCCTTCGTCCCCAACGACACGCATCTGGGGAGCGGTCCGGTTCGGGAAAGCGGCGACTCGGAGCCGGACGAGGGTGACACGGCAACCGACGAACAGGGCGAGGGTGACGCCCCTGACATCCAAGACCCGTTCCTCGCCGTCGTTACGGGACCGAACATGAGCGGGAAGTCGACGTATATGCGGCAGGTCGCACTCATTTGCTTGCTCGCACAGGCGGGCGGCTTCGTTCCCGCGAAGGCGGCCGACCTCCCGATCCTCGACCGCGTGTTTACCCGCGTCGGAGCCAGCGACGACATCGCCGGTGGCCGCTCGACGTTCATGATCGAGATGACCGAGCTGGCAACGATTCTGGACGCGGCAACCGAAGACTCGCTGGTCCTGCTGGACGAGGTCGGCCGCGGCACGTCGACAGCTGACGGGCTTGCTATCGCCCGCGCCGTCACCGAACATCTCCACGACAAGGTCGGCGCGTACACGCTGTTTGCGACCCACCACCACGACCTAACTGCCGTCGCCGCGGCGCTGCCCGGCGCGACCAACCGCCACTTCGAGACCAGCCGCGAGGACGACGACGTGCGCTTCGACCACGAACTCGCACCTGGTCCCGCAGCGGCCTCCTACGGCGTCGAGGTGGCGAGCATGGCCGGTGTTCCCGAATCCGTCGTCGAACGGTCGCGGGGCCTTCTGGTGGATGCCGAGGCGGCTGACTCCGACACGGATTCCGCCGCCACGGAGACGACTGGCCCGACAGGGAACGGAACAGCGTCGGCCTCGACCAGAGAGGGTGGAGCGGACGGCCACACGCAGGAGACGCTTCGGACGAACGGGGCCGCCGTCGAGGAAGAGTTCCCGGAATCAGTGGTACAGCAGTTGGCCTCGCTCGATGTCGCGACGATGACGCCGATAGAAGCGATGAACGCGCTCGCCGATCTACAGGACCGACTCGAATAACAGCAGCAGTCAGCTATCTCCGTCAGCGACCCGTTCCTCGTGCGGGCAGGCGAACATGGTCGCGACGAGTTTCTGTTCGGCAGCCCGCAGATGCTTGTGGAGCGTTGGCTCCGAGATGTCAAGGATTTCAGCCAGGTCCGCGGCCGTCGCCTCGCGGGGCCAGCTGTAGTAGCCCGCTTCGTGGGCCGTCGAGAGAACCTCCTGCTGGCGGTCAGTCAGTGACTCGATGTGGGACGCGTAGTTCTGGAACCCGAACAGCGGGACGATAGACTCACGCTGTTTCTTCGCCGCGAGTTCGGCCTCCGGATGGGCCGTCAGGAACGAATCGATAACCGACCCCGTCTCGATTTGACCCGGGACATCAGCTACGACAGTCCCTTCACCATCGACACTCCGGACGGTCTGTGGTACCGCCCCGACATCCGCAAGCGAGACAACGGGACAGTTATTTCGCACGTCGATTTCGACGAGCCCACCGTCGCTGGTGCGTTCAAGCACCCGCGCCTCACCGCCATTGGCGTCTTCAATGCGCTCGACAAGCCGGCTGGGGCGAGCACCCTCGACTGAAAAAAACTCCGCGTACATGTCGTCCGTCTGCGGAAGGCATTTTTCAAGAATCACTGCACACGATTCGGTTTTAGACACCGACACAAAGGGATACGACCCATCAGAGAGGGCAAACTCCACACGGGTTACCGCCCGGCTGTCGCCAAGCTGTCGGGACATACACAGGTGTAGCCGGCATCCCGTGAAGAATGTTGGCATACATCGTGGTTCGGCGTTTACTATGCTAGCCACACTGAACTTTACATCTGCAGAATAAATTCGACGTGAGGTCAGCGAACCGTGTCTGGAAGATCACCAACTGTTATAGAAGTCCACGGCACCGATCAGTCTATCATCACCGCAGTCGTTCGTGCCGTGGCAACCGCGGAGAGACAGCCGGTCGAGACGCTCCCGCCACTGGCTGACACTATCAATCCGGATGCACTGACGGCGTGCATCACCGATTCGAACACCAGCGGACACGTGGCGTTCGACTACAGTGGCTATCGTGTGGTCGTCGACACCGATGGAACAGTCACTGTAGAGTAGTCCGCCATCCGACTGTGTGGCGACTGCGGCAGTCAGTACAGTTGCAGGACGGACGCGCGGGCCAAAATCGAATGTCAGTTACGGTGGCTCCAGCGAGACGAACTCCAGTCCTTTCTCGGCGAGCAGCTGACGCGCCCGGTCAGTCACCGACGGAGCCACGAGGATACCCCGGACTTCAGTGTCGGCGTGCAGGTCGCGTTCTAACGCATCGACGTACCGGCCCAGCTGGCCGACGGCGTCGGGACCCACACGCCGGCGCTTGAGTTCGAGTATTGTCGTCCGGCCGTCGGCGTCCTCGCCATAGATGTCGACCGCACCGGCGGGTGTCTCGCGTTCGGTCGCAAGCGGCGTAAAGCCCGACTCGACCAGCGCCGGTTCGTCGAGGATACGGTCTTTGAGGTCGGCTTCCGTCCCCGTGAGCGCGAGGTCTTTGGAGTCGGTTACGTCAAAGGCGGCAGCGTGGGCGACTGTCTCGAAGGTCACTTCGAGCAACTCCTCGGGGGACGACCGCGTGGAGCGGACGACCAGCGAACCGTCGTCGACGCTGATACTGTGCTCACAGCCCGGCGGCTGCCAGTTCACCGGCTGTTGGCCCTCGTCGGTGTGGACCAGTGCGGCCCCATCGGGCTTGAGCATCACGTGGCGGTCGCCAAGCCCCAGCGAACTGGCCGCTCGTCCTTCGTATTCGACCGTACAGGTACCGACGAGCGTCACCAGCGCGCCGCGGTCGGCGTTGCGCGACGCGAGGTCTAGCGCGTCGGCGGGGTCGGGGTAGGTCAGCGTCTCGACGGCAGTCACGGATGGCGATTAGCGGTCCCCGTGTAAAAAGGACGCGTCGTCGGGGCAGTGCACGGACGAAGCGCGGTCTCGGAGCGACGCGAGTAGGGCACGCCGGACGGCTGCCGGGTCACAGCCTGCGCTGTCGAGGGCGCGACACGCCTCGTCCTTACGGTTGACCCACCACCGCCAGAACGCATCGGGGTCGGCAGTGCGAGCGAGGGCGACATCGTCGAGGTCCGACAGCGTCGGGTCGAGCCAGCAGACGGCATAGGTCCGAACCGACCCGTCGAGCACGACCAACTGCTCGTAGGTAGCATCGATGGCAGCGAGGACGGCAGCGGGCGTCCAATCGTTCCCGAGCGGTCGAGACTGTGCAATGGGGTCGGCGTCGACCCCCCAGTGTGCACTTCGGCAGTCGTAGCGGCCGTCGGGACGGGCGACAGCCACGAGCGTTCGGCGACCCATCAGGAACCACCGAGCGTGTGAGCGGGCATGAGTTCCCGTGGCTGCGTGGTCGTATTTGAACGCTAGCCCACAGCGTACCCGTCTACTCGCCAAGTAGTCACAGGGGATGATTCCGAACTCGCCGAAATTGCCGTCCATTGGTAACTCGGCACAACCCTCAAGTAGTACGTTCACGTATCGTTACATATGATGGTGAGCGAGTGGCTCTACGGCGCAATCGCGCTTCTCGTGGGGCTCCACGTCCTGACTATGCTGTACGCGTACCGGCACCGGGGTGACCCAGCCGGTGCGACCGGTCAGGGCGATACTGAACCGCGCCGTGGCAGCGCCACCGACGACAGCACTGAATCCATCGACTGTCCCCACTGCGGGGCGAGGAACGAGCAGGACTACCAGTTCTGCCGGCAGTGCACCGCCGACCTGACGAGCGGTAGCCCGCAGCGCCAGCCGACGGACCGAAGCCAGCCGTACTGACACCGTCGCAAGGCTGGGGTCGAACCAGCCGGCTTGAGCGCTGTTGTCGGCCAAAGAATTTATTTCTCCGACGAGATATTTGAATATACTGTCACGAACGGGGTCAACTGTGGAAACTGTTATTGACGTACGTTCCTCGGGTCGACCGGAGAGATTCGACCAGGCGAACGCCGACGGGCTGTTCGGGCGCAAGCGCCGTCTTCAGCAGCCGCTGGGGCAGTACTTAGAGGAGACAGAGACGCCGCAGTATCTCGCGTACAACGATCGGTCCGGCGTCGTCACTGCCCAGGGGAACAACGAGTCGCTCACGCCGACTGACGACTACCGCGCGTATCTGCTCGCAACCAACGTCCGTGTCATGTTCGTCGTCGGCGACGACGACGGTGACCAGACCATCTCGCTCCCCTACGAAGACATCGTGGCCGTACGCTGTACGTCGGAACTCCGCACGTCGACGCTCGAAATCGTTACCGTCGATGAAGACCACTGGGCGTTCGAGTGCAAGGGCGACCTGACGCCGGTTCGGGAATTCGTCGACGAAGCCACACAGGTCTGGACACGCACGCTAACCGAGCTTGATCGGGCAGAGTCCCAGGTCGAGGCTGCTGTGACAGCACTGGATGCGACAGACTTCGATACAGCAGCCACGCATATCACGGCCGCACAGGAGGCGCTCGACAACGGGCGAGAGCGAGTCGAAGCACTGGGAGAGGGGGCGGCAGCGAGTATCGAAGAGCGTCGCCAGTCAACGCAGGCACAGATCGACACGTGCCAGCGGCGACGCCACGTCAGCGCGGGCGACGAGTACCGTGACACGGCCCGGCGCGCATGGGAAAACCGGGCGTACGAACGAGCCGCGGATGCGTACGCACGGGCCAAGGCCGAGTACGAACGAGCGCTGGCCGTAACGGCATCGGAGCCGCCCACAGAAGTCATTACGGACGCTCGGAACGCGGTCGAAGCGGAGTACACTGAACTCCTGTCGGCCCCGGTCGACGCGGCACAGGTGGCTGCGAGCGCGGCCAGAGCCGCGGCAGACCCGGCAGCGCGGGCCACACACTGGGAAGACGCCCTCGACCGCTACCGGACGGCGTACGAACTGGACTGGGGCCGTGACCGCCGCTTCGACGGTGACCGGGCGTCGCTCCGACAGGCGCTCGCGGACATCGCCGTCGAACTGGTCGATGCACATCGTCAGGCGGGGCGGCAGGCGCTACGGGAGGTCGACGACGAGTCAAAGCAAGACGGTTCCGGGCCCGCGTGTGATAGTGCAGCAGCCCACTTCGAGCGCGCACGCGAGGTTGCCACCGAACTCGTGCCCGACAGACGCGAGCCGCCGGCGGACGAACTGGCCGCCGCGTCCGAACAGGGAGTCAGCGTCGAGACAGAGCCGAAAGGTCGGTAATTGTTTATTAGCGGGGCGTCGGGTATCGGTATGCGCTTTGGGATTATTTCAACGGCAAAAATAGCACGCGAGGACGTGATTCCGGGTATCCAGAAGTCGGACCACACGGTCGCGGCAATCAGCTCCAGAACGCAGGAGCGTGCCAGTACGGTAGCCGACGACCTCGGTATCGACGGTGCCTTCGGCGACTACGAGACGATGTTCGCCGAGGCGGACATCGACGCGGTGTACAACCCGCTTCCGAACGCGCTCCACGCCGAATGGAGTCAGCGGGCCGCCGACCACGGGCTCGACGTGCTCTGTGAGAAGCCACTGGCCGTCGACACCGCCGAGGCAGTGGACCTCTTCGACTACTGTGCCGAACAGGGCGTCACGCTGATGGAGGCGTTCATGTACCAGTTCCACCCGCGGACCCGCCGGGCCAGAGAGATCGTCGAAAACGAACTGGGCGAGGTACACACCGTCGACGCGTCGTTCAAGTTCGCTCTCTCGGACCACGAGGACATCCGGCTGGACTCGGAGCTGGCTGGTGGGAGCCTGATGGACGTGGGCTGTTACGCCGTCAGCGCGGCCCGGGGCTTCCTCGGCGAGCCGGACCGGGCATTTGCGCATGCCCGGGATTCCCGGGACAGTGGGGTTGATACGAACCTCAGCGGCGTCCTCTCGTACGACGACGGGCAGGTCGCCTCGATTTCCTGTGGGTTCGACGGGCCGAGACGGGAGTCCTACCGGGTCGAGGCAGACGACGGCTGGCTCGAAGCGAAGGACTGCTTCGGCCCGGACCACGACCAGTCCGTCTCGCTGACGTACAGCGTCGACGGCCGCGAGGTCACCGAGACGTTCGAACCGGTCGACCACTACCAGTTGCAGGTCGAGGCGTTCGCGGACGCCATCGAGAGCGGTGAGACGCCGCCCATCGACCAAGCTGAGACACTGAGGAACATGCGCGCCATGGACGCGCTGGCCCGGAGTGCAGACACCGGCGAACCAGTTGAGGTCGCCAGTCCCGAGTGAGAGACGACCGGATGTGTACCGTCCCGCGACGAGCGCGAAACGGTTTTGACTGCCGCGAGTGAGACACGTACTGTGACACCCCCAACAGCGACACTCCCGAGTGGCGACGAACTGCCGATGGTCGGCGTCGGGACGTGGGACATCGACGGCGATACCGTTCAGGAGTCCGTTCGGGCCGGACTCGACGCGGGCTACGCCCACGTCGACACCGCCGAGGGCTACAAGAACGAGGGCGAAATCGGCGAGGCCCTCGCCGACTACGACCGCGAGGACGTGTTCCTCACCTCCAAGGTACTGCCGAAACATCTCGACTACGAGTCGGTCATCGAGGCCTGTGAGGCGTCGCTCGACCGTCTCGGGACCGACTATCTCGACCTGTATCTCGTTCACTGGCCTAACCCCGCGACCTCCATCCGTGAGACGATGAACGCGATGGCGACGCTCCACGATCAAGGAAAGATCCGCAACGTCGGCGTCTCGAACTTCAGCGCGTACCAGCTCGGGGCCGCCCAGCACGTCGCCGACGTGCCCATCGCCGTCAATCAGATCGAGTACCACCCCTGGAACACACAGGACCAGGTCGTCGAGTTCTGTCGCGACACCGACACTGTCGTCGAGGCGGCCGCGCCGCTGGGTCGGACTGAGGTGTTCGCGGACGACGTCATTCAGGATCTGGCAGCGAAATACGACAAGTCACCGGCCCAAATTATCCTGAAGTGGGCGGTCGAGAACGACGTGGTGGTCCTGCCGAAGTCCTCCTCGCCCGAACACGTCCGCCAGAATTTTGACCTGTTCGACTGGGACCTCGACACCGCCGACCGCGAGCGTATCGACGCCATTGAGCGCGAGCAGGCGGTCTACGACACCGGCATCAACGACTGGGACAACGACACCTACGGCATCTCACAGTAGCCCCAGATGGTTGAACCGCCCGCACTGGACCGCTGGGACGCCACAGCCGCGGCAAGCATCGCCGCTTTGCTTGTCGTGGCGTACGTTCTGGTTCCGGACCCGACGGTCCAGTACGGGACGTGGCTGGTCGTCTTTTGCATCTGGATGGCCTGGTTCGTCTCTTTCGGTGCCAAATGGTTATACGGCCCCTAGAGAGGTGCGTTGAAGCTTTTACTCGATTCCGTGTCAGCGGAGATTTATTTACTCCCGCTCTCTATACACACTCGATGCCCCGTATCGAAGTCTCGGAAAACCTGTACCGGCAGATCGAGAGCGAAGCCAACAACGACGACTTCAACGACACGCTGTGGAAGATGGTGGGCTCCTATCGGCGGACGAACAACCCGGAAGCGGACCAGACGTAACACGTATCCCAGTCGTCGACGACCCGTAGCGAGACAGTTCTGAATGGCCAGTCGTTTCCGATAGCCGCCGTTCCAGCGATCGCATCGTCGCCGGCGTCCCCGTCACTGCGAGCGGCAATCACTGCCGTCGGTACGTACGTTTTTACGATTCGAACCGCTCCGTACTGGTAATGAGGCCACGAATCGCCCTGCTGAACGCGGCCCACGACGGCGACGACAATCGTCGGAACTTCCGGCGGGAACTCGACGCCGACCTCGTGGAATACGACGTGACCGAACGCGAACTGCCCGACACATTCGCGTTCGACGGCTGTCTGGTCACGGGCAGTCGCGCGTCCGTCTACTGGGACGAACCCTGGATCCGGGACCTCGAATCCTGGGTCACGGACGCAGTCGACCGCGACATCGCGTTCCTGGGCGTCTGTTTCGGCCACCAGCTGCTTGCACACGCACTCGGCGGCACCGTCGAACCGATGGACGAGTACGAGATCGGCTATCGGACGGTCGAACACGACGGCGAGAACGAACTGCTCGCCGGCGTCGACGAGTCCTTCACCGTCTTCACCACGCATTCGGACCGCGTCGCCGAGGTGCCGCCGGGCGCGAACACGTTCGCCGAGAACGACTACGGCGTCCACGGGTTCCGGAAAGAGAACGTCTTCTCGGTGCAGTTCCACCCCGAGTACGATCCCGAGACGGCGGAGACGGTGACGAAAGGCAAAGACGAGCAACTCACCGACGAGCGTATCGAAGCGGTACTAGACGGCGTCACCGAAGAGAACTACCGCGCCGCCTGTGAGGCCAAGCGACTGTTCGACAACTTCACTGAGTTCGCTGCGCGTCACGCGGATGACGGGACCGGTGCTGCCGCCGCTGCCGACGACTAGCTCATCGACGTGGCTGTCGACGGTCAGGTGAAGCGGCCGGTTTCGGCGTCACATTCTGCACAGCGTGTCACGAGCGCGTCGCGGTCATCCGTCATCTCGACGTAGTTGTGCGTGCGACCGCCACAGTCGTCACAGTGCCGGAGCATATCTGTGTCGCCCATTTCCTGTGGTGCGCCGAGCGCGAGCGCGACGACACGCTCGTCGCCGTCGTTGCGGCCGCGTTGCCACTCGCCAGGAGCAAAGCGGATGGCCTCTCCGGCCTCAACGCGTACGTCGCCGTCCTCCGTCTCGAACGTCGCTGTGCCCGACTGGACGAGAAACACCTCCTCCTGATTCGGGTGGCGGTGGTAGCCGAAGCCGAAGGACTCGCCCGGTGCCAGTTCGTAGTAGTTCAGCGCGATGTCGTCGGTGCCGAGCGGGCCAGCGAGCGCCCGCTTGACCGACGCCGGCCCCATCCGCGATTCGACGGCGTCAAGACTGACTTTCTCCATAGTTGCCATGTACGGCGGACAGTCCTTAACGGTTAGTCAGGCCGGGTCACAGCGGTGACACGGAGGACACCCACAGTAGGAGTAGAGAAACGGAGCGTCGGTCACTCACGTCGGTCTATATCGAGTTCCTCGTCGAGATCTTCAAGCCAGTCGGCGTCTTCCAGTTCCGCCATCTGTTCACGGAAGTGTGTCTTGCAGACACCGACCTTGACACCGTCGTTCTCGACGGCGATGTCAGCTTCACGGTCGCAGTAGTGACACTGCATACCTGAATTATATACCCGGACGACATTGAACCCTCGGGTTCCGTCTGCCGGTTGTCAGACGTTGAGCGCCGTTTCGACTCGGTCCCAGGCGGCGGCGTCCAGACCAGTGTCACCCAGTGTTTCCCCGTGGGCGTCGCTGCCGCCCGTCGGGACGAGGTCGTACCGCTCGATAGCATCGTCGACAAGGCTGTCGTCGACAACGCGGCCGTACGGGTACCACCGTTCGACGGCATCGAGCGACGCACACTTGGACAGCGCGGCCGCCGTATCAGGGTATCTGAACGGGTGCGCGAGGCCGACCAGCCCGCACGCGTCTGAGAGAACGGCACACCCGCGCTCGAAGGACGGGACCTCCCGTGGGACGTAACAGGGGCAGTCATCGCCGATGAGTTCGTCAAACGCGGACTGAAAGGTGTAGTCCGACACCTCGGCGATCCCGCGGGCGATGTGGGGCCGACCGAGGCCGTCGCGCGGCTCGACGGGTAGCGAGACGCCTAGACGGTCCTCGACGCACTCGATGATGCGCGCCCCGCGCTCGCGACGATCCCGCTGGATGCGTGCACACTCGGCCCGGAGTTCCTCGGTCGGGTCGACGCCGTAGCCCAGCAGATCCAGTCGCTGGGTCCCGGTCTCAACGCGGAGTTCGATACCGTGGAGAAGCGTCACACCGTCGCGCTCGGTGACAGGGCCATCGATTTCAGGCTGGAGACGGTCGTGGTCCGTGACGGCGACGACCTCGACGCCCGCTTGTCTCGCAGCGGACGGGACCGCATCGAGCGTGAGCGTCCCGTCGGAGCGGGTCGTGTGTACGTGCAAGTCAGCGACGACCATACCACTTCCACATCTCCCAGCAGGAAGCCGCTTCTGGTCAGGTCATGAGTCGTGGACACACAGAACGTGGGTTCCTTATACGCATTAAGGGACATTATGATTATCTATAGTGAAGGTTTATTAGGAACCATGAACTTTCGATAGATATGCGAATGCTAAGCAACGCAACGGACGCCTTCCAATCGTACGACTACCCGGTTTCCGCCGAAGAAATCATCGAGGGCGACGGGGACATGGAACTCGAACTGCCAAACGGCACCGAGCGGCTGGGCGATGCACTCAGTCGGTCGGCCCCGGAAACCTTCGAAAGCGCGGAAGACGCCGAATTTGCGGCGTTCTCGGGTGTGTCGAGTAAGGCCATCGGCCGGAAGGGCTACTCCGACCGCGACCCGATCTGCATGGGCGAAGACGGGCCGGACCAAGTTTCCTTCTAACGGCCCAATACGGCCTGCAGTCACCCCAGCTCTGGACGGGTTTCCCGTCTCCATCGTTTTTTACACAGGCGAGCAACAGCGCTATCGCTGTCGGTGAGTACACACACTAGAGCGACTACCTGTCGAGAAAGTCCGGTCTGTCGACGGCGTCAGTGCTGTCGACTGACTGCCTGTCCAACAGCTCCGAGGAATCGAGCGCCGAGGGCAGGCCGTCACGGCCCCCAGTCGGCACGTCGTCTTCGTCGATGTACGTCTTCTCGCCGTTGATCAGGTCTGCCCAGAGGGCGTCCTGGTCAGCGCTGGTTGTCTCCGCCGCTTCCTTCGCTTCGTTGCGCCCTTCGTCGTACGCGAGTTCGACCATGCTCTTGTGGTACGCCGAGTTCATCTCGGCGTAGATGGCTTCGAGTTCCTCGCGGTTGAACTCCCCGAGGCGCTCGGCGACACCGATGGCGTAGGCCCGGTCGGTGGCCTCGTCCTTGTCGAGAGTGTCCCAGTCGGTGCCGAACTCACGCTCGTAGCGGCTCATGTCTCCACTTTCCGGTCAGTATGGACCTGCAGTCCGGCGTCAGAGAAAGAGATCTCACGGATGTCACAGTCAATGGCGGTGCCCCGCATCTTGATAACCTGAACGCCGCGGGTCATGCTGCCGTTTTCGAGGAAGTTGTGGAAGAAGACGACGCCGTGGGCAAGGTAGTGTTCGTCGCTGTAGGAAGACGGGTCGGTCATCTCAGAGATGAGCAGCGTCGTCGCGTCCGTCTGTTTCAGCGCGGAGAGAAAGCCCGTGATTTCGTCTTCGACGTCGTTCATGAAGTGCTGCAACAGCATCGTCGAGTCGATGACGACCCGCTGGATGTCGTTCTGTCTGATGTAGGCGACGAGCCGGTTCGTCAGGCCGCCCTCGCTGCCGAACTGCGTGATAGTTCGCTTCCCGCTCTCGGTGACGAGGTTGAGGAACTGGATGGCATCAGACTGCATGGCCCGGTCGAACCCGAACTCGTAGCCGGCCATGTCCTGCATGAGTTCCGTCTTGGTCTCGTGCATCGTCACGTACAGGCACGTCTCGCCCTCTTTGACGCCCTGTGTAATGAACTGTGAGCAGAACGTAGTCTTCCCGCTACCCGGCGGGCCGCTGACCACATAAAGGCGATTCGGGAGTAACCCCCCCTCGATGAGTTCGTCGAAGCCGGGGACCCCACTAGAGAGACGCATATCAGCTACCTGAGTCCGTCTGGACATATGCTTTCACATTCTATTTTCACCGGTGATAACTTATTCGGCTGCGTCAGTGTTCGATAGCGCTGGGGTGGCTATCGGCCAATTCAAGCAGTCGCTCCGTACCGGCCTCGTCGAACCGCATCGGCCGTCGCCACCACGGCCCCTTCCCCGAGTCGGACGACAGGTCGGTTACCAGTTCGTTCGCATCGGTGCCGCCGCTCGGTGTCGACAGCGGGACGACTGTGTCGTACAGTCGTGACTCCTCAGCGTTGCCGCGAATGAGAACGCGAGCGTCGAAGGGGTCGCGTTTCACGTGGGCGTTCGAGGCGAACTGGGCCTGCTCCTTGGACGGGAGTTCCCGGTACTCGTCACCGGTCACCGCGTCGCGGGCGAGTCGGAAGTGGCCGATGACGTGCGCCCCCCACTCCGGCGAGGCCCAGCCCGGGCACTCGCCAGCCACCGATAGCGTCGCATAGAAAAACAGGTAGTCACCGGCCGACAGATCCGACAGCGGGCCCGCTTTCACGCCGTGTTCGTCGCCATACGTGTAGCGTTCGCCGCCGGCCTCCGGGAACTCCGGGTCGAAGTGGACCGGCTGGTCGGCCACCGCGGAAACGTCGGTCCCCAAGTCGAGGTCACCGTAGGTCGGTACGGGCTCGCTGGTTGGTTTCGATTCGGGGATCGGGATGTACTCGAACGAGCCGTCGGGAAACAGCGGGCCGCGAAAGCCGGGCTCGTTCGTGTTGGCTCCGACGTTGATGGCGACGCTTCGCATATGTGACCGTCGGCGGGTGCAAGCAAAGGAGTGACGACGCGTCCCGCCAACTACTGGCGGTCCGGCGGCGAGAGGTCGCGCTGGAACTCGTCGAACTGGTCGAGGTCGTCGGGGAGGTCATACGACAGTTGCCGCTCGGCGCGGCGGTCGACGTTCGCCCCCTCGATCGGTTCTGCGACGGACTCCCAGCCGTCCTTGACGGTCAGGGATTTCGCCGGCGTGCCGGCGGCGATGTGGTGGCTGGGGATGTCCTTGCCGGCGATAGACTTCGCGGCGAGGATGGCGTTTTCCCCCACCTTCACGCCCGCTCGAACCATCGAATCGTAGGTCAGGCGAACGTCGTCTTCGATGACAGTGTGGTAGAGATCGACGTGAGTCTGGTCGACGGCGTCGTGGTCGTGACTGTAGACGTGAGTGTCGTCGGAGATGGAGACGCGGTCGCCGATCGTCAGCTTCCCGCGGTCGTCAAGGTGGACATCGTCGTGGACCACGACGTTATCGCCGATCTCAATGTTGTGGCCGTAGGTAAAGGAGATGCCTTTGAAGAAGCGACAGCCCTCGCCGCAGGACTCGAAGAGGTGGTCGGCGAGCATCCGTCGGAACCGGAGCGCGAACTCGACGTTGTCCGCCATCGGCGTCGCGTCGAACTGCCGCCAGAGCCACTGGAGATGCTTCGAGCGTTTGAACCGCTCCTCGTCTTTCTCGGCGTAGTACTCGCTTTCGAGGGTCGTATTACAGGGGTCATAGCCCTGAAGCCGGACCCGCTCGGCCGGGGAAATATCCGCGCCGTCCTGCCAGCGCTCGTAGGCGTCCCGGTCGCCGTGGAGATCGACCAGCACGTCAGTGACAACATCGCAGGTGTCCTCGTCGCCGGAGAGGCGTTCGTCGACCTCGTCGATGAACGCCCTGAGCCCCTCCTCGGCGAGCGGTGGCAGCGACACGTGACGCTTCGTCATGTCGAGTACGTGGCTTCGCGGGCAGATAGGGGTTTCCGTTACCCGAGCCCTACCCAGTAACACCTGTGTCATGACACCAAACACCACATACTTCGGCGAGCAAGTCACAATTAAGACGCCGCCGTTCCAGACGACGACATGGTCAGGTCGGACTTCATCATGGAGATACGGCGCTACATTGTCAATCCCGGGGAGCGCCGGCTGCGGGCGCCGTGGCGGGTCACGCTCTGGGTATTTCTTGCCGGGTTCGGCCTCGTCCTCCTCTCGGGGGTGGTCGCAGTGGCATCGTCGGTAGTGCGCATGACGCCGACGGTCGCTGTCGTGCGCCAGATCGCGATTTTTGCTTCCGGAACCGTCGTCGCCGTCGGGATCGGCTATCTGCTCGATCGACGGACGCTCCCGGATTACGGACTGGGATTCGACCGCCAGTGGTGGCGTGACGCGGCCTTCGGTCTCGTGCTCGGGGTGGGGCTTCCCGCGCTCATCCTGCTCGTCGAGGTGGCAATCGGGTTCGTCAAGGTCAGCGTCGCCCTCGCAACCATCGATAGCGGGCCGCTCCCGCTGACCGCGTTCGGACCGCCGGTCGCCGTCTTCCTTCTGGGAGCGTTCTTCCTCGTCCAGGCAACTACCGAGGAGGTACTCGTCCGTGGATACCTCCTGACAAACACGGCTGAGGGGCTCGCCGGGTGGGTCGGCAAGCGGGGCGCGGTCATCACTGCAACGGGACTGACGGGCGCACTGTTCGGCGTCCTCCACTGGACGAACCCCAGCGCGTCGCTGCTCAGCGTGACCAACATCACCCTTTATGGGCTCCTGCTCGGTGCGTGTTACGTCCTGACCGGGCGACTCGGGGTCGCCAGCGGTTTCCACGTCGCCTGGAACTACACGCTGGCACTGCTTGGCTTCCCCGTCAGCGGCCTCCGGATGGGTGTCGCCTTGCTCTCTACTGATGCGACTGGTCCCACGGTGGTGACCGGCGGCGAGTTCGGCCCTGAAGGGGGACTCGTCGCCCTTCCGCTGCTCGCCGTCGGCGGAGCCGGGCTGTACTGGTGGGTCCGCCGCGAGTACGGCGCAGTGGCACTGCTGGAGGACATCGCAATCCCCGACCTCCGCGTCCGGACGCGGTCCGACACCACAAACCAAGACGGCTAAGTGGACAGCGCCGCTAAATCGGGTATGGAATACGCGACACTCGGAAACTCCGGCGTCGAGGTCTCGGAAGTCGGATTCGGTGCCTGGGTCGTCGGCACGGACTGGTGGGGCGACCGTACTCACGACGATGCTATCGACATGGTCCAGCACGCGCTCGACCAGGACGTGACGTTCTTCGACACCGGCGACGTGTACGGCCACGGCGACAGCGAGGAGATCATCGGAGAGGCGCTGGCGGAACACCGCGACGAAGTGACGGTGTCGACGAAAATCGGATACGACTTCTACAACAACCCACAGGCCGGCCACGGCGAACTCCCGAAGAAAATCACGCCCGAGTGGGTCCACACCGCCTTCGACCGCTCGCTCGACCGTCTCGGCATGGACCACGTCGAACTCCTGATGCTCCACAACGCCAACGTCGACGAGGTCGACGAGGACGTGCTGGAGGCGCTCGACGAACTCCGTGAAGAAGGGAAAGTCGACGCCATCGGCTGGGCGCTCGGCCCGTCGATCGGCTGGCTTGCTGAGGGCGACGCCGCGGTCGCAAACGAGTTCGACGCACTCCAGACCGTCTTCAACCTCTTCGAACAGACTCCCGGCCAGCACTTCATCGACACCATCCGCGAGCAAAACGCCGATACGTCGGTGCTCGCTCGCGTCCCACATTCCTCGGGCCTGCTGAACGAGCAGGTGACGCCGGAGACGGAACTCGGTAAAGGCGACCACCGCTCGCACCGACCGACCGAGTGGTACGAGACCGGCTGGGAGAAGGTCGAAGAAATCCGGTTCTTAGAGCGTGACGGAGCACGAACGATGGGCCAGGCCGCCATCCAGTGGCTCCTCTACAACGACGAGGTGGCGTCGGTCACTCCGACGTTCCGGACGAACGCCGATATCGACGAGTGGGCCGGCGCACCCGACACGCCGCCGCTCAGCGACGAGGAGTACGACCGCGTGCAGGAACTGTACCGGGACAACTTCGGTATCGACCGCGACGACGGAATGGACGCCCTGCGCTCGTCGGTCGGCGGTGCGGACCTCGAAGACACCGGGATGAAATCTGCTGGGGACTGACAGCGAGGCGTTGGAGCGCCGACGCACAGACCAAGCAGGCGACTGATTCTACCGCTACTCACCTGCTTTTCGTACCGTCCGAACAACGACGGTTTGGCACTGAAATCTCCAGTCGACAGTTTACCCCCGAAGGACACCGACAACCAGACAGCCATCTGTCGGTTCTCGGCTGCCACCCCCTTGTTTCAACAGGAGATGTCCCGCCGTCTTGCGATTGGGGTGGCGGAGTTTCACATTCACCACGGTGCGTCTGACGAGCGCAAGACGCCAGACGGGAGCCGGTTCGAGATGAAACGAAGGGGTTCGAGGCGCGGGAGCAGTCCACATACCAGTCCGGATGACAGCTGTTGTAGGTGTCAGAGACTGCTAGAAAAATGGTTTGCAGTTGTGGGTCGGCGATAACCGCTACTGCTAGAGCCCGGCTACTCGTTCAGCAGGCCGTCTTCTTCGACACGCATGACACCCTCGCCGTCCGGGAGGTTCGGCGCGTCGACGAGCTTGACGATGCGCTTGTTCCCTTTGGACTTGCGGAGGTACATCCGGAACGTGGAGGTGTGGCCGAGGATGTTGCCACCGATGGGCTGGGTCGGGTCGCCGAAGAAGGAGTCCGGGTTCGATGCGACCTGGTTCGTAACGACGACGGCGGTGTTGTTGAGGTCGCCGACCCGCATCAGGTCATGAAGGTGCTTGTTGAGCTTCTGCTGGCGGTCGGCAAGTTCGCCACGGCCGACGTACTCAGCGCGGAAGTGAGCGGTCAGCGAGTCGACGGCGAGCAGGCGAACGGGGAACTCCTCTTCCTGACTCTCGCTGGCGATCTCCTGTGCCTTCTCGGCTAGCAGGATCTGGTGATTGGAGTTGAACGCCTTCGCGACGTGGATCTTCTCCAGCACAGAGGCGACGAGGTCATCGAGCAGGTCCTCGTCGGTGGGGTCCGCGTCGGCCTCCTCCTCGACGATGCCGTGGAGGACCATCGTGTCCGCCAGTACCTCGTCGTCGAGGCCCTTGACCATCTGTTCGATACGCTCGGGTCGGAACGTATCCTCGGAGTCGACGAAGATAGCGCTGCCTTCCAGCCCGCCGTGTTCGGCCGGAAGCTGGACGTTGACCGCGAGCTGGTGCGTTACCTGGGACTTCCCGGCTCCGAACTCGCCGTACACCTCGGTGATGGACTGGGTTTCGACGCCGCCGCCGAGCAGGTCGTCGACCTCATCGACGCCCCAGGAGAGCTTCCCAATCTGTTCGCGGCGTTCGAGCACCGTCGATCCGGTTTCGAACCCACCGATATCGGCCGCTTCGCGGGCGGCTTGGATGATGTCTGCCGCCGACGATTCGCCGATGTCGGCCGTGTTCGACAGTTCACCGGGCGAGGCGACCGCAATCCCTTGGTAGGAGTCGTAGCCGTTGTCTTCGAGTTTCTCTGCTGTTGCCGGACCGACACCCGGCAGCTCTTCGAGGTCCTCACTTGCGGACATGGACGTGCCTTGTGCGTCCGGGGGTATAAAGCCTCGTTAACACCAGAGTGAAAGTGAAAGTGTGGGACGGAAGCGGGACGGTTCGGAGCGGAATCGGGAGTTTTAGATAGGGAGGCGAGTCCCAGTGCGGTCGTAACGGACTCAGGCCGGACCCGCCCGACCGAGGGAGAAGAGCAGCAGCGCCCCCAGCAAAAAGAACCCAGTCAGCACCGTCTCTGACACTGGCAGAATCCATTCGCCGAACGCGCCGACAAGGAGGAGGGTAATGGCAGCTGTGCCGGGAAGCGGTCTAGTGCGGATCGAGCGCCAGAGCAGCCACAGCGACCACCGGAGACCGTCAAGCTGTGAGATAGCGTGTGTGACCAGTGAGCGGTTCGCGTCTGGGTTCTCGGCGGCCTCGAACGTCTCGAGGTCCCCGCGAGCGACCGTCACCACCTCGCCGGTGTGGACCCGACGGCCGGCCGCGTCGCCGACCAGCAGCAGCGTCACGGAATCATCGGCCGTGCCGACGACGCGGTAGACGCCATCGGGAACGCGGCTGTCGCGGCCGGCCTCAGTCGGCCGGACGTGAGTGCCGGGATCGACGCCGCTGTCAGCCATGTCACTCCCAGGGGTGGTAGCCGGGGCGATCCGGCCACAGTGGATACCAGTACTCCTTGTCGTCCTCGACGGCGATCTCGTCGCTGAGGTTGCTGTCCAGTTTGAACTCCGCGGACGTGTTGCGCTCGTGGCTGTCGTGAGGGTCCGGGGCGAACGGGTAGTACGCGCCCCGCCGGAAGGAGTACACCCAGTAGACGGTCTGGTTGTCGCGCGTGTGCTCGAACGAGAACAACGCCGCGAGCAGGCGCGAGCCGTAGCGCCGCTCGACGAGCGTGTCCGCCGCGAAGTGAATCGACGTGAGCAGGTCCTCGAAGTCGTTGTCGTGGAGTACGACCCACTGATAGCCGTGGTCGTCGGTCTCGAACGTCGCCCGCGTGCCCGTCTCGACCATCCCGGCGTCGAGAATGGATTCGACCTCGTCGATAGCGTCCTGAAAATCCGTACTGTCGACATCGGCGAAACACAGCGCTGCCTCGCCGGTCGGTTCGTACCCCAGATCGGCCTCCATCGTGATGTAGGCGGTACTCATCCCGAACAGGTCGTCGGGGTCGGCGTCCCGCGTCGCGTCGGCCTCGGCTTTCACCCCGAGAACGCTCTTGAGTCCGTCGAGCAATCCCATATGTGAACCCCTACGGGCCGGAGACCAAGGTGGTTTGCGTCTCGGCTAGTTGATGTGGTTGTGTCCGAAGACAAGGACAACTATTCTAACAGCCGGAAAGCCCCACCCAGCCTGGATTGACCAACCGCTTACGGGCGGGACTGAAAGGGGCGAGACACTGGGCGTTCGAGGCGAAGCAAGCACTGGAGCGAGTGAAATGAGCGAAGGGCGCAGCGAGTCGCAGGAGCCCAGCGTCTCGGGGCTTTCTGGCTCTATACAGTAGCTACTGCGAGACGGCACACTCCCTCATACCTGTAAGTCAAAAAGCCAACTATTGCTAGCGGCCTTCGAGTTCGCGTTCGAGGTCCTGCAGCCGGTCAATGCGCTTTTCCGTCGTGGGGTGGGTGCTGAACAGTCGGCCGATCCAGCCGACGTTAATCGGGATGATGAAGAAGGCGTTCATCTCAGCCTGGTCGCGCATATCCTCCTTGGGGACCTTGTCCATCCGGCCGTCGATTTTCATCAGTGCGTTCGCGAGGGCGGCGGGCTTGCCGGTAATCATCGCGCCGCCGCGGTCGGCGGCGTACTCGCGGTAGCGGCTGAGCGTCCGGATCAGGAGGAACGAGATGACCCAGACGACCAGCGAGATGAGGATGGCGACGATGACGGGCACCTGCTGGCCACCGCGCTCGCGGCCGCCGCTGAACAGCCAGCCCCATCGGACGATGAGGAAGGCAATCGTCGAGAGGAACGACGCGATAGTCATCACCATCACGTCGCGGTTCTTGATGTGAGCCAGTTCATGGGCGATGACGCCCTCCAGTTCGTCCTGGTCTAGCGTGTTCATGATGCCCGTCGTCACGCAGACGGCCGAGCTGTCTTTCGACCGGCCGGTGGCGAAGGCGTTGGGCACCCGAGAGTCAGCGACGGCGACCTTCGGCTTCGGGAGGTCGGCCTGCTGGGCCAGGCGGTCGACGGTCCGGTGGAGTTCCGGATACTCCTCCGGTTCGACCGTCCGGGCACCCATCGAGTACAGGGCGAGCTTGTCGCTGAAGAAGAACTGCGCACCGAGGAACAGTCCCATGACAACTACGATAAGGGCGAGATTACTGAAATACAGCGTGAGCGCTCCAAGGAAGACGATGTACAGCGCGAACAGCAGGAACATCGTCAGGGCCATCCGGCCACGGAGCCCCCAGTCTGTTTGCCACTCCATACTTATTGGTAGACGGTCGACACTCTAAAACCTCGCTATCATGGGAAAGCGCCACACGGCAGAGCCAGAGGAGCCGTCAACAGGGCAGCTGTCCACACGCATTTACTCACCGGACAACAATCGGGTATATGATCGACACAGTTGTCGTCACTGGCGGGCGCGGACGCTCCGGGCGCTGGATCTGTGACCACCTCGCCGGCGAGTACCACGTTGTCTGCGTGGACCTAGACCACCCCGGCTGGGAGATTCCGACGCGGGAGCACATTGATTTCAAGGCTGTCGACGTGACCGAGGGGGTCGAGGTCCGGGATCTGTTCAGCGAGGTCGACCCGGACGCCGTCGTCCACTGGGCTGCGCTCCCAGCGCCGGAGCGACACGCGGGCACGCGAGTGTTCGACACTAACATTTCGGCGACGTACAACGTCATCGACGCCGCAGGTCGCGCCGGCGCGGATGTCGTCTGGGCGTCCTCCGAGAGCGCCTACGGGCTAGCCTTCGCCGAGGAAACGCCGCTCCCGGCGTATCTCCCCATAGACGAATCCCATCCGACCGCGCCGGAGGACCCGTACGGCACGTCGAAGGTCGCCGGCGAAGAAGTAGCGAAGATGGTCGTCCGGCGCGATGGGATTGACGTGGCTTCGATACGGCCGTCGTGGATTCAGTACCCCGGCGAGTACAACTGTCGGGATGTGGCCACGGGCGACCTCGCCGATGGCACCGGTAACTGCTGGTCATACGTCGACGTACGCGACGTGGCGACAGCCGTCGCGGCGGCGCTCGATGCTGACCTCGGCGGGCATGAGTCGTTCAACGTCGCCGCCGCCGAGAACTACGTCGGCCGGCCGACGGCTGAACTCGTCGAAGAGCAGTGGAACGAGCGTCCCGCGGAGTGTAAACTGGACGGCGACCAGTCGGCGCTCTCGACCGCGAAAGCACAGGGGCTGTTGGACTGGGAGCCCGAATACAGTTGGCGCGAGGCTGCCGACGCCGACATTGCAGCACCGACACTCACGGGTGAGTAATCGGAGGTCGTACTGGCCCGTTTGCGGAGTAGTCGCGGTGGCGGAACACACGGCTTAAACGGTTCAGTACAGTAGGACCGGTAATGAGCCGGTCGGGAGAGTTCTGTCCACGCTGCGGTGACGAGATACCGGAGGGCACTGACGAGCGCCCGGAGCTTGCGGGTGCTGGCGGCCAGCGCAACTCCGAGCACGTCCTCTGTGACGCCTGTTACTTCGAGGAGTTCGATCTTGTGGACGCCCCCGACACTATTCAGGTACGGGTCTGTTCGCGGTGTGGCGCGGTCCACAAGGGGAACCGCTGGGTCGACATCGGCGCGGAGGACTACACCGACATCGCCGTCGAGCAGGTCAGCGAGGCGCTGGGTATCCACGTCGACGCCCAGTCGGTCGCCTGGCAGGTCGCCCCCGAACAACTCGACAAGAACAACATCCGGATGCACGCGGAGTTCTCCGGGGTCATCCGCGGGACGCCGGTCACCGAGGAGGTCACCGTCCCCGTCCGCATCTCCCGGCAGACGTGCAAGCGCTGCGGGAAGATCGCCGGCGGTTCCTTCGCCAGCATCGTGCAGGTGCGAGCCGACGGCCGCGATCCGACCGACGACGAGCGCGAGCGCGCCGAGGAGATCGCGGAGGAGTACATCGCCGCTCGTGAGGAAACGGGCGACCGCAACGCATTCATTACCGAGACCAAGTCCGTCGACGACGGGCTGGACATGAAAATCTCGACGAACCAGATGGGGCTGGGCATCGCCAAGCGCATCACCGCCCAGCTCGGGGGCTCCTACTCCGACTCACGGCGTCTCATCTCCGAGGACGAAGACGGGCAAGAGCTGTACCGGATGACCTACGCGGTCCGCCTGCCCCGCTACCGCCAGGGCGAGGTCATCGACCCGGAGGACGGCGACGGGCCGGTACTGGTCCGCTCGGTCCAAGGGAACCTTAAGGGCGTCCGCCTGGCGACCGGCGAGGACTACGAAGCCAGTTTCGAGGACGGCGAGACCCCCGACGCCCGGCGGCTGGGGTTCCGCGAGGACGCCCAGACGACGACTCTCGTCGCCGTCGAGGACGCCAATGCCGTCCAAGTGCTTGATCCCGAGACCTTCGAGAGCAAGACCGTCCCGCGACCGGACTACCTCGACACCGACGCCGACGAGGTGCCGGTACTGAAGAGCCACGCCGGGTTGCACATCCTCCCAACCGAGGGAGACGACACAGAGACCGATGAGTGATGGTTCAGGGGCGCAAGACGACCAGCAGCTAGCCGTCGTCGTCGCCAAACCCCGCTCGCAGGTCGCTATCGAATCCCTGCAGGCCGAGGGCGTCTACGACGATACCAGAAGCGTCACCGAGTGGACCGCGGACAGCGTCGCCGTCCCGGTGACTGCCCCGCCACAGGAGACGCAGTTCCGAGAGGTCGTCCGGCAAGTCGGCGAGCGCCGCCTCCGAACGCTCGACGACCACCTCCGGGAGCGCGGCTGGACCGACGCGGAAATCGATGCCGCCCCGAGTTCCTGGGCCGTCCTTGGCTCCGTCGTACTCGTCGACATCGGTGACAGCCCCCGACCCGCGGAGGTCGGCGAGGCGCTGTTGGCCCTCCACGGCGAGGCCGGAACGGTGCTGGCCCGCCACGGCATCTCCGGCGAGCATCGCGAACCCAGCGTCGAGGTCATCGCCGGCGACGGCGACACCGAGACGGTCCACACCGAACACGGCACGCGCTACGCGATGGACCTCGCGGAGGTGATGTTCTCCCCCGGCAACAAGGCCGAGCGGGCGCGGATGGGTGACACTGTTGACCCTGATGAGCGCGTCTTGGACATGTTCGCTGGCATCGGTTACTTCACCCTCCCGATGGCCCGCGCCGGCGCACAGGTCACCGCCGTCGAGCGCAATCCCACGGCGTTTCGCTTCCTGGTCGAGAACGTCATGCTGAACGACGTGGACGAGCGCGTACACCCCTACCGGGCCGATTGTCGGGAAGTCGTACCGGGCTTTGCCAGCGAGGGTCGCGCCGACCGAGTAGTGATGGGCTACTACGAGGCACACGAGTACCTCGACAGCGCGCTCGACGCACTCGCGCCCGGCGGCGTCCTCCATATGCACGAAGCAACACCAGACGCGCTCGTGTTCGACCGACCGATAGAACGGCTGGAAGCGGCCGCCGCCGAAGCCGACCGGGATGTCGAAGTGCTAGACACTCGGCGCGTCAAGGAGTACAGCGAGGGTGTCGCCCACGTCGTCGTGGATGCTCGGGTGCAGTAGGGAGTCTTTACGCAAGCAATCCAGATCAGCGGACGAGTAACAGGCCCCGAACAGACGGTCGTAACGCCTAATTAGGCGAGTGCTCAAGAAGAGAGTATGGACAGACAGCAGATTATCAGCATCATTCTCGTCGGCCTGATGGTCGGGTCGTCGGTGGTTTACGGGTTAGCCTTCGCCTTCTTCTAATCCAAGGGTCTGACAGCGGCTGTGTCCGACGGACGGGACGAAAGCCCGGGTCAGTGGTCACCGAGCGTCGCTAGCCGAATCTTCGGTCGTAACGTCGCCTGCCTCCCGACCTGGGTCGAATCGGGTAACCCATTCATCAAGCGTTTCGAGGCGGTGTATCGCCCGGTCCGGGTTACTGACGCTGTGGTGTTCGTCGGGGTAGACGACGAGCTTCGAGTCGACGCCACGTTTCTTGAGCGAACGGTACAGTTGCTCGGACTGGGTTGGCGGACAGCGCCAGTCCTCCTCACCGGCGGTGAGGAGCAGTGGGGTCTCGATGTCGCCGACATCAGTAATCGAGGAAGCTGCCTCGTACGCATCCGGGTTCTCCCAAGGGAGGCCGTAATCGTGTTCGAACCACTTGTGAGTGTCGTCGGTACCGAACGCCGAACGTATATCGTAGATGCCGTGTTCGGCGAGACCTGCGGCGAATCGGTCAGTGCGAGTAACGAGATATGCAGTGTTGACAGCTCCCTGGGAGAACCCACCAGCGAAGAGTCGGTCGGGGTCCGCCCAACCGCGCTCAACCACTTCGTCGACGCCTGCGAGCAGGTCCTCGACCTCGACGCCGTTCCAAGCTCCCCGTAACGATTCACAGAACGACCGCCCGTACGAGGTCGAGCCCCGGTAATTGACGTGTAAGACGAGATACCCACGCGTCGTCCAGAAGCTTGTACGGAGATCGAAACCCGGCTCGTCGTAGGCCATCGGGCCACCGTGGATCCACAACAGCGTCGGCCGGGGATCCGGGTCGAGCGGATCGAACTCCGGGGGGTAGTGGGCGATACATTCGACCTCAGTCCCGTCGTCGCTTTCAACGGTGAGCCGGGTCGTCTCCGGGTGCGCATACTCCGCAAGGACGCCATCGTTGAGTGCGGTGAGTTGCCGCCGCGGGTCCGGCCCGTCATCATCGACATCGAGTCCGTCGACGGGCATCGCGTAGACATCCGTCCCCTCCGAAGAATGACTTCGAACTGCCGCGACCGTTCCGCCACCGACGTCGAACCGGCGGTGTGCTTCGTCGTTTCGCTGTCGGTCGAAGACGCGTTCGTGGCCGCCCGTCGCGTCGAGGCGAACGAATCTGGTCCGCCCTTCGTCACCGATACTCGCAAGCAGTGTCGTATCGTCTACCCACGTCGGTGCGCCAGGCCGGCTAATCGTTCGGTCAAGGCCCGCGGTGACGACGCGATAGTCGTCCGGGGCCTCGGCCACGCAGACGTCACCGGGTACGTACGGGTTCTCGGGGTTTTGTGCACCAAACGCGAGGCGCTCGCCATCGGGACTCCAAGTTGGTGCGGCCGCCGAGTACTCCCCCGAAGTCACCTGTTCGACCTCATCACTCTCGATGTCGACGATGTGAACATCATAGACGTTCGTATCGTCGCCGTTCTCGCCGTGGTACGCACAGAAGGCGACTCGGTCGTCCGTCGGGTGCCAGGCGGGCTGGAGACCGAACATCGATTCGAATATCCCGCCGCCGTGGGCGTCATCGAGACGGTGCTCTTGACGTGTGTCGACATCGACGACGAACAGGTAGCTCGTCACCGTATCGAGCCAGCCCTCGCCGTCGAACTTGTGCTGGAGGCGTTCAGTTTCTATCGGGCCGTTTTCCTGGCGCTGTTCGAGGTACGCCTGTTCCTCGTCCGTCGGGTCGCGCGCTGATACGACGAGCCGTTCGCCCGCCGGTCCCCAGTCGAAGTCACGAACGCCGTGTTCTCGTTGGGTCACCTGTCGTGCGTCACCACCCAGTTCGAGGTCGTACACCCAGACCTGCGGTTTGGGTCCATCGTCGGCGCCAGGGTCGTTCGCCTCGGCCGTCTCGTCGTCCGTCTCAGTGTCCGATTCGTCAAGCTCGCCATCGTTATCGCGACCGACGCGGAGTGCTAGGTCGTCGTCACGAACCATCACCATACCCAGTTGTGACCCGTCAGGCGACCATTCGACGTTCCAGGCACCTGAGGCACGGCTCAACCGATGTGGGTCGCGACTGCCGTCGGTAGGCACGACGAAGACAGACTGGAGGAATTCGTCTTCTGCAGGGGCGGCCTCGGAGACGACGATGGCAACGTACTCGCCGTCCGGAGAGACCGCGACGTCCGTGGGACGCCGAAAGTCATAGACCGCATCCGCGGGGAGTTCATCCATGCCGTTTGGTCTAGTGGATGTCATTAAAAAATTATGTTTAGTCGAAACATCCGGATTCGAGGGTCACACCGGCCACGATGAACAGTTCCGCCAGCGAACACGTGATAGACATCGGTCGTGTCTACTGGGCGTCGGCGGCGTGGCCGTTAGTCCCACACGTCCGAAAGTGGGTGGTTTCCGTCCCCGGACCGCGACCGTGATCGGTCGTGCCGGCGTTTGGTCCCCGAACTGAGCGCCGAAAGCGCCTGATCCGGCGCAAACCGCGGCAGGTCAGGCTGTGAGAGGCGGTCGACCTGGGCGCGGAACCAGTCTGGCATGTCGTGTTCGGCGCGGTCAAACAGGTCCAGCAGCGACGAGTCCGCGAGGTAGGTCGCGCCGTAGTCGTCGGGCGCACGGACGACACGGCCACAGGCCTGAATGACCGTTCGTAGTGCCGTCCGGTAGTACCAGCTCCACTGGTCGTCTTCGAGCCGTCGGGCGACGCGGGAGTCGCGGGTGTTGGGGTAGGGAGCCTTGCACAGCACCTGCCAGCGACAGAGGTCGCCTTCGAGGTCGAGGGCTTCCTCCATCTTCACCGAGAGGAAGACGTCAGGGTTGTCGCTGCGTTTCCATGCGGACAGCGCTCCGTCTCGGCCTTCTTTGTCGTGTGTCCGGACACGAGCGCCGACGCCGAAGTCGTCGAGGAGGGCTTTCAGTTGCTCCTGAATGGCGTAGGAGTGGCAGTGAATCAGTCCCTTCTCGTCCGTGTGCCGGGCCATGATACGCACGATAGTGCGAGCGATGTCCGGTAGCGTGTCGTCGCGGTGCTCGTAGGTCATTTTTCCCTGAGCTACGTCGTACAGCGGCCGGTTCTCCACGGGGAACGTGTGGCCGACTTCCACGAGTGCGACGTTGCTGGGGTCGAGGCCGACGTTGGCACAGAACGCCTCCTTGTTGAGGATAGTCGCCGAGAGCAGGGCAAAGCGGTTGCCACGGTCCCAGACGGTGTGTTTGAGGTAGCGCTCCGGATTCATCGGCTTGATCGTCACTGGTGCGTGCTCGCCGTCGGCCTGGTCGACGACCCACGTGGTCGCGCTCTCGGTGTCGGTGTAGTCCTCGCGGAACCACCCGAGGTCCTGCCGGAGCGTGTTCAGCGAGTCCCGCTCGGCGACTTCTTCGCCGGTGAGTTCCGCTTTGTTCCGCAGTTCCTTCACCCGGCGCTCGGCGAGGTGTTCGACGCGCTCGGTGAATGCGACAGCCTCGTCCAGCCCGTCGATGTCCGGCACGTCGATGTCGTGCCACATCGGGATTGACTGCGGGGAGAGGTCGATAGTGGCGTACATTTCCGCCCACTCGCCCAGGCCGTGGGCCTCGTCGATGACGACCACGTCGCGCTTGCCGAACACGTCGCTGCCGGCGGTCTGCATGAAATACGCCAGCGTCATCGCGGCGATGCGCCGGTTCGAGGCGATGGCGCGGTCCGAGAAGTACGGACAGCGGTGTTTGACCTGACAGTCGAATTTCCGTTCGCGCACGCACGGGGCCTGATTCACCGGCGTGTCCGTCTCACCGGGGAGGATGCAGTCGTAGTTGTTCTTTCCGCGGATGACACAGAGGTCCTCAAGTAGAGCGTCCTCGGCCACGTCGTCCAGTTGCGAGACCTGTGGCGTTGTGTAGTAGGCATCGATGACCTGCTCTGCGGCGGCCTCGCCGGCAGTTCGGGCACACCCGGCGATTGCCCGGGCGAGTAGCGACTTGCCGCTGCCGGTCGGCGCACGAACGAGGACCACGTCCTTACCACGCTCGAAGGCCGCACGGATGTCAGCCAGAGCCTGCTTCTGGTTGCCCCGGTAGGATGGGGCCGGAAACTCGTCGGTAATCCGTGCGGGGTACACGCGAGAAGGCAACGGACGAGGCGGCCTAAACCTTTCCTGTCGTCGGATGTGCGTCAGTAGTCAGTCGAGGTGTCGGAGTGAGTCGTGTTCACATGCACGCGGTCGTGGTACTTGCACCCTCGGAACGCTTATACATATACCCCCTGTACGTATATTTGCAATGGCAAACGGTAAGGTTGATTTCTTCAACGACACAGGCGGTTACGGTTTCATCTCGACTGAGGACGCGGACGATGACGTTTTCTTCCACATGGAAGACGTTGGCGGCCCTGACCTCGAAGAAGGCGAGGAGATCGAATTCGACATCGAACAGGCCGACAAAGGCCCCCGCGCGACGAACGTCGTCCGCAACTAAGGCAGATTTCCGGTCGTCTTCGGGCGACCACATCTGACACTTTGTTTTATCAGACTACTCGAATAGCGACAGCGTCCGGTTCGTAGTAACTCGGAGAAGAAAACAACGATCAGTCGTCAGACTGTCCGGAGAGTGCAGCCACGTCGGCCGCCGTCACGTCCCGGTCGTCGGGCAGCTGGTCGATGCAGTCATAACAGAGGAAATGCTCCGTGTCGTCGGCGAGTTCGAGGACAATACCTTCGGTCGGTCTGGACTCCTGCGACCAGATGTTAGCGATGCCGCCGGCTATCGAAACGTTCGTATCGCACCCGTCGCAGGCTCTGGAGGCCATTACCCGAGATTTATACGCTGTATACACTTCAAGGTAGCTGGCCCCTTCGAACAGGTCAGCGTGATTAACTCTCGACATACTTTTGTCGTCCGGTGGGCACCATCCAGATAATGCAAATACTGGTCACAGGGGGTGCCGGGTTCATCGGCGGTCACCTGGCACAGCGGTTCGCCGCCGACAGCCACGATGTCGTCGTGCTCGACAACCGCGACCCGTTCTACGATCTGGATATCAAGCATCATAACGTCGAAGCGGGGCGGGAGGCCGCCCGGAACAGCGACGGAAGCTACGAGTTCGTCGAGGGCGACGTGCGTGACGCAGAGCTGGTGACGGACCTCGTCGCCGACGCCGACTACGTCTATCATCAGGCCGCCCAGGCTGGCGTCCGACCGAGCGTCAAGAACCCGCGCAAGTATGACGAGGTCAACGTCGACGGCACGCTGAACCTCCTCGACGCCTGCCGCGACGAAGGTATCGAGCGGTTTGTGATGGCATCCTCTTCCTCTGTCTACGGGAAGCCACAGTACCTGCCCTACGACGAGCAACATCCCACGACGCCCGTTTCGCCCTACGGCGCGTCGAAGCTCGCCGCCGAGCGGTACGCCTGCGCTTACAGCGAGGTGTACGACCTCTCTACCGTAGCTCTTCGCTATTTCACCGTCTACGGCCCCCGGATGCGCCCGAACATGGCCATCTCGAACTTCGTCTCCCGGTGTCACAACGGCGAGCCGCCGGTCATCTACGGCGACGGGACGCAGACACGCGATTTCACCTACATCGAGGACGTCATCGACGCGAACATGACGCTGCTGCACGAGGACGCCGCCGACGGGCAGGCGATCAACATCGGGTCGACAGACAACATCGAGATCAAGACGCTCGCGACGGAGATCCGCGACCAGATCAACCCGGACCTCGATCTAGTCTACGAGGAACGCCACGACGCCGACGCCGAACACACCCACGCCGCGACCGACCGGGCCGAGGAACTGCTCGGCTACGACCCGGACCACACTATCCGGGAGGGTGTCTCGAAGTTCATCGACTGGTACCGCGACAACCGCGACTGGTACGAGCCGCTCGTTCGACAGTCCTGAGAGGCGACACGAACAGACCACGGTTTTAACCTCGTCCCGTCCTGCAGGAAGGGTATGCACGTGCTCGTGACCGGTGCGACAGGGTTTGTCGGGAGCCATCTCGTCCCGGCGCTCCTCGCGGCCGGTCACAGCGTTCGCGCCCTTGTTCGCGACCCGAGCGGGTACGACTCACCCGACGGCGTCGACGTGGTGACAGGTGACCTGCTCGATGCAGGCAGTTTCGACGCCGGTCTCGACGGCGTCGACGCCGCGTACTATCTGGTCCATTCGATGCGTGCCGGAAGCGACTACGCCGAGCGGGACCGGCGGGCGGCGCGGAACTTCCGTCGAGCCGCTGACGAGGCCGGCGTCGACCGGGTCGTCTACCTCGGCGGCCTCGGCGAGGACGACGAGACGCTGTCGGAACACCTCCGGTCGCGCCGTGAGGTCGAATTCATTCTCCGGGACGGCGAATACGACCTGACGACGTTCCGGGCGGCTATCATCATCGGCGCGGGTTCGGCGAGCTTCCGGATGATACGCGAGCTAACAACGCGATTGCCCGTGATGCTGACGCCGCGCTGGGTGCGGACAGACTGTCATCCGATCGCGATTGACGACGTCATCTCGTATCTGGTCGATGTGCTCGATAAGCCGGAAACGGCCGGCGAAACCTACGAGATCGGCGGGCCAGAGGTACTGACATACGCTGAGATCCTGAAACGGACGGGCCGACTCATGGGGACCGGTGAGCCGACAATCGTGCCGATACCGGTGTTGACACCGAAGCTGTCGGCGTACTGGGTCGCCCTCATGACCGACGTGCCCTCGAGCGTCGCCCGCCCGCTCATCCACGGCCTGAAGACGCCGGTGGTCGCAGACACCGAGGCGGCTCAGACAGAGTTCACCGTTGACCCGACATCGTTCGCAGATGCGGTCAGGCTGGCCCTCAGCGAACCGCGGAGTCGAGATGCGGCACAGGCGGCCGCGGCCACGGGTGGTGCCGGCAGATGAGCGGTGATAGCGCTCGACCCGAGTACGGCGAGACGTGGGTGTACGAGAGTATTATCGGCGCATTGCCGGGGATTCGGCTCCCGACGTGGGCCGCGATGGCGATTCAACTACTCGTCTTCGAGGTTGCCATCGTCGCCCTGTCGTGGTACTACGAGGTCTGGAGCGCCGCAATCGCCGGAACGGTCGTCGTGTTCGTCGCGACCATCGGAAGCGCGGAGATGCTCCGTATCAGCACGCTCATCCGCCGTATCGACGTGCCACCGACTTACCGTGCGCTGCTGTTCGCCTCGAACGTGGAAGTCGTGTTGTCCGTCCTCGCGTACATCGCCCTGCTCACACATCTGTTCGTGTTCGACCCGCAGGTCAGCTCGATGCCACTGCTCAACCGACTGTTCGGGTCGGAGCCGCCGGTACTGGTCGTATACCTGACGCTACTCATCCTCTGGGACGTGAGTTACCGCATCGGGACGGGCTGGTGGGCCAGCGTCACGGGCCTGTGGCGGTCGGCTCGCTACCGGTTCGATCCCGAGACAGCGCGGGTGTTCATGCGGGCCGATCTAGAGATATGGGGCTTTGGCGTCCTCCAGCTCGTGCTCGTGCCGTTCGTGCTCGACCAGCCGGTGCTGCTCGCGGCGCTGGTCGGCCATGTGATAGCCGTGACTGCCGTGACAGCCGTCTCTGTCGGACTATTGCGCTACCGGTCGAGAACGACCGCAGTCAGTCGGAGTTAATCTGCTTGAACTGGTCGAGCAACTCTTCTGTCGACTCGTCACCGTCGTAGTCGACGCTCCCGTGGTATGTACTCCGGTCGTCGTCTTCCGACAGTTCGACCTCGCTGTTCTTGCGTTCACGGCGTTCGTGTTCGTCGTCGTCGTACGCTCCCATCGACATAGGTTACCACGGTGAAAATTGGCTGGTAGTGACTATCAATGTAACGGTGGTCACAGAAACCGTACCACACGGGCAACAGAGCAGCCGAACGGTCCAAAAGAGGGTGTTTCGACAGGGCGGAACGCCCAAGACCACTGACCATCTACACAACGCTGTGGCTGGTCCCTTACGTCTGCGACAGTCGAACGAGCGATGGAGCGAAAAGCGGGTCCGGACGGACCTGCTGACACCGCTGCAGAACACATTCGGTGCGACGATGAACGGCCCGTGGTTCGCTCCGCCGGAGGGCTGGGCCGCCCGCCGACTGGAGATGGACAACGGCGATCTGGCGCTGTTTTGCTGGAACGGCCAGCGGGCGTACTGGGTCGGAAATACGGAGACACCGGAGACACTGTGGCGGACGGAGAAGTACACGTTCGACGAGGTGCCCGACGAGATTAGCGAGTGGGTCCAGCGCGAACTGTTCGCCCAGCTAGAGGTGGAAGACCCGTGGCTCACCGAGTACGAGGCGCTGGCGCACTTTTTCTTGCCCGTGTTTCTCTCCAAGGACGGCCGGGAGTCGACACGGAGGTTCTTCCGGGAGCACGCCGGCGGCTTTCCCGACGCCGATCGAGCGAACGGGCTGGCGTTCTACGACGACTTCCTGGCGACCGGCGCACTGGATGACTATCGCTACACGATGGCGAGCAAACTCGGGACCAGCGAGGGCTTTGACCTCTCGCGGATGCGGGCGACGATGGGCGAGTTCAACGTCGCCAAACTGCTCGTCGACGCGGGCAACGACATCACCCCCGAAGTCGAACTGGACTCGGGCCACTCCGTCGACTTCCGGGTCGAAGACACACTCGTCGAGGTCACGCGCCCCCGGCCGCCGTCCCGACGGCAGGTCGACACTGCCGTCGGCGCGGTGAAGGCGTCCGGCGACGCGAAGACACGCGACCAGCTAGCAGCCCACCCCGGTGCGGTCCTCGTGGTCGACTGCAGTTCTTTCCCGGACGACGACTGGCGGCGAGTCTACGGCGAACAGCCGGATGTGGGGTACTCGCCGACTATCGTGTTCCGTGCTCGCCCGGACGGCAGCATGGAAGGGTACGCCTACGGCTCGGTTCCGTTCCCGCTCCCGTTCTAACACAGTAAGTCGCGTTATCTTCCCCGAAATTCGGGGCGTAACATATAACGCGCCGGACCGGCAAGGCTGAGAGAGATAGCCGTGGTGGACGACACAGAGCAACCGAAGACCAGCGGTTCGGGGCAGTCGGTCTCGGAGGTGATGGACCGGCTCGAATCGCTCCGGTCCGAAGAGGAGGACCGTGCCGAGAGCGCCACTGCTGGCGTCCTGCTGGACCAGTTGGAAGAGGTCGAACAGCGGCTGCTGGCCTTCGGCGAGGCGCTGGGCGGCACTGCCGACACCGTGACAGACCTCCCGTTTACCGAGGAAGCCGGGCTGGACCACATGCCCGAGCCGCTGTACGTCCGCCACGACACCGAGATGCTGAATCAGGTCACGTCGTGGCTCCTCCAAGACCAGCACATCGGGTTAGTGAGTCCCTACGGCACGGGAAAGACGGCGTTCCGTGAAATCGTGCTGCGGGACCTCTCGAAGCACGAGGGCTTTGTCATCACGCACCTCGATAACCCCCGTGAGACGACGCCCCGAAAACTGTACCAGACGGTGCTGACAGCCGCCTACGCCGCGGGCTACTCCATCGACCAGCGCAACTACTCACAGGTCCGTGACGGAATTCCGTGGGCGACTGCAGAGGCGAAAGACGCCGTCCACGAGATCGTCCGTCGCGTGCGCGAGGACGAGAAAACGCTCCTGCTGGTCGTCGACGAGATCGAGGTGCTTGAGGCGGACCTGCTGTCGCCGCTGCAGGTGGCCGGCGACGCCGGCGTTCGGCTGTTCCTCACCGGGACACCGGAGGGGAAACGGCGCGTCGCCGAGATCCGCGGAACGCTCGACTCCCGACTGCGGTACTACGAGGGCATCGACCCGTTCTCGCCGGACGACGTGGCCGAGTACGCCGCCCGCTCGCTGGCGTACTTCCGAGACGAACCGTACGAGGGGCAGGCCCCGGATCTGTTCACCCGGGCCGCAATCGAAGATATCCACGAGCGGACGGAGGGCAATCCCCGGGAAGTCCGCATCGAGTGTCGCGAACTGTTCACAAGGGCGGCGTTCGTCTGGTACCGGACCGGACAGGACATCTCCCGCATCCAGATTACGCCGGAGTTGCGCCACCGGCGGTTCGGAATGGGCCGCTGAGCGTTCCTGAGTGGGTATATAAACCACCCACGTTAGGTAGTATCACACCGTCGAGTGTGGCATGCAGTAAGGCGATATGGCGGCTGTGACCACAGCATTTATATAGAATCACATTCAATCATCGTTTGACTATGGCTCAACAGCAGATGGGCAACCAGCCCATGATTGTACTTTCCGAGGAGTCCCAGCGGACATCCGGAAAGGACGCGCAGTCGATGAACATCACGGCCGGGACGGCCGTCGCCGAGGCCGTTCGGACGACACTGGGTCCGAAGGGCATGGACAAGATGCTCGTCGACAACTCGGGCTCGGTCGTCGTCACGAACGACGGCGTCACCATCCTCGACGAGATGGACATCGAGCACCCCGCCGCCAACATGATCGTCGAGGTCGCCCAGACCCAGGAAGACGAAGTGGGCGACGGCACGACCACGGCGGTCGTCATGGCCGGCGAGCTCCTCTCGAAGGCCGAGGAACTCCTCGACCAGGACATCCACGCTAGCATCCTGGCTCAGGGGTACCGCCAGGCCGCCGAGAAGGCCAAGGAAATCCTCGAAGACAACGCCATCGACGTCGACGCCGACGACACGGAGACCCTCGAAAAGGTCGCCGCGACCGCGATGACCGGCAAGGGCGCGGAGTCCTCCAAGGACGTCCTCGCCGAGCTCGTCGTCCGCGCCGCACAGTCCGTCGTCGACGACGACGGCAGCGTCGACACCGACAACATCCAGATCGAAACCGTCGTCGGCGGCGCAACCGACGAGTCCGAACTCGTCGAAGGCGTCATCGTCGACAAGGAACGCGTCCACGACAACATGCCGTTCGCCGTCGAGGACGCCGACGTTGCCCTGCTCGACACGGCCATCGAAGTTCCGGAAACGGAGCTCGACACCGAAGTCAACGTCACTGACCCCGACCAGCTCCAGCAGTTCCTCGACCAGGAAGAGGAACAGCTCAAGGAGATGGTCGACAAGCTCAAAGAAGCCGGTGCTGACGTCGTCTTCTGCCAGAAGGGCATCGACGACATGGCCCAGCACTACCTCGCCCAGGAAGGTATTCTCGCTGTTCGCCGCGCCAAGAAGTCCGACATCGAGGCCCTTTCGCGCTCGACCGGCGCGCGCATCATCTCGAACATCGACGACATCGAAGCCGACGACCTCGGCTTCGCCGGCTCCGTTGCCCAGAAGGACATCGCTGGCGACGAGCGCATCTTCGTCGAGGACGTCGAGGACGCCCGCGCTGTCACGATGATCCTCCGCGGCGGCACCGAACACGTCGTCGACGAAGTCGAGCGCGCCATCGAGGACTCGCTCGGCGTCGTCGCCGCCACGCTGGAGGACGGCAAGGTCCTGCCCGGCGGCGGTGCCCCCGAGACGCAGCTCGCACTCGGCCTGCGCGACCACGCCGACTCCGTCGGTGGCCGCGAACAGCTCGCCGTCGAAGCGTTCGCCGACGCCATCGACGTCATCCCGCGCACCCTCGCCGAGAACGCCGGTCTCGACCCGATCGACTCGCTGGTCGACCTCCGCAGCAAGCACGACGGTGGCGCAGTCACCTCCGGGCTTGATGCCTACACTGGCGAGGTCGTCGACATGGAAGAGGACGGCGTCGTCGAGCCTCTCCGTGTCAAGACCCAGGCCGTCGAAAGCGCAACCGAAGCAGCCGTCATGATCCTCCGCATCGATGACGTCATTGCTGCTGGCGACCTCAAGGGTGGCCAGGGCGACGACGACGAGGACGAAGGCGGACCTGGCGGCCCAGGCGGCGCGCCCGGCGGCATGGGCGGCGGCATGGGCGGTATGGGCGGCGGTATGGGCGGCATGATGTAAGCCACCTTTTTGTGCAGGGGCCTCGGGCGCTTCGCGCCCTCAACCCCCGCGCAAAAACGTGGGCGAAAAAGGCGGAATCGCCGCAAAGCGGCGATTCCGAGAACCGCGGCCTTCGGCCGCGGATGCCTGCCTCGCCCGTCGACCTCGTGAAGAATCGGTGCGATTCTCTATTTTTGTTTTCAGTATAGGTGGATAACGACACTATGCCGATAGCGTGGCCGCGGTGAACGCCGTCTCGCCCCCAAGAATCCTACTATCACGAAGTAGACGCCACGGTCAAACCGACGCACTCCCTTGAGTCGGTATGGACCTGACGCGGACCGAACGGCGGCTGCTATGGACTGGAACGGCGTTGGCTGGCGTGCTTCATCTGCTTGTTCCGGGGCTGTTACTGTCGCTGGCACGGCTGGGCTATCGCTGGGCACTGTCGGTGGAGTTCACGCCGCAGGACGGGGCCCGTCGCCGGGTCAGGCTGCTTGGCGTTGGGAACCTCGTTGTTGCAGCGGTGCTGAGACGGCTACTCGACTGAAACGGCGGCTACTGCACGGCTGACTCGACGTGTTCGACGGCCTCAGCAGGGGTGTCGACGTGTTCGATGGCGTCGCCGCCGGCCACGCTATCGAGGCGGTGGGTTCCGAGCCCGGCGACCGGTCGGTCTATGTCGAGGGCGTGGCCGAGTTCCGAGAGCGTCCCGGTGCCGCCGTCGATAGCGATGACGGCCGCGCCGTTCATCACGACGAGGACGTTGCGAGCGTTTCCGAGTCCCGTCGCAATAGCAGTCTCGACGTAGTCGTTTGCAGCGGCCCGGCGCTCACCAGGGAGGATACCGACAGTGTGACCGCCGGCCTCGCTCGCACCCCGACAGGCCGCCTCCATCACGCCAGTGAGGCCGCCACAGACGACATCGTGGCCATGCTCACCGAGTCGCCGCCCGACCTCCCGTGCCTGCTGGTACTGTTCGTCGGTAACTGTCGAGCCGCCGATGACGGAAACGCGCATAGCTACTCGTGCAGCGGGAAACAGAAAAACAGCGCCGGATTACAGCTGGTCGAGCCAGTCCTGCGCGCGGGATTCGGTGGTCTCGGCGATGTCAGCCAGTTCAGCCGCGTCGTAGTCAGCCAGGTCCGCAACGCTGTGGATGCCGGCGTCGTGCAGACGGTCGGCGTAGGTCGGGCCGATACCGGAGACGCTATCCACATCGGCAGGTCCGTCAGTCGCGTCGTCTTCGTTCTCAGTAGCGTCGGCATCGACATCGTCAGTCGCGTCGACGTCGATCTCGGTGGGTTCCGACTGGTCTACCGCGTCGTCTGCAGCCGCTTCGGGGGATTCGACCTCGATGTCGACTTCCTCGCCCCCTTTGCTGCGCTCCGAGTACCACTCGGCGACCTCGGGCCAGAGGTCGGCGTGAGTCGACGACGAGACGGAGAGTCCGATGTGGCCCGTCGAGAACTCGATGGTACGCGTGTCGTTGCTGGCGATGACGTCGTTGAACGGCTTGGAGGCCTCCGGCGGAATGAGGTGGTCGTATTCACCCATGAGCTGGAGGACAGGCATGTCGATGTTGTCCAGGTCGACGTGCTTGCCGTCGAGTTCCAGTTCGTTCCGATAGAGCTTGTTGTCCTGGTACACGTCTTCGAGGAACTGAACGTAAGCCTCGCCGGCTACGTCGATACCATCGCCGAGCCACTTCTCCATCCGGCCGAAGTTCTCGACGAAGCCTTCGTTCTCCATGTTCTCCGAGAACCGGATGTACTTCGTGACGTAGTTCTCGACAGGGTCCATCAGCGCGAAGCCGATGTCAAGCATATCGGAGGGGACGTTGCCGAACGTGTCGACGACGTCCTGCGGGGAGTAGTACTCCTCGGAGCCCCACTCTTCGAGGACGCCGCCGGTGTGGTCGAAGCACAGCCCAGCGGCCATCAGGCCCAGAGTATTGACCTTCTCTTTGTGGAGCGCGGTGTACATTACCGACATCGTCCCGCCCATACAGTAGCCGAGGATGTTGATCGCGTCCTGCCCGGAGCGCTCGCGGACCACGTCGACGCAGTTGTCCATATAGCGGTTGACGTAGTCGTCGAGGGTGAGATGCTGGTCAAGCCGCGAGGGCTCGTTCCAGTCGATGAGGTACACGTCGTGGCCCGCCTCAAGCAGGCGTCGGACGACCGACCGCTCCTCTTGCAGGTCAAGGATGTACGGCCGGTTGATGAGGGCGTAGACGATGAGGATCGGCACGTCCTCCTTCTCCTCTTCGGGTACCTCGATGCCGGCAGCCTCGGCGTCGTAATGGAGGAGTTCGAGCTTGTTCTCCTCGTACACGACGTTACTCGGCGTCTGGCCGACTTCGACGGACTCCAGCAGTTCCAGTCGCTCGTCGGCGATCTGACTGGTCTCGGCAGCGTCAGTCATGTTCTCCAGTGTCTTGCGCTGCCAGTTGAGCGCGGCCTCGAACGGATTGAAGGGATTGCTTGACATGATTACTCTTCTAAGTGTTCGAGGACGCGGTCGAGCTTCTGTTCGACCGCGTGCTGGCGGCGCTCAAGCTCGATGAGTCGCTCGCCGATCTCGTCGACATCGTCCCGCGTCGGGAAGCCGAGCTGTTCCAGCGTGTCCTGGCTCAGGTCGTCTGCTTCCTGTTGCATCTCCATCATCGACTCGACGAGCTGGCCGTTCGCGGCCGCGAAGGCCGAGGTGCCCATAACGTGTTTGAACGCCTCGTTGGCGGACTGCAGCCAGATGTCACGGAATTCGGCGGGGTCGACGTCTTCGCCCCGAGCGGCGTCGGTCGAGCGTTCGACCATCTGCTCGGCGGCGTCCATCCACTCCTCGTAGGCGCGGTTGTACCCGTCCATCCCGTCGGCAAGGTCCTCCTGCTCCGGGATCGTATCTTCGACGGCATCGGCCCACGACTCCACGAAGGCTGCCTGAGCCTTCATGTTCTGCTCCATCGAGTCAGCGACCGCGTTGTTCATCTCCTCAACCATCTCCGTCCATTCCTCCTGAATGTCGTTTGTGTTACTCATAATAGTACCTCGGCGGCGGGCGCACAAAAAAACCGACTGTCGTTCTTACGCTTCGACGTCGACAGCGTCGGCAGCTTCGGCCTGCACTTCCTCGACCTGCTCCTGGATTTCCTCGACCTGCTCCTGCACTTCTTCGAGCTGCTCGCCGAACTGCTCGGCGGCCTCGACGGACTGCGCTTCGAGTTCCTCGTGGGCCTCGACGAGCATGTCGACCTGGTCGTTGACGGCGGCGACGTACTCGTCAGTCATCTCGTCGTAGGTGTCGACGCCCTCTTCGAGCTCCGTTTCCATGTTGTCGAACAGTTCGGCGTGGTTCTCGAGCAGGAAGTCGAACTGCTCGTCGACGGTCTCGCGGATCTGCTCGACAGTTTCGGTCATGCCGGGCATCGTCGACGCCATCGCGTCGAGGTAGCTGTGGAACGCGGTCTGCTGGAGCTCGACACCGCGGCGCTGTGCCGACTCCTGTGTGTCGAGGCTGTCAATAACCGCGTTGTTGACGTTCTGCTGGAAGGAAACGCTCTGTTCGAGCGCCTTCTGGCTCTGCTCGATCGTCGCACGCTGCATCTCGAACGCTGTCGTGACGGGGGTTGTGTAGTCTACCATTGTTGGATTACTCGCTGTTGTTAGTGACCGGGAGGACGACGGCTTGAACGATATCGCCTTCGTCGATGCCCAGCGCCTCTCGCTCCGCATCGGGGATGCTGATCCGACCCCCGCTCTGCACGCGGGTCTTGAACGTCGCCATCTGACTCATGGCACCGAGCTGATTCATATCGAAACTCGGCATGCCACCGTTGGCGAACATCTGTTTCATCAGCTGCTGTTGCTGTTCCATCGCGTTCTCGCTCGCCTGTTGCATCCCCTTGAACATCGGAGGCCACATCAGGCCATCATCCTCGTCGGCCATCGGTCAACTACATGTACTCTCCTCAACAATATAAAGCTTCCGCCAAAAACCATTGAGTACCATTGAATGGTAGAGGATGGTATTAGCGGTTCAGGAGCGTCGAGGAACGTGCTACGCCCTGCAGCATCGGTAACCGGAACCCCAAATACGCGTCTGACGCCCGTTAGACGGCGTTTACCGACAGCTGAGGCGAAACCAACACCAAGGTTTAATACTCCGACCAATAAACTACCAGAACAGATGAGTTCTGAATCGCCACGGAACCCGCTGTTAGACACATGGACTGAAACATCGTCACATATGTTCAACAGCGTCGTCGCAGCTAACCGGGCAGCGTTCGCCGCGTTCGGCGTCCAGCAGGAGGACGAAGACGGCGTAACGCCCGCAGACCGTATCGAACCGGACGAAGACCTCCCCGAATGGCACGTCTCGATCTCCGAAGACCACCCGGGCCGCCTCGGCGTCGGCGACCACGTCGATTTCACGAAGACGATCTCGGAAAACGACGTGCGACAGTTCGCTGCCGCGAGCGGCGACACGAACCCGCTTCACTTGGACGACGAGTTCGCGGAGCAGACACGCTTCCGCGGCCGTATCGCCCATGGGACACTTGTCGGGAGCCTCATCAGCGCGGCGCTGGCACGGCTGCCGGGGCTGACTATCTATCTCTCGCAGGATCTAGAGTTCCACAACCCGGTCCGTATCGGCGACCGGCTCACTGCCGAATGTGAAATCGTCGAGGACCTCGGGGACGAACAGTACCGGCTGACCACACGCGTCCTCGTTGACGACGAAGTCGTCATCGACGGCGAAGCGGTCGTCCTCATCGACGAACTGCCGGAATAACTCAGCAGAACGCTCGCACCGCTCGGTTGAAACGGTCGGGGTGTTCCCGCGGCGGACAGTGCCCGCAGTTCTCGAAGATTTTCAGCGTGCTATCGGTAACCGTTCCAGCCGCCTGCTCGGACCACCGACGGGGGAGCAGTGGGTCGACGGCCCCGTGAATCAGCATCGTCGGCACGTCTATCTCAGCTAACCGGTCGGAGTAATCAGTTCGGAAGCCACACCACCGGAACTCGCTGCGCTGCCAGCGCCGCATCGCCCGGACGGTCTGTCGGTCGACGGCGCTGTCGACATCCTCGACCAGTTGCTGGGGCGGCTCTCCGGGACCCATGCTTCGGAGACTGTTTCTGATCGCCGACTGGGACGATCCGACGCCCTGCCAGAGCATATTGCCGAGTATCGGTGTCTGCAAGACGCTGCTGGCTGCCGTGCGCCAGTAGGCGTCGGCTCCCAGGCCATAACTGTCGACCAATACCAGCCGCTCGACGGGGCCGCCATCGAGCGCGTGGCCGAGTGCGATTGCACCACCCATCGAGAGGCCGGCCAGCGCGGGCTCCTCGATGCCGAGCGCATCGATGAACGCGGACAGCGTCTCAAGGTAGTAGTCGGTCGTGTACGCGCAATCCGGTTTGTCGCTGTCGCCGTGACCCGGCAGATCGAGCGCATACACCGTTCGCTCCGGTGCGAGTGCGGGCAGTGCGTGTCGCCACGAGACGGTCGCGGCGTCAAGCCCGATACCGTGGAGAAACACCATCGGCGGCCCCTCGCCGCCGGTCCGGTAGTGAATATCGACGTCCGCGCCGTCGACTGACAGCTCGACGCGTTCGGACGAAATCCCTGTAGTCATCGGCGTTCGTTCGGGACCGAGCGCGTATGAGCCTTTGTATCCGCTCAGTGACGACGACCGCGGTATCCAAGGGCGGTCACTCGGTTCGCTCGTAGGCACCATCCCGCCGGATTCGGGCCTGCTCGCGGACGACAGCCGGCGTCCGGCAGCGGCCCGGTTCACCGGTGACTTGCGGCACAGTACAGTTGTTACAGCTCTCACACAGCGCGTCCGCACCATCGAGCAGGCGCGCACCGAGCCGCGGCTCCGCGTAGAAGGGGCGGGCCATCCCGACCGCATCGGCGGCGGGCACGGCCCCGGTCGCGCCGAGATACCGGTCGCAATCGGCACGCGTTCGCAGCCCGCCTTCCAGCAGGACCGGTACATCCACGCGCTCACGGACTGCCCGACAGAAGTCGGCGTTCCAGCCCGGGTCGCGGCTGAACCGACGGGCCTGCAGTCGATTGAGCAACCGGACAGCACGCGCTCGTAGTCGGCTACCGAAGACCGCCGCGTAGTCGTCCTGCAGGTCGCTCGCGTCCCAGGCTCGTTCCGGGAACGCGCCGCGGACGATGCTCATGTCCCAGAACGGGGACACCTCGACCGGGACGAGGCCGTCGTAGCCGATGGCCGCCGCCCGCTCAGCGATGGCCAGACCGTCCGCTCGGGAAAGATGCCGTCGAACGAAACTCGGCGCAGCGGTCTCGGCTGGTACCTTCGTGACCAGCGGCACGTCGCCGGCGTGTTCTCGGACGGCGTCGTGGATTGCTTCGAGGAACCGGACGCCGTCGCCGAACTCGTCGTTCCGACGGTTGTAGAACGGCGAGAGGAACTGCTGGATCAGGCTCATGTTCGCCGCCGAGAGGTGGATGCCGTCGTAGCCCGCGTCGACGGCGTAGCCGGCACAGCGCCCGAACTGCTCGGCTATGTCCCACACTTCATCCGTCGAGAGCACATCCGGCTGGAGCGAAATCAGCCCAGCTCGGTCCAGCGCCCGGAGCTGCCACGGCGGACGGCTGACGGCAAGCTGGCGCTGGTCCGGATGGTTCTCGCGGTATCCGGCATGCCACGTCGCCATACTCCGGAGGCCACCGTGGGCCAGTTGGAGAAAGACCCGGCCGCCGTGGTCGTGAATCGCCCCAGTGAGCCGTTCGAGCCGCTCGACGAAGGCCGGGTCGTGAACCCGTGTCATGTTCGGCGCGGCACAGCCGCCGCGGTCAGTGACGATGCTCGCCCCCTGGAAGAGGAGACCGACACCGGAGGCTGCTGTCGGTTCGAGTTCGTCGATGAGTGTGTCGACAGCGGCCTCACCGTTGCCGGCACACTCCAGTACCGGTGCGCGATACAGCCGGTTGGGGACCTCGACACCGCCGATCTGCAGCGGCGTCTCCAGCGCGGTCACGACTGCTCGCGCTCGTCGAACGTTGCCTCAGTACTGGCGCTGTCCTGCGGTGTCACCTGCTGGATGGCCGCCCGGACCTCCGTCGGTGAGTCGAACTCCCCGTCGGTGCTGCGCTCGATTGCGGCGGAGAGGTCCTCGGCGGGCGGGTCAGCGCTGCCGTACTCGTCTGCCAGTTCCTCCACGCGGACCGGGTACGCGGCCCCACCGGTGGTGCGGTCGACCGTCGCCTCAACCCGGCGGGCACGCTCGCTGGCCCGCTGCCGTGCCGTCCGCTGTGGGTCCATGTGTGTTACTAACACAGCCGTCGTCAAAAATACTATCACTACTTTTCGACCGGGAGCAACGCGACGCGCTCCCGGACGGCGTCAGGAAGCCCGCCGGCCGTCGCGGTGAGTTCGGTGTCCGTCACGTCAAAGAACGACCGGACGCGGTCGGCGTCATACTCGCCAAGCGTCGGTTCGGAGTCGAGGTGGTCGCGAACGTCGTCTATGGCTGCCTCGACGCTGGCTTTCCGCTCCGTTCCTGCGTGAGAACCGTCCCCCTCAGTGTCGAGAACGACAGCGACGACAGGGCAGCTCCCTTCGCTGACACCCATCGTCAGCGCGCGGTTGATCTGCCGGCGGCCGGCCGCGTACAGCAGGATTTCGACGCCGAAGTCCTCGGCGATGGCGTCGCCCCGGTCGTGAGCCCGTGTTGCGAGTTCGACGGCCAGTTCGAGATGTGCGCGGTCTACGACGTAGCGGGCGTCGAACGCCTGTACCGTGACGCCGTGGCGGTCGCCGATTGTACTGAGCGTCTCCACGAACGTTCCCACGTCGTCAATTTCAGCAGTGCCTTCGACGACCTGCATTAGAAATCACCCAGACTGGACTGGTCATCGCTGGCTGTCGATTCAGCGGTCGTGTCCTCGTCTGCACCGTCGTCGAGGTCGATAGACACGTCGGGCGCGGGCTCGACACCCTCCATCGATGGGTCCCGGTGGCCGGCATTTTCCAGTACGTTCTCGGCCGTCTTCCGGCGACCCCTGAGCGCCGCCAGCACGACGGCTTTGTCGGCGTCCCGGAGCTGTGCACGGTCGGTGATACCGGCCTGGAACAGCCGCCGGGCGCGCTTGCGGCCGACACCGCGGACGCCGGCCAGGTCGACCAGTTCTTCCCGAACGCCATGTTCGACGCGGATGCGGGCCTCGCTGATGGCCCGGGCGGCATCCAGATCGACCTCGCTGGCCAGCGATTCGGCGGCCCCAAGCAGCCACTGGGCCGTCTCGACCTTTCCGCGGATGTCGCCCGGGCCGACGCCGTACCGCTCCGTGATGGTCGCCTCGTCGACCTCCGTGGCCCAGTCTTCGAGCAGGCGGGCGGTCTTCAGCGCCGAGAGCCAGTCCTCGAAGCGGCCCTCCTCGAACTCCGAGGGGGTGGGTCCGAGCAGTTCGTCTTCGCGCTCGAACAGCTCCATTTCGTACTCCTCGCGGTCGCCCGAGCGGAGATACAGCTGGTACATATCCGGCGTCCGCGAGACGAGATGGTACAGGCCCAGTGCGGAGATGTCGTCCGGGTCCCTGTCAGCGTCGTCGCTCTCGTCAGCGTCCTCAGCGAGTTCGCTGGCGGTTGTGAAGCCGCTGTCAGCCGGCGGTTCCGCGGGCGTCTCAGCCGGCGACCCGCTGGCCGAGGTGCTATCGCTGGCACCCCGTTCCCAGTCCCGCAGGCCGTCGACGATTTCGGCGGCGCTCATCGGGTCCAGATAGAGTCGCGAGACGGTGTGACCGAGCGAGGTAGCGTCGAGTTCACCAGCTTCGATTTCAAGGAAGTCATTGCGCTGGAGGTACGTGAGCACGTCGTCGACGACGCGTTCGAGCTGGCCGCTGTCGTCGGTCTGGCTGGCGTACAGCGTCTGTTCGAGGAACTCAAGCAGTCCCTCGCGCGAGCGGGCGAAGCCAGAAGCGACCGTCGCGAGGATATGGGTCCGCAGGGCCGGTTCAGCCGCGAGTTTCGACCGAACCGGCTCCGGGTCGGCCCAGACGTAGCGCTCAAACAGTTCGTCCACTTCGTCGTGGCTTGAGGCGATGAGGACCGCCTCGCCGTAGGGGTCGAGCCCCGGGCGGCCGGCCCGGCCCATCATCTGATGGACTTCGAGCACCGACAGCGGGGCCATCCCGCCAGCCGAGCCGTCGTAGCGCCGCCAGTCGCGGACAACGACACGCCGGGAGGGCGTGTTGACCCCGGCCGCGAGCGTCGGCGTCGCACAGACGACCTTCACCAGCCGATCCCGGAACGCGTCCTCGACAAGTTCGCGGTGGCCTCGCGAGAGGCCAGCGTGGTGAAACGCCGCGCCGTCGGCGACAGCGTCCGCGAGGTCGTCGCTCGTCTCCGTGTCGCTCACGTCTCGGATCTCCTCGGCGATGTCGGCCAGTTGGTCGCGCTCTTCGGTAGTGAGATGTGGCCGAACCGTGTTCGCCAGTCGGCCCGCCGCCGCCTCGGCGTTGCGCCGAGAGTTGACGAACACCAGCGTCGAGCCGTCGTCCTCCAGCGTGTCGCGGACGATAGCCGCCGTCTGCTTCTCGTTGTTCTGCACCGAGAGGCGTTGCTGGCTCCCGTCTTCGAGATGCAGCGCCTGCCCGTAGTGGACCCCCTTCTGGAGGTCGATGGGCCGCCAGTCGGAGTCGACGAGCCCCGCATCAAGCCACGTCGCCAGCGCTTCGGCGTTGCCGATAGTCGCCGACAGCGCGACAGTCTGCAAGTCAGGATTGAGCCGGCGGAGTTTCGCCAAGGTCACCTCCAGTGTCGGCCCCCGCTCGCCATCGTCGACGAGGTGGACCTCGTCAGTAACGACACAGGTGAGGTCCTCGATCCAGGGCGCGTCGTTCCGGACCAGCGAGTCCACCTTCTCGCTGGTGGCGACGACGATGTCCTTGTCCGCGAGCCATCCCCCCTCGGACTCGTAGTTCCCCGTCGAGACGCCGATGTCGAGGCCGTACTGCTCGAACTCCTCGAAGTCGGCCTGCTTCTCGCTGGCCAGCGCTCGCAGTGGAACGATGTACAGCGCTTTGCCGCCGCGGGCGACCGAGGAGAGCATCGCTAGCTCGGCGATGAGGGTCTTTCCGCTCGCTGTCGGAATCGATGCGACCAGATTCTCCCCCTCGGTGACGCCGGCCTCGACGGCTTCGGCCTGTGGCGGGTACAGCTCCTCGATGCCGTCGTCGCGCAGGTGGTCCGGGAGCCACTCGGGCACGCCCGGCAGGTCCGCAACGTCCATTACACCCCGCTTGGGTCCTGCCCCGATTTAAACTGTCGCACTGCAACCGCTTCCACCCGCAGGCGAATCGAGCACCGAGGGGAACGCCTTTGGACACGAGCGGCCAACACGAGGTATGCGAGTCGAGTACGACTACGACACCTGTATCGGGATGTTCCAGTGTGTCGCGGAGTGGGACGCCTTCGAGCGCGACGAGGACGCCGGCAAAGCAGTGCTGGCGGACAGCGAGGAACAGGAAGAAGACGTGTTTGTTCGGGAGGTTCCCGACGACGCCGAACTGGACGCAAAGTTCGCCGCCCGGTCCTGTCCGGTCGACGCTATCACACTTTACGACGACGACGGCGAACAGCTCATTCCCTGATTAGTCCCTCGACGGTCGCTTCAAGCACGACGGGTCCGGCGGTATCGCCGTCAGCCTGCTTCGCCGCGGCTGTGTCGGCCTGACCGGGGTCATCGCCGCAATTGACGCGCTGGACGGTCACATCACCGACGAGGGCGACGCCGCCATCGGTATCTGGGTCGGCGCTCACAATAGTTAGTTCACAGACCAGCGTCTCGCCGGTGTACACCGGACGCTGGAACTGCAGGTCCATCCGCGAGGCAAGCACTTCTAGATCACCGCCGATGCTGGTCAGCAGTGACGCGGTGAGCAACCCCTGGACCATCCGCCGGCCGTCTCCATCAGGCTCCGTGTGGCGGGGCTGGTCGTCTCCGGAAAGAGCAGCGAACTGGTCGACGTCTTCGGGCTGAAACATCCGGGTTTCGGTGAACGTCTCACCGACTTCGACGGGAGGCATATGCTGGGTTGTCGGCACTTTGGGGCAAAAATCCCCGGCCTCGTCCCGAAACCCACAGGGGGCTGGGCTCCTCAAATCAGAGCGATGTCGAATGGTGGCCCCCTCCGCCGCTTGCTGACTGCGTTCCCCGCATTGCTGGCCAGTGCAGGCCTCGTCGACCGCAAGAAGGCGACGGCCGCGACCGACCTCGCCGCGCCGGTGATGGTGACGGGCGGCCTCCGTATCCTCCTGCGCCTCGCCGACTTTCTAATGGTCGGTCTGGCGCTCGGTGACGCGGCCATCGCCGGCCTCGAACTCGGCTTCCAGTACTACTTCGTCGGATTCGGGCTCTCGCTGGCGGTCTCCTCCGGGACGATCAGCGTCGTCTCGCGGTTGCAGGGGGCCGATCAGCCTGAACGGGCGAACCTCGCGGTCAAGCAGTCGCTGTGGCTCGCGTTGCTCGTCTCCCTACCGCTGTCGGCGCTGTGTTGGCGCTATCCGGAGCTACTGGTAGGGATTCTCACCGACGACGCGGCGACGATCCGGTTCGGCGCGACGTATCTCGCCATCGTGATGCTGTCGCTGGCCCCGCGGTTCTGGAGCATGGTCGCCGCCCGGGCGCTGGCGGGCAGCGCCGATACCCGAACGCCGATGTACGTCCGCCTGCTTACGCTGCCGACGAACGTCGCACTCAACGCCGTCCTCATCTTCGGCGTCGGCCCGTTCCCCGAACTCGGCATCGCCGGTGCGGCGTGGGGGACAGCCATCGCGAACACGCTCGCGGCAGTGATTTTCCTCGGACTGTTGCTGTCCGGGCGCTACGTCGTCACGCTCCGACCCGGCGGGACGCAGTTCAGCGTCGACCTCATGCGCGAAATCGTCCGCGTCGCCCTACCATTGTCCGGAATGCGGCTACTGCAGACGTTCGCCCGCTTCCCGTTCCTGTTCATCCTAGGCGTGCTGGGGACGCCAACGCTCGCGGCCTACGCAATCGGCCGCCGAGTCATGCTACTCGCGCTGATGCCGGCGTGGGGGTACGCCACCGCCGCGTCAACCCTGGTCGGGCAGTCGCTGGGTGCTGGGGACGAAGGAGAGGCGACCGCCTACGGCTGGCAGACGCTTCGCGTCGCGCTCGCCGTCCAGCTCGTCGCGGCGGTCCTGCTCGTGGTGTTTGCCCGCCCCATCGTCGCCCTGTTCGGGACCGCCTACCCCGACCTGGCGGCGGCGTTCGTCCGGGTGTTCGGCCTGCTCGTCGCCGGCTTCTCCATCTCCCGGACGATGCGGGGCAGCCTTCGGGGTGCCGGCGACACCCGCTGGCCGCTGTACGGGACATTCCTGGGCGGTTACTGTTACCGGCTCCCCGTCGCCGCCCTCGCCCTGCCGTCGTCGTTTGTCGTGACGGTTCCGGTCCTCAATATCGCCGTCTCGCCGGGATTGGGACTCGGACTACCGGCGATCTTCGCCGCGCTCGTCGGCGACTTCTACCTGAAAGCCGCGGTCAACGCGGGCCGGTTCTGGTCCGGCGGGTGGCGCGACGTGGCCAGACGATCGGGCGTCGGTACGGCCGACGACTGACGCCGGAGGCTATCAGCCACACCGGCCCGCTGTCGACCGCTTCACTCGACCTGCGCAACGGCTTCGACCTCGACGACGGCCTCGGGTGTTGCCAGCCCGCTCACCTCGACCATCGTCGCAACGGGGCGGACATCCTCGAAGAACTCGCTGTGGGCCTCGCCGACCTGTTCCTGATCGTCGATGTCGGTGACGTACATCCGGGTCTGGACGACATCCTCGGTGGCGGCGTCGAGGGCTGTCAGTGCGTCCGAGACGATGTCGAACGCGTGTTTCGTCTGTTCGTAGGGGTCGCCCGGCGCGACAACCTCGCCATCGTCATCCGTGGCGATGGTGCCGGCGACACGGACGGTATCGCCAGTGCGTATCGCTCGCGAGTAGCCAACCTGCTGTTCCCAGGCAGTCCCCGTCGAAGTGCGTTCGCGACGCATACTCGATACTCGCTTCGGACCCCGAAAATCGTTTCTCAAGTTTTAATGTCCGGCCCGAGATACTCATTGGCATGAGCAAGGCCACAAAAATTGTCCTCGGAACAATCGGCGTGTCGGCACTACTGTCGGTCGGCATCATCATCAACCTCGTCCTGTTCTCGGCGTAGATGTTCACCGAGCGCTCACTGGCCGGCGAGCTGCCGGCCGTACGTGACGCCTACGCCCCAAAGGCGCTCGTATTGAACTGCGACCGTGACTTCGAGACGCTGGACCCCGCAGTCGCCGAGGAACTCCTGCTGGTGACCGACAGCCTCGATCAGATTTCTTACGACGGTGCGTGGCTCCCGACCACAGCGCCAGAAGTGCTACAGGAGTACATCGGGAACAGCCTCACCATCGGGATGCCCGGCGACGGCGGCGTCGCCTGGACGCGACAGACGGTCCCACCCTGCGTGTTCGTCAAGCCGCGACTGGAAACGTCGCCGGACGACTTCGTCTCGTTTCTCGTCGCCGAGGCGCTCGTCGAGGTCAGCCTCGACGAACCCGAGCATTTTCTGGGTTTCTTCGGCGAGCGCTATCCGGATTTCGTGGCCGCCACCGAAGACCACCTCGATTCGAACGCCCGGTACCAACTCGCAGCGGCGGTGTACACGGCGTATCTGGGCCTGCAGGCCCGCGCGGAGTTCACCGACTGGGCCGACGACTATCCGGATCTGTACGCGGCGTGGGACGACGCCGGCGAACGCCTGCAACCCCGCCTCGACGATCTCCCCAGCGAGATCGCACAGGGCCAGACGGAGTTCGCCGCGGCCGCCGAACTCGCCTGCAGCGGCGTCAAGCACGGACTCGACCTGCCCGCACCGTTTGCCGCGCTCGACACGGACGCCTATCTGGAATACGGCGCTGACTACGCCGTCCAGTGGGCCGAGACGACGTTCGAGAAGATGGAGTAACGGAGTGCCGTTTCGGTACACCAGCAAATACGGTTTAATACGACGTATTACAGTCGTTCCAGCACCGCGTCGGCGTCGTAGTTGAGCGTCAGTTCCCGCGAGCGGCCACGGCCCTCGACATTTGTGTAGTCGGCGTCGATGATGTCGAGCTGGTCGAGCTTGTTGATGATCTCGGAGTATCGCGTGTAGCCCAGATCCGTCTGCTCGGAGAAGGCGTCGTAGATGTCGCCGGCCTGCTGGCCGTCGTGGGCGGCGATAACCTCCACGAGCGCGGTTTCCGAGTCCGACAGCTCCCGCAGCCGGCGGGAGAGATGGACGTACTTGGACTTGTCGTAGGCCGCCTCGACATCCTCGGGTTCGACGGAGCGGGAGGCGCGCCGCTCGGCGTTCATTCCGGCCCGACGCAGGAGGTCGATGCCGACCCGGAGGTCACCCCCCTGCTCCTCAGTCAGTTCGGCGACGCGGTCAAGCACTGTGGGCCCGACGACACCTTCGTTGAACCCCCGGTCGGCGCGCTCGCCCAGAATATCTGCGATTTCGGCCTGTCCGTACGGGTTGAAATACACCTCCTCCGGGCGAAATACGGACTGGACGCGTGTATCGAGGGCGTCGATGACATCGAGTTCAAGATCCGAGGAGACGCAGATGACACCGATTTTCGCGCCGGAGTGGGCCTCGTGGGCACGCAGCAGCGAATACAGCGTGTCGCTGGCCTCGCTCTCGTAGAACAGGTAGTTCACGTCGTCGAGAGCGACGACGAGCACCTCGTCTTCCTCGACTAGTTTATCGGTAATCTGGGAAAACAGCTTCTTGAAAGAGATGCCCGAGGAGGGCGGTTCGTAGTCGAATATCTCGGCGAATAGCCGCGAGAAGACGGCATAGCGCGTCGAGTCCATCTGGCAGTTCACCCGGACGGTTTTGACATCCGTCTGGGCGGTGAGTTCATCGAACAGGATCTGGACGGCTGTCGTCTTCCCCGTGCCGGGCGGCCCGCGGGCGATGACGTTGAGCGGGCGCGACCCCCGGACGGCCGGCCGGAGCGCGTACTTCAGCGTCTCCATCTGGGTGTCCCGGTGTTTGAACGTCTCCGGGAGCCAGTCGATCTCGAAGACGTGTTCGTCCCGAAAGACGGACTCGTCCCAGCCGAGCATCCGGTCCTCGGGGTCGTCGCTCATCACTTTCACCGAGCTTCGCGGCCCACTTAACCATTTGCCACAGCTTCACCTACAGTGACAGGTCGGTGCGTCTCAGGCAGTCACTACTCGAACTTTCCGAGCAGGTCGCTGTAGAATCCATCGGCATCGTCGGTCCCATCGTCGGCGAGCTTCTCGACGATGAGTTCCGGCGTCGAGCGGGCGAGCTTTCCCTTGACCGGCGAGCGCTCGACGCGCAGTTCGCCGTTTTCCAGCCCCTTGGCCTCGATACCGTCGATGCTGATGTCGGTCTCGGCGGCCTCGCTGATGTCGCGTGCGAGGTGGGAGACGAAAATCGCCGTGGCCTGGCGCTCGCCCAGCGCTTCGAGGATGCCGGCCATGATCTTCGCGCTGGCCCCCGGCTCGGTTATCGATTCGAGTTCGTCGACGAGCACCATCACCGGGCGGTCGTCGGTCCCGGCCGCCGGCCCGTCGCCGTCCGCGGTTGCATCGTCGCCAGCCGCTGTCCCGTCCCCATCCGCTACCGTCGGCGACCGGTGGTCCACGTCCGCGACGAGATCGCCGAACTCCCGGAGCGTGGCCTCGAACGCGCCGGCGTCCAGCGTCCCCTGGGTTTTGGCGTGGTAGTGGAGTTCGGAGATCCGCCCGATGCGGGCCGACTCGGCCGGAACGGGCAGGCCCATATGTGCCAGCGTCGTCACCAGCGCCACGAGGTCCAGCGTCGAGGTCTTGCCACCGCTGTTGACCCCCGAGAGGACCGTCACGCCCTCGACGGCGTAGTCGACGGGCTCGACCTCGTCGAAGAGAACATCGAGCAGCGGGGAGCGCCCGCCCTCAATGGCGACCCCCTCAGACTCGGTAACGTCTGGCATCGTGCAGTCGAAATCATCGGCGAAGCGGGCGATCGCCAGTTCCACGTCGAGTTCCAGCGCAGCATCGACCAGCGCCGCGGCGTCGTCGCGCATCTCGGCAAGGTCGTCGGCCAGCTCCCGCTTCCGGCGGGTGGCACGCTGGTCGCGCGCCGCGGTGAGTTCCTCGCGGAGCCGGGCGACGACGTCCTCGCTGTGTTCGACGGGATAGGCGGGCTCGTCGGGGAAGGCCCGGCGCGCCGTCGCCTCCATATCCCGGAGCGCCAGCGCGTCGACGAGGTGGTCGCGGGCCTTCTCGACGGCCGCGGCGTACTCGTCGGCCAGTTCCCGCTGGAGCAACGAGTCGACGCCCGCCCCGCGTTCGACCAGCGACAGCAGGTCCGTCCCTTCGATGGTCACGTCCTGCTCCTCGATGGCCTCACGGAGGTGGTCGTTGGCGACGCTTTCTGCGGTTGAGACCGCCGCGTCGAGATCGTCGACAGCGGTGGCGAGCCGGTCGAGTTCCTCGTCGCCGCTGACGCCCCCGTCCTCGTCGAGCTGATCGAGCGCCGACAGGAGCGTCTCCAAATCACACGGCGCGTCGAGGTCGGCGACGCGGTGAACCTCAGCGGCGGCCCGTATCCGGTCGCGGTTGCGGGCGAAGAAAGTGAGTACGCGTTCCGGAACGACCGATTCGGGTTCTTCGAGCGCGTTCGGTTCTACCCGTACGTCGCCCTCGATGTCGACGCCGGCGAAGGCTTCGTCCAGCGCGACGACCGTCGAGTACGAGCGAGCGAGTTCGGCCAGCTGACGGGCGTCGTCGACGACTTCGACGCTGACTTCCGGGATCGCAGCCTGCGCGTCGGCGTAGCGCTCGGCGTCGCGGGTCGCCAGACAGCGGTCACGGACCCGCACGTCGCCGGGTTCGGCCAGGGGTTCGACGGCCGAGAGGGCGTCGAGTACTGCCGGGTCAGGCTCGCGGGTCATCGCCGACTCGGCGAACGAGCGGACCTCCTCGATGCGGCTACGGACGCCACTGGGGTAGATCGTCTCCAATCGCTTGGCGGCGTAGTCGGTTACCGTCCGGTCGGTCAGCAGCGCCAGTGCGTCCTCGTGGATCTCGCGGGCGCGTTTCGTCGCGGTGAATCCACCGGGGTCGTCGTGTTCGGCCCGGATCGCGCCGCGAGCGATGCGGGCGGCCCGACCCTCGCTGATACCCGGTGCGCGTGCGAGCGACGCCACGTCGCCGTCCCGGAGTGCCGCCTCCGGGTCGTCTAGTTCCCGGAGCGCCGCGGCTGTCTTCGGCCCGACGCCCGGAACCGATTCGAGCTCCATCTGCCCGCCCATTCGACGCCAGCGAGAAAAAACCCGTTGCCAGCGGTTCCGGCGCAGCGGAGCGGTCAATACCGCTCCGGTTCGGTCAGTCAAACACCGAACGCGAAGGCGTTTTTGCGCTCCACCGAGAAAGACGTTCCATGTCTGCTGTGTCGGAGAAGCTAGCGGCCGCCCGCGAAGACCTCAAGTCGCGAGACGGCGTGCTGATCGCCTTCTCCGGTGGGGTCGATTCGAGTGTTGTCGCCGCACTGGCGCACGACGCCCTCGGCGACGACGCCATCGCCTGTACTGCCAAGTCTGAGACGCTCCCCGCCGCCGAGCTTACTGACGCCACCCGTGTCGCCGAGGAGATCGGCATCCGCCACGAGATCGTGGAGTTCTCCGAACTCGACAGCGAGGAGTTCATCCAGAACGACGACATGCGGTGTTACCACTGCCGGTCGATGCGACTGGGCGCGATGTACGACCGCGCCCGTGAACTCGACATCGACGTGGTGTGTGACGGGACGAACGCCTCCGACGTGGGCGAGGGCCACCGCCCTGGCCTGCGTGCCGTCGAGGAACTGGACGCCTACTCGCCGTTGCTGGAACACGGCATCGAGAAAGAGGAGGTCCGGGAAATCGCTCGCGAGTACGACCTTTCGGTCGCCGACAAGCCCTCGATGGCGTGTCTCTCCTCGCGGATTCCGACCGGCCTCGAAGTGACCGAAGAACGACTCTCCCGCGTTGAGAAGGCCGAGCGCCTCCTCCGGACGTGGGGCTTCGAGCAGTTCCGCGTGCGCGACCACGACGGCCTCGCCCGGATTGAGGTCGGTGAGGAAGAACTCGAAACCGCGCTCGATCCCGACTTCGTTCGCACCGCCCGCGGCCACATTGAGGACTGCGGCTTCGACCACGTCACGCTCGACCTCCACGGGTACGAAACCGGCAGTGTGAGCCCAGAAACAGAAGAACCGGCTGAAGAAGAGGCAGAGGACGTGGTCAGCAACGTTTTCGACGCCGACTATCCGTCCGTCGACTAAGGAGTTCACGCTCGTCCGGCAGGGCTATTTCTCAGCGGCGACTATCGTTCAGTCCAGCAGCGTCCGCCAGCCGGTCATCTCCTCGCTGACCAGTGCAGGACCGTCCTCGTCCAGTCGGATTTCGTTGACCGCGCAGTTCGGCTGTGAACTCTTCGCCAGCGCCGCGTCCGGGTCGTTGTCAGTGAGTTTCGCCAGCAGGACCTTGATGACGCCGCCGTGGGTGACCACCAGCGTCGTCTCGTCGGCGTCGGTCGTCGCGATTGCCCGGTCCCACCCGGATTCGACGCGCCCGCGGAAGGCCGGGATGCTTTCGCCGCCCTCCGGGGCCGCATCGAGCGAGATGACGCTCGCGTCCCGGTCGTGGCCGGGGAACTCATCGAGCAGTTCCTCCGCATACAGGCCCTGCATGGTCCCGAAACCGCGCTCACGCCACTCGGTGTCGAACTCGGGGTCAGGTAACCCACCGTAGCCGTCGTCTGCTGCGGTGGCCGTCTCGCGGGTGCGCCGGAGATCCGAGGCGAAGACCCGGTCGACGCCGTGGCGCTCGTCGAGCCACGTTCCGAGTGCTGTGGCCTGCTTCTGTCCCTGCTCGGTTAGCCGACTCGGAGCCCACCCCTGAATGCGCCCGTCGCGGTTCCACGTCGTCTCGCCGTGTCGGGCGACAAGTAGGGTTCCCATCTTATTCACCCCGGTTTCGCCAGCGTGCGACGGCGATCGTCCCCTCGTAGAGGAGGACGAGGCCGGCAGCGACGGCGATTGCGGCATTTCTCGGGAGGCTGAACTGGTTGATGAGGCGGAACAGCGTCGGGTCGGGGCTGCCGAGGTATCCGACGACGATGGCGACGGCCCACACCGGCAGGCGGGCAGCCCGGAACCCGCGCCAGAGTTTGACCGAGCCGTAGTAGTTCTTGTTCACGTACGCCAGCGCCTCGAACAGGGCGATCATCCCGCCGCCGACGAGCATCGGCGTGGCGTTCCCGAGGCCGACGGCTGCCAGCGTCTCAGTGACTGTGGCTGGCAATTGCTCGTAATAGCCTGTCGGGACCGGTGCAGGGCTGAGGACGTAGCCAGCAATACCGGCGGTCAGCCACGCGACCGGACGGCGCGCGGCGAGGTCGTCCGCCGTCGGGACCGGCGACGTGCTGCCGGTCCAGCGAAGGAGCAGCAGGGTGCCCTCGAACAGGCCGATCATTGTCACGGCGACCATGAGCGGGGCCATCCCGGTCGGGTCCGGGCTGAACAGGAACGCCACGGCGGCGAAGCCACCCCAGAAGTACAGCCGCCGGTCCTGCAGCCACTGGCGGGTCGTCACGCCCATCATCACCGCGAGCATCACGAACAGCGGGATCTGGAAGATGAGCGCGAACAGCCCGAGCATCAGAATGATGAGGTTGAACGTCTCGCTCAGGCCGAACGCGAGGTCGGCTGCGCGGTCGGAGTAGGTAATGAAGTAATCGAACATCGCCCGCAGCACGGCGAAGTACGCGAAGCCGACGCCGACGGCTGCAAGCACGAGGCTCGTCGGAACCGCGGCCAGGTAGTAGCGTCGCTCGCGGGGGTACAGCCCCGGTCGCATGAACAGGTACGTCTCGTAGACGAACACCGGCAAGGCGGCGATAAAGCCGACCAGCGAGGACACTTTCAGCCGTGCCAGAATGAGTGCGAGCGGGTTGTACACGTTCGGACAGTCAGCGCCATCGACGACGCTGCCGTCGGCGTTCGTCGCGACCCGGCCGCAGGCCTCGGCCGGCCCGTCGAGGAACGAGTACCACAGGAAGTTGATGAGTTCGTCGGAGTACGGCAAGGCGATGACGGCAACCACGGCCATTACGCCGACGACGACGAACAGCCGCATCGCCATCTCCTCGACGTGGTCGGCCAGGGGCATCTCCTCGTCGTCGGGTGCGCCCTCGTCGACGATGTCGTCATCCGGGTCGTAGGTGGGTGCGTTCCCGCCGCCGGTCGTCGGTGCGGCACCGCCGGCACCGGCCGGTGACGGCGTCGACTTGCCCCAGTCGGTCGGAACGTCCGCCGGCACAGCGGCGGCAACGTCCGACGCGTCGCGGTCGAACAGCCCGTCGCTGGCTTCGCCTTCAGTCGGCGCGGCGTGTGAGCCGATAGTACTCTCGTCGCCGCCAGCGGGTGCGGGTCCGGGACCCGTCACGTCGTCCGTCTCCCGATTGGCATCGGCCGCAGCCACGGGGTCTGTCGGGAGTGACGAATCGTCGGACTCGTCGTCGGACGGTAGTGGCGGCTCATCGGGCCCGCGCCGCTCGTCGTCTGCGTCACCGTCCTCCATCTGTCCCGGGCTTAGACGGTGGGTGTTGTAAACTTTCTTTTCGAGCAGTGGCTGTCACCGGGATGAATAAATTGATAACGCCCACTGGGCTAGGCACAGAGAAGATGGCGAGTGCTATCGACGAGGACACCGTCCAGACGGTCCAGAGCGGGCGCGCGACGCTCGGCGCGATGCTTCGCTCAGCGCAGGTGCACCTCCAGAAGGTGTTCATCGTCTTCGTCATCGGGATGATCGGCACGATCATGGGACTGCAGTACGGCGTCTGGGACACGCTGCGTGCCGATCTCCTGTACTCGCAGATGGACCTCACCACGCAGGAGGCCACGAGCATCGTCGCGGTCACGCCGTTCGACGTCATCCTCCTGCAGGTGAAAATCGGAGCCGTCATCGGGATTCTCATGTCGCTGCCGCTGTTGATCTACTTCGGCCGCGACGGGCTCCGCCAGCGCGGCTGGTGGCCAGCCGAACACATCCCGACCTGGAAGGGCGCGCTGTTCGTCAGCATAAGCCTGGGCCTGTTTTTCGGCGGTGTCGCCTACGCCTACGAACTGTTCTTCCCGCTGATGTTCAACTTCCTCGCCGGGGACGCGTTCAAGGCTGGCTTCACGCCGCAGTACTCCATCGTCAAGTGGTTCCAGTTCGTCTTCCTGCTGGCCGTCTCCTTCGGACTCGCCGCCCAGTTGCCGCTGGTGATGACGGTGCTTTCCTACACCGAAATCGTTCCCTACGAGACGTTCCGGGACAAGTGGCGCTACGCGGTGATGGGGATTTTCGCCTTCGGTGCGCTGTTCTCGCCGCCGGACCCCTTTACGCAGATCATGTGGGCCGCGCCGCTGTGTGGCCTCTACGGGATCAGTCTCGCGCTGGCGAAACTCGCGATGCTGGTCAGGCGCTCCGGTGACCTCGTCAGTACCAGTACCGTCGCCCGTGGGCACTGGAACACGATTCTCGGCGGTGCAGTGCTGAGCGGCGGTGTGGTGTACTACATCCTGGCGACACCGGCGTTCCAGTACATCCAGCAGTTCGCCGAGATATTCCCGTCCGACCGGCTCACTGGCGACATTCAGCCGCCGGCGCTGTTCGGGCTCCCCGTCGAAAGTACGGCACTGCTCATTGCTGCCGGCTTCGGTGTCATCGGTGCTGTCGTCGTCCTGTACTACCACGTTCTGACCGCACTGTCAGAGAAAGCCGGTCCCGGTCAGGTCGGTGACCCGACGGCCATCGACATTGGCGAACTCAACGCCTCGGCCGTCGAGGTCGCGCCCCCCGAGGTGTTCGAGGAGATGACCGAGGACGAGGCACTTGCCCACGCCGACCGCGCTCTTGCGGACGACAACAAGGAGAAAGCACAGGCCGTCCTCGACCGCTGGGACATGGCCCACGAGGACGACCCGGAGGACGAGGGTGACGCCGCAGAGGGAGTGGACGGGACCGCCGAAGCGGACGAGGAAGACGCAGGCGTGTTCACCTCGACGACCGCCGGCATGGTCGACGCCTTCACCGAGGACGAGACCACTGAAGACGAGATCGGCGGCTACTACTACGACATCCAGTTCATCCTCAGTGCGCTGGCCTCCCGGGCGTTCGTGATTCTTGGCATCTTCGGCGCGGTGCTCTCCGCCGCGTTCCTGTTCCTCTATCAGGGCGGTATCGGGTCGATACAGCGGACGTTCGTCAGCCGGCTTCCGCCGGAGATGGCAGCCGACGTGAGCATCGTCACACTCCACCCCGTGGAGCACCTCGTGTTCATCGTCAAGTTCTCGACGATACTCGGAGCCGTCTCCATCATCCCCGTGGTGCTGTACTTCGCATGGCCGGCGATGCGCGAGCGCGGCCTCGTCATCGGGAACCGCAATATCCTCGGCGTCTGGGGCGGGACGCTGTTCGCCGCACTCATCGGCGGAAGCCTGCTCGGGTTCCTCTACGTGGCCCCGATGACCATCTCCTGGATCGCCTACGACCAGCTGAACTCGAACATGGTCATCGCCTACCGAGTAAGCAAGTTCGGCTGGCTCGTGTTCTTCCTTACCGTCGGGATCGGCCTGCTAGCGGAGATCCCGGTGACGATGTTCCTGTTCCACAAAGGCGGAATCGTCCCGTTCCGCCTGATGTACGAGCGCTGGCGGGAGGTCGTCATCGCCATCGTCGCCCTCTCGGCGATTCTCTCGCCCAGCGGCATCTTCACGATGTTCATCGTCGGCATTCCGACGGCACTGGCGTACATGCTCGGCCTCGGCATCCTCTGGGTGTACACGCTCGGCGGCCGGCGGACGGCGAACCGGCGCAGCGAACCGGCCGACTGATAGCTGTTCGCGGAGACGAGTCGGGGAGTGTTATTCGACGATGATCGCGCCACCGTCCAAGTCGTGGAACGCGCAATGATACTCGTAGCGGCCCGTAACCTCGATAACAACCCCGCGAGACGCTCCTCTACTGGCCGAAATCTGGGATTTTCCTCCATCCAGCCTGTCGTGAGTGCAGTAGCTCTTGTGATGCCCGGAGACCGCCTGCGAGCCGATACGTCCGGTCGGCAAACCGCAGTGGCTAAGCATATGCTCGATATATTCCCCAGATATGCCCAAGATAAGCGTCGAAGTCCCGGCCGAACTACTGAACGACATCGACAAGCACGTCGGCGAGGACGGGAAGTTCGTCAATCGAAGCGAAGCCATCCGCGCCTCAGTACGAAAGACCCTTGACATGCTCGACGACATCGATGAACGGCAGGGACGACTCGACGATGAGCAGTGAGCGGTCGGAGGCGGTGCGCGTCGGGCTCGTCGCGCTGTTCGTGACGGCGCTGGTCACCTCGCAAGTGACCGCTTCGAAGCTGCTCGCGTTCTCGCTGCCGTTTTCGCTTCCGCTTGCTGGGTCGACGCTCGTCCTGCCCGGGGCCGCGCTGGCCTACGCGCTGACGTTCTTCGCCTCCGACTGCTACGCAGAGCTGTACGGCCGTCGGGCCGCAACGGTCGTCGTCAACGTTGGCTTCGTTATGAACTTCATTCTGCTGGCGCTGATCTGGAGCACGATTCTCGCCCCCGGACTCCCGCAGGCGAATCAGCCGGTCGACCTTGCGGCTTTCCAGAACGTGCTCGGGGCCAGCACGGCCATCGTCGTCGCCAGCCTGTCGGCCTATGTCGTGAGTCAGAACTGGGACGTGTTCGTCTTCCACTGGCTCAGGGACCGAACGGACGGTGAGAAGCTCTGGCTCCGCAATATCGGCTCGACAGCCACCAGCCAGCTCATCGACACGATCATCTTCGTCGGCGTCGGCTTCGTCCTGTTTCAGGGCGTCCCGCCGGCCGAGGCGTTGGTTCTCATTGTGGGCCAGTACCTGCTGAAACTCGCTATCGCCGTCGTGGATACGCCCTTTGTTTACGCCGTCGTCGGCTTCGCCCGACGAAACGACATCGGCGGCCCGACCCCAGCGCGAGCCGACTGAGAAGGACCCTCAGCGACTTATTCGACCGGTTCGGCGAACGCGTACCGCGGTTTCACGTCGTCGATTCGGACCTCGACGGTCTGGCCGTCTTCGACGCCGCTGACGAACACGGTGAAGTTCTCGACCTTTGCGATACCGTCGCCCTCCTCGCCGATGTCCTCGATAGTGACTTCGACGATGTCACCCTCGCGGACCGGCCCAGTCAGGCGGTGTTTCGCAACCAAATATAGCTCCGAGGAGGAGTCACGGGAGGCGTCGGGGCGGACCTCGCGGACGTACTCGAACTCCGGTTCGATGTCGGCGATGAGGTCATCGAGGTCCTGTCCGTCGAACACCTTCGCACAGAAGTCCCCGCCGGCGTCGAGTAGGTCCGTCGCCACTTCGAAGGCCTGCCGGACAAGGTGGACCGACCGGGCGTGGTCGAGGTCGTACTGGCCGGTCATGTTCGGGGCCATATCGGAGATGACAACGTCGACCGGGCCGCCGCTGCCGTCGCTCTCACCGACGATCTCACGGATCTCGTCTTTCGTGCTGTCTTCGGTCATGTCGCCGCGGACGTACTCGACGGTCGGCTCGGGATCTTCTAGGTCATCGATTGTCTGGCGGTCGACACCGACGAGCGTGCCGCGTTCGCCGATGCGCTCGGCCGCGACCTGCATCCAGCCGCCGGGGGCGGCCCCGAGGTCGACGACAGTACGGCCCTCGCCGAGGAGGCCAGCCGTGTCATCCAGCTGCTGGAGCTTGTAGGCCGACCGCGCGCGATACCCCTCCTGCTTCGCTCTGTTGTAGTAGTCGTCTTTGCCCGACATAGTTACCTCACACCGCGTCTGTCTCGAACGCCCAAGGGCGGCGAAATCGCAGTCATAATGAGAGGAAGGCGGTCAGCGCTGAAATGGATGCCGACTCGGAGTTTCCGGTCACCACTGCATGACGGCCGCTGTCAGTTGTTCCGATGGATATCGACAGTTTCCAGGACTACATTACCACCGGCCCGAACACGTTCAGTGCCGTTCTTACCGCGCAAGAACGCGTCTCAGCGGCTGAGATTTGCCGGCCCCCTATATACAGGTCACGCGCTGAGTCCCATCTGTAGGAAGTGACCTCCCAATGTCAACCATTCCGACGGCGACGCGGAGGCGGGTGTTAGAAGCCCTGGGCGTCGGCACGGCCGCACTTGCGGGCTGTGCCAGCGCACCGGGCGCAAAAGAGCAAGCGACCGAAGCGGAGACGACCCCACAGGAGCCAGCTATGAACGGCGCACAACAGACTGACGTCGACCGTATCGCCGCGGACCCGACCGCGATCCCGGACCCCATCGACCGGTCGGAACCAAAGACCGTGTCGGTCGAGATGACCACCAAAGAGCAGGTCGCCGAGGTCGAGCCGGGCGTCACCTACACGTACATGACCTTTGGCGGCCAGATTCCCGGCCCGATGATCCGGGTTCGCCGGGGCGACACAGTCGAACTCACCATCACGAACGAGAAGGGGAACTCGATGCCCCACAACATCGACCTCCACGCCGTCCGCGGCCCCGGGGGCGGTGCCGAGGCGTCGATGGTCACGCCGGGCCAGACCAAGACGTTCCGCTTCAAGGCCACCTACCCCGGCGCGTTCATCTACCACTGTGCCGTCCCGAACCTCGATATGCACATCTCCTCGGGGATGTTCGGGATGATACTCGTCGAGCCGAAGGAAGGGTTTCCGGAAGTGGATCACGAGTTCTACTTCGGCCAGCACGAGCTGTACACCACCGGCGAGGCGGGCGAGAAGGGGCACCACGACTTCGATATGGAGGCGATGGCGGCCGAAGATCCGACCTACGTCCTGATGAACGGCGAGAAGTACGCCATCACGCCGGACCGATACGGCTCGCCGAGCATCTCGGTCGGCGATACCGCCCGCGTGTTCTTCGTGACCGGGGGACCGAACCTCGACTCCAGTTTCCACCCCATCGGGTCCGTCTGGGACGAGGTCTGGCAGCAGGGTGCTATCGCCGGACCGCCGAACAAGTACGTCCAGACCACGCCGGTCAAGCCGGGGTCCTGTGCCATCGCGACCCTCCACGCCGAGGTGCCCGGCCCGATCAAACTGGTCGACCACGCGCTCTCCCGGGTGGCCCGCAAGGGCATGATGGCCGTCATCAACCGCGAAGGGTCGGCAAACCCCGACGTGTTCGAACCGGGGGCCTGACCGCTTCGCCGGAGTAACGCTGTGCACTGCCGCTTCGTGTTCTGATCGGTCACTCGATAGCCGGTATCGCTCGTAACCGCTGCCCCGTCCGCGGTCGCTCGCGCGCACGCGGTTTCAATGAGGGACTTTTTAATGGATGGGGGCATAGTCCGGTTCAAGATGTTCAACGCCATCGTGAGCGCAGACACGCTCCAGGCGACTCTCGACTCTGTGAGCGTGCTGGTGGACGAGTGCAAGATCCACCTCGAAGAAGACGGGCTGGAAATCCGGGCAGTCGACCCGGCAAACGTTGGAATGGTCGACCTGCGACTCGACGCGGCGGCGTTCGAGTCCTACGAGACTGACGGTGGACTCATCGGCGTCAATCTCTCCCGCCTCGAAGACATCGCCGGCATGGCCGACGCTGGCCAGCTCGTCCACCTCGATCTCGACGAGGAGACGCGGAAACTCCACATCTCTATCGACGGCCTCGAATACACCCTCGCGCTGATCGACCCCGACTCCATCCGGCAGGAGCCCGACCTCCCGGATCTGGACCTCTCGGCGAATATCGTTATCGAGGGGAAAGACATCGACCGGTCGGTCACCGCCGCGGACATGGTCAGCGACCACATCGCGCTGGGTGTCGACGCCACAGAGGAACTGTTCTACGTCGACGCCGAGGGCGACACGGACGACGTCCACCTCGAACTCACTCGCGACGACCTCATCGACCTCACCCCCGGGGACGCCCACTCGCTGTTCTCGCTGGATTACCTGAAGAACATGAACAAGGCCATCCCGAAAGACGCCGAAGTCGAGATGGAACTCGGCGAGGAGTTCCCGGTCAAGATGCACTTCAGCTTCGCCGAGGGGCAGGGCAGAGTCACGTACATGCTCGCGCCGCGCATCCAGAGCGAATAACGACAGATGCCGTCCGCGCCGCCGGTTCCGGCCACCGACTGGCTGCCAGACGACTCCGAGACGGAGACGCTCTCGCTCCCAGACGGTCGGCGGCTGGCGTACGCCACCTACGGCGACGCCGACGGCTATCCAGTTCTCTTCTGTCACGGCACCCCCGGATCACACGTCATCGCACGGCTGCTCGCTGCACCGGCCCGTGAGCGCGGCGTGTCCCTCATCGCCCCGGACCGGCCGGGCATCGGAAACTCGGAAGACGCTTCCGTCACGCTCGACGACTGGCCGGACGACGCCGCGCATCTCCTGTCCCATCTCGACATCGACGCAGCCAGTGCCGTCGGTTTCTCCGGCGGCGGCCCGTTCGCGCTGGCCTGTCACCGACTGCCAGAGATAGAGCGAATCGCGCTGTTGGGTAGCAGCGGCCCGCCGTCAGTCGGCGCGACGGGGCGCGTCCAGCAGGTCGTTGGGGCACTCTCCCGACACGCTCCGTGGGCGCTCGGGCGACTTTTCCGACTGCAGCGATGGTTCGCCGTCCGCAGGGACCCGTCCTACGCTGTCGGGTTCGTTGCCGAGGAGACACCGGAGACAGACACCCTGGCAGCCGGCGAGGTGGCGCGAATCGTCCGCGCCGATATGCTCACGTCAATGGCACGCGGCCCGAGCGGGATCATCCGCGAACAGCGACTGCTCTCACAGCCGTGGCCGTTTGCCCTCGAAGACATTTCGGTGCCGGTTAGCGTGTTTCAGGGGCAAAACGACGCCAACGTCGCCCCGTCCACGGGGCGCGCTCTCGCACAGCGGCTTCCGGACGCTTCGTTTGAAACCGTCGACAGCGACCATCTCGGTACATTGACAGCTGCTGGCAGCGATGCGCTGGCCGCCGTACAGCGTCGCACGCGCGTCTGACGTAGCGTTTTGTGGGTCGGGTGCCAACGGGCCGGTATGGAGAACCTCGGGGACGCGTACAGCGACCGGCGGTGGGAGGGCCGTGACCCTCGCCGCGTCGTTGCCGGCGCGACCCTGGGTGGTGTCGGCGCGCTGACGGTGGTCGTCGCGATACTTCTGGTGACGACGCCGCTGTCGGCAGTCGTCGGCGCAACTGAACCCCACGCCGCCGAGAAACTCGGCGGGACGCTGGGCGGCCTTGGTATTCCCGCGATGTTCCTGAGCGTCGTCGCCGTGCTCCCTTCGAGCCGCCGGGAGCAGGGCGGTGTCGGCGTCGGCGCGTTCCTCTGTCTGGTCGGTGTAGGGCTGTTTCAAACGGCGTATCCCTACAACTGGACCGTCGGTGCGCAGACGCTGGCGTTCGAGACAACGATGGCGTACTTCATCGGGACGTGTGTGGCGTTCTGGTTCGTCTTCACTGCCATGGCGAGCTTCCGACGACGGAACAACCCCCATGGCACGGTGAAACTCGAGATTTCACACAAAGGAGAAACCAAGACCGTCGAAGTGTCTCCGAAGGAATACAGGCGCTACACGCAGGCGGTTCGCGGCGACGGCGGCACGACCGACGAGGTCATTCAGGAACTGGAGTCACGAATCGAAGACTGAACGCTACTCGGCAGCCGTTGTTTCGTTGCCGCGCTGGTCCGACTCCGTCAGCGAGTCGCGCTCGGTTGTCTCGGTTTTCGTCGTCCCGGTTTCGGTCTCCTCGTCGTCATTGTCACTGTCCGCGGCAGCATCTGCATCCGCATCGCTGCCGACTTCCTCGACCTCAACATCCCTACCGGCAACCCCGCTCTCAGAGATGACCGGCAGGAGGTTGTAGCCGCCGTTGCCCTTCTTGACGACGTTGATGTCGAAGACGAAGTCGACTGATTCACCAGCGACGACTTCGAACGGCTTGGTCAGCTGGAGCTTCTCGCTCGGGATCTTTACGTCGACCGACTCGCCGTCGACGACCCCGTCAACGGATTCGGCGTACAGTTCGATCTTGCTGTAGCGGCCCGCTTCGAGTTCGCCATCGAGGACGCCGATGGCCTTGTCACCGAGGACTTTGGTGAGGTCGACGGTTGCGCCGTCGAGGTCACGAACCTCGAAGCCGCTGTCGCCTCCGTCGGCTTTCTCATTCTCTTCCTCGTCCTCGTCTTCCTCCTCATCCGCAGTGCCGTCATCGTCCGCTGTCGCGGTCGGCTCGGCTGTGTCCGTCTCAGTTGCGTCGGCCGTGACCGTTTCCGTCGATCCGGTTTCGGTCGCGTCGTCGCTTTCGTCCGTCTCCTCGCTGTCTTTCGCGTGGAAGATGCGAGCCTTCGAGAACGATACGTCCAGCGAGTCGAAGTCACCGATAGCCGCGGGCTGGTCGCTGATCAGTAGCCGGAACGTCCCGACGGTTCCGCCGACGTCCGTCATTTCGTCCTCGTCGGTGGAGACGCCGTCACTGGTTCCGTCACCGCTGGTCCCGTCGGATCCGCCTGAATCGCTCGACCCGGAACAGCCGGCGAGGAGACCGACGCTGACGCCAGCGCCTGTCGCGATGAACCGTCGCCGTCTCATTGGCCCCACCCCGCGCCGTGGGTCGCCATCGCTACTGTCGCTGCTGGTGTGTACGTAGTCATTCCATGATGTGGGATGGTGGTAGCCCGTATATGCCCCGCGATAGGTCAAATCGATGTACGCCTGTTTGAACGGAATGAACGGTCTGGCTGTATCTGAACGGTTTTACCCCCGTCGCTCCACGTCCTGATAATGGCAAACTCGAACGCGAAGGGCGACCGCCGCGAGCGCGAACTGGTCAACGCACTCGACGAGGCGGGCTTTGCGGTGATGCGCGCGCCGGCAAGCGGCAGCGCGACCGAGCGGGAACTGCCGGACGTGCTCTCGGGCGACGGCGAGACCTTCTACGCTATCGAGGCGAAGTCCAGCGCCGGTGACCCCATCTATCTCACCGGTGAGGAGGTCGAGGCGCTGCTGTTTTTCGCCCGGAACTTCGGCGCGAAACCGCGTATCGGTGTCCGATTCGACCGCGAGGACTGGTACTTTTTCCACCCGGCGGACCTCCACACGACCGACGGCGGTAACTACCGCGTCAAGAAGGAGACGGCCCTCTCTGACGGGACTGACTTCGATGAGTTCGTGGGTAACTCCGAGAAGGTCACGCTGGACGAGGTGGGCGACGACGGCCCGGACCAGAGCGTGCTGGACGTGCTGTCGGCCTTCGAGCGTGGCGATCTTGACAAGGAGGAGGCCGCGGCAATGCTGGAGTAGCGGTTCGCAAGCGTTCGGTTACTAGGTCCCGCTGCCGACGAGTTCGGCGTCCTCGACGCGGCGGAGGCGCGACAGGGGAAAGGCGTATTCTCGCGGCTCGGTCGCGCTGACGGCATCCGAGAGATACGTCGCCAGCATCACGAGGTCATCGGGCGGGTAGCCGTCGTTGGTGTCGTAGTCGGCGACCGTTTCGTCGGTCGCCTCAATGGTCCAGTCATCGGCCGATGTGTCGGTGACAGCCGTAACGACGAGTCTGTCACCCGTCTCGCGATCACGCACGATGTCGCCGGTTTCCAGTCGGCAGTGCCCACAGAGGTGTGGCGTCCGTGCGTCCGCGGCGACGAAGGTGACGGTCCCACAGGCGTCACAGGTCGCCCGGTCCTTGCCTGGCGGTGCGACCCGACGAGCAGTGATTTCGAGGGCGACGCGCCGGAGGTGTTTGCAGTGCTCGCCGCGGATGCGGTTGTCGGGACAGGAGCAGGCGTGCTGTGCGATGTCGACGAGGTACGTGCTGTCGCTCTCCGTCGTCACGGCGTACGTGCTGCCCGCTCGCGGGCGAACGGCCATGCGCTCGGTCCAAGCGCGGGCGGCCCGGGCCGGGAGGGAACGGAGGTCCGGTGCAAGTGCGGTACTCTGCCGGTCGGCTGTTGGCTCGATGAGCGTCATAGGTGCGGACGCGGCTGTATTTTCCAATGCGTCCAGTTGAAACGTAGGTGCTACACGGTCCTAAATGGCTCGGCCAGCGGGCTCCAGCGCTTCGATACCCTTTTTGCCGGCCCTGTGAAATCGCAGAGCATGGATATCGAGCGGGAGACGCTCCTGCAAATCGTCATCTCGGCGGTCGCCGTCGTGCTGTTCGTCGGCGCAACTGTTACGGCCTCACAGATGTATCTGAGTGGGTCAACCGTAGAGGCAACGGGCGGCTATGCACTCATCGGCGCAATCGGGCTGTTCGTCGTCTTCATGACCGCTGCCGGCCTCTGGCTCGAACGCCAGCAGTTCTAGGCGTCGGCCTCTTCGTCGCCCTCGTCCTCACGCCAGTCGACCAGTTCCTCCTCGTCGGTGTCGTCTAACTTCTGCTCGTAGTAGCCCATCGGGTGAGAAATCGTCTCACAGAGATCGTCCATGTTGACACAGTCGCCGTAGGACTGCATGGTCGAACACGCCGGCGTCGAGTACTCTGTCGGGCTAGTATCCCCGCGGATGTGGTCGACCTGATAGCGGGTCGCCTCCTCGCCGAAGCCAGGATTGACCTGAAACAGGTCGACAATCTCGTCCGTCGTCATCCCGATGCCGACGAGGAAGGTCGCAATAGCAAACCGGGAGTGGTGTTCGAGGTGTTCGCCCTTCTGCACCTGGTCGAGAAGCGACTTCATGCAGGGCGGGAACAGTTCCGGAACGACAGTGTCGATCTCGCGGGTGAGTTCCAGTTCCGAGAGGACTTCTTCCAAGCGGTCGACCTCCTCCGTCAGTTCGTCGGCGATGGCGTCGGGAACGGTGAACGGCAGGCCGTCAGTGACCCGATGGCGAATCGCCTGTTTCAACAGGACATTCAGTTCCTCGGCGGTGACCCTGACCTCGCCGTCGGTCAGTGGCCGATTGACCAGCCGCCAGGAATCGCCCCGTTGATCGGCCGCCAGGTCGAGATACGCGCCGACCTCGACGTGGTACCCGTCGCCGGCGTCGCTGACAGCGCTCGCGAGGTCGAACTCCGCAAGCAGTTCCGTGCGATCCAGCGTCTCGCGCTGGGTCGATTTCAGCTCCGTCGTCGTTTCGAACTCCTCGGTGAACCGGTCGTACGCTGCCTCGGCCTCCGCCTGCGCGTACTTCCGGGTGCAGATGTGCACGTCGACGAGCGACACCAGCACGCGGGCGACCGGGTACGAAAGCAGTTCGACGCGGGTCCGTCGGTGTGGCTCTCCGACAGTCCCGTCCGTGATTGCCGATTCGACCCGCTCCAGCGCGCGCGCCGTGACCGTCTCGTCCGTGGCGACGATCTCGCCCAAGTCCACCGCCGCGGCTTCGACAGCCTCCCGCGACCGCGCCAGAAAGGGGTAGCGTGCGTGGAGCGGTTCCATTGCCACCACCTTTCGGATGGGAGCGAATAAAATTGCCGTCACCGGGACGATCGGTGTCGGATTCCCGACAACGAGGGCGGCCAGACTGTGGGGCTATACATATAGAGGTGGCCCGGCGACGGGTGAATACAGCTAGTAGACAGACGGATGCCCGCCACTCGCTATTGGTGAAGTGTGGTAAGGACGCGCGGGTCGGCGACGGCACCCGGTCCGGTCGGGCAACTGGACCAGTGCGGTCATTCGCGACGAGGGAACTGCCAAACGACACACGGAACACACCGATGACGCACGAGCACGACACCGATTCACAAGAGGGCATCAGAGCGACGTTCGAAGAGTACGATGTTGGCGTGGATACGGTCGCCCACATCGGCGACCCGGCGAACCCATCTGCGTGGATTCAGTCGACAGTTTTCGTCGACGTAAACGAGTAGGGCTAATCAACGGTCGGTCGGCGACACCAACGAAGTAAGCAGTTCTGCGTCTGTGTGAAGCGGTTACCCTGCCCGCTACGGGTATGTGATTTTCTGTCAAAGCTACGACAACATTTACACCACGGAGAGCGACCGTGTCGGTATGGTCCCCCTGTGGAGGTGTTTGTGCGATGAGTGACGCCGCCGCCCAATCCGAACGGTTCACCGAGGGCGCGCTGCTGTGGCCACTCCTGACGCTTGCCGCGCCGCTCGTCACAACCCAGCTCCTGCAGACGGTGTACAACCTCACGGACACGTTCTGGGTCCTCCGGCTTGGTAACGACGCGATGGCCGCGCTGTCGTACTCTTGGCCCGTCGTCTTTCTGCTCATCAGTGTCGGCGGCGGCATGACCGCAGCGGGGACCATCCTCGTCTCGCAGAACACCGGCGCAGAGAACGAGGGGCGCGTGAACTTCGTCGCCGGCCAGACGCTTGGCTTCGTGACCCTGCTGTCGGTCGTCCTCTCGATAGTTGGCTTCCTGCTGACACCGACGCTCCTCTCACTGCTGGGCAGCCAGCCCGGGACCGGGGTACACGCAATGGCGGTGTCGTACACCCGCATCGTCTTCCTCGGTCTGTGGTTCATGTTCGGCTTCTTCGTCTTTCAGGCACTGCTCCGGGGCTGGGGCGACACCAAGACGCCGATGTACCTGATGACCGGGAGCGTCGCCCTCAATGTCGTCATCGACCCGGTGTTCATCCTCGGGTTCACCGACAACCCCCTGTTCGGCTGGCTCGGCCTGGAATCACTGGCTGCGTGGCTCTACGCTCACACCGGTTTCGAGGGGATGGGCGTCGCCGGGGCGGCAGTCGCGACGGTTGGTTCCCGCGGTCTCGCCGCACTGGCGGGCTTCTGGCTCCTGTTCAGCGGCCAGGTCGGAATCACGCCCTCGATATCGGCGCTGCGACCGCGGCTGGCACCCGTGCGGAAAATCGTCCGTATCGGCGCGCCGGTCAGCGTCGAGCGGAGCACACAGGCCCTGTCGGTGACGCTGATGACCGTACTGATCGCACTCGTCGGCGACAACGCCGTCGCCGCATACGGTGTCGGGAGCCGGTTTACCACCATCGTCTGGCTTCCGATGGTCGGCATGGCAATGGCCGTCGAAACCGTCGTCGGACAGAACCTCGGCGCGGGATGCCGTGACCGTGCCACGCGGGTCGTCTATCACGCAAGCGCGATCCTCGTCGGGGCGTTCCTAGTCGTCAGCGTCGTCGCGACGCTGTATGCCCGCCCCATCGTCGGCCTGTTTGTCGGCACGAGCAGCGGTCCTGTCGCCGACCACGTGGTGACGTTCATTCACATCGTCGCACCCACCTACGCCGTGATGGGCGTCTTCCACATGATGAACGGTGCGTTCCACGGCGCTGGCGCGACCCGGCTCTCCATGGTTCTGGGGCTGACAGCGCTATGGGGCTTCCGCGCCGCGCTGGCAGGCGTCCTCATCGCTGTCGCCGGCCTCGGTGCGGTCGGTGCGTGGTACGGTATCGCCGCCTCGAACGTCGTTTCGACGCTAGCTGCGACCGTTTGCTTCCTGCACGGCGGCTGGCTGGGCGACTCACTGGCGACCGATGAGGAAGAACCGGCCACCACAGCCGAGGCCGACACAGCATCGGACGCCGAATCACCGGCCGAGGACGAGGGGACAGCGGTGTAACGCCCGCTCGTTCAATCGGTCGGGGTGGGCAACCCGTCGCCGGGAAGTGGAAACCGACGTGTTGTGCCAACTCAGAGAGAGCGCTGTACCGTTTCCGTGGTGCTCCGGATCACAGTCTCGGGCGGGACGTCTTCGGTCACAGTGGTCCCGGCCCCGACGACGGCGTTTTCGCCGACCGTGACACCCGGGAGGACCACCGCGCCAGCGCCGACGAAAGCCCCGTTCTCGATGACTATCTCGTCGAACGTGTCGTTCTGGAACTCCATGCCGGCGTCGGTGAGGTCGTGGGTTACGCCGACAATAGAGGCGTTAGGCCCAATCTGGACGGAATCGCCGACCGTTGCATTCTCGACGTAGACGTTTGCGTTGATATCAGTCGGGCCGTGGATGGTCGCCTTCTTGATCGAGGCCCCCTCGTAAATCTGGACGCCGTCGTCTATCTCGGCGTCGTGGATGGTCACGTATTCTCGAATCTCGACGGTTCCTAGCGTCGCATTCTCAAGCTGCGCGGTCTCGTGAACAGCCATACTCGGACATCAGCGCCGACCGTAATCATCGTGGTGTCGAAAGCCGAGTGTTTGCGCCTCGACTCACGAAAGCCACCCGCTCGGTTGTTCCGTGTCAATTCCGTGGGTCGCCGCTCGCAGTTTGGCGACCTCTCGCTCCGCTCGGGGGTCACCCTACGTCTCAAGGCTTCACCGTTCGACCTGTTAGTGGTTCTCGCTCCGCTCGAACCACTCTATGTCCTCCACGGGTCGCTTCGCTTCCCGTTCCGGTGCGAGATTCTTCGCACCGCTCAGAATCTCGCTACTGCTCGCGGTTCCCTTCGGTCACCGCTGCGCGTCTGGCGGGCCGCTTCCTGCGGTCGCGCCCCGCCCTACGTCCCGTGCTGCCAGGAATCCATGTACTCGGCCTGCGTATCGGTCAGCGAATCGAATTCGACGCCCTCGGCGTCGAGTTTGATCTCCGCGACCTCCTTGTCGAGTCGGTCCGGGACAGCGTGGACGCCAGCCTCGTAGTCATCGCCGTTCTCGACCAGTTCGCGGACGCAGACGGCCTGCACGCCGAAGCTCTGGTCCATCACCTCGACGGGGTGGCCCAGTGCGATGGGCGTCGCGAGGTTGACCAGACGACCCTCGGCCAGCACGTTCAGGCGGCGGCCGTCGGCCATCTCGTAGGCCTGAACGCCGTCGCGGGCCTCGTACGTGTCGACGGCGAGGTCCGACAGGGCGTCGAGGTCGACCTCCACGTCGAAGTGACCGGCGTTGGCGAGCAGGACGCCGTCCTGCATCGCCTCAAAGTGCTCCTCGACGATGACGTCACGGTTGCCGGTCGTCGTGATGAACACGTCGCCCTCGGCAGCGGCTTCGGCCATCGGTTTGACTTCATAGCCCTCCATGTGCGCTTCGAGCGCGCGGCGGGGTTCGACTTCGGTGACGATCACGTCGGCGTTCTGGCCGCTGGCTTTCTTCGCGACACCTTTGCCGCAGTCACCGTACCCGGAGACGACGACAGTCTTGCCGGCCCACGAGAGGTTCGTCGTCATCGCAATCGAGGCCAGTGAGGATTCGCCGGTGCCGTGGACGTTGTCGAACAGGCGCTTCATCGGCGTGTCGTTGACCGCGAACACAGGGTAGTCGAGTTCGCCGTCCTCGTCCATCGCGCGCAGTCGGTGGACGCCGGTTGTTGTCTCCTCTGCCCCGCCGATGATGGTGTCGATGAGTTCCGGATAGTCCTCGTGGATGGCCGCGACGAGGTCCATCCCGTCGTCGACGGTGATGGTCGGCTTGTGGCCGATGACAGCCTCGATAGCCTCGTAGTACTCCTCGTCGTCGACGCCGCGCTCGGCGTAGGAGGTGATGCCGTCGACGGCGTCGAGTGCAGCACTCACATCGTCGTGGGTCGAGAGCGGATTACAGCCGGTGATGGCGACTTCCGCGCCACCGACCGCGAGGATTTCCGCGAGGACGGCGGTCTTGGCTTCGACGTGCATCGCCATGCCGATGCGTTCACCGGCGAAAGGCTGCTCGGTCTCGAACTCCTCGCGGAGCGCGCCGCAGATGGGCATGTGCTGGATGGCCCAGTCCATCTTCCGGCGGCCGGAGTCGCGAGCCTCGTCGAGGTCGTCAAGTCGCTCGGAAATAGGCGTCGTCATGCCACGATAGAGGAAGAGAGTTCCTAAAACGCTACCGAAGCCGCTCAGTTACCGCGGTCGTCCGGCGGGCCGGCGTCGTCCGGACGGCCGCGGTCGCCGTCGTCATCGTCGTCGCTATCGTTGTCGTCGTCAGCATCGTCGTCCTCATCTTGCTCTTCGGTCTCGTCTTCTACCGCGTCTTCCGTCTCGTCTTCCGGTTCCTCGGTTTCGTTTTCGTCGTCTTCAGTCTCGTTCTCCACGTCGTCGTCATCGCGGTCCTCGGGCGGCCCAGCGTCTTCGGGCGGACCACGACGGTCGTCGTCCGTCTCGTTTTCGTCATCAGTTTCGTTCTCCGCGTCATCGCTGTCCGGACCGCGGTCTTCGGGCGGTCCGGCGTCCTCGGGCGGGCCGCGGCGGTCGTCTGTCTCGTTTTCAGTCTCGTTCTCGTCGTCACCGAAGATGTCCGCCGGCGGACCCTGTCGTTCGCTGGGGTGGGTCTCGTTGTCCTCGGACTCGTTCTCACCAGTGACGTGTGCGGGCGGGCCGGCGTGGTCCGGCGCGTTGCCGGGGTTGTTCGCCGTCACGAAGCTGGCGACGGCCGGGCCGATACCGCCAGTCCGGTTCTCGTCGCTCAACAGGTCGTTCACGTAGGCCGATACTTCGAGTCCGAAGGTGTCGAACTCGGTCACGTTGGTGACGTTCGTCGGCGCGACGGTCAGGTCCGCCGTCGTCGTTGCGGTGTGATTGTCGGCCGTCGCCGTCACGTCGACCGTCACGTTCTGCTCGGGGGCGGGCAGTCCAACCGTCCCATTGCTGTCGGTGGTGTAGTTGCCGGTTCCGGCGTAGGAGGTGTTGTCAGCCGTCGCCACGGCAACTGAGGCGTTCTCGACGCCCGTCTCGTTCTGTGTGACTGATACCGTCGCGCTGCCGTCGTCAGCCTGTGCGACACCGACCGCGAGGGTGTTCCCCGCGCCAGTGTTGCCGGCCGAGTCCGCAGCGGCCGCCAGACCCGGACCGACGGCCAGCAAGGTCAGTCCGACAGCGGCGTACAGTGCGAAGAGTTTGGTGCGCATCGTAGCCAATTGGTTCGCCGAGAGAGCGATAAACACCCCCTCTCGTTCATCCCGTTCAGGCAGTTTGCGCGTTCAAAAATACCGGCTGAGACGAATTTATACCGTTTAAAACCCCCTATCAGCGTTTATTTCGCCTGTTCAGTCGCCGGCTCGTTCGACCAGTGCGGCCGCGTGCTCGCTCGCTCGTTCGCGGACGGCTCCCTCGTCGAACACCTCGACAGTGCGGTCCCGCATGAGGACCTCGCCGTCACAGACCGTGTGGCGCACGTCGCTCCCGTGGACGGCGTAGGCCAGGTGCGAGACGAGGTCGTGGGCCGGCGTCAGGTGCGGGGCGTCGAGGTCGATGACCGCTAGGTCGGCGTTCGCGCCGGCTTCGATGCGGCCGCTGTCGAAGCCAAGCAGGGCCGCGCCGTTCGCCGTCGCCATCTCGACGACGGTGCCAGCGTCGACCGCGCTGGCGTCGTCGGCCGCGAGCTTGCCGATCATCGCCGCGTCGCGCATCTCGTCGAACATGTCGAGGTCGTTGTTCGAGGCCGCGCCGTCGGTTCCGATGCCCACGGTGACGCCAGCGTCCAGCAGGTCCTGCACCGGGGCCATCCCGCTGGCGAGTTTCATGTTCGAGGCCGGACAGTGAGCAACGCCGGTGCCAGTCTCGGCCAGCAGGTCGATTTCGCTGTCGTCGACGTGGACGCCGTGGGCCACGTACGTGTCGCCGTCGAGCAGGCCGATATCGTCGGCGTAGGCAAGCGGGCGCTGTCCGTGTTCGTCGACGATAGGCGTCACCTCGTCGCGCGTCTCGTTGGCGTGCAAGTGGATCGACAGGTCGTCGTCGAGGGCCTGCGGGACGAACTCACTGAGGTACTCCTCGCCGACGGTCGTGAGCGAGTGCGGCTGGAACGTCGTCCGAACCCGTCCATCAGCCGCACCGTCGAGTTTCCGCGCCACGTCGAGGCTCTCTTGGAGGTCAGACCGCGCGGCCTCGTCGTCCTTGCCGACGGTGACTGCGGTGAAACCCAGCACTGCTCGCATCCCAGCTTGGTCGACTGCGTCTGCGATCTCCTCGACCTCGAAGTACATGTCCGACAGTGCTGTCGTCCCCGACCGGATCATTTCGACCAGCCCGAGTTCCGCCCCGGCGCGGATGTCGTCGGCGGTCAGTTCCGCTTCGACGGGCCAGACATCCTCCTGTAGCCAGGCGTCGAGGGGCTTGTCGTCCGCAAGACCGCGAAGCAGTGTCATCGCGACGTGGGTGTGGGCGTTGACCAGACCGGGGATGACTAAGCCGTCGTTGGCGTCGAGTTCGTCGTCGCCGTCCAGTGTCCCCGGCTCGTCGACCGCCACGATATCGCCGCTGTCCTGTGAAACCAGTACGTCCGCACGCTCGACGGTCATGTCCGGCCGAAGGACCTGCCCGCCGGTGACGAGGAGTTCGCTCATGCCGGTGGCTTCGCAACCGCGGGCCTTAGTTCGCCGGGTCCACAGCGCTGCTGTGTGGCGTGTTGGCACGTCTTTCTGCGGTGTAGCGGTGACAGCAGTGCCTGTTCCGCAGGGGTCTTTCGGCTCCGGCGCGTTCAGGTCGGCTAGAGAATGGCGGCGGCAGAGCAACTCCGACAACGGGTCAACGCTATGCGGCACGGAAGCCCAGGCCGAATGCTGCTTGCCGTCGCTGCCGGCTGGTTCCTCGTCCTCGGGATGCGGTTTGTGGTTCCTGCGGTGCTGCCGACGATACGCGAGGAGTTCGTCATCTCGAACGCACAGGCAGGGCTCGCGGTCACGGTGCTCTGGCTCACGTACGCGGCAGTGCAGTTCCCGGCCGGGGTGTTGATCGACCGGATCGGCGAGCGGACGCTGCTGGTGGCGGCAGCGTTGCTGTCGGGCGTCGGGCTGCTGGGCTACTTCTTCGCGCCGGTGTTCTCGCTGTTCCTCATTGCAACGGGTGCGTTCGGGTTCGGGACGGGGCTATACGGCCCGACCCGCGGGACCGCTCTCTCACGGACATTCGACGCCCGCGAGGGGACCGCCTTCGGTGTCGTAATGGCGGCCGGCTCCCTCGGGGCGGCCGTACTGCCCGCCGTCGCCGCGTTCGTCACAACCCGGTACGGCTGGCGGCTGGCGCTTGCCAGCGCCGCTCCCCTGTTCATGCTCGTCGCCGGCGCGCTCTGGCTCTCGGTCTCGGACCGTCCGACCGGCGAGTCCGAGCGGAGCCTCCAGCGGGACCTCCGAACAGCCCTCACCGGCTTTCGGAACCGCCGGCTCGTGCTGTCGGTTTCGGGCAAAACACTGATGCTGTTCGCCTTCCAAGCCGTGACAGCGTTTCTCACTACGTATCTGGTCACGGTTCGGGGCCTCTCACAGGGGACCGCCGGGGCACTCCTCTCGGTGCTGTTCGTCGGTGGCGCGCTCTCACAGACGATCACCGGCCGGCTCGCCGACCGATACGGAACGCCTAGGGTTCTGACCGCTGTCGCCCTCGTCAGTACCGTTCCGCTCGCGCTCATTCCGTCCGTCCGCGGCCTAGTGCCGCTGGCCATCGTCTCCGCCGTCATCGGGGTTCGGATGAGCGTCGGTCCGCTGGCCAACGCCTACATCGTCGACACGCTGCCTGATGCCGCCGAAGGAACCGGCTGGGGCCTGCTCCGGACAGGCTTCTTCGCGATCAGTTCGCTGGGCTCGACAGCCGTCGGCCTGCTCGCCGACCGCGGCCTGTTTGCCGTCGCGTTCTACGGTCTCGCTGGCCTGACGCTGCTGGCTGCGGCTACATTCGTTGTCCTCCCCCGCCGGGACCGCCTGTGACAGTTCCGCCCACAGGCCCGGCCAGCCTGAGGGGAAAGACAGTTGCCCCGCGGCCTGCCAGTAGGCGTATGCGAATCGCCGTCCCCAACAAGGGCCGCCTGCACGAACCAAGCGAGGAACTGCTCGAACGGGCCGGCCTCCATCTGGTCGACGGGGCCGACCGCCAGCTGCACGCCGACACAGTCGACCCGGACGTGACCGTCCTGTACGCCCGCGCCGCCGACATCCCCGAGTACGTCGCGGATGGTGCTGCCGACGTAGGTATCACCGGCCTCGACCAGGTTCGAGAGTCCGACGCCGACGACCTCGTCGAACTCCGTGACCTCGATTTCGGCCGCTGTCGCCTCGTCCTCGCCGCGCCGGAAGAGAGCGACATCGAGACCGTCTACGACTTTGAGGGCGGCCGCATCGCCACGGAGTTCCCCAAGATCACTCGCCGGTACTTCGACCGAGTCGACGTCGACGTCGACGTGACCGAAGTGTCCGGCGCGACGGAACTGACCCCCCACGTCGACATCGCCGACGGCATCGTCGACATCACCTCGACCGGGACCACGCTCCGGATGAACCGGCTGGCCGTCGTCGACGAGGTACTCGAAAGCTCCGTCCGCCTGTTCGCCCGCGAGGACACCGCCGACGACGAGAAGGTCCAGCAGGTCGACACCGCGCTTGGCTCAGTCCTCGCCGCCGACGACAAACGCTATCTGATGATGAACGCCCCCGAGGACGCCCTCAATGATGTGGAGGAAGTGCTTCCGGGGATGGGCGGTCCGACTGTGATGGACATCGCCGGCTCCGACCAGTTGGCCGTTCACGCCGTCGTCGAGGAGCGCGCCGTCTTCGAGACGATCAGCTCGCTCAAAGATGTGGGCGCGAGTGATATCCTCGTGACGGAGATAGAACGACTGGTTGAATAGTACCTTTTTACGTCACCCCCTCTCCTCGCGCGCTCGTAGAGCGCGCTGTGGGGAGCGGGTTCGCAAAAATCTACGCTAAAAACGACCTCCGAGTCGCGGCCTGCGGCCGCGCTCGGAGTGAAACCGCGCCTTCGGCGCGGTATGCAAGCCGCACTCCGCTCCGCGCCCGCATTCCACAGACACTCCTACCTCATTCCCAACTCAGAGAGTCAGAAGAACATGAAGATATTGTTCAGCGCGAACCCGAGCACCGCCGCGAACGCCAGATGCAGCGCCACGAGCGGGGCCGTCGAGCTGGTCGACAGCCGGTAGGAGAGGCTGATTGCGATCCCGTCGGCGACGAGAGTGAGCAACAGGACGACCGCGACGCCGAGGTCAGCCGAGACGACGCCGGACTCGACGCCCCAGCGCTGGAGGATGAGCGAGACGATTGCCGGCGCAAGAGCAGCCTTTGCGGCGAGTTGACTCGGCACGTCGCCGATAAAAAACGTCGCAGCCAGGTGGAGCGTCAGAGCGTAGAAGAGCCAGGTGACGAGGACGGTCACGAGAACCGCGAGGATACCACCGCCGGTGAGGCTGGAGAACCCGGACTGGAGCATACTCGGGATTCGGCGGCCGCTCGCTTGTGCGTTTTGTTCCCGGGCGCGACCGGCACGCTCATAGCCGCTCGCCCACACCGCTCGGGCGTGTACGTCCTCGAACTCGGCGGGCAGGACGACGCGTTCGCGCAGCGGGAAGCCGCAAGCGCCGCGAGCGCCGTCGACGCCCTCGCCCCTGGACTGGCGACGGCACGGGGCATCAGCGACCGCATTCGCCACCTCGCGTTCACCCACCGGGCCTGTGACATGATCGGAACCTCGGACCCGGACATCGAAAGCGCCGCCGCGTTGCTGTCGGCCGCGACCATCGACCGCGAGGGAAGCGTCGCCGTGCGTGCGGTCGACGTGCGAGCGAGCACCGGTATTGACACCCAGCAGGCCGAGCGGACGCTGGGCGGCGTGCTCACCGACCGCGGCTTCGCCGTCGACCTCGACGATCCGGACCAGGTCCTCTACGCCTACTTTTCGGACCCGGCTGGCGACGAGGAGGGCGGGACCGGCGAGGCCTGCTGTGCGCTGGGCTGGCTTGCCATCGAGAGCGTCCGTGATTTCGGCCAACGGCAGCCGACGGACCGCCCGTTCTTCCAGCCCGGCAGCATGGACCCGCTCGAAGCCCGGGCGCTGGTCAACATCGCCGGGGCCGGCCCGGACGCAACGATACTGGACCCGATGTGTGGCACCGGCGGCCTCCTGCTGGAGGCGGGACTGGTCGGGGCTGACGTGGTCGGCGGCGACGCACAGGAAAAGATGGTCTCGGGGACGCGCGAGAACCTCCGATATGCGCTCGACGGCGACGGCCATCCCAGCAGGGACGCCTATCCCGAACCGGGCGACTGGGGGGTGTTCCGGTCTGACGCGTCCGCACTGCCGGTCGCCGACGACGCTGTCGACGCCGCCGTCTTCGACGCCCCCTACGGCCGGCAATCCCGCATCGAGGGCGAACTGGCACCCCTCGTGTCCGATGCGCTCGGCGAAGCCGCCCGCGTCGCAGGGCGGTGCGTCCTCGTCGCCGACCGCGACTGGCGCGAGGCCGCGACCGGCGCGGGCTGGGCTGTCACTGATTACTTCAAGCGGCGCGTCCACCGCTCGCTGGTCAGGCACGTCCACGTTCTTGAGTGACCATACGTCCACTTTCTCTGGACGAGTGTTGTCTTTTATTTCGGTATGAGCAAAGTTTATCCCGTGACAAATGCTAATTAGTCTCAAGTATGCCAACGTGGTCAGACCCCGCCCCATGCGACGACGACGAACAGTTGTTTGAATGCCCAGACTGCGGGAAGCGCCTCTGTAGCGAGCGCTCAACCGTCTCCTGTGGCCGCTGTGAGACAGAAATGCAGAACCTCAGCGTCCCACGGCCGGAATAAAACCCGTCCGCATTTTTTGCTGGTTAGCTCGACACGAGTGCAATCGCTCGCTCGGCGTCACCGTCCATCCGCTTCAGCAGCGACCGAACCCGGTCTCGGGCTGTGTCGTCGCAGTCGGCCAGCACCATCCCCTCGTCCGGTTGGCCGTACACGACGCTGGCTCCGGCGGGCGCGGCGAGTACTGCAGGGAGCGTAGCGAGGTCCTCCTCGCCGTCGACATCCAGAAGAGTCGTCCCGTCACTGTCGAGACCATCCCTGAGCGCAGTAAGCAGTTCAGCAGTGAGCGTCGCGGGTGGGTTGTCGACCGGGAGCGTCCGGTCAAAGCCATCAATTGCCGCTGCCACGTCCGCGTCGACGGCCGAGCGTTTGGTCCGTTCGTCGACCAGCGCGAGGTCGGGCGTCCGCCCGGCCTCGATGAGATGGTACGTGACCATGTCGCCGACGGCGATGATTGGGTTGCCGGCGTCGGCCAGCAGCGCCGCTGTATCAGTATAAATCCGTCCGAGCGGCTCTTTCAGCTCGTGCCGCAAGTCACTCGGAAGTTCGAGAACGACGTCGGACACGTTAGCGGACTTTCAGCGCGTACTTGCCCGGTTCGGTCACTTCCATCTCCTCGGCGATGTCGGACCGCTCCGGGTGCGCGATGACGACGTAGCCGGCCCAGTCCTCGGTCAGTGCGGTGCCGCCGCAGGCCTCACACTGGCTTTCGATCTCCGCGCCCTGGACGCGGTGACAGTCGCGACAGACGAGTCGGTCCGCCATCAGCTATCACCGGCTTCCGCCGTGCCTTCACGGCGCTCGCGCTCCTCCTGGAGCCAGCCGTGCTTGCCCAAGCCAACCTGTTTCGCCGTCAGGCCGATCTTGGAGTCACGCGGGTTTCGCTCGTCGATGCTCTTGGTGACGATACGCGCCCGGACGGCGTCACCAACAGTGAGCGTCCGGTTGGACTCCCGTGAGGCGAGTTGCTGGTTCTCCTCGTCGTAGGCCAGATACTCGTCAGAGATCTGGGAGACGTGGAGCAGACCATCGACCGGCCCGATGCCGATGAAGGCCCCGAAGTTGACGACCTCGACGACCTCCCCGTCGACCACTTCCTGCATCTGTGGGTCGAACGTGAGCGCGTCGAACTCGGCCGCGTAATAGACGCCGGGCTTGTTCGGCAGCACGGCACCGGTACCGATGTCGTGGACCTCGATGACTGAGACGACGCTGCCGACGTCCTCGTCCATTCGTCCTTCGAGTTTCTCTTGCAGGAGCCGTTTGACCAGCCCCGGACTGACCTCCGCCAGAAAGCGTGGCGGGACTTCGACCGTATCGCGTAGGCGTACCCGTTTATACATGTGTTATGGTTGAGTGATACCCAGTTTGTTCCGGCCCCTTAAACTAATTACTGGAACGCCCGCGTCCAGCAGGCGTCGTTTGAGGGGGTTGTCGTTCGTGACCGCGTGTGTCGCATCGTCTGCCTGTGCCAGTTCGAGGACAGCGTCGTCCGCGTAGTCCGCCGTCGTCTCCCGAATCGTACACCGGTCGAGCAGGTCCTGCCCGACCGAGGCGGCCGTCGCTTCCGCACCGGCCCCGTCGGCCAGTTTCGCCAGCTCGTCGCGGACGGCAGCGGGCGCGACGTAGTCCGTCGCATCCGGAAGCACCCTATCGAGTTCCTCGAACAGGCGTACGTTGCATTCGACCGGCATCATCAGCGCGTTCGTATCCAGCACGATCATCACCGCAGCGTGCCGACACCGATGAGCCGCCACCGAGCGCCGACACGGCGGTTGATGGCGATCTTCGAGCCCGACGCCGCACAGACCGGGCGCTTGAGCGCGACTTCACATTCGTCGTCTCGCGCGCTCGTGACTGAACCGACCGTGGTGGCGGTGCCGATAGTCAGCATGAGCGGTTCGCCGGTGGAGATTTCGTCGACCTCGCCGCCGTCGTCGCCGACGATGCGTTCCAGCAGGTCCACGTCCATCGTGAACGTCTCGTGGACCGGCGGGAGGCTCCCGGGCGGCCCGGCGACCTGTCCGGCGAGCGCGTCGCCTTTCGTAATCGCGGGGTCAAGTCCGGTCCCGACGCCGAGCAGACCGCCCGGCGTGACCGTGTCCACGAAGTCGCCGCCGGACTGGAGCGAGCGGACCGTCGTCGTCACGGGCTGCCACTCCGTCTTGCCGCCTTCCTCAACCTCACGGCCGGGGCGGAGTTCGATCTCGTCGTCGACATCCAGTTGGCCGCCAACGAGCGACCCGCCGAGCACGCCGCCCATCAGGTCGTCCCAGGTCGTGCCGGGGCGGTTGATGTCGAACGAGCGTGCGACCATCATGCGGGCGTCCTCGTCCGGGTCCCGTTCCGGCGTCGGAATCTCGGACTGGACAGCCTCGATGAGCAGATCGATATTGGCCTCCTGCCCTGCGCTGATGGGGACAACGGGTGCGCCCTCGGCGACGGTTCCCTCGACGAACTCCTGAATCTGCTCGTAGTTCTGCATCGCCCGCTCCTCGTCGACGAGGTCGACCTTGTTCTGGGCGATGACGATGTTGTCGATGCCGATGATGTCGAGCGCGCTCAGGTGCTCTTCGGTCTGGGCCTGCGGGACGGGCTCAGTCGCCGAGATGACGAGCACGGCCCCGTCCATGATGGCCGCGCCGGAGAGCATGGTGGCCATCAGCGTCTCGTGGCCGGGCGCGTCCACGAACGACACCGTCCGGAGGTGGTCGGTGTCGACGTCGTGGTCGTCGCAGTGCTCGTCGACGGTAAAGGCCTCCGGCTCCTCGGCCTCCGGGCAGCGACGGAACGTCGCGTCGGCGTAGCCGAGTCGGATAGAGATACCGCGTTTCATCTCCTCGGAGTGCTGGTCGGTCCATTCGCCGGACAGCGCCTGTACGAGCGTCGTCTTTCCGTGGTCGACGTGCCCGACGAGTCCGATGTTCACCTCCGGTTGTTTGTTCGATGTCATTTCGAGAGTAATCTTGGTGGAGTTTCGCCGCGTGCAACTGATAAACCTACTGTTTGCGCCCCGCCGACCCCGGTTCAATCGCCGATTTGGTCCCTGCTGACGGCGGCAAAGTCACCGAATTACCCGATATTGGCCCCGATATAGCGACGCGACCTCCGTCACCGAGCGCGAGTAGCGGACTGTGCGAGTTAAATGCCACACCGGATCGCCGTTGAGAGATTGGAGTCATCAATCAGTCATTCCACCATCCGTGACGAACCGGTCGAACCCTACTCGGTGGCGGGACAGGAATCCTGAAGCGTAGATCGTGGCCAGTTCTTGTCGGTACTGTTACGTAACTGTGTTTCTGTGAACGCTTTTGTTTATGCGGGAACAGGTTCATGTACGATGCGAGTCGAGGAGTCCCCCGAAACGGATGCCGACATCGATCCGGCGACAGCGTTCTCGGTCATCGCGAGCGAGACGCGCCTGGACATTCTGGAGGCACTGTGGCGCGCAGATGACCGACCAATTCGGTTCTCGGAGTTGTTCGACGCCGTAGAACTGGCCGACAGCGGGCAGTTCAACTATCACCTACAGGAACTCACCGGCCAGTTCGTCAGCCAAGGGCCGGACGGGTACGACCTCCGGTACGCCGGATCGCAGGTCATCCGCGCGGTGCGGGCAGGAACGTTCACACGGACGCCCGATATCGACCCGTTCCCGGTGACCGGGGCCTGCACACGGTGTGGCGGCGGTCTACTGGCAGAGTACGCCGATGAGCAGTTCGCCATCGACTGCGAGGACTGCGGGAAGGCCCACGGCGAGTACCCGTTCCCGCCGGGCGGCCTGGTCGACCGGACGCCAGCGGAAGTCGCGACGGCCTTCGCCGAGCGGGTGCGACACCTCCACTGTCTGGCTGCTGACGGCGTCTGCCCCGACTGTGCCGGCCGGATGGGAACAGAGATCTCTCGTGATGGCGACTGCTGTCTCGACGTGTCGGTCCGCGCCGAGTTCGTCTGCAAACAGTGTCGCCACGAACTCTGTTCGCCTGTCGGGCTGACGCTACTTGACAACTCCCGCGTCGCGGCGTTCTACGACGACCACGGCGTCGACCTGTCGAGTCGACCCTACTGGACGCTGCCCTGGTGTGTCGACGACCAGTACACCAGCGTCGAAGACACGGACCCGTGGCGGCTTGCGGTCCGGATTCCGCTGGCCGAGGCGGAACTGACCGCCTATCTGGACGGAGACCTCCAGCCGGTCGAGTTTGAGCGACAGGACTGCGGGCGCTGAGCCGGGCTATCGGTACTGCGGCGGCGAACTGTTTTCCCACTGACCGAAATCGTCTTCAGGAGAGTCTCGGTCCGCGTCTGTTACAGAAATATCATTCAGATTATGCTTATCGGCGTTCGGGACCATCGTTTCACTGTAATGTACCAACCCGCACCCTACGCTGACCCCGAACTGTACAGGCCGACGTATCCACCGCTGACCGTTCGGTCCCTCCTCGGCGTTCTGACGGTCTACCTCGGCTTGCTGACGATACTCTCGCAGAGTCCGGTTCTCGCACTGGCAACGCTGACCTGTTTCTTTGTCGCTACCCGGTAACCGGGCGCGGGGCTTTTGCCCGTCCCAGCCCTGCCTCCGGTCGTGCGGGAGTTCGACTTCGAACTGGCGCTGTGTGCCCATCTTGAGCGCGAGGGCCGCCTGGTGAGCCGTCAGCTCGGCGGCGCTGTCCACGGCCGGCGCGTCCTCGACACCGTCGTCGTCGAACCGGGGCCCGAGTTCGACGAGCGGGCGGCCATCACTCCCGAACGACTACCGACGGCGGCCATCGAAAGCAGTGTCGGGCCGGGCCGCGCCCGGTACTGGAAGGACGCTTTCGACTGCCATCCCGACCGCGCCGAGCGCGCCGTCGAGCTGGCCGTCGAGCGAGGCTTCTTCGAGCGCGAGCGCCGCGGCGGCCGGACATACGTCCGGCAGACGGCGCGGTACCCAGACTGGTTCGGCGAGATCGTCGCCATCGAGAACAAGCCGGACCTAGACCGCCCCGGCGACCTAGAATCGCAGTTGCGGACCGACGTATCGCTCGGGCTCGCCGACCGCGTCGTGCTGGCGACGGCCTCCTACGTTACCGGGGCGCACCTCAACCGGATTCCAGATGAAGTCGGCGTCTGGCGGTTCGACGCTGACAGAGAAACGATAGACGTCCGTCGGGAGGCGACATCGCTGCCGACAGACGATGCCGGCGTCGAACTCCTCGAGGAGCGCCCGATCCGGGCAGACGTGCGAATAGTCAGCGCTTCGGAGAAGGCCCGCGCGCGCCGGCGACTGGCCGAGCGGGCCTACGGCAAGGGGTGGCGGAGTTTCGACTACCCGGCGTGTGAGCGCTGTTCACCCGGTAGTGACGGGATTCCGTACTGTCAGTGGAAGGACCGCGCTGTCCGCGAGAGCGACGACTGCGGCCCGGACTGCGGCGGGTACGAGGCAGCCGACCCACCGGCCGTCGACGGCGACTCGCTCCGGGCCGAGCGGACACCGTGGCGGGCAGACCCCGACGGGCGCAAGCGTCGCCAGTCGGGACTAGATCGGTTCGGATAGCCGCGAGAAGCCGTTCCCCTACCGGTCGTCGTCACCTGAACGTGTGTCATCGGGCGGGACGCCGCCGTCACCGGCGGTCGGGCGGCCGTGCTGTTCGTAGTTGTCTTCGGTCACCGCCGGTGCTTCAGTGGCGACCTGCGCCGCGTGTTTCGTTCTGGCCTGATAGTTCGCTGCGGCCGCTATCCCGACACAGGCCACCAGTCCCACCACCAGCACCCAGTCGATACCGCCCACGATGACCTGCTGGACGGCGATTGCGAGGACGCCGGCAGCCAGCGACAGCCCACCGACCTCCGCGATGCCGCGCCTGTCCATACAACGGCATTAGCTGCCATGGCCTATAATCTACGGTCCGTTTCACCCAGCCGAATCCGGGTCAGAGCGTGAACCGCTCGCCGTCGAGTCCGATGTCGTCGGCGAAGGCCCGGTCCGCGGGGACGTAGTGCGCCGTGTGAACGATACGGTAGTCGTCGGCCTCGATGTCGGCAGCGAAGTCCCGCGCGCCGGGCAGGGTCATGTGTTTCGTGCCGAAGGTTCTCGGAACGCCGTCCTCGTCGTGGTGCGCGCCACCTTTCGGATGGTATTCGCAGGCCTCCGGGTGAACGATTCCCTCGACGAGCGCGAGGTCGGACCCGGTCAGCACGGATTTCGAGCGGTCGGGCACATCGTAGCAGGTGTCCCCGGAAATCGACAGCACTGCGCCGGTCTGTGGTTCCTCGATTCGCAGGCCGTAGCACAGCAGCGGCGGGTGGGTGACCGGGACGAGCGTCACCTCGAAGCCGGCGACGGTGAACGGCTCGAACGGCGTCTGTGCATGGACCGAGACCGTATCGAGATAGTCGTAGCGGCTCCGGACGCCCTGTGCAACACTTTCACCGGTCACCGGATCGGTCTCGTCGGCGGCGTGGACCGGCAGCTCGTCGAACAGACGGTAGGCGTTGCCGAGGCCATCGAGGTGGTCGAAGTGAACGTGTGTGATGATCGCCGCGTCCGGCAGCGGGACCGACTCGCGGAGGAACTGGTGACGGAAGTCCGGACTCAGGTCGATCAGCAGGGACTCCCCAGTGTCGTCGTTCGACACGGCAACGGAGAAGCGCGACCGCTCGACGCCCCCGGTCGGGTCGATGCCGCGCTCGCGGACGCGGGCCCGGAGTTCCTCGTCGGGGTCGCGCGCCCGTTCGCACGTGTCACAGTCGCACTGGACGGTCGGTGTCCCCGTCGTGTCGCCGGTCCCAAGCAGCGTGACCTCCATTACTGTCCCTTCAGGAGGCGACTCGCCTAAGCCCCTCGCTTTCGTTACTGGCTATCGGACAGGTTCGCCGGGTCGATGTCCTGTCGCTCCATCGTCGCCGCCAGCAGGGACTGGGCGCGCTCGTCGGAGAGGTCGTCGAACAGGCAGTCGAGAAACCCTTCGAGCAGCGCCGGTCGGATGCGCAGGTCGACGTACTCGACTTGCTTCTCGGCGATGACCACGTCTACGTCCCACTCGCCTTCATCGGGATCAGTCATCCGAACGTCAACCCACGACTCGGCCGGCTCGTCTGTCTCGGTGAACACGTCGTTGTCAGCCATGGCTACTGAATGGTTCCTGCATTGATAAGTAAATCGCTCATATCGACAGCCAGAACGGGTCCCTGAGCGGGTAAGCCGTCGCTCAGTGGTCGTGATCGTGGTCGTGGTCGCTGCCGCCGTCGCCGGAGAAGCCGCCGCTCCCGGCAACTAGGGCGTCGGCGTCGCCGTCCATCATGTCCATGTTCTTGAGGTTGTCCCGCTCCTCGAAGTCGATGATAGCGTCTTCGAGGTCCTGCTGGGTGAGCGTGGTCCGCTCCTCGGTCAAGGCATTGAGGACTGCTTCACGAAGGACGAGCCGGAGGTCGCTCCCGGTCAGCCCCTCGGTCAGCTCCGCCAGTGTCTCCGGGTCGAAGTCGTCGATTTCCATCTGCTGGGTGACGATACGAAGGATGTCTGCGCGCATGCCGCTATCCGGCTTCGGGAAGTTGACGATCTCGTCGAAGCGCCGCCAGGCGGCGGCGTCGAGCTGGTCGGGGTGGTTCGTCGCGCCGATGAGCAACACCTCGTCCTGAATCAGGGATATCTCGTCGATGCTCTTGAGCAAGGTGTTGACAGCACGCTTGATGGCGGCGTGTTCGTCGGAGGAGCGCGTCTTGGCGACGAAGTCGAACTCGTCCATGAAGAGGATACACGGCGAGAGCCGCTTTGCGACCTCGAACACCTTCTCGACGTTCTTGGCCGTCTCGCCGAGGTACTGGCTGGTGATCATCGACAGTTTCACTTCGACAAAGGGGAGGTCGAGGTCGTGAGCGAGCGCGCGGGCGACGCTGGTCTTGCCGGTCCCCGGCGGACCGACGAAGAGGAGTTTGCCGATCTCCCGCAGGCCGATGCGGGCGAGGTAGTCGCGGTGTTCGATGGCCTTGACGATCTTCTGTATCTCGTCTTCCTGATCGGTGGTCAACACCAGGTCGGCCAGTGTCATCTCGACCTCCTCGGGGGCGCGCACGTCGACGAGGTCAAGCATCTCCTCGTCGTCCTCGTCGTCAGTGTCGAACGCCTCCTCCAGCTTTGCGTCGATGAACGCGCGGTCGGCGCGCGACGGTCGGTTCTGTTCGCGGGCCCGCTCGTAGTCAGCGCCCTCGACCTTGTCCTCGAAGGCTTTCGCCAGGACCGGGTTGTCTTCGAGATCCGCGGCGTCGACCCGTTCGAGGAACCACTCCTCGGCGAGGTCGCGGTCCGTCATGGAGATACTCCCCGAGAAGTCGTCGCGGTCGGTGAACATCAGACCGGAGATGGCTGCCCACGGCCGCTCGATGCCGGTGGCCTCGCTCGCAGTCGTGTTGGTGATCGACAGGGGCCGTTCGATCTCGCCGTCGCTCCAGAAGACCGACCGATACGAAGCCGGCAGGTCGTCCGGTTCGAGGTCCCGCCGCTCGCTGTAGATAGTGGCCGTCAGCAGAAACTCAACGACATCCAGTTCCGGATTGCTCATTCCCACTGATGTTACCACGCAACCGGTATAAGTCACTCGAAGCCCCGATGGCCGACACCAAGGTAATATACCACGGCTGTGTATTTTTCGCGTGGCAACTGATAACGCATTAATTTCGGTGTATCGGAACCGCATCGGCGACCCGACGACCGACGACGAGGTCTACGGGTACTGGCTGTTCGTCATCGGCATCGTGCTCGGTATCGTCGGCCTCCTCCTGTTTTACTTGACAGCATCGCGGAGTACACCGCGGCAGTTCGGCTATCTCCTCGGTGCGATCGGTCTCATCTCGCTGTTTGCGGGACCGACAGTCAGACTACCGCTGACACGACGTGGCCTGATACTTACCTACCTCGGTGCCGTGGTCGGACTGGTCGCGGTGGTGTGGTTTACGACGTTTTATCCCTCGAACTGGGCCGGCCCCGAGGGGAACCCGGCGGTGACGCTGTACATCGCCGGCCTCGGCCTGATGGCGGTCGGTGCCGTCGTCTCCCCGCTGCTGACCGGCCGGAAGGAAGCGTACGACGAGGCCGTGCGGACGGCGCAGGAAGCGACTGAAGTGGCCGAGCAAGCCACCCAAGAGGCCGAGACGGCCTCGCGGGAAGCGACACAGCAGTCACAGGTCGCCGAGCGGGCGACCCGCGAGCGCAACAGGTTGGCCGAGAAGTTGGCGACCAGCGAGGCCGCGCGCGAGGAGATGGCGACGGTCACAGAGGCTACCGAGGCAGAACTCGCCGCGGCCCACGCCACCATCGCGTCTGCGATGGACAGCAAGGCGACGTTCGAACTGTACGAGGACTCGGCGGGCAAGTACCGCTGGCGGCTCCGCCACCGGAATTCGAACATCATCGCCGACAGCGCTCAGGGCTATTCCTCGCGCCAGAAGGCGATGCAGGGGCTCCGCAGTGTGCAGTCCAACGCCGCCGGTGGGGTCGTCGTCTTCTTCGAGGACGCGACCGAGAATGACACCGCCGAGGACGTGCCGGTCGTGCCGGCCCCCGAAAGCGACGCCGCGTTCGAACTGTTCGAGGACTCGGCCGGGGAGTTCCGCTGGCGCTTGCGCCACGACAACGGCAACATCCTCGCCGACAGCGGCGAGGGGTACGCCTCGAAGTCAAATGTCCGCCGGGCGCTACAGAGCGTCCGTGCGTACGTCCCCGGTGCGGCGTATCTCAAGATCGATCCCGTGGCATACGAGGTGTACGCCGACGCCGCCGGTCAGTTCCGCTGGCGGCTCCTCCACCGCAACGGCAACATCCTCGCCGATAGCGGTGAGGGGTACAGCTCCCGGTCGAACGCTCGGCGAGCGGCCCGTCGGGTCAGCGAACTCGCACCCGACTCCGCGGTCGATGACCGTTTCGAGGTGTACGAGGACAAGGGCGAGGAGTGGCGCTGGCGGCTGCGGGCCGACAACGACGAACTCATCGCCGACAGCGGCGAGGGGTACGCGAACCGGTCGAAAGCTATGGATGCCATCAAACGGGTCCAGTCCTACGCCGCCGACGCGGATCTGCTGGAAATCGGGAGCGCGGCGTTCGAAGTGTACGAGGACAGGGGCGAGGAGTGGCGCTGGCGGCTCCGCCACCGCAACGGCGAGATCATCGCCGACTCCGGCGAGGGGTACGCCGAGCGCAACAAAGCCATCGCCGCCATCGAGCGGATCAAGCGCCACGCCCCCGGTGCAACACAGGAGGAGTAGCGGCGACCAAACGCCCTGGCGGGCAATTCTCCGTCGCGAGGAATAGCCGAATTAATTAAACAGGTTTCCGTCGAAGTTACACCCATATGACAATAGATACCCTCGAAGCGGCCGGACTCACGCGCATGGACGACAGCAACATCGCGGCGTTTCTGTCGAACCAGCGGGTCGGCGTGCTGGGCCTGCCAACTGAGAACGGACCGTACATGATTCCCCTGTCGTTCGGGTACGATGATGACCGCTCGCTGTATTTCACCTTTATCGGTGGATCGGCAAGTCGCAAACAACAGTTGACCGAGGCGGCGGAGAATGCGGCCGTACTCGTGTACAAAGTCGAGTCGATGTTCCACTGGGAGAGCGTCCTGTTACAAGGCGGTATCGAGGCCGTCCCCGAGTCCGAGTGGGACGACCTCGCGGACGTGCTCGAGACGGCGTGGCGGCCGGAGCTGTTCGAGGACGCTATCGAGGACGGCGACATCGCAGTCTATCGGTTCCGTATCGACGAGAAGGAAGGGCTCAGACACGCCGGTCTGCCGCCGGGGTTCGAACAGGAGTGAGCCCCCTGCCCGACTGTTGCGGGGAGCGGTCAGAGACAACGGTTCCCCCACTGTGTAGAGTTTGTCAGGTTTTAACATAGGCCGAGACGTTCCGTTGTCCATGCCCACACCTGTCATCGTGGACGCAGTCAGAACCCCACAAGGAAAGGAGGACGGCGCACTCGCCGGCGTCCGGAGCGAAGACCTCTCGGTGCCGCTTATCAACCAGTTGCTCGCGTCGACCGGCGTCGAGTCCGACGAGGTCGACGACTTGCTGTGGGGGTGTGCCCAGCAGCGCGGGGAACAGGGCAACAACATGGCCCGAGTCATCGCGCTGTTGTCGGACCTCGGCGAGAGCGTCCCCGCATCGACGATCAACCGCTGGTGTGCGTCCTCCGCCGAAGCGCTGATGCGAGCGGCCGATGCCATCGCGGCTGGCCAGCGCGACGTACTCATCGCCGGTGGCGTGGAGTCGATGTCCCGCGTGCAGATGGACGAAAACACCCACAACGTCCACCCGCGGCTGGCCGAACACTACAACATCGGCGAACTCCAGATGGGAATGACCGCCGAGAAGGTCGCCAGCGAGATGGAGGTCGCCCGGCAGGAACAGGACGAGTACGCGCTCCGGAGTCACCAGCGCGCCGCCGACGCGACGGAATCCGGTCGCTTCGACGACGAGATCGTCCCGATCGATACCGAGGACGGTCAGCTCGACGCGGACGAGGGTATCCGCCCCGACACCACGCTGGAAAAGCTGTCCCAGCTACCGACAGTGTTCAAGTCGGACGGGTCAGTCACACCCGGCAACGCCTCGCAGGTTTCCGATGGCGCGGCGGGGCTGATGGTCACCTCCCGCGAGTTCGCTGAGGACCGCGGACTCGACATCCTGGCAGAGATTGGCTCTCACGAAGTCGCCGGCGTCGACCCGACTGTGATGGGTATCGGCCCAGTGCCCGCCGTCCGCAAACTCACTGAACGGACGGACCGTGAGACGGACGACTACGACCTCGTGGAACTCAACGAAGCCTTCGCCTCCCAGTGTCTGTACTGCCAGCGCGAACTCGGCTTCGACGACGACATCTACAACGTCAACGGCGGCGCAATCGCCATCGGCCATCCGCTCGGGGCCTCCGGCGCGCGCCTCCCGGTGACGCTCGTCCACGAGATGAACCGACGCGATGCGGAACTGGGCCTGGCGACGGAGTGTGTCGGCTTCGGTCAGGGCGCGGCTATCGAGTTCCGACTGCCCTGAGCAGCCGCTGTCAGCGCGGTTTCAGTATTCTGCCCCAGCACGTCGTTTGCGAATCCGTTGGTTTCCAGTCTGTTGCTTATGAATCCGTCATTTTCGACCGTTGTGGCGCTTGCACGAGCGATATTTGAGAGAAGAAGTCGTTAATCGGCAGCCACATCGCCGGCTGTCGTCGCCTCAGCGGGACTCGTCAGGGAATGGAGATAGTCGTCGAGATCGAGTGCGAAGGTGGCGTCGGTCGGGAGGTCGACCCACGAGAACTCGAACTCCGCGCCGCGTTCCTCGCCCGTGCCAGTGACGGTGTGGACCCAGTGATCCCGGGACTCGTGGACGGGGAGGTGGTAGAACGACCGCACGTACCGCTTCGGGGGAGACTGGCGGCGCGTCCAGACGTCGGTAGCGATGTGTTGCAGGCGCTCGAAGGAGGCAAGACCACTCTCCTCGACAGCCTCTCGCTGTACGGCGACCCGCGGTTTTTCTCCGGCCTCTACGGTTCCCTTCGGTATCTGTAGCCCGTCGTGACCCGGCCCGTCGAACACCAGAAGCTCCGACCCGTTTCTGGTGATGTAGGCACAGGCTTTCTTTACGTACGTTGCCCGCTGTGGTTGCATAGGATTTGGTAGCGACGGCCAACATATAGTAGTACCCACATATCTGCCTAAAATCATATTAGGTCAACAGGGGGCAAAGAAGGGTGGCGAGTAGACGCAGGACGCTAGAAGCCAGACCGACACAGTACACCGGTTGTCTCAGTCTCGGTGGCAAATGAGTACGGCGATAGTAGCAGCCCAGGGTAGTAGATACTTAGGCACTATGAATTAATTTTGTGTTTTATTACAAGGATTAAAATGCTGTCAATCGCACATACTGTGTATGGACGGTCACATCACACCCGAGGAGTGGGAGCGAATCGAAGCATTCGCACAGAAACCAAGCTACCTGCGTCGCCCGGAGCATCTGCTCCCGGAAGAAGCCACGGAGGGCGATGAGGCTGCAGACGGAGCAGTAGCAGGCGACTGACGAGAGTCGTGTCCTGAAGAACGACCACACCTGACCCGTTGTTATCTGTTCTCGGAGGCTTATCAGACTCGATTCCGTGGAGATAGACATGAGTGTTAAGTCGATGTTCAACGACATCCCGTTTGTCAAGCAGTTAGGGATGGAGATCACGGCCGTCGATGACGGCTATGCGGCAGGCGAGCTCCCGCTAGAGGACGGCCACTCCTCGAACCCGGAATCGATAATCGCACACGGTGGCGTCACGTACTCGCTCGTCGACACCGTCGGCGGGGCGGCCGTCATCTCGCAATCCGGCACCGTCTCGCCAACAGTGGATATGCGGATCGATTACCTCGCGCCGGCAACCGCTGATTTACGGACTGAGGCGGAGGTGATCCGGAGCGGCGGGAGCGTCTCCGTCGTCGACGCGGAAGTGTACGACACTGACGACCATCACATCGCGAGCGCTCGCGGGACGTACAAAACTGATGGCGACCGCGGTGAGTCGCCGTGGACAGAAGGCGTCGACGAGTCAGATGTCACACAGCTTACCGACGACTAGTCGGCACTGACCATCTTCATCCCGTCGCGCACGGACTCCCGACGGCCCAGCAGCGTCACCATATCGCCCTCTTCGAGGACATAGTCGGCCGTTGGTACTTCGGCGTTCTCGTGGAGTTCCCCGCTGACAAGCGCGACCAGACAGGCGTCGGGCAGCATCGGCCCGACCTCGCGGATCGACTTCCCGATGAGTTCGGGATTGGTGACCTCGACTTCCTGGACGTCGCCGCTACGACCGACATCGGTCATCCAGTGGGCGATAGCCGGGCGCTCGATCTGGTTGTCGATGGCCCAGGCCGTCGCCATCGCCGAGGAAATGGTCCGAACGCCGAGGTCCTCGAAGGCCTCGACGTTGTCCGGGTTGTTCGCGCGGGCGATGACCCGGTCGACGCCGAACTTCGAACTCGCCAGCTGTGACACCAGCAGGTTCGCGTCGTCGTCACCGGTCGCCGCGACGACGGTCTTGGCGTTTTCAGCCCCGGCCGACCGCAACACGTCGGTATCGGTTCCGTCGCCAATTTCGACGGCGTAGCCGTCGTTGCGGGCTCGTTCGACGATCTCTTCCTCCTCCTCGATGATGACGACGTTTTCGCCCCGGTCTTCGAGGCGTGCGGCGAGCGCTCGGCCCACCTGTCCGCCGCCAACGATGATGACTCGCATTGGTATCACATCCAGTTTTTCCGCGATATATCGCGCCAGTCCACCCTCAAACAGGGCGGTCGCAAAGATAACGAGAAAGACAGTGCCAAGCAGGATATCGGCCTGCGTCCCCAGCAGTTCAGCCTGTGCCCCGGTGACCTCCTCGGCCGCGGCGTTCAGTTCGACGGCAAACAGCGTGGCGACGGACGCCGGAATAATACCGCGCGGCCCGACGAAGCTGACGAACAGCTTCTCGTTGGTGGTAAACCGGTCACCAGCGGCCGAGACGAACACCAGCAACGGTCGAATGAGCAGGGCAACCGCGAGGACGACGATGATGCCCGCTAGCCCGACATCAATAAGCGAGGCCAGTTCCAGTTGCGCCGCCAGTGCGATGAACACGAACGACAGCACCAGCAGCGTGATATCGCCTTTGAACTCCTCGATGTCTTCCTCGTACGGGTGATCGACGTTACCGAGCACGATTCCCGCCGTGGCAGCGGCGGCAACGCCGGCCTCGGTTGCTATCGTGTTCGCGCCAGCGTAGGCGATGAGCGCCCCGGCGAGTACGAGCAGTCGGGAGTTTCGCGGTGCGTCACCGGGCGAGAGGTCGACGTACTGGAGGAGGTAGTACAACACGCCGGCGACGATGAGGCCGACGAGTAGCCCCGTCCCCAGTCGAAGCGCAAATCCTCGTAGCAGGCTCTCACTGGCAACGGCTGGGTTGACTGTCTCGAAGATGACGACAGCGATGATAGCCGCGGTCACATCGTTGACAATCCCTTCCGTCTCCAGCGCGGCGGCGACGCGGTCTCGAACGGGGACGACATCGAGGATCGGCGTGATAACCGTCGGCCCGGTCGCGACCAGCAGCGCACCGATCAGGAACGCGAGGTTCCAGGAGACGGCCGCGGTGCTGAACGCGAACTTGACGGCGATAGCGGTGCCCACGAGCGCGATAGCCGCACCGACGGTAACGAGTCGGAACGTCGCGGCCGGAGCCTCGCGTAGACGGTCGAATCGGAGGTGATAGGCCCCCTCGAAAACGATGATTGCGACCGCTAAGCCGACGATTGCCGACAGCGCCCCGCCGAAGGTGCCGTCACCGATAATGCCCAGTCCGGGCTGGCCGATGATGACACCCACCAGCAGGTAGAAGATGATGCTGGGCACGCGCAGGCGTGCAGCGAGGACTTGTGCAAGAACGCCGAGTCCGATGATGCCGGCGACGAGCGGAATCAGTAGCCCCGAACTACCAGCCACAGTTGGCCTCCATCTGTCCAGCCTATCGTATCGCCACCGTATAAGGGCATTCACTCACCGGCACACGAGGAGTCGATCAGAAGCCACTCCACCGATGTGAACCACGCCTGAGTTCACCGGTTCCGGCTCACCGGGAACTTCACGCGGTCGGGATGCTCGTTGAACCGCTCCAGAATGTCCTCGTACAGCGCGTTCCGCATCCGGGTGCCGCGGCGCGGGTGGACGAGATACCGGAGTCGAAGCTCCACCCACGACTCGCCCTGTGTGACGTTGACCGTCGGCTGTTCGTTCACGTCGAGTTCGACCGGCGTCTCGGCGAGGCGATCGCGATACTCACGGACCTGTTCAGCCATCTCGTCGCCGAGGTGGTCGGTCGCCACGTCGGTCATTAGCTCGGAGGCGAACTGCAGGTCGGTCTCGTAGGCGACCTGTATCGAGAGTTCGTTCCAGACGTACTGGACACCCTCGCCGTAGAAGTTGACGACGCGCGAGGACAGCACCGTGCTGTTAGGCACGGTGACGATGCGGCCCGACGGCTGGTTCGAGGAGACGAGGTCGCCGTCGATCTCCCACACCTCCGTCACGAAGAAATCGACCGCGACGACGTCGCCGCGCATCTCCTCGATAGCGATGCGGTCGCCCACCTGATAGGGCCGTTTGATCACGATGTACAGCCAGCCGATGAGCGAGAACAGCGGTTGCTGGAGCGCGAGCGTGACCGCGAACCCGAGGACGCCGAGGGAGAACAGCACGCTCACCCACTCCCGAGTGACGACGCCGAACATCGCAATCATCCCGAGAATGCCGAAGGTCAGCCGGAGGACGTTCCGCACGTCGTGTCGGCGGCGTTTGTTCTGCGTGTGGGCGAGGAGGTACGACTGGCAGATAGTGTAGCTCCCGTAGAACGCGAGGAAAAGCGATGCCAACGTCAGGCCCAGCAGCGTGAGCGGTTCGAGTTCCACCCCGAACAGTCGCTCGTCGAAGCCGAACCGGCGGACGAACCGCGAGCCGGCGTACAGGACGACCGCACAGAGCAGCGACACGGAGCCAGTTCGACGCATACCACGACACTGTGGCCCGTCCGTGAGAAAGCCTCCTATTCTTCCCGGTTATCGAGGGCTACGAGGACGCCGCGGACGTTCAGACGCATCTCGGCGCGGCCCTTGCGCTCGCCCCAGGTGTCGGTGTCGGCCCGCTCGACGAAGTAGTCGATGACTGCCTCGTCGTCGTCCAGTTCCTCGCGTTTGCGTTCGACTTCGGCGACCCATTCAGGTAGTATCTCGGTGTATACCTCCAGTTTGTCGCCGGTTTCGGCGGCACCGAAGTGGCCGAACATGAGGATCTCGGGGTCGAGGTCCTGTAACATCGCCACGTCGTCGAGCGCCTGATCGAGGGTGAAGTTGACCGGCGGGGTCGTGACGTGCATCTCGTCGGTCGACGGCGAGTAGATACCGGCGGCGTCGGCGGTAAACACACCGTCGACGACGGGGTCATAGAAGACGACCTGATGTGGGGCATGGCCCGGTGCGTGCAGGACTTCGAGGGAGTGGTCGCCCAGGTCGATCACGTCGCCGTCGGTTAGCGTCTCGATACGGTCTTCGGCGACCGGAATCGGCTTCCCGTAGAACTCGATCTGATCGCCGACGGCGTTTTTCGTCCCCTCCCAGAGCCGCTCGGGGTCGACGAGGTGGCGCTTGCCGAACTCGTGGACGTACACCGTCGCGTTCGGGCAGTCCTCGGCGAGGTAGCCGGCCCCGCCGGCGTGGTCCAGATGGACGTGAGTCGTCGCGATAACTTCCAGATCCTCGGGCGCGATCCCGACCGACTCCATCGCCGAGAGGATGGTTTCGTGTCGCGCGCCGGTACCGGTGTCGACCAGCGCCGGTCGCTCGGCGTCGATGATGTAGACGGGCCCGTACTCGGCCACACCGTACATCCCGACGTCGACGTAGTGGACATCTGTGCAGTCCCCGACCGTCACTTCGTAAACGTCACCGATTCCCATACACTCTCTCGTGACCGGCGGGGGCAAAACCGTTGTGCCATGGCTATCGTGACAACCAGTCGTGAGGAAGGGCAAAGCCATTTACCCGCACTCAGAAACACCACTGTATGTACGACGCCGTACTCGTTCCGACCGACGGCTCAGAGGGGTCCGCAACCGCGGCCGAGCACGCCATCGACCTCGCACAGCGCCACGACGCGAGTCTGCACGCGCTACACGTCCTCGAAACCGAGCAGGTCGTCGATCAGATTCCCGATTTCGAGGACAGCAGCATCTTCGATCGCCTCGCCGACGCTGGCCAGCAGGCTGTCGACGACCTGCAGGCGCAGGCCGAAGACGCCGATGTCGACACGGTGACCACGGCAGTTGAGCAGGGCGTCCCCCACGAAGAAGTCGTGGAGTACGTTGAGCGCCACGACATCGATGTCATCGTGATGGCGACAGAGGGACGGACCGGCCCCTCCCGGGAACTCATCGGCAGCGTCACCGAGTCGGTAATTCGGGCCTCGCCAGTCCCGGTACTTGCGGTCAAGGTTGGCGGCGAAGCATAGCAGGACGACAGGTCGACTGCCGGGGTAGCCCTGCCGCAGGACCGACACGACTAATTTCTGCCGTCGAGAACCGTCGGCCATGTTATCGAGACAGTTCGTCCGGGAGCACCCCGAGACGGTCCGTGACGCTATCGAGCGGAAGGGCGTCACGGGCGTCGACCTCGACGAAATCCTCGAAATCGACGAGGAGTGGCGGGAACTGAAGGCCGAAGGCGACGGCCTCCGGCAGGAGCGAAACGAAGTGTCGAGCAAGATCGGCCAGCTCAAACAGGAGGGCAAAGAGGAGGAGGCACAGGAGGCCATCGACCGCTCGCAGGAACTCAAAGACGAGCTGCAGGACGTCGAGGAGCGCGCCGACGAACTGGAGTCCCAGTTGGAAGACGCCCTGCTCGAACTGCCGAACATCCCCCACGAGTCGGTCCCGACCGGCGAGGGCGAGGCCGACAACGTCGAGCGCTACCGCGAGGGATTCGACGACCTGCGGGACCTGCCCGACGAAGTGGTGCCCCACTACGACCTCGGCGAGGATCTGGACCTGCTCGATTTCGAGCGCGGCGCGAAGGTGTCCGGCGGCGGCTACCAGTTCGTCAAGGGCGAGGGGGCGCGCCTAGAGCACGCACTCATCCAGTTCATGCTCGATGTCCACCGCGAACAGGAATACGTCGACGTGCTCCCGCCGATCCCCGTCAACTCCGATTCGATGGAAGGGACCGGCCAGCTCCCGAAGTTCGACGAGGACGCCTACCGCGTCGGGGCCAGACAGGACGACGACTACGACAGCGACGACCTGTGGCTGCTCCCGACGGCGGAGGTGCCGGTCACCAACATGTACCGCGGCGAGATTCTGCTTGACGACGACCTGCCGGTCAAACATCAGGCGTTCTCGCCGAACTTCCGCCGCGAGGCCGGCGAACACGGCACCGAGACGCGGGGGTACGTCCGCGTCCACCAGTTCCACAAGGTCGAACTCGTCAACTTCGTCCGCCCGGAGAACAGCTACGACCGGCTTGAGAGCCTGCTGGACGAGGCCGCCGAAGTGCTCGACCGCCTCAAACTGCCCTACCGCGTGCTCGACATGTGTACCGGCGACATGGGCTTTACACAGGCCAAGAAGTACGACATCGAGGTGTGGGCACCCGGCGATGACATGGAGGACGGCCCGGACCGGGGCGGTCGCTGGCTCGAAGTCTCCTCGGTCTCGAACTTCGAGGACTTCCAGGCGCGCCGTGCCGGCCTGCGGTTCCGGCCCGAACGGCACGAGTCCGCCGACTACCTCCACACGCTGAACGGCTCCGGACTCGCCGTCCCGCGCGTCCTCGTGGCGATTATGGAGTACTACCAGAACGACGACGGGACCATCACCGTGCCCGAACCCCTCCGCCCGTACATGGGCGGCCAGGAAGTCATCGAAGGCTCCGAGAAAATCGGCGAGAGCGCCGTCGGCGCGGGCGAGAAAGAGTAGGCCGCCGCGGTCCGCTGTGTTCGACCAGCGTTCCGACTTCCTGTATGCGGTGTGTTACTCGAAACCATATTTCACTACACTATTACATTCATTCGTCAGCACCGTCGAGATATGGCTGACGACGCCTTCGGCCGGATGGTACTGGACTTTCACCGCGACGACCTCGCCGAGCGACCCCGTTACCGCCGCGACGACGATCTGACCGAGGCGCATCTGGCGGGCTACTTCGAGCCGCCATCGGCTTGGCATCCCATCGAACGGGACCTGTTCTCGGCAGTGACGGGTCGTGTCCTCGATGCCGGCTGTGGCGTCGGCCGGCACACGCTTCCACTGCAAGAGCGCGGCCATAGCGTGCTGGCCGTCGACCGGAGTCCGGGAGCCGTCGCGGTCGCCCGCGAGCGCGGCGTCGCACGTCCCGTGGTCGGTGACCTCCGACAACCACCGGGCGACGGGTTCGAGACGATCGTTGCCCTTGGCAAGCAGCTCGGCCTCGGCAGTTCGCTGGCCGACCTCCGGACGACGCTCACCGAACTAGCGGCAGTGACGCAGCCGGGTGGCCGACTCGTTGCCGACATGGACACGCTCGACCGGGCAGACCCGGAGACTGATGCGGCCCACCGCACCCAGCCCGGTGTCGCCTACCGGACCTTCCGCGTCGAGTACGACGGGCTCGCCGGCCCGTGGACCGACCTGTTGCTGGTCACGCCGTCACGGTTTCGTGACGCAGTCAACGAGACGCCGTGGACCGTGGACAGGCTCGTCGGGACCGAAACCGACGGGTCGATGTACGGCGTTCGGCTGTCGCTGCCAGAACAGTAAAACAGCAACTCCGCAAGCGGGCAGGATTCAGCGCGTGTACGTCTCTATTTGCTCAATATCGTCCCCGGCGAAGGTGAACACATCAACGAAGCCAACGATGCACTCGCCGTCGGCATCGAGCAGGCGGCCGCGGGCGACGACTTCCGCCGTCGCTGTGTCGTCGCCGCCGGGTGGCTCAGCCGCACTGTCTTTCTGGCGATAGTAGAGGCCGTCCAGCGGATGCGTGGTGTCTGTCTGGGGCCGTTCCTCGCGCATGAACTGTACGAACCGGTCCCGGCCGTCGATGGTTCGGTCGGGACGGTCGTGGACGAACGACGGGGCGAGCAGCGATGCCAACTGGTCGTAGTCGTCGCCGTCGATGGCGTCATAGTAGGCCCGTGTCCGCTGACGGAGGGCAGGTCGCGTCACGGATCTGATTCGGGTTCGTCAGACGTGTCTCTGTCGCTCTCGGCGTCGGATGGCTCGTCAGTAGCCTCCGGGACCGAATCATCAGTTCGCTCGGGTTCGGCTGATTCTCCCGCGTCCCCATCGTCGGCGGCCGTCGGGTCGGCCAGATCCAGTTCGACTTCGTCGTCGGTCTCCGTCTCGGAGGCCCCGTCCGGTGACGCGTCGGCAGTGGACTGGTCGCCGTCCGGCACGTCCTGTGCGGAAGCGTCGTCGTCGGCGCTGCCGACCGTGTCGGGCGGTGCTTCGACCATCGCGGTCGGAGTCTCTTCCAACGGGTCCGTCGGCTCGTTCCCGACTTCGCTAGCGGCCAGTTCGGCCTGAATTTCCTCGATATCGGTGTCGTCGACATCCGAAAGCTCACCGTCGCCGTCAGGTGTCGGTGCTGACTCTGGTGGGGCGTCGTCAGCCGACGAGGCATCGGGTTCCGCCGCTGTCGACTGGTCCGCGTGAGCGGTCGCGTCGTTGGTTTCGGTCGGCGCATTCGTCGACTGGTCAGCTGTCCCCACCGTCGTCTCCCCGGCTGAGTCTGCTGTCGGCTCGTCGGCTGTGTCTCGCATTTCGTCAGCCGCATCGGCGGCGTCAGGCGACGGTGTCGAGTCCAGCGTTGACTCGGTAGCCGACGACGCCGTCTCCGACAGTTCGCCGGCCGCCCGTTCGACTTCCTCGTCGATGTCTACGTCGAGCGATGTATCCACAGCCGTTTCGTCCTGTGTGAGGAACGCCGGTCGGTCGTCGTCCGTGTCCTTTTCCAGCGTCTCCATATCCGGTGGCCACGGACCGTCAGGATCGGGGGGCTCCTCGTAGCCCCGGGCGGTTTCAAGCGGCCGCTCTGCGTCGTCGCGGAGCTGCTGGCCCTCGGCTCCGTTCCCGCTAGAGTAGGCGCGGGCGGCCTGTGTGAGCCAGTCGCTGGCCTGCCACAGCGAGTTCGCCTTCGTCTTTGCGTCCTCGTAGATCGGTTTCAGGGACTCATCGTCGACGAACCGGACAGCGGTGTCGAAGTGGTCTTCGGCGTCAGCGAACTCGTCGCGTGCCTGCTGGAAGTCGCCCTGTGCGACCATCCACTCCGACTCGCCGAAGGCGCTCATCGCCGAGGTGAACGCGCGCCGCCCCTCCGTGTAGTGGGCGTGGCCAACGCGGTAGCGGGCGAACGCGGTGTCGTCGCCACCGGTGTCGGCGATAGCGTCCTTGATCTCTCCGACACGAGGAAGTGCCTGAAGGTCGTCGGTACTCCAAGCGTACTGTACGTCGCCGTCGTGGTCGATGACGACGACAGAACGCTCGATGAGCTGCTGGCCGATATCGTCGATAAAGTCGAGTCCGTACTCGCGGGCCACATCGTGGTCGGTGTCGGACAGCAGCGGGATTTTCAGGCCGTAGCGGTCGGCGAAGGCCCGGTGGCTGTACACCGAATCCGGGCTGATGCCCAGAATCGTCACGTCCTTCTGCATCGTAAAGAGGTCGAGTTCGTCCAAGTCACAGGACGTCTCGTCACAGGCCGGGTTGAAATCCGCCGGATAGAATGCGAGAATGACGACATCCTCGCCGAGATAGTCGGATAGTTCGACTCGCTGGCAGTCGCCATCGACGAGCGCCGGCAGTTCGAACAGTGGTGCCGCCGTCCCCTCTGAAAGCACACGTTATACAACCGAGTCCGGCTATAACAGTGTTTGCACAGTGTCACCGAACGAGTCGCTTTTATTCGCCAGCGTAGTAGCGCTGGTGTGGAACTGCACGTCCGGTACGAGGGCGACGACGACCCCGACAAATGTAGCGCGCGGAAGCTGGCCCGGATGGACGAGGCCGAACTCCACCGCGCGACGCGGTCGACACCGCCCGGCATCGTGCTCAATCCCTTTGCAGAGCAGGCGCTGTCTCCGGCGGACCGTCCGACCCCCGGCGACGGCGCTCGCCACAGCCGGCTGGTCGCGCTCGATTGCTCCTGGGAAACTGCCGAACGGGAAGCGTTCGACCTCGAAGGGGTGCACCGCTCGCTCCCCTTTCTCGTCGCCGGCAATCCGGTCAACTACGGAACGGCCTTTCAGCTCAATACCGTCGAAGCCTTCGCTGGCGCGCTCGCCATTCTCGGGGAGCGCGACCACGCCGAGCGGATCCTCTCGACGTTCTCCTGGGGCCACACCTTCCTGGAACTGAACGAGGAACCGCTGGAACGGTACGCGAACTGCGAGGATTCGAGCGACATCATCGACGTACAGGACGACTACCTCGCCGAGGAGTAGTTACTGGGGCGTTGCTGGCTTTTCGAGGAGCGGCGCATCACAGTGTGGACAGGCTTGCCGCGCGTGTGCCTCCAGCACGTCGTCGATGCGTTCTCCACAGGCTTGACACCGCATGACAATAGTTAGTATCCGAACAATAATGTAGCTTCGGCTTGGTTTCTAAGGCCGCTTACGAGAATCCGGTTCCGATTCCGGTCGGCGCGTCAGGTGGGCTGAGCGGGCTCGCTGGCAGGTCCGCGTCGGGGTCGGGGTCGTTGTATCCACCGGGCGCGACATCATTCGGCCCAGCAGGATAGCACAGCGACGCCAGCGCCTGAATGTGGTCACGGCCGACGCCGAGTTCGAACTGGCCGCCGCCGTACAGGTCGATGCCGTGTTCCTCGCAGTAGTCGATGGTCGCAAGTACGGACTCGACGGTCCCACACCGCGAGGGCTTCATATTGAGCCACGACGGCTCGAACGGCAGCGCCTCGATGCTCTCGACGCCAGTGATGGGTACGTCCCAAGTGACGCGTGCTTCTCGGCCGTCGAAAACCGGCCGAGTTGCGTCGGTCAGGTCGGGGTCCTCGACCAGCGCGTCCGGGAGGCCGTCGACGACACGGCGGTAGAACTCGGGGTCGGCCTCGACATCGACATCTGTCCCCTCGTACAGCCCTTTCAGATCCAACATTCGAACGTCGTAGTCCGTCAGCTCGTCGACGAGGGTATCGCTCCAGGTCGGTGTGGGGTCGAGTTTGAACGACAGGTCGCCGTAGCGCTCACGCAGCATCGCCAGTCTGTCAGCCGTCGGCGGCGTGTCGTCGTCAGCGTTCGAGAGCCGCGTCGAGACGACGAAGTTCACTGGGTCGTACTGCCGGTCGAGCGCCGTCCCGAGGTCCGTGTCGGCCTGTTTCAGCGCGAGGTCAAGCGCCGCACTTTCGAATCCCCAACGGCGGTAGTGACGGAACCGCTCCTCGTCCGGTGGTTCGGGCCACAGGTCGGCCGCTTCCAGCGCCGCCGAAAACGAATCGACGGTGTACTCGCCGGCCAGTGGGGTGCCCTCGCCCTGCAACGCATCGCTGTCCTGCAGCGCGTCGTGGGCCTCGGCCGTGTACGTCACGTCCTCGCCGCTGCCGGTCTCACCCGCACCGGAAAGGTGGATGACCGTCGTCACCCGGTCGAATCCGCTGGAGGTCGCCCGTTCTCGACGCTCGAACGCACAGCTCTCGACAGTGACCGGGAGGTCTGCGACCTGATCGTACATACTCCGGCTTCGCCGCTCGGGCATCTAAAGCCGGCGACGGCTGGAATGTGTCTCGTGTTCAGACAACCGGAGTGTCCACCCGGTGGCTGTCCGGCTCTCAGTATTAGTCCACACCCCGACCCGAAACTCAAAGCTTAAACGCGCGCACCGGGAATGACCGCGCATGGCTAGCTTCGAGACAGCGTCCGACCGACTCCTCAACAAGCAGATCTGCATGCGGTGTAACGCTCGGAACCCAGAGCGCGCCCAACAGTGCCGGAAGTGCGGCTACGGCAACCTGCGTCCGAAGGCGAAAGAAACCCGCAGCGCCTGATTTTCCGGTCAGTTGCCGCCGGCATCCGGTGGCAGTTCGTCACCAATCCACTACTGCCCAGTGGGTTCTTTGTCCGCTGACTGGCGGTCGAGCGTCGCCATCCGAACCGACGCGTGTGAGACGATGAGTTCCAGCAGCTTCTGATCTTCTTCCCCGACAGTCGTCTCGTCCGTCGTGACCGAGATGACGACTGTCGTCGTGGCCTCGTCGGCCAGAACTACCGCCGACACGCAATCGGTGACTGACTCGGGGATGTCGACGGGGAACGGTCGGTCGTGAACGGTGACCGCGCCCTGTTCCTGTGTCTCGACTTCCTGCGCGAACTCGGCGACGACAGCAACCGGGACGGTCCGAACCGTGTTCGCGAGCGCCACCGCATCGCCGTCCCTGAGCCGGATGACGGCCGTCTCCTCCATACCGGTCATCGTGCCGAAGGCCTCGACGACGAAGGCGGCGACGCCGTCGACGCTGGGAGCGCTGGCGATGGCGCGCCCGTAGTTGTTCACGTCGGCCGCCTTCCCGGCGAAAGCCTCGACGCGGTCGCGTTCGGCCGCCAGTTCGCGGAGCCGGCTGCGGCTCCGGGCATCGTACAGGCCGACCAGAACGCCCGCCAGCGCGCCGACAGTAACGAGGTCCACCGTCAGGTACGATGCTCGGGCAAGTGAGCCAGAAGTCACACGCTGGCTGAACAACAGGAGCGCCGCCACGGCAGCGAACGTCACGGTTCCGCCGGCGGCCCACGCGGCCACTCGGGACGTGGCCCCCTCGAATGCCGTGTCACGGGCGAGCCAGACGCCCGCGTACGCTACCGCGAGGCCCATCGCCGCAAAGGGGAGCGCATCGACCGCCACCGCCACTGGAATCCGGGTCTGCTGGACCGCGTGAAGCACCTGCATCGCGGCCAGTACGACGCCGGAGAGCGCCAGGGCCGTCCCCGTCAGAAGTCGCTGGTTCATAGCGTCGAATGTCAGCCCTGTCACTAGAGCGTTGCGCCGGTTTCGAGTCGTCAGTCGTCGGGATACTTCGGTTCGCGGCGCTCGGCCCGTTCGAGGGCGCGCTCGACGACCTCGCGGACATCGCCGTGGAAGGCGTCGCCGTGACCCGAGTACATGTGTTCGACGCCTGCCGGCATTCGGTCGAGAATGCGCTTGATGCTCTTGATGAGGCGCTCGCGGGACTGGCCGGGGCGGTCCGTGCGGCCGAAGGAGCCGTCGTCGAATGCGCCGTCGTCGTGGACGACCACATCGCCGGAGAACAGGGCCGATTCGGAGACGAGCGAGACGTGGTCGTCGGCGTGGCCCGGCGTGTACACGACCTCGCACTCCTCGTCGCCGACGGTGAGCGTGTCCCCGTCGGCGAGTGCGTGGTCCCGGCGCGGATGGGAGCCATAGGCGTACAGCGGCGCGTCGAAGGCGTCGAGGACGGCGTCGAGTTGCTGGACGTGGTCGCCGTGCTGGTGGGTCAACACAACGGCGTCGAGCGTGTCAGTATGCTCGCGGATGACATCGACGACGCCACGCATCGCGCCGGCGTCGACCAGCGTCGTCTGTTCGCCGGTTGCGAGATAGGCGTTACAGGTGAACGTCTCAGCCTGATATGTAACGTGTGTTACTTCTGTGTCGAGAGTCATCGGTAGTGTATGACTAGGTCCGGTGGCGACATTCAAAAAGCACGGGTCAGCCCCGTTTTCCCGATGCAACAACAGGACAGGTGGGAGCCATATAGAGAGGCTCTATCTGCCGCCGCTCGTATGGGTGCTGAAAAAGCAATTCTGAGTGTATCATAGTATGGCAAGTGATCGTGCTAACCGTCGTCGTTTCCTCCAGATTGGGGGTGCTGCTCTGACTACAACCCTCGCTGGCTGTGGCGGTCTGACTGATTTAGACAATCCAAGTGGGACAACTGACTCTGAAGAAGAAAAGACTGAGACAAAAGAGCAGCAGTACACAATCCCACCGGTAGCAGATATGAACTGTACAGGTATTGAGGATGGAAATGCTGTAATAGAAGCGATTTATAAACCAGTAACTACGCCCGGAGACTCTCGGTTATTTATCAAAGATGAAATCACATTTGAACTATTTTCGTATACAACCTATCCTGTTGAAAATGAAATAGACCTGAAAAAAGTCGCTGAGAAGACTAAATCTCCCTATGGTGACAGAGATATTAAATTTAAGTACCCGTATAAACAAATACCGCAAAATAGACGTGTTAGACATCGTATAAAAGCAACAAATAATAACACTGGAGAATCAGAGTTTATAATGGATAAAATAGCGCTAACTTATTTCAATTCACCTTATGGTCCTCTCGAATACATTCAAAGTGGGCCAAATTTTCATACAATAACTGAACAAGAAAACGATGTACAAAGTGGTTTTGTAAAAAGAGGAGATAAGTATGTAAAGGGAGACTTATTTGCATATGGGTGGGACGATCCAAGAATTGCAGATATTCCATTCACCAGAGAAGCATTCAAAGTAGAAAATGACCTGTATCAAGAGGGTGAAAATCCTACGTGTAATCCATTCTATTATGGAAAACTTGAGATTCCAACGAGTCTTGTGGAGAGACAAGAACAAAAGATGGAAAATCGTAATCTTAGAGCAGGATACAACACACTCAATTATAATGATGGACAAGACAATGTTCTAGACAGTCCAGTTTGTCAAAAGCACGCTGACGGAATTATTAAATCTCAGGAACAATATGGTGTAAAAAATCATTATGGACTGATTAAGTGGGCAGCTGGAACAATTCAATCTGGGACATATGACGCACGACGTGGTGGAGTGAGTGTTACTCAAGCATCAATTCATCTACCGGGTCCCTATTGGGTAGATAAAACAGAAAACTGTGTCGGACACAGTTATAATCTAGCTTGGTTGTTATATCATCTGGGATACACTTGTGGAACTGTCTATCTCAACCGTTCAGGACAAGGAATTGCAAACCATGTTGGTGTTGGAATTCCTATTCCTAAGGACGTTATGGAATCTGATTTCCCTGAGGAATACCCAGATTCATTTGATAACTCTCAGTCGATCAAAGCAGCATATGTTGATGGTATAACTTCTACTTTTGCAAATGATATTGATTCCCTTGGTGATTATCCGTGGCTGTATATTGAAACTACTGGGGGGTTTGAAATTGGAGTTATGCCATTTGATAAAGTGGATAGTAGAGGTGTTCAATACGTTCTTGAGCCCGAGGATAATGTATTTGGAACCGATCTCAAAAATCAGACGGGAAGTTGAGTGACGAATTTTACGTATATTGCTTGTTTTAGTAGCTGATTTGAGTATGATGTGGCTGGTGGGGAGCGAGCAGTAATTGGACTGGCAGAGTTGCTTTTTTGCCAGCTATCCACGGAGGTTTTGTTTCCGGTTTTGCGACTGGATATAGTTCGATCAGATTCTTCTAGTCCCCGTCGTGGACGCCCTCCCGACCACCGGTCGCCACAGTGGTTCCGAGAAACGTCGTGTTAACGCGCTAACACGCTGGAGGCGGCGAGTGATTTTTTACTGTGAACGTCATAGTTGTACACGTACCATGGGGTTCGGGAGCTACGACGAATCGGAACAAGACAATCAGGAGTACGACACAGACTTCGAGGACGAGGACGGCCTCGATGCTGAAGAAAACGCCCACGAGGGCGACATCGAATACGAGTTCACCGCGTCGAACGACGAACTACTCGACAGACTGGAAGACATCAAAGACAACCAGAACACGTGAAAGCAGGGGCACGGGCCCTCGGCGTGGCGGAGTCGTACCGAGCGGAAACCAGTCAGTTCGCTGGCGCTGTCGTCCGCGCCAGTAGAGTCGCCGACGGCTTTGTTTTCAGTACTGCCACGGTCGGCGGGAGCGACGCAACCGGGACAGTGTGTGCGATGGTCGACCGACTGGACCGCGAGGACATCCGCTACCTGCTGGTGGCGGGTATCGCACCGGCGTGGTTCAACGTCCTCGACCTCCAGCGGATTCACGACCACACCGACCTGCCGGTCCTCTCGGTCACATTCGAGTCCTCGCCGGGGCTCGAAGGGGCCATCCGCGAGGCGTTCGACAATCCCGATACCGTACAGGACCGACTGGCGACCTACCGTGCCCAGCCGGAGCGCCGACCGGTGTCGGTGAACGACGAGACGGTGTACGTTCGGAGTGTCGGTATCGACGACAGCGCCGCCGCAGATGTCGTCCGGGCGTTCACGCCGGAGGGCGGCCGTCCGGAACCCCTCCGAGTCGCCCGACTGGCGGCGCGGGGACTGGCCGAGATGGAGTGAGTCGGATGCGGTAGTGGCCGACCGGCGACGGATAACACAGTCCAACAAGAGAGTTGAGCAAACCAAAGTCGACTCTGTCAGGTGCCACAGCGGGAGTTATCTATTGCTAAGATAGATCTGTGGCCGAAAACATCTCGCTAGCTATTACTGCCTCATCATTGCCTACAGTTAGTAATAGCTAAACATACCCTGATTAGCTGGCACTGTGTTTGTATGCATACAATGGCAGAGAGCAAGACACAGGCGAGGAATGCTGTAGAGCCCGCAGAAACGAACGAACAGACGAACATCGACAGTAATGTGACCCGGTATGAAGGCGACCAACCGACAGAGCACAGCGTGTACGGCAAGCGCCAGCAGGACAGCCAGCTTATCTTCTTCGATGGGCAGGTTCCGGACGCGGACACGGCTCGCAACGGCGATGTGCAGGAACAGACGCTGGCCGCACTCGACCAGATTCGTGCCATGGCTGCCGACTCCGGTCTCGAACCGCGTGACCTGCTGCGGACGACAGTGTACCTCACGGAGATGGATCAGCTACCAGCGGTCAAGCAAGCGTACGCGGCGTTTTTCGACGGACAGCGACCGTCACGGAGCGTCGTCGGCGTTGCAAGCCTGCCGAACGACGCGGCGGTGCAGATCGAAGCAACCGGTGTAAAGCGGTAATCGCGGCCAGCGTCTGCGGTCGAATGCCTGCCGGCGGACCGCTGCGTTTGAGAGTCCCCAGTGCAAACGACGGTGCATGGAGCAGATGGACGGCCTCGACGTCGTCGGCTGTGAGCGCTGTGACGACCTCTGTGGCTCGCGCTCGCGCATCGTCAACGGCGTCGGTCCCGCGGACGCGGACCTGCTGTTCGTCGGGGAAGCCCCCGGCGCGAACGAGGACGAACAGGGCGAGCCGTTCGTCGGGCGGAGCGGCGACGTGCTTGACGATGGATTGCGCGATGCTGGCCTCGACCGCGGCGACGTGCGCATCACCAACTGCGTGCGCTGTCGCCCGCCGGACAACCGCGATCCGCGAAAGGGAGAGCTCACGAACTGCCGCGACTATCTGGAGACAGAAATCGACCGCATCGACCCCGAAGTCGTCGTCACGCTCGGGAAAGTCCCGGCCGAGCACCTGCTGGAGCGTGACGTCGCCGTTACCGGCGAAGCGGGCGACGTGTTCGACATGGCTATCGCTGGCCAGCCACGCCGCGTGCTCGTCTCCGTCCACCCGGCGGCGACGCTGTACGACCCCAGCCAGAAGGAGACGTTCGAGGCCGCACTGACGACTGCCGCGGAGTTTACTGACGCCCAGAGCGGTCAGTCGCGACTCGGCGAGTTTTAAAAACGATCGAGTAGTGCGCTCCGGACCGCTAGTTCGCTGCGATGTCCATCGCCTCTGCCTTCGTGTCGACCAGCGAAATGTCGACACCCGAGATTTCGCCGACCCGGCTCTTGAGCGCCATCTTCTTGATCCCCTCGGAGACGATGACCCAGTTCGTGATACCGAACTCCTTGCCCGCCTCAGCGGCCTCCTGTGCTCGCGTGAATACGTCGTCGTTCAGTGACGCCTCCATCTGGAGATTTGAGATGTGCGTGTCGACCGCCGGCTGTGAGGCGAGCTCCTCAAACCGTTCATTGACTTTTGCGAATGTCTCGTCTGTCATCTCCATTTCTTCGGGGAATTCAGCGATGAGAACGTTACCGTCGACGTACAGGACTTCTGTAAGATCAATCATCAGCGGCTGTATGCGGTAGGTGAATAAAACTGGCCTGGCCTATTCTCATCGTTGATACTCAGTCAGGACCGGGCGTGTGGACAGGGTCGGGACCGCCCGCCTGATAGTGGCTGTGCCGAAGGCTTGTTCGAACAGGAAGTCACTTAGCCCCTGTTCGCCTACAACCTCGCATGAGTGTCAGACAGACGGCCGCGGACGTGGTCGTCGTCGATTACGGACTGGGGAACCTCCGGAGCGTCACGCGCGGGCTCGAACGCGCCGGCGCGGACGTCTCGCTCTCGGAGGACCCGGCGGAGTTCGACGCGGCCGACGGCATCGTCCTGCCCGGCGTCGGAGCCTTCTCCGAAGGGATGGACAACGCCGGGCCGTTCCGCGAGGCGCTGGTCGAACAGGCCGAAGCCGGCAAGCCCCTGTTCGGGATCTGTCTCGGGATGCAGATGCTCCTGACGACGAGCGAGGAGGCCGACCACGAAGGCCAGGGTGACGCTGAGGGACTGGACCTCATTCCGGGCAAGAACGTCCGGTTCAGCCGCGACCAGACCGTGCCACACATGGGCTGGAACGAGCTTGACGTGACGCGGGACCACCCGCTCGTCGAGGGCGTCGATGGCGAACACGCCTACTTCGTCCACTCCTACTACGCCGTTCCCGACGACGAGAGCGCGACGGTGGCGACGACGGACTACGGAACGGACTTCGCCTCGATTGTCGCCAACGACGCCGGCAACGTCTTCGGCACGCAGTTCCACCCGGAGAAATCTGGTGAGACCGGGCTGCGCATCCTCCGGAACTACGTCGACTACTGCCTCGACCACTGAGTTCTGGGCTCGGGATTGGTTCGTATGTCTACAGGGGATTCTGTCGTCCTGCTCACCGGGGCAGCATCGGGTATCGGGGCGGCGACGGCGCGGGCGTTCGCTGATAACGGCTGGACGGTCTACGCGACGGACATCGAGAACAATTTTCCTGACGACCTCCGCGAGCGCTGTCGGTGTCTCGAACTCGACGTGACCGACAGCGAGCAGGTCGAGGCTGTCGTCAACCAAATCATCACGGAGACCGGCCGCCTCGACTGTCTGGTGAACAACGCCGGGTACGGGGTCGCCGGCCCGGTCGAGGACGTTTCGCCCAACGCCGCCCGCGAGCAGTTCGACGTGCTGGTCCACGGCCCACACCGACTCGCACAGGCAGTGCTCCCCGAGATGCGCGCCCACGGCGGGCGCATCGTCACCGTCTCCAGCGTGCTGGGCCACACCGCCTCGCCCGGACTCGGCGCGTATTCGGCCGGCAAAGCCGCCGTCGAGTCGCTGACCGACGCACTACGGATAGAGGTGTCCGGCGCGGACGATGTCCGCGTCTCGCTCGTCGAGCCAGCGTGGGTCGAGACCGGGTTCGCCGACGGCGCGCTGGGGAGCCTGCCCGACGAGGATCGGACGCCGACCTACGACGGGACGTACGACGCGCTGGAGGACGGCTGGGTTCTCACCGGCGGGCCGCTGGCGACGACGCCGGAGGCCGTCGCCGCGACGGTGCTCGCCGCAGCGACCGACACCCAGCCGAAAGCCCGCTATCCGGTCGGAGCCTTCGCTACGTTTGTCCGGTGGACCCACTGGCTCCCGGCGCGGTTGCAGGACCCGATTCACCGCGGGTTCGGTCGTGCGAGCGCGTTTCTGGGACGGTGGCTGCGGTGACAAAACTGGCTGACGGCGACCGGGTTCGGCTGTCGACCGGCCACGAGGTGACGCTCCCACTTGTCACCGAGGCGACGGTCGCGGGCGCAGTACTCCCAGCGCGATACGGCGTTGCCGAGTCACTGCTGCCCGACGGGCTGACGCCGGTTCGGGCGACGGGCCAGCGGGCTGCGGTAATACTCCTATGTGTCGAATACCAACGTATCGGCGACGACGCGATGCCCCCCTACGACGAGTTCGCGGTGATAGTCGCGGCGACACCGGACGGGCAGCGGCCACCGCTGCTTCCACTGCTGACCCGCGATATCGGTGGCTACATCTGGTCGCTCCCGGTGACGACCGAGCCCGCTCGCGCCCTCGGCGATGAGATCTGGGGCTACCCGAAGACAGTCGCCGACATCACCCACCGCGACGACGAGACCCGCCGCGAGACAACAGTCATCGAGAATGGCGACCGCGTGGCGACGGTCAGCATCGACTGGCCCCGGACATGGGAGCGCCGGGAGCAGATAGAGAGCTACGCAGTTCGAGAGGGACGACTCGAACGGACACCGGTCGAATTCCAAGGGAAACTGGGGGCCGCACCGCTGAGCGGGCGCGTCGACGTTGACCTAGGCGACCACGACCGGGCCGACACGCTCCGGTCGCTCGACCTCGGCTCCCGGTCAGTCCTTCGGTTCTCGATGGAAGGACGGATCACGTACGGTGCTGGGCGGCCGGTAGAGCGGTAGCGGGACGATACAGTAGAGAACAAAAACCGCGCCACACGGCATACCGCGCGCCGTCGGCGCGCGGTTTCACGCGAATCGCGGAGCGATTCGCGCCTTTTTCGCCCACCTTTTCACCGCTCGCGGTAAAAAGGTGGTCTATAGGAATTCCCGGACCTCAGAGTACCACATGTCGTGCTCGTCGACGGCATCGATAGCCTCGGCGATGCGGACGGCAATAGCGTGCCAGCAGAGCTGGTCGGGGTCGTCGGCGTCGAGGTTGTACTCGCTGTCGGCGCAGGTACAGCCGCCGTCCTCGACGATGTACTCGTCGTCGTGGCCGACGACGACCGTGAAATCACGGTACTGCTTGACGCGGCTCTCACCGACAGCTTCGATGGCCTGGTGGCCGCGGTCACCGTGAACGTCGACGATAGCCGACACTGCGTCGGGGGTCAGTTCCCCGGCGGCTTCGAGGTCGGCCACCCACTCCTCGACTCCGGTCACAGCTATGCTACGGAAAGGGGTGACAAAACGGCGTCGGCTTCAGCAGCAAAGTCCCGGCTGCCTGGCAGGCGACGGGGGAATTATCAATGCTTGTACTGTGCCCAGAAGGATAAACACGGAGTACAGATTTGTTCCGGCATGAACCACGGCCTCCCGTGGCTGGCGCTGGGCTCGTTTGCCTCGGGGATCGGGTCGCTGTATCTGCTGGCACAGCTCCGGACACACTGGGACAAGCCCGGTGCGCGGTGGTTCGTCGCGACCATCGTCACGCAGACGGTCTGGTGTTTCAGCTACGCTGTGGCGCTGCTGGTGTTCGACCCGACACTGCGCCTCGCCCTGGAGATGGTGTCCTGGCTGGGCATCATCTGGATCGGCTTCTGTTTCCTCTCGTTCGCGCTGGGATACACGGGCCGGACGAACGTCCTCGAAAGCGGCTGGTACCGTGGCGTGGCGGTGCTACCGCTGGTCGAAACGGCGCTCGTTGTCACGAACCCGCTCCATACTGTGGTTTGGCAGGGCTTCCGGGTCGTACCGGCTGCCGGCGGCGCAGGAGCCGAGTACGCTGTCTTGCCGGTGGGACTGCTCACGATCATCGTCGCAATGCTGTTCGTCAGCTTCGGGACCCTACTGGTGTTCGATACGGTCGTCAGCTACGGCCCGCTGTACCGGCGCGAGGCGCTGGCGGTCGGTCTGAGTCCGATACCGCCCGGGGCCGCAGTGTTGCTCTGGGCCGGCGGTATCGGGCCAGTTCCGGCGGTGAATCTGACGACGCTCCTGTTCCTGCCCCACGTCGCGCTGGATCTGTACGCGTTCGTTCGCAGCGATATGTTCGAGTTCCACCCGGCGACACGGCGAGCCGGCGAGCGGGCAGCCATCCACGACATCGCCACGCCCGTCGCCATCGTCGACGAGCAGGGCCGGGTCGTGAATCTCAACCCCGCCGCCGAGGGGATGCTGGCCGTCGACAAGCATGAGGCACTGACGGAGCCGCTAAACGACTTTCTGGGCGACAATGACATCGCGACCGACGGCGGGAGTTCGCGGGTGTCCATCGAGACCGGTGGTCGACACCGGGAGTACAAGATCCGACAGACGGCGCTCCGCGATGAGGCGGGCACGCAACTGGGGTATACGGTCGTCTTTCAGGACATCACCGACGAGATCCGCCGTGAGCGCCGCCTCGAAGTGCTCAATCGCTTTCTCAGACACAACGTCCGCAACGAGAGCGTCGTCATCCAGGCCCGAGCGGAACTGCTGGCGGGAGAACTCGACGGCGACCACGCCGACTACGCGGCGACCATCGAGCAGTCGGTCGGTCGGCTGGTCGACTCCGGCCAGAAGGCCCGGACCCTCGCCGAAGCGGGGTCAGACGATGCCGGCCTCGAATCCGTCGCGCTGGCCGACCTCGCCGCCGAAGTCGTAGCGACCGCCCGCGACGAGCACGGGGGTTCGGTCGCCGTGGAGATACCGGCCGATCTCCGGCTGACGACCCAGCCCGCCCTGCTGGAAATCCTGCTCACCAACCTCGTCGAGAACGCCCTCCAGCACGTGCCGGACGCCGTCGTCACTGTCAGCGCCACAGCCGAGGGCGACGAGGTTGTGCTGACCGTCAGCGACAACGGCCCCGGGGTCCCCGAACACGAACTCGACGTGCTGGATCGGGGCCGCGAGACGGACCTGAACCACGGCAGCGGCATCGGCCTCTGGCTCGTCCGCTGGACCGCGACAACGCTTGAGGGCGACCTCGACTTCGACACGAGCGACGGGACGACGGTGACCGTTCGACTGCCCACGGAGCGGACGGCGGCAGAAGCAGGGTGAGTGTGGCATCGGGGTAGACAGCCGAAACAACCGACCGAGCAGCCTGCGATTACACGGCCGACCAGACGCAGTGCCATTGCACAGCCGATATCGGGTGGGACTGAAAGGGGCCGGGCGCTCGACATGCGAGACGACGCAAGCACTGGAGCGAGCGAAGCGAGTGAAGGGCGCAGCGAGTCGCAGCGGTCGAGCGCCCGGGGGCTTTCTGGCCGTTCGCAGTAAGTCAGGTACCGCCAGAAAGGGTGTCATACAACGGCTCACATGGCCGTTCTTCGCTACCCGATTCGCTCAATGCAAGAGATCTACTTATCGCGCGTCAAATACGCCCAGATATCAGGCTCCCTACTCCTGACTGGATGAGTTGTCTTCAGACGGCAGTTTGAGTAGAGAGTGTATGCGTTGGCGGACCCGGTTTCGGATCTTTCTTCCGTAGTTCGTGAATACGAGGGTCGCTGCCAGGGCAATCGACGTGGTATGGAGGCCGACTTCCATCCAGGGCGTCAACTTGCGACTGAACACGAGGTTGAAGGCGAGGAGTAGGAGGATATTGAGGGCTGTTTCAGCGACGAAGTAACCAGCACTGGCTGGAAGTGACGGGTGCCAGCCGGCAGACCAGAGCAGGACAATGACAATTGTACCAAACAACAGCCCAGCACCCATTCGTGAGAGGGGGATGGTAGCCGGAACTGCATCGACCAAGGCGAATCCGAGGGTCCGGAACGACGACCCGACAAGAAACCAGACCAGTAGTAGGTGGCCAAACGAGGGCTTCTCTTCGGAGGTGGGGCTGGCTTCCCGTAGCTCCTCAATGGACTGTCCCATTACGCCACCGTCAACACGACTTCCAAAAGAGTATTTGGCTTATCGGGTACACTCCCCGCTCAATACGCACGCTCGATTGTGCGGTCAATTCAGGCTACAGTGTCTGAAATCAACACCTTGTGAAGAGCTGTATGACATCCTGACCGCCAGATCCAACAGGCAGGTTCGAACGACTTAACGGCGCCCGCACGGACCGGAGAGTATGCGCGTCAGTGAGGGCCGGGTGACGGTCACGGTGCCGGAACAGCCGGAGGCGGGGAAGGGTGCGGACGTGTTCTTCAACCCCGTTCAGGAACTGAACCGCGACATCACCGTGGCGGCGCTGCGGGCCTACCGAGAGCGAACCCCCCGCGTGTCGACGTATCTGGATGCCACCGCCGCCAGCGGCATCCGAGGCGTTCGCGCGGCGGCCAACGACTGGGAGACGACGCTGTGTGACATCAACGACGACGCGACGGCGCTGTGTGAACAGAACCTCGAACGCAACGACCTCGCGGCCTCAGTTCGGCGGTCGGACGCGAACGTGCTCATGCACTCGGAAGCGTTCGACGTGGTCGACGTGGACCCCTTCGGGACGCCGATCCCCTTCGCCGACGCGGCGGTGCAGGGGACCAAGCACCTCCTCTGTGTGACGGCCACCGACACCGCACCGCTGTGTGGGGCACACTTCGAGAGCGGCGTCCGGTCGTACGGCGCAGTCCCACGGAACACTGAGTTCCACGCAGAGATGGGGATGCGCGTCCTCCTGTCGGCGATGGTCCGGACGGCGGCCCGCTACGACATCGCCGCCCGGCCGATTCTCAGCCACGCGACCAAGCACTACGCCCGGACCTATCTGGAGTTCGACCACGGCGCAAAGGTCGCCAACGACTGCATCGACGAACTCGGCTACGTCCACCACTGCCAGCACTGTCTCTGGCGCGACCACGACTACGGCCTCATCGCCGACGCGCCCGAGGACTGTCCGGTCTGCGACGAGCACCTCCAGACAGCCGGTCCCATCTGGCTGGGTCGGACCTGTGACCCCGAGTTCGTCAGCGCCGTTTCCGAACAGGTCACAGAGGAAATGGGGACCGCCGACGAAGCCAAAGAACTGCTGGCGACGCTCAGAGACGAAATCGACACGCCGACACACTACGACCAGCACCGCCTCTGCAAGCGCTGGGGGCGCGGCGCGGAAGCCATGGACGAGTTCATCGAGAAGCTCCGCGACGCTGGCTACGCGGCCTCCCGAACGCACTACGGCGGCACGACGTTCAAGACGGACGCCGACGTGGTGGAGATCCGCGAAGCGACAGCGGAGTAACGGACTACGGGAGTCCAGACAGGACCGAGGATTGCGAACGGAGTGCGAGTCGAGCTAATTCTTACCGACCGTTCGCCCGACCGACGCTCTCTCGAACCGCGGAGACGAGGTCGTAGCCCAGCAGGTACACCGGGCGCAGGAAGTAGTTCGCCATCCCCGCGAGACCGAGTAGCCCGCCGATGGCTTGCATCTCGCCGGGCGTGGCCGACAGGCGGACGAGCAGCGGCAGGGCCGTGATGAGCGGCGCGAGCCATAGCGACTGGACGACGCCGTCCATATCGACACCGGCGACGGAACCGAGTCGGTCCTCGTCCGGACGAGCAACGAACAGAACAGCCGTCAGTACCAGCAGGCCCACGACAACCGGCAGGGACGCGCCGACGCCGGCGACACCGAAGCCGATAGCCAGCGCGGCCGCGACGAGCAACAGGACGGTCACCTGCATCGTCCCGTGCCGGATGGCCGCTTCCGTATCCATATCCGGTCGTTGCAGCGGCGCTGTATAAACCCTGTGAGGGCGGCTCCCCTTTCTTAACACCTTTCGGGTTCGACCGCAAAGCAGTGGCGAACACGTGCCCTCCACGTACAATCCGGTCCGTGGCGTCCTGCTGCTCGTCGGCAGCCTGCTTGCGCGGTTCGGCCTCGTCGAGCGCGAGCGGGTCCGCCGAGCGACGGACCTGTCCTGGCCCCGCATCGTCACCGGACTCGCGCGGATGTCGAAGTCGACGGTCGACGTGGCGATGGTGGGGCTGGCGCTCGGGCCGACCGCCATCGCCGGCGTCGGCTTCGCCGCGCCGTTCTGGGAACTGGTGTTCGCGCTGGGCGGCGGCGTCGCCGGCGGGACTATCGGCATGGTGTCCCAGCGCTACGGGGCCGATGCCGACGAGGAACTGGCGGTCACCGTCACGACTAGCGCCGCTGTCGTACTCGGGCTGACACTTCCGCTAGCGGCGGCGTACTGGGTCGTCCCCGGACTGCTCGTCGACCTCGTCGGAACAGGGTCCAAGGCCGTCGGATACGGGGTCCAGTACCTGCGCGTCGCCGCCCTCGGCGTCCCCTTCGCCGCACTGAACCTCATCGCCAGTCGGACGCTCGTGGGAGCCGATGACGCCTGGACACCGATGCTGTTGCGAGCCGGCGGCGCGGTCGTCAACATCGCATTGAACGCCGTCTTCATCTTCGGATTCGGCCTCGGCGTCGTCGGTGCGGCCCTGGGCACGGTCATTGCGAACGTGCTGGTCACGGCTGGGTTCGCCGTCGGACTGGCTCGCGGTGGCCTGCCAATAATCGGTGCGTTTCCGGTCCGGGTTCCGGTGTCGCGACCGTTACTCGACCGGAGACTGGGGCGAGACCTCGCTGAAACTGGGACGCCGCTGGTCGGAGCCAATCTCGCGCGGACCGGCGCGCAGTTCCCCCGGCTGTTCATCGTCGGCCTGTTCGGACCCGGCGTCGTCTCGGCGTACGTCGTGGCGCTCCGCGTCCGGGCGCTGCTCGACACGCCGAACTGGGGGCTGAGCCTCGCGTCGAGCAGCCTCGTCGGACAGGCCCTGGGCGACGATGACGAGGCCGAGGCAACCGTCTGGGCGCAGACGGTACTCCGGCTGAGTATCGGCGTGTACATCGTCGTCGCAGCGACACTGCTCCCGTTCTCGCGGGGCATCGCCCGCCTGTTCGTCTCGGACCCCACAGTCCTCCCGCTGGTGACAGTGTTCGTCACCGTCGCCTGTGCCAGTGTCGTGTTCCGAGGTGTCGACGGCGGCTCGACCGGGCCGCTCCGGGCCAGCGGCGACACGCGCTGGCCGTTTTACTCCCAGCTGGCCGGAATGTACCTGTTCGCCCTCCCACTGGCGTATCTCGGCTACGCCACGCCGCTCGGCGAACTCGCGCTGTACGCCTCACTCGTCGTCGAGACGGCGGTTCCCGCAGCGGTGACCTACTATCGATTCCGCTCGGGGACGTGGCGGGTCGTGAGCCGCTCTTACCGGCCTGACGCGGCGCTCGACGACTGACGCGTGTCCTCGAAAACGGCTGACATCAGTCAGTCGACAGTATATTTGTGGTCCCACCCTGACATGCTCGCGTGGACCGCACACGCGCTGTCTCCGTCGGCCGAGACGTCGTCCGTACGGTACGAGAGGAGGAGGTCTCCTTTCTCGCGGCCGGCATCGCCTACTACATGTTCGTCTCCCTGCTGCCGCTGTTGTTGCTGACGCTGGTCGTCGGCACGCTTGCGGGCGGAGAGGCCTTCGCCGAGCGAGTCGTCAGCGCCGCCGGTGACGTGCTCACACCGGCGGCGTCGACACTGCTCGAAGACGCGCTGACCAGCGGAGCCGGTCGCGGGGGCGCAACCGTGCTCGGTGTCGGCGTGACGCTGTGGAGCGCGCTCAAGGTGTTCCGCGGACTGGATACGGCCTTCAGTCGCGTCTACGGGACGGACGGCCCCGACTCGATCGTCGGCGAACTCGTCGACGGGCTGGCCGCGCTGGGCGGCATCGGCATCGCACTGGTCGGGCTCGGTATCATCGGCGCGTTCGGGACGGTGCTGGGCGTGCAGGTCGCACTCGGCGGGCTCGCGCTCGTGCCCGTGCTGGCAGTCGCCTTCCTCCCGCTGTACTACCTGTTTCCCGACCAAGAGATCACACTGCGGGAGGCCGTTCCCGGCGCGGTGTTTGCCGGTGTCGGGTGGACGCTGCTCGGGACGGGATTCAACGTCTACGCGGCACAGGCCGACTCCTATCAGGTGTACGGCGTCATCGGCGGGGTCCTGTTGCTCGTGACGTGGTTTTACTTCGCCGGACAGGTGCTCCTCGTGGGGGCAGCGGTCAACGCGGCGCTCGCGGACCGGCAACTACAACAGGTATCGCGCCGACGGTCCGGCAAAGCGATGAGTGAGGACGCTGACGAGACCGACACGCCCCCGCCAGCCGGCGCCAACACGCCCGGCCGAGACGCCGACGAGTTGACAGACGAGGAACTACAGGAACTCCGCGAGGAGTTCGAGTCGTTCCGCGAGGACATCGAGGGCCGGACGCTCCACCGTGACGAGGTGCGGTCGGACCTCAAGCAGTACGTCCGCCGTCGGATGCGCCGCGGCCACGCCCGCCAGTGGGGCCCCTACATCGTCTTGCTGTACGGCACGATCATGACGCTCGGCGCGTTCTACTACCTGCGAGGCCTCTGGGCCGTCCTGGCGATGCTGGTCATCTGGCTGTCGACGCTCGGCCTCTACGCCGTGATGATTGCAGTCGGCGTGACGCTTACTGCCACCGGACTCCCCGGACGGCTCGTCGACCGCGTGCGTGACTGGCGACAGTGATGCGGGGTGTCGGGGTCACCGAGGTGCTGTCAGCGCTGCCCGGTGCAGTCGTCGTGCTGTTCGCCCTAATCACCCAGCTGGGGGATTTCTGGTTTACCTTCCTAGCCTGTGGCCTGCTGTACTGGCTCGGCCCGTGGACGCCGAAACTCGGTCGTGGCCTCACTCGCGACCGGACGGCGATGCTGGTGGCGCTGCTCGCCGTCGCCGTCGCGCTCGTCATCTCGCTGAAAGGTGTGTTCGCGCTACCGCGGCCGCCCGACGCAGGCACAGCCACCCACGCTGAACTGCTTCCAGTGGCGCTGCGGGGTGTCTACGAGTCGATGGCGACCGGAGAAGGGTTCGGCTTCCCTAGCGGTCATGCCACCATCTCCCTGCTCGTCTGGGGCGGCATCGCATGGGCGCTCCGGGTCGGCACGCGTCGACAGCGCACCGCTGTCGCCGCGACAATCATTGCCCTCATCGGACTCTCCCGGCTGGTACTCGGCGTCCACTACCTCGCCGACATCGTCGCGGGCTTTGCCATCGCCGGGACAGCCCTCGCACTCGCCCTCGGCGCGCTCAAAACGCCCGAGCGGGTGTTCGGGCTCGCGGCCGTCATCGCCGTGGCGGGGCTGCTCGTCACCGGTGTCTCCCGTGATTCGGCCGGGGCGGTGGGCGTCGCCGTCGCGGGTACCGTGGTCTGGTCGCTACTGGGAGATGCGATCCCGGAGCCGACCCGGCACGGTGTCGGTATCACGGCGCTACTGGGCGTTGTCGTTGTCGGGACGTTTCTCGGCGTGACCTTCGGCTTAGATCCGGCACCGAGCCTCGTCACGCTGCTTGCGGCGCTTGGGACGGGCCTACTGCTAACGCTGCCGCTGGCCGGTGAGCGCCTCGCGAAAAAAGTGTAAATAGCAGCCGTTAGAACTTCTCGAGGTAGCGGTCGAGTTCCCAGTCGGAGACGTCGACCAGGTACTCCTTGTGTTCCTGACGCTTCGCCTCGACGAAGTTCTCGAAGACGTGCTCGCCGAGCGCGTCGCTGATGACCTCGTCGTTTTCGAGTTCGTCGACGGCTTCGCCGAGGTTCTCCGGCAGCGTGGTGATGCCGTACTCCTCGCGCTTGGCTTCGTCGAAGTCGTAGATGTTCTCGCGGACCGGGTCCTCACACTCGAGGTCGCGCTCGACACCGTCGAGCCCGGCGTGGATGAGCGCCGCGAAGGCGAGGTACGGGTTACACGACGGGTCGGGGAAGCGAGCCTCGATACGGCTGGCAGCCGGGGTGCGGGCAGCCGGCTTGCGGATGAGCGCCGAGCGGTTGCGGTCGGACCAGGCGACGTAGACGGGGGCCTCGTAGCCCGGAACCAGACGCTTGTAGGAGTTCACGGTCGGGTTGGTGACCGCGGTGATGGCCGGTGCGTGTTCGAGGATCCCGGCGGTGAAGCTCTTGGCCGTGTCGGAGAGGTTGAACTCGTCGTCCTCGTCGTGGAACGCGTTCTCACCGTCCTCGGTGAACAGCGAGATGTGCGTGTGCATCCCGGAGCCGTTGATCTTCGGGATCGGCTTCGGCATGAACGTCGCGTGCAGGTCGTGTTCGGCCGCGATGGCGCGAACGACGGACCGGAAGGTCGCGACGTTGTCAGCCGTTGTCAGGGCGTCGTCGTAGGTGAAGTTGATCTCGTGCTGACCCTGTGCGACCTCGTGGTGGGAGGCTTCGATGTCGAAGCCCATGTCTTCGAGGCCGTAGATGATGTCACGGCGCACGTCGGAGGCGAGGTCCTTCGGCGCGAGGTCGAAGTAGCCGCCGGCGTCGTTGGTGTTGGTCGTCGCACGGCCCTCTTCGTCTTCCTCGAACAGGAAGAACTCGGGCTCGGGGGCGGCATTGACCGTATAGCCCATGTCCTCGGCGCGCTCGATAGCACGCTTCAGGACGCCGCGCGGGTCGCCGGAGAACGGCTTGCCGGTCGAGGTGTCGATGACATCACAGATGAGACGGGCACTGGAACCGCCTTCGACGTTCTCTCTCCACGGGAGCACGGAGAACGTCGATGGGTCCGGGTCCAGACGCATGTCGGACTCCTGAATCCGGACGAAGCCGTTGATGGAGGAACCGTCGAAGTAGATCCCCTCTGTGAACGCTTTCTCTGCCTGGTCGGCTGTGATCGAGACGTTCTTGATCGTGCCGAGGATATCGGTGAACTGGAGTCGAAGGAAGTCGACGTTCTTCTCTTCGATCTCGTCGAGTACCTCCTCTGCCGCCTCTGAAAGTTCGCTTGTCATCTTTGGACACCCGATAGGAGCAGTGCTACTACTAAAACCCTGCTGATTTGCGCAAAGGTTTCGATGGTTTCGCTTACATTTGGACGTTCGTAAAATTCTAATCCCTGGGGGGCGTCCCCCAATGTAATGACGTACGAAAATCTCGACCGTGAGCTAGTGAATGCCCTTCTCGGGGATGGCCGTGCCAGCCTTCGGAGCCTCGGAGAAGACCTCGACGTGTCGGTAACGACCGTCTCGAACCACCTCTCCGATCTCGAGGACGAGGGAATTATCAACGGGTACACGCCCAAAGTCGACTACGACAAGCTCGGTTACGACGTGACGGCCATCATCCAGCTCAAGGTGGAAGGGTCGTCGCTCCCGGCAGTCACCGAGGATCTCGAAGAGCACAAGCAGATGATCTCGGTGTACGAGGTCACCGGCGATTACGACGTCATCGCGGTCGGGAAGTTCACCGACACCGACGGTATGAACGCCCAGATAAAGGAACTCCTCACCGACCCAGACATCAGAGAATCGAACACCTCCGTCGTGCTCAACGCTGCAAGCGAACACGAGCAGTTCGACCTCGACCTGAAGGAGTAGCGATCGTCCTTCTACCGTCGTTCCGAACGCTCGCAGAGCGATAGCTCCGGGAGTCTGATCACCGGGTGACATGGCACGCGAACCCACCCACGAATGGTACCGACGCATACTTGACTGACCAGTCAGTTAGTTACGCGTAATGAACGACGGCGACACGGCCGACGATATTATGGACGCGACCTACCGTGCGCTGTGTACGCACGGCTATGCGGATCTGACGATGCAGGACATCGCCGACGAGTCGGACAAGAGCAAAGCTGCCCTCCACTACCACTACGACAGCAAGCACGACCTCCTCTGTGCGTTCCTCGAATACCTCTATGACGGGTTCGTCGACCGGATCGAAGACCCCGACGGCGAGACCCCACACGAGCGCCTGCTGACACTCATCGATTCCGTGCTGGACAAGCCGGACGACGGGAGCGAGGAGTTCGGGACGGCGATTCTCGAAATCCGTGCCCACGCACCCTACGAACCCGGCTTTCGCGAGCGACTCACCGAATTCGACGACTACCTCGTCGACGAACTCGAAGTGATTCTCGAAGACGGCATCACTGATGGGACGTTCAAATCGGACCTCGACGCCGAGGAGACCGCCCGGTTCATCGTCACCGTCCTGACCGGGGCTGCGACCGAGCGCGTCACGACCGGTCGCCCGGTCGAGTGTACCCGACGGATGCTTGCCGAGTACGTCGAGACGCATCTCCTGGACGGACAGCAGGAGGTCACAGCGTGAGCGTCCGGCAGAAACTGGGCCGTCTGGGTGCGCGGCTCGGGAACCTATTCAAGGGCCAGGAGGAACTGGACCTGACCAGCGGCGACATCGGCAAGCCGCTGCTGTTCCTCTCGTTCCCCATCGTCATCACGAACCTGCTACAGGTGGCGTACAACCTCGCAGACACGTTCTGGCTGGGGCAGTACTCCACGACAGCGCTTGCGGCAATCAGCTTCGCGTTCCCGATGATCTTCCTGCTCATCTCGCTCGGGATGGGGCTGTCAGTGGCCGGGAGCGTACTGGTCGCCCAGCACACCGGGGCCGAGGAGCACCGCGAGGCCGAGTACGCCGCCTCCCAGACGGTAACGTTCGCGCTGCTGGCCTCCGTGTTGCTCGGCGCGACTGGCTACTTCTTCGTCGAGGACTTCCTGTCGCTGCTGGGCGCGTCCAGCGAGGTACTCCCGGGCGCGACGGGCTACCTGCAGGTCGTCTCGCTCGGACTGACGGCGATGTTCGGCTTCTTCGTGTTCATTTCACTGATGCGCGGGGCCGGCGACACTATCACACCGATGCTGGTGATGTTCGGAACTGTCGTGCTGAACATCGTCATCGACCCGTTCCTCATCTTCGGCTGGTGGATGTTCCCCGAGATGGGCGTCGTCGGCGCGGCCGTCGCGACGATCTTCTCGCGTGCCGTAGCGCTGGTCGTCGGCATCGGTATCCTGCTGTCGGGCCGGCGCGGCGTGCGGATCCACCTCAGCGATATGGCTCCCGATCTGGAGTACCTCCGGAAACTGCTCAGGCTGGGCATCCCGGCCTCCGTTGAGGGGACTGGGCGCGCCGTGTCAGTCAACGCCATGTTGTTCATCGTCGGGACGTTCTCCGTAACTGTCGTGGCAGCCTTCGGCGTCGGCATCCGCGTGTTCTCGCTGGTGTTCATGCCGGCCATCGCGATGGACCGCGGCGTCGAGACGATGACCGGCCAGAACCTCGGTGCTGATCGGCCGGACCGCGCGGCGACGGCCAACCACTTCGCCGCAAAGGTGTCGTTCGCTATCCTCACCGTCCTCGGCGCGGTCACCATCTTCGCCGCGCCGACCGTCGTCAGCGTGTTCAGCGACGACCCCGAGGTCGTTCGCATCGGGGCCGAGTTCCTCCAGTGGGTCGCCCCGACCTTCGGATTCATCGGCATCGTCCGGGCCTATTCCGGGGGTTTCCGGGGAGCTGGCAAGACACTCACCGCAGCGGCGCTGGCGGTTACCATGCTGGGGATCATCCGCCTGCCGGTCGCCTGGGTCGCCTCCCGCCCGGTCGCGGTCCCGGCGTGGCTCGGCCCGCAGGTCGTCGACCTCTTCGCGTACTCGCTGGCTGAACAGGGTATCTGGCTGGCCTTCGCCGTCTCGAACGTACTCGCGGCCGGCCTCGCAGCGGCCTGGTTCCTCCGGGGAACGTGGCGCGAGGCCGACCCCCGGAACAACAGCGAACCGGCCGTCGCCGACGACTGACGGCGCTGGTCGCTGAGAGAATGCCGCAGAACGTTCTGAAAGCGCGTGTCAGCGCCGTTTGGCCCGTTCGAAGCGCTCGTCGGTGAGGTACACGTCGCCGTCCCGTACCGAGACCTCGATACTGTCGAGGGCGTCGCCAGCGCAGGGCCCATGCGTGCAGACGCCGCCCTCAGGTTCGAACTGTGCGCCGTGTTTGTGACACACGAGTTGGTCACCCCGCACAATCGCGCCCCGGCCCGGGTCAAGCGGGACTTCGGGCTGGTGGGGACAGGAGTTGCGCCAGGCGACGACGGCGTCGCCCGACCGGTGCAGGATGCAATTGATGCCCCGTCGACCGTCGCGCGCCTCGAAGACGAGCGTGCTGTCGGTTGGCACCGAATCGAGTTCGGCGATACGACGCGACTCATCACCACCGTTTTTGTTGGCGGGCGACTGCTCGTCGGCACCAGTCGCCTGCCCATCGTCGCCAGTGTCGGAAAAACTGAATCGGACCGTCGCGTCGCCGGCTTCAACCTCGCCGCCGTCGTCGTGGATACGGACCGACTCCGACTCGTCGTCGGTATCGACGGTCACGTCCACGGGGTCGCTCATACCAACTTGTCTGTGACTGACGCACATAGCGATGTCGAAGTCGGTCGCGGCGTGCCGGTTGCAAAACGGAGTTATGTCAGCCCCTCAGAAGGTCGGTATGGATCGAGACGACGTTTCCGTCGAAGTGGAGGTCGAGGTAGCGGTAGACACAGCGGAACTGGAAGCCGAAGTCGAAGACATGGCGGAGTTCGAGGCGGAACTGGAGAGCAAGGGAATAGAGATCGAACTGGAAGCCGAAGTCGAGTTCGCCGAGCACGAGGAGATGGGCGAACACGAGGAAACAGACGAGCGGGAAGATGAGGCGGACGGCTCCGAAGTCGATACTGAGACAGAAGCCGGCGAGATGGATGAGGCTGCGGACAGCAATGAAGAACAGGAGTAGTCGCGGGCAGCAACAGAGACGGTTCGCAGGACACTCCTGGTGATTGCGGGGGAACTGCTGTCACAATCACAGGTGCGCATCGGTCTCAGCGAGTGGTCTCGCCAGCGCTGTGGCCGAGTGGACCCGAGCAATGTTCATCGACGGCAGCCGTAGCGCCTGATTCCCGATGCCGCTACGGCCCGCTGGCCGCGCAATCTCCTGTCAAGATTTGTACTGAAATCAATTTCTCAGAATGCTTACTGATAAGCCCCGGCTACGAACAGGCATACGATGCACGACCCGCCACACGTTATCGGTATCAGCGGCAGCCTCCGCGACGACAGCGGAACCAGAGTCGCCGTTCAGCACACCCTCGACGCGGCGGCCGGTGCCGGTGCGGCCACTGAACACATCGACCTGCGGGAGTGGGATCTTCCACTGTTTGACCCCGACACGGGTGCGGCAGAATCCGGTGACGGGCCGGAACTCGCTGCCCGTGTCCGCGAGGCCGACGCGATGGTTCTCGGAACGCCAGTGTACCACGGCACAATCGCCTCACCGCTGAAGACGGCGCTCGACTACTGTGGTATCGACGATGTCGATGGGACGACTGTCGGCATCCTCGCAGTGGCTGGCGGTGGGTTTCCGACACCGACGCTCCAGCACCTTCGCGCCGCCGTTCTTGAGCTGAAAGGCTGGCCGCTCCCGCAGGATGTCGCCATCCCCGACTCGTGGGCCGCCTTCGAGGACGACAGTATCGCCGATGGAGAGATCGCAGAGCGCGTCGAGGACCTGGGCACAACTGTCGTCGCGTACGCAGGTGTTGCGGACCGACACGGAGAAACGGAACAATCGGAACTGGCGACCGGGGACTGAAATTACTCGAACCAGTCGACGAAGCTCCCTTCCAGCAGACTCTCCTCCTGATGGCGGATGTAGGTGGCCTGCATCCCCCAGATCGCTTCGGCCAGCGGGACGTTCTCCTCGACGCGGCGGCGGACGTAGTCGTGTTTCCAGCGCGCGGGCGTGAGCCGGCGGTCGACGCGCTCGCGTAGCGGCCGGATGTAGCTGTGGGCCTCCTCGGCCGAGAGACCGCGCTGCTCGAGGCCAGCGCGGGCGTGCTCGAACAGTTCGCCGTATATCTCCTCGGTGCTGGTCGTCGTAGCCCCGTCGGCGGTTATCCACTCGATTTTCGCTCGGAGGCCGCTCCGAGCGGCGGCATAGAAGTTCTGCTTCGCGGTGTCCCAGTCCAGCGACCGGATGGGGTGTTCGAGCTGTGGCAGGCTCTCCATCAGGCCGGCGAAGACCGCCGTGAATCCGATTGCGTCGTCGACGGTCGGCTGTGCGGCCAGCGGGCGGAACTCGATGCGGGCGTTGGCCGCCGACCGGGTCGGCCCCTCGAACACCGGCCTGACCCACCGCCAGTACGTGCCGTGCTTGTGCCGGAAGTGGACGAAGTCGTCGTCGAAGCGGGTCCCCGACTGCAGGTCGACCGGGACGATGGTGTCGTCCTCGACGATGTCGTCGATGGCCTCCTCGACTGAGTCAAAATCCGGCGGGAAGCAGACCTTCGGCGGCGTCGGGTTGTCGTCGGGCGGATTGAGCACCGACTCGAAGACGCCGATACGGTTCTCCATGTTCGCTCCGGCGACGATCTCCGGGTCGGGCGCGTCGTCGTACAGGTCCGGCGGGAAAAACGGCGAGTTGACGCCAAGCGCCAGCAGCGGCGCGGCGATACGGAGTGCGTAGCTGAAATACTCCGGCAGATCCGGAGCGTGAGGAATCTGATAGTGGGGTTGAATCGAGGTGATGAGCGATTCCGGCATCACCGTCTCGGCCTGTAGCGAGGCGTGTGGCGCGTCGATTTCGAACGCCGAGGGGTAATCCGTGTTGGCCATCGTGTGATAGCGGACGGAGTCCGACATGTTCGTCCCGATGCGGACGCCGCTCTGTTCGACGCAGTCACAGAGGTACTCCCGGGCCGTCTCGCCGGCGGGCGGAACGGTCCACATGCCGTCGGAGACCAGGCGAATGCCCTCGTTGCGCACCCGTTGCTGGGCCGGCATCAGCGACGCCTTCAGTTCGTTTCGCTGGGCCGCCAGCCCGTGGGTGTTCAGCGGCTGCGGGCTCGTCTGCATCTCGGCGTTGTGCAGGCCGAGTTCCTTTTCGAACCCGATGAGTTCGAGCAACTGACGGGGAACCCGCTGGAGCGCGTCGGTCTGCTCATCGACGGCATACAGCTCCAGTTCCATGCCGACGATCGCTTCCGTGTTGTCGAACGTTCCGTCGCGAACGGCGGATTTGAGCGCTTCGGCTTCCTTGCGGGCCCGTTCGTTGAACGACTCGCTGTCCGCTGCAAGCACCTCGGCCACCTGGTCTGCCAGTTCCGAAGCCGACATATCTCCGGGTTTGCAGCCATGGGTGTTAAGCATGCCCCAGAGAGCGGGCAAGTAGCGAGCGCGTGGATTCCACACGCACGAGGCGACCGCTGCTCACTCCCGACCTCGCCGAGAAAGCAGATCACACATCCTCACAGCAGCTCGTCGACGTCGCTCATCGTCTCTCCTAACGGATCCCGTTCCTCAGTCGTCAGCGCTCCTTCAACCGCATCGCGGGCCGCTGGCAGCGGCTCGTGCGTCTCGATGTACACAGCCAGGGCAAACTCCTGTTCAGTCACATCGGCGAGTGCGATAGCGTCGCTGCGGGAGAGGTCCCCGGCAAGCCAATCGGCGATCATCTCACGTCCTTGTGGGCCGACCGGTGACACTTGCTCGCCGACGAGATGGAGCGTCTTGGCGGCCATCACAGGCGCAACACCGGCGGCACGGCCCGCATCGCCGACGCTCTTGCCGGCTGCGTAGGCCTCGACGACGGTCGCCGCTGTCGCCGCCGAGCACGGGAGGTTGTCGGCCACCGGGGCCAGTCGCTCCGGCAGCGGGGCGTCTGTCTCGTCAACGGCAGCGATGCCGCGGTCACGCTGGTGGGTCGTGACCTCGACACCGGCGGCAATATCCGACAACGTCATTAAAATTTTCTATAACATGCCGAAATTTAATACTGTCGGAACCTCGATAGGCGCTGCTGTCAATCCCAGTATCAACCTACCGGTTACCGGTAGGCAGTTTCGTCGAAAAACACCCGTAGAACCGTCCTTGCATCGGTTTTTTAACCCTCCATCCAGCCGTAGGTGGAAACATGAGCACGACGGTAACTCAATGTCCGGAGTGTAACGGGTCGGTCAAACAGCAGGGCGTCGAATCGGTCTGTCGCAGTTGCGGGCTGGTTGTCGGCGAGGACGCTATCGATCCCGGGCCGGAATGGCGGTCGTTCGACGATGACGATACGGACCGGGCACGCACGGGTGCGCCGCTGACGCGGTCGCGCCACGACCGCGGCCTCTCTACGAAAATCGGCCGATCGACGCGACTGAAAGGGCGCAAGCGCCGTCAGTTCGCTCGCCTCCGCCGCGAACACAACCGCGCCCAGATAAGCTCGAAACGGGAGCGAAACAAGGTGTACGCCTTCACCGAGATCCGGCGCATCATCAGTTCGATGGCGCTCTCGGACGCGATCCGTGACCGGGCATGCGTGCTGTTCGAGTCCGCACAGAACGAGGCCCTGCTGCAGGGACGAACGCTGGAAGGGTTCGCGGCCGCGGCCATCTACGCCACCTGCCGGACCGAAGGCGTCGCCCGAACCGTCGACGAACTCTGTACCGTTGCCAAAGCGACACAGGCGGAGCTTCGCGCGGCGTACGACGCTCTGAACAGGGAACTGGGGCTACCGACCGGTCCGATTGATCCCCGTGAGTACGTCCCCCGGTTCGCGACAACGCTGGACCTGCCGACGGCAGTCCGACAGCGCGCGGAACGGCTCGTCGACGAGGCACAGGACCGTGGCCTAGTCAGCGGGCGGAACCCGGCCGGCGTCGCGGCAGCGTGTCTCTACACCGCAGCCCAAGAGCAGGACGTGGCGCTCACGCAGGCCGAGGCGGCAGAAACGGCGGACGTAACGCCGGTCACGCTCCGTGGCACCTACACCGAGCTACAGGAGTAGACGGCGTCAGCGAGTGATTCGAGCGAGTTCTCGGCCGGCGTGCCCGGGGCTGTGTCTCGAATCGGCAGTCCATGCGCTTGTGCCGTCGCTAGCGGCTCACTCTCCGGGATAGCGACGGCTGGCGCACCGAACCGATCTGCGACGGCCCCAGTCGCAGGATCCGGACCAACGCGGTTGAGGGCGACCCGACAGAGTCCGGCGTCGAGTTCGCGGGCCAACGCCCGGACCCGGAGCGCGTCAGCGAGCGCCGCGCCTTCCGGCGTCGTGACGAGTACCGCGGCGTCGGCGGCTGCGAGGGGGAGCCCCACGTCGGCGTGCATCCCCGCCGGCGAGTCGACGATGACCCAGCGATAGATCCGCTCCAGCGCGGCGAACACGTCTGTGAGGCCCTGCAAGTCGGCACTTCGAGCGCCGGCCAGCGTTCGTCCGCATGGGACCAGAGTCACGGGGCCGTCCTCTCGGACAGCCTCGTGCGGGTCGGCGCGGTCGGCAAGAACGTCGTGCAGGTCAGGGCCGTGACTGGACGGAAGGTCCGCCATCCCGAGGTCGCCGTCGACGACGATGCTGCCCGCGTTCGCGTTTGCGAACGAGTCCCCGCTGTCAGTCCGTTCGAGCGCGTCGAGTTCCGCCGCGAGATTGTACGCAATAGTGGACTTGCCGACGCCGCCCTTGCCGCCGGTGACTGCCAAGATCATGCCAAGCTGGACAGGGCCTCGGTGGGCACCGTAGCAGCCGATCGTCGGTCGGCGAGCCGTTCAGCCCGCCGGGCCAGCGCCCGGAGCATTTGCTCGTCAGTGTCGCCGCGTGCCGCAACTGTCCGGACGCCGGACAGCCCGTCCGCCGCACGAACTGCGGCTGTCGCTGCCGACAGCGAGTCCGCCTCGGCCAGCCGCTCGGCACGGTCGACCCGTCGAGCAACGGTTTCGAGCCACTGCGAGACAGCGTCTGGAAGGTGCTGATCCGGTCGCTGGCCGATCGAAGTCCTCGACTCAGCTGACGGTTGGCGTCCCTTTGGCTGCGGTTCGATGTCCCGCTCGGATGCAGGGCTGGCCGGCCCAGCGCTCGCGGTCTCGGCCGCTCGTACCGACTCGGCTGTTGGGACAGCGTCAGCAGGTGGTGACGGGTCGCCCAGTTCCCTGAGGACGGCATCTGCGGAGTCGAGTCGCTCGTCCGCTGAGGTCGTATCGGGCGCCGGATCGGCGCGCACCAGCTCCGCCGGCTGGTCAGACGCCGGGGCCGGCGTCGCGTACCCAAGCGCGTGTGTCCCCGGCCTGACGACCCCTTCAAACCCGCCCTCCGACCAGCCGGCCTCGGGAACGCCCTGCGTTCTCGGCGGCCAGAGCGGGCCATCAAGACGGTTCCGGACAGTAATTCGAGTCAGTTCGGGGATGTCGCCGACAGTGGCCGTGACGAGCGTCACGCCGTCGACTCGCTCGGCGCGACAGTCGAAGGTAACCATAGAGGCGGTGGCCTGACCTTCTGATTTAAAACTCAGCAACGGACGACAGGGGCGTCGAGACAGTCAGATGCAGCCGACGGCGATCTGAATCGATCCGTTCCGAGGACGACCGGTGCGGGCGTTCTGGCGACTCGGAGTACACCCAGCGCGGCCGGTACTGGATCAGCGTCGAGCGGGCTGTCCGGAACTGGCCCCGGAACGGCTTCGATGGCCTGAGCGAACGTCTCGGTGCATCGGTCGACGAGGGTCGCCCGTGCGCGCCGCCGGAGGTTGGCCAGTTCGTCGGCAAGTCGGCGTTGTTTCTCAAGCGTGTCCCGGTAGGCACGTGCCCGCTCCCGGCGGAGTTCGCGAGTCTCTCTGGCGGCAGTCCGTCGAGTCTCCCGTTCGCTCAATTCCGTCGCCGCGTCCCGGAGAGCGGCCCGTGCCGCCTCGTCGTCCGCACCGACCGCCTGTCGAGCGGTGAGACGACCGCGGTGTGTGGCGACCGCTTCCTGCAGGCCGTCGATGGTCGACTCCGGGATGGGGTCGACAGGGTCCGGTAACTCCGGCGGCGAGGATTCAAGATCGGCCAGCTGGGCCCGACATTCAGCGATAGCGTCGTCCTGCGGGGTTTCGTATCCCCGTGACCGGGCGGCAGCCGCGAGTGCAGTCCGCGTTCGGAGTCCCATCGACGGGTGGACGTGTCCGACGTACGCGTACACGGCCGGTGGCTCCGGGCAGGACACGACCGGAAAACGCCGCTGTCCACGGATGCTTGCGGCGATGGTTCGACCGCCGACGTTTCGGGTTCGGAGGTCGACGACAGCGCCCGTGTACGTGGTTCCAGCGACGCGGAGCTTCACAGATCGACGCCTCGGAGTTGGTCCGGGTCCGGGAGGTCACGTCCCGACGCGAACCGCTCGTAGGGCGTTGCCGGTTCCTCGCGTGCCTCGTACCGCTTGGCCGCCTCGCGGACGTGCTTCGGGACATCTGTCGGTTCGAACGGCTCGACGTGCTCGATCTGAACGTCGAGCCTGTGTTTCTCATGCAACCGGAGCGCCTGAAAGGCCCCGAACTCGGTTCCGGAGAACAACGCTGCTCTCCCGAACTGCCGAACGACACAGTCTTCGTGGGCACGACAGACGTTCCGCAGGTCTCTACGTGCTGCCCGGGAGTACGTGACGACGAGTAGCACTGGGTAGACATTGTTATAATTACTATAAAATTTTACTGAATTGAATGTAGTTTAGCCTGAATACATATGGGAATCGGAAAGAAAGATAGGGGAGACAATCGCGTTCGAGAGTCAGCACTGGCACGAGATATGTGCTACACCGACAGCGGCTACGGTGCTGGAAAATTCCTTACTCGACGACTGTAACGGTAAATTCGCCGGCATCCACGACGAGGTCCCGAACCCGCTCGCGGGCCGCTGTCTCGGATGGCGCAAGGACGACGAGTCCGTCCACGGCGGCCCCGCCGCTTGCCCGGTAGGCCTGCAGGTCGCCCTCGAACTCAGTCGCGTAGGTCCGGAGCGTCCCGCGAACGTCCCGTTCGAGGTCACTGAGCGACCGCGACCCGGCCTCGAACTCGGCCAGCGCCTCCTCGATATTGCGGAGTGCGGAGATACGGTCCATATCAGGTCGTCCGAAGGTGATCCGTCCGGGGCTCGTACACCTCGCCTTTCTGTTTCAGCTTGTCAATTTCGTGTTCGGCCTTCGACTCGTCGATACCGACCTCTTCGGCGCGTTCGATGACTACGTCGGCGGGTGCGCCCTCATCGTACTCGTCCTCGATGTCGGAGATTATGCCTTTGATGTTCTGGATGCGGTCGCGCTGGGTCTTCGACTGGCCGGTCTCGACCACGTCGGCGTCGAACTCGCCGGTCTCGGGATCGACACCGATCTCCTTCAGGCAGTAGTGGGCGATGTCGACTGCCCGGTCGGCGTCGGCTTCGTCGACGGTGTCAGAGAGACGTATGCGTGCAGAGGCTTCAGCAAGCCGGACCAGCGCCTCCAGCTTCCGGGCAGTAACGGGTACCGGTGCGTCCTCGTCCTGCCCCTTCATCCGCAGATCGACGTAGAAATCTTCGATACGGCTCTTTGCCTCCTCGGTCATCGTCGGGAAGCAGTTGCGCTTGGCGTAGGCGACGTACTTCCGGAGGAGGTCCGGTTCGATTGTCGGTGCGACCTCCTCAGTGACGGTGCCGACCTCCTCCTCGCTGAAGTTCGAGGTCGGGTTCTCCGTCCGATGGGTGTGAAGTTCGCCGGCGTAGTTGGTCTGGATGATGTGCTCGGCGAGGTTGCGGTCCTTCTCCTCGTCGGGCTTGTCCGTCACGGTGAAGATGAGGTCGAACCGCGAGATGAGCGCCGGTTCGAGATCTATCTGCTCACCGATGGGTTCGTACTGGTCGAAGCGGCCGTACTTGGGGTTGGCCGCGCCCAGCAGCGAACAGCGGGATTTGAGTGTCGCATTAATACCGGCCTTGGAGACGCTGATACGCTGCTGTTCCAGCGCCTCGTGCATTGCCGAACGATCTTCGGGAGACATCTTATCGAGTTCGTCGATAGCGGCGATACCCTGATCAGCGAGCACGAGCGCCCCCGCTTCCAGCGTCCACTGCTGGCCGTCGCCGAAGTCGTCGCGAACGGCGGCCGCGGTGAGCCCCGCGCTCGATGACCCTTTGCCGGAGGTGTAGACAGAGCGTGGCGCAATGTTCTCGATATATGATAGCATCTGCGATTTACCCGTTCCCGGGTCCCCTATCAGCAACATGTGGAGGTCCCCACGGATTCGGGACCCGTCAGGTAGCTCCTTCGTCACGCCGGAGAAGAGCTGGAGCATCATCGCGAGCTTCTCTTTCTCGTAGCCGTAGATAGAGGGGGCGATAGCGCCGACCATCTTGTCGTAGATGTCGGATTCAGTGGAAAGCTCGAAGATTTTCTCCTTATCGGCATCGGTAATATCCATGTCCTCGAACTGCTCGTCTTCGATTTCGACGCTGACGCCCTCCATGTAGATGTCGAACATCGGGGACTTCTCGTTGTCGTTGCCCCGCTGATCGAGTTTGAGGATGCCGGTCACGCGGACGTGGTCGCCGGCGGTGACGTGGCCCGTGATGTCGTCCTCGATGTTGATATCGATTGACTGGGGCGTCTCCCCGCCGCGCAGGCCCTCGGGCGATTCCTGGACGCGGAGCTTCTGGGCGTCGATGAACTGGGACTGGTCGGTGTTGAGCCGGAACGGCCCCTGACGCTCACAGCCCTGGCAGTCGTGGGGTTCCTGAAAGTCGCCGGCGGTCTGTGGAATACGCGTGAGTGTTCCACAGCGCTGGCACTCGAAGGCTGCCTCGATGACTTTCGGACGGACATCGGTCGCTTTCCGGATGATACCACGGACGGCGACGAGGTTGCCGTGGTGTTCGTGGCGCAGGTCGCGGATGTCCTCGGATTCGGGGAGGTTCCGGACGCGGACGTGAGCCTGTCCGAGCGAGACATCGACCGGGAGGTCGTACAGTCGGAGGGCCTCCTCGGCGTACTCTTGGATCTGCTCGGGCTTGGTCCGGTAGTCGTCGGCCAGGTCCGGGTCGAAGCGATAGAGGTCGTCCCAGTCGATATACAGCGATTTCTGGTCGTTCGGATATTTCTGGGCGAGCTCACCGATCTCGTTGCGGTAGTAGTTGCGGTAGAACTCCTCGAAGCGGTCGATGAGTTCGGTGTTCTCGGCGGTCGCCATTTGAGTGGACAGTGGTTATGCCCACTGGCCTAAGAAGGTTCGCAAACCGGGGTGGAACTGAAATGATGCGGTACGAGGGGGAATCAGTATCAGTGTCGAGAATGGGGCCCAGTAGTTTTTGCTGGTATATCTGATTCACTCAGAGTAGAATAACCGTGCGCGATCAAAAAATCACAAGACGTCAGCTCCTCGCCAGCGGTAGCGCGGCCGCAACCGCAGCGTTCGCTGGCTGTGCGAGCCGCTTCGAGAATTTCGGAGGGAGCGGAGCAGGGGACGAGGGTTCCAGCGAGAGCCAGCAAGCGACCGCCAGCGGCATCGACGAGAGCGATGCGGCGGCGACTGTCGGAATGGTGTACGCGCTGGGCGGGCTCGATGACCGCTCGTTCAACGATGCTGCGAACCGCGGTATTCAGCGCGCACGCCTCGATGACGGGGTCGAGTACACGAACCACGAGCCAACCAGTGTCGCCGGATTCGGCGAAATACAGGCCGAGCTGGCGAGTTCGACGAACCCGTCATACGACCTGATCTGTTGTATCGGATTTCTACAGGCTGAGGGGCTATCTGAGGCTGCATCGGAGTACACGGACCAGCAGTTCATGATCGTCGACTCTGTCGTGGATGCAGACAACGTGGCGAGTTACGTGTTCCGCGAACACGAGGGGTCGTTTCAGGCCGGAAACCTCGCTGGGCTGCTCACGACCAGGGATGTCGACCTCGGTGCGGGTGCAACGAACCCGGAAGAGACGACGGTCGGGTTTATCGGCGGCCTCGACCAGCCACTCATCCACAAGTTCGAAGCCGGCTTCAGAGCCGGCGTCGAGTACGCCAACGCGGACGTTGATGTCCTCACGGAGTATCTCGGGAACTTCGACGACGTGCAGGGCGCCCGGGACATCGCAGCCGGGATGTACAACGATGGAGCGGACATCGTCTACCACGCGGCGGGTGGCGCAGGTGTTGGCATCTTCCAGGCCGCGCAGGCCCATGGGCGGTACGCGATCGGAGTGGATTCAGACCAGTCCCGGAGTAATCCCCGGTACGCGGACGTCGTGCTCGCGAGCATGGTCAAGCGGGTGAACGTCGCAGTCTACGACGCGGCGACAGCGACGGTCGCGAACAACCTCCCTGCTGGTGAGGTCGTTTCTCTCGGGCTTGACAGTGACGGCGTCGGCATCGTCTATGGGACCTCCCTCGAACCGGCGATTCCCGACGACGTCAGGGAGGCGCTGTCGACGTCGCGGGAGCAGGTCGCCGCCGGCGACATCGTCGTACCCACTGAGCGCTCTAACACGGGTGGTGCCTGATGGCGGGCGGTCCACTTGATGGACTGGCGAGTGCACTTGATCGAGTCGCCCCCGAGTTTGTCCGGCAGCGGTTCGCTGCGAAGTTCGCTGTTGCGTTCCTCGCCGTGTTGCTCGTCATCGCGGGCGCTGGCGCGTTCACGTTTCAGGCGACATCCACGGCAGTCGAACAACAGACGACCGAACAGCTCGCCGAGACCAGTCAGCTGGAGGGAGACTCTATCGGCTCGTGGGTTGAACAGCAGCGCACGCACACACGATCCATTTCGCAAGGTGAACCGCTCCGGAGCGACCGGCGCGCTGCGGCGTATATCCTGCTGCAGGACCAGCTACTGCCTGACGATGTTGTCAGTATGCATCTCGTAAACGACACGCGTGGCGAGGTGGTCGCCAGCACGGAACTCCCACTTGAGGGGCGGTCGCTGTCCGAACTTGACGCGCCGTGGACGGCCGCCGAAGTGCCGGAGGGCCCCGGAAACAACACACAGGTCTGGTCGAGTAGTCGATCGTACCGCTCACCGGTCCTCAACGACGAACCCGTGATGGCGTTCGCTAGCTCGGTCCCGAAGCGCGACGGCTCGCACCTCGTCGTCGTCACACGCATCCAGAGTCAGGTCGACCGGCTCAGCGATACAAATTCGACGAAGGAAACCACGATTCTGAACACCAACGACGAGACGGTACTGAACATCGACCGCGAGTTCGATGCTGACACCCACAGCGGGAGCCTCGCGGCGATCCGCGATGCGAACGGTACTGCAGCGCCGGTGACAGCGGTGTCCGATGGTCGCGTGTACGCGTTCGCGCCCGTCCCGACCACCAACTGGGTCACGGTGACGAGTCTGGACACGGCACAGGCGTTCAGTGTCCGGGACACGGTCGGACAGACGGTCGGACTGCTTGTCCTGCTGGCGCTCGTTTCGTTGTCGGCTGTCGGCCTCGTACTCGGGAAACGCACGGTCGATCCGCTGAAGCAGTTGCGGGACCGTGCTGAACGCATCGAGGCCGGCGACTTCGATGTCGACCTCTCGACGAACCGCGCCGACGAAATCGGCCGCCTCTATGGGACGTTCGACGATATGCGGATCTCTCTCCAGAACCGCATTCAGGAAGCGGAGGAGGCAGTCGAGGAAGCGAAGGCGGCGCGGTCGGAAGCCGAAGAACTGCGTACGGAAGCGGAGGACGCACGGGCAGAGGCAGAGGAAGCCAGCCAGCGCCTGCAGGAGCGCGCCACCGAGTACAGTGCGGTGATGCAAGAGATCGCTGACGGTGACCTCACGAAGCGACTCGACGAGGACGCGGAGGAGACGGCGATGCGGGAAGTTGCAGTCGAGTTCAACGCGATGCTCGACGGGCTCGAAGCCACCGTCAGCGAAGTCGCGGCGTTCGCCGATGAAGTCGCGAATGCCACGATCGAGGTCGCGACTGGGGCCGAAGAAATCGAGACGACGAGCCAGACCGTCAGTGACCGCATACAGGAGATCGCGGACGGCGCTATCAGACAGCACGACGACCTCGAGGAGGCCGCCGCCGAGATGGACGAGCTATCGGCGAGCATCGAGGAGGTCGCGGCGTCGTCGACGACAGTCGCAGAGACGGCCAGAGAAGCTGTCGACCGTGGCGAAACGGGCCGGGAGGCCGCCGAGTCGGCCATTGACGACATGGCGGAAATCGAGTCCCGGTCGGCAGACGCGGTCGACCAGATCCTCGCGCTGCAGGAGCGCATGGACGACATCGGCGAGATCGTCGACTTCATCTCGGATATCGCCGAGCAGACGAACATGCTCGCCCTGAACGCCAACATCGAGGCCGCCCGCGCCGATAAGGACGGCGAGGGCTTCGCTGTTGTCGCCGACGAGGTCAAGAGCCTCGCAGAAGAGACGAAACAGGCGGCAGCAGAGATAGAAGCCGAAATCGCCGCCGTACAGACGGAGACCGACGAGACTGTCACGGACATCCGCGCGACCAGCGACCACATCGACACCGGTGTCGAGACTGTCCGCGAGGCTGCCGACGCGATCGAGGATACCGTCGACGCGATCGAGAACGCCAACGACGGTATTCAGGAGATTGCGGACGCGACCGAGGACCAAGCCGACGCGACGCAGAGCGTTGTCCACCGCGTTGACGGAGTGTCCGAGATCAGTCAGAACGTGACGGAGGACGCCGAGCAGGTATCGGCGGCCGCCGAGGAACAGTCCGCATCGGTCGCTGAAATCGCTCAGAGCGCGGACGAACTCCGTGACCGTGCCGACTCGCTGGCCGCGACCGTCGATCAGTTCGACACCAGCGGCGGCGCGGACGACCACAGTGGTACCGACGGTCAGCCATAAACACACCGCGCGTTCGCCCCTGATCGGACTGACGACTAGCGCGGTGCGATCTCGCGATGGATTCTTTTCGCAGTGTCGCCCGGAGATTCGCTACGGAGATGGTGGCGATGCCTGACCGTGGCTACGAGTATGAGCAGCGATGGCAGTAAGGGACTGCCAGAACAGGGCGCTGGAAAGTTAGCGGTAGAGGCGACAAAAAGGTCGCTTTCGGTATCGCAGGTATGGGATCGCCCAGAGTCTTTGTGAGTTTCTCGCTGTACTGCTGTCCTGCGGTTGGGTTTGGTGGGTTCATTCTTCCTCGATCTCAAGATTCTCCGTGTACTGACGCCGCCGTTCCTCCATCTCTGTGACGGGGTCAGACTTGTCGTAGTGCTGTTCTATAACCCGCTCAGAAGCGTTCGCGCGGTCCTTGACTACATCACGAGGGACGCCCTGATGGCGCATCCATGTAATCGCACCAGTCCGAACCTGATGCGGCGACCGCGACGACGGACACTGTGACGACGACGTGTAGCTCGTCCACTGACAGGTGGGCCGTTCCTTTCCGTGGGGACACGGCCGGTGGTGGCACGGCTGGGTAGCGGCGTAGGTCCAGGTCCGCAGTGTGTTCGCAACAGGACGCCCTCGTTGTGATGTAAAGAGCGGTACCCTGCCGTAGTCGTCCTGAATCGCTATCCGATGCTCGTCGATGTACTCAGCGACAACATCGGTTACAGTGTCGGTCAAACCAACGACACGCTCGCCCTTGGTACCCTTCTTCAGCGGGGTGTCGCTATCGGGCCGATGGACGAACTGGATGTACTGCCCCTCCGCGTCGAAGTCCTGCAAATCGAGGGAACGGATAGCTCCAACACGAGCGCCGATAGTCCAGAGTAGCTCCAATAGCGTATGATCGCGGGATGCGTGGTTGACGGAACCACGATAGGACGCGAGTAGTGTTGTCCCCACCTCGGGGGCAAGCTTCGTGTCGTCGCTCGGGTCATCCGGCATCCGCGGGCGCTCGACGGCGTCGGCCAGACCGTCCTCGAGTAAGCCGACGCCCTCCGCCCACTCCAGCCACCGCTGGAGGGTGCCGAGTTCCTTCGCTACTGTGACCTGTGCCGCCGTCTGGCGTCTGTGTGTCTCGTAGGTATCGAGGTCCCACGCAGTCAGGTCCGAACACTGCCGAATGTCGTTCTCCGCACACCAGTCGACGAACAGCTTCAACTGGTAGTGGTAGGTGCTGATAGTGGCTTCCCGCATCTCTCCGCTACGCTTGTCCAGCCACCGACTGACGGCGTCGGTGACGCTCAAATCCGGTGGGCCGCTCTGGCTCACGCTCCCACCTCTCCCAGTTCGCTCTGATCGTCAGCTAGCCGGGTTTCGTCGTCGGGCTGAATCTCCCGGTAGTCGCCGGCCCACTCTCCCAGCTTCTCGCGGACGGCGTCGACACGCTCGGTCAGCGTCTCGATGTCCGGCGCGGTGACCTTGCACTTCTGGGTGTCGTCGCCGCGCTTCAGCTTGACCGTGTAAGTGAACGCATCGTCAGTCATCGCCCACCACGGCCTCGGCGGCCCCGTCGGCGTCACCGGTTTCGGCGGTCATCTCCCGCGCTCGCCGTCGCCAGTCCTCGTCGGCGATGCGCTGGGGCTTCGTCCCCCTGCTATCGGCTACGCCGTACCTCTCTTTTCGGATTCTCTGGACAGCGTTCACGCGGTGAGGGGGCAGTTTGAACGTTTGCCCGTCCCACTGCTTGAGCCACAGCCAGCCGGTGTCGCGGACCCTCGCCGAAGCGACGTACACGTTCCCCGCGCCATCGACATCGACGACGGCCGGCTTGTCGGCGTTGGTCAGGTCCTCCGGGTCCGGGTTGTCGGCGAGGCTCATGCCGAACCCTCCCCGTAGCGTCGGGTCATCCGGTCGAGTTCGTCCAAGAATGCGTCTGCTTCCTTCAGATTCAACTCGGCGGACTGGTCGGCCAACAGACGCTTGAGGAGAGTGCGCGTCTGCTTCGAGCGCACATCTTCGAGCGTGTCGAAGGCGTCCTGTATCTCGGTCTTGTTGAGAGAGTTCGCACGGCCGTACAGCAGGGCCACGGTGTCGCTGTGGGTCAGCCCTGTGTCGAGTTCGTGAATCTCCTCACCAAGTTGTTCCAGCGACGACTCGGCGGCTTCCAGCGCATCGAGACCGCGCTGAAACATCTCTGGATCTACGTCGACGGCGTCAGCGTCGTCGCTCATGGGCCGTCCTCCGCGTCGTCGTCACTCTTTTCGTCGCGGCTATCCTCAGAAGAATCGGGGCCTCGGGAATTGCTGCCAGGCATTTACGCGGCCCCCTTCTCGTGATTCTCGTCCTTACACAGCACTGCATCTGGGCACTCAAATGGTGAGTCCGTTGCCTGACGGATAACGTGGCGAACGTACTCTGAATACCCCATATCGTGCTTCTCTGCCTCTCTCTGGATGTCTTCATCCATCTCTACCGGCATCGAAATGGATACTGACAGGCTTCTCTGTGCCATTGCGTTAGCAACTAATTAACCAACAGCAAATATATTTTACGCAAGCTAACTTAGTTGGTAAGTACTGGTTTATTTGCTATCCACAGGAATATTAGCCCGTCGATTAGTTAGTTATCAATATGAGATACAGCGGCGAGTGGATGGTATTGCTTGATGATAGAATATTGGAACATCTGGAAGACAATGAAACGACTACTGCCAAGGAGCTATCCGAGCAGGATTTCATCGTACGGAGTCGACAGCAAGTTTCTAACCGCTTGAACAAGCTGGCTGAACACGGTCTTGTGAAAAATCTCGGGAATGGTGTCTATCGAAGCACGGAACGAGGAGAGAGGTACTTAGCTGGGGAGATTGATACTTCCGAGGATGCACCTGATGAGATTGAGTCGCATACCGACGATGGACCCAGCGCAAGCGAGAACCACGAGCAGGCGTGAATGACACCTCGAAAGCCCGCATCTTGGATGATTCAGGTAGATGAGCGTATCATGGAATGGATTCGTGAGAACGGTTTTGCTTCACCGGGTATCCTTTCCCGAGAACGCGGGTTCAACCTCTCACCCGGCCATATTCGGGACCGGTGTAAGTGGCTTCAGTATGCCGGTTTGCTTGCACCTGTGAGTGGTGACTTGTACGACCTGACAAGTGAGGGAATTCTGTATCTAAAAGGCGAGCTCAGTGTGAAACACTGCCCGCGACCGACGCCGAGCAAGGTTTTTGAAGATCGATATGCCACACCACCCAGTTGGATAGATTCGGGAACCACTTTCCGCATTAGGCCATGAATAATATAGCTAAATTTATGGTATCACAAAAGACAGTATGTTTTCCCGCATGGAAAGAAGAGATTACCTCAAAACGTTTGCTGGGACGAGTTCTGTAATCGCTTTCGCTGGCTGTAGTTCTGGTGGGCAACAGGAGCAGGAGCAAGAGGATACACCGACTCCACGACCCGATCGAGACGGGGATGGTGTTCCTGATTCGATGGACGCCTTCCCAGATAATAGCAACCTGAGCAGAGTGGTAGCTTCGGAATCCGATACGAGAAATATAGAAGAAGACGAGTGGTGGTATTATACTCTAGAATTCAATTCGGCCGGCCGCTTGCAGTACGATTTCATAGTCCGGGAGGGACCGGCAATTGACGTAATAGTTCTATCTGAATCAGAATATTCCTCATTCAAGGGTGAGGAAAGGTACGAATATTTCACCGATGTTAGTGCTCTGGATAGCACAGGTGATGAAGTAAGCGGATTTTTAGAAAGCGGAACATATAGATTGATATTTGACAATTCTGACGCAGGAGAGGCTGTGCCGCCCTCCAACTTCTCAAACGACGTTGTTGAAGTAGAATTTGAATACCAATTAGCTGAATAGCGTTCTCAATCTGTCGGGTGGTTTGTTTTTTGGGCTATAGCCACTCGACTTTCTGGCGCTCACGCAGCTGTGCCTCAGGTGTGTGCGTCCCGCGGTAGTGGTCGAGGAACGTCTGTAGATCGTCCCAGCCGCCCCAGTCGCAGACCACCATCGCGTCCACATCGGCAGACCGTAGCGACGTAGCCCACGTCCGCCGAAGGTCGTGCATCCCGACGAACTGCCAACCGTCGTCGCCGGTCTCGTCAAGCAGGTTGCTCGTAGCGCGGTCCATCCACCGCCGGAGGGTCCGCGTTGTAGCGTCCACGAGAGGCGCGTCTGTCGGCTCCTCCCGCACGTCACCAACAGTGCGGATGGTAGTGGCGAGGTTCGGCGGCATCGGCGTCTCACGGTACTCGCCGGTCTTGGCGGACTGCCACACTCGGAGCATGGTTCCCGCGTCGGTGTCGACAACATGCTCGGGGGCGATGTCCAACACCTCCGCCGACCGGAGACCACACCGCACCGCGAGCGAAACCGCTATCCGTTTCTCGGTGTCGTCGAACTGGTCGAGTAGCTGCTTAACTTCTTGTTCGGAGAGCCATGCTTTCATCCCGTCTTGATCGTCGTAGTTCTCTAAGTTCATCCAGTGTCCGTAAATTCTGCTTTGCGGTCAATATCCTAGAATCTTGGGGTGATTTCGGGGTGTCAGGCGGAAAAATCGGGCCGATTGTGTCCGGGTCTGAGAGGAGAACCGGACACGGATGCACTAGAATACCGGATTCTCGAGCACAATATAATCGGTGTCATGGGGTATTTTTATGGGAGAACTACTAACTGAAGTCAAAATGTCGAAAATAAACACAGTCGAAAACGTTGTCGTTGGGGTTATGGTTATTGTGATTTTATACCTCATTTATCAAGTTTATAACGGAGAGTTTACTGCTCAGTTCGCTTCAGCTATCGGTTCTCTTGGGCTAGTAGCAGCAACACTGATCTCCCTGTCAGCAACTAGAACAACAGTCAGAGAACAAAGAAAGGCTCGCGAACAAGAGATTAGACCGGCTCTACAATTGACTACGAATCGTGTTTCAGCGTCGGGCAACAGGTTTGGCATTAAAAATATTGGCAACGGTCCCGCGAACGATATTAGTATAACCTTGACCGCAACCCCAAAAAAAGAGTCACCAATTAATGAATCACAGGAACTGACTTTCAGTTTGCCGAATCTCTCGCCAAATGAATCTGTCCGCATTTCTGCAGGCACTGTACTCGATGAAGGCATACAATTAAAACACGGCTATGGAGGCGATATTGAAGCTGAGAATATACTTGAGTATCCAGACTCAGTTCATGATGATGTTCTTTTAAAGTACTCAGGAATAAAAATCGACGGTAAATGTAGAGATATGTTTGGAAACACCGTTCCTATATCTGGAAAATTCACTCCCATGTTTTCACACGGTAAGTTGACTAATCAGATGAGTAGGGGAGAGGTAGTTGATCAACTCGCAGGGATTAAAAACGAAATCTCTAACATTGAAAGGTAGCTCAGTCGTTAAAAACCGGCTCTTTCTAATCCAAGCCCGAACTTAGGTCGATGTGGTGACTCTTGGGCATCGGATGTCCGACTCTACACGCAGAACCGGACGTAATATGCAGGAAAGTTGCCAGCTTAGGATTCTACCTTCTCTTTGAATGCCGTAGTCCTTGTAGGCGCGTCTGGGTGCTTTTTCCGATATTCCTCGACATTTGATACCTCACCTGTACAAGAATCACTTTGGAAGTGTTGTGCTTCAAGCGTATCGTATTCCTCGCCTCCGCACTCCCGGCAGGTGATATTGAATTCGCCCGGTTTGTACGTTGTTTCACTCATGAATATGAAGTAGTTCGCAAGCAACTTGAGACTATATGATGAATCAGTGCCAGAGCTTACTGGTTTTGATGAAGTATCTGACTCTCAGTACAGAAGCAGACACGGCTACACAAGAATATAGCATTATTTCACACTGATAGTGGTAATTAATTTTGTGCCACTCTATGACGACTTGCCGACAAATATATACATTTTAATTTTCAAGCTTCAGCTATGGATGACTTGAGTGATATACCTCAGATACTATACATCGATAAAAGTCAGGTCGAGAATTTGTATTCGATGCTGAATTATGGGAAAGTGACAGAAATAGTAGAACGGAATAGAGAACTTGATAGCAGTACCAAAGGGGTGGGAATAAAGAAAATTCTACAACTACAGGGTTCTACAAGTTCTGAGAATGAAGATGAGCAAGAATTTAAAAAATCCATGAACTTAGTCGGTCAATTCGCTACGATATACTCTCTTCTGACCGATTCAGAATCCATCAATTATATAGGGGAGGTAGGCCCCTCGTCACGCCAGGATCTAGATGAGGGCGACTACGTGGAAGCAAAAGGGAAAGTTCGTTCATCACCTATGAACGAGATTCAAGAGCGATTGCAGCAGGCAATGCCTTTTCTCCAGATGATGCAGGATGTAGGCCATGAAGATGCTAAAGAACTCTCTGAGCTTGATATCGAAGGGGCCTCAGAAGACGTAGGATTCGGCTTTTTGCAGAGTTTCGTGCAAGAGTTGTCACCATCTAATCCACTCTACAGATTGAATGTAGAGGGGGAGGAAGCTAGTTTGGTATTCAACCTCTCAAAGGAGGAATTCCAAGAAGAACCCACTGACTTTCCAGGCGAGTATACAGAATATCGGGTTCTTGGGAGGGTAGAGCATGTTTACTCGGAGGCTGAGGAAGAGTTTGTTATAGATGTATTAGATATGATTGACGCCAGCGACAGAGAAGCAAGAGCTGAAAGAAAGAGAGCTCTGAAACAGATTACTAATGGGGCATCTGAGGCGGCGGGTAGAGATGTGAGTGAGTCTGAATTCAAGTTTTCATATCCCGATATCCGGATTAGGCCGATAGCAGTCTATTTGTTCTGATCGAATACACATCATGATTTTACCTTAGATCGTAATAATGAGAGAATGATCGGATACTGAATTGACTGCTCCAGTCCAAAATCTGAATACCCCAAGGTAATAATCAAAAATAAGATGCATAGCAGAAAGCGTACGTTTATAACCAAATGGTTGATTGCGTCTGTATTTATATGGGCAACCAGCTTCGCGTTCTTTGGATTCCTTGAACTGGCACCAATTGGTATATTTTCAAACCAACCGACACAGTATGCTATCGATCTGTCACAAAGTCAGAATACAACAAACGCGACATTAGTTGCTAACGTAACCACCAATCAAGTTCCGAATGGGAATCCGGGGATAGAGATAGCTGATGAGTCATTCTCTGTTTTATGGTTAGTGGTGATATCTTTACTCACTGCTCTTCTTTCCGTATTAGGATGCATTGGACACGGTTATGCTATAAAGAATAAGGAAGGATATCGGAGTTTGCTGGAATGTATTCCTAACGCAGTTATTGGAGTCGGTTTCTATATTATTTCAGCGATATGTTGGTATTGTTCGGGTGTTGTTAGTGGACGGATATTGCATAATATTGTATTTTATATTGGTATCGCATTTCATTTTACCTCGATAGGCATACTACTGTTTCAGTTCGACAAGAAGTTAATTCCAGTTCCAAAACCAGCAAACCTTCAGCTATATATTCAGTTACAAGGCCAAGTTGCTAGTGGAGCATTGTCGGTTGGGTTAGCTTTAGCAATTGGCGGCGCGCTAACGTTTGCAAGGGCAGGAACACGTTTTGCGCTCCCCGTGGCGCTAATTGTCGGTGTATTTTTATTCCCACTTTCTGGAATAGCCGCTCACCGGTATTATCGTAACTACAAAACAGAGTCGACGTACCGGTATAGAAACAATCCATTCACATAGGCAATCATTGGCTGGCATATGCGACTATCATAGTCATGTAGTGGGAGGGGGATTTGAGCTAGCGTCCAGTATTGGGTAGTACAGGAAGCTCACTGCTGGCTCATGTAGACGGCCACACCTATCGCTCCCAGTGCGACCACCCACGCCAGAGTGTCCGGCCCGCTGCCGCCGACTGTCGTGGTCTGTGGCCGCTGGGTCGTCGTCGGCTGGGGCTGCTGGGTCGGCGTCTGGGTCGGCGGCGAGTAGCTGCCACTGCCACCGCCGCCGATGGCCGACGGGTCAATCTGCTCGCCGTTGACATACAGGGTTGCAATGCTCGGCAGGTCTGCCGAGACGACCGTCCCAGTGAACTGGTAGGTGTCGGAACCGCCGCCGATCTTGCCGTTGATCGTCCCGCCGTTCACTTGGTCGGCGTCGCCAACGTCGCTCGTTTTCTGAACCTGTCCGTCCACCTGAATCGTGTAGTGCGCGCCGGCCCCGGAGTCGGAGCCGGTGACTTTGAGAGTATTCATGTTAATTCCCTCCATTGTCTGCCTGCTCGTCGGTCTGCTCCTGTCCCACGGCCCGGCGCATTGAGGTCTCCTCGTCTGTACCGGGGCGTGGCTTGAAGGGCAGTTTCGCGGCTACCCACCGCCCGAACCCTTCGACCCGTTCCATTCCGTAGCGGGTCGGCACGGCCATTCCGGCCATGAAAAACAGCATTGCGACCGCTACGGTCTGTGCCTCTGGCGTCGGAATCTGAGTGAATGCTGTCTGCATCATCTTGGAACCCAAATGGTGTACATGGCCGTGAGGTCCTGCGAGTTACCGTTATAGAGTTCGATGGTATCGCCTCCGTTGGTCGTTGTCCAAGAGAGATCACTGCTCTTTACGTCGTAGCCGTCCCATCCGCCACCAGTCCAAAAGAACGAATGTAGGGTATAGCGGCCGCCGTTGTCGACCCATGCGGCCGCTTGGAAGTGATGGGCATCCGATGAACTGACGGGGTTGCTGAACGAGTGTGTCCCATAGCCGGACATATTGACCGTATTCTCTGCCGCTTTGCTGCCTGCGGCGGTCTGTGCCTCTCCGTCGCTGTATCGACTGTGGTGGTCTGCGGAACCGACTCCGCTAAGTTGCCCGTGGTCGACACTGTGCGGGTTGCTTGTGTCGCCAGTGTGGCCGTTCAGTTCGGATTGCGTGGCCGTGTCGAAGGCCAGCCGGTCTTGCCCGAGAGAGCCGGATGCCACACCGAGGTTCCCGTTCCCGTCGATGGTAAGATACTGCGATAGCAGCAGTTCGAGCGTCCCGCCAGCGAACGAGAGGCCGCTGCCGGGTGTGAAGTGGTCACCGGGCGAGACGTTCGTGAGTTGGTCGTGACTGACGTAGCCGGTCGTGTCCCACTCGGTCCCGTCGTAGACCTTCACCTCGCCCTGCCCATCGGTTCCACCGTCCGTATCGAACCAGAGTTCGGCGTTTTCCGGGTCGGCCGGCTCGGCGGCCTGTATGTAATTGAAGCCGCCACCAGAACCCGCGTTGAGTCCGGCCATGCTACTGTGCCCCCTCGAAGATGATACCCACGCCGTCGCCGGCCGTGTTGGTCCTGATGTGCAGTGCGGCCGTGGTCGCGCCCTCCCACTCGAAGACGTGGCCCGCGTCGGTCAGCGGGATGAACTGGTTGTCTGCATCCCCGAGAAATACGTCTCCGCTGTTGGCGGGCAGGTAGACGACGAGCGCGGTCACACCGTCGGGGATGGAGAGATCGGGCAGCTGCTCGACGGCGGTACCGCCGGTCGTGTAGGTGCGGATTGTGGCCCCATCGGGGTTGCCGAGGGCCTGCTGAATCTGCTTCTGTCGCTCCTCGTTTGACGGCGCTTGGTCGTCGCCGTTGCTGTCTTGGACGACGTTGATGCGCTCGACTTTCCCGTTGGTTGCGATAGTCACTGTGCCACCTCCCAGCCGAGCGGTTGGACCGTGTACCGCCGGGTCGTCGTCTCCGACAGGTTCCGAAGGTAGACGGTCATCTTCGACGAAAACCGGCGGGCGGGGATGAACGTGGCCGCGAGGTCGTCAATGTCGGTAGGTGGTACGGGAGCCGGGCCGTACACCCGCTCCCCATCCAGCCACGCCTCGTAACTGCTGTCGGGGTGCTTCGACATTGCCAGCACGGGCAGGATGAACTCGGTAACTTGGTTGGTCGGCTGGAAGGTCACGGTCAACTGCTCGCCCGGGTCGAGGATGCGAGTGATTGGGTCGTTGTACGGCACGTCGTTGGCCGTTGGTTCGGGGACGATCATGCCGCCCCTCCTTCGCCGTCGATCTTATCGCGCTGCTCCTGGAGTTCCTGCTCGCTCAGTTCCTTCTTCTCGGCTTCGATCTCAGTCCTCATTCTTGCCTCTCAGATGCTTGTTTACGAGTTCGGCCAAGCCTGTCCGATGCTCCGTACCGTTCAGTTGTCGCTCGTGTTTGAGCGTCGTATTCCGGGTCCAGCGGGCTTCTATGGCGAGCGCAGACAGCGCTCCTGCTGTGATGATGGCCGTCGACTGGTAGATGATAGCCTCGGGGATCATCTACCGGCCCCCCAGTGCGTCGGCCCCGGCGGCCGCCAGACTGGCGTACGGACTCAGCACCCACAGCGCCAGCAGTAGCCCAAGCAGCCCGCCGTAGAGCTTGATACGTCCCATGTCCAACCCGAGGAACTGCGCGGCCGGCGGCTCGTTGTCGCCGTCGTCGCCGTCACCAGGGGAGGGCAGCCACGACGGCGTACTGTCGTCGTTCTCGTCGTCGGTGTCGTCTGGGTCCGGTTCAGCGGTATCCTCGCCGGAGACTACGACGTACTCGGTTTCGTCGCCGGTTTCAGTGCCAGAGCCGGGAAGGACAGCGTTGGCACTGACAGAGTATTCGCCCGGCGCGTGAGGGGCGCTGAAGGTCTTGGTCACTTCTTCGGTGCCAGTGCCCACGTTCGTCACTCGAACGCACATCGGCCCCTGCGACCGGGTTGCTCCCATCGGCCCTTCGAGGTCCACCCGGACCATGTAGCCAGCCGATGCTTCGCCGGTACAGCGGTCGGGTTCCCACGGGTTGATGTACAGACCGCCGTTGTGGACCTTCGCCGTCACCTCGAATCCCTGTCCGGGTTCGACGGTCTGGGGCGCGTCCAACTCAAGCGTGATGTTACCCCCTTTCGCCTGAGTCATGCGTATAGCACCCAGTAGCCCGCGATTCCCAGCATGGTGAGGCCACCGACCGCCAGTGCTGGAGATGGGCCGCTGTTGGTGGTCTGCTGGCCCTGTAGTCGTCTGCGTAGCTGCTGATAGCTCGCTCGCATCTGCTGGGCCGCCTCCTCGGGATTCTGTGGCATCTGTGCATTGCCGTCCTGCTCGGTCGTCGTGTACATCACGGCCTCGGACTGCTCGATCTCGTCTTCGGTCGCGGCGACTGCCACCGGGTCGCCGTCAGTCCCATACACGGCGTTCACTTCGGAATCCGGCGCGTGGCCGTCGATCTCGCCGGTCGCCACTTCTTCCCCGAACTGCTCGGCAGCCTCCTCGTTGCTGTCGAGGGAGTTATCGCCGCCGATGCCGTCGCCTTCGATCAGGTCGAGGTCGCTGTTGCTGTTGTTCTGGGTGTTGGCTCCCGTCTCTGTGTTGGTGATCGAACCGTCTTCCTCGATCACCATGTCATCCTGCTCCGATACCCACTGCTCCATTGCATTCTGTCCCATCAGTTTGTATCCTCCGTGACTGCCAGCCAGACCACTATCAGGAACAGCACCACGTTCATGACTTGTAGCACTAATTCGAGGTCCTGAAGGGTCCAGTTGCTCTTTTCAACACGGGCCGTCAGCGGCCCGTTCGTCTGCGTGTTGGCCGCCGCTACGGTGTCGCCCTCGTCTAGGCTGGTAGCGGTGGCTGTCGGTTCGCTCTGTACCTCCCACGGTGCCGAAAAATCCGCCATAGAAGCGGTCGCCTCCTACTGCCGCCCCATGTCCTGACGCACGGCCGCAGTGAGACCTGCAACCTCACTCTGACCGATCTGCGCCGGGATGTGGAGCAGTGCGTTCGTCGCCTCGGTACCGTCGCCGTCGTTGTCGGTCCACCGGACGGTGTACGGCGCGTCGAGGTAGCCGTTGATCGTCATGTCGGTGCCGACCCAGCGGTGCATCCGGGTCTGATTGAGCGTCATGTATTCGGGCTGCTCAATCTGCGGGCTGGGATGAACCAATCCGAGATTGCCCGAATAGAGCCGCTGGCCCCCAGTATTGGCGTTGCTCGCCTGCTTCCGAAGCTCGAAGGACGCCGCCGCGTCACTGATGTAGTAGACGTGGATGCGGTTTTCGGTGCCGGAGTCGGTCACGTCGACCGTGTCAGCGTCGTAGTCGATAACGTCGGGAGCGCCGTAGTACTCGCCGTTGATCCACACCACCGCATCCTGAGTAACCGGGCACTCAGTGATCGAGTGGTTCAGGTCGAACGTCTCGGTGTCGTCGGCCGTCGCGTTGCTCGTGAACTTCTGGTAGGCCGGGATAGCGAGCTTGAGCGGGTTGCTCCGTCCGGTGCGAAGCATATGAGCCGTGGTGGCGCGGAACTCCGCGATCTCCGAGCGCTGGCCCTGCGAGTTGACCGACGTTTCCATCTCGTCGGGCACGATGTGGCCGGGCTGGCGCTTCGCGTTCCGTAGGCGTTGGTCCAGACCCATCGAAATCACCGCCGTCCGTGTTTCTCGACGGCGTTGCTGTCGATGTAGATTTCCGAGTTGCTGTGGTCGATCTGTGCGGGGGAGTCGAGCAGCAAGTACAGCTTGTCGATGTCGCGCACGTCGATCTTGTCGGTCGGCTGGCCACCGTTGGGCAGCCCCTCGGGGTTCTGAAGCTCGATTTTGACAGAATCCACGTTGTCGACGTTGCGCTGCTCGTTGACGGTAAGCTGATTGTACTGGCTGATGTTCTTGAGCGCTTCCGAGACGCGCATCGTGGTCTCGTGGCCGCTCGGTTCGATAGCCAGGAACAGCGAGGAGTTCGTCGGGAGCGGGTCGCCGTTGGCGTCCCGTAGGTCCATGTAGATAGGGATGCCCGATTCGGTCCCCTTCGCCACGCGGTTGAGGAACCGGAGGAACTGCCCGCGTTCCGGCGAGATTTCGAGGAATGGCGTGGGGACCGGCGAACTCGGAGCGTTCTGCGAGGTCGTGACAGATTCGGCAGTCGCGCCTTCGCTGGCGAAAATGTCCTCGCTCATTCGTTACCCTCCGTGAACCGCGTTCGCAGGGCTTCGAGCGTGTGGACGCCGCCGCCGATAGCGACCTTCCGACCAGCGCCGCCGTAGAGAGCGCCACCGACCGCGACTGTGGCGCCGTAGGCTTCGTCGGGCAGATCCTTGCCCATCTTGTTTTCAACTCCGTACTTGACGAGTGCAGGGGCCGCGAACCCGCCCATCACGAGGGCTACATCCGTCATGTAGGCCTCCGAGGCGAGCGTGCCCATCGCATCACCAAAATCCATGCAGGTCCACTGTAGCGACTACCTATCCATCAAGAACCGACGAAAAAGTGGAGGAAAGTGAGGCAGTGTGCTTCGGTCTCCATCAAATCTGACCCGATTAATATCTATTCAATATAGGTCGGTATAATTTTAAAATTCTAACATCTTTGGAGATTCAATAGATTATCGTTTTGAGTGTCATTCGGTTCCGTTCTAACGTACTTTGTTGTTCCATCTGTTACCGCAATCACTTCCGTACGTGATCCCTGATACTCAACAACGAATTCGTCACCTTCATCCTCAATTCGGTCATGAATCCTTTCTGGAGTATAGGTATTTATGCCCCCGCTTTGACTGGGGATTCCGATTGTTGTTATACACCGGCAATCGTTATGAGGCGAGGAATCATCGATGTTCACACATTCAATCGGATACGCCATGTTATGGATAATTATGATTAATATGTGATAGTTGTTGTGGTTCTATAGTAAGGAGAGTACTAGCAGTATTACTCCCGGTCTCACAACTGGATAAAGCCTGACACCCGGCAATGGAGTGCCTAATAACCGAATAAATCTTCTATTATAAGACGTTCAAACTATCAGAAGGTCGATTCGTCCATCAGCACACGGACCACTTCGGCGTTACTGGGTTCGCTACCGGGTAGCTCTCGGTCGATGCGCTTCCGTACTTCCTCGAAGGTTTCGCTGTCATCGCCGCGGAGTGTAATCTGTGTCATCATGCGTATTCTGGTGGGTTGAGGTCGTTGCCTTCGCTTCCGTAGTGCGTGCTGCTCATCTTGACGCCGCCCGTGTCGACACGCCGCCGATTCCCGTCGTCGTCCGAGTATATCCACTCACTGCCGACAGTCTGCCCGTCGTCGTTCTTGTGCTTCTGGAGCGACGTGGGCCGCTCTCGCCCGTCTGGTAGCAGTTCGTCTGGGATACCAGACGGGGCTGGGTCTGCCCGTGGGTCGTGTAACTCGGCGGGGTATTCTATCGACGTTGAGAGCGGGCCGATCTCGCCGCCGTCGAAGCCGCCGACCATGCGGGCCTGACACTGGGTGAGGATCGTCTTGTCGATCTCCGCGGTTCGCTGTGTGACCCACATGGTCGACGTGCCAGCGCCCCGGCCGGTCGTCGCCAGTTCTTTGATGGGCTTGGGCAGTTTCTCGCGCTGGGGAGCAACAAAGTGCGCCTCATCGACGACAACGATTTGGTCTCGGTCGAGGCGACGGAGTGCCGAGGCGATGCGGGTGCAGATTTCCCGCCAGCGGTCGGTTCCTATCTTCGCCTTGTGCCGTTCCAGCACGATGTACGGGTTCGCCTGAAGAACCGCCATCCAGTCCTGCACGGACCACTGAGCTTCGACGGGGCCAACTATGAGATGGTCGGCTATGCCCTCTTTGACCAGCCCTCGGTACTCCGCGCAGTAGTCGAGAACTACCATCGCCTCGTACTCGCTGGCGTTGCTCTCCATCCAGCTTTGTGCGTGGTATCCCTTGCCCCAGCCGCTTTGGGCGACAAACCCGAGGTTCATGCGTTGTCGTTGGTGTCCACGTCGACGGCTTCGAGCCGGTACAGGTCGCCGCTGCCGGTCTGGATAGTCTGAGCGTCCCCGTCACCGAGAGCTTGCAGGTCGCACTCGTTCAGGATCGCCCAGTCGGGCTGGTCCCTGTCGTCGTTGTCGCTCTGGGTCCGCTGCCAGATTGTGTGAACGAGCAGCCCGCAGAAGAGTATCCAAGCCGCTGCTTCAGCGTAGTCTTGGATTCGATAGGCCGAAGGGATATTCATGCCAGCGCCTCCGTGTTTGCCTTCATCGCCTGCTCGGTCTCTTTCGACGGGCCGGCCAGCAGGTCTTCTAGAGCTGTGGCCGAGTCAAAGGCCACAACCTCCTGCTCGAAGCGGTCGACGGTGACACCCCACTTCTTGCTGATATGGTGGTCTGCGAGTTCCCGGTCTGTCGCGTCGATCTCGCCGGCTTGGCTGTCGCGGATCGTCGAGGCCCAGCGCTCAATCTGCTGGTTCCACTCGGCTTCACTCATCTCCGCGTAGTGGGAGAGCGCCGCCGGGTCGCCGTCGACGGGGCAGCACTCGTCTACCCAGACTTCCGAGAGTGGCCGCCCACCAGGGCCGTAGCCGTCGACGAGGTCGAGAATCTCGATGGTCCGGCTCTCCTTGTCGATGCGTCCCCGGCCGTCGTCTGGGGTGATTTCGGCCGCTTCTCGTTGGTCGATGACGGCATCCCGCTGTGCGGTTTCGATTTCTGCCAGTACCTCCGCCAGCGCTCGCATACGGTTGCTTTCGTGGGGGTTCTCGATTTCTGCCTTTGCCTCTCGAATCTGCTTGATCTTGTCCATCATAGTAGGTCAGCCTCGTTGATCTCGTCTGCCGCTCGGTCAATCAGGTCGCCCGCTACGTCGGTCTCAGTCAGCAGCACGACGGCCACGAGTCCGGCCGTCCCGAGTGCCACGGCCTTGCCGGGCGGTATCTCGGTCCCCATCCCGGCCTGCTGTAGCCACTCGTCAACGTTCTCATCCAGTTCTACCGGCGGGGCGCGGGCAAGTTCCTCAATATCCTCGGCGGTCTTGCCCGGCTCGCCCTCGGTTGACTCCGCGATCTCCCCCAGCAGGAGCGCCAGCATAGAGACGTACTGGTCGCCCCACGTCTCTCGGTCTGGCATAGGGGGCTGGCTGGCCGTCTCGTCGCTCTCCTGCTCGGCCGTGTCGTCTGGGTCGTTGCCATCGCTGGTATCGCCCTCGTCGTCTGCTCCGGCCCCTGCCTCCTCCTCCACATCGTCGGGGTCCACGTCGATCTCATCGAGCGCGATTTCGGCTTTCTCGTCGGCGTCGATCTCCGGGGCGTCGTCCTCGGTTTCGCCCTCGTCACTCTCCCGCTCGGCCGGGTCGATCTCCTCGGCCTGCTCGGTCTCTACCATTTCACTTCAGCCTCCGGGTCGTCGGCCACCGGGTCGGCCTGCTCGGTCTCCTCGACCACCTCGCTCTCTACCTCGGCCAGCTGGTCGTCTTGCTGGTCGTCTCCCGAGCGGACCACCAGCAGCAGCGCCACCAGTGCCAGACCACCAACTATGGCCCACACAGGCACCCCTCGCCCGCTGCTTGTCTTGCTGGCGTCGTCCCCCTGCTGTCCCTCGGTCTCGGTCCCCTCGTTGGTGGTCGTTGTCCCTGTGGACTGTGCGACCTGCTGCTCGTACTCGCTTGATTGGTCCATTTCTTGCTGGTCGTTTTCCTCGTTCTCGGCCGCTTCAGCGCGCTCTTCTTCGCTTTTTCCCTGCTCTTCGTCGTCGGGGTCGTCGGGAGCGCCCTGATCGCCCTGTTCAGCGCCCTCGTCGCCCTCCTCGGCAGGGCGGTTCAGCGCGCTCCTGAGTGCTTCCGTGTCGCTGTGTGCATCATCGGTTTTGGCGTTGATATGCCGCCTGACACTGGCGGCTGTCTTTTCGCCCTCGTCGTTGTAGTTGCACCCCTCAGCGGGGCAAGTTGGTCCTGTCATAGCGTCTCCTGACCGCCTTCAGCAACCGCGAACTCGTCGGGTACTTGCTGCTCTGTCTCGCCGGAACCGCCGCTTTCAGCGCGCTCGTCGCTTCGGAGTCCACCAGGGTTCTCTTCGACCACCTCAACTACCTCGCCCTGTCCCCGCTCACCGCGCTCACCACCGGCCAAGCGTGCTTGGTCGTCCGCTCGGTCGCCGCTCAGAGTGCGCTGGTCGTCGGCTTCGAGTATATCACCCTCGTCACCGGTTCCGACAGGGGTATCAGCCGCCCCGTTGACCACCGCGTCCGGCAGCTCCTCTTGGGGTCCGTCAGTCACTCCGTGACTGTGTTCAGAGTGGTCGGCATGGCACTCGTGGCAGTCGGCGGCCATCTCTCGGGTAAGGTCCATCAGGGCTGCTTGCTCGGTCTCTAACCGCTCGAAGTGGAGCGGGGTCTGGCCGACTGTTCCGCGTATCGCGTTAATAGCACGGGCGGCCCGCTGGGCCTGCATCCAGTTGTTCGCCAGTTGTTTCAACGCCTCTTCTACCTCACCCATCGCCGCTTTGTAGCCGTTCCAAGACCGCTGTAGCGCCCCTTTCTGCTTGCCGGTAAGCTCGGTCGGGTCCGGGTCGGCAGGTGCGTCGGGCTGCTCTGGGTCCGGTCGCCGGTCAGGTTCATTCCGGGCCAGTACGTCGTTCATCACGTCGTCTAACGACATCTGGCAGGTTTCTTGGAGGAACTCGCACGCTTCGGGGTCGCCGTTCAGGCAGTGCCCTCGGGCATGGTCGCACTGGTTGGACTGTGCCGACCGGGCCGCTCGGGCTGCCTTCTCGTCGGCGGTCTCATCTGCCGACCGCTTCCCGCTCTCTCGGCTTGCTTGCTCCATCACTTCCCGATGCTCGTCTACAGTCAGGGTTGGGTCGTAGTAGCTCACCCAGTCCTCGACACCCTCAGACTGCGCGATACCCTTCACAGAGCGGGCGTGAAGGGCGTTTGCCCGGCCGTCGGAGAAGTCGATGCGGTCGGTCTCCGAGTCGGACAGGGGCACCTGTCCGCCGTCGTCGCCGCCGTCGTCGCGGCTATCAGCCGCTTCAAGCCGCTCTTGCTCTAAGACCCACTCAGGCGTGCCGCTCTCTGCCCACGCGACGGTCTTGAGCCGGCGGTCATCGTCAGTACACAGGTACTCGCTGTGTCGCTCTCTCGCCGCGTCTGCGGCGTCTTTACTCCCGTATTCGATTCGCTCTGTCACTCGAAGATGTGCCTCCGGTAGTACGGAGGTAAGTACTAGAAATAAAACCTGTTGCTAAGTTAATAATTAACTAACTAAGCAAAAGACGGAAAAGCTCTGTTACTTATCGGTAGTCTGGTCTATCACCGATAGCTGCCTACAGACTGCTCACTCATCGTTTCCTCCGGAGAGGTCATCTTTCGGCGTCAGTGGTGGCAGGGCCACACGGCCGTAGCTGACAGTCAGAAACGGCGTTTCAGCCAACGGTTCAAGCACTTCCTCGCGGATGAGTTTCTTCGGCGTGTTCGGGTGCGTCTCCTGACATAGTACGGTCGCCGCCTTTTCCACGGTCATCACCCGCTTCTCGTCCCCAGCGAGAGCGAGGTAGGCGTCCGCCAGTGCGGGGTCCTCGGGTAGCACGTACTGGGACCCTTCAGAGTCGGGCAGGTACTCATCCAGCGCTTCGCGGACCACCTCGCTCTTAGCGACTCCATGAGAGTCGACGTAGCTGGTGAATCGCTCCGCAAGCGTGCCGGAAAGGCGCGCTTCGGCCCGTTCCTCGCTTTTGTGTCGGTCGTTACTTTCGGAGTCGCCGGGGAGTCGACTGCCGGACCCGCTCATGCTGCCCTCCTGTCCGCAGATTGTGGGTCAGTTGCGGACACAGATGAAACGGGGGTTGGAGTACCCCGCATCCGGGTGGCGGTGAACCTTGGGTTCATTTCGAGTGGACGGTATGGTGGCGGACACCCCCCCGCACCCCGTTCTGAGAGTGTGGTGGGTGGGTTCCCCGTCATCGGCGGCACCCCGCTATCTTCTCTCGGGCGTCGGCCAGTAGATTACCGATAGTACCAGCCGCTCGGTCGGTGTAGCGGGCGAATTCCCGAACACCGAAGCTACCGAGGTCACAGGTCAGGTACGCGTCGAGTTCGGCAGGAGTGAGTTGGTCGAAAGCGGTCGGGTCGTCGTCGAGGCGGAGCCATGCTGGTGGCGCTGGGTACTCCCGGCCGGTGTCGAGGTGTGCAACGACGATCTGCCCACGGACCCACTGCCACCACAGCGAAGCGACGTGAGCGCACCAGCCGCCGTGATACTTGTGGCCGTCGCAGTCGCACTCAGCGACGAGTGTCCGGCCCTTGAGTGCCCACAGAACGCGGTGGTAGTCGTCGCCGTCGGACAGGGCGACGATACGCTCGGCGTCGTTGATAGCGCCGCCGTCGTCTCTCTCTTGCTGGGCGCGTTGCCACGCCGTCGACAGCGTCCAGTCGTCGGGCATCGACAGCGTCGACGGCCCGCCGACCGTTCCGGGGAGGTCGTCGCTCGGCTGCCAGCTGCGTTCGGCGCGGCTCATGGCCGACACACCTCCTCATCCTTCGCCGGACACGGTTGGTCAGATTCCTTGATGTAGTGGCCACAAATTTGACAGACCGGGTCGGGAAGTTCCTCGGGTGAGAACCCGCTACTGGAAGAATATGAACGGCTCACGCCGAAACACCTCCGTGTAGCAGCGTACCTACCGGTTGTTTATGCTGCTTCTTTGATAAGGGGATGGGATCGCCCAGATTTGAACTAGGGGCGCGGGCACCCAAGGCCCGAAGGTTACCAAGCTACCCCACGATCCCGTACTATCTTCTCGACTCGACAGCGTGTAAAGCGTTTCGTTGCAAGGCGGCCGTGTCACGCGGGAGCGAGGCCCCAGAAATACGCGATACCAAGGGTCGTCGCGATGGCGAATACGGCCTGTAGCGGCGCACCGACCTTCAGATAGTCGGTGAATCGGTACCCACCGGGGCCGTAGACGAGGAGGTTCGTCTGGTAGCCGACCGGCGTCATGAACGCCGTCGATGCGGCGAACGTGACGGCGAGGACGAAGGCGAAGGCGTTGGCGTTCAGTTGCTGGGCAGTTTCGATAGCCACCGGGATCATCAGGACGACGGAGGCGTTGTTCGAGATGATGTTCGTCAGCAGCGCCGTGACGAGATACATCAGACCGAGGACGACGGCGAGGCCGCCCCCGGCGGTGAGGATGCTGCCGGCACCCATGACGAACAGCTCCGCGAGCAGATCAGCGCCGCCAGTTTCCTGCAGGGCGATGCCCAGCGGAATGACGCCGGCGAGCAGGAAGACGACGTCCCACTGGACAGCGTCGTACAGCTCTGGCGGGCGGAGACAGCCGGTGAGGACCATTGCCAGCGCACCCCCGAGCGCCGAGATGACGATGTGAATCGGGGTCAGCGCCGCGACACCGACGACGGCGGCGACGATGCCGATTGCGACAGGGATCTTCGACCGGCGGAAGTCCGGTCGTTCGACCTCCTGAGCGACGATGAAGTCGTTGTTGCGGTTGAGGCGGTCGATACTGTCTGGGGTGGCCTGAACCAGAAGCGTATCACCGATGCGGAGTTTGACGTGGTCCATCCGCTGGCGGTACAGTTCCTGCCCGTGGCGAAGTGCCAGCACGGTCGCGTCGTAGCGCTGGCGGAAGTTGGTGGAGACGAGCGTCTCGCCGATGAGCGAGGAGCCGGGAGCGACGACGACCTCAACGAGGTTCTTTCGCTCGGTTGCGGTTTCCAGTTCCGCGTCGTCGACCTCGACCTCGGGAATCACGTCCAGCCCTTCGACATCGAGGAGATCGACGAGCGTGTCGCGGCCCGTCCGAACGGCGAAGACGTCACCGGCCCGGATCGCTTTCTGGCCGAACGGTTCGAGGAACGTGCGTTTCTCGCGGACCAGCTGGACGATGTCCACGTCGAACTCCGAGACTCTGAGCGCCTCCTCGACAGTCTGGCCGATCAGCGGAGAGTCTTCGCGGACGACAACTTCGGTCAGGTACTCACCCATCTCGAACTCCTCAGTGAGATCCTCCTCAGCCGGGATACGCGACGGGATCAGATAGCGCCCCACGGTAAGGAGATAAACCGTTCCGATGACGGTCACAATGATGCCGAGCTGGGTGAACTCGAACATGCTGAACGGGTGGCCGATCAGTTCCGCCGAGAGTTGCGAGGCGAGGATGTTTGTCGAGGTGCCGATGAGCGTCAACATCCCGCCAAACATCGAGGCGTAGGACAGCGGCAGCAGTAGTTTCGATGGTGAGAGTTTCCCCTTGTGCGCGATATCGGTGACCATCGGCAGGAGGATGGCAACGGCGGCGGTGTTGTTGATGAACCCGGAGATAGGCGCGACCAGCCCGACGGTCGCACCGAGCTGTTTCGTTTCGCTATCCCCGGTCAGGGAGGCAATTTTCGCGCCGAGGATCTGGACGATGCCGGTCCGCTGGACGCCGTCGGAGAGAATGAACATCGCCAGCACGGTTATCGTCGCTGTCGAGGCAAAGCCCGAGAGCCCGCGATCCAGCGGCGAAATCCCATCGCCGGCCTGATGTAACACGTACACCGGTTCGGCAAGCAGTCCGACATCGGCCGCGAGTACCGTCACCGGTTCGGCCAGCATCAGCGCGACCATGACGGCGATAGCGGTCACGTCGACTGGCAGCGCCTCCGTCGCAAACAGCACCAGCGCGGCGACGATGACCGCGAACACGAACAACATCCCCGGCGTGACAGGTGGCAGCGACACGTCTGTCCCCTGCGAGGCCAGTGACAAAAGGATGGGTCGTTTGCGAGCGCGGGCGTCCGCTCACACCCTGTTCCGGCGGCCGACGTTTATCCCTGTCCGGGCCGAATTGGTCACAATGAGCCTTTTCAACGATCTCGGTCGAAAAGTCGAGGAGCTGAAACAGGAGGTCGGAAACGCGACCGACGACGAAGCCACCCACCGGTGTATCGAGTGTGATACGCTCCTCTACACAGACCACGACGAGTGTCCCGAATGTGGGAGCACGTCGGTCATACCCCTGTCTGACTAGCAACAGCGAGGAACCCGGCCGGAGTCGCGTCGCTCACCGTGTCGGGCCGTCACGACCCAGGTCTTCGAGCAGGGCGTCGTAGCTCCGTCCGAACACCGCCTGTTTTCTGAGCGAGGTTATCGCGACCTGGAAAACGGGGACGGCGAACTGCCCGGCCGGTCCGCCGACGACGACGGCCGCTTCGTGGTCCGTTTCATCGCTCCATTCGCCGTCGAGTTGCCGAACGAGTACCTCGCCGAAGTAGCCGCCGAGTTCCCGCACGACACTGGTGAACGCGCGGTCGTCGAACGACGCGTCGCTCCCGAACGTCGTTTCGGCAAAGCGCTCGTCGTCCCACTCCGCGTCAACCAGATCGTCGAGGCGTGACAGCGAGGTCGGCGAGAAATCGAGGTCGTGTTCGCCCCAGAAGTCGGCGAACTCGACAGCGGTATCGGCGTGCTCCGCGCGGACCGTGCCGGGGTCCCACGAGCGGGCCGTCGAGCCAGCGGTCGGGTCGCTGTCAGTGGAAGCGGACAGTTCACTCTCGTCGGTGGCCGCTGTCGCAGCCGTCTCGTCAGTGGTCACGTCCTGTGACGGTGCATTACCAGTGGCACCAGACGCCTCGACATCCTCGGCAGGGGCCGATGTGTCACTGTCATCAAACAGTTCCCTAGCGTCGGATTCTGCACCGGCTGCCGGCTCGTCATCGACCGCCTCGGCATCAGCTGTGTCTGCAAGTGGCTCGTCGACCGCGGTTTCGGAACCCGGCGCGTCTGGAGCGGCGTCTGCCGACGCATCCGGCGAGCTATCGGGGGCCGGTTCGTCGTCCATCGATTCATCGACCTCCTCGGCGTCGGCCGTGTCCGTCGCTGCTTCGTCGGCGGATGTGTCAGTTGCTGCCCCCGTGGGCGTGTTGTCGCCGGTTCCGTCTTCGTCGCGGGAGTCGGCAGCCGAGTCTTCGGCCGGAGTCTCGGCCGCTGGCGCATCGTTCGAAGGGTCCGCTGTGGCACTGTCGACCGTTGGCTCCGCCTCGTCGATGTAGGTGGCCGCTTCGTCGGCCGTGATCGTATTATCGCCCGCCATCTCTTCATCAGCCGTGACCGTATCATCGCCCGTCGTCTTGCCAGCAGCAGTCGTGTCGGCAGTCGATCCATCCGCAGAGGCGTCGAGCGGTGGCTCCGTCACCGGTGTTTCAGCCGTTGGTTGATCAGCAGCGATGTCATCCGCCGGCTGCTCGACGGCGGTGTCGGTGGTCGACCCCGTGTCGGTTGAGTCGATAGTCGGTTCCTCTTCGGTGGTTTCAGCGGCCGGCGGCTCGCTGTCGGCATCATCTGACGCTGGATCGATCGTATCGAGATCTGCGTTCCCGCCAATGTCGGCAGTCGAGCCGTCAGCTTCGTTGTCCGGTGAAGCCTCGTGCTCTGGCTCGTCAGCAACCTCACTGACGACAGGCGTGGGGTCAGTGTCGTCCGACCGGTCGCCCGTTTCCGACTCGGATTCGATCCGCCGGACGATTCGGGTCGGCCCCGTCTCGATAGCCTGGGACGAATCGGAACCAGCGGTGTTACCGGCAGTTGCCTCACTTCGCTTATCTGTCGCCGCCGGTTCGGGAGACGCGCCGCGCTCGTCAGTCTGTCCGTCGTCGACGCGGCGGACGATCCGTGTCGGTTCGGAGACGACACTGTCGGCATCGGTTTCGTCCGCATCCGCCGCTCCTTCGTCGACGTCGGTGCCTTGTGCAGTATCGAGCGCCAGTTCGGATTCCAGTCGCATCACGACAGCCGCGAACACCGGCTCGTCGCCGAACGAGCGGGCGGCCACGTCGAACACCGCGACCGCCACCTCGTCGTCCGGCCCGGCAACGGCGACGCCCCATCGACCGTCGGACTGGACCCACTCGCCGTCGTAGGCTCGCACGAGGAGTTCACCGAGATAGCTCCCGAACCGAACCGTGTTCTCAGTGTAGGTCGTCACACTCGCGTCATCACCCGCGGTTCTGCCGTCGTAGCTCTCCTCGATGGCCGTATCGAGGCGCGCGAGCGCGTCGGGGTCGAACGTCAGCGGGTCCGCGCCGCCGACGACGTGCTCGGCGTACTCCCGGAACGTCGTCGGATCGAGCGTCGCCGTGTCCAAGAGTCCCGGCCCATCATCGGACGGCGGGTCGCCCCCGGCCGCCTGCTCGTCCCCGTCGGTCGACGAGTCATCGCCACCGACGGCGCGACGGATCGTATCGAACAGGCCCATGGACACCGGAAGTACGTGCCGCTACAAGAATGTACGCCGAAAGGATACTCGGCCGACAGGTCTGCGGGGCGAAAGCGACTCAGTGCTCGTCGCGCAGTTCCATGTCGGCGACGATCTCGTAGGGGTGCTGTCCCTTGCGGATGCCGTCGAGCAACTGGAACGCCTCGTCGGGCGCGAGGAAGTGCCGCGTCACGGCCCGGCCGAGCGGCGTCGGCGAGAGGCCGTCGATGAACTCGTATTCGAGCAGTTTCCCCAGCGCGTGCTTCGTCGGCACCTCGCCGACCATCCGGTCGTTGAGCCGCTTGGCCTGCTTGCCGGCGACGGTGACGTTCGCCAGCGTCTCCTCGACGGCCGCGCCCTCGTCGTAGCGGGTGATAACCGGCTCCATCTCGCCTTTCAGGAGCTTGAACGCCACCTCGTCCTCGGTCATCTCCATGCTGTTGTGGTACGAACAGTCAGGCTCGACCAGCATGTAGACGGTGCCCTTGTCGTGGTAGTCCGGGCGGCCGGCCCGGCCGAGCATCTGGCTGAACTCCTGGACAGTGAGCCACTCGATACCCATCGCCAGCGAGTCGAAGATGACCTGCGAGGCGGGGAAGTCGACCCCAGCAGCCAGCGCCGCAGTCGTCACGACCGCCGCGAGGTCCTGATCGGCGAACTGCCGCTCGACCCGCTGGCGCTTCCGGTTGTCCAGCCCGGCGTGATACGGCGCAGAACTGTACTCCAGTTTGCGTGAAATCTGGTGACAGCGCCGCCGGGAGTTCGTGAAGATGATTGTCTGACCGCGGTACCCCTTGCTGGATTTGTTGTCGAACGCCCGCTTGACCAGCTTCTTTTCGGTCTCGATCTTCTCGCGGCCGTCGGCGAACGTGACGTGGCGCTCGATTGGGACTGGTCGCTCCTCGAACTCGATGAGCGTCGCCCGGAGCTGGTCGGCCAACTGCCCGGGGTTGCCGACCGTCGCCGAAAGGTAGATCCACTGCGTGTCGCCGCTGTCGGGTGCGCCACCGGACTCGCAGTAGTATTTGAGTCTGGAAATCAGTCCGTCGAGCCGGTGGCCCCTCTCGTCCTCGCCGAGCGTGTGGACCTCGTCGATGACGACTGTGCCGACAGTGCCGAGATCCTTGCCGGTCCGGAGCGCGTGGTCGATCCCCTCATAGGTCCCGACGATGACATCAGCCTCAGGATCGAAGCGGCCGCCCTCGTCGGCGATGCGGCTCGCACCCACGCGCAGTGACACGTCGACCATGTCGCCGTAGCGGTCCTGAAACTGCTCGTATTTCTGGTTCGCGAGCGCGACCAGCGGGACGAGAAACAGCATCGTCCCCTTGTTGTTCAGGACACGGTCGATGCCGGCCATCTCGCCGATGAGCGTCTTCCCCGTCGCCGTCGCGCTCACGACCAACTGGTCGCGGCCCTCTGTGGCCCCGTGCTCGACGGCGAGGCTCTGGACCGGCAGCAGTGTATCGAACCGCGATTCGAGGTGCTGTTGCATCCCGGGATGGAGGTCAAGCGAGTCGACGCGGACGGGGTCGACTTCATCGACGGTCGCCGAGATCTCGTCGAACTTCGTCAGGTCCGGGTCCAGCTGGCCCGACAGAAGGTTCGTCACCCGATCGAGGTCCTGCACTTCCAGCAGCAGTTCTTCGAGGCGGTCACGGGCGTCGCCGCTGATACTTCCTTTGAATGCGAGTTCCCTATCAAGCTGCTGGCGAGCACACTCGGGACAGATGGTCTCGTCGTCGGTCTCGATGGCTGTCTCACTGGTAATCGGCGAGTAGCGCCCGTCGGAGGCACACAACCGACAGGTCCGGACAACCTTAGCCTCGATCTGGTACGCGTCGAGCATCTCGCGGATGCGCTCGCGCGCAAGCGGGGCGGTCTGCTCTGAAATTCGAATGCGGGCCGCACGGCGGGCGAGGTCAACGAACTGGTCGGGCGAGCGAAGCTCCTCGCTGGTCCCGTCCTTGACGCGGAGCCGACGCGGGCGGGGGCCGGCGTCGGTCTCCTTGAGTTCGAGGATGCCGTGGAAGAGCCGCTCGCCGTCCCGGTGGGCGGCGACGCGGAACTCCTCGCCGTGTTCGTGGAGGAACAGCGTCTCTACCTGTGCGGCCTGCTGTGACACAATTGTTTAGTGGCGACTGCGCTACTTGAGCGGTTCGGACTTGTTTCGAGGGAGCGTACCAGTGATTTCAGAATGTTGGCGACTATTGCATCAGTCCGCCGCAGTTGTGCCGGACTCTGCTCGCACACACTGTGTACGGTTCGTCGCCACCGAGCATCTTTTGAGCGGCGCGCTATCGAATTACTAGTTGGATTTAGTCTCCCAAATTTTATCTTCCAAGTTCTAAAATGAATGAAATTTTTATTTCCGTAAGTCTAAGTAACTGTATTCTTCAATCGTGTATAGATGGAAAAATACGACAATGAAAGCATGATTCCGCATGAACAACGTGGTCGGAAGAAGCCGGCGTATCGGTGGCATATGTATCACACACTGATTGTGTGGGTCGTAGCGCCAGTAGCCGGACTTATCGTAAAGCTGGGTGGACTGAAACTGCCCGTCCTCAGAGAAGTGACAGTTATTTTCTTGCTGGCTGTCTCGTTTGCGGCGCTCCTGACCGCCATCGGTTCAATAAAGGCGTTCTACGACGATGCTCAGTCGCTGAAAGGAGCCAACGCATACTATCAGCCGCTATGGCCGCTATGGGTCATCGGGTCGGTTATTATTAGCACTGTGTTCACCGCGCCGCTGTACTTGATTCTGCGCCGCGTCCGAATGGGGCCAGCCGACTATTCTCAGACATATCTGACCAGGGTCTTTGAAGGGTAATTGATCGAATTCGGTTATTTTCTTACAAGACGTTCACCGGGACGTATGCTTGTAGAGCAAGTGCCCCATTAGCGATGTATCTGACCTCAGGTGCCTTACGGCGCTAAGATGCGACGCCACTACTACGAATTAGCCTTGTAGCGTAATTTCGTCATCGCCGGTGGGAACCGCACAGAGGAAGGCACTCGGTTCATCGCCGTCGTTACGGTACCAGTGGACAGCACCGGCGGGTATATGGAGGCTGTCGCCCGCCTCGACGTCGTACTCCTCGCCCTCGATGCCGATGGTGTACCGGCCAGCAAGGACGTACTGCTCGTGTTCGATTTCGTTGGTATGTTTCGGGACGTTGCCACCGGGGGCGAGCGTGAAGCGACGGATGGCAAGATTACCGCCGCCCTGCTCCTCGCCGATGAGAACGCCTTTTTCCAGCCCGTCGGCTGCGTCGACAGCCTCGTACTCGATGTCGTCCGCACGGCGAATCAGTGGGTCACTCATGAGTGGCCCATCGCGGCCAGACCGCAAAGGCGTGCCGGCGGCGGTGACTGCGACAGTCCCGCCAAGGGGGCTTAAGACCGTCCCGCGTCAACTCCTCGATATGCGCCGGTTTCGTATCGGAAGCGCGTTCGGAATCCCGATCCAGTTGGACCTGACGTTTCTCCTCGTGCTACCGCTGTTCGCCTGGATTATCGGGACACAGATCGAACAGACGACGGAGCTGTTGAACGGGACGTTGAACGCCGGGCTGGATGCGGCTGTCCTGACTGACGGCGCGCTCGTCTGGGTGCTCGGCATCGGTGCGGCCGTCGGCTTGTTCACCGGCGTCGTCCTCCACGAACTCGGCCACTCCCTGGTGGCTATTCGCTATGGCTTTCCTATCGACTCCATCACACTCTGGCTGTTCGGTGGCATCGCCCAGCTTAGCGAGATGCCCGAAGACTGGAAACAGGAGCTGGTCATCGCCATCGCCGGCCCCATCGTCAGTATCGCCGTCGGCGGTGTCTGTTTTGTCGCGTTCCAGATTCTCCCGAGCGGCGCGGCGACGCCGATCGAATCGGCCCGGTTCATCCTCGGCTATCTCGCACTGATGAACATCGCGCTGGCGGCGTTCAACATGCTCCCGGGGTTCCCGATGGACGGCGGCCGCGTCCTGCGTGCGCTGCTCGCCCGCCGGCGGTCCTACGCCCGAGCGACGACACTCGCCGCCGAGGTTGGGAAAGTGTTCGCCGTCTTCCTCGGCCTTTTCGGCATCTTCGTCCTCGGGAATATATTCCTCGCCGGGCTGGCATTCTTCATCTACATCGGCGCGGCGGGCGAGTCCCGCCAGACCTCAATGCGGGCCGCGTTCGAGGGCGTCACCGTCGCGGACGTGATGACGCCGGCGGACCACGTAACGACGGTCCCCGAAGACATGTCTGTCCGTGAGCTCATCCAGACGATGTTCAAGGAGCGCCACACCGGCTATCCGGTCGAGCGCGGCGGGGAGGTCGTCGGCCTCGTGACGCTCGAAGACGCCCGCGCCGTTCAAGAGGTCGAGCGCGATGCCTACACCGTCGGCGACGTGATGACGACGGAGATCATCACGATCAGCCCGGACACCGACGTGATGGACGCGCTGACTTCACTTCAGCAGAACTCCGTCGGTCGCTTGCTCGTCACTGACGAGGACGACGCCTTCGAGGGGCTGCTCACCCGGACAGATATCATGACGGCGCTCTCGATTATCAAGTCCAGTGGCGACTTTACCCCCATCGGCGAGACGGAAACCGAAACCGTCCGACCCGAATCCAGAATAGAGCGCTGAATCACTCCTCGGCCAGATACGACATCGCAGCCTCGTCGGAGACCTGCTCGAACTGCTCGTAGTACTGGCCGACGGCGCGGAACTCCGACGGAACCTCCAGACAGACCACCTCGTCGACCAGCGCTTCGAGGTCCGACATCGCCCGTGGCGAGGCGACTGGCACCGCGAGCACGAGCCGTTCGGGGTCGGCCTGTCGGATCTGCCCAATGCAGGCCCGCGCCGTCGCGCCCGTCGCCACGCCGTCGTCGACGAGGCACACCCGCTTGCCCGTAAGCGACGGCGATGACTCCGGGTCACGGTAACGCTGGGCTTTCTGCTTGGCGGCGTCGGCCATCTCCGCTTGCGTGCTCGCAACGTAGTCACGAGGAATCTCTCGTCGATCAATGACATCCCTGTTGAGCCACACGGTCCCATCGGCGGCGACAGCGCCGATAGCGTACTCCGGGTTGTTCGGTGCACCGATCTTCTTTGCGACCGCTACGTCCAGCGGCACACCGAGTGCGTCAGCGACTGGACGCCCCACCGGCAGTCCACCACGTGGAATTGCGAGGACGATGTCGGCTTCGATGTCCCGCTCGCGCAACGCCTCTCCCAGCCGTTTCCCGGCCGCCTGCCTGTTCTCGAACGTCGAGGAGCGGTTGCGCCTCATACTAGTTAGTTCGCTGTCGGGATGCAAATATTTCCGCATTCTGGAAGCTTCGGGGTAGTCAAACGAGCCAGCACCAGCGAAGCCCTGCGTTACTCCTCAGACAGCGCCGCGGCAACCGCTTCGAGTTCCCCCTTCCGGAAGGGCTGCTCCGCGTCCGCCGGGTCGTCGTCCTCCCGTTCCCCGATCTTCCAGAGGATCCCCGCCCGCATCTGCGGCTTTGACGGCAGCCGATCCGTGTCGATGTCGTATCCGACGGCCTCGCAGATCGCCGCCAGCGCTTCCTTGGTAAAAGCAGTCGAGACCGGGCGTTCGTACCGGCCGACAGCCTCGCGAATCTCGTTCCGCAGTTCGTCGACAGTCGGTGACATACGCATACTGGCGGCGGGACTTGTTGTGTAAATTCCGGTCCGACTACACCGTCACACCACCGACAGCAGACGTGTCCCGCCGCCGGATGCCAGCCCGCCAGTGCAATTCGGCCCGCGAGAGGTGACCGAACTCTGACCGACGGTGACAGCCCGGACACAGCGAGACGACGTTGTCCAGCGTATGCGCATCCCGAACAGCAAGCGCCGGCATCGCGGCAAACAACCGGACCGGCACGATGTGGTGTACGTCCGGGTTCCGGCCCAGTTCGTCTGCATCAGTGCCACAGAGCACGCAGGCGTGGTCGTCCCGCTCCAGCGCCTGCTTGCGGACTGCCCGCCATCCCGATCCGTAGTCGCCGACGCCACCGCCGCGCCAGTTCGGATGGCCGTCGCCGGTGAACGTCTCCGAGAGCCACTCGGCATGGCAGTCGCGGCTACAGAGGACGACTTCACCGGTCACGCCACTCGGATATCGCTTAACTGGGCTGTCACAGACAGAACAATCAAATCTGAGCATTCCACCATTCCAGTTCGGATTGGCCGCACCGGAGAAAGAGACTGCAGCGTCGCGACACTCGTCAGAGCAGTACCGTTTCTCGTATTCAGAGTGAAACTGGTCCGAGCAGTGGTCACACTCTCTGTTTGGCAGGCGCTCGCCGTGAGCGCTGCTGTGGTGAACGCCGAGACCGCGTTTAGAATCGAACGTCCGGTTACAGGAGGGGCAGTCGTGACTTGCCATCAGAAAGTGCTACAGCCTTACATATTATAGATAAATGGAGATTGGAATAGTAGTGAAAGCGTCGAAATTAGCGGGTAGAAGGCCTAAGTCCGGGCGCGGGAATTGAACCCGCCTCTTAGCCACCACAAGGCTAAAGGATGCCACTACCCCAGCCCGGACACGCTTGCTGAAGCAATCATAGATATTCCGCTGGAACAGAAATACGTTACGAATCTGGAAACCAATGGGTCGTGAGAGCGCGTGACAGCGGTGGTATATCGGATGCTGTCCAGTCCATCGGCCGCTTCGGGATGTTTTTACACTGCCGACGCGTACAGATAAGCACGCGTGGCCATCACGGACAAGATCTACGTCAAGAACCACCAGCAACTCGCCTCCCAGTTAGAGACGAGTTTCCCGAAAGGGGCGTTCAAGGGCGCAACGTTGGACATCCTCTTTCAGGGCGAGGGACTGGCAAAGCTCGACGAAGCCTCCAGAGAGCGAGTCCTCGATTTCGCAGAAGATTTTCTGGACTGTGACTGTAAGGCCAACCCCCACTGTGGCTGTGCCGAACGGAAGTTCATCTCGTACCTGCTGGAACTGCGCGAGCAAGGGATGGGGCCCGACGCCGTCGTGGACGTGATGAGCGACGACTACATGCTGTATGCGTATCCGGGCGACGTCCTGTCCTTCCTCGATAACTCCGTCAGAACATTAGAAGCCGTAGAAACCCTGGCCGACGTCGATGGGCGCGACGACGTGGCCGAAGACGTACAGCAGAAACGCCAGCGATTACTCTAGGTCGTCGAAACTGCCGATACGATAGGAGGCGTCTTCCTCTTCGCCCTGGTCGAGGTCTTCGAGATGAATGACCTCGTCCTGATCCATCTCGTCAAGTTGCTGGCGGAGCTTGGTGACGTAGCGCTTGTGTTCTTCCAGTTGTTCGCGGAGGTGCTCAGCTTCGAGTTCGAGCCGTTCGTGTTCACGGACGAAGCTCTTCGGGACTTCGACCTTCGGCGGGAAGCTCTCAGTGCTGGTCTCGGTCGCGTCGTCCTCGAACTCGTGTTCCGGCGCGACCTTCACCTGGCCGTCGTGGGAAACGAGCGTGTCGACGTAATCACGGAAAACTGCGGACAGCGAGATATCGCGCTCCTCGGCGATTTCGCGGAGGGTTTCGAATTTGTCCTCGCTGACGCGAAAGGAGATAGTCTTGTTTTTGTTGCCCATAGTTACGTACTATTTTAGCAGCAACGTATTTAATCGTTTGTCAGACGCTACCGGACCAGTTCCTCGATGGCCGTCGCTGGCAGCAGTCGAACCGCTGTGATTTAACAGTCGGCCGACCGCGATTCCGGCAGAGATGGCGACAGACATCGACGCAACTGGCCACCACTTCGGTATCATCGTTAGCGATCTGGACCGTGCCGTCGAGTTCTACCGCGACGTGCTCGGACTCGACGTATTGACTCGCTTTTCGGTCGGTGACGAGGCGTTCGGAACCGCCGTCGACGTCGAGGGGGCCAGCGCCGAACTGGTCCACCTCGATGCCGGTAACGTCCGTCTGGAACTGGCGACATACGAGCCGGAGGGCGAGGCAATGCCCGATCCCGATCTCAATCGGCCGGGAGCAACCCATCCCGGGCTGGAGGTCGACGACCTCGACGCCGTCGCCGACCGACTGCCCGACGATGTCGAGACGCTCAGCGGCCCTCAGACGACCGAGAGCGGGACGACGATCATGTTCGTCGTCGATCCTGAGGGGAACCGCATCGAGCTACTGGAGCCGTAGCGACGGAAACGTCACCACCAGCAAAAAGTCGGAGACAGCGCCGGAGTCAGTCGGGGACAGGGCCGGATTCAGTCAGCGCTGGCTTCGGCCTGCTCGTCCTGCAGGCTCTCCAGCGCGCCGACGACCGACTGCCGGTAGTTCTCGATCGATAGCTGTTCGTATTCCTCGTCGGCCATCGCGATGTACTCGTCGGTGGCCGGGTCCTCCAAGTCGGCTTCCTTGTACCGCTTGACCCGGTCGAGCGTTCGCTCGGCCGTCTCGACGACCCAGCGGTCCCGGGTCGCCTCGTCGACCTCCGAGATGGACTCGGGGCGGATCGAGACGTTCACCTCGCCCTCATCGGTCTCGTAGGTGCGTGGCTTGCCGACGACGGCGACGTAGGCCGGCGGTTCCAGTTCGCGCAGCATCGACGCCGCGTCGGGCTGGTACTGCCCGGCGTACATGAAGAACGTGTCGCCGTTGGGGTCGACGACCCGGCCCTGCCAGTACTCGCTGTCCTCACCGACATCCTCGGTCTCGGTGAGGGTGCCGACTAGGAACACGCGGTTAGCGCGCTGGCCGGTCGGCAGGAGGACGTACACCGGCGCGCGGTCGTCGTCGGATTCCTTGAACGTGTAGCTCGCGTCGTTGAACTCGCGTGCGAAGACGCGCCGTGCGACCTCGCGGGTGGGTGTACTCGCCATTTAGATCGACCTCGCTTTGATGAGAATCTCGTCTGCATCCACGGCCCCGGTCAGTCGCTCCTGCTCGTCGGCGAGCAAGTAGCGGCCAAACGTCGGGCCTTGGACGCGGTAGTACCGGCCGAGGATTTTCTGTCGCATCTCGTCGGCGACAACGGTGGTATCAAGCGCATCCATCGCCATCTCCTTCGCTTCTTCGAGGGTGATACCGGTCAGTTCCTCGGTCGCGTCCTCGTCGAAGATGACCTCGGTGACCTCCTCGCCGTCGTCGAGGACGCCCTTGATTCGGAGGTCGAACTCGCCTTCGACCTCGCCGTGTTCGTTGCAGCGGCCGTTCTGGAGGACGCGCGTGCAGTCGTCCTCCGGACAGCGCTTGATGAGTCCGGAGCCCGACTGGATGTCGACCAGTGCGCCCTCGGCCTCGACGCTGTCGTCGCCGACCTCGATTTCCTCGTCGAGTTCCTCGATGGTGGTCGTTCGGTTGAGCTTCACGGAGAAGCGACCCTGATACTCGTCGGTGACGACGTTACGCAGGGCGTAGGACTTGCCTTCTTCGAGCGACGGAAGGTCGGATTTCGACCACTTCGTGAACTTGATCGTGCCCGTCTCGTCACCCAGTAGGCCGACCTGGGCCACGGCGTCGGCGCGTGGCTCCCAGAGTTCGACGACCGTCGCGCGGACATCGACCCACTCCTCGGGGGCGTCGACATCGGCGACGTTTACCTGCTCGTTGCCGCCTCCGTCGCCGCCACCTAGCTGGTCGCGGTCCATACCGGCCTCGTCGAGGTACGTGTTGACGACGCTCCGCCGGGCCTCGCTGATGGGGACCTGATAATCGTTCACCAGCGTATCGAGACGTTCGACAACGTCGTCGACGTCTATCTCTAGCTGGTCGGAAAACTGCTCATGTATTTCTGTCGCGTGGGTACGCAAATCTGACTCAGTCATTGGCTTTCACTGTCTCCGCCTGGTTTTCGTTGGGAGACAGTCGACGGTTGGTCGCCTTTGGTTATAAATACTCGGCTGGCAGAGAAAGTGAAACAGAGCGTGTTGTCGTCGTTTCAGAGCAGGCAGCGCGCGTTCAAGCGAGTTACGCGAGAAGATTGATTTGTGGCCGGGCACAACGGTCAGTATGGCCGACGACGACCGACTCGCACGGTTCATCCGGGATACCTTGCGGTCGGCCGAGCAGCAACTCTCCGACGCGAAGAAGGCCTACAAGAACGGCAAGCGGTCGGCAGAAGCGGGCCTGCCCAGAGACGAGGAAGGGCGGGCCCGTATCGTCTGTCGCCGCCACGCCGAGTACCGCGCGGTGGCGATGGACGAGCAGCGGCGGCCAGTCTGTTACGACGCGGAGAACCCGGACTGTCAGGGCTGTGTCGAAGATATCAGAGGCGGTACGATAGAGACGTGGTAAGTGGCTGACGGCAGTGGGCCGACCGGTCCTTGCCTCGGTCGCAGTACAACACTTTAGCACCGTCCGAGTGAAGCCCGGGTATGGAGCGACCAATCGTCGCACTCGTCCTGGCCGGGGGCACCGGCACGCGTCTGTATCCGGCGAGTCGGAGCGACCGGCCCAAACAGTTTCTCTCCTTCGGAGAAGACGAGTCACTACTCGCCGAGACTGTCAGTCGGGTCGGGTTCGCCGATGAGACCTACGTGCTGACCCGGGAGTCGTTCGCCGACGGGGTTCGGGAGCGTGTCCCGAATGCGGCAGTGTTGACCGAACCGGAACCGAAGGACACTGGGCCGGCGCTGGCGTACGCGGCCCACCGCATCCGCGAGCAGGTCGGCGACTGTGTGTTGCTGTGTCTACCGAGCGACCACCGGATTTCCGGGCCGTTCGAGACGGTCGCACGGACGGCCGCGCGAGTCGCAGTGGAAACGGAGGGGGTCGTCACTGTCGGCATCGAACCGGACCGGCCGGCGACCGGCTACGGCTACATCAAGCCCGGGCCGTCCGAGAACGGCTTTGCGCCGGTCGAGACGTTCCACGAGAAACCCGACCAGGAGACCGCGACGGAGTACGTCCGGGACGGGTTCTACTGGAACGCCGGCCTGTTCGCGTGGACGCCGACTGCTCTCCTGTCTGCCGCGGCGTCGTCACCGCTTGCACCCATGGTCGAGCGTCTCGACGATGGAGACCACGGCGACGCCTTTGCCGCTGTTGACCCGGTGAGCATCGATTACGCTGTGCTCGAAGACGCCGAGAACGCCTTCGTCGTTCCGGCGGCGCTGGACTGGGACGACCTGGGGTCGTGGGATGCCTTCGAGCGCGTCCTCGACAGCCAGGACGGAAACGCGGTGCTGGGCGACGCGGTTACCATCGACGCCGACGGGAACGTGCTGGCGAGCGACGGCCACGTCAGCGTCGTCGGCGTCGAAGACCTCGTCGTGGCATCGTTCGACGACCGGACACTCGTGGTCCCGAAAGACGAGGCCCAGCGGGTCCGAGAAGTGGTCGCAGAGTTGCGGGACGACGGGCAGTTCTGAACGAACCGCTGGCCGGGGCCGTTAGCTCCGCATCGCCCCACCATCGACGGGCAAGGCAGTCCCAGTGACGTAGGAGGAGCGGGCCGAGGAGAGGAACGCCACCACGTCGCCGAGTTCCTCCGGCTGGCCGACACGCTGTAGCGGGGCGTCGGCCCAGGATTCGATTCCCTCCTCGTAGGAGTCGTACTCGCCACGCTCGACGGCCGCTTCGACGAGTTCCTCGATGCGTGGCGTCTCGTGGGCACCGGGGAGGACCGCGTTCACGCGGACTTCCGGCGCAAACTCGCTAGCCTGCGTCTTCATCAGACCGATAACGGCACGGCGGACGGCGTTCGAGAGCACCAGATCGTCGATGACCTCCCGAACGGAGCGAGAGGTGATGTTGACGATCGTGCCAGCCTCGGAGTCCCGGAGGTATGGGTACGCAGTCCGAGTGGTCCAGACGACGCTCATCACGAGCAGGTCGTAGGCGCTGTACCACTCTCGCTCGGTCGTCTCCATGAACGGTCCGGGAGCCGGACCGCCGGCGCTGGTGACGACGTGGTCGAGGCCGCCGAAGCTGTCGACGGTCTCCTCGACGAGTGCCTCGATCTGGTCGGGATCGGTGATGTCAGCCTCGACAGCCAGTACGTCGCCGTCGCCGATCGATTCGAGCCGGTCCCGTGCCTCGTCGACGTGTTCCGGCGTCCGGCCACAGACCGCTACGTTGGCACCGTCCGCAGCGAGGGCTTCGGCGCTTGCAAGTCCAAGTCCGCTCGTCGCGGCGGTACACAGCGCTGCGTTCCCATCGAGTTCGAGGTCCATATCCACAGGAAGGACCGACTGGCTCAAAGAAGTCCCGCTCGCAAACTGTCCAACCGTTATAGGCTGTTCTAGCTGCCCCAGAAGTTGTCCCGACTCCCGAGACGCCGGTCGTCATCGTCAGCATCGTCGTCCGTCTCGTCGGTGTCGCCATCGTTCGCTTCGCTCTCGGACTCAGAGAGGTCCTCGTCCATCTCCAGTCGCTCGACCTCCTCAGCCCGGGCGTGGTTCGAGTGGACGTTCGTCACCTTGACCAGCGAGCGGGCCGGCGGGAGGACGCCGTCGACCATGATGATGAAGCCGTCCTCGGTCCGACCGACACCGGCACCGCTCTCGTGGATGTCCTCGACGTCGACAGTGACTTCCTCGCCCATTTTGACCGGCTGGCTCTTGAGTTCCGAGATCGGCTGGTTGTAGTGATTGCACCACTCGGCGCCGCCACGGTTGCCGTAGTGGGTACAGCCCATCCCCTGAATTCGTTCGGTGAATTCGGGACAGTCGTCTGCGAGCGGACAATCGGCCATATCAGGGGATAACGTGGCCGCTGGCAAAACGCTTGCGACCCCGTTTCCGAGGCATACAGCCTGTTATTACGTTTGAGATTTTCACCGGCACACACTTTACCGCCACTCGCTGGGTGTCGCGTAGCATTCGGCAGCACCCAGAGCTATGAGAACACAGATGTCGGCAGGACTGGTTTGCCTCCTTCTGGTTTGTACGTCTCCGGTCGCCCTCGGTGTCGAATCGGGGCCACCAGCACAGGGCAGTGTCGACCGCGACAGGTCGATTGCTGTTCAGTACACACTCGACAGAGAGCCGAACCAGACCGGTCGGGTGCGGGTGACCGCGACGATCGAGCGACCACGGCACGTCACTGGACTGTCGGTACGGACGCCGGCGGGGACGACAGTCCACCGAGCCGACGGCCTCCAGTCCGATGGCGATCGCTGGCGTCTCAGCGGTGATGCCAGGACAGCACAGTTGACCTACACTGTGCCGGTCGGGCTCTCGACGACGTTCGGCCAGCGGACCGCTGACACACACAACTGGACGCTGCTTGCCCGACAGGAAGTGTCACTGCGTGCTCGCTGGCGCTGGCACGTCGGGCCGCGGCCCACGTGGAACGAGTCGCTCGCACTCGCGCCCGGGCAAAGCGGTGTCGCCGGTCGTACGGCCGCCTACATCGGTCCCCACGAGACAGAAACCAGAACGATCGATGGCGACCGAATCACGCTCATCGTCCCAGCAGCTTCGGACCTGCGACCCAACCGAACTGCCGTCTTGGACTCTATCAGCCACGCGAAGCGTGCCTCGACCGCCGGAACGGAGCACGATCACATCCGCGTGTTTGTCGCGCCGAATGAACTCGCACCGGGCGGGTACACCCCGTCGAACGGCGCGTCAGATGTCATCGTCAACGCCGGCGAACCCGTCCAGTCCCCGGTCAACGTCTGGGTCCACGAGTACCGCCACACCCGGCAGACGTTCGAGACGACACCGGCGATGGACTGGCTCAGTGAGGGGAGCGCGGACTATCACACCGCGGCGCTCACGTACAGTGCGGGTGGCATCGGTGAAGACCAGTTCCATGAGCGGATTACGACCGAGCGCCACGAAACCGCGGATCTGACACAGCCCGATAGCTGGGACGGGCCAGGCGCGCAGTACCACAAGGGAACGCGTGTCGTCGCAGCCATCGACGCCCGTGTCCGGCAGGCGACGGACGGGAACCAAACGTTCGAAGCGATCCTCGACAGGCTGACCCGGCGAGGCGAACGAATGACACTCAGGCTGTTCGCCGAGACGGTGTCGGCTGTCGCCGGGGACGACCTCGACGCGTTCGTTCGACAGGCTATCACTGGCACCGCGCCGCCAGTCCAGACCGACACACTCAGTGACCGCAACCTGCGGCGAAGCGGCACAGCAGATACGACCGACCGGCGCGCAAACGCCGCACTGTCGGTCGATAGCAGCGCGGCCACAGCGACTAGCGCCGACGACGAGGGCAAGCACGGTACCGCACGGCCCGTCACCGACCGTCACGGGGAGTGGACCGTACTCGGGACGCTCGGCATACTGTCGGTGGTACTGGTCGATCGGCAGCGACGGCGCAAACGGCTGTAGCGCTTCGATAATCGCTTCGCCTGCTTTGAGAGTGCCGCTGACCGAGCATCGTGTCCGAGTGCCAGCGCGGCGTTCTGTGCCGAATATGTTTTTCCACAACTGTCATGCCGGCCGGTTACCTGTCACGCGACAATGGCATCACAGTCCATCTTCGAGCGGATCGGCGGTCGCGACGCGGTCGACGCGGTGGTCTCGGACTTCTACGACCGAGTACTCGACGACCCAGTGCTCGAACCGTACTTCGAAGCGACCGACATGGACCAGCTCCGCAGCCACCAAGCGCAGTTCATCAGTGCCGTCGCCGGCGGGCCGGTCGACTACGACGGCGATGACATGCAGACCGCTCACGAGGGCATGGGAATCACCGAAGACGCGTTCGCCAACGTCGCGACCCATCTCGAAGCCGCGCTCCGGGAAAACGGCGTCCCCGACGACGACGTCGAAGCGATTCTCACTGAGGTCGCTGCCATGGAAGACGACATCGTAGAGGCGTAGCCGGCCGCCGTGAGTCAGACAACCACCCACCGCAGTACCGGAGCCGGGGCTGAAACTGATTATGCAACGAAACGGTGTCGCTATCGCCCCGCCCCAGCAAATTCAAACCATGAAAAATCAGGCAATTCACCCAGATATTCAAAACAGTAGCTGGGTGTGAAAATGTCGTGATTACATGCGTGTTGTCGGAAAACCTGTGCGTGTGAAGGGGACGAAACAGGTACCATCCCCCCAAGTCGGGTTGCCGTGCCTCTGACAGGTCATGCAAGCCGACGCGGTACTGGTAGTCGTCTACCCTTCACTGTAATACTGCAAGGGTGGGTCTCGGAGACGACTGGCTCCATTAGAACAGACAGCAGGTGGTGTTGGCGCTTCTCGTTGCGGTCGGAAATAACGGGCACGGTGGGATTCTCACTCGACAGCGAGACTCGCTACGCTCGTCTCGCGTAGTTCGAATCGCCTGCATGCTGCGATTCAGCACGCTTCACTATCGTTCAGCGGCTTCACGGGCACGGTGGGATTCGAACCCACGACCGTCGGATATCTTCCCCCAGTGGCACAGCCAGCGGGGATAGAAGTCCGACGCTCTATCCGGACTGAGCTACGTGCCCTCGCTGTCGTGTACTTCCGGTGGTGACAAAAGAAGTGCGGAACACGGTCGCCGCTCAACCATCGCGGTCGAGGTCTTCCTCGACATCGTCAGCCGTCGTGATGGCGTTCACGTTGCCGGTCTGAATCGCCGTCAGTCCGTCCAGCTCACAGAGGGCGTCGATTTCGTCCTGTGTGGTCGAGACCAGCAGATCGTCGAACTGGAGGTGGCGCTCGACGGTCGCGCCGGCGGCCTCCGCGGCCGCGGCGACACGCTCGGGGGCAGCATCGTCGGCCGTTTCGAGAACTAGGTCGACGGGCTCACCTTCGATAGGGTCCGCGCGAAGACTCTCGACGGCACGGGAGACGTACATCACTCGGAGGAGGGACCGCCGGGGCCTTGATTGTGCTGTTCGGGGTGGTCGAAGCGGGCCTCCGCGACGGCGAAGGCCAGCGTACTGACCAGACCGAGCAGGGTCCCGCCGGTGAGCATCACCGCGAGGTACTCCAGGTCACGAACCCCGAGGAAGAAGGCGCTGACGGCGTGCAACACGGCGGCAATCGATAGGACATAGAAGGGTGCGTTGAGATATCGCCAGCGGAAGCTGCCGTCGAGGTACTCGTCGGTTACCCGGCCGAGGCTGGAGGTGATGCCGGCGGCAGCGAACCACTGAATCGCGCCCGATACCAGCGACGCGATGACTTCCAGTGCGTCAGGGTCCGTTTGCCGTTCGAGTTCCTGCACACCGCTGACACCGCCGATAGCGAGCAGTGCGGCCGCGACGACGTAGGTGATGATTGTCACGCGCCCGGCGTACAGTCCAGACGTCGTCCGCTCGACCGCTTCGTCAAGTATCTTCTCAGCGCCGAGGCCCCGGGCGAGGATATAGAGGCCGAGCAGGCCGGAGATGACACCCAGCGCGGAGCCGGGGTAGCCCAGTGCTTCGATGGCGATCGTCAGCGGGTAAATCAGCAGGAGGATACCCAGCGGAACCAGTATCGTCCCGCGGGTCTCCGGGTCGTCGAGCACCTGCTTGATCGTGTAGTACATCGATTCGAGGTTCTGGGCCTGCCGGACGACGACGCGGCGGACGCCGTCGATGCGGACCCGAGAGCGGATGACGGGGACCACCGATTCGTCCTGTGCGCCGTCGGTGACGATGAGCGCCCGTACGTCCTCGCTGGCCGCCAGCGATGCGAGAACGGTATCGACCTCCTCGCCGACTGCTCGGTTGGCGGCGACGTCGCTTCCGTCGACACCGGTGACGGCCGCGACTTCGACCGGTTCGTCGGTGATGTCGTCGTAGATGTGGACGCCCTCGAACAGGACGTTCACGTCGGAGTCCTCCGGGTCGTTGGAAGCCAGCGCCACCGCTGCGTCTACGACGGCATCACGCCCGATGACGGGGGTGTCGATGCCGGTCTTGCGGCCGAGATCGTCGTCGAGGTCGATACACAGCACCAGCAGCATCTACCGGCGCTACGCCGTCTGTGTTTAACTTCTTTCGGGACCGTTTACCCTGATTCCGGCAGCGTCCCGCGGGTCCGACGCTCGACGAGCAACAGCGCCGCGAGTCCAAGAATAATGAGCGTGTAGGCTGCGGCAGCGGTGAGCGCGGCCTGTTCGGAGCTGTACTCGCCGGTGCGGAAGATGATGGCTTTCCGAACCATCGCGATGACGCCCGTATAGATGACCAGGCGGACGATGCGGCGCGTCTCGCTTTCCTGCGTGTACGCGACGACGGTTTGGTACACCTCGACAATAATAAAGAGGAGGAGGGCCGTGTCGATGAAGCCGACGACGACCAGCGGGTCGGTGATATCGCCACGAAGCGCGCTCTGGAATATCTGGAGAGTCAGATCGAAGACGCCGATAGCAAAGAGGAGAACCAGTACCAGCGCCGCGATGACCTCGACGTACCGGATGAGCGACTCGCTGACCCCCAGCACCCTGTCGTCGAACGACTCCGCTTCCGGCAGTGGCCCGCCCACGGGGTCGGTCTCCTCGTCATCCATACGCATAGAACGGACGCCAGCCCATTCAAAGCGGTCCCCATCTGGCGTGGCCCGGGTCCGCCGGCCGGGTCTCGTACGCCTCCTGTGTCACGCCCAGTCGGGAGACGAGCCACAGAACCGGGAGCAGCAGTACGCTCCCGACAACGAAGGGCGACCAGTAGCCGACGGCGAAGTACAGCCCGCCCATGACCGGCGGACCGACGGTCCGGGCCAAGCTGCCAGCGCCCTGCGTGATACCGAAGGCGCTCCCCTGGAGAGCGGCGCTGGCTCGTTGGGAGACGAGCGCCGTCAACGTCACCGAGAGGATACCGTTGCCAAGCGGCAGCAGCGTCAACACGAGCAAGAGACCGAGCAGATCAGCGGTGAAGAACGGAGCAAGTCCGGTCAGGTCGGGAAGGGCCGAACCGAGGAGCCGCGAAGCCGGAATGGCACCGACGCCGACGACGAGCAGCCCGGTCCCGAACAGCGAGAGCCGAACCGGGCTGTAGCGGGCCGAGAGCCGGCCGACCAGCACCCCCTGCGTGATGACCGCGAGGACGCCGATGTAGGTCAATAGGAGCGCGCTCTGGGCGGCCGTGTAGCCGTAGATGTCGGCGACGTAGGGGACAAACATCACCTGAACGCCCGAGAAGGCGAAGGAGACGAGGAAGAAGGCCAGAAGCAGTGGTCGGAGGCCGGGTGTCGCCACTGCCGTGCGGAGTTGGGTGATCGACGAGGTACGTTCGGTGGTGGTCGCACCCGCGGACTCAGAGACGGTTCGTGACTCGGGGAGAAAGAGCAGGGCAACGAGCACGCCGGCAAGACTTGCGGCCGCGGCGGCGAAGCTCGGGAGCGAGAACCGGGTAATAGGCACAGCCGCCGGCAACAGCCCATCGACGACTGCGACCGTGGCGTCGAAGCTCAACACCGCGCCGATTCCGGGGCCGAAGATGAAGCCAAGGCCGAAGGCGGCTCCGATGAACCCCAAGGCTGCAGCCCGGCGCTCCGGCGGCGTCACGTCGGCGACGTAGGCCTGAGCCGTCGAGAGGTTCCCGCCCATCGCGCCGGCCAGCAGCCGGGACAGGAACAGGAGCCACAGCGCGTCGGCCAGCCCGAACACCGTCCACGCAACGACGGAGCCACACAGCGACACGACCAGCACCGGACGGCGGCCAACGCGATCCGACAGCGACCCCAGAAGCGGTGCGAACACGAACTGCATCGCAGAGTACGAGGCCGCCAGCAGCCCGATGACGAACTCCGTCCCGCCCGGGAACGAACGGGTGTAATACGGGAGGATGGGGATGATGATACCGAAGCCCAGCAGGTCTAGAAAGACGACGAAGAAGACGACCGCGAGGCCGCGACGGCGGCGGGACCCGGTAATCCCGGTCCCAGTGTCTGTCATACCAGCCCCTGTGTCTGGGACCCCGATAAGCACCCGGGGCGACACGGCCTGCGGTAGCCCGTGTCGCCCAGTCACACGCCGAACGCGATGCGCACGCTTTTTCCCGCTGGGAGCGGTGGCTAGAGACAATGATTTCCGAGGGCTGCGAACAGTGCGCCAAAGGCGGCAAGATGGTGCTGTTCGTCTACGGCTACTGCGATCAGCGAGACTGCTTCTACTGTCCCCTCGGGGAAAACCGCAAGAACGTCACCCAGATGTACGCCAACGAGCGTCCCATCGAGGACGACTCGGACGTTATCGAGGAAGCCAAGCGCATGAGCGCGCTGGGCACCTCAATCACGGGTGGCGAACCCCAGGAAGTCCTCGACCGGACCTGTCACTATTTAGAACTGCTGAAAGACGAGTTCGGCGAGGATCACCACACGCACCTATACACCGGAATCCCCGGCGGCCGCGAGAACATGCGCCGACTCTCGGAAGCCGGCCTCGACGAGATCCGCTTCCACCCGCCGCTGGAGCAGTGGGGCGACCTCCACGGCACCGAGTGGGAGGACATCCTCTATATCGCCCGCGAAGAAGGACTGACGCCGGCCTTCGAGATCCCCGGCATCCGCGCCGAGGAGGAGTTCCTCGAATTCCTCGACGAGGGCGCAGCCGACTTCTGTAACATCAACGAGTTCGAGATGTCCGACGGGAACTACCGCCGGATGCAGGAGGAGGGCTTCGAGCTGAAAGAGGACCACATGAGCGCAGTCGAGGGCTCCCACGACATCCTGGAGACGATGGGCGACCACGAGAAGGTGTACTTCTGTACGAGCGTGTTCAAGGACGCCGCCCAGCACCGCTCGCGGCTCAAGCGGATGGCTCGTAACATCCGCCGCCCGTTCGACGACGTGACCGACGACGGGACGCTCGTCTACGGGAAGGCGTGGACCTCCGAGGCCCGACTCGAAACCCTCGGCGTTCCCGAAGGGTACTACACCGTCAAATCCGACCACGTCGAACTGGCCTGGTGGCTGCTCGAAGAGATGGTCGAGGAGGGCGACGTGGAGAAGGGCGAAATCGTCGAGCAGTACCCGACCTACGACGGGACAGTCGTTGAACGGACACCGCTGTCGAACGGTGCTGACGCCGGCCGAGCGACGGCCGACGACTAGCGCCCCAGTTCGGTTTGTCTTCTCGATTGCCACAATTCGCGGGCCTGTACTGTCCGGCCGTGGCTTTATGTCTCACCTCAGAGAAATGTCGGTGACCCTCCATGCGCCTTGCCATCGACAGTGGCAAACTCCTGTATGCACTTGGTGTCCTGTTCGCCGCGGCGGCGCTCCTGTATTTCGTCCGTGATGTCGTGTTCGACCTCTCGATAACGGTGAAAGCGGCGCTGCTGTTGCTTGGCTTTGTTGTGCTGTTCGTTGCAGGTGTGGCCCTCGAACGGGACGTGCTCGACGTCGTCGCCTTCGCTCTCAGCGGCGTGACCTACGTCGTGTTCGTCGGCTACGTCGTCGTTCGGTATTCGCCCGGCGAGACGGGCACGTTCCTGTTGCTCGCCATATCTGCGGGGCTGTTCGTCGGGCTCGGCTACGCGCTCCGGGCAGGGATTCCGACACCGTCACGGCGAACGGCGGCGGCCGCCCTCGGCGGCCTCCTCATCGTGAGCGCCGTACTCGTGGGAGCCGACGCGCTCAGCGGCGGGGTGACATACGACGTGCAGACAAACGAGTCGGTCACCGTGTCGGTCCCGGAGCCGGAGCAGAAAGGTGGCGAGTACCCGCCCGTCAGCAGGGAGATCGGAACGGTTGCCGCTTCGAACCCGTCACCGTTCCTGCGAGCGCTCGACCCCCCGACTGTCTCGGGCTGTCTGGTCGGACCTGCCGAGGACTCCCGGGAGGACGTGTGGGTGGACGTGGACAGGGACTGGGACGAAGATACGCTCGCTGGGTCGACCACGAAGTCCTACGCGATTACGGGCGAGTTCCGACTGGACACGAACCGTACCGGACAGGTAACGTACGCCGTCGAGCGAGACATCGACTGCAGCGCGGAGCGCTCCGAGCCGACGATAGCGATCCAGGTCGACGGGAGCGACACGTTAGACTGACTGCTCCAGTTCTGTGAGACATTCCTGACAGTAGGTGGCGTCTTGCATGTTCGGCGTGCCGCAGGTGCCACAGGTCACGACCGACATATTGGTTTCAGACAGCAGTGACACCCTGTCGTCGGTGAGGGCGTCGGCCGGCCAGTCGGGGCCGGTCGGCGACTGCTCCCGCATCTCGGTGCGCTGGTGGGCCTGCTGGATGAGTTCGTCGTCACGCATCGCTTCGAGGCCGCGCCACAGCCCCAGAAACAGCAGCGTCGGTGCGACGATGACGAACAGGCCGGCGATGACGCGTAACGCCAGTTCCACCTGGCTAAGTGGCATATGATAACAATGGGCTGGAGCGTCGAGTATCCTTCGCCGCATCCGTTGGCTCGCAAGCAGACAGGCCGCGTCGCCGCCTTCTTCCTTCGTCTCGCTGAAGGCAGGGTATGAGTGGCCCTATCGTAGCAGTCGGTGGCGGACTCGCAGTGGTCGTGCTTCTCGGATTGAGCGCGTTCTTTTCCAGTTCGGAGATAGCGGTGTTTTCGCTACAGAAAGACTGGATCGCACAGCAGGCGGCGACGGGGGAGCGACGGGCACAGGTGCTGCAGGAACTGTACGATAATCCACACCGCCTGCTGGTGACGCTGCTGGTCGGCAACAACATCGTCAACATCGCGATTTCGAGCATCATCACCGTCCTCGTCGCGAGCTATCTCTCCCCGGGGCCGGCGGTCGTTGCAACCACGGTCGTGACGAGCTTCCTCATCCTGATTTTCGGCGAAATCGTGCCGAAGGCGTTCGGCCTCGGCAACGCACAGGCGTGGGCGCTGACTGTCGCATCGCCGGTCCGAATCGTCGAGCGCGCCCTCTCCCCGCTTATCACGTTGTTCGACGGGATCACCAGTCGCATAAACGCCCTCATTCCCGTCGAAACCGACATCGAGAAGCCGTATCTGGACTGATCGTCAGTACTGGTACAGCGAAACGACGAAGGGGAGTCTATTGTACATCCAGATCGCCAGCGGCAGGCCGACGATTGTTAGAGAAAGCGCGTACGCGACGCCGGTCCAGACGCCACTGGCCCACCAGCCGACGAAGACGAACCAGACCGCGCGGACGAGCAGTGAGTGCTGCGAGCCGCCGTCACTCTCCGTGACGAGCCGGTCACGTCGCTTGAGCGTCAGCACCAGCGGGACCTTGTTTATCATCTTGATGCCGAACGGGAGGCCGATGATTGTGACGTTCAGGAACCACGCGACCGAGAGCCAGATACCGGTCACCCACCAGCCAACGAGCAGGAACCACACCGCCCGAACGAGGAGGGACCGCTGTTCACTCATACCTGAACCTACCCCGGCCGGCATGATAAGCTTCCTGTCCGAGGTGTGAGGACAGAAATCGAGCCAGTAACGGGAGATCCAGCGTTACGCTTCGAACCCGTCTTCGAAGACGAACGTCCCGTTCCGCTGGACGACTTCGCCGTCGACTTCGATGAACGAGTCCTCGCTCATGTCGACGATCATGTCGACGTGGACGGCCGACTCGTTTTGCTCGTTGTCCTCGCCGACAGTCTCGTCGTAGGCTCGCCCTACTGCCATATGAACGGTGTCGCCCATCTTTTCATCGAACAGCATATTGTAGGAGAACTGGTCGATATCGCGGTTCATCCCGATACCCAGTTCGCCGAGTCGGCTCGCACCGTCATCAGTCGACAGCACTTCGCTAAGGAGGTCCTCGTTCTTGGCGGCGCTGTGCTCGACGACCTCGCCACCCTCGAAGCGGAGGAAGACATCAGTCACTTCCCGGCCCTGGTGGTACAGCGGCTTGTCGAACAGCACCTCGCCCTCGACGCTGTCGGGGACTGGCGCAGTGAACACCTCGCCACCGGGGAGGTTCTTTTTACCGTAGTCGTTGAGCGTCTCGTTGCCGGCGATAGACATCGTCACGTCGGTCGTCTCTCCGGAGACGATGCGGACCTCCTCCGCGGGGTCCAGAATCTCGACCATCTGCGACTGGTGCTCGCGGACGGCGTCCCAGTCTTTGAGGACGGCGTCCCAGACGAAGTTCTCGTACCCCTCCGTGGAGGTTTGGGCGAGCTGGGCGTTCGCGGGCGCGGGGTACTGTGTGAGACACCAGGTCTTCGAGAGTCGTTCGTTCAGGAGCGGCTGCTGGGACTGCTGATAGGCGGCCGTCGTTTCGGGGTCGACGTCGCTGGTCTCGGTGACGTTGTCGCTGCCCTTGATGGCGATGTACGCGTCCATCTCCTCGTACAGTGCCTCGATGTGGCTGGGCGTCTCGAACTCGTCCCGGTTGCGGAGGTAGGCGCGGCGGAACCGCTCGCCGAGGCGATCCTGCACGACAAGCGGGTTCGCGCCGCGGTCGGCGGCGAACTCATGTAGCGCGGTCACGAGATCCGCAGCCTGCGGGTGGGCGTCAATAACGAGGTTGTCGCCTTCGCTCAGGTCGATAGAATGATCAACAATGACTTCGGCATGTTCCCGAATACGTGGGTCCATACAGATAGGCACCACCGACGGCCCCTAATCGTTACCCTCCCGGCTACTTCTTCTTGCTCTGCTGGAGCCCTTCTTTGAATCCCTGGAAGGTCCGCCGGAGCATCAGATACATGAAAAAGAAAAACAGGAGCACAGCAGCGAGGAGCGCGTACGTGAGCAGGTCAGCCATACCGGCGGTTGTCGAGCCGCCATCAAAGTCCTTTCGGGAGTCGCGCCTTCGGGCGTCTACCGGACGATATTGGAGGGTAAAATACGGGTTTGACCGATAGCTACAACGACCACTGTGCTTTGGCAAAGACTCATAATCCCATAGAACATACAGATAGTCATGTCGTTGCTGCCCTCTCGGGACCCGGCGACCCCGGACGCCGAACCCCGAGTTATTGGTGTCGACAGTGATGACGCGGACGACGTGCTGTCGGCACTCTCGGCAGAGACAGCGCGTAACTTACTGTCAGAGCTAAACAAGGAGCCAGCACCGCCGTCAGAGCTAGCCGACCGGGTGGATACGTCGCTGCAAAACGCCCAGTACCACCTGAAGAAACTCAAGAACGCCGGTGCGGTCGAGGTCGTCGACACGGCGTACTCCGAGAAGGGCCGTGAGATGGACGTGTTCGCGCCGGCCAACCAGCCACTCGTGATCTGTGCCGGTGACGAACAGGAGACGTCGGGACTGCGGGCGGCGCTAGCGAACATAATCGGCGGTCTCGCGATCATCGGCTTCGCCAGCCTGCTGGTCCAGCAGATATTCGGGGGCGGGCTTGGGTCGCTGTTCGGCGGCCCGGCAGTGTCGACCGGGAGTGCGGACACTGGAGCCCGGGACCCGAGTTTCTACGCCGAGAACGCGACTGTGACCGACGGCGGCTTCGAGGCTACTGCGGGCGCACTCGATACCGCCGCACAGGGCGGTGCCGAAGCCGCTGCTGCTGTGATTCCGCCGGGGTTAGCGTTCTTCGCCGGCGGCGCATTTGTCATCGCAGGGATGGCGGCGCTGTGGTATATGCGGCAGTAGCCGCGGATTCGATTCACTGTGACGTGAGTTTTGACGGAAATTACTGTGTTACTGTCTTACCGCTCGACGATAGCCGTCGAGATCGGTGTCCCGTCCGGGGAGCGGAGACGGACGCGAACGTCACCAGCCATCACGTCCAGTTCCGCGTGGGCCGGCTGGTAGCGCCGCGGGTCGGCGTAGCTCCCCGGGTTGACCAGCGTCCAGCCGCCGAAGTCGGCCAGTACGGGTTTGTGTGAGTGACCGACAACGACGATATCGGCCTCTTCCTGTCGAGCCAGCATCCCAAGGGCGGTTTCGGTGTGCTCATGCCCGTGAACGATGACGATGGTGAGTCCTTCCCAGGAGACGGTCGCAACGTCCGGGAGTCGGTCACGAACTGCCGGTCTGTCGTTGTTCCCAATAACGCCCGTCAGTTCGTTGCATTCAGCTCCGATGGCATCGAGGACTCGCTCGGTCGTGAAATCACCCGCGTGAAGAACGTGGTCGGCTTCCCGCACGGCATCGAGCGTCCGACCTGTTAGCCGATGGTCGTCGGTCCCGTGCGTGTCCGAGATAGCAGTGAGCATACCGGCAGTAGTGGAGCCAGATATAAATCCAGAAGCATTTTGCGTCACGGTCGTGACGGAAAAATAATGGCAGGGAGCAAATCAGTCGTCATCGCCGCACTGATAGCCAACGGCGCGATTGCGATCCTGAAGTTCTTTGGCTTCCTCCTGACAGGGAGTGCTGCGATGCTGTCGGAGACGTACCACAGCATCTCAGACACCGGGAATCAGGTGTTTCTGCTTATCGGGATTCGGTTCAGCGAGCGGGAGCGGGACCGTCAACATCCCTTCGGGTACGGGAAGGCACAGTTCTTCTACAGTTTTCTTGTCTCCGTATTCCTGTTCGGGATTGCCGGGTGGGAGAGCGCGAAACACGGCTGGAACGAGCTCATGGCCGGTGGCCACGGCGGCGGTGGACACGCCGGTGAGGCGGTCGAGTTCCTGTTTTTCTCCTTCCAGCCCCCGGCCTGGCTTGACCCGGTGTGGGTCAACTACACCGTCCTTCTCGGCGCGTTCGCCTTCGAGACGTACGCGTTCGTCAAGGCCCGTGCGGAAATAAAAAAACAGATCGACCGAAACGACTGGTCGGGCTACCGCGAGGCGTTCCGCAAGACCAGCGACGTGACCACGCTAACTGCGCTGACAGAGGACACCATCGCACTCACAGGGATCGTCATCGCGCTGGTCGGCCTGTTCCTCGAGCAACAAACCGGCAACCCCTTCTTCGACCGGATCTCCGCCCTGCTCATCGGGATTATGCTGATGGGCTTCGCCCTGGCGCTTGCCTGGGAGAACAAGCGCCTCCTGCTGGGGGAGAGCCTCCCGGCGGACGAGGAACAGCGCCTCCGTGATGTCGTCATGCAGAACGAACACGTAGACGAGATCATCGGCTTCCGGACGGTCTACTTCGGCCCGAACGAGGTCGTCGTCTTCGCGGACCTGCAGTTCGACCCGGCGCTGGACACGGAGTCGATAGACGACGAGATAACGGCGCTGGAATCGGCGATGCATGACGCCAACGGCGACATCAGGAAAATCTACGTCGAGCCGGAACTGTAAGGGTCGCTCTCTTCGAGCCACCACGGAATCGGGACGCGGTCGATATCAGTTGTTACCGTCATCGTCGTGTCGAGATCCGGCCGCTCCGGGCGCTGTTCAGTGTGTTCGACGTGTCTAATTATCCCCTGTCGGTCGACGTACAGCTGCGACCGCCCGACTCCGAATTCGTTCCCGGGCGTCGACGTCTTGACCGTCTCTGTGGCGGCTAGAACAGCAACAGGCCGGCCGCGCCACCTGGCCGAGTCTACCTTTCGATACGCAGTATTCGACAGGAGTTGGCGAAGCAGGTCAACTCCGGCCGGCGAGGCGACCAGCGACGTGTTCTCCGTTGCCGGCGTGGTAGCGTACGGCGTATCGGGGTCGTCGCGGACGTTCGTGTACACCGTCCCGTCAGCGAGGACCACATCGTCCGATATCGGACCGAACCGTCGCCGGACACGCTGGACGCCCCGTTGACGGTCGATCCAGACATCGAGCGTGTTCTGTGGCCCGGCCTGTTCGACATGGCGGTGGAAGCTGCGGGTCGCCAACGCCTGCTCATGACGCTCAAGCAGTCGGTCCACGTCGACCCTGCCGTCGCTGGTCGGAACCGGTACCGTCTCGTCCGGCGAGTCAGTGGGGACGGGCGCTGGCGTCACCGGGTCGCTGCCGTCCGTCGTCGAGCCGGCCGGAAAGACGCCGGAACAGCCCGCGAGAAGCGCGATACCGACGGCGAGCGTGACGCGCCACATATAGTTCTGGAAGGGCGCTCGTGGCAAGTAGCTGTGGGGGCGAACCCTTTTGACGGTGAACGGCCAATCGGGGCACGTGGCAACGACGGACGACGGCTACATGCGGTTTTTCCCCTTCGAGGAGCCGTACGACCATCAGCAGGAGGCGATGGGAACGATATACGACGCCCTCGATGAGGGCCGCGACGTGCTGTTCGAAGGGGCTTGCGGGACCGGGAAGACGCTCGCGTCGCTGGTCCCCGCGCTGGAACACGCCCGAGAGACGGGCAAGACCGTCGTCATCACGACGAACGTCCACCAGCAGATGCGCCAGTTCGTCGAGGACGCCAGAGCGATTACCGATCAGGAACGCCTGCGAGCGGTCGTCTTCCGGGGGAAAGGGTCGATGTGTCACATCGACGTGGACTACGAGGAGTGTCAGGCGCTTCGGGACACGACCCGTGATCTGGTGGAGGTCGAGAGCGATATTGCCGAACTCGAACAGCGCGAGGGGGAACTCCTTTCTGACGGCCAGGCTGGCAGCAGCGAAGCGATGGAGGCGCGCAACGCCGTCGTCGAGGAACTCCGGGACCTGCAGGACGAGCGCGAGGAGATCGAAACCGAGCGGTCGATCTGTGACCACTACTACCGGAACCTCACCGTCGACACCAGCGAGTTCTATTCCTGGCTGTTCGACGACGTTCGGACACCAGACGACGTGTACGAGTACGCCCACCAGCAGGGACTGTGTGGCTACGAACTGCTGAAAGAGGGGATGGACGGCGTCGACCTCGTCGTCTGTAACTACCACCACCTGCTCGACCCGACCATCCGCGAGCAGTTCTTCCACTGGATCGGCCGCGACCCCGAGGACATCATCGCCGTCTTCGACGAGGCCCACAACGTCGAGTCGGCCGCCCGCGACCACGCCCGGCGGACGCTGACCGAGAACACGCTCGACCAGGCACTCGACGAACTTGACGGCGAGGACGACGCCCGGACCGACGCCGCGGCCAACGTCATCGAGACGTTCCGGGACGCCCTCGTCGAAGCATACGAGGGTTCCTTCGAGTTCGGGGCTCGGGCGGCCGTCGACGAGCACTGGGACGACGTCACCATCGCCAACGACGACCGGAAGGACGACCTGACGCTTGCCTTCCTGCAGGGGTACACCGGCCCCGGCTTCCACGAGGAACTGGACCACGCACTGGACCTCGGGCGGGACCTCGACGCCCGCTACCAAGAGGCGTTCAAAGAAGGGGACCTGGACACCAGAAAGGAGTGCCAGACGCTGCAGGCCGCCGGCTTCATCTCCGACTGGCTCGACGAGACGGACGAGACTGGCCAGTACCCCGTCGTCAGCGTCCGCCGGGACGAATCGACCGACGACGTGTACGGCCGCGCGGAGTTGTACACCTGTATCCCCGAACAGGTCACCCGCGACCTGTTCGAGGACCTGCACGCGGCGGTGCTGATGAGCGCCACGCTCCGCCCCTTCGACGTGACCGAGAACGTCGTCGGCGTCGAGGACCCCGTGACGATGGCCTACGGCGCGCAGTTCCCCGAGGACCGACGCCGGACCTACGCCGTCGACGGCCCGGCGCTGTTTTCCAGCGAACGGGACGACCCACAGACCCAGCAGCGCATCGCGCGCACACTCGAAGACATTGTCCGCTTCACGCCCGGGAACACGCTCGTGTTCTGTCCCTCCTACAGCGAGGCCGAGCGCTACCACGACATGACCGCTGTGAGCGCGACCCGGTATCTGGACAAGCCGGGCACCCAGGCGCGTGACCTCCGGGAAGCCTTTACCGACGGCGACGACGGCGTTCTCTACACCTCGCTGTGGGGGACACTGGGGGAGGGCGTGAGCTACGACGGCGACGATGCCCGGACCGTCGTGGTCGTGGGCGTCCCCTACCCGCACCTCGACGACCGCATGGACGCCGTGCAGGACGCCTACGACGTGGCCTTCGGCGATAGTGAGGGCGACGCGGGCTGGCGCTACGCCGTCGAAATTCCGACAGTACGGAAAACGAGACAGGCCCTCGGGCGTGTCGTCCGGTCGCCGGACGACTTCGGCGCACGCATCCTACTCGACAAGCGCTACACGGAGGCCGCCGAGATGGAGATGCACGACTACGCCGTCCGCGGGACCTTTCCCCCGGAGGAACGCCGCGAGATGGTCGACATCGGCCCCGAGAAGCTCAAGTTCGCGATGCTGAACTTCTATCAGGACATGGACGCTTACGACGGGCCGCCGCCCAAGCCCTGATCCTCAGACCGCCCAGAGGTAGCTTGTCCCGGAGGTACAGGACAATCTGCTATGGTATCAGCGTAACTGCAAAGTCATCTGCTTATCGGTAGTCGATATTGGAATAGAGCTTAATACAAATCCTATATTTGATAAAATATAGGAGAGTACAAATGGTATTTGGGCTTATCGGACTGCTGTTCAACATCGTCACGTTTCCAGGCATACTCGTGAACGGAATCATCCAGGACGTATTCAATCAGGAGTACAGTGTCCCAGCAGCACGGTTAGCGGTCGACGAGAACGTAAATCTAGACGAGATCGAAAAGACTGAGGAGGCAATGGCGCGAGTATCACGGGTCCTCGCTAACGGGGAGGAGCCCGGTGAAGGCGAACGATTAGAAGAGTTCATCAATTATCATGCGGTCACGGAATACCGGACACTGTTCGGTGTCATCCTTGGCCCGTTTGTTGCCACCTCGATTCTGGCGCTAGTCTTGTTCACCGGTGCAGTCGGGCTGGAGATGATGGGTGCTGTCAGTGATGAGAATGGATTGCTCTGGTTCGCATCAATATACCCCGGGTTCGTGGTAGCCGCTCACGCCTTCCCGAATCAGGACCCGACAAACGCACTATGGGATCGATCTCGCGAGACCGGCAGCCTGCTACGGCTCGTCGGCTACCCGCTGGCGTTGGTATCAATGCTGTTTAGCCTGCTTGAGTTCCTGTGGATCGACGCACTGTACGCGCTCTTGCTGTACTGGGTCGTCGGGGTGCCACTCGGTGTTGTTGGCTGATCAGCCGAAACCAGATAGTCTGAAATCCGGCACACTAAATTCGGGGGAATAGTAGTTGTCTTCACTTTTCCCGGCACCCGTTCCACTTCGGAGATGACAGTCCTGCTGGGGCCCTATGTACACGGCTGATAACATAGCTGACAGCACCGAGTGTGCGGTGAACAACGAAAGTACGCTGGGATGAAGGTGTACCTCTACGTCGCCTGTGGTACTTTCGGCCGGAGGAACGCCGCGAGATGGTCGACATCGGCCCTGAGGAGCTCAAGTTCGCGATGCTGAACTTCTATCAGGATGTGGATGCCTACGACGGCCCGCCACCGAACCCCTGTGTCCGGGTGGCACCGACTGTTGCAGTTCGGTCCTGTCGCCCGGGTACGACCGTCTAGAGGTCCGGTTCGAGTTCGGTACCACAGTCAGGACAGACCAGCAGGAAGCCGTCGTCGGCCGGTTCCAGCGCGAGGACATCGCTGTCACAGTCAGGGCAAGGCTGTGCAACGCGGCTCTCGGTCGAATTCCTAGGCGCACCGAGTGCCAGCGCGACCACCCGGTCGCCGCTTTCGTTCCGGCCCTGCTGATACTCTCCGGGCGCGAACCGGACGACTTCGTGTGGACCGACGGTGACTGTCTCGCTCTCGCCGGCAGGGTCGGTCCGGTGTTCGAAAGTGGCTGTGCCCTCGACGACGTAGAACACCTCTTCTTGATCGAGGTGTGCATGTAATCCGCCCGAGAAGGCCTCGCCGGGGTCCAGCACATACCGGTTGATTGCGACATCGGTCGTGCCCAGCGGGTCCGCAAGCCCGCGTCGGTCAACGTCGCCACCCATCGCCTGTGGTTCAATTTCGTCGACGGAGACGTGCTCCATAAAGAGACAGTAGTAGGGGACACACAAAAATAGAGAGCCGATCGTTCGACTGGAAACCGGATGTTTTGAAACCCTCCACGCGAAACTCGCGGGCAATGCTAGTTGCCTTCGACTTCGACGGGACGCTCTCCGATTCGGAGATGACGGTCCTGCTGGGAAGCCAGAACGGGACGGCCGAGGACATGGCCGACATCACCGAGCGGGCAATGAACGACGAGATCGAGTACGCCGAGAGTCTCCGGCAGCGGTGTGCGCTGCTGGAAGGCCTCCCTGACGAGAAGGCCCAGGCGGCCTTCGACGAGGTCGCCCTGCGTCCGGGTGCGGCTGAGGTCATCAAGGCGCTGCGGGATGCCGGCGTCTACGTCGCCATCCTCACCGGCGGCTTCGAGCGCGGCGTCGAGGCTGCACTCGAAACGGAGGGGGTCGAGGTCGACGCCATCGTCGCCAACCGACTGCCAGTAAAAGATGGAAAGCTGACCGGCGAAGTACGCGGGCCGCTCATCTCCGGGACGAAAGACGACGCGATGGAGGTCGTGACGGCGGTCACTGGCGAAGACCGGGACACGACTGTCGCCGTCGGCGACGGAGCCAACGATCTGCCGATGCTCGAAGTCGCGAATCTGGCTATCGGCTTCGACCCGAAACCGGCCGTTGCCCAATCGTGTGACACGTCGGTCGAGACGATGGACGAACTGCACGAACTGCTGGAAGCCGAGGAAATCCTGTAGCGACGTCTTCGTTTTTGTCGTTCACTGGTCCGGTCTGTACGCTGCACTGTAGACGGAGAACAAACGGGGAGTGGCACGCTCCCCACGGATGCGAGCAATCGTTGTCGGACCAATGACAGAGTATGGTTGAGCATGAACCGACGCGTGCTCGCAATCAGCGACGGTTCGTTTAACACATAAACTCCTACCGTAATAACCTTGGCGAACGGGTGAATTATTACACCTTTCCAGCGCGCGTGTCCACAGAAATCCGATAGAATACTACGTATCAGTCAGTGAGTGGCCTGCCCGATTGCCTGGTCAAGGTCGGCCTTGATGTCCTCGACGGACTCGGTGCCGACAGAGAGGCGAACCATGTCGTCGGTGACGCCGGCAGCGGCCTTTTCCTCGTCCGTGAGTTGCTGGTGAGTGGTCGAAGCCGGGTGGATGATGAGCGTCTTCGCGTCACCGACGTTTGCCAGCAGCGAAGCGATTTCCGTCGATTCGACGGTTGCCCGGGCGGCGTCGTAGCCCGCGTCGAGTCCGAACGTTATCATGCCGCCGTAGCCACCGTCGAGGTACTTGCTGGCGGCGTCGTGCGTTTCGTGATCTTCGAGGCCGGGATAGGTGACCCACGAGACTTCGGGGTGGTCGTCGAGGAACTCGGCAACGCCCATCGCGTTGTCGCAGTGACGGTCCATCCGCGCGGGGAGCGTCTCCAGCCCCTGCATTGTCTGCCAAGCGTCGAAGGGAGACTGCTGGCAGCCCAGATCACGGAGGCCGCGGGCGATGGCGGCGTAGGTGAAGGCCGCGTCCTCGAATCGCTCTCGGAAGTTGACGCCGTGGTACGCTGGGTTGTCGCCGGCGATTTCGGGGTACTTGTCGGCGTGTTCCTCCCACGGGAAGGAGCCCCCGTCGACGAGAACGCCGCCGACGGTGGTGCCGTGGCCGTGGATCCACTTCGTCGTGGAGTTCCAGACGAGGTCGGCCCCGTGTTCGATTGGGTTACAGAGGTACGGTGTTGCGAACGTGTTGTCGACGAAGAAGGGGACGCCATGGTCGTGGGCGATCTCGGCGAGGCGCTCGAAGTCGGGCGTGACGAGCGACGGATTCCCGATGGTCTCACAGTGGACATAGGCCGTGTTTTCGTCGATGGCCTCGGCGTAGGCGTCGTAGTCGAGCGTGTCGACGAACCGCGTCTCGACGCCGTTGCGCGGCGCAGTGTGGGTGTAGTAGGTGTAGGTCCCGCCGTACAGCGACGACGCCGTGACGACGTTGTCGCCGACGTCCGCGAGCAGGAACGTCGCGAGGTTCAGCGACGCCATCCCGGAGGCGGTGGCGACCGCGCCGACGCCACCCTCCAGCGCAGCCAGCCGCTCCTGGAGCATCCCGACGGTGGGGTTCATCAGCCGCGAGTAGATGTGGCCCGGCTTCTCCAGCGCAAACTGCTTGGCCGCGTCTTCGGCGTCCTCGAAGACGTATGAGGTGGTCTGGTACAGCGGCGGCGCACGCGAGCGAGCCTCAGCGTCCGGCTCTTCCTGCCCGACGTGCAGCGCGTCGGTTTCGAATCCGTGATTTTGGTCGTCACTCATACTCTCTCCTTTTACCGGATGGGTCTTAATTGCGCCTCAATCGGTGAGGCCCGCCACTGCTACGAGATACCGGTGATTCTTCGCGCCGTTTCCAAACAGGTTCGGGTATAGTAGACCGAATGGAGCCGCTCTCGCGCTTCTAGAAGAACAAGTAGACGAGTTATCCGGCCAGGAGCGAGTGGTGCGACGACCGTCGCGCCCGAGCGACCCGGGGGAGGGCAGGCCTGCGTCAGTCACAGAGAGACACGATTGGGAAGCATACCGCTCGCCCATGGCGAGCGGTTTCCCCGGACGCGAACGAAGTGAGTGTCCGGCCTTTTTCACCCACGTTTTTGCGCCGAGTGGTGCGCTCTGCGCACCCGAGGCGGAAAAAGGTGGTTAGCTGAACTTCCGGACCGTCATATCCAGCGTATCGAGGTCCAGAATCGGTGCAAAGCCGGCATCGGGGTCGATGTTGACGCTCTTCTGGAATGCGGTCTGGGCCTGCCAACAGCCGGAGTTCAGCGCAACGACGTTGTGGTACTCGCCCCAGCCGAGCTTGTGGACGTGACCGGTGTGGAACACGTCAGGGACTTCCTCCATCACCAGATAGTCGCGGTCCTCGGGGGCGAGTCGGGTGTGGCCCCCGTACTGCGGCGCGACGTGGCGCTTCTTCAGGAGCTGGTACATCGCCTTGTGTGGCTCCTCGTAGCTGGCTTCCTCGTCCGGGAGTTCAGCGATGACTTCGTCAAGCGAGACGCCGTGGTACATCAGCACCGTGACGCCCTCAACAGTGACCAGCGAGGGATTGGAGTGGACCTGGGCGTCGTGGGCACTCATGATGTCCCGGAGCTCCTCGTCGAAGCCGGGCTGGGGCTCGGCCAGCCGGACGGCGTCGTGGTTGCCCGGGATCATCCGGATCTCCATGTCTCCCGGAACTTCCTTGAGATACTCCGAGAACGCGCGGTACTGGTCGTAGATGTCGATGATGTCCAGCTCCTCGTCCTGCTCGGGATAGATGCCGACGCCCTCGACCATGTCACCGGCGATGAGCAGGTATTCGACGGTCTCGGCTTCGGCGGTGTGGAGCCAGTCGGTAAAGCGATGCCAGGCGTCCTCCATGAACTCCTGGCTCCCGACGTGGACATCCGAGATGAGTGCCGCTTGAACGTGACGGTCAGCGGTCGAAGGGCTGTGTGTTCGGGGCACGTCCGGGAAGTACAGCGAGTCCACGAACAGGATGCCGGCGTCGTCGGCCAGCGTCCCCTCGACAGCGATGACCTCGTCCATGAGCAACTGCTGGACGAGATCGGCGATGGGGCGGTCTTTCATTACCAGACAGGGGAAGGTCCCGTTCGTGTCTTCCAGTTCGACGAGCCAGTGGCCGCTAGCAGTCGAGCGGATGTCCGAGACCATCCCGATCAGCGCCGCGTCGCTGCCGCCGCCCATGTTCTCGATTGCGTCGGTCGGCCGGTGGTTCACTCTGCCGCGGAGTTTGGTCGCCAGTTTCTCGTAGCGGTCCCGGAACACCGAGACGAAGTCTGAGTACTCACCAGTCCCAGTTGACTGGCCGGTCATGTCGTTCGCGACCTCGATTGCCCGGAGGGATGTGTCCACGTCCCGTGACCCCCCCGTTTCAGGTGGAGCGGACGTACCCGGTTCGGTCGGCGTGGGTGCGTCTGTTCCAGTTGAAACGGAGGGGTGTGGCTGTGTCGGAGCGCCGGAGGTTTCGTTTTTCGGATCTGGGTCAGTATTCGACTCGCTCTCGGTACTTTCTGTCGCTTCAACGACAGACTCCACGTGGTCGGTCGTCAGCTTCAGCGCTTCGTCGGGGAGTGTTTCGAGTGCGCGTTCCAGCGTCACCGAAGGATCTCGGGTGTCGGCGATGCGGGTCACCGCCTCGCGCTCCGCGTTGTAGCCGCGGCTCGCGAGTTCGCTGACGATGCGTGCCGGCGTCTCCAGAGGCACGTTCCACACTCAGTGTCTGCGGGCAAAAGGATAGCGGACCGACGGTCGTCACAAGATTGATACGCCACTATGGGCAATCCGAGATAGAATGGGCCGGGACGAATCGTCGCGTAGCACGCCACCAGACGAGACAGAGGAGTCTGTGGACGCCAGCCCGACGTTTCGCCTCGGCCTGTACGTCCGTGACATCGGTACGAGCGTCGGGGCGGTCATGCTCGTCGGGGCGCTCCTGTTTGCCGTCAGCGGGGTGTGGCCTCCGCTCGTTGCTATCGAAAGCGGGAGCATGGAGCCACACATCGACACCGGGGATATGGTGTTTGTCATGGACGCAGAGCGCTTCTCCGGACAGGAGGCCCGTCACGGCGTTGTAACGGCAGCGGAGGGGTCAAAAACCGGGTATCGGACCTTTCAGCAGCCCGGGGATGTCATCATCTTCGAACCCAACGGTAACGAGCAGCGGACGCCGATCATCCACCGGTCGATGCTATGGGTCGATGCCGGCGAGAACTGGTACGACCGGGCGAACCAGACGTACATCGGGAACGCAGACAGTTGCGACGAACTTCGGAACTGTCCAGCCCCCCACGCCGGGTTTATTACGAAAGGTGACAATAAGGTGACCAACACCAGATACGATCAGGTCACCGGAGCGAGTACCGTTGTCCGGCCGGAGTGGGTCATCGGAACCGGGACCTTCCGAATCCCACGTCTCGGGTACGTTCGGGTCCAGCCGTCCCAGCTATGGCACACCTCAGTGTCGATGCCGATGGGAGAAGCTTCAGTACCGGCGGCGAGCTGAGCAAACCGGACGGTAGTGTTCGGTCCAACAACAGAAAGTTGATTGGCCGCCTCCGAGTATTCGTGGTACGAATGGCCGGGTCAGACCGTCGGTCGTCGGACGGAGACGAAACCGAGGGACCGGGAGGGATGATGTACGTGGCCGATATCGTCAGTAGCGCCGGCTCAGTCCTGCTTGTCGGGGTGTTGCTGTTCGCCGTCAGCGGTGTGTGGCCCCCGCTCGTCGCTATCGAAAGTCCGAGCATGGACCCCCATATCAAGGAAGGCGACCTCGTGTTCGTGATGGAAGAGGAGCGGTTCTCCGGCCCGGACGATCACGGGGGCGTCGTCACCGCAGCGAACGACGACAGCTATCGGACATTCCAGCAACCGGGCGACGTTATCGTGTACGAGCCTGACGGCAACAGCCGACAAACGCCGATCATCCACCGAGCGATGCTGTGGGTCGAGGAGGGCGAGAACTGGTACGACCGGGCGAACAAGGACTACATCGGCAGTGCGGACAGCTGTGACGAGCTCAGCTCCTGTCCGGCCGACCACGCCGGCTTCGTCACCAAGGGTGATAATAACGGCCGGTATGACCAGGTCGGCTCCAACCCCATCAGCGAACCGGTCAAACCCGGCTGGGTCGTCGGGACCGCAGAGATGCGGGTCCCGTTGCTGGGACAGGTCCGACTCCAGTGGAACAAGGCCGGAGCAACTGATGTGGTAACGGACGAGGCGGGGCCGACGGTGACGAACGGGACAGGACCCACAGCGGCGAGCGGAACCGCAGCCGGATAGCTCGTCTCTCTCGAAGGGGATCGTTTCACCTGGAACGACGGAGGCTGTCGAGTGCGAATACAGTTCGCAGGTCAGTTGTCGAACCGGGCCTGAACGAACGGCTGGACGTCGTCGATATCGCCGAGTCGTGAATCAGACAGAAGCACCGCCTCCGTCTCTTCGGTTGGAACGGACAGGGAGATCTCTTTCGTCCGCCCGTACCGGCCCTTCGAGACGACGACGGCGTTGACGATACCGAGCATATCTAGTTCCGAGATGAGATCAGTGACGCGGCGCTGGGTCAGGATATCGGCGTCGATCTCCTCACAGAGGTTCTTGTAGATGTTGAACACCTCGCCGGTGTTGATGTTGTGGACGCCGTTCTTTTCCAAGAGAATGATCGCAAAGAGGACAATTTTCGACTGCGTGGGCAGTGTCCGAACGACCTCTACGACCCGATCGAGTTCGATCTTCTCCTGAGCCTGCCGAACGTGGTCTTCGAGGACGTTGTCCGTCTGGTCACGCTCGGCGAGTTCGCCAGCAGTCCGGAGGAGGTCGAGCGCCCGACGTGCGTCCCCATGTTCCTGTGCTGCGAAGGCCGCACACAGCGGGATGACGTCCTCGGTGAGCGCGTCGCCTTTGAACGCCACGTCCGAGCGTGCCTGCAGGATGTCCCGGAGCTGGTTCGCGTCGTAGGGCGGGAAGACGATCTCCTCCTCGCCGAGACTTGATTTAACCCGGGGGTCGAGGAAATCGGTGAACTTCAGATCGTTCGAGATACCCATAATCGAGACCCGGGAGTTCTCCAGTTCGGAGTTCATCCGGGAGAGGTTGTACAGGGTATCGTCGCCGCTTTTTTCGACGAGCTTGTCGATCTCGTCGAGCATGATGACGACCACGCGCTCGTGGTAGTCGACGGCGTCGAAAAAAGAACTATAAACCCGATCTGTTGGCCACCCCGTCATCGGAACTTCCTCGAACTCCGCCTTGTCGGCTTCCAGCGAGCTGATTTCGGTTTCGATGTCGTCGAGGGAATCGAACGCCGTCTCTTCGAGTGCAGCCGCGTTGTCGCGCGCACGTGACCGGAGATCTTCAAGTTCGGCGATGCGGTCGTCGATGAGCTGGGCGTTCTTGTCGATGAACTTGTTCGCGAGCTGGGCCAGTACGCGGTACTGGGTGTCGGTCACCTCGCAGTTGATGTACTCGACCTCACAGGGGACCTCGTACTTCTGTGAAGTCGTTTCGAGTTCCTCGCTGACGAACTTCGCGGACGCGGTTTTCCCCGTTCCCGTCTTCCCATAAATGAGGATGTTCGACGGCGTATCACCGCGCAAGGCGGTGACGAGAATCGTCGCCATGTTGTTGATCTGCTCCTCGCGGTGGGGGAGTTTGTGCGGCGTGTACGAGGGGCGGAGGACCTCCTTGTTCTCGAAAATGGGTTCCCCTTCGAGAAGGTCGTCAAACAGGCCACGAGACGCCTCATCAGAGGGATCGTCGGACCCGGCATCGAGGTTGTCGAGGATAACGTCGTCGAGATCGGACGGTCCGGTCGATGTCCCGGAGTCCGTTTCGACGTCGAGTTGCCCGTCGGACCCGTCGGCGTCGTTCGACGTCTCTGCTGTCGACGGGTCGGATGCCGGGGCTGAGTTGTCGCTTTCGTCAGTCATAGTCGAGAGAGTCCCCTTCGTTTCGTGTGGAGAGAGTAGGAGACACCGGAACAGAGGGAGCGAGGAGTGCGTTAGTACCGTTGTTAGTGAGCATCAGCGCTCTCCGGTGCGTCCAGTTGAACCACATGAACCGTACCGTGATTCGATATTAAATATTTCGGTACACTACCCATGAAACATATATGTTTATAATTTTATAATTCTACCGCATGAGTACTGTTGTCTTAAAGAGGACTATAGCTTCAGTCTCACTGGGGCCGGACGGACATGGAACGGCAGGACAGTGAGGGGGGGCGGAAGGGAGCCATGGAGTGATTCCGAGTGCTGGTACGCTATGTGAACATGAGTGATACCACGGAAGAACGGACTCGCAAGACAAAGCGACCGTAACGGGCCAACCCCCCCACCCCTTCGTTTCCGGTGGAACGGGAAACAGGCCCGGGGGGAGGGGGTGAGGGGACCGAGAATGTCCTCTAGTGAAGAGGAAAGATTTAAGATGCTATCTCATAAACCAAAGCCGCACTAGATTAAACAAATATCTAACAGGGGTTAGTGTACAGTTTTCTAGTGTCTAGACCGTTCTAACTAGTAGTATCACGAGTCGCGCCGATCTGAATAGTTGGTCCGCTCCCGATTTGACCGGTAATTCTCCAACCCCTCCCCAGGGGTGTACGTCGTTCCACTTGAAACGAAGGGGTGGGGGGCAGGGATGGTAAACCCCGATCCGAATCGTTTGGTTTCAGATGACCGGACTCCACCCGAACAGCCCCCTCTTGATCACATCCGCGGAGGCGCCCACACGCTGATCTATGCTATGCTTCACCATGTCAGAAAAAAGACTAATGTCTGACGTAGGCTTAAGTGAATTCGCCTATCTTTTACGGGCAGAGCCGCCATACCGGACGACTCCGGGCGGCGGGAGGATAGGATGGGATTGTTAACAAACCTCAAAGATAGTATCTCACGCGCGGCATCGACGCTGTTCTCCGAAGAGGATCCAAAGCGAATCGGCATCTACGGCCCGCCGAACGCCGGCAAGACGACGCTGGCAAATCGCATCGCACGGGACTGGACTGGCGACGCTGTCGGTCCGGAGAGTCACGTTCCACACGAGACTCGTCGTGCGCGCCGAAAGGAGAACGTCGAAATCGAACGCGACGGGAAGAAAGTGACAATCGACATCGTCGACACCCCGGGCGTGACGACGAAGGTCGACTACACCGAATTCCTTGAACATGACATGGAGAAAGACGACGCCGTCCGTCGCTCCCGCGAAGCGACCGAGGGTGTCGCCGAAGCGATGCACTGGCTCCGCGAGGACGTCGACGGCGTTATTTACGTCCTTGACTCCGCGACTGATCCGTTCACGCAGGTCAACACCATGCTCATCGGCATCATCGAGAGTCAGGACCTTCCGGTGTTGATCCTCGCGAACAAGATCGATCTGGAGGAGTCTTCGGTTCAGCGCATCCGAAACGCCTACCCCCAGCACGAGACGATTCCGCTGTCGGCGCTCGAGGGCGACAACATGGACGAAGTCTACGACAAAATCGCGGAGTACTTCGGGTGATATAATGGCAGAAGTCAAAGACCCAGACGACGGCGTCCAGATCGACCTCATCAGCGGCGAACGCATGGCTGGACTGGCCTCGATGGAGAAGATACGGATGATTCTCGACGGGGTTCGTGACGGCAACATCGTCATCCTCGAAGAGGGACTCTCACCCGACGAGGAATCCCGCCTGATCGAAGTGACGATGACGGAGATCAGTCCCGACGAGTTCAACGGCATCGAAATCGAGACCTACCCCAAGTCCGAGGCTGCCGACGCTAGCATCCTCGACCGGCTGATGGGCAAACAGTCAACCCAGAAGCTGACAGTCATCGGACCGGCGAACCAGATAGAGACGCTCCACAAGGACGAAACGCTCATCAGCGCCCTCGTCTCCCGGAAATAATGCCCCACCAGTGTACGGAGTGTGGCCGTGGCTTCGACGACGGGTCGAAGGAGATGCTCTCGGGCTGTCCCAACTGCGGCGGGAACAAGTTCCAGTATCAGCCCGAGGGGGCCGACATCTCCGAGACGCCGGACGCGGAGCCACCGGAACCACCGGGACCTGACAGCACTGTCGCTCGTACCGTCGGCAAGACCGCCGCCTCGGTGCGCGACTTCGTCAGTGGCTCCGCTGCGGACGGCGACCGTCCCGCCGAGCAGTCCCACCTTGACGCCGACCGGGCCGCTGACTCACAGCCGAGTGACCCATCCCGAACTCCCGACTCGCCGTCGACCGAACCCGACCGCACGTCGCCGACTGAGGATTCGGCTCAGGCCAGTGCCCGCGGCGATATTGTCGAGCCGGACGAACTCCCATCCGACGTGCCGTCCGCGTCCGAATCTGAACACCAGTTCCGCCCTGTCGGTGCAGACCCCGACCCACCAGCGGAACCAGACCGGGAGGACCGTCCCGATCTGGAAGAACTGCGCGCTGAACTCAACGACCAGTTCGAGTCGATCAAGGTACTGGAACCCGGTCAGTACGAACTGAATCTGATGGAACTGTACGACCGCGAAGAGTACATCATCGCGCTGCAGGAAGACGGCCACTACTCGATTCAGGTCCCGGAAACCATCCGCTCTGAGTGAATCAGTGCGGACTCCTCGCCGCTGTTATTGATTCGCCAGTCCGGAATTACACCGTAGAACCGCTGCATACACCATTGCGTATCAACGTGGGCACAACCATTATATAATATGCCGTGGATGCTTCCGGTAACGCCATGAGCCACCGAGAACTCTCGACATCGGAGTCACACCTCGAAGAGTGGGCGTCACTCCTCGGTGCTGATATCGACGACGACGGGCGCGACAGCGATTTGCTTGACGACCAAGACGAACCCGCGTAACGTCGTGGTTCGTCGGGGAGTGCGACTCGCAGTTACAGCTACGTCTCTCACGCCGATAGTGGAGCGAAAAGACAGCTCGGGACGGATGCCGTCCCGAAACTTCGCAGTACCGATCGACCGGGTTACGAGATCTTGTCGTACTGGTCGGAGAGCTTCTCGGCGGCGTCGGCCATCAGGTCCTGTTCGTAGTCGTCGAGGTCCCATTCGACGATCTCCTCGACGCCGTTGCTCCCGAGACGAACGGGGACACCGAACGCAGTGTCTTCGTGCCCGAACTCACCCTCCAGCTTGACCGAAGCCGGCAGCACCTCGCCGGTGTCGTGTAGGATGGCCTCGACCATGTGTGCGACGCCGCGGGCCGGGCCCCACTCGGTCGCGCCCTTGCGCTCGATGACGTCCATCGCCGATTCCTGCAGGTCGCCGAGCAGTTGCTCTTTCTCGTCGTCGCTAAACTCGGGGTCGGTGCCGTCGACGCGGACCTTCGAGAACACGGGGACCTGTGCGTCGCCGTGTTCCCCGAGAATCGTTCCTTCGACGTTCTGGACCGGCGCGTCGAACTCCTCGCTCAGGACGTAGCGGAACCGCGCGGAGTCCAACCGGCCGCCGAAGCCGATGACCTGCTCGCGCGAGCGGTCGCCGGCCTCGTAGAGGTGGCGGTTGAGCAGGTCGACGGGGTTCGAGGTGGTCAGCGAAATGTAGTCGTCGTTGTGTTCGTCCAGCGAGGACTGGATGTCCTCCATGATAGGTGCGTTGTCGCCGGCGAGGTCGATGCGTGTCTGGCCCGGCTGGCGGGGAATCCCGGCCGTGATGACGACCACGTCCGAACCGGCGGTGTCCTCGTAGCCGCCCTGACGGACCCGCGTGTTCGAATCGTAGGCGATGCCGTGGTTCGTGTCGGCCGCCTGCCCGACAGTGTCGTCTTCCTTGTCCGGGATATCGACGAAGACGACCTCGTCAGCGATGTCACGGAGCGCGATGTTGTACCCTGCGGCTGCGCCGACCGTTCCGGCTGCGCCGACTACGCTTACCTTTGTCATACCATTCGAAAAGGCTCGGGCGCGAACGTTAAACGTGTCGAAACCCCGATTCCGCCGCGCATCGTTCAGATAGCACCGACGTCTCGCACCCGTAAACTGTTTTCAGCCCCGTGGCGTTGTGACACGTATGAGCGACTTCGACAAGGAAGCCGAACGCGAGAAACTCCGCGAGAAGTTCGAGAAAGAGGAGGACAACCGGGCGGCGACCGAGCAGATGAGCGAACTCCTGTTGAAGGGCGCGACGATGACGAACGCCCACTGCAGCGACTGTGGCGACCCCATCTTCCGCTACGACGGCCAGGAGTTCTGCCCGACCTGCCAGAAGCCGGTCGCTCGCGACACGCAGGAAAACGGCGCTGATCCGTCGGCTACCGACGAACAGGGGGGCCAGGCCGAAGACGGTGACCAGATCGAGGTTGCCGACCCCAGCGACGAAGCCCGCGTTCAGTTCGGCAACGCCGACGAGGAAACAGCCGAGAGTGCAGAAGACACGCTGGACGAACCCGCTCACCAGGAGGTCGCACACGCTCAGGACGACACCGCTTCACAGTCGGCCTCTGAAGCGGCGGCGTCGACACCCGACTCGGCCGTTCCACCCGAAGCGGGGGGTGACCAGTCTACTCAGCCGTCCGATCACTCGGAACCAGCGCCACAGACTGCTCGAACGGGTGCGTCGCCGGAGCCTAGCGGCCGAACTGCAAACGACCAGCCGCGTGGGACACCGACACAGAACCCCCCTGTTTCCGCTCGACAGACTCAGTCGACCGATAGTCACACGGACGATATCTCGGCGAACATGGATGCGGCATCGGCGTCACTGGCCGAAACCGCTCGCCGCTTCGCCGAGCGCGCCGCGGCGACCGAGAACCCACGCGAGGCTCGCGAACATCTGCAGGCAGCACGAGAAGCGGCGGAAGCGCTCGATGCGGCGCGGTTCTAAGGCTCGTAGTCGCTGGCGATGACTTCTCGAATCCGGTCGGCGGTCACGTCGCCGATGCCGGACACCTCCAACAGGTCGTCTTTGTCGGCGGTCATCACCGCCTCGACGCTGCCGAAGGCTTCCAGCAGCGTACGGGCGGTCACCGGTCCGACTTCGGCGATGGAGGCGACGACGTACTCCTGCTGCTCGGGGAGCGTCTTGGACTGTTTCTCGCCGTGGACGCTCACCTCGCGGTCGGCCACTTCCTGTTCCCGTCCGGCGATGACTTCCAGCAGGTCGGCGGTCTCGTCCTCGTCGCTGGTCCGGAGGACGCTCGCGCCGAAATCGACCGCCAGCGACGCGAGCGCCCCCTGAATCGCCTTGTGATGGACGTTTCGCGCGCCGAAGAGGTCCTCGCCCTCGATGATGACGACGGGCCGGCCGTAGTTTCGCGTGGCGTCTCCGACCTGCTCGAACATCGACCGGTCGCCGCCAGTCAGCGTGTCCATGAAGTCAGCGACGGTCTTGCGCTCGACGACCACGCGGTCCGAGAGGACGTAGTCGCCGACGGCCAGCGTCTCGAGTCGGGTCTCGATTCCGTCCCGTGTCGAGAGGTCCCGGGCGATGTTCGAGTCGAGTTCCCGCTGGTCGGCGACGATTTCGACGGGGTCGTCCTCAGCGTCGCGGCCGGCGGTGGCGACCGTTCCTTCGTCGTCGGTCCCCCCGTCATCCTCGTCGCCATCCCCTCCGTCTCCCTCGCCACCAGCCTCCCCGTCGTCTGGCGCAGACGACTCCGCCGCGAAGGCGTCCAGCCCGGCTTGGCCGTCCCCGTCGCCGTTCTCATCGGCAGACGTGTTAGCTGTGCTACCCCTCCCGTTTCCAGTGGAACCCGACTGCCGTGTGGCGGTTTCCGCTTCGTCGGTTCCACCCGAAGCGGTCCCCTCAGCGTCCTCGTACTCGTCGAGACCGGTCTGGTCGAGGCGGGCCTCCAGCTCGCCGGCGACGCTTTTGAGTTCGTTCAGCTCACGTTTCATCCGCTTCTGGTCGTTCCGAGCCTTCCAGAAATACGCCTCGTCGCGGGTGTCCTCGGCCAGCAGGACGACGACGCGGCCCTCGGCCTGTCGTCCGGTCCGCCCCTTCCGCTGGATGGCTCGAATCGCGGTCGGGACCGGCTCGTAGAACAGCACGAGGTCGACCTCGGGCACGTCTAGCCCTTCCTCGGCGACGGAGGTCGAGACGAGCACCTCGAACTCCCCGTTGCGGAATCGGTCCAGCGTCTCCTGTTGCTGGGTCTGTGTCATCCCCTCGCTGCCGTCGGTGTCGCTCTGGCCGACGAACTTCTGCGTCGTGAAATGATCCGAGAGGAAGTCGACGAGCGTCTCAGCCGTATCGCGCGACTCGGTGAAGACGATGACACGCTCACCGTTCTCGATACCGAGCGTCTCCGCGAGCAACATCCGTGTCTGGCGGAACTTCGGGTGCAGGTCGTCGTAGGACTCGGCTTTCCGCATCGCCTCGCGGACCTTCGGCTCGCTGACGAGGCGCTGGTCGGCCTTCGACGCTCCGGAGGAGCGAGCGGCCTCCTTCAGGCGCTCGAAGTACCGCCGCAGAGACTCGACGCTCTGGGTCTCGACGTACGTGACGGCGGTACGGAGCTTCCGGACCTCTGCGAGGAGGCTCATCCCCTGGTATCCCTCGCTCTGGTCGTTGTTCATCAGGTCTTGGAGCTGGCCCTGAACCTGCTGGATCTCGCGCTCGGAGATGTCCGCCGAGGACTTGTTCGTGACGCCGAGTTCCCGTAGCTGGTCCAGTCGGTCCTCTATGACTTCGTTGATGGCATCGCGGATCTCGACGACGATCTCGGGGAGCTCGATACGGTTCCAGTCGACGCTGGTGTCGTGGGTATACTCGGCCACGTCGGCGTCGTTCTCGGTCATCACCGCAACCTCCGCAAGGCCAAGGTTCTCACACACTTCGAGGATGGCTTCCTCGTCGTCACCGGGGGAGGCGCTCATCCCGGTCACCAGCGGGTTCTCGGCGTCGGCGTGGTAGCGGTCGGCGATGTAGTTGTAGGCGTAGTCGCCGGTCGCCCGGTGGCACTCGTCGAAGGTGCAGTGGGTCACGTCGGCAAGGGAGATACGGTTGCCCACGAGGTCGTTCTCGACGACCTGCGGCGTTGCGATGACGATGCGAGCGTCCTCCCAGAGTGCAGCCCGGTCGTCGGGCCGGACCTCGCCGGTGAACACGACGACGTCCTCGTCGTCCAGTTCGAGCGCTTCGCGGTAGAACTCGGCGTGTTGCTGGACCAGCGGCTTCGTCGGGGCCAGCATGAGCGATTTCCCCCCGACGGCGTTGAGCCGCTCAGCGGTCACCAGCAGCGAGACGGTCGTCTTGCCCAGTCCGGTCGGTAGACAGACGAGCGTGTGGCCGGCGCTCGCCGTCTCCGCCAGTTCGGTCTGGTAGCGGCGGTTCTCCAGAAACTCCGGCGTCACCAGCGGGCGTTCGACGTGTTCGCCACCGGCGTCGGTGGTCGCCATTACCCACGCGTTTGTCCCGGCGGTGGTTAAGGGTTCAGATACCGGGGTGAAAGTAAACAGCGGGAGTTACAGGCCGATTCCGGGCAGGTACTGGACGCCGACCCACATCGCCAGTGCGCCAAGCACCGGAATCGAGAAGTTGTCGTCGACGACGTAGCCGGCGATGCGGGGCTTGACCCCGTCGGCGAACGTCGCCGCGATACCGCCGAGGACGGCGGCGCCAGGGGGCACGAACGGCGCGGCGAGCAGCGTGCAGACGCCGAACATCACCAGCAGGACCCAGGCCTGTTTGACGTTGCTGGCGTCACTGGAGCCCAGCAGGCCGCTGATAGGGTCGCCGATGGCGAGCATCAACATTGCCGGGACGGCGACCGTCACGCTCATACTCGGGAGTTCGACGGCGAAGGCGACGATGGCTATTCCGACGATGTACAGCGCGTATCCGGCGGGGTTGTCCTGTTCGTACTCGCGGGTGAGCCGGTCGTACACGACCCAGTCCAGTCCGGTCGTCAGCCGCACCGCTTCGAGCACACACACGACGACCAGCGCCACGGCCAGGAATCCCTGGACGACGCGCCACGTAATCAGCTCCGGTCGGAGCAGATGCGCGAGCGGGACCGCCGCGCCGGTGACGTGGACGAGCCGCCGGGATACCTCGTCGGCCATCTACAGGTCGTCGAAGGTTAGTTCGCCGCTCGCGAGCCGTTCGAGCCGGTCGGCGAGCCCGTCGATGGGGAGCCGTTTCTGTTCGGTCGTGTCCCGTTCACGGACGGTGACCTCGCCATCCTCTAGGCTTTCGTAATCCACAGTCACACAGTAGGGCGTCCCGACCTCGTCTTGTCGGCGGTAACGGCGGCCGATAGCCCCGGAATCGTCGTAGGTGACCGAGAGGCCGGCGGCCCGGAGGTCGTCGGCGATGTCGGTCGCGAGGTCGTCCATTCCGTCCTTGTCCATCAGCGGGAAGACGCCGACCGTCGTCGGAGCCTGCTCCGGCGGGAGGTCGAGGTAACTGCGCTCCTCGCCGTCGACCTCGTCGGTCTCGTAGGAATGTGCGAGGACGGTGTAAATAATTCGGCCCACGCCGAACGACGGCTCGACGACGTGTGGGCGGATATGTTCGCCGTTCTCGGTGACCTCGTCGACGCTGAAGTTCGTCTCCTCGACGGGGACGGTGTGGGACTCGCCGTCGACCTCGACGGTGACTTCGTCGCCGTCGAAAGCGTCCGGGTTCCGCTCGGCCAGCGCTTCGAGTGCGTCGGCGACAGCGCCGGCCGAGCTGCCGAACTCCGGCCCGAGATAGCTCATGTCGGGGTCGACAGTCGCACGCTCGACGGTAATCGGCTCGTCGTACTGCTTGAAGACGGTGTAGTCCTCGCCGGAGTGCTTGGCGTGTTTCGAGAGGTCGTAGTCGCCCCGGTAGGCGAAGCCCGTAATCTCGATCCAGTCACCGTCGACCTCGCTCTCTGCGTCCCAACAGTCAGAGGCGTAGTGAGCGCGCTCGCCAGCGAGGTGCTGGCGGTACCGGAAGCGGTCCATGTCGACGCCGATGCGCTCGTACCACTCTTTGGAGACGCCGAGGTAGTAGGCGACCCACTCGCTCTCGACGACCCCTTCGTCGACGGCCTCGCGGACAGTCAGTTCGCGCTGGCCGCCGTCCTCGGCCTGTTGTTCGGCGGCGGAGTACAGCGGCAGCGTCACGTCGGCGACCTCGTCAAGCGGCGGTTCGTCTTCCTCGGGGTCGATGAAGTGCTCGAGTTCGGCCTGGGTGAACTCCCGGACGCGGACGAGGGACTTCCGCGGGGAGATCTCGTTCCGGTAGGCCTTCCCGATCTGGGCGACGCCGAAGGGAAGCTGATTCCGGGCGTACTCGGAGAGCTGCGGGAACTCCACGAAGATGCCCTGTGCGGTCTCCGGCCGGAGATACCCCGGCGACGACGACCCTGGGCCGATGTTGGTCTCGAACATCAGGTTGAAGTTGTCGACCGGCTGGTCGGCCAGGGATGTCTGACAGGACGGACACTCGATGCCGTGGTCGGCGATGAGGTCCATCACCTCCTCGTTGGGGAGTGATTCGGCCTCCTCGATATCTGTATTGTCCTCGACGAGGTGGTCGGCGCGATGGGTCGCGCCACACTCGCCGCACTCGACGATCATGTCGTCAAAGCCGTCGAGATGCCCAGATGCTTCGAAGACGGGTTCGGGCATCACGTCGGGCGCGGAGATCTCCTGGTGGCCCTCCTTGACGACGTAACGGTCCCGCCAGGCGTCTTCGATGTTCGATTTCAGCGCAGCGCCCTGTGGCCCGTAGGTCCAGAAGCCCGCAGCCCCGCCGTAGGCGCTCGAAGAGGGGAAGTAGAAGCCGCGACGCTTGGCCAGCTCGGTAAGCCGTTCGCCTTCGCTCATAGGCCTCGCAGCAGGTCGATGTCCCGTACGATGCCGGTGAGTTCGTCACCGGACAGCAGCGGGATCTGTTCGATGTCGTGCTCGATCATTAGCTGGGCCGCCTCCTCGGCGGTGCGGCGCTTGTTCACCGTCACGACGTCACCGGTCATGAACTCGCGGACGGGCTCGGCCGGAAGCTCGACGTTGCGGGTAGGCATGTACCGACCGCCGACGGCTTTGATGCCTTCCCAGGCCCAGTCGTCGTCCTGGTTGGCGATGGAGTCGCCGGTGTCGTCCTCGCCCTCGACGACGCGGGCGACCGCGATGATGTCGACCTCAGTGAGCATCCCCGACATGTCGCCGTCGTCGCCGAGGACGACGCCGTACGGGACGTTCGCGTGGGAGAGTTCCCGTTCGGCAACGGTCAGCGGCGTGCCTTCGTACACGCAGTTGATGTCGCGGTTGGCGAGTTCGTCGACGACCTTGTCACCATCGACGTCGCCGTTGGCGATGGACCGGATCACGTCGGTCACTGTGATGATCCCTTTGAGCTGGCCGTCGACGATGGGGAGGCGTCGCTCGCCGTCCTCGACCATCACCTGTGCGGCAGCCTCGATAGACGTGTCCCCGCTGATCGCCGGGACTTCCTCAACGAGCAGGGCTAGCTGGTCCTCGTCGGGGCTCTCGATAAGCGCATCGCGTGAAATAATCCCTCTGAACTCCTCGCCGTCGTCGGTTTCCTTGATAACCGGGACCGACGAGAAAGCCTGCTCCTGGAGGTATTCCAGTGCGTCATCACGGGTACCCGGAATAGTAACCGTGACGACCTCCGAGCGTGGCGTCATAGCGTCTGCGACGTTCATACTGCCAGAACTTCCTGCCCGCATCTACTAAGTCCTTAACATCCGTCCGTTTTCGACATTCAGGTCGCACGCCGGGCGACCAGCGGCTATCGCCGACGACCGTGCAGACACTATCTCGGAGACCCAGGGACCGTGCCGCCTCGGAAACAACTACGTCTTCTGCCATATCGAACTCTCGTATCTGAGTTTGAATAGAAACCCGGATACAGGTACTGATGGTTGAAATATAAGGCTCTATGCGTACTGTCCTACGGACCACTCTGTCCCAGTATTGACAGGAGCGGAACTATTGTCAGACGGCTGGCGCAGCGCAATACCCCTCCCCTCTATCGGTTTCGCTAAGTTTTTATATGGTTGTTACATATTATCATGCATGGAGTCGGAACCTGTCGCTCCGGTCGAGATGGCCGCGGATGGAGACATCATGGCGTCCGTCGAAGAGGGTCCAACGGACCAGTTTATCGTCGCTGACGTGACCCGAGACGACGCCTATCTCACAACCCCGCTCGCGGACGCTGCCTCGCTCCCGGCCTGGCGATAGGCCGCTCGCCGTCGGTTCGGTTTTCGCTGATGGTCCTTCCAACCAGGGTCCCTCATCAGCGGCGCGCTCACTCCGCCCAGAGTATCCGAACCCAGTCGCTCGGACAGAGAAAACAAGCGTTATGCCGCCCCAGTAAGTTCGATTCGGTATGAAGGTACTCGTTACGGACCCTATCGCTGACGCCGGTCTCACGCGACTCCGTGAGGCGGGCCACGACGTCGAAACTGCCTACGAGGTCGAGGGCGACGCGCTCCTCGACGCAGTAGCCGACGCGAACGCGCTCATCGTCCGCTCGGGCACCGAGGTCACCGAGGAAGTGTTCGCGGCCGCGCCCGACCTCATCATCGTCGGTCGGGCCGGTATCGGTGTCGACAACATCGACATCGACGCCGCCACGGATCACGGCGTCATCGTCGCCAACGCCCCCGAAGGCAACGTCCGCGCCGCCGCCGAACACTCCGTCGCGATGGCGTTTGCAACCGCTCGCTCCATCCCACAGGCCCACGACCGCCTCAAGAACGGCGAGTGGGCCAAAGGCGAGTTCCTCGGCACGGAAGTCAACAACAAGACGCTGGGCGTCGTCGGCTTCGGCCGCGTCGGCCAGCAGGTCGCCAAGCGCCTCGGCAGCCTCGGCATGGACATCGTCACGTTCGACCCCTACATCAGTCAGGAGCGCGCCGACCAGTTCGGCGCGGAGCTGGTCGACGACCTCGACGACTGCCTCGCCAAGTCCGACTTCATCACGATCCACACGCCGCTGACCCCCGAGACGGAGAACATGATCGGCGAGGACGAACTCGCCGAACTCGAAGGCGGCTACGTCGTCAACTGTGCCCGCGGCGGCATCATCGACGAGCCAGCCCTTGCCGAAGCGGTCGAAGACGGCGTCCTGAAGGGCGCGGCGCTCGACGTGTTCGGCGAGGAACCCCTGCCCGAGGACAGCCCGCTCCTTGATGTCGACGACATCATCGTCACGCCCCACCTGGGCGCGTCGACGGAGGCGGCACAGGAGAACGTCGCCACCTCCACGGCCGACCAGATCATCGCCGCGGCCAACGGCCAGCCCGTTGCCAACGCCCTGAACGCGCCGTCGCTGGACGAGGCGACGTTCAAACAGGTCGGGCCGTACCTTGACCTCGCCGACACCGCCGGCCGCATTGCGGTCCAGCTGTTCGGCGGCCACATGTCCGAAGTGCAGGTCACCTACGCGGGCGACATCGCCGAGGAGGACGTAGAGTACGTCACCGCCAGCGCACTGAAGGGTGTGTTCGCGCCCTCGGACCTGCAGGTCAACGCCGTCAACGCTCCGCAGATAGCCAAGGACCGTGGCATCGACGTAACTGAGTCCAAGACCCGAACCTCCGAAGACTACCAGAGCCTCATCACCGTCACCGTCTCGGACGGTGAGGAATCCGTCTCCGTCTGTGGGACCCAGTTCGGCGGCGAGGAGCCCCGCATCGTCCGCATCGACGACCACCGCATCGAGGCGGTGCCCCACGGGCACATGCTGGTCGTCCGCAACCGCGACGAGCCCGGCACTATCGGGTTCATCGGGACCGTGCTGGGCGAGGCCGACATCAACATCGCCGGGATGTTCAACGGCCGCGAGACCATCGGCGGGGAGGCCCTGTCCGTCTACAACCTCGACGAACAGCCGCCACAGGAGATCATCGAGCGGCTTAACGGTGACAGCCGAATCATCGAAACGACCTACGTCGAACTCGGCGACGAGTAACACAGCAGAATTTTCTGACAGCCGGGTACGGGTTATTCCCCGTGGAGAAGGCGCTCGTACCGGTCGACGACGGCCTGCCGATGTTCGCGCTCCTGTTCGAGCGCGGTTTCCAGCGTGGCTACCTGTGAGCGCAACAGCGCGATCTGTATCTGATAGATCGTACTTGGTGTCTGCCGGGGCGATGGTGACGGGGAACCCGACCGGTCCCCGGAGTCGAACGACGGCGCTGAATCGCGGGACGAGGCCATACCTGTGACAGGGCCGCCACAGTCAAAAACACCCGTCGGACGGCTGTCACGCGTTCGTCTGTCGCCCTGAGAGGTCCGGTCGATATCGGTTGACAGCAGGCTTGACTGTGAGTAGAATACGTAGCGTGAGTTGCCTGACTGTGGACCCGTAACGAGTGGCCGCAGGATCCGACGTCTGGTATCTATTTCATCCGCACAGGATTGAGCCAATGCTGTGCTTGAGCTGTGTTAGCTAATGACTAAACGGCACTGGATGCTCGTATCTCGGTAGTTCCGGACCATTACCACCAATACGGGCCAATGCTTCACAGAGGACGCCATTCTATAGCCATAGTACAATTACTTCCAAAACGCACTGATAGTCAGCATTATTGTGACCTTCGTGGTGGTAAGTCGATCAAATGAAAACAGTCAATCGCCTGGCAAAACTGAAACTTGGACGTTTTGTGGACTAGCCTGATTGCAATCGGCCCCAATAACACGGACAGATGTCTCGTTTTTTATCGAACAAGACAGCTGTCTCTCATATCCGTATACTATCGTGACATTGTATTTATTAAACGCCGATACAAGTTTGTCTTCTTGCCTGAGATGAGAGATAGTCTCTGGACGAAACGGTACGATATTTACATCTGTGAAATAGTTAATATCATAGCTCTGCGAAGGGCGACCGCCATATGCGATAATATCCTTGCCCGACACATTTGCATTGTTTATAACTTGACTTTCGGCGAGGATATCATTCGTTTTTCCGGCGGCACGGGGAACGGGTTTCGCATCAGCAACCGCCGCTTGAGCGGGGACGAGCAGTAATGCTATAATAAACACTGTAGCGACAGTGGTATGCGACGGAACAGAGTGGAGGCGGTCACGGATCACCTCAAACAGTTTATATACACCGATGCTCTGGAGGAGGAAAACCGGGAATACGACTTCTAAATAGTGGTCCCAGTTACTTGTGCCCAAAAAGACGTATATCGCCAATAGCATCACCGGCCACGTAATAAATAGGACCAGAAGACGGGGACGTTTTTTCCAAAGCGTCTTGAGCCCAACTAATAAAAAACCAACTGTGACCAAGCTTGGAGAATTGGTTCCGTTTACTGAAAAAAAGTTGAATACATAATCTTTCGCCAATTTTAGATATAGCCCCCTTTGGAGTTCAGGACTGACTTCAACCCCGTATTGTTGCAAAAATGTAATTTTTGTGGTTGGCTCGTTAGTTGTCCGCGCTACTTTGGAGAGATAACTGGTCCTGCGAAAGTGGTACGTGTACGGATCTGGAAATAGATGCCCGTATTTCTTAAAATTCTCAAAAGAGTTGAATTTAATCCCGGTGAAAACAGTTACATAGCTGTTGTCTACGGAGTGACCGAGATATACGATTGTAATCCATAAAATAGAAGTGGCAGCAATAGCTGACATGGTGACAACCGACATATATTTCAGCATTTTGGGCCGAATCACTCCACTCTCCGGCTTTTTAAAATAGGTGTAAACGAAAACAGCTGATAGACTGAACGCGAATGCATTCCGGGATAGGATTGTTAAACCAGTTAGGAACCCGACAATAATGGCATTCTGTACTGAATACCGAGTATCGCTATCTCCGCGTGCAAATAGGAAGTACAACACAAGCGAAAAGAAAAAAAACGCAAATTCGTAAAATCCACCCCACAGAGATTCATAAAGGATGATTGATGATGATAGATAAAAGGAAGTAAACAACAAGCCGATCCGATAGTTGAACATTTTATTCGCTATATGAAAATAAACAACGGCAGTCACAGAAGATAAAATAATTGAAATATGTAGCGGTAACGACGGAATAAATCCAACCACCTCAAAGAGAAAGCCATACAGAACCGGAATCAGACTGTTCGATATTGCCGATGGTTCTCCCAACGTTCGGGCAAGATCTGTTGAAAGCACTATATTAAGTCCGGATTCAACGCTATAGTATCCAACTTGATGGATATTCCGCGCACCGATTAGTTTCGAATACCCAGCTTTAATCGGAAGCGCTCGGTCGAGTGGTGTAAAAAAGAGGAGGATTGTATATTTCAAAATTATTGAAGATATGAATACTGTAACCGCGGTGAACCGCTCCTTAGAAGGTTCTATATCCAATACTTTTGTTTCAAACAATAGGTGTAGCAATTTATTCATTTGTTACTTTAATCATTATTTTCGGGAGTGATATCGATTAAAATCTGTATCAACCATCGCATATTTTTCAATATAGTTTTGAATAGAAATATCGTGGAAAAAGAGAACTACTTGGGAGCGTGGGATACGTTTCAACACCACGAGACGGCTCTAATGATCCCCCTAGCCGCACAGTCGCCCGTTTTGGAGGCATTAGCTAATCTGGCGTAAGCAGCTATAAAATCCTATCGATGAGATACACCCCGTTCAACTATTGTGAAGCGTCAGATACAACCTGGTATCGCTCCTTCGTACCTGCTCGATATTGTGAGCCTCGTTTCCTGATTAATGTACGTGCGGAATATCGGCAGGCGCGAGCTTCATCATCGGAAAGATTGCAGCCTGGAAGCTCAAAGATAGTCCCGTTATGGTCCTATTTCTGATAGTGTACTGTCATTTCTAGCTTTGACGGTTAAATTCGACGCTACCGAATGATACCAGAGCCATACCGCTGTATAAATCTGTAACTGCTGCTGGTTACATGAAATCGCCAAGACTTGTAGGCTTATTATGATCGTTCTCGAACACCGACTCGATTTTCCGTTCCAGTATCTTGAGCCGCTGTTTCGTGTAGTCCCGTGCGCCGAACTCGTCGGCGACGCGGATGGCCGTGTCGATGTACTTGTTGACCGACCCCTCATGGACGGTGAGGTTGACGCGGCCGCCACACTCCCGGCAGTCGCCGGTCAGGGGCGCACGGCGGAACGATTCCCCGCAGTCCAGACACCGCACTTCCTGTCTGGAGAACGCCCGAAGGTTCCCGATGAGGTCCGGCAGGAAGTGGTACTCGATGATGCGCTCGGCCACGTCGCTCTCGACGACGGCCCGGAGCTTCCGGGAGATCTCAAGCTGGGCGTCCATCTTGTCCTCCATCGAGCCGAGCGTCTTGTACGCCGAGAGATCCGGCCCGGCGGCGATGTTGGTCGTGTCGTGGGTGTGGCGGAACTCGGTGTACTCGCGGTCGGTCCCCAGCGTCTCCTCGGCGATCTTCATCACGTCCTCGACCTCGGTCGGGTCTTTCATCTCCCGCGTGGCTTCGTAGAACTCGCGCGGATAGGTCTCCATGATGTCCATGTTGTGGGCCTCGTCGTCGATTTCGCTGGGGTCGATTCGCGAAGACATCACCAGCGGGGCGTCCATCTGGCCGCCGCGCTGGTTCGGCAGGTAGGACTTCGAGAAGTTCAACAGGCCGTCCATCAGGAGCATCACGCAGTCCTCGTCGCCGTCGCACTGCCCGACGTAGGTGCCTTCGACGGCCACCCGGTGCGTGTCGGCAACCGTGAGACAGTAGACGTGGTCCACGTCGCTCTCGACGTACTCGACAGCCTCGACGGTGTCTGTCGGGGCTGCGCCGTCGGTGGCTGCCGTTGAGGCCTCGCCGCGTGCCGTCATCGTCGTCGTCTCGCCGCCGTCGTAGGCAGGGAGGTCGTCGCCGGCGGCTAAATCGCTGGCCGGAACCTCTTCGATTCCATCGGAGCCAGCCCGGAGCATCGTGTGGTCAGGCGTCACCCGGAGTGTTCGGTCGCCAACGGTTACTTCGACGAGGTGGTCCGGTGCGGGGTGTTTCGAGACGGCGTCGACGGGCTGGCGACAGGGGCCGCCATCACCCAGCGACGATACGGTGAGGTCGCCGTCTAGCTCCTGCACGAGCGTCCCGAAGTCGTCCTCCTCGGGGTCCTCAAGTCGGTTTTCGACCAGTCCCTCAATGGTACCGTATTCCCAGTTGCCGCCCTCATCCTCGTACCACAGCCGGGTGTCCGGGTGGAAGCAGTTCCGGCGCTTGGCGGCGTGGAAGTACGGGTGCGCGTAGCCGACGGCGGCGGAGGTGAAACCGACCACGCGGCCGACCGTCGCCGCGCTGGTGTGGGGAGCCATTCCGAACACGAGTTCGCCGACGAGGTCCTCGCGGTCGTCGAACTCGTAGAACCGCTCTAGCCCGTAGTACTGCTCTAAGAGGTCGTCGACGAAGCGGGCGGTCTGGAGCATGTGTTCGGCCGCGCCGTCTGAGAGGACGATGTCCTGAACCTTCAGTTCGACCAGCTGGTCCTCGTGGGTCAGCGGGTCGCCGTGGATGTCTTCTTTGTAGCCCAAGCCTCGGAGTCGCTCCGCGGAGACATCCAGCTCCGACGCTCGCACTGCTGTCACCGGCAGGTCCGTCATGTCGTACCGGACCGTGCCGTCCTTGAACGCCGACACGTCGTGTTTCGCCCGGAGGATGCCCTTCTCCATCGGTTCCGGGACTTTCTCCTCGGATGTGAGCCCCTTGACCGCTTTCAGTTGCTCGAAGGCCGTTTCGCGCTCACCGACATTCTGCAGGGCGTCCCGATACGCTTCCTGCAGGTCTAGCACCTTGTACTGGGTCGGCGAGGCGAGCGTCTCACACCGGGAACACTCCGCCCGGCCGGACTCGTCGCGCTCGACTTCGGCTTCGCAGTCGGGACAGACGTACACCGGCTCGGTAGTCCCGCCACAGTCGGGACAGCCCGCTTGGTGGGTCTCGGTCCCGCAGTCGGGACAGCGCCGCCGGGCGATTTCCACCTCGACTTCGCCCGGCGTATCGCTCATCCCGTCGGCGTGTTTCGTCGCCTTGGCAACGTCCCGCTGTGCCCCGCCAGCCTCGCCGATGGGGCTGAGCGTGTGGACGGCCGGCGAAAGGTCCCGCCGTTCGGATTTCTCGGGGCGACCCATCCGGTTGCCGATGCGGGTCGGGGCGCGCTCCCGGACCTGGAACGGCGCGATCTCGTTTATTGCTTTGATAGCGTTCTGGCCGTCTTCTCGCTCGGCATCCTCGGCAACGCCGATTGCGTCGAGCGACTCGCTGTCGCCGTAGGTCCGGGCGTGCTTGGAGAGGTCCGACGGTGTCCAGTCCCGCTCTAGCGACCGGGAGAACCCGAGTGTCCGCACCAGCGGCACCCAGTCGGTGACCGTAATCGTGTCCTCGTCTTGGGTGTGCTCGACGAGCAGGTGTTCCAGCGTCTGCTGGACGGTGTCGCTCCGTGGCAGTACGAGTGCGCCGTCGTCACTGTGTGCGTCACCCGCTGTGCCGTCCATCTCTGGGTCGGCGTACGCGCCATCGGCCTGTGCGACCTGTGCGTCCTCAACGGCGTCGGCGAGGGCACACAGCTGGTCGACGCTCACGTCGTGCCAGAGGTAGGTGTATTTCGGATGCAACGGGGCGTCGTAGTCGGTTGCCCACTCGATGGCTTCCTCGGCGCTCGGGTCGGCGAGGTCGATGTGGGGCGAGTCCTGCATCGCCTGCACGTCCGCGCCGGCGGCGTCGAGGTCCTGCTCCCACCACTCGACGGTGTAGGAGGCCGGTGCGAGCGGATGGTTGTTCTCGACGAACTCGCCGTAGTTGACCAGGTACTCGCCCAGGTCGAGTATTTTTTCGACGCCGTTGCGGACTGCCAGTGCCTCCTCGGCGTCGTCGATGCGGCGCACGTCCCCGTTGGCCAGGCGCACGGTCGGCCCCTCGATGGTGTCGACCGGCACGACGCCGGCGGCTTTCCCCGGCCGCTCGGTCTTGATCTGGGTCCCGGTCGCGAGGAAGTCGTCGACGAGATGCATTGTCGCCGGGTGGACGCCGGCGGTCGCGAAGCCGTGGTTACGCGACCGGCCGTAGCGAAGGCGGAACCCGCCCGATTTCGACGGGTGGGAGAACACCGGGCGACCGGCGATGAGGTCCCGGAGGTATTTGTCGGCGGGGTCGACCCGCGGCGGCCCCGCTTGCTCGTCAGCGTCGTCCGCACCGTCATCGTCCGCGCCGTCGCCACCGCCGTCGCCGTTCGCGTCTTCTGCGTCGTCTTCCTGCCCGTCTTCGTCCTTGCCGATGGTCCCGTCGATGAGGTCCTGCAGCCACGGCCAGTCGACCTCGTCCAGGTTCCGAGTGTAGCGCTGGATTTTCGGCGCTTTTAGCGCGATCCCCTCGGCCAGTACCAGACACATCCCGCCCCGCGGGGAGTTCGAGTCGACGCGTTCGAGGTCCCGGTAGCCCGACACCTCCTCGTCGCCGGTCGCCTCGCCGTCGAGCATGATGGGCATGTGCTCGGCGATGAACTTCGTCTCCTTCTCCTTTGGCGAGTACTGGAGGCCGGTGTCCTTGTCATAGAGGTCGATCTCCTCGGCGTAGCGGCCGATCTCGTCGTCGCGGGCCTTGTACTGGTCGATGCCCAGCAACGCACGAGCGTAGTCGGCGACCAGCACAGAGAGGGCCTGTGCTGTCCCGCCAGCCGAGCGGATCGGGCCGGCGTAGTAGACGTTGATGAACTCCGTGCCGTCGTCGTTTTCCAACAGTTCGACGCGGTCGATGCCCTCGATAGGGGCGGCGACGACACCCTCGGTCAGCAGGGCAACAGCAGTCCGGACCGCGCCCTCGACTTTCCCTTCGCGGCTGTCGTAGTCGCCGACGGTCCCCTCGACAAAGTCCTCGACCAGTTCCAGCGCGGCCTCCTCGCGGGACATCTGCCCCTCCAGTTCCCGCACCCGCTCGGCGACGCCATCGATGCCGAGGATGTTTTCGACCCGGTCGGCCATGTCACGGGCGGTCGGAATCTCGACTTCGGGCTTTGGGTCGCCACCGCGCTCTTTAGCCCGCTCGGCGACGTCGAAGGCGGCTTCGAGCTGGGTTTCGAGCGTTTCGAAGTACTGTTCGTCGGCCTCCCGCATCTTAGATATTCCAGAGGTCTAGGCCGGTCGGCTCGTCGTGCTCCCGCTGGAGTTCCGTATCGAACCCGCGGACGTACAGTTCACCCGCCCAGACGGTGCCGGCGTTCAGGTGGCCGGCGACCGCCTCGCCGTCGGGCCGTGAGAGAACGGCGTGGGTGTGGGCGAACCGCTCCCCGTCGAGATGCGAGATGTTACCCATGCAGGCGGCGACTTCCAGCGGTTCGTCGAAGGTCAGCGAGTCGTACTCGGTCCGGTCCTGGTCGTAGAACATGAGCTCCGCGTCCTGCACTGCCCCAAGTCCGTAAAAAAAGCCGGCGTCGATGCCCTGTTCGTCCGCGAAGGCCTCGATCTGCGCGCGCCAGTCCCCACCGTGCTCCAGTCGGCAGACGAACTCGGACGTACTGTCGACTTCGCGGTAATCCATATCTGTAGTGGATGGCAGGCCGCTCCAAAAGCGTTGCTTTCGGTCCAACGGTTTATATCCGAAGCCGAGACCACGGCCGCTGTGACGTAGCTACGGTCCGGCGCGTACAGCGGTTGTGCGGCACACCGCGCCGGGACCGACGCGTGCCGCCTGTTCGCCATTGCACCGGGACAGACGACCGAACAGCGCTACGCCGGCAGCGATACCCGGCTAACCGGCTGGTTTCGGTCGGCGTCGTAGAAGGTGAGCTCGTCGACGGTCCACCGGATCGGTTCGATGTCCCGTTCGACCAGCCGTGCAGCCGCGTCCCGGTCCCCGCCGCGGGCAACGGTTACGTGCGGGATGTACTCCCCTCCTTCCATCTCGTCGACCGGGTCGAACCGATCACAGAGTCGCTCGTGCAGGTCGACCAGCCCGGGGCTCTCGACGGCGAGATACACCACCGGCGAGGGACCAGTCACAGCCGTTTCGAACTGCTCGACGCCCCCTATTTTCGCCTCGAACGCCGGCTGGCCGCGAAGCGCCTCGCGCCCCTGCGCTTCCAGTCGCGCGTAGGCTGCGTGGTCGCCGTCGCCCAGCCGCTTGGCGACCAGCGTGTGTTCGCCCCGCCCCCGTCGCTGTGCGAGCGGCAGGTCCGTCGCGAGGTCGGCCGCTAGCGACGTGACTGCTGACGGAAGCGGGACGTTGATGCTGTACACAGTGAGCGGGTCGCCCGCTGCGGGCAAAAAGAGCGTGGTCCTACAGCCGGTCAACCAGCCACAGAACGATGAGGACGACTAGAATCACGCCGAGGAACGGCTGAAGTATGCCGAGCAGGCCAGTCAACAGTCCGAGTGCCGTGTCGAGTACCTCGAGCACCAACCAGACGACAATGAGAACGAGGACAATCTTCAGCAGGGTGTCCACGTCGAGTTTCGCTCTGTCCATGCCCAACCGGACTCCCTCACGGGGCAAACCCCTTGTGGCCACAGCGACCGGTGATTCAGGCCCCGGCAGAGATGCGGCATGTGATGTAAGGTCGCAGCGTATCAGTTCACACAATCGGCAATAAACGATATACCTGCTGAGAAGGTAGCCGCGGTAGGATGGGCCGGAGCGCTGGAACGCTGGTAGTCGTATTCGTCGCAATAGCACTGCTTGTCCCGACAGCGACCGGCGTCGGGTTCGGTAGCCTCGGCCAGCAGTCCGTTGATGCGGACGTGGTCGTCATGACCGCTGAGGTAGACACTGACGGGACCGCTGACTGGACGGTTGCCTACCGTATCCGACTGGACGACGACAACGCCACGCAGGCCTTCGAGGACCTACGTGCCGATATCCAGACAAACCCCGCAGCGTACACGGACCGATTTAAGAACCGGATGCAACGCACTGCTGGGGCCGCGGAGAACGCGACTGGCCGCGAGATGGCTATCGAGAACGTCACCGTGAATGCACGCGAGGAGACGTTTGGCCAGACGTACGGCGTCATCACCTACCGGTTCCAGTGGACGAACTTCGCTGGTGTCTCCGGTGACCGCCTCGAAATCGGCGACGCGCTTTCGGGTCTGTTTCTGGACAGCGAGACCTCCCTGACTGTCCGCTGGCCGGCGGACTATCAGGCGGACTCTGTCGCGCCACAGGCCGACGAACGGCAGAACGCCTCTGTCACTTGGCGCGGCCAACAGACGTTCGGAGAAAGTGAGCCGCGAGTGGTCGTTAGCCCAGAGGACAGCGCCGGTGGTGACAGCGGATCGAACGGCCTCCTCGTCGGCGGACTTCTCGCGCTGGTCGGCATCGTCGCCGGGGCATACGCCCTTCGACGATACGGCATCCTCGGTGGCGGTGAGCCGGCCGAGCCGCCGGCGTCGATGGTCGACTCGGACGATTCAGAAGCGGAAGCCGCCGCCGGCACCGACGCCGACGCTGGCACGCCGCCGGCTGAACTCCTGAGCAACGAGGAGCAGGTCCTGCAACTGCTCGAATCGAACGGCGGGCGGCTCAAACAACAGCAGGTGGCCGGCGAACTCGACTGGACCGACGCCAAGACGAGTCAGGTCATCGGCGGCCTCCGCGACGAGGACAAGGTCGAGACGTTCCGTATCGGCCGAGAAAACGTGGTGACGCTGCCGGACACTGACGTGACTGGTGGCGACGGCGGCGGGGGCGACGGAACCGACAGCGGTGACGAAACACGGTAATAAAGCCACCGACCGTTCACCGGAACCTGTCAGTTGGTTCGAGCGCAGTATTGCGGTTTTAATCCGGCTTAATCGGCGCTAACCCGGCATCACTGACGCCTATTTATAGGGTCTTGGGTGGACAAGTACTGGATAGAATGAGACGAGCTACTCCGGTATTGCTGGCGCTGCTGCTCGTGGCGAGCACGCTCGCCGCGGTGCCCGCCGCCACGATGGCACAGGAAACGGACGCGGTGACTGAACAGGCCGATGAGACTGCGACGCCCCCCGGGGCACAGCTTGCCGGCGTGGTCAGCGTGCAGGAGGCTGAACTGGACGGCGAGGTCCAGTCTCGGACCTTTGGGATCCGCATCGCGAAGGCGAACACTGACGCTGCGAAGGCATCCGTCGTCGCCGAGCAGGTGAACGACTCCGAGGCCCGACTTGACGAACTCCAACAGCGAAAGCAGGCGCTGGAGCAAGCCCGCGAGAACGGCTCGATGAGCGAGGGCGAGTACCGGGTGAAGGCCGCACAACTCCACGCCGAAACGAAGAACGTCCAGCGACTGGCCAAGGAGACGAACGAAACCGCCAGCCAGCTCCCTGCCGAAGCGCTAGAGAAGAAGGGTATCGACGCGACGGCGGTCAAGACCCTCTCACAGCGCGCGAGCGAACTGAGCGGGCCGGAAGTCACCGCTATCGCACAGGGTATCGCTGGCCCGAACATAGGGCAACAGGCTCGACCCGACGTTGCCGGTGACCGCGGCGGCGATGCGGCGAACCGAACCGAAGCGGGTGACCGTCCGGGGGCCGGGCCGGAGCGGACCCCGGCAGGTGAACGGACGGACGTTGCCGACGCTACGCCAGCCAACGAGACGGCCACCAATGGCGAGGAAACCGAGTCACCGGGTGGCGGGTCCGACACTGTCGATGCTGGCCAATAGCCAGAGCGAAGACGAATACACCGTTTAAACCTGATCACACGCCAGTTTGTTGCCGGTGCTGGTCGCTATGGGCGACGCGATGGCTGCTGATATCCGGTGTTTGTTGTCTATACACACGCCACTGTGAACACGGAAACTATTAGTACCCGAGTCACACAGCAGAAGGTACATGATGCGGACCCCTCTCTCCACGATGCTCGCTGCGGACAGCGAGGGGTCCCTCCGTTTCTCCCCACGACGACGACCGGGCCGTTTCTAGGCCCACTATTACTTACTCTTCACTCGACAGGTTCGTTTCGTCGCTAGACGCCGTCGTCGTCGGTTCGATGGGATACTCGATCTGTTGTTCGATCGAGAAACCGACAGGCACACCACGGAACCAATTCAGAACACATCCATGCCAGAAGGAAACGGAACCGTCGCGCTCGCTTTCTCGGGCGGGCTCGACACGACAGTCTGCGTATCGCTGCTGAAAGAAGAGTACGGCTACGACGAAGTCATCGGCGTCACCGTTGATGTCGGCCAGCCCGATTACGAGTTCGAGGAGGCCGAGGAGACCGCCGAGGCACTGGGCGTCGAACAGCACGTCGTCGACGCGACCGAGGAGTTCGCGGACCTCTGTATGGAGGCCGTCAAGGCAAACGCCGACTATCAGGGCTACCCGCTCGGGACCGCCCTCGCGCGCCCGGTCATCGCCAAGGCCATTCTCTCGGTGGCCGAAGAGGAGGGTTGTTCGGCCGTCGCCCACGGCTGTACCGGCAAGGGTAACGATCAGCTCCGCTTCGAGGCCGTCTGGCGCGACTCCGACCTCGATGTCATCGCGCCGGTGCGCGAACTCGGCCTGACTCGCGAGTGGGAAAACGAGTACGCCGCAGAGAAGGGCCTGCCCGTCGAGGGCGGCGACGGCGGTCGCTACTCAATCGACACAAACCTCTGGAGTCGCTCCATCGAGGGCTCCGAACTCGAAGACCCGAGCACCATCCCAGCCGACGACATCTACAAGTGGACTGAGAACCCCTCCGAAAAGGATGCCGAACTCGTCGAGGTCGAATTTGAGGAGGGCGTTCCCGTTGCCGTCGACGGCGAGGAACTCGGCGGGGTCGAACTCATCGAACAACTCAACGAGCAGGCGGGGGCCCACGGCATCGGCCGCACGGACATGATGGAGGACCGTATGCTCGGGCTGAAGGTCCGCGAGAACTACGAGCACCCCGCGGCCACTGTCTTGCTGACGGCCCACGAGGCACTCGAAGGGCTCGTCCTCACGCAGGAGGAGCGCCAGTTCAAGGCCCAGGTCGATCAGGAGTGGTCCCAGAAGGCCTATCAGGGGCTCGTCGACGCGCCGCTGACGGGGGCGCTCGAAGCGTTCATCGACGACACCAACGAGCGCGTCACCGGGACCGTGACGGTCAAACTCGAAGGCGGCCACTGCCGCCCAGTCTCGCGCGAGTCTGACTACGCCGTCTACAGCGAGTCGGCGGCCTCGTTCAACGAAGAGGACGTCTCCGGCGGTATCACCCAGCAGGACGCGACCGGCGTCGCGAAGTACCACGGCTTCCAGTCCCGTCTGGCGAACAAGATTCTGGACGACGCAAAGAAAGGGGCCGCCGTGACGGACGGCAGCGGTGACCACACCGCGAGCGAGGACACGGAGGAGTAAGCGAATGAGCGACGGCGAGGACCACGAGGCCGCGGATGCGACCGACGACAGTGAAACGGTCGTCCGCCGGGACCGCTTCGCGGGCGGGCCCGCCCGGTCGTTCCTCTCCTCGCTGTCCGACGACCAGCGAATCTTCGCGGCCGACCTCGCGGTCGACCGCGCCCACATCGTGATGCTGGCCGAACAGGAGATCATCGACCGCGAGACGGCCGGCGAGGTGCTGGCCGCGCTGGCGGACGTGGAAGACGCGGATCACGGTGCACTACCCGACGGCGAGGACGTGCACGAGGCCATCGAAAGCGCCGTCATCGACCGCGTTGGCCCGGACGGCGGGAAGATGCACACCGCCCGCTCGCGCAACGACGAGGTGGCGGCCTGTATCCGCTACCGCCTTCGCGAAGACATACTGGACCTTGTCGAGACTGTCACCGGTGCCCGCGAGCAACTCATCGAGGTGGCCCGCGCCGAGCGCGAGACGGTGATGCCGGGGTACACCCATCTCCAGCCCGCCCAGCCGACGACAGTCGCCCACTGGGTGCTGTCCTACGAGCAGGCGCTCCAGCGCGACACCGCGCGGCTGCTCGATGCCTACGAGCGTGTCAACCAGAACCCGCTGGGGTCGGCCGCGTTTGCCGGGACCCCCTTCGACGTGGACCGCGAGCGCACGGCCGAACTGCTCGGGTTCGAGGGCGTCGTCGAAAACTCGATGGACGCCTCGGCGACGCGTGATTTCCTCGTCGAAACGACCAGCACCGTCGCCACGCTGGCGACGAATCTGTCGGGGCTGGCCGAAGATGTCGTCGTGATGGCGAGCAAGGGCCATGTCGACCTCGACGACGACTACGCCTCGACGTCGTCGATCATGCCCCAGAAGAAGAACCCCGACACGCTGGAACTGGTCCGTGGACGCACCGGCGACGCCGTCGGTGGGCTAAACGGCCTGCTGACTAACTTGAAGGGCCAGCCCCGGGCCTACAATCGCGACCTGCAGCGCGCGGGGCGCCACGCTTGGGACGCAATCGACAGCGTCAACGAGAGCGTGGCAGTCGCCGCCGGTGCGGTCGCGACGGCCGACTGGCCTGCCGAGACGTTAGCGGAAGCGGCCACAGGTGGGTTTGCGACGGCGACTGGTGTGGCGGACTTGCTGGCGATGGCTGGCGTGCCGTTCCGGACGGCTCATGAGGTCGTCGCCGAGGCCGCCGCCGGTCTGGGACCCGAGGAAGATGCACCCGACTACGAGGCGCTATCGGCCGTCGCCGAGGACGTGCTGGGCGAGCCCCTGTCGACCTACGTCGACCGCGAGGCGCTGGCGGCCGCACTCGACCCGACGGAAAGTGTCGCCATGCGGGACTCCCGCGGTGGCCCGGCCCCCGACGCCGTCGCTGAGCAGGTGTCGGTAGCGGAAGACGCACTCGCCACCGACAGTGAGGCACTGACTGCCCGCCGCCAGGCGGTTTCACAGGCGGCTGACCGCCGCCAGACGGAGGTGGACCGATATGTCTGAGCGACCACCGTCCCCTCGTGGGACAATTATACCATACTTCTGATACACGACTCGGAAACGTGGCGGATTTAGAGCTTTGATACGATTAGAGCGCGGTATGTCTTGTTAAACTATTCTGATATGTTCGAAGGCTTTAAGTGGATCCCTGTCACAGGATGAACTACAATGGCAGAATGCATCGAGTGTGGGGCGGACGTGTCCCTGCACGACAACCTCGAAGTCGGAGAGATCGTTGACTGTACCACCTGCGGTGCCGAGCTGGAAGTCGTCGGCGCAGATCCTGTCGAGCTCGACAGCGCACCCGAGCTCGAAGAGGACTGGGGTGAGTGAGGTGTTCGCGGTGGCGCGGCGCTCGGCGCCGTACGTGACCGTGGCGCTCGACGCTGCGAGCCGCGAACCCACGGAGGACTCAGTATGAAAGTCGGACTCCTCTACTCGCGCATCCGCCGGGACGAGAAGCTCCTGTTGTCGGAACTGCGCGAGCGCGACCACGAGATCGAGAAGATAGACGTTCGCAAACAGCAGTTCAATATCCACGAGGCACCCGAGGCCTTCGAGGATCTGGACATCGTCGTCGACCGCTGTCTGGCGACCAGCCGCAGCGTGTACGCGACGAAGTTCGCGGAGGCCTACGGGGTCCCGGTCGTCAACGGCCCTGAGGTCGCCGACACCTGCGCGGACAAGGTCAACAACAGCCTCGCGCTAGAGGCCGCGGGCGTGCCGACGCCCAACACCGACGTGGCGTTCACGAAGGACGCCGCGCTGGAATCCATCGAGAAGTTCGGCTACCCCTGCGTCCTCAAACCCGTTGTCGGCTCCTGGGGTCGCCTGATGGCGAAGATCGACTCCCGCTCGGCCGCCGAGGCTATCCTGGAACACAAGGAGACGCTTGGCCACTACGAGCACAAGATCTTCTACGTCCAGGAGTTCGTGGACAAGCCCGGCCGTGACATGCGCGTGCTGGCTGTCGATGGCGAGCCTATCGCGGCGATGGTTCGCTCCTCGGACCACTGGCTCACCAACGCCGCCAAGGGCGCAGAGACTAACGAGTTCGAACTGGACGACCGCGCGCTAGAACTGGTCGAGAAGGCCTCCGACGCGGTCGGTGGCGGGCTGCTCGGTATCGACCTGATGGAAATCGGTGTCGACGAGGAGAGCGGCGAGTTCGAGGACTACACGGTCCACGAAGTCAATCACACCGTCGAGTTCAAGGCGCTGAACGAGGTCACCAACGTGGACGTGCCCGCGAAGGTCGTCGACTGGCTCGAACAGAAGGCGGCGACAGAAGCCGACGCCGAGGTGACAGCATGACGTACACCGCAAGCGTCGTCGGCGGCTCCGGCTTCACCGGCGGGGAACTGCTTCGTATCCTCGACGGCCACCCCGAGTTCGAACTGGCACAGGCGACCAGCCGCTCGAAGGAGAACAAGACTATCGGGCACTCGCACCCGAACCTTCGCCACTCGGACTTGCGGTTTTCCTCGCCGGAAGACCTGGAGTCGGTCGACGTGCTGTTCGCCGCGACGCCCCACGGCGTCTCGATGGAGCAGATCGACGCGTTCCAGGAGGCCGCCGGCACGGTCGTCGACCTCTCGGCGGACTTCCGGCTCGATAGCGAGGCCCAGTACGACGAGTGGTACGACGGCCACTCTCGGCCTGAACTCCTCGAAAAGAGCGAGTACGCCCTGCCGGAACTCAACCGAGACAACCTCGAAGGCGCGGACCTCATTGCCTCCGGCGGCTGTAACGCCACGGCGACGATCCTTGGCCTGCTCCCGTTGTTCGAGGCCGATATCCTCTCCGGCGACGAGCAGGTCGTCGTCGACGTGAAGGTCGGCTCCAGCGAGGGCGGGGCCGGCGGCGGCGAAGCGTCCAGCCACCCAGAACGTTCGGGCGTCGTCCGCCCGTACGCGCCGACGGGCCACCGCCACGAGGCCGAGATACAGCAGTTCCTCGGCATTGACGTGTCCTTTACTGTCCACGCGGTGGACATGATCCGCGGCGCGAGCGCGACCTGCCACGTTTTCCCCGAAGGGCCGGTTTCGAAGGGCGACCTCTGGGGGGCCTACCGCGGCGAGTACGAGGACGAACCCTTCGTCGAACTCGTCGCTGGCGGCGGTGGCGTCTACCGCTACCCCGAACCGAAGTCGGTCGCGGGGACGAACCGCGCCGAAGTCGGCTTCGAACTCGACCCCGGCAACAAGCGGCTAGTCGTGTTCTCGGCCATCGACAACATGATGAAGGGATCGGCGGGGCAGGCCGTCCACGCGGCTAACGTCGCCCTCGGTATCGAAGAGACGGCGGGCTTGGAGTTCCAGGGGCTCCACCCCGTCGGCGCACCGTAACCTCTGGAGTGATTTTCTATGACAGTCGTTATCAAAGTCGGTGGCGCTCGCGCGGTCGACCCCGCGGGGGCGCTTGCAGACGTGGCATCGTTAGTGGCCGAGGGCGAGCAAGTCGTCGTGGTACACGGCGGCTCCACCAAAGTCGACGAGACGCTCGAACGGCTCGGCGTCGAACCCGAATACGTTGAAACCCCGTCGGGCGTCGTCGGCCGGTTCACCGACGAGACCACGATGGAGGTGTTCGAGATGGCCTTCGGGCATCTCAACACCCAGCTCGTCGCCGGCCTCCAGAGCGAGGGCGTCGACGCGGTCGGTCTCACCGGCGTCGACGGCAAACTGCTCTACGGACCGCGGAAATCCGCAGTGCGGGTCGTCGAGGACGGGAAGAAGAAGATCCGCCGCGGCGACCATTCGGGCACGATCAAGCAGGTCAACGGCGACCTGCTGGAGACGCTGCTTGACGATGGCTACACGCCAGTTGCGGCACCACCGATGGCTGGGGACGACGACGGCGAGGTAATTCCAGTGAATACCGACGCCGACCGCTCAGCGGCGGCCATTGCCGACGAACTCGATGCGCAGTTGGTGCTCCTTACTGATGTCGAGGGCGTCTACGCGGACCCCGACGATCCGTCGACGCTCATCGAATCGGTCGAGACAGCAAGCGACTGGGACGCCCTCGAAAACGCCGCGGAAGGCTTCATGGGCCGGAAAATCATGGCCGCCGAGGAGGCGCTCGACGGCGGCGCATCCGAGGTCGTGGTGGCTGACGCCAACGCCGAGGAGCCGATCCTCTCGGCGCTTGACGGCGGCGGGACCCACGTTCACGCGAGCGCACTCGAACAGGACACAGACCAGACAGCGACGGAGGAACAATGAGCGGATTCGTCTTCAACGAGAAACCCATCCAGATCGAACGTGGCGACGGTGCCTACGTCTACGACGACGGCGGCACAGAGTACCTAGACATGGGCGCATCCTACGCCTGTGTCCCGCTGGGTCACAAGCACCCGGCGGTCCAGAGCGCCGTCAGCGAGCAGCTAGAGAAGATAACGTACGTTCAGGCGTCGTACCCGAACGCCGAACGGACGGCGCTGTACAACCTGCTCGCCGAAACTGCTCCGGACCCAATCGACAAGACCTGGCTCTGTAACTCCGGGACCGAGGCCAACGAGGCCGCGCTGAAGTTCGCCCGGTCGGCGACGGGCAACTCCAAGATCGTCGCGACGATGCAGGGCTTTCACGGCCGGACGATGGGCGCGCTGGCGACCACGTGGAAGAACAAGTACAAGAAACCCTACGAGCCGCTCATCGGCGATGTGGAGTTCGTCCCCTACGACGACAGCGAGGCGCTTGACGAGGCCGTCGACGAGGACACCGCCGCGTTCATCGTCGAACCGGTGCAGGGCGAGGGCGGCATCAATCCCACCTCGGACGGCTACCTCGAAGACGCTCGTGAGATTACCGAGGAAGCCGGTGCAGCACTCATTTTCGATGAGGTCCAGACCGGGATGGGACGGACCGGTGCGCTGTGGAACTCCCAGCGCGCCGCCGTCGCACCGGACATGATAACCGCGGCGAAGGGGCTTGGCAACGGCCTCCCCATCGGCGCGACGCTGTGCCGGGACTGGATCGCCGAGGACTACGGCTCCCACGCCTCGACGTTCTCCGGCGGGCCGGTCATCTCAGCGGCCGCCGGTGCAACAGTCTCGACCATCATCGAGGACTCGGTGCCCGGCAACGCCGCTGTTATCGGCGATTACCTCCTGACTGAACTGGAAGCAGCTATCGGCGATGACGTGCGGGACATCCGCGGCGAGGGGCTGATGATCGGCGTCGAGGTCGGCCGCGGTGCGAACGCGGCGCTGAAAAAGCTCGCGTTGAACCATCAGGTGCTCGCGCTGCCGGCCGGCCGCACGGTTATCCGCCTCCTCCCGCCACTGACCATTGACAAGGACCACGCCGACGCCGTCGTTGACGCGATGGCGGAGGTGGTGGGATGAGCGAAGCCGCGACGCCCGAGGCTGACACCGAGGCACGTGACCTGCTTGAAGCTGTCGTCCGCATCCCGTCTGTCTCGCGGAATGAGACGGAGGCCGCCGAACGGTTAGTCGAGTTCTTCGAAGCCCACGGCCGCGAGGCGTGGCTCGACGACGTCGGTAACGTCCGCGCCCCGGCGGATGACGGTGTCCTGCTCACCTCCCACATCGACACCGTCCCGGGCGACATCCCGGTCCGTGTCGAGGAGACCGATGAGGGCGACGTGCTCTGGGGCCGCGGCAGTGTCGACGCGAAGGGGCCGCTGTGTGCGATGGCCACTGCGGCCGTCCGCACCGGAGCCTCGTTCGTCGGCGTTGTCGGCGAGGAGGTCGACTCGAAAGGCGCTCGATTCCTCGTTGAGGACCGCGAGACGGCTCCCGGTGCCGTCATCAACGGCGAACCCTCCGGCTGGGAGGGCATCACGCTGGGCTACCGCGGCCTGCTGGCCGGGACCTACGTCGCAACGAGCGAGTCCGGCCATTCCTCGCGTCCGGAGAACAACGCCATTCAGGACGCTATCGACTGGTGGTCGTCGGTCGACGACGAGTTCGCCACCGACGAGTGGCACCCTGTCTTCGAGCGTGTCACCTGCAAGCCCGTCGAGTTCAACGGCGGGACGTCGACCGATGGGCTCTCCGTCGAAGCGACGATGGACGTGCAACTGCGGGTCCCGCCGGAGTACAGCACCGATGAGATCCGAGAAATCGCCGACGGGTTCCTGGAGAACGGCACGGTCAACTGGGACGACAAGGTCGAGCCAGTGATGCAGAGCCCCCGAACCAGCGCCGCCCGGGCGTTCCGGGCCGCGATTCGACAACAGGACGGCGAGCCCACGCTGCTTCGCAAGACTGGCACCAGCGACATGAACGTCTACGCGAAGGCGTGGGATTGCCCGATGGTGACTTACGGTCCCGGCGACTCAGACCTCGACCACGCACCGAACGAGCACCTCCCGCTCGACGAGTACGACCGCTCCGTTGCGGTGCTCGAAACCGCGACCGAACGCCTGCTGGAGGACTGACATGGACATACTCGACGTCGACGACCTCACGACCGACGAACTGACGACCGTCCTCGACCGCGCCGCGGCCATCAAGGCCGACCACGGCGAGGGGAGCGCGAGTGACCTGCTCGATCAGCAGACGCTCGGCATGATATTCGAGAAACCGTCGACGCGAACCCGAGTCTCCTTCGAAACGGGGATGACGCAACTGGGCGGCCACGCCGTGTTCCTCGGCCCCGACGACATCCATCTGGGCCATGGCGAACCGGTCAAGGACACCGCCCGCGCGCTCGGCCGGTACGTCGATTTCATCATGGCCCGCGTGTTCGACCACGCCGACGCGGAAGAGCTGGCCGAATACGCCGAAGTCCCGGTCATCAACGGACTGACCGACGACGCTCACCCCTGCCAGACGCTCGCCGACCTGCTGACCATCCGCGAGCGGTTCGGTGACTTCGAGGATGTCTCCGTGGCGTGGGTCGGCGACGGCAACAACGTCTGCCAGTCCTTCGTCATCGGTGCGGCGATGGTCGGCCTCGACCTCACTGTCGCCACGCCGGAAGGCTACGGCATCGCCGACGACGTGGCCGACCGCGCCGCCGCCTTCGGCAACGCGCCTGAGACGACCCACGACCCCGAAGCAGCCGTGGCTGACGCCGACGTGGTGTACTCTGACGTGTGGGTCAGCATGGGGCAGGAGGACAAGCGCGACCAGAAACTCCAAGACTTCGAGGGGTTCCAGATCACGCCGGACCTGCTCGGGGACCGGCCGTTCATGCACTGTCTCCCTGCCCACCGCGGCGAGGAGGTCACCGACGACGCCATCGAATCGGACAACGCCGTCGTCTGGGACCAGGCGGAGAACCGTCTGCACGCCCAGAAAGGGCTGCTGGTGTGGCTGTCCGAGCAGGCGTAGCAACTGGTCGGTAAATTTCGTGTGGCTGGTTGAGCGAGAGCGGTCTGGGGCGAGGCCACTGTACCGCGCGCCGACGGCGCGCGGTTTCCCCGGACGCGAACGAAGTGAGCGTCCGGCCTTTTTCGCCCACGTTTTTCAAGGAGGGGTTCGAGCGCGCTCGGAGAGCGCGACTCGAACCCGACGCCGAAAAAGGTGGTTTAGAAGTGGCTAAATTTGTCCCGGCGGAACACGTCGATGCTGTTGATGATGGTCGGTGGCTCCTGTCGCATGGCGAAGGCGATAGCGTCGGCTACCTCTTCGGGCTCGGTCACCTCGCCCGGCTCGAACCGCTCGTTGAACGCCGTTCCGTCCTCGGAGTTGAACTCCGACCGGACCTCTGAAGGATTGACGACGGTGACACCGATGTCGTCGTCGCCGACCTGACCAGCGAGGCTGTGGGCGAAGCCACGGAGCCACCACTTCGTCGCGGCGTAGACGGGGTTGAACGGCCGTGGATACTGTCCAGCGAAGCTACCGACGAACACGAGCGAGCCGGCCCCCTCTCGGAGATGCGGCAGTGACTCGCGGGCGGTGTAGAACGCGCCGTCGACGTTGACATCCATCATCGTCCGGTACTGCTCGTCGGACAGCGTCTCAACGTCCGAGCCGCGGCCGACGCCGGCGTTGACGACGACGCCGTCGAGCGAGCCGAGTGTGTCGACGGTGGACTCGACGGCGGCCGTGACCTGTGCCGGGTCGCTGACATCGGCCGGCACGACGTGGGTGTCAACGGCGTACTCGGCGGCGATTTCGTCGGCCAGTTCGGTGAGGCGATCTTCCCGGCGGGCGACCAGTGCCACATCGGCCCCGTCACGTGCCAGCTTTCTGACGGTCGCCGCGCCGATACCCGAACTCGCTCCGGTGACAAGCACGGCTGTCTCTGAGAGTGGTCCCGAATCCATGGTCGGACCTACGGGCATCTCGTGGTTAGCGTTTGGGCCGAGCGTGTAACGCCGTGGTGGTGGGCGACCACCGCGAGTCAGAGGAAGACCGACGAGGCCCGCTTGACGAAGTCGACGGGGTCTGACCTGAGCTGATCGACGTACCTGAGTGGGTCGGATTTGACGGCCTCGATGGACATCCGACCGTTTCTGGCGACGCGGTTCAGATACCCTTGCTGGAGCATCCGGTTTTGCTCCTTGCTGTAGACAGGTTTGCTCGTCTGCATGGCGATCGTCCGCGCTTGGGAGTGGGAGCTTTCGATGAACAGCTTGGCGTCCGAGGACTGGTACACCTCGGCCTTGTACTGTCCGTGGTTACCCGCAGCGACCCGCGTGGCCTTGTCTGGGTACTGCATCATCACCAGTTCGTCGTACTCGATCCCGTGTTCGTCAAGCCAGGCGGCAGTCTCGCTACGGTACTTCTCCAGCCGACAGGTAACGATCTTCCCGATCTCCACCGAGGGAACACAGATCGGATCGACAGTCGAAATAAACTCCCGGTATTTCGGCCCGTCGTCGTTCTCTTCCGGCGTCGGGTCGCGACAGAGGATACCGTCTAGGTCAACACAGGAATCCACGAGGAAGTCGTGGTGCATCATGTTCCACTCGAACACTCTCGGGAACGCCAGGGTCTGGGCGTACGTATCGACGAACCGCTCGGAACCCTCGTCAACGTACACAGCGCCGTAGTACACGTCCGCGGACAGATCCAGGCCGTCGATCGTCGACTGCGCGGTGGTCATTTCGCTGCCGGTGTAGACGGTGTCGTCGACGACGAGTATCGTCGAGAACTCCGAGAGGTCGAACTCACCGTCGTACCGTTCACCTGTCTGTAGGAGTCTGCCCTCCCGCAATCCGTCGATATCCGTCATCGGGAGATTGAGATGCAGCGAAAGTAAGTTTGACACTAGCATTCCGCTTCTGGGTATTCCGACGATCAGATCCAAGTCGTCTGGTAGATCGACGATCCACTCCTGCGTATCAGCACTGAGGTGGTCGAAACTCCTGTAGTTCATTGGTTTCTGGGATCGGGAAGTATTAGCATCCTCATCGTAGCTCGGACACCACGAGGAGAAACACGCTTACTTCTTTTCAAGTGACACTAGTCAGCGAGTATTAATACTTTTGATCTGTAACTCGTTGAGATATTATTTTAGAAGAGAACGTCTGTTCGGCGAGTTTCATTCCGTTCCGGGGCTATTTCCACCCGAAACAGTGCCCTTTTCGATGGGGTTGGCAATATCTCTCACAATACTCGCCATCGTCGGGGATTGAGAGCTGGCGCTTCCGGCTGAAAAAGTGGACTTTTTGATACATCCAGGAGCGGTTTTCATAATCAGCCTTTCGGGCTACCGTCGGCGGTTCGGAATCGGATGAACGCGGACAGTGACGACTCCGTCGCGGTGAGGTTGAGGTAACGACCCAGTTTATCCGGGTCGGAATAATACAGAGGGGTATGTCTGTCAACCCGTCTCCGGACCAGTTTCACGACCTGATGGTGGACGACGAACCGACCCTCTCGGACGTGATGGCCTGTGTTTTCGGCGTTCAAGAACACGAGGTACGGACGTATCAGACATTGCTTGAGACTCCTGCAAGCACTGTCGAGGAACTCGCTGACGAACTCGGTCGGGACCGCTCGAACATCAACCGATCGCTGTCGACGCTCCGCGAGAAAGGGCTCGCGACGCGCAAACGGCGACTCCTCGACGGTGGCGGCCACGTCTACCAGTACACTGCGACACCGCTGTCGGAGGCCCGGGAACTGATGCACGAAACCCTCGACGAGTGGACTGCGGTGGTCCATCACCGTATTGACGAGTTCGACGCCAGCCACGGTGAGTGATAGCCGCCGCACTGTGTGCGCCGCCGGTATAGACGGCAACCGTCCGACTTTTGCCCACTGGGGGCATGGTCCCGACAATGGCTGACCTGCAACTCACCGATGACGTGCCGCCGGTTGCCGACGACGGCGTCTGGCTGGCCTGCATCGAGTGTGGTGAGACGTTCGCTCCCTTCGACGAGATTCGCTACACCTGCGACCACTGCGACGGCCTGCTTGAGGTCCGCTACGACGACCTGCCGACCTTCGACGAGTTCGAGGGGTCGGGTGTCTGGCGATACAACGCTGCCCTGCCCTTCGAGAAGGGCGTCACGCTCCCCGAGGGTGACACGCCGCTACACGAGATGCCGCGCCTGAAGGAGGACATCGGCGTCGACGCGCTCCGCGTGAAACACGAGGGGATGAACCCCACCGGCTCGTTCAAGGACCGCGGCATGACCGTCGGTGTCCGGGTCGCCCAAGAGGTCGGCGTCGACCGACTGGCCTGTGCCTCGACGGGCAACACGTCTGCGGCACTGGCGGCTTACGGCGCCCGCGGCGGGATGGAGACGCTCGTTCTCCTGCCCGCTGGGAAGGTCGCCGCAGGGAAAATCGCACAGGCGAGCCTCCACCGCGCGCGCATCCTCGAAGTCGACGGCAACTTCGACGAGTGTCTCGATATCGTGCAGGACCTCGCCGCCCGCGGCGAAGCCTACCTCCTCAATTCGCTGAACCCCTTCCGTCTAGAGGGCCAGAAGACCATCGGGCTGGAGATCATGGAGGAGTTCTACGCCGACAACGGTGAGTACCCGGACCGAATCGTCCTGCCGGTCGGCAACGCCGGCAACACCGCGGCGCTGTACAAGTGCTTCCGCGAACTCGTCAAGGCCGGCGCAATCACCGAGGAGCAGGTGCCCAAACTCACCGGTGTGCAGGCCGAGGGAGCCGCTCCGATGGTCGAAGCCATCGAGAACGGCTACGAGGACACCCGCCGCTGGGAGGACGTCGAGACCCGCGCGACCGCCATCCGAATCGGCAATCCGGTCAACGCGCCGAAGGCGCTGCCGGGCATCCGGGAGACCGGCGGCACCGCTGTCGCCGTCTCCGACGAGGAAATCACCGAAGCACAGCGTGATATCGCTGGCGAGGGCGTCGGCGTCGAACCGGCCTCTGCCGCCTCTGTCGCCGGCCTCCGGAAACTCCGGCGCGAAGGCGAAATCGATAGCGACGAGTCGGTCGTCTGCCTGACCACGGGCCACCTGCTCAAAGATCCCGAAGCAGCCGCCGAGGCCGGGAACGAACCGGAGCCGGTCGCAAACAGCACCGAGGCCGTGCTGGACCTCATCGAAGAACCATCCTCAGTCACTGAGACGATTCGGCGACAGGCGTCGAAGGCCGCCGACGCGCCACTGGTCCCGGCGCTGGTCGCCGGCGGTCTCGGTGTCGCGTACCTCTACCGGAAGTTCCTCTCAAAGAAGTAACGTCGGCGAACGGGCCGCCAACGGCGAGGCCCTGCCAGACTTTCTGGTCGAAAACTGACTGCGCTGGCTCTTTACTCAGTATTTTCCGTCTTCCACCCAGTAGAAATATCCATCTTCCCCGGGAACAGGCAACCAATGGACGCACAGACGCGAAGTGCGGTACGACTGAGCGCTCCCGTCGAGCTGTCGATTGCATTACGCATGCCACCGATCCGGGTGTTACTGTGACGGGCGTCTACGAGCGGGCGCTGGGCGAGGCCGCGGCCGACCTCCATCCGAAGGTCCGCGACCGGTACAGCCTCGCTCCCGACGATGGAACGGTCTGCGTCGGTCGCGGCGAGATGGATATCACCCGTGGAACGCTGGTCCTGCCGGCGCTGTACGCGATGACGACCCAGAACATGCTGTTCCCCGAAGCCGGCGAGGACGTGCCGTTCTCGGTGACGACGGTGGCCTACACGACGGACGGGGGTCACGAGGCGATGACGACTCGCCGCGCCTTCGACTTCGGCGACACCACTCGCCTGTTCGACTCGCTGACCGTCTGGGACGCCGAGGCCGAGCGACTGCTGGACTTTCTCGGAACACACGGCCGGGTCGCCAGCGAACTCCACCCGCGGGTTGAGGACGGCACGCTCGTGGTCGCTGGCGGCCGGCAGTGGGCTCGTCTGGGCGACCGCTACGTTCCCCTGCCGGGGCCGCTGGCCGCCGATGTCGAGGTACGTGACCGCTACGACGAAACCGACGACCGATACCACGTCACTGCGACCGTCGAGAACGACCTTGTGGGCCACATGCTCGGCTATCGCGGAACGTTCACGCAGAACCAGACTGCCAGCGACGGGACGCCCGACGACCTCCGAATCGTCCGCGGACTCGACCGGCACCCGCCGCGATGAGCGACCGCGCCGCTGGGTCTCGGCAGCCAGCACTCGCCAGCGTCGCCCAGCCGTCTATCCGGGGCATCGCCGTGGCGGACCTGAGCGCGGTGTTTGGAGCGGTGGTCTGGCTGGTGATGACGGCCACAGGCGAACTGGACGCTATCGAGCGGGCGCTCGCACTCGCGCCGCTCGTGCTGGTCCCGCTCGCCCTCCGAACGGCGGTGACCGGAGCGTTCGAGGCGCTTGCCAGTCGGTTCACGACCGCTGCCATCTGGCTCCAGCCGGTCGGCGCGCTCCTGCTCGCGGTCTCGCTGGTCGTCCCGTCACCAGCACCGCTGGCCGCCGTGCTCGCAACGCCGTGGCTGGCTGTCACCGGCCTCCTCGGACTCGCGGCGCTTGCACGGACTCGGATTCGGGGCGGTCTGGTGCTCCCGGAGACCGCTATCGACGCTGGCTTCGCCTACGTCTCAGTGGGCGCGGTCGCGCTCCTGCTGGCCCATCTTGACCTGACGCTCTGGTTCGACCGCGTCATCATCCGACTAACAGCAGTCCACTTCCACTACGCCGGGTTCGTCCTCCCAGTCGCAGCAGGACTGACCGGCCGACACCTCGCTGACCACTCGCGGGGATTCCGAACCGTTGTCGGTGTCATCCTCGTCGGGCCGGCACTCATCGCGGCCGGAATCGCCTTCTCGCCGCTGGTGGAGGTCGTCGCAGTGACCCTCTTCACCGTCGCCGTTGCGGCCTTCGGCGTTGTGGTCCTCCGTCGCGTCGTCCCGGTCTGTCCTCGACTACAGGGGCTCGTGCTCGGCATCGCGGCGGTCGCACTGCCGGTTTCAATGGCGCTTGCGCTCGGCTACGGCGTCTCGACGTTCACCGGCCAATCGCTGGGGCTGACGATTTCGACGATGGTTGCGCTCCACGGCTCGCTCAACGCCTTTGGGTTCGGGCTGTGTGCGACGCTCGGCTGGCGGCTTTCGATCTCCTGACAGTGGTCAGTGCTCCGCTCGCTCCGGCTCCAGTCGGTAGCGTGTCGTCGCCTGCCCGTCGAACCGGGGACCGTTTCCGGTGGACATGAACCCGACCGCCTCAACAGCGTCGCGGACCTCTGATTCGTCCTCCGGGAGCAGTAGTTCGACGGTCATGTGTTCCCGGCGTGCGAACTCGATCGGGTCAGTCAGGAGTTCTTTGCAGGCGTCGCTCGACCCGGCCAGTTGCGTCACGTGGACGGTCCCACGCTCGGCGTCGAAACTCACGAACCCCACAATGGTGTCGTCTTCCTCGGCCACGCGGACGGTACGGTCGTGGACGAGGTTTCGCATCACGTCCGGCGGCCCGTCGGCGAGGGCGGCCAGTCGCTCAGCGTCGTCCTCGATAGCGTCGCGGATATCCATACATGTGCGTGGGAACCCCACGCAAATAAACGGTGTGTCGGTCGCTCCGGACTGCGCCCGCCTCCGCGGCAACAGGGCTTCGCACGACGGAATCTGCCGGTCACTGTTGACAGTGAGACGCGGTCACAGATGAACACAGTTATCCCGAGCGACGGATAACGCGAGGGCAATGGTTCACGTACACACGGGCACGGTGGTAGCATGCGCGTAGTCGCCAAATTCGGCGGGACGAGCCTCGGTAGCGGCGACCGCATCAACCGGGCCGCGGACTCGATTGCCGCTGCTGTCCAGCAGGGCCACGAGGTCGCGGTCGTCGCCTCGGCGATGGGCAACACGACCGACGAACTGCTCGACGAGATCAACTACGACGCCGACTCCGCGGACCGCGCCGAAATCGTCTCGATGGGCGAACGGACCTCCGTTCGGATGCTCAAGGGTGCACTCGCCGCCCGCGGTATCGAGGCGGTCTTCCTTGAACCCGGCAGCGAGGACTGGCCGATCATCACCGACGAGTACGGCGAGGTCGACGTTGAGGAGACACAGAAGCGCGCCCACGCGCTGGCCGGCCAGCTCAAGGACGTCGTCCCGGTCATCACAGGCTTCCTCGCGGAGGACTACCAGGGCAACGTGACGACGCTCGGTCGTGGTGGCTCCGACACGAGCGCCGTGATGATGGGCGACTACATGGACGCCGACGAAGTCGTCATCGTCACCGACGTCGAGGGCGTCATGACCGGCGACCCCCGCGTCGTCGAAGGTGCTCGGAACGTCGGAAAAATCTCCGTCGACGAACTCCGTTCGCTGTCGTTCCGCGGGGCCGAGGTGGTCGCGCCGTCAGCGCTGTCATACAAGAGCGACGACCTCGGCGTTCGGGTCGTCCACTACCAGCACGGCGACTTGCTCTCCGGTGGCACCTCTATCGAGGGTGAGTTCCAGAACCTCATCGATCTGCAGGAACAGCCGATCGCCTGTGTGACCGTCGCCGGCCGGGCCATCCGGAACAGCCCGGGCATCCTCGCGGATCTGTCGGGCGCTATCGCGGACGAGGACATCAACATCGAGGCCAACTCCTCGGGGATGGACTCGCTGACGTTCTACGTCGACGAAGACGACGCCGAGGAAGCCGAGGCGCTGCTGCACGCCCGCATCGTCGACGACGAGACGCTCTCGTCGGTCACCGTCGAGGACGAAATCGCCGTCATCCGCGTCACCGGCGGCGACCCCAGCCAGTCGGCGCTGGCGCACCAAGTCGTCGCACCGCTTGCCGACGCGCACATCCATCTCTATGATGTGATTACGTCCGCCACGTCGGTCTCCGTGTTCGTCCCGTGGGAGGACCGCGAACAGGCCCTCTCACTCGTGCAGGACGTGTTCTGAACGCTGGGTTCTTTTTAATCGGTCGAGGAGGCCTGCTCGAACCGGCTCGCGGGCAGCAGGAGTTCGCTGACTTCGGGAAGGTGTTTCAGGTTGTAGACGATCTTCGCGTCGTCAGACACCGGTGCGGCGATACACGACAGGCGGATGCCTTTCTCTGTGAGTTCAGGCGGCAGGATGTGGCTCGCCGGCGACGGCATCTCGCCGTCGACGACCGCCACCGCGCAGTTCGTACACGCGCCGCCGCGGCAGGCAAACGGCCACGCAAAGCCGTTCTTTTCGGCCGCTTCCAGCAGCGTGTCGTTCGGGTCGACGTAGAACCGTCCGAAATCAGTCGATTGCAGGTTCGCGTCCGCGGCTTTCGCGAACAGCTCCTCGTCTTCGAGCGCCCAGCCGTGGTCCTCCAGCACCTCGAAGTTGAGAAACTCCACCAGCGGATCGTCCGGTTCTGGCGGGGCTTCCTCGGTCTCGGACCCGGATTCGGCCGTCGGTGACTCGTCCGGCAGCGGGTCCCCGGGCTCGTAGCCGTTCTGTAGTCGCTCGTAGGCGTCTTTGACTGTCTGGAACTCGGCCGTCGAGCCGCCCTGATCCGGGTGGGCTTCCTTCACCCGCTTGCGGTACGCGTCGACGATCTCCCCGTCGTCCGCGTCCGGCGGAATTCCGAGGACCTCGAATGGGGACTCCACGCGACACAGTAGCGGTCACGGACATAAATTCTCTCGTCCCGCTGCAGTATCTGCAGGCTGCCGGCGACGAGCGACGCGCAGTTCCTATGGCTACCGGCCCTGCGTCAACCGGAAGCCGATCTGCCGCGGCAAGTCGGCGTCCTCTACCGCGTCGATGACCGCGCTCGTGTCGTAGGCCACGCGGTGCTCCTCGACAGTCAAATCATCGAGGTCGAGCACCGCGTACGCAGCCCGGTGGTCCCTGTCGCGGGGCTGGCCCACGCTGCCGGGGTTCATGACGACGCCGTCCCCGTATACCTCGTGGTGTTGATGGTGCGTGTGGCCCATCACGAGCACGTCCTCGTCGTCCAGCAGATCCGGCCCGAACTCCTCGGGGTAGGTGTAGTGGTCCGGATCGTCCGGGTGGCCGTGGACGAGTTTCACCCGACCGTCACAGACGCGGCGCTCGTCGGGCAGCGCCGCCAACCACTCGATCTGCTCGTCGGACAACTGTTCCGTGGCGTGTTCGACGCCGGCCTGCGCCATCCCGTTGAACGCGAACGGTGTCTCGGCGGCGACCGCCCGGTCGTGGTTGCCCATCACTGTCGGGACTTCGTCGGTCGGCCAGGGACCGTCCGCGGGGAGCGCGTCGGTGTGCCCGCGCATCGCGTCGACACAATCGGCGTGCCAGGGGTTGTAGCCGACCACGTCGCCGGCACAGACCAGTCCGTCAACCGACGGCATATCCGCAAGCACTGCCGCGAGCGCCACCCGATTGCCATGAATATCAGAGAGTACACCGAGTTTCATTGCTAGTGTCTATCCCCTGTGGGGTCTTGAGTGTCGGTCCTGGCTCAGTATCTGTGTCCGTGGTGCGTTTGCTGCCATCCGCTCACTCCCCGTTGTGCACTGCCACGTCGAACTCGCCCGCCGACCCCGCGACGCCGGCCGAACAGACAGCGTGCTCGTACTCGTGGTCGTACACCTCGCGGGCTACCTCGCTGGCGTCAGTCGCGGCCAGGTCGAACGCCGTCGGGCTGTTCTCCTCGTAGGTCGCCACAAGCGTCGGCTCGGTGACCTCCTCGACGAGCAGCGCGTCCCGGCGGACGGTCCCGATGACCGCACCCGGCCCGTCGGCGTTGGTCGTCGGGTCCGCCGCGTCGACGCCGACGATACCGGCGACCCGCGGCGTGTCGTAGTCGTCCTTCTCGAAGTCGAGCGAGAGGAGCGGCTCCGCGATGGCGTCCCGCGCCGGATAACCCAGTTCGAGCTTTTCGGCGATTGGGTCGACGTGGGAGCCGTTACCGACGACCGCGCCGCGCTCGGTGACGCGGACGCCGTTGTAGGAGATGTATGGGTTGTCCGTCTCCGGCGCGTCCGGTGTCGGTTCGACGGTCACTGTCCCGTCGCGCTGGACTGCCTGGCGGTTGGGGAACGAGCGCGAGGAGACGCGGTACGCACCGACCTCGGGACTGACGACGACGAATCGTCCAACGTACATACGCGAGTGTGCACAGCACCCCGAAAAAGCGCTGTCGATGTCTGGCCGTCTGGCGTAGCCATGACGCTATTGTTCTCCTGGCGGTGTTGTGTGGGCTGCTGACACGCTTCATGTCCGACTGAATCGCGCAACGCTTACAAAGGGGCACCCGATACTGTAGAGTGCGCACAGTCCATTGGGGTAGTGGCCAATCCTGAAGCCTTCTGGGGGCTTCGACCCTGGTTCGAATCCAGGATGGACTATTTCTGTGGCGAGCAAACTCGCGAGCCACGAAATCGTAGTTACTGATTCGGGCCCTGCCAGTCGCGCACAGCGAAGCGAGCACGTCTGGTTCTGGTTCGAATCCAGGATGGACTATTTCTGTGGCGAGCAAACTCGCGAGCCACGAGATCGTAATTACTGGATTCGAGCTTTGGAAGACGAGCGAAGGAGTCTTCCTCTGGTTCGAATCCATGCGGAACAGGTGTGACACGGGTCTGGCAAGCACTCGCTTGCCACTGGCTACTTGTAGCTACCTCCCAGAGAAAACATATGACACCGACACACGTCCTCGTCCCGCTGGACGGGTCACCGCTGGCTGACGAGGCGCTGACGTACGCGCTGGAGACGTTCGACTGCCGGATTACAGTCCTGAACGTCGTTGCGCCACTCGATACGGGAATGAGCGAAGGCGGGATGCTCGAACCGGGTGCGGATCGCCGGGCGGCGGCTGACGAGCGGGCCACGAAGCTCGTTGACCGGGCGTCACAGCAGGCCGACGAGGTCGGCCAGCAGGTCGAAACGGCCGTCGAGACCGGTGACCCGGCAGAGACGATTCTGGACTACGTCGAGGCGGTCGACGTTGACCAGGTGGTGATGGGTGGCCACGGCGGGACGCGAAACGAGATCGCCCGGCGGTTGCTCGGAACGGTGGCGACGGCGGTCGTCAGTGAAGCGCCGGTGACGGTGACGGTCGTCCGGTAGTCACGGACGCCGACGACCCGGACGCAGCACGCGGGCACCCTTCAGGCTTGGCTGCCGAGGACCGCTTCCAGCACCTGATACAGGCCGAAGCCGATCACGACGCTGGTGACGAGCGTAATGAGCCAGAATCCGACAGTCACACCTATTTTCCGGCGAGAGACGCCGGCAGAACCGCCGGCCAGGCCGCCGCCGATGACGCCGGAGATGATGATGTTGTTGAACGAGATTGGGATCCCCAGCGCGATAGCGGCCTGCGCGATGATGAAGCCGGGGACCAGCGCCGCGATGGAGCGGCGGACGCCGAGTTGCGCGTATTCGCGGGAGGTCGCCTGTAGCAGGCGGGGCGCGCCCATCCACGCGCCGCCGAGGATACCAACTGCGCCGAGCGCCAGCAACACGATCCCGGGGAGGCCAAGTTCGGTCCCATAGAGGTTTTCCAGTGGTCCGGTCGCGAGGCCGACCTGACTGCCGCCACTAGAGAAGGCGACGACACTGCCGAGCACGACGAGAAAGGTCTTGATGCCCTTGTCGACGGAGGCCTGCGTCTGCCGGCGGATGTAGTAGAAGCTCCCGGCGGCGACCAGCAGTGTCGCGACGACGGCGGCAATATCCGTCCCGGCGACCATCGCGGCAAAGCCGGACAGCGAGCCCTGGTCGGTGCCGGCCGGTGACGGGATGATGCTCAACTGGACGTTGGCGACGATGCCCCCGACGACGCCGGCGAGCAGCGGGACGCCGACCGTCTCGGGGATGTCGTCCCGACGCAACACCGTCGCGGTGAGATAGGCCAGGCTCCCCGAGACAGGCGGGACGAGCAGCCAGAACGTGATGATCCGCCGGTAGGTGTCGAACACTGGGTCGCCCCCGAGCGAGAGGCCGACGCCGACCATCGCGCCCGTCGTCGCGAACGCCGCTGGAACGGGATAGCCCGAGTAGATACCGAAGGCCATGAATCCCGTCGCAGTCAACAGCCCGGCGACGGCTGCGAGCGAGGTGATCGCGACGCCATCGATGAGGCCAGCGCCGACCGTTTCCGAGATACTGCCCCCCTGAGTCAGTGCGCCCATTGCGGCGAGAATGCCGATCAGGAAGGCGGCGCGCATCGTCGAGATAGCGTTCGCACCGATAGCCGGGGCGAACGGCGGTGAGTTGCTGTTCGCACCGAGTGTCCAGGCTGTCACCAGCCCAGTAACCGTCGCGAGGGCGACCAGCGCCCAGAAGACGACGGTGGTCACCGCGTGTTGGGTCCCGTCAGGGCCTGCCAGTTGCTGCTGTGTGAACGTGACCAGACTGTCATTGCCAGCCGTTCACACCCAGTACATAAAATGCCCGCGGCGTCGGTTTCGAAAGCCGATCGGCCCGCCTTGCCGTGATTTGTCGCCGATGTGGCGAATGTGCGACACCGAAGTCTTTAACGCCTACCGACACCGCTGGTGGGACATGTCACAGCGCAGACGCACGTTCATCAGTAGTGTTGGTACCGCAACTGCAATCGGGTTAGCCGGATGCCTCGGTGGCGATGGCGGCGACGGCAGCGGCGGTGACGGCGGGGACACCGACAGCGATGGTGGCGACGGCGACAGCGGTCCGGCCGCCCGTGTCGGAATGGTGTACGCGACGGGCGGACTCGGTGACGGGTCGTTCAACGACCAGGCCCAGACCGGCGCTATCCGATCAGCGGACGAGCTAAACATCGAATACGACGAGTCTCAGCCGGAAGCAGTACAGGACTTCGGCAGCCTCCAACAGCAGTACGCGCAGTCCTCGAACCCGGACTACGACCTCGTCTGCTGTATCGGCTTCCTGCAGGCGGACGCCCTCACGGAGACCGCCAGCCAATACCCCGAGCAGAACTTCATGATCGTTGACTCCGTCGTCGAGGCGGACAACGTCGGCTCCTACGTGTTCGGTGAGCATCAGGGCTCGTTCCTCATTGGATTGATGGCCGCGAAGCTGACCAGTCAGGACTTCTCGGCTGGCACCGGCTCCACGCAAAGCGACTCCACGAGCGTCGGCTTCGTCGGCGGCGTCGAGGGCGACCTCATCGGCCGCTTCGAAGCCGGCTACAAAGCTGGCGTCAAGCACGCGGAGGAAGACGTCGACGTCCAGACAGCCTACGTTGGCGACTTCAACGACCCCTCCGGGGGGCAGGAGGCGGCCCTCTCGATGTACGAATCGGGTGCGGATATCGTCTACCACGCGGCCGGTAACACCGGGACTGGCGTGTTCCGTGCGGCTCAGGAGGCGGAGCGCTTCGCAGTCGGCGTCGACCGCGACCAGTCGGTCACGAAATCGGACTTCAGCGATGTCATCCTCGCGAGTATGGTCAAACGCGTCGACAACGCGGTGTACACGTCGGTCGAATCGGTCGTCAACGACAACTTCGAGGGCGGTGCTGTGAACACGCTCGGCCTCGAACAGAACGGTGTCGAAGCAGTGTACGGCCAGCAGCTCGGCTCGGAGATCCCACAGGGCGTCAAAGACGAGGTGTCCGCGGTCCGCCAGAGCATCATCGACGGCGACATCAGCGTGCCGACTGACCCCGACAACGCCTGAGACCGGTTGTTAGAGCGATTTGCCGTCTGTTCCGCCCCCGCGGTCGGAACTATCCGAAAATAATATCAACAATCCGTCTGAGTCACCGCGACCACACACGCAGTTGCCGCATATTTTTGCCAGACATGTGGAACCGTGAAGTTAAAACACCGGGACGGTAACGGCTCAGAGTATGGAACAGGCCGTCCACCTCGATGGTATTACAAAGCGGTTTCCGGGGGTAGTCGCGAATGACGACGTCGATCTGGCGGTCGAGAAGGGGACGGTTCACGCACTGCTCGGCGAGAACGGTGCGGGCAAAACCACCCTGATGAACGTCCTCTACGGGCTCTACCAGCCCACCGAGGGGACGGTCAACGTGCACGGCGAGACACAGCAGTTCGACTCGCCGCGCGACGCCATCGACGAGGGTGTCGGTATGATCCACCAGCACTTCATGCTGGTCGATCCGATGACCGTCACCGAAAACATCACGCTTGGGAACGAGCCCCGCAAGTGGCTTGGACTCACAGTCGACAGCGAACAGTCCCGCAAACAGGTCCGTGAACTGTCCGAGCGGTACGGGTTCGACGTGGACCCCGACGCCCGCATCGAAGACGTCGGTGTCGGCGTCCAGCAGCGCGTCGAAATCCTCAAAGCGCTCTACCGCGGCGCGGATGTCCTGATTCTGGACGAACCGACAGCAGTGCTCACGCCACAGGAAGTCGAGGACCTCTTTCGCGTCCTCGAAGAGCTGACCGACCAGGGCAAGACGATTATCTTCATCACGCACAAGCTCGGCGAGGCGATGGAGGCTGCTGACGAAATCACGGTCTTGCGCGAGGGGAAAAACGTCGGGACGGTGCCGGCCGACGACATCACTCGGGAAGAACTGGCCGAGATGATGGTCGGCCGGGAGGTGCTGCTGGACCTCGACCGGGACCCAGCCGAGCCGGGCCGATCTATCCTCGACGTCGAGGACCTCGTCGTGGAGGACGACCGGGGCGTCCGCGCGGTCGACGGGATTTCGCTCGAGGTCCGGGCCGGTGAGGTACTCGGAATCGCTGGCGTCGATGGGAACGGCCAGTCGGAACTGGTCGAGGCAATTACCGGGCTCCAGATGCCTGACGAGGGAACGATCACGTACGACGATGTCGACCGGACCACCGACAGCCGCCGGGAACGCATCGAGGCCGGGCTGGCCTACATCCCGGAAGACCGACAGGAGCGGGGACTGGTGATGGACTTCGACCTCGTCGAGAACGGCCTGCTGGGGAGCCAGCACGCGGCCGACTACACCTCGAAGGGGCGTATCGACTGGAACCACACGCGCGACCACGCGGAAGAGATAATCGAAGAGTACGACGTTCGGCCGCCGGATGCCGACGCCCACGCCAAGTCCCTCTCCGGGGGGAACCAGCAGAAGTTCGTCGTCGGCCGGGAGTTCGCCCGGGACCCGCGTCTCGTCGTCGCCTCCCACCCCACCCGCGGCGTGGACGTCGGGTCGATGGAGTTCATCCACGACCAGATCAACGCGCTCCGCGAAGCGGGCCGGGCCGTGTTGCTCATCTCCTCGAACCTCGACGAGGTCCAGTCGCTCTCGGACCGTCTCGCTGTCGTCTACGAGGGCGAGATCGTCGACATCGTCGACCCCGAGCGCGTGACCGAGGAACAGCTCGGACTGCTGATGGCCGGGCAGCAACCTGACGCCGTCCCGACCATTGCGGCGAACGGGGAGGGTCACCGATGACCGACGACGCCCCATCGCGGAACGGCGACGATCCGCCGGCACCGGACTCGGACGACCGGTGGTCACAGTATCGACAGCGACTCATCAGACTGGGTCAGACCTCGGTCGGCGAGCGGATTCTCATCGCCGTCTCGGCGCTGTTGCTCTCTATCGTCGTCGGAACGGTCATCGTCACCGCCGCGGGACTGATGGCGACGTGTCGGTCCCCGGTACTCACTTTCGGTTCCACAACGCTGTGTTACGACCCGTTCTACGTGTTTAACCGGCTGTTTCTCGGCGCGCTGGGCGATCCCTTCGCCGGCGGCTGGTCGCCGCTGAACGCGCAGTTCGCGGCGACGCTACGCGAGACGACGATACTGGTGTTTACCGGGCTTTCGGTAGCCTTAGCGTTCCGTGCTGGCATCTTCAACATCGGGACACAGGGCCAGCTTATCATCGGTGCGCTGGCGGCCGCACTGACGGTGCTATGGGCCGGCTCGCTCGTCTCTGGGACGATCGCACTCGTCTTGTTTATTCCGCTCGGGCTGCTCGCTGGCGCGATCGGCGGCGGCCTCTACGGTGCGATACCCGGTGCGTTGAAAGCCTACGCCGACGCGAACGAGGTAATTACCACTATCATGCTCAACTTCGTCGCTGTCCGGGTCTCGCTGTATCTCGTCCGGAACCACTTCGCCGACCCGACGAGTCAGGCGACACAGACCCGAACACTGCCCGTTGAGGGGCAGTTCCCCTCGATCCTGTTCGACCCGCGGACGGACTTCTCCTTGCTCGCGCTCCTGATTGCGCTCGTGTTCGTCGGCGGTGTCTACTACCTGCTCGAACACACGGCCTTCGGCTACGACCTGCGGACCGCTGGCATCCAGCCCGCGGCCGCGGAGTACGGCGGCGTCGACTCCGCCCGGACCATCCTGAAGTCGCTGACGCTGTCGGGCGCGCTCGGCGGTATCGGCGGGGCTGTGTTCGTGATGATGACGCTCGGGAAGTTCCAGACCGGTATCCCGAGCTACGGCTTCGACGGGATCACCGTCTCTATCCTTGCCGGCAACAACCCCATTGGGGCCGTCTTCGCCGCGCTCCTCTTTGGCGTCCTCAAGTCCGGCTCGAACGTGGTGGCGTTCGCGACCAACGTGCCGCCACAGCTGGTCGGCGTCCTCCGGGGACTTATCATTCTGTTCGTCGCGATGCCGGAGTTCTTCCGTATCATCGGCCGGCGGCTCGCAACACGCGAGCCCGACAGTCCGGCCACCGCGACCGCGGGAGGTGGTGCTGATGACTGACGACAGCGCCATGGATCGACTCTTATCGGCGTCAGGCCGGCTGTTCATCGCCGCCGCGGCGTTCCTCACACTGGCCGTGCTTGCCGGGTTCGGCCTCTTCGCGCCGGCATCGACCCCCGGACAGATATTCTGGGTGCTGGCCTCGAAATCGACGCTGTCCTCGACGCTGCGGCTCTCGGTCCCGATTGTGCTGGCCGCGCTTGGCGGCATCTTCGCCGAGAAGAGCGGGATCATCAATATCGGGCTCGAAGGGCTGCTCATCATCTCGGCCTTCGCAGCCATCTTCGGAGCCGACGCCACCGGTTCGCTGTGGCTCGGGTTCCTCATCGGCATCGTTGCCTCGACGCTGCTCGCTGCCGTGTTCGCCGTCGTCTGTATCGAGTTCCGCGCCGACCAGATCATCGCCGGTCTGGCCGTCTGGCTCATCGCGCTCGGCCTCGCGCCGTTCGCCTCACAGGTGTTCTACGGCGGGCCAAACACCAGTAACGTCGGCACCTTCGATACGATAACGGTCCCGGCGCTGGCCGATATTCCGTTCTTCGGCGCGCTGTTCGACGCCTCGCCCGCGGTGTACATCATGTTCCTCGCCGTGGCGGCGTCGTGGTACGTGCTGAACCGCACGACCTTCGGCCGCTGGGTCCGGGCCGCCGGCGAGAACCCGAAGGCGCTGGACACCGCCGGCGTCGACGTGTCCCGCGTCCGCTACGCAGCCGTGCTCCTCTCCGGTGTTCTCTCGGGGATGGGTGGGGCCGCGCTGGCGATCAACATCGGCCAGTTCACCGGCAACGGGCCGACGATGGTCAACGGCAAGGGGTTCATCGCCATCGTCGCCTATCTGTTCGGCAACTACAACCCGGTCGGTGCCCTGCTGTCGACCACGCTGTTTGCCGGGCTCGACGCCGTCCAGTTGCGCCTCCAGACGGCCGATGTGATCGCCGTCCCCGATTCGCTGGTCCAGACGATTCCGTTCGTCGCCGTCATTGTCGTCCTCGCGCTGGTGGGGAAGACCCGCCTGCCCGAAGCCGCTGGCGAGCACTACGAGTCCGGCGAGGAATGAACTAGGAACAACTTTCTCTGGACTTGTTTCTGCCCGCAGGAGCGGATCAAATTCGAACAGAAGCAGTCCAATCGGGACCAGCCGCCTTCCCTAGCCGAACACTCATGTGCGCGGCAGGCACAGGACGAGGTAGCAAATGTCGCGCCGATATGACCACGCCCGGGTTCAAGAGTACTGGCAGCAGGCCTGGGAGCGAGACGGAGTCTTCGAATGCTCCACTGACGCCGACGACCCGACGTACGTGCTGGGGATGTTCCCCTATACCTCCGGCTCGTTGCACATGGGACACATCCGGAACTACGCCATCACCGATGCGTACGCCCGATATCGGCGGATGGGCGGAGACGATGTGCTTCACCCGATGGGGTGGGACGCGTTCGGCCTGCCGGCGGAGAACGCGGCCTACGAGCGGGACACGGACCCCGAGTCCTGGACCCGGACGTGTATCGCCCAGATGAAAGACGACCTCCGGGAGATGGGGTTTGGGTACGACTGGTCCCGGGAGATAACCACCTGTGACCCCGAATACTATCAGTGGAACCAGTGGCTGTTCACCCAGTTCTACGACGCGGGGCTGGTGGACTACGGCGCGGCGACGGTGAACTGGTGTCCGGACTGCGAGACGGTGCTTGCCGACGCGCAGGTCGAAACGCCCCCGGAAGCAGACGAGGGCGGGACGACCGCCAACACCGGCCACAGCCACACCCACGGCGGCGGCGTCTGCTGGCGTTGCGGGACCGGCGTCGAGCAGCGCGACCTCGACCAGTGGTTCTTCGCCATCACCGACTACGCCGAGGAGCTGTATCACGGGCTGGACGACCTTGAGGGGTGGCCCGACGGCGTTCGGGACAGCCAGCGCAACTGGATCGGCCGCCAGGAGGGCGCTCGCGTCTCGTTTACCGTCGGCCACGGCGACCACGAAATCGTCGAGGCGTTCACGACGCGGCTCGATACGGTGTACGGCGCGACGTATCTGGCGCTGTCGCCGGGCCACGACCTCGCGCGAACACTGGCCGACGAGGACGACGATATCGCCGAGTACGTGGAATCCGTAGCAAATACGGACGACGCCGGGATGAGCGGTATCGAGACGGACCTCACCGCGACTCACCCGTACACCGGCGAGGAACTCCCGGTGTACGTCGCCGCGTACGTACTGGACGATGTTGGCACAGGCGCGGTCATGGGCGTCCCGGCCCACAACGAGCAGGACCACGCCTTCGCCGACGAACACGGCCTGCCCGTCGAGCAGGCTGTCGAACCGGTCGACGGCAGTGGGACGGACCTCCCCCACGCTCCGTACACCGGTGACGGGATGCTCACGAGCAGCGGCGAGTACGACGGTCTCGCCAGCTCCGCTGCCCGCGAGCGCCTGCAAGAACACGAGGCCGCCGAGTCCGCGGTGACCTACCGCCTGCGGGACTGGCTCATCTCGCGGCAGCGCTACTGGGGGACGCCGATTCCTATTGTCCACTGCGACGACTGCGGCCACGTCCCAGTTCCGGAAGACGACCTCCCGGTGGAACTGCCCGACTACGTCCAGATGACGGGTAATCCCCTCGATGCGGCCGAGGAGTGGAAGCAAACGAGCTGTCCCGACTGCGGGGCCGACGCGGTGCGGGAGACGGACACGATGGACACCTTCGTCGACTCCTCGTGGTACTTCCTGCGCTACCTGTCGCCGCACTTCGAATCAGCGCCCTTCGACCAGGCGACTGCCGACGAGTGGCTCCCGGTAGACGTGTACGTCGGCGGCGAAGAACACGCCGTCCTCCACCTGCTGTACATCCGCTTTTTTGCCCGGGCGCTCTCGGACATCGGTCTGCTTGACCGCGAAGAACCGGTCGAGCGGCTAATCAATCAGGGCACGGTGCTCCACGGTGGCGAGAAGATGTCCAAATCGAAGGGCAACGACATCGCGCCCCACGAGTACGGGGCCGAAACGACGCGGCTGTTCGTCCTCTCGGCGGCCCACCCCTCGCAGGACTTCGAGTGGACGGTGAAGGATGTCTCGACGGCCTACGACTTCCAGCAGACACTGTATCGCCTTGTCACGGAATACACTGACCGAACGGAGACACGGACCGGGAGCACCGACCACGACGCGTACCTGGAGCGGGAAATCGACCGGACAATCGCGGCTGTCACCGAGGAGTACGACCGCTTCCGTTTCCACCGCGTCATCGGCGAGATACAGCGCTTCGCCCGGCTACTGGGGCGCTACGCGGGTTACGACCGCCCGTATCAGTTCGCCTACGGCCGGGGTCTGCGGGTGCTCGCCGGCTTAGTCGCACCTATCGCACCGTTCCTCGCCGAGGAGATGTGGCAACTGCTCGACGAGGATGGCCTCGTCGCCGAGAGCCGGTGGCCGGAGCCGCTCCGGGACGTGGACGACTACCGCATCGAGCGGCAGGTAGTCCGGCGGACGCTCGACGACGTGCGTGAGATCACGGAGGTCGTCGACATCGACGAACCGAACGAGATCGAACTCGTCGTCGCCGCCGACTGGAAGTACCGGGCCTACGAGATCGCCCGCGAGTCGGACCCCGACGACGCCATCGTCGGTGAAATCATGGCCGACGAAGAGATCAAACAGCACGGCGACACAGCCGCCGAGTTCGCCGACCGACTGGCCGACCGTGGGGCAGGGCTCGAACCGATTATCGACGGCGGGCGCGAACTCGACACGCTCCAGCAGGCCGCGTGGCTGTTCGAAGATGAGTTCGGCTGTGACGTCGTCGTCCGGCGGGCCACGCCCGACGACGACCTCGCGGCCAAAGCGCGACCGAACAAGCCCGCGATTCACATCTCCTGACTACTCGGTCGTGGTTGCTGTCTCTTCTTGAGCGGCCTCGTGGGCAGCAGTCACCGCATCGACCAGCGTCTCCCGCTGCTTGTGGTGTATCAGGTGGGAACGACAGTCACAATCAGAACAGCCGAAGGCGTCGATACCCTCGAACCCCGCCGCTGTCGGACCGTCGAGTCGCTTGGCGACGGCGCATTCGATGTCGGCCTCGGTCGTCACGACTTGTTCGACGGTCGTCGCCGCGTCACCGAGCAGGTAGTCGATGTGCCAGTGCCGGGTGTCGTTGTCGCCGGCGGCGACCGCGCGGTGGCGGTCGATGCGGCCGAAGCCGCCGCTGCCCAGCGCGCTCCCGGTGTAGGCGTACCAGCCTGCCGGGAACGTGATTTCACCAAGCGCGCCGACTGCAATCGACCCGCTGGTGCCCCGTTCGAGTACCAGCGTGTAGGTGCCGCCAGGCATGCACCCGATCAGGTCCCGATGTCCGGGTCGGCGGCGAGTTCGCCGAACCCGTCGATACGGAACGCTCGGGAGTCGGTGCAGTCCTCGTTCTCGGCGGCGAGTTCGCCGACGATCCAGTTGAACCGGCGCTGAAATCCATCGTAGGGCGCGGCCGCGAGCAGGTCAGTGACGCGGTCGCTCGTCAGGTCCTCGTCGTACTCCTCGGCAAAGTCGGCGATGTTCTCGGCGGCTGCCTGTGCGATTTCGTCGTCGGTCTCGTCTGCGAACGCCGCAGTGAGGGTGTCGGTCAGTTCGGACATATGCGACGTAACGCCACGCTGCCACGTATGCGTTCTGCAACGGTTCGGGGTGTCCGAGCGTTTCTTGTGTCGAGAGCGACAATATCGGCACAATGAAGCCGCTGCGACAAAGCCCGACCGTGGTCACGCTGGCGGTCATCGGTGCTGTGTTCCTCGCACAGCAGGCCGTCGGCGTGGTGACCGCCCCGCGGAGTCTGTTCGCCCTCTCCCCGCCGCTGTTCAGTCGCCCCTGGACGCTCGTCACCAGTGTGTACGCACACGCCGGCCTGTCGCATCTTCTTGCAAATGCTGTCGGATTGGCGCTCGCCGGTGTCGTCCTCGAACGCCAGACCTCGCCGCTCCGGTTCCACGCCTTCTTCGTTTCGACCGGCGCACTCGCCGGGGTTTCGCAGGTCTCGATAGCCAGTCTCGTCGGCCCGTTCGTTCCCGGAATGGTCAGCCACGTCTCCGTCCTCGGGGCCAGCGGCGCGGTGTTTGGCCTCTTTGGCTATCTGCTCGCCGCCAATCGCCTGACTGACACCGTCATCGGGGGTTTCGAACTCGCGCCGCGCGTCCAGTTAGCGCTGGCCGGCGTCGTCGCCACCGCGATCACGCTTGCGACCGCAAATCCCGGTGTCGCGCTTATCGCACACTTCACCGGCCTCTTGCTCGGGTTCCTTGCGGGCCGCGTCCACCTGCTGCGGCCGACGGACTCGCCGCAGACGCCCGAGGCCGCGAACTACTGAACAGCGTACGGTCATTCGGAGATAGCGACAACACGCCCTGTCCCGTGGTACGTAGTTGGTAGGTGATACCAAATAACTCGGCCACGTAGATAGACGGAATGGTACAGAGTCGCGGGGTTGCCGCCCTGATCGTCGCAGTACTGCTGGTGCTTGCTGGCTGTGGCGGGTTCGTGGCCAACGGGGTGGACGGTGGCACGAACTCGCCGACCGCGACCGAGACGGCGACGCCGGATGCCTCCTCGCCGGCCGCGGCGAACGGGACGCTAGAGGTCCACTTCATCAACGTCGGCCAGTCAGTGGCGACCGTGCTGGTCAGTCCCGACAACGAGACGATGCTCATCGACTCTGGGGACTTCACCGACGACGGCGAGTACGTCCTGCAGTATCTCGACCGACAGGGCATCGACCGCATCGACCACTTCGTCGTCTCGCACAACGATGCCGACCACATCGGCGGTAACGCGGCCGTCATCAGGCACTACGAGACCGAGAAAAACGGCGTCGGTGCGGTGTACGACCCCGGTATCGCCGCGAGCACGCAGACCTACGAGCGGTACCTCGACGCCGTCGAAGCCCACAACGTGACGCTGTACGAGACGCGCGAGGGCGACCGGATCAGGTTCTCCGGCGTCGAGACGACCGTACTCGGCCCGCCGGACCCCTATCTCGAAAACGGAGCCCGAAACGAGAACAGCATCGTCCTCCGGATCGAGCACGGCGAGACGAGCTTCCTCTTTACCGGCGATGCGGAGGACGACCAGGAGGCGTATCTCGTCGATACCTACGGAGCGACACTCGGGTCCACTGTGTTAAAAGCCGGTCACCACGGCAGCGCATCAAGCACGAGCGGGTCGCTGCTGGACGCCGCCAGCCCCCGGACGGTCGTGGTATCGAGCGCCTACGACTCGCAGTACGGCCACCCGGACAACGAGACCCTCCAGCGGCTTTCGGCGCGCTCGGTTCCGACGTACTGGACCGCCACCCACGGGGATACCGTCCTGACCAGCAACGGGACTGCCGTGACCGTCAGCACGCAGCGGGCAGCGCCGACGGACCCGCTGTCACTGCGATTCGGGGACCCGATTTCGCCGGGTACGACCGAACCGGTTACCCAGCGAGCGACCTACCTGCCCCGCTCGTCCCCACGGACTGATACGCCGGCCGCGACCGACACGCCAGCCGTGACCGACGGTGGAACGCCCACCGAGAACACGAGCGGCGACCTGATCATCGACCGGGTCCACGCTGATGCGGCGGGCGACGATTGGGACAACCTCAACGACGAGTACGTCGTGTTCCGGAACGCGGGTGCGGAGCCGCTGGACATGGGCGGCTGGACGGTCAGTGACGAAGCCGACCACACCTACACCGTCCCCGACGGATTCACGCTCGGCCCGGACGAGACCGTGACCCTCCACACCGGCAGCGGTACCGACACGGACACCGATCTTTACTGGGGGTCGGAGCGTCCGATATGGAACAACGGCGGCGACACTGTGACCGTGATCGATGCCAACAACGAGACCGTACTGGAACGGAGTTACTGATGCTACCTGACGGAACCTACACCGCCATTGTCGACCGAATCGAGAACGGCATCGCCACGCTGGAAGTAGACACCGAGGACGGACTGTCCGCCCTCGACATTGAGGCGACCGAACTGCCGGCCGATGCGCGGACGGCCGACGTGGTTTTGGAGATCACCGTTGCGGACTCGGCGCTCGCGGATGTAAGCCCTGAACCGGAGGAAACCGCCGACCGGGCGAGCGAGGCCCAGCGTCGGTTTGACCGGTTATCGAAGCGGCCGCCGCAGGACGACGACACCTAAGACTGCCGTACACTCCGTAGGTGGCTGGTAACAATATGTCCTGAGTGCGTAGCTCTGTGTATGTGGAGCAGTGACATAGAAACAGCCGACCCACCGCTGGGGAGGTGTCCGGCCTGTGACGTGACGATTCCCGCGGCGAATCTCGTCATCGCGTACGACACGGACGGCGACTGGCCGCGGATGCTCGCCACGTGTCCGGATTGTGGGGGCGCCGTGAATCCAGTGTAATTCCTTTCCGAACAGACATGACAGTGAACGGAGGGGTAAATACACATAGACACGCTGGCGCAGTCGCCTATCTGTGTAGTGACCACGGATTAGGTGCGGTATACTGTTGATTCAACCAATGATACCGAGGCCAGACAGGGGGAGTGACGGTGGGGTCATCGAGCGGCGATAGCCCTCCGCTTCCGCACCAGAGCGACGCTGACAGACTGCGACCGACGGACCGCAGTCCATATCTCGAGACGCTCGCGTTTGCGGTTCGCGGGGCTTGGACTGTGACGCTCACCAGTGTCCGACCGTTTGCGTTCTGGGCAGCGGTCATGTTGCCGCTGCTGTATCTCCCCTTGCTCTACGGCGTTGGAACAGGGCAGGATACGGCGCTGTTCCTCGAACTCGTTGCTTGGCACATGGCTTCTATCGTCTTCGGACACGGGCATACGCCATTCTGGAGTCGATAGCTCGACACGCTCGGCCTCATTAGGGCGCTACGGAACACTGTCACACTTTCCCACTCCACTCGAAACAAAGGGGGTGTGTTGACGGTTCTCGTCCCTGAAATCACCCGACAAAAATCCGCTCATCAAGCCGCTCGGTAGCGGTCTCGGCCAGCGTCTTGAGGTTGACCGTGTCCTCTCGGTTGTACGACACCAGCGTTTCGAGTGCACCGTCTCGGCCCTGTTCGTGTTCCCGCCAGAGCCGTACCGCGTCCCGACCGGAAATATCCGGTCGGTCCCGCTCGATACCGATATCTTGCTCGACCTGCTTGAGCCCGCCGGAGAGTCCGATCTTCTTGCAGGTGTACATCAGGTCCAGATGCGGGCGGTCGAGGTCGACGTCGAAGTTCGCTTCGAGGAAGGGCACGTCGAAGCGCTTGCCGTTGAACGTCACCAGCAGATCCGCGCCGTCGAAGGCGGCCCGGAGGTTCTCGGCGGTCAGGTCGTCGCCGGCGATGAGCGTCTGTGTTTCTCCGCCCTGATGGAGACTCACTGTTGTCACCTGATTGCGGTCCTGGTCGAGTCCGGTCGTCTCGATGTCGAAGAAACAGGCCCGGTCGCGGAAGGTCTCGTATAACCGCCAGCGCTCGCTGCTGGGAAACGCATGGTCGAAGTAGGTAACGTCGGTCTCGGCGATCCGGTCCCGACCCTCGTCGATGAACTGCTGGATCCGGTCGCCGCGCTGGCCGCCGACGACGGACGGTTCGAATTCGTCCCAGTGAGTGACGCCCTGCTCCCAGATGGACTGCTCGGTCTTCTCCCCGACGCCGTCGGTACCGATGAAACTGTTCTCGACGCGCACGCTCTCGGGTACAGGTTGGGCTGTATGTAAGCCCGTCGGTGCGCGTGACAGACGACCGGAACGTCATGTCCTACCCCTCCTACTGTCCACACATCGGAAGGATGCTGTCGTACACTGATTGACTTTCCACGGAGACGACGACTGTGCTATCGCAGCTATCACACACTGATTGGGGCCGGTCGAACGTCCGTTCACAGAACGGACAGACGAACCGTACCGGGTCCGGGGTTTCGGATAGGGTCATGGCTTCGCAAGGAGTCCCGTGTATGAGTAGCCACTCACTATGTGTATGCTACGCCCGCGATTCTGTTGCTACCTGTATAGTTGTCCTTGGTGCGTTGCTGACGAACGAAAGCCCGAAGCCGAGCGACGCCACAGAGTCGTCCATGACGACGTTTCTGCTCGCCACAAGCTCGGTTCACGTCACCGCGGCCGCCGCTGACTACCTCCAGCACCGGCTCGACCCGGCAGGTGACGACGACATCGTCGTGGTCGCGGTCCGCGACCCCGATGCTCCATCACGTGACGCGGGTGACGCCGTCAACGTCGCCCGCTCGCGGCTCGCGTCGTTTATGCCCGCAACGGAGACACGGGAAGGCGAGCCCGTGACGGAGATACTGGCGGCTGTCGACGAGCACGACCCGGACGAACTCCTCATCGGCCCACATCGTGGTTCCGACGACAGCGACGGAATCGGGTCGACGGCCCGAAACCTCCTCGCCCGTGTCGACCGCCCCGTCATCGTCCTCCCGCTTCCCTAACGGGAGAACAGGCTGTCGTCCTCGAATGTCAGACCGAGGTCGACATCGAGCAGGTCCTCAGTCATCGCGGCGACGGTCGGGGCGACATCGGTATCTGGGACCGTTACAAGCGGCCTATGCGCATCTGGTTCGATGTGTGGGACCGTATGTGCTGCATCCTCGACGGATTCGTCGGTATCGCGGTGGACGCGGGTCGCGATGGCGGCTGATGCCGGCGCGCCGATGTCACGGAGGCGGCCCTGTTGTCGCGGGAGCAGGTCGCTACCGCGCTGGCTGGCCGGCACCACGAGTGCCCGCCGTTGTGCGGTCGTGGCAGCGGCGACGGCCTGATTCGATGCGATTGGTGGCACATCGAGCAGGACGTGGTCGAACCGGCCGGCTAGCTCCTCGAGAGCCTGTTCGAGCCTCTGTGCGCTCTCGGCTGACTTCGCGCGAGCGAGGCGCTCGAACGGCGCGTGGGCTGGACAGAACGCGACCCGCCCGTCGGCGTCGATATCCCACTCGAACAGCGCGTCGTCGACCGACGCGTCGCCGACGGCCACCGCGGTCACGTCGGCGTCGAGTCGCCCCTCGACGTACGTTGCCAACCCCTGCGTGCCGAAGGCCGCGTCGACGACGGCGACGGACCGCCCGCCCCGGGCCAGCGTCGCCGCCGTCTCGACTGTCAGCCTGGTCGTTCCAGCCCCACCGGTACACCCGACGAACGCGAGCGTCGAAACCCCCATGCGTCGCTGTTGGCGTATCTTTCGATAAAAGGATACGGAATGTTACGCCTGCTCGGCCACGATGTCCGACTCGATGGCGTCCAGTTCGTCGTCAGAGAGGTCGGGGCGGTCGGTGACCAGCGCGTGGATCGGTCGGCCGCCGTCGTCCTCGAAGCGTGGGACGATGTGGCCATGGACGTGAGGGACCTCCTGTCCGGCCACCTCGCCGTTGTTGAACGCGACCGTGCTGGCGGGGGCGTCGACAGCAGCCTCGACGGCGGGGACGAGTTCGTGTAGGGTCGACATGACCTCCCCCGCTACATCGGCGGGCGTGTCGTTCAGCCGCTCGTGGTGGGCCTTCGGGATGACCAGCGTATGGCCCGGCGAGAGGGGGTTGGCGTCCAGAAACGCCAGCACGGTGTCGTCCTCGTAGACGGTGCGGCCGGGGATGTCGCCGGCAACGATCTGACAGAAGATGCAGTCCTCGCTCATGGTCATCCCTGCGTCCGGCGGTCACAAGAAGGTTCTAGGTGTCGCTGATACCGGCGACCGCGTCTGTGATAGCGTCGACGTACCCCTCGTGGTCGTAGTCCAGCCGTGAGAGCCAGACCTCCTGATACGACGGGTGGAGGAGCGGAACCACGGGAACGCCGAGCGCGTCGCTCCGACGGGGGTCGAGCACGCTATTGAGGAAACCGTCGAGGGTTGCATCGTCCAGCGCCAGTACGGTCTTCGTCGCGTGTTTCCCGGTCGTCACGACCGCTGTCGGCTCGACCGCCTCGACTTCTCTGACGAGGTATGGCCGGCAGTTCGCTAGTTCCGCATCGGTCGGGTCGCGGTTCCCCGGCGGGTGGCACTTCACGGCGTTGGTGTAGTAGCAGTCGTCGTGACCGAACCCGGCGTCGGCGAGCACTCCCCGGATTTTCCGGCCGGAGTGCCGCGAGGTGTAGGCCATGCCGGTCAGGTTGCCTCCCCGCCACTTCTCGGCCTCGGGGTCGCCCTCGGCTGGGGCCTCGCCGACCACCACGAGGTCGGCGTCCAGCGGACCGTTGCCCCACGAGATACAGGCCCGACTGTCGGCGAGTTCGGGGCAGCGGCGACAGTCCTCTGTGAGGGTGTTTCGCTCCGCTTCGTCCGGAAACGTTGGCACATGCGACGTGAGGGCTGTGGATGGCAAATCGGTGGCGGTACCGACGTACTGCATGCTTGCCACCACAAGACGTTTATCGCCGGTGGCCGCTCCAGAATCTGTATGCCCTCCTACGAGTACCGCACTATCGAGGTCGACAGTGATGTCATGATCGCTGGACTCGGCGGCGAGGTCACGCCGCCGGTCGAGCAATTGAACGAACTCGGAGCGGAGGGGTGGCATGTCGCCGCTCCGCTCACGGACAAGACCGGCGAGACGGTCAGCTTGCTCCTCCAGCGTGAGCGCGAGCGCTGAACTGCACACATACAACCGATTGTCCTTTATTGGAGGCGGCGAATGTGCCGGTATGGAACGTTTCGCCGCTGTCGACGACCAGTACGACCCCGACGCCGTCGAGGAGGGCGTCTTCGAGTACTGGGACGATGTCGACGCCTACGAGCAGACGAAGGCCCACCGGGCCGACGGCGAGGATTACTTCTTTGTCGATGGACCGCCCTACACCTCCGGCGCGGCCCACATGGGAACGACGTGGAACAAGACCCTGAAGGACTGTTACATCCGCTACCTGCGGATGCAGGGCTACGACGTCACCGACCGGCCGGGCTATGACATGCACGGCCTCCCCATCGAGACGAAAGTCGAGGAGCGTCTGGACTTCGAGAACAAGAAAGACATCGAGCAGTTCGGCGAGGAGAACTTCATCGAGGAGTGCAAAGACTTCGCCGAGGAGCAGTTAGAGGGTCTCCAGTCGGACTTTCAGGACTTCGGCGTCTGGATGGACTGGGACGACCCGTACAAAACGGTCAATCCCGAGTACATGGAGGCCGCCTGGTGGGGCTTCCAGCAGGCTCACGAGCGCGACCTCGTCGAGCAGGGCCAGCGATCCATCAACCAGTGTCCACGGTGTGAGACCGGTATCGCCAACAACGAGGTCGAGTACCACGACGTGGGCAAGCCCTCGATTTACGTGAAATTCCCTCTGGCGGAGCAAAAGGGTAGTCTGGTTATCTGGACGACGACCCCGTGGACTATCGTCGCCAACACCTTCGTCGCTGCTGACGGCGACCTCGAATACGTGGGCGTCGACGCCGAGAAAGACGGCGACACCGAACGGCTCTATCTCGCCGAGGCCTGCGTCGAGGACGTGCTGAAGGCCGGCCGGTACGACGACTACGAGGTCGTCGAGCAACTGTCCGGCGAGGAGATGGTCGGCTGGGCGTACGATCACCCGCTGGCCGAGGAAGTGCCGGACCACGCACAGGGCGAGGGCTCCGGGCAGGTGTACACCGCCGACTACGTCGAGGCCGACCGCACCGGTCTCGTCCACTCCGCGCCCGGCCACGGTGAGGAGGACTTCGAGCGCGGACAGGAACTCGATCTCGAAATCTTCTGTCCGGTCGGGTCCGACGGCGTCTACACCGATGAAGCAGGCAAGTACGCCGGCACCTTCGTCAGGGACGCAAACGACGAGGTCATCGACGACCTTGACGACAAGGACTTCCTGCTGTCCAGCGAGGAAGGCCACACCGTCCGCGAGGGGCAGTGCTGGCGCTGTGACACCGACATCGTTCGCATCGTCACTGACCAGTGGTTCATCACGGTCACGGATATCAAGGACGAACTGCTGGCGAACATCGAGGACAGCGAGTGGTATCCGCAGTGGGCCCGCGACAACCGCTTCCGTGACTTCGTCGAGGACGCGCCGGACTGGAACGTCTCGCGGCAGCGCTACTGGGGCATTCCGATCCCCATCTGGCTCCCTGAAGACTGGTCCGGTGACATGGACGACGCCATCGTCGTCGGCGACCGCGAGGAACTCGCCGAGCGGGTCGACCAGGACATCGACCCCGAGAGCGTTGATCTGCACAAGGGCACGGTCGACGACCTCACCATCACCGAGGACGGCACGACCTACACCCGCGTCGGCGACGTGTTCGACGTGTGGCTCGACTCCTCCGTGGCGACGTGGGGGACCGTCAACTACCCCGAGCAGACCGAGGACTTCGAGGAGCTGTGGCCTGCTGACCTAATCATGGAGGCCCACGACCAGACCCGCGGCTGGTTCTGGTCCCAGCTGGGCATGAGCACCGCCGCGACCGGCGAGATCCCGTACAATCAGGTGCTGATGCACGGCTACGCCAACATGCCCGACGGCCGCGGGATGTCCAAGTCCAAGGGCGTCCTCATCGATCCCCACGAGGTCATCGAGAAACACGGTCGCGACCCGATGCGGCTGTTCCTGCTGTCGGTAACCGCACAGGGCGAGGACATGAACTTCTCGTGGGAGGAAACCGCCGAGATGCAGCGCCGACTGAACATCCTCTGGAACGTCGCCCGGTTCCCGCTGCCGTACATGCGGGCCGACGACTTCGACCCGGAGGAAACGACGGTCGAGGACGTCCGCGACGACCTCGAACTCGTCGACGAGTGGGTGCTCTCCCGGCTCCAGAGCGTGACCGAGGCGATGACCGACTCGATGGACGACTTCGAGAACGACAAGGCGGTCGACGAACTGCTCGAGTTTGTCGTCGAGGACGTCTCCCGGTTCTACATTCAGGTCGTCCGCGAGCGGATGTGGGAGGAGGAAGACAGCGCTTCGAAGCAGGCCGCCTACGCCACGCTCTACCGCGTACTCGAATCCGTGGCCGCACTGTTTGCCCCGTTCACGCCGTTCGTCGCAGAGCAGGTCTACGGCGCGCTCACCGGCGACGCCGGCCACCCCACAGTCCACATGTGCGACTGGCCCGAGGTCGACGCCGACCTGCACGACCCGGCGCTCGAACGGGAAATCGAAGTCGTCCGCGAGGTCGAGGAAGCGGGCTCGAACGCCCGCCAGCAGGCCGAGCGTAAGCTCCGCTGGCCCGTCACCCGCGTCGTCGTCGACGTGGACAGCGACGACGTGGCCGACGCCGTTCGCGCTCAGGAAGCAATCATCGCCGACCGACTCAACGCCCGCGCCGTCGAGGTCGTCGGCGCTGACGACGAGTGGGGCGAACTCCAGTACTCTGCCGAGGCCGACATGAGCGAACTCGGTCCGGCCTTCGGCGACGATGCCGGCCGCGTGATGAACGCGCTCAACGATGCCCGCGTCGCAGAGCAGTCACTCGGTACCCTCGAAGGCACAGTGAGCGACGCACTCGGTGAGGAGATCAACCTCACCGAGGAGATGGTCGAGTTCCGCCGCGAGACGCCCGAGGGCGTCACCGGAACGGAGTTCGCCGCGCTCGACGGCGGCGGCGTCGTCTACGTCGACACGGCGCTGACCGAAGACATCGAGAGCGAGGGGTACGCCCGCGAAGTCATCCGCCGGGTCCAGGAGATGCGCAAGGACCTCGAACTGGACATCGAGGAGCGGATTGTCGTGGATCTGGCTATCGACGACGAGCGCGTCGATTCGCTCGTCAGAGAGCACGAGGGCCTCATCAAAGAGGAGGTCCGCGCCGACGAACTCGGCGGCGTCGAGGACGGCCACCGCAAGACGTGGGAGGTCGAAGGAACTGAGATGGAGATTGCGATTGCTCCGGTCGCGGCCGCCGAAGCGTCGGATTAGCCCGGCACGCGACCAGCGGCAGCCTCAGAACAGGCGAGCGGCGACAAAAAAGGGCCGCGAACTTAGCGACCGTCCAAGCGTTGGAGTGATCTTCTCGATAGAGGCGAAACAAGGAGTGACTACAACTGGTCAGCGACGACCGGCGCGGCGCTGACCTCGCTGACCGCCCGCTCTAGGGTGTCCGTCCCGTAGACGGCTTCGACGCCGGCACTGTTGAGCTTCGTCAGGGCATTGCTAGCGAGCATCGGGTGGACGCAACTGACGAATACACGCTGGGCGTCGCGGTCGTCGAGGACGCCGACGGACTCGCTCATCGTCGATCCGGTGGCGATGATGTCGTCGACAAGCACCACGTCCCGGCCCTCGACCGGCGCGTCGCTGGGGCTGATCTCGATGTCGCCGGTGTCGTAGTCCCGGTCCTTCTCGAAGAAGTCCGTCTCACCCTCGCCGTATGCGTCCCGGACCGTCTCAGCGAGGTTGATTGCGCCTTCGTCGGGCGAGAGAAAGAGCGGGTCGTCGAGCGTGTCCGGCAGCGGGTCCGCGAGGACCCTCGCGGCGTCGACGTTGGTAGCTGGCACCTCGAAGAAGTCGCAGACGGCCGGCTCGTGGGGATTCACGGTCAGCACCCGGTCGGTTCCCGTCGAGATGGCGCGGGCCATCGCCCGCGAGGAGACCGGCTCGCCGGGCTTGAACGCCTCGTCCTGGCGGGCGTAACCCATGTACGGAATGACGGTGATGACCTCGCTCGCGCCGCTTTCGCGGGCCGCGTCCTGCAACTGGAGCAACTGGAGGTGCGCGTCGCTGTCGACGGTCGACGCGACGACGATCGCCCGTTCGCCGGCGACCGCGTCGGGGACCCGGACGACGTGTTCACCGTCGGGGAACCGTTCGTACTCGACCCGTCCCAGCCGCTCGCCGGTCGCCTCGGCGAGGGTCGCCGCGAACGCCTGCGTGTCCGCCCCGGGGATAATCATGTGCGGTGGGTGGCTGTCCGGGCTAAACCTCTTTTCGATTCCCCGACATCGTGGCTGACTCTCCCCCTTAGACAAATATATTATGATTGACATACATCGCTACAACACTCATGTAGCTTGTGTGCTCATGCCAATTCTGGGACACAAGGATATATTACCATAATATTATTTACAACTAGATGAGGTATTTATCTCTGTCCGATTCCAAAGTACGAACAGAGCAGTCCCTCCAAAATAATGAAGGTATTACATCTGGATGACGAACCCGATTTTGCGGATTTGACTGCCCAGTTTCTCGAACAGGAAAACGAACGGTTCGAAGTTCAAACGGCAACCAGCGGAACTGACGGCCTTGCGATTCTTCGGGCGGAGGACATCGATTGTATCGTCTCGGACTATGATATGCCAGTAATGGACGGACTGGAGTTCTTGGCTGCAGTCCGCGAAGAGTATCCTGACCTGCCGTTCATCCTTTTTACTGGCAAAGGGAGCGAAGAGATCGCGAGCGAAGCTATTACTGCCGGCGTGACGGAGTACATCCAGAAAGAGCACGGGACTGAACAGTACGCAATCCTGGCCAATCGAATTACGAACCTTGTCGAACGCTACCGTGCCGTCCGTACAATCGACCGTAGCTACAGGGCAATGAAGACTGCCAGCGAAGGGATCAGCCTCATCGACCCGGACGGGACGTTTTCGTATGTGAACCCTGCCTTTGCGGACCTATTTGGCTACGAGCAGGATGAACTGGCCGGCGAGCTCTGGACAATTCTGTACCACGACGATGAAGCGGACCGGCTAGAGAACGACATCATCCCAGCGGTCAAAGAGAACGAGTACTGGTCGGGCGAAACAGTTCGACTGATGAAAGACGGAAACAGGCTCGTTACGAACCATCGCCTGGCTCACGCTGACGACGGGGTAATCGTGTGTACGGCGCGGGACATCACCCCCGAACGGACGCAGTTGACGGGACAGAGCACTCAGTTTGACGTTCTCACCGACGCTATGACCGACCGCGCCTTCTTCACCCTTGACCACGAAGGCTACATTACGCGCTGGAACGACGGTGCCCGACGATTCACGGGCTACGATGTGGAAGAAATCCTTGGAGCGCATGTTTCGACGCTCTTCGAGGGGTCAGACTCGGCGAATGACCTCACAGAGCAACTCCTCGATACAGCGAAAACATCGGGGTCTGCCTCCCACGACGGACTACAGATCCGACAGAACGGCACCCACTGCTGGGCAGACATGACGCTCTCTGCGAGTTTTGATGAGTCCGGGGCGCTCCGAGGGTATGGGATTATTCTGAAAGAAACCGACGAACAGCATGTACCGCAGTAAGAAAGCATGGTCACCGGTCAACGTAGGGGGTCTACTGTGAAGCCATATCAGGCCACGGCGACACCGACGACGTCGGGGACGCCCAGCGAGCGCTGTCGCCAGCCCCCCTGTCCGTCGGCGGTCGCCTCGGCGGCGGTCGCGACGAGGAAGGTCCCGTTCTCGGTGATAGCGTAGGTGTCGTCGCCGTACGTCACGCCGACGACGCGTTCGGTGGCCGGCAACGAACAGGGCTCCCACGCACCGTTTGCCAGTTCGTACAAGCCGTCCGCCGCGGCAGCGTGGACGCGTTCGCCGCCGCTTGCAACCGCCAGATGGTGGCCCGATCGGACCTCGGTCCACTCGCCGCTCTCGCCTTCGTAGCGGTACAGCCCGCTCTCGGTCGCGGCGTAGTCGCCCGCCACGTCGGCCACGTCCACAAGGCCGAGTCGGTCGAGTGACGGGAGGGCGTACACGCCCTCGGCCGCAGCGAGGCGGTCGCCGTCGATGGCACGGACGTCTGCGACCGCGCCGATGTCCCGCCACTCACCGTCGTACCGAGCGAAGTGGCCGTCGCCGGCTGCGAGCAGTCCGTCGCCGTCGTAGCCGACCGCGGTGGCCGGCCCGAACCCGGTCGGGACGAAACCGTCGTCGGTCAACACGAGTACGTCCTCGTCGGTGGCGACCGCGACTTCGCCGCTCGCGCCGGCCACGTCGCGGGCGTTGCACCGCTCGCTCAGGCTGAACCGGCCGATCTGGCCGCCGGCCGTCTCGACGCGGGTGACGCCCAGTCCCGACGCGACGTACGCGTGGGTCTCCGGTCGTTTCGCCCCGTACATCCGCTTCTCGGACAGTGCGATGTCGTCGTCGCTCACCTCATATCGCCTCTTTGTATGCTTCGAGCGCATTCTCTATGTCCTCACCTGTGTGGGCATCACAGATGAACTGTGACTCGAACTGGTTCGCCGTGAGGAACACGCCCTGGTCTTTCATCGCGGGCCAGAACAGCCGCTCCCACCGCTCGGTTTCGGCCTGTGTCACGTCGTGGCCGGTCTTCGGACAGTAGTCGAACCGCGGACAGGACTCCTGTTGCTGGCAGCCAGCCTCGCAGTGGCCGTCGAAGGAATCAGGGCCGTCGCGGGTGAAGATGACCTTGAACATCGAATCCCGACCGACGACGGTGTACTCGGGAGCCTGGTCTTCGAGGATGTCCTGCAGGCCCGCTCGGAGCCGCTCGCCGAGGTCGTTGACATGGTCGTATACGTCGTGTTCAGCTGCATACCGTAGCGTCTCCAGGCCGGCCGCCATCGTCACGGGGTGGCCCGAGAACGTCCCGGACTGGAACACGTCGCCGGCGGGTGTAAACTGCTCGATGATCTCGCTTTTGCCGCCGATGGCCCCGACCGGGAAGCCGCCGCCGACGATCTTCCCGAAGGTGGTGATGTCGGGGTCGATGTCGAATGCGCCCTGCGCACACTGCAGACCGCCGATTCGGAAGCCGGTGATGACCTCGTCGAAGATGAGCAGGGAGCCGTGGTCGTCACACAGTTCGCGCAGGGTCTCGTGGTACCTCTCAATCGGGTGGACGATGCCGTAGTTCCCGAGGATGGGTTCGGTGAGCACTGCGGCGATGTCGTCACCGTGTTCCTCGAACACCTCATGGGCGGCTTCTTCGTCGTTGAACGGGACAGTCAGCGTATGTTCGGCGAAGCTCTCGGGGATGCCGGGGCTGGACGGGGCGGTGTGGTCCCCCTCGCCCTCGACCAGCGTGGACTCCTGTGCGCCGTGGTAGCCGCTCTGCATCACGACGATCTTGTCCCGTCCCGTGTAGCCACGAGCAAGTCGGACCGCCGAGACCGTTGCCTCGGTCCCGCTGTTGACGAACCGGAGCATCTCGACGCTGGGGACGTGCCGGGTGACGAACTCGGCCAGTTCGACCTCGACTTCAGTGGGTGCGCCGTACATCGGCCCTTCGGCGGCGTGTTGCTGGATGGCCGACTGGACCTGTTCGGGCAGGCTGTGGCCCAGCAGCAGCGGACCATAGCCCATGACGAAGTCGATGTATCGGTTCCCGTCGGCGTCGATGACGTGCCCGCCGTCCCCCTTCTCGACGAAGAACGGATAGGGCCGCGTCGCTCGCACGGAGGAGTTGACGCCGCCCGACAGCACCGACAGGGCGCGGTCGTACAGCGCTCGTGACTGCTCGTGGTTCATACGCTGCCGTTTGACCGCTGCCAGAAAGAAACTGTTGTTACCTGGCGGTGCAATCGACTTGGTGGACGTACGTCACGGACTTACCGTTGAAATAAGTATTTCGTAAAGAGTCACTGTTATAAAGTGTGTGTTCATCTACGTAAGTACGAGAATGCTATCCGAACGTACTGAAATATCATATCACAGTGGACAGACGGGCGTCGGAACGGCGCGTGAGGGGCTGTGAGCGACTGGGTGCCGACGACGTGTATGCGGTGTGCCGTTGGCTGTGGCCACATGCATCAGGGCGCTGACGAGGGGTACGGTATCGACGCTGTTCGCGGCGACGCCGCGCATCCAGTCAGCCAGGGTCTCGCCTGTGCACGCGGCCTCCGGGAGAGCAAGGCTCCCGACGGGGAGTGGCTCACCCGGCCGATGGTCCGAAGCGGCGGCGAACTCCGCCAGACCCAGTGGGACGTGGCCCTGGCCCGCGCCGTGGAGGGCCTTCAGGCCGTCCATCAGCAGAACCCCGATTCCGTCGCCGTCCTCGGAAGCGGCCAGCAGACCAACGAGGCCGCCTACGCGCTGGGGAAGGTCGCCCGCGGCGGCTTCGGCACGCGAAACTACGACGCCAACACGACGCTGTGCATGGCGAGTGCCGTCACCGCCTACTACCAGGCCTTCGGCAGCGACGCGCCGCCGTGTACGTACGCCGACATCAGCGATGCCGACCGTCACGTCGTCTGGGGGGCGAACCCGGCAGTCGCCCATCCTGTCATGTTCCGCTGGATTCAGCAGTCCGCCGACGAAGACGGCGTTGAAATCATCGTCGTCGACCCCGTCCGCTCCGAGACGGCGGAGAACTCCGAGCACCACGTCGCGCCTGCCCCGGGCAAGGATCTCGCGCTGGCTCGGGCTGTCCTCGCCCGAATCGTTGAAACAGGGCGTGTCGATCGCGAGTTCGTCGACGAAGCGACCGACGGGTTCGAGGATTTGCTCGCGACCCTGCCCGACGCTGCCGACGCCGCCGACGAGGCCGGCGTCGAGATGGCCGACGTGGACCTGCTGGCCGACGCACTCGACCAGCAGGCGCTCATCTACTGGGGCATGGGCATCAATCAGCACGTCCAGGGGACTGAGACCGCCCGGGCGCTTATCGACCTGACGCTGGCGACGGGGAACCTCCGGCCCGGTAGCGGCCCGTTCTCGCTGACCGGCCAGGCCAATTCGATGGGGACCCGTATCTGCTCATCGAAAGGGACCTGGCCCGGTCAGCGGGCTTTCGAGAACCCGGACCACCGCCGTACCGTCGCCGACCACTGGGATGTGCCAGTGGACCGCCTCCCCGACGACACCGGTCCCGGTCCGGTCGGGATGCTCGAAGGCGAACCCGAAGCTGTCTGGGCTGTCGCCACCAATCCCGTCGCCGGCATGCCCGAGGCCAAGAGCGTCCGCGAGACACTGGAAGACGCCTTCGTCGTCGTGCAGGACGCTTTCCACACCGAAACGACCGAGATTGCCGACGTGGTTCTGCCCGCCGCGACGTGGGGCGAAAGCGACGGGACGACGACGAACATGGAGCGGACCATCTCCCGGGTCCGGTCGGCGACCGACGTACCAAGCGGCGTCAGGCCGGATCTGGACATCATCGCCACCATCAGCTCACGGCTGTTCCCCGGGCTGTTCGGGAGCACATCGCCAGACCCGTCGGCCGTGTTCGACGAGTTCACCGCCCTCACCGAAGGGACGGTCGCCGATTGCTCGGGCATCACCTACGAGCGACTGGACGAGGTTCACGCTGTCCGGTGGCCCTCGCCCGACGAGGAAAGCGCCGGTGGCTACCGCTACCACGACGACGAGTCGTGGTCGTTCCCGACTCCGTCCGGCCGCGCACAGTTCTCGACCGGCCGGCAAGGGTCGCTCCCGGAACCGACCGACGAGGACTACCCGCTGACCCTGACGACCGCCCGCGAGGCCGACGGGTACAACACCGGCGTTCGGTCCCGTGGGGGCGAGGCTGGGCCGCTGGTGGCCCGAATCCACCCCGAAACGGTCGAAGAGCACAACGGGCTCGTCACCGACGGGACGCTGACCATCGAAACGCGCCGCGGCTCCGCGACGGTCGACATCGACCGCGATGAGGGCGTCCCCCGCGGGATGGTGTGGCTCCCGATTCACCATCCGGCGACGAACCGGCTGACGCTTTCGGACCGGGACCCCCAGTCCGACGAGCCGAACTTCAAGCAGTGTGCTGCTCGCCTCGTCGCCCCAGAGGCCGAACTGCCGCCGGCCACGGCCGACTGAGCGTCTGTCGGGCGCAGCCTTGACGGGCAACCAACACACGGCTCTCGGAACTCGCTCGAATCACTCCAAACATGTCCAGTTATTCCCGCATCCGCTGGGCGTTCAATGTCCTTAAACAGGGGATATCCGATGATATATTTGCGGTCTATCCACTCAAGCAGACTGGAATAGCCGTTCTGTAAAGGGTTACTGTTATTAAATGGTGGGACTTTCGGACTTGATGTACTGATGTGGGCACACATCCAAAATAAAATCGAATTGGTGGACAAAGACTCGTTAATAATCGTGGATGATGGTCAGTCCGTAACCGAGGTGTCGGCATGGGACTGATCAAGATGACGAAGTACCGGACGCTGCTGCTGGCGACTATCGGGTTCAATTTCTCGTTTCTCATCTGGTTCTCCTTTGCGCCGTTTACCGGTCCGATGGCTGAGGAGTTCGGGCTCACGACTGCAGAGATCGGAATTCTGGCGAGTTCGGCTATCTGGATGGCCCCGTTCGGACGGATGCTCACCGGCTGGCTCTCCGATAAATTCGGTGCGCCGGCCATCTTCGCCATCGTGCTGGCGTACGTCGGCGTGTTCTCGATCGGGAGTGCCTTCGCACAGGACTACTCCGTGTTCTTCGTGTTGCGCCTCATCGTGGCGACGGCCGGCATCACGTTCGTCATCGGCATCCAGCACGTCGCCGAGTGGTTCGAGGAGGAGAACCTCGGCCTCGCGGAGGGCATCTACGCCGGCGTCGGGAACGCCGGTGCCGCCGGTGGCGCACTGATTCTCCCCCGCGTGTTCGGCTCCGGCTGGAGCGGCCCGTTGTTCTCGACTAACTGGCGAGCCGCGTTCTTCTACACCGGCATCGTCTCTATCCTCCTCGCAATCGCCTACTACACGCTCGGCGAGGCCGCGAAGACCGAGGCGAAACGTCAGGCGACCAAGGAGGATACCAACTTCAAAGGCTGGCTGCACACGGCCACGCGATACGGCACTGTCGTCCTCGCCGCCGCGTACATCATGTCCTTTGGCCTCGAACTGTCGATGAACGGGTGGCTCGCCACCTACTACCGCGAGGCGTTCAATCAGGATAACCTCGTCATCGCGAGTACCTTCGCCGCGACGTTCTCGATTGCAGCGGGACTGCTCCGGCCGTTCGGTGGCTACGGCAGCGACCTGTTGGCCCGCAAGGAGAAGAACATCCTGCCCTTTTTCGAGGGCCAGTACCGCGAACAGTGGACGTTCCTCGGGCTCTGTTTCATCGTGCTGATGATGTTCGCCATGACGCTGGCCGGCCTTTCCGGGGTGTTGCTGAACGCCGTCGTGATCGGCTTCTTGGTGGGCACGGGCTGTGCGTGGGCCGAAGGCGCAATATTCGCGCAGGTACCTGCGATGTTCCCCGACGACTCGGGCTCGGTCGCGGGCGTCGTCGGCGGCGTCGGCACTGTCGGCGGGATCGTCTACCCGCTGTTTTACTCCGCGCCGTGGCTGGCGAACCTTCACATCGGGTACTCCGTAGCTGCCGTTACCATGATTCCGATTGTGTTGCTGTCCGCCTGGGTGTTCCAGCCGGAAATCGCGAAAGTCGCTAACACGGCCGGCTTCGTCGGAAGCACGCAAGAAGGCACCACCGTCGCCTCCGGCGACGACTGACTCCCCTGTCTGTAACTTCGGACGGTCGTGGCCGTCAGATGGCAGCCACGACCGTCGGTTTCTCACGCGGACTCTGTATCGGGGGCTGTGATACGACTCCTGTGGGAATCGGCTTGTCCCACGAACCGCTCGACTGACCCTCGACAGCCGATGTCTCGGGGCGCACAAACGCTGCTCTGGTGCGCGCTGCTGACACCGCAAAACCGCAGCCGCCGTCCCAGCAGCCGAATCACGGTCCCACACCACAACTAGGTCACAGCCCTGTCGTCTGCCGACGTATCACTTCGCCTGCTTGCGATTTTCGCGTCTCGCCGCCCTGCTGTATTACCTCCTTAAACACCTCTCAGACGGTATAATTCTGGACAGCTGTTGTCGAAAGTGATACACCCCTTTATTTCTTTAACGAATAGGGTTATAAGGAATCAACATCAGTATTCAGACGTGAATTAGCGGACGTTCGGATAACTATGAGCGAGAAAACAGCACATCCATTAAGAACTGAGGATGACTGACGATGGCACATAAGAAAGAGGAGTACAAGGCGGAGCTGTACGGTGATGAAGTACGGGAGAAACTAGAGGAGTTTGCCGAGAAGGGGTGGGATTCCATCCCTGAAGACGAGCGCGAGAAGTGGTTCTCGCGGTTCAAATTCTGGGGGGTGTTCCACCACCGCGGCGGGCAGGAGTCGTATTTCATGATGCGGCTGACCAACTGCGGCGGCGTCTTGGAGCCCGACCAGCTCCGGGCCATTGGCGAGGTCGCTCGCGACTACGCGAAGGGACCGGCCGAGAACCCCGAGTTCGGGAACGGCTGGATCGACCTCACGACGCGCCAGTCCATCCAACTCCACTGGCTCAAGCTCGAGGACATCCCGGAGATCTGGGAGAAACTCGAAGCCGTCGGCGTCTCCTCGCGCTCGGCCGGCGGGGATACGATGCGCAACATCTCCGGCTGTCCGGTCGCCGGCAAGGCCGAGGAGTACGTCGCGTCCCGCCCGATTCTCGACGAGATTCAGGAGACCATCCGCGACGACAACGACCTCTCCAATATGCCCCGGAAATTCAACATCTCGGTGACGGGGTGCAAGCAGGGGTGTGCCCAGGACAGCATCAACGACATCGGGCTGGAGCCGGCCCACAAGATCATTGATGGCGAGGAAGTCGAGGGGTTCAACGTCCGTGTCGGTGGCGGCCTCGGCGGCCGCGAACCCCGCGAGGCCCGTCCGCTCGACCTGTTCATCCGGCCCGAACACGCCGTCGAGACGGTCCGGGCGTTCGTCGAGTACTACCACGAGGAAGGCAACCGCCAGAACCGCTCGAAGAACCGCGCGCGCTTTTTCGTCGACGAACACGGCACCGACGCTATCCGGGAGGAACTCGACGGACGGCTGGACTTCGAACTCGAAACCGCCGGCACCGACTTCCGCGGGGCGTACACGTACAACGCCGGCAAGTCGGCCGAACACGGCGCCCACGACCATATCGGCGTGTACGACCAGAAAGACGACAAGAACTACGTCGGGCTTTCGGTGCCGGTCGGCCGCATCGCCGCCGAGGACGCCATCGAACTCGCGGACCTCGCTGACGCCTACGGCTCCGGCGAGGTGCGACTGACCCGCCGGCAGAACCCGATCATCATGGACGTGCCGGACGGGAACCTCTCGAACCTCCTCAACGAGCCGCTGCTGGAGAAGCACTCACCCGAGCCGAACCCGTTCGTTCAGGGCGCGATGGCCTGTACGGGGACGGAGTTCTGCTCGCTGGCACTCACGGAGACGAAAGCGCGCATGGCCCGCCTGCTCCGCTGGCTCGGAGACAACATTGACGTGCCCGACGACGTGGACCGCATCAAGATGCATTTCTCGGGCTGTACGGCCGACTGCGGGCAGGCGATGACGGCCGACATCGGCTTGCAGGGGATGCGCGCCCGGAAGGACGGCCAGATGGTCGAAGCCGTCGACGTGGGCGTCGGCGGCGGCATCGGCGAGGAGCCGACGTTCATTGAGTGGGTCCGCCAGCGCGTCCCCGCCGACGAGGTACCGGGCATGATCGCCAATATCGTCGAGGCCTACGCCGCGCTCCGCTCCGAGGGCCAGACGTTCCGGGAGTGGGTCGATGCCACCGGCCACGAGACAATCGTCGAACTGGCCGAACCCCACGAAGTCGAGGGGTACACCGACCCGTGCCTGGCCGACGGCAAGCAGTCGTGGTATCCCTTCGATGACGGCGACAGCCCGGCCCCGACCGACGCCGAGGGTCAGCCGATTTCGGCGGATGACTGACTATGGCTGAGACAGACTATTCGATTGACAACGACGGCGACGATCCGTCGGAATCCGCGGCTCAGGGGGTGGCATACGACGCGGCACCGGAGCTACTGGAGTAACGCGGCCCCGGCTCCGAACGGCCGGTTTCGGCGACGTGATGCGCCTCTCTCAGGGCGTGTCCGTCTGCCTCTGACAGACGGGGACTGCTCGTGTCCATGTCCCCGCTCGGTTCTCTGTTTGCTGTATTTTTCGGGTGTATAGTTGTCGCCGAGCTCCGGCTCTAGTCCCCGTAGTCTCCGAGATCGCACTCGGCGGCCGGGCCGCCGTCACAGTCGTATCCGACCGCTTTCGTGACGCTGAGAAGGTCGTAGAACCGACCGAGGGACTGCTCGGACTCGGGAAGCCCTTCGACCACTGGCACGCCACGCTGGGCCTGATGGTCACAGCGCCGCATCGTCTGGCTGCCCAGCCCAACCGAGTATTCGTGGTCTTCCAGCGCTCGGATAACCGCCGGCGGGTAGAACGTGCCGGCTCGCTCGACAGCCGCGGCGTACTGGAGCGTCTGTGCGTAGGCCAGATGGGCCACGCCGGAGGGCCGCTGTGCGTTCCCGTACTCGGCGGTGAAGGCGTTCTTGAACTCGTTCGAGAGGTCGGACGAGGCGCTGGTGTCCCACGCAACCGTCCCGACGACACCGTCGAGCGCCGTTGAGGCATTCTGTGCCACGATGCGGTTGTACAGCGGCACCACAATCCCCACCTCGTCAGGGAGAATTTCCTGCGCCTTTGTCAGTGAGTTCGCGGCGTCGAGTCCGTAGTGGTCGAGGAAGACGACCTCCGCACCGGCGTCCCTGGCCTGCTTGAGCGGCTCCTCGTAGTCCGTCGTGCCGAGACGTGTCGGGATGCTCGTGAGTTCGATCCAGCCACTCGACGTGAAGAAGTCCCGGATCGACGATTCCATGGTCTTGCCCCAGTTGTAGTCCGCGTAGATCTGGACATACTGAGCCTCCCGGCCGAACCGTTCTTTGAGCACCGGAAGCAGCGCCTGTGCGGTCATGTACGCGTTGAACATCTCCCGGAAGCTGTACCGTACACAGTCCGCTCCCGTCGTATCGTTCGAGTGGGTCAGACAGCACATGTACGGGACCTTCTGGGCCTGTGCGACCTCCTGCTGAGCGATGGCGACGGAACTGGACGAGCCGCCGGAGAACATGACGACGTCGTCCTGCTCGATCATCTCTTCGGCGTTGTCCGTCGCGACATCCGGCTTCGTCTCCGTGTCTGCAGTGACGTACTCGACAGTCTTTCCGAGCATGCCGTCGCCGCTGAGTACGTCAAAGGAGCCCTGGCCGACCCAGCCACCGCCCTCGTTGAGATGTTTGATGGCGAGCTCATATCCCCGAAGTTCGTCGCGCCCTTCGGCAGCGTAGGTCCCGGATTGTGGCACGTTGAAGCCGAGCGTAACCGCGTCTCCGCCGACCGGATAGTTCCCGAGCGGTGGGTGCTCCGGTGTGTTTTCGGCCTTCGAACCCCCGCCCTGGCACCCCGCCAGCCCGGCGATCCCCGCGGTACCGACCCCACCGGCAAGCTGTAGTAGCGACCGCCTGTCCACTGCCACGCCCCCTCTTTCCAATCCCATACCGCTTCTTTTGATGGTAAATATATATAATACTTTTTCAAGTATAATAGAAGCTAATTGGAACAGACTATGACAGTAGCTGGTAATAACGAGCCTCTGATCGGTTTCTCGGCGATTACAGCACCGCTGGCCGTACGATAGAACGAGATAGCAGAGACAGCGTATGGCTGTCAGTCAAGAATGTCGCTGGCTTCGGTGTCTACCGCTACGTCGGTGTCGAGGTCGATATCCTGAATAAGCGCAACGAGGTCCTCCAGTTCGGGGAACGTGTACACGGTCATCCCGAGGTCGCCGTCGTCGACAGTGATACGCGAGTCGACGACGAACACCAGATCCGAGTCCGGCCAGCCGCCCATCTCGTCGATGATGCCGTCAGCCGGCCCGAACACGAAGTTCGGGGTCCCCATATCGATGGTCGTCTCCAGCACGTTGGCCCACCCGTCGATAAACGCGGAGGTCATGATGTTACCGATCTCCTGCATCGCCGACCGTTCCATGTCGGAGAACCCTTCACCCTCGCTCGGTTCGCCCATCCCGCCCATCATCGCGCTGGCCATCTGCTTGCTGTCCTCTGGTTCGAGCAGGAACAGGACGTAGCCGTAGGGCGGTTCGTTCAGTTCGACGTAGATGCCGACGCCCTTGTCGTCGCCGATGTGTGTCTTGACGTCCTCGATGTCGAGAAAATTGATCTGTGAGGTCCGAACTGTCGCGTCGAGCCCGGTCAACTGACCGAGGTTCTCCGCGACTGTCCCGGACCCCTCCTTCGCCATCTGGTTGAAAAGGTCCAGCTTCCGCACGTCGACTTTCAAGCCCATATCTTCTGGAGCGGCGCAAGCGGCTTAACGCCACCGCCGTTCAACTGTCGGCCGTCTCGGGTTCGTACGGTCCCAGGTCGGTACACTCGCTTGCCGGATACTCCTCGCAGCCGTACGCGATGTCAGTCGAAATCTGGATGACGTCGAGTACCTCGGGGCCCTGACTGGATCCTTCGACGACGGGAACGGGTCCCATAGACTGGTGATCGCATGCCCGTAACGTCGCCTCGCCGCGTCCAGCCCGGTACGTGGTGCCTTCGAGTTCACGGATGACGGCCGGCGGTTCGAACGTCCCGGCCCGCTCGACAGCCGCGGCGTACTGGAGCGTCTGCGCGTAGGCCAGTCGGGCCTGGTCCGACGGGACCCGGACCTCGTCGGCGGCATACGCCGCATCGAACGCTTCGGTAAACGCCGTTGAAAGCGGCGTATCGATGCTGTAATCCCACGAAATGGTACCGACGATTCCGGCCATGTCAGCGCCGACATCGCGGGCCAGTTGCCGACTCACGATCGGCATGACGATGTCCATCTCTTCCGGGACTATGTCCGTCGCTTGGTTCAGCGCGGTGACTGCGTCACGCCCGCGGTAGGACAACACGATGGCGTCGACGTCAGCGTCCACGGCCTCCCGCAACTGCGGCCTGAAGTTCTCCGTTCCGACCCGCGTCTTCGTCGCGCCCATCTCGCTCCAGTTCTCCGACTGGAACCGGCGCTTGAACTGCTCGGACTGCGTGAAGCCGAAATCGGAACTGGCGTGCAACTGGTAGAACTCCGTTCGTCCTTCGAACCGCTCGGTCAACACCGGGACCAGCGCGTTGGCAGCCATCCGACCGTTGTGCATCTCCTGAAATCCGTATCGAGAGCAGTCGATCCCCGTGACGTTCGTCCCCGGAGCGAACCCGAGCATATGGACCACGCCGCGGGTCGGACAGTACTTGAGCAACTCCCGGGCTGTGTTTGTCGACCCGCCACCGGCGATCATCACGGCCCCGTCCTGTTCGACCAGCGTCTCCGCCACGTCCCGGGCCGTTTCCGAACTGGACTCCGTGTCAGCTATGACGCTCTCGACCGTCCGGCCGAGAATGCCGTCCCCGGACAGCGCCTGCCACGCGTCGGTGTCGACCCAGCCACCGCCCTCGTTAAGATGGTCGATGGCCAGTTCGAATCCACGCTGTTGGCCGGTACCAAGTGGCGAGAACGATCCCGATTGCGGGATCGTGAGGCCAAGCGTCACTTGGTCGTCGTCGACCGGTTGATTCGCGTACCCTGTCGCATTGCTTGTCGGTGTCGCGGCACGGTTGCTCCCGCCACAGCCGGCGAGTCCGGCGAGCGAACTCGCTCCGACGGCTGCGAGTAGCTCCCGTCGCGTCACTGTCGACCCCCGAGCATCCCAATCCATGATGAAAAATATATTATTACTGCTGTAATTAAGCCTTGCTTCATCGCTCGATAGGTCTCCAAACCGAGACGAGACGCTACTCACTGCTGTGATTGCCAGTCGGAAAAACAGACGCCGTCCTCAGGTGTCAGCTCCGTCGACCGGGAACTGCTCGTGTTCGCACACCGTATTCAGTACGACTGACGTCGAGGCGGATCGGATATCCCCGTCGGTCAGCAGCGTCTTTATCCGCTCGTTCATCGACTTCGTGTCGGTGAACTTCCCGACGGCCACGATGTCGTGGTCGCCGGTCACTTCGTAGACCGCGATCATCTCGCGTCGATCACGTAACTGGTCCACCACCCGTCCAAGCCCGTCGCCCTCGACAGAGAGCTGGAATACGGCGGTCACGTCGTAGCCCAGCGCCCCGTAATCGATGTCGACGGTGTATTCGTCGATCACACCGGTCGCCTCCAGGTCGTCTATCCGGCGCGACACCGTGGTCGCCGCGATGCCGGTCGCGGCGGCGACGTCACGGGCGCTGGCCCGGCCGTCCTGGAGCAGTGCGTTCACTACCTGTCTGTCGGTATCATCGACCATTTCGTCGGCTCAGACTGCCTCTGGGCCTTCTTTGCCGGTTCGGACCTGATAGGCGTTGTCCACGGGGAGGACGAATATCTTGCCGTCACCTTTCTCGCCGGTGTGGGCACCGTCGGCGATGGCATCGACGACATCCTTTGCGGGGATGTCGGCGACCACTGTCTCGACTTTGACCTTCTGGTGCAGGTCGACGACGTACTCCTCGCCGCGCCACTGTCCCTTCTTTGCGGGCTGTGAGCCGCGGCCGGAGACGTTCGTCACCGTCAGCGAGGGTGCGCCAACCTCAGCCAGCGCCTTCTTTACGTCGCCGAGTTTGTCCGGTCGAACCATTGCCACTACCATCTTGATCTCTGAGTCGTCGGTTTCAGTCATCTTGGGAACCTCCGTCAGTACGCATGCTCGGGCTCACTTTACCACCATCGGCGACAACGCTTTCGCCGCCACCGAACTCGGGGTAGGTCTCGACGCCGTGTTCGCTGACATCCAGCCCTTCCTGCTCGTGCTCGGGCGTGACCCGGGCCTGACCGGCCAGTTTGAGCGCGTACCAGACGACCCCGGTTGCGACAATCGTCCAGCCCGCGATGGCGACGACGCCGATCAGCTGTGCGATGAAGGCGTTAGCGACCGACCCGACCGTGCCGGGCGTGGCGACAAACGGGAACAGCAGCGTGCCGAGCACACCGGCGCTACCGTGGACCGGGAAGACGGCACAGACGTCGTCGATTTTCATCCGGTTCTCGATGAAGCTGAACACGACCGGCAGCTGTCCGCCTGCGAGAGCACCGACGATGATTGCGCCCCACCACGTCGTGGTGTCGGGGATCGCCGTGATACCGACCAGCCCGGCCAGCAGCCCGTTTGCCACGTACAGGGTGTCGACCTTGCCGGTCTTCAGCCAGGCGACCAGTCCGGCACCCATCGCACCACAGGCCATCGCGATAGTCGTCGTCATCGCGACACGGCCGACCGTCGCGAACGCGCCGAGGGCAAGCGATCCGTCCTCGACGACGAAGACAGTCGCCGCCGTGCCGACGTTGAAGCCGTACCAGCCGAACGCGAGGATGAGCGTTCCCAGAACGGCAAAGGTCAGGGAGTGGCCGGGAATGACGTTCGCGGAGCCGTCCTCGTTGTACCGACCCATGCGTGGGCCGAGGACGTACGCCGCCGTGAGGCCCGCGATGCCGCCCATCCCGTGGACGATCATCCCGCCGGCGAAGTCGTGGAACGCCTCGCCGCCGAAGCTGATGTACGCGCCGGCCCACGTGATGCCAGTGACGACGGGGTAGATGACCGCCGCCAGCAGGAACGTGTACGTGATGTACGCGCGGAGCTTGGCTCGTCCGGCGACCGCACCGGAGACGATGGTCGCTGCCGTCATCGCGAAGACGGCACCGAACAGCCAGCCGACGTAGTCGTTTGCGGCCCCGGCACCGAAGGCGGGCGAGAAGCCGCTGCCGCCGACCAGCGCACTGATTCCTGAGCCGATCAGGAAGAACACCGTCACACCGACCGACCAGGTCAGGAGGTTCTTGGTCAGCTGGTTCGCGACGTTCTTCGAGCGCACCTGGCCCGCCTCAAGCATGGCGAAGCCCGCGTGCATGAAGAAGATCAGGAACGATACCACCAGGACCCACAGCAGGTTAACCCCCTCTGCGAGTACGGTCGGATCTACTTGTAGTGCAGTGTAGCTCATTTTCTAGTTCACCTGTTTCGTTTTGTTATCGACTGCCGTCTGCATGTCCAACTTTCCCCCATTCTGGCTCAACTTCTTCAACTCTTTCACGAGAAAGCCTCTGGTAACAGCACTACATAAGGTTTGCCTTTATGAATACGGAAATTAGAGGGGATGTGGTAGACGACCGTCCAGATTAGGGTATGATATTATGGATATAAGGTTGTTCTCCGTAAAGAAAGTCCGTATATGCACACTGGAATTTTGGACGTTTGTCGACCCCAGTTCCGGCCACAGGGGGCCAAATAGGCCGTTTTTGCTTGCGCGCGCTCTCGGCTGGCGGGTGTTGCCAGCGACAACAGGGTTATACCTCGCGACCACAGATTCGGATTTAGTATAAATGTCCGGAAAACAGTGGGGAGACGTGGCACAATGTGCCGATAAACTGTACAAGTCGATTATACTTCGGAGGGTTCATAGCTGATTATGGCTTCGGATCATTATCCCTCCGTTCCGGACCAGTCGACGGCCGTGACAGAGGAACGGGCGGTCGCGAACGCACAGGGCGCACTCGATGTCGTTCAGGCGGCGTCGGTGACCGTCGGCGAGCAGCTTGCGGCGATTGACGACCGTGCAACGGCACAGGCAACCGACGCACAGTGGATCGCCGACGAGGTGTCGTCGCTTTCAGCCACAATCGAGGAGATCGCTGCGACCGCAACCGAGGTCAGCGAGCAGAGCCAGCGGGCGACGGACGCGGCAAACGACGGGCGGGAAGCGGCGGCTGACGCCATCGAGTCGATGGACGAGGTCCGCGAACTGGGCCAGGCAGTCGCTACGGAGGTGGCCGCCCTGCAGGACCAGGTCGACCGTATCGCCGATGCGCTGGCCGGCATCGACCACATCGCTGACCAGACGAATATGCTCGCCCTGAACGCCTCGATAGAGGCGGCGCGGGCGGGCGACACCGCTGATACGGACGGGTTTGCCGTCGTTGCAGACGAAATCAAGGGGCTCGCCGAGGAGTCCCAGCAGCAAGCTGAGGAGATCGAAACGACGCTGGCTGCGGTTCGGGACGCCACCAACGACACCGTTGCCCAACTCGACGAAGCTATTGACGGTATCGACACCGGAGCCGAGCAGGTCACCACGGCGATGGCTCGGCTCGACGACGTGGCGGACACTGTCGCGGAAACGGCCGACGGCATCGCGTCCGTCTCGGCGGCGACTGACGAGCAGGCGAAGACAAGCGAAGCGGTCGCCCAGCGGTGTGAGACGGTGTCGGACCGCGCCGCTGCTATCGAAGACGACCTCTCTGAGATACGTGCCGCTCGCTCCGAACAGACTGCGATGCTGGACGAGATCGACGACGTGCTCGCCGCTGCCGAGGCCGACCGGCAGGACCGACTGGCGGACGCGCCGACGGTCCCGACCGGCATCGACGGCCTCGACAACCTCTGTGGCGGTGGCCTCGTCATGGGCGGTCAGGCTGTCTTCCGGTACGCTGACGGGGCGCAGGTCGACGGGGTCGTTGCGCAACTGTGCGCGACGGCTGTCGCCGCCGGCCGGGCGGTGTCGCTGACGCCGCCGCCGTCACTGGACCGGTCGACGCTGGCCGCCGCGTTCGCGGCGACCGACCACTCGCTCGAAGACGCGCTCGACGACGACGCCCTGTTCATCCTCGACATGTTCGGGCACTGGGACGCCAGATACAACGTGTTCGACCTCGAACGGACCTCGCTCGCCACCGCCAACGAGACGACGGCGAACAGACGGGACGCCCCGCTGGTCATCGTGGGCAACATTCAGGGAGAGATACGGATGATGGGCGAACAGGCCGCCAGAGAAGCCCGGTACGAGAACGACGACGGCGTCTTCGAACCCCACGACACCGTGGTCAACGTCATCGACGACGACGCGGTCCCGGCCACGCTTGCGGCGTTCTACTCGGGTGCTGCCGATCAGGAACTCACGCTGACACAGACTGACGACCGCGAGTACCTGACGCTCACGGCCTCGCCGCGTGGCACTGTGGGGACGAAACAGTCGGTCTCACGGCTGTCGAGCCCACCGTTCCTCCGGCTCAGAGACAACTGATGTTCGGTATCGACGACACCGGTCGGATTACGTTTGCGACGGAGGAGTTCGCTGCACTGCTCGACCGAACACCTGCCGAACTTGTCGGCACACCCGTCGACACGCTGGTGGCAGCCGAGGATCGCGAGACACTGGCCGAAGCCAGACAGGCCGTCAGCAGTGCTTCAGACCGGCTGACACGGACCTGCCAGGTCACACTGCGCCAGAGCGACCGCTCTCGCCCGGTTACGATTGAACTCACGACCGCAGACGACGGGTCCGTGGTCGGCTCGCGCTGCCGAACGGCCGAAACGGCCGACCCGTTTCAGCACCTGTTCGACCTCATACAGGACGCGGTCGTCGGCTTCGAAATCGTCAATTTCGTCCCGATTGTGCGAACGGTCAACCCTGCGTTCGTCGAGACGTTCGGATACGACCGGGACGAGATCGTCGGTGAACCGCTCAACGAGTACATCGTTCCCGGCGACCGCGTTGAAGAGGCGGTCAACTACGACGAGCGAACGGCCGCCGGGGAAGTCAACTACGCCGTCGTCTCCCGGAAAACAGCCGACGGCTGCCGCGAGTTCATCTATCGCGGCGTCCCGTACGATACGGCCGACGGCCGCCGCTGTGGGTTCGCAATGTACACGGATGTGACGGACAGCCGGCGACAAAAGCGACGGCTCCGCGTTCTCCACCGGGTCCTGCGGCACAACCTTCGGAACGAGCTTTCTGTCGTGTTCGGAACGTCCGAATACGTCCGTGCCCACGCAGCCGACTCGTCCGTCTCGCTGGCCGCGTCCCGCGCCCTCGACGCGGCTGACCGCCTCGCCGCCGTCAGCGAGAAGGCACGGAGCGTCGAAACCGCGCTCGACGGGGACGCTGACCAGTCGGTCGACGCGGCGGCACTGGCCCGATCTGTGGCCGACAGTTACCGTCCCGACACGCCGGTCGAAGCGGCACTTCCGAGTACACTCCCTGTCACCGGCGGGACGGCCGTCTACGACGCCATCGACAATCTCGTCGAGAACGCAGTCGAACACACACTTCCGGGTACGGCCGTCCGAATCACAGCCGAACAGGCCAACGGCGACGCGTTCGTCCGTGTTCTCGACGACGGCCCCGGTATTCCCGCCGCTGAGCGAGCCGTCGTGTTCGAGGACGCGGACATCACGAACCTCCAGCACGGGAGCGGCCTCGGTATCTGGCTCGCCCGGTGGGTCGCCGAGACCGCTGGCGGCGGCATCGAGTACGACCGAACCGACGGGTGGACGACCGTCTCGCTCCGGTTCCCACTGTCCGACGCCGATACCGAGGACGTGCTTACGGTGCTCGATGCCCCGGAATCAGCGGCCGAGCCGACGCGGTAGTCGCTGCGGTGGTCCCGGAAGTAGCCTGTCCCAGTAGCCACAGCCGGCCGAGGCCGACACAGCTCGGGACGTTATCGCCTGAGCGCCGCGGTGAGTGCGATCGCGCCCAGCACGACGCTTGCCAGCGCCAGCGGCGACAGCGGTGGCACGTCAATCTGGAAGAGCAGCGTCGTCACCACGACGCTCCCCCCGACTAGCCCCGTCGTCCCCGCGACGTGGGTGAGTTCGACGGGCGTCCCGGGTGCTGTTCCGAGGTCCGCATAGAGGTCGATAGCTGCATGGGCAAACGTCCAGGCCAGCACCGTTGCGCCGCCGGCGACCAGTACCGTCGTCGTGGTTGCCCCCTGAAGGGCGGCCACCAGCAGCGCCAGAAACAGCGACGCGCTGGCGAGGTCGACCAGCCGGCCGGACTGAATCAGTTGCCCGCCAGCGAGCAGGACGACGCCGACGAGGGCGGCGGCAGTCGAGACGGCGCTGATACCGGCGACGAACAGCGTCACGACACCCGCCGCTAGCGCCGCACTCCCACAGACGACCCCTGTCCGGGTACTCATCGGCCACCCCGCTGGACCCGTTCGGTGACTCGTTCCAGCGGCTCCGCCGCGGGCCAGTCGTGGACGGCGATGCCGGCGGCTCGCAGCCGACGGAGCCGTTCGCGGCGTTCGAGCCGCGCCAGCCGGTGGCCCGCCGTATCCGTCGCAGTCGGGTCGGGGCTCAGGACCGTCACCGGATGGCCGGTGGCGGCGAGTCGGCGGACCAGCGCCTCGCTGTCGTCGTCACACAGCGGGCCGAGGAAGACGACGTTCGCCGCCGTCGGCAACTGCGCGATGAGCTTCGTCGTATCCGGTGTTCGGGTGACTGATGTCGCGGCGAACGCGCGGTCGGTCCTGAGCAGATCGCGGGCCTGTTGCTGGTGGGCAGCGCTCGTGCCCGGTGCGAGCCACGCGCCGTGTGGCGAATACGCCGCGACGCCGACCTCGTGGCCGTCCTCCGGGAGCCCCTCGACGAGCGCGACGGCGGCCATTGTCGACCGCTCGATGGCCGTTTCGGCGTCCGGACGCGGCGCGAGTGCGGCGGCCGATCTGGCGTCGACGACGACCACGACCGTCGCCGACTGTTCGCGGCGGAACTCGACGGTTCGCAGGTCGCCGGTGCGGGCGTACTGGTTCCAGTCGACGCGCGAGAGCGGGTCGTTCGAGCGGTGCTCCCTGACCGCGTAGAAGGAAACTCCCTCGCCACTCTCGTCGACGGGCACCGTCCCGGGCCGGCGAGCCACCGCTGGGACCAGCGGCAACAGCGCCGAACTGGCCGGTTGCTCCCAGGTGACGGTGTCGGGCTCGGCCGTGACGGACGTGCGTCGGGCGACGACGCCGACCACGTCCCTGACGACGACCGTCGCCGGGTCGAACACGCAGCGGTCCGTTCCGCCGGTAATCTCGTAGGTGATCGTCGTCGACGCGCCGGGGCGCAACGCCGTCCCCAGTGACGCCGACCCCTCCACGACGCGGACGGAATCCGGCACGCCGTCGGCGAGCCGGAGGTCCGGAATCGTCCGCGACCCGTCGTTGCGGACCGTGAGCGCGACAGTCACTCGCTCACCGAGCGCTGGCTCGGTCGGTGTGATCGACCGCTGTATCGACACGTCCGCCGCCGGTGGGACGGCGACCCGATCGTACGCGCTCAGCGTGACTCCGAGCCCGCCCAGCAACACGAGCGCGGGGACCTGCCCCACGAGCCCGACGCCGACGGCGACCAGCGCGGCCCCGGCCAGTCCGAACCAGCGGCCGGTGCGATGGACCTCGCTCATCGCTCCTCGTCGCGCTGCCGGAGTTCGGCCGTCGCGTGGGCGACACGCTGCTGGAACGGGCGGACGCCCGAGAGCCACCCGGACAGCCGCGCCCGGAGGGAGATCGGTGTGCCGTCGAACAGCTCTCGGGCCGGCTCCCTGTCTGTCCACGCGCCGGACCGGAGCGCCGACTTCGCCTCTTCGGGAGAGAGCCCGTCACGCTGGAGGACGGTGACTGCGACTCCCTCGACGCGCTGCCGGATGGCTTCTTGTCCGGCCCCAGCATCAAGCGCTTCGTCAATATCGTCGCCGGGGACCGTGACGTACTGGCTGTCAGTGTCCGGGAGCGCCATCCCGCGGTCGCTGTCGAGGGAGCGGACGAGGAGCGCCAGCAGCGCGACACCGCCAGCGAAAACGGCGGCGGCGAGGATTGGGAGGTCCGAGACAGCGCCGGCGGGCAACAGCGGCGCACCGAGAGCGGCGAGGCCGACGCCGACGGCTGTCGCGACGAGACCGAGCGCCAGCGGAACCCGCCGCAGTGTCACGTCTCAGCCTCCGTTCCGGACTCGTCTCCGAGGTCGTCGGGATTCGCTTCGATGTCGTCCGCGTCGTCGGTTGCCCGTTCCAGCGCCTCGCGGGCCTGTGATTCCAGATCTGCGTCCGGCTGGTCACGGCCGTAGCGGACCCGCTCGAACACCGACCGTAGCGAGGCGACGGCGTCGGGGTCGGCCCCGACTCCCGTTGCTGCTGTCTCGATGTCCTGTGGCGTGGAGGAACTGCGGTCCGGGGCTACTGCGTGTTCGAGGGCGGCCCACGCGCGGTACACGTCGTTTGTGAGCGGGATATCGATCTCGGCAGCGCTATGCGACGGGCTGCTGGCGGACTCTGCCGTTGCGACGGCCGGCGTCTCGCCGCCTGTTTCGTCGATCGTCCGGCTCTGGCCGGCCAGTCGCCACAGAACCGCGAGCCCGACCGCGAGGCCGACGGCGAGCGCACCGACTGCCGGGGCGGGGACACTCGGCAGCAACGCGCGGGCACCGTTCTCGCTCTCGGGCGGATCGATGCTACCTGGCGGGTCGCTGAGGCCCTGTCCGTCGGGGTTGTCGATCTCGCTGTCGTCCCGGGTCATTTCCGCCTGATCGGACCCGGTGGCAGCGTCGAGGCTCGCGGCGCCGACGCTGAACGACAGCAGCGCAATCGCGGCGACAACCGCCACGAGGAGGGACTGTCGCTGCATACAGCCACTCCGCCCCTGGCACATGAATAGGTTAGGGACCTGCCGTCGCTGGAACGTCTCACGGGCGCGGTTCGAACGGAAACACACGGGGGACGGCCCCGCTCAGAGTTCGTCTGCGAGGTCCTCGGCGAAGTAGGTGAGAATCAGGTCCGCACCGGCGCGCTTGATGGACAGCAGCGACTCGTAAGCGACTGCTTCGAGGTCGAGCCATCCTTTCTCGGCGGCGGCATGTAACATTGCGTACTCGCCGGAGACGTTGTAGGCGGCGACGGGGTGGTCGTAGGATTCCCGGACCTCCTTGACGATATCCAGATACGGCAGCGCGGGCTTGACCATCAGTACGTCCGCGCCCTGCTCGACGTCGAGGTCGACCTCGCGGCGGGCCTCGCGTGCGTTCGCGGGGTCCATCTGGTAGTGCCGCCGGTCACCGAAGGCCGGTGCGCCGTCGGCGGCGTCCCGGAACGGGCCGTAGAAGGCCGACTCGTACTTGGCGGCGTAGCTCATGATTGGCACGTCGGTGTCGCCCTGGGCGTCCAGTGCTTCCCGGATCGCGCCGACCATGCCGTCGATCATCCCCGACGGCGCGACCATGTCGGCTCCGGCCGCGGCGTGGCTCGCGGCGATTTTCCCCAGCAGGTCGAGCGTCTCGTCGTTGCGCACCGTCAGCCGCGGGTCCTCGGCCGCATCGTCTTCGAGAACGCCACAGTGGCCGTGGTCGGTGTACTCACAGAGGCACACATCTGTAATGACGTAGGCGTCTGTTTCGCCGGTAATTCGGCGCGTGGCCTCCTGCACGACGCCGTCCTCAGCCCAGGCACGGCTCCCGCGTTCGTCTTTCGACTCGGGGACGCCGAACAGCATCACCGCTTCGACGCCGGTTTCGAGAACTTCTTCGACGCGATCAACGGCGTCCGAAACGGGGACCCGTTCGTGGCCCGGCATCGTCTCGATGGGGACGCGCTCGTCGGTCGTCGCGTCGACGAATACCGGCGCGATGAGGTCCGACGCTGTGACCTCCGTTTCACGCACCAGCGGTCGAACACCGTCGGTTCGCAGGCGGCGCGGGCGCTGTGTCAGGTTCATACTGCCTTTTCAGTCCGTGGCCGGCATGAACCCACCGCTTACCGACTTACTCTGTCTCGATTCGCTCGCGGAGCCAGGCCGCCGCGTCGGCGACGGTCGCCGGGTCGTCGCCGGTAATCTTCACCCGTCCCGGTGCGTCGTCCTTGCGCGGATAGCTCCCGACAGCAACTGCGAACTGTTCGCGGGCCGCCGTGATGTGGGTGACGAGCGCGCCCTCGGGTGCAGGCGTGTGAATCGTCTCTGTCGTCCGGTCACCGTCGAACTCGTCGGCGATGGTCTCGTACATCGCCTTCAGTTCCTCGGGGATACCCGGCAGGACGTAGACGCGGTCGATGACACAGCCGGCGGCGAAGCTCTCGTCGGTCAGCAGTGCCTGCCCACCCTCGGGGACCGACGCCCACGCATCGAGGTCAAGATCCATGTCGTACCGGTCCACCATCTCGGGGTTGTCTTCGGCGAACTGCTCGGCTTTCGCTTCGAGGTGCGCCCGCACGTCGTCGGGAACGACGAGGTCGCGGTCGAACGCTCGTGCTACGGCGGCCTTCGTGATGTCGTCGGGCGTTCCGCCGATGCCGCCGGTGACGATGACCGCGTCGAAGGCGTCGTGATACCGGGCCACGGCGTCGGCGATGACCGCCTCCTCGTCGGGAACAGTCAGGACGCGGGTGACGGTGGCTCCCGCGGCCGTGAGCTGGCGGCCCAGCCACGACGCGTTCGTGTTCTCCGTGTCGCCAGCGAGCAGTTCGTCACCGACAGTGAGCAGTGCGACCTCCATTATTTCGCTGTGGGTGTCTGGCGGCGTTAAGGGTTTGGCTGGCAAGCAGCGACGAATCGGGTAGTCGACGCGATCGCCAGACCCGTGTCTGGATACATATTAATGGTATATTATGCCATTAATTTTGGTCTAGCCATATTCCGGCAACATACATATGCTAGCTCTCCTGACCACGAAGTATGGTACTTGTCACCAATTGCACTGACTGTGTCAAACGGGTCTACCCGGACCGGAACCGCGTGCCGAACACGGACCGCGGCGACACCGCGTCCATCGAGGAGTCACACACATCCCCCGCCGAGACACTGACAGACTGAGTTCGGCGGCGAACCCCGTCAGCGCCGGGTTTGGCGGCGCTGTGTCGTGATCTTCGATAGACAGCTACAGCAATGGAACGCAGCGACAGCAGTACAGGCACGGACCGGTCGTTGCTCCGGCAACTCTCGAAACCGGTTCTCGCGTTCGTCGCGCTCGTTGTCGCCGGCGTGGTCGGTTTCGTCACGTTCGGCGGGGTTGGCGTCGTCAACGCGCTGTTCTGGCTGCTCGATCCCACGAGCATCGAACTCCACTTTCAGAGCCACGATGGGCCCGCGAGGCTGGTCAAGGGCTACGCAATCGTAGTGCTGACCGGTCTCGTCGTCGCCGGTCTGTGGACTGGTGAGACAGCGCTGTCGGCGGCCTTCGGTGGCCAGATTCAGACGGAACTCACACGCATGCAAATCGCTCAACGAATCGAGGACCTGAACGATCACGTCGTCGTCTGTGGCTACGGGACGTTCGGACAGACCGTCGCGGAGCAGATCGGCGATACGGATACCCGGGTGGTCGTCATCGAACAGCAGTCGGAACAGTACGAGCGAGCGCTCGACGACGGCCACCTCGCGCTGGAGGCCGACGCGAGCCGCGAGGACGCGCTGACAGATGCGGGTGTCAAGCGAGCTGACACGGTCATCGGCGCAATCGACGACACGAACGCGAACATCCAGATTGCGGTGCTGGCGAGCCAGCTCGCGCCCACTGTCCGGCTCATCGTTCGAGCCGGCGACCAGCAGGACGAGACCGTGGCCCGCCGCGTTGGGGCGGACGAGGTGATAATCCCGGAGGTGGTGAGCGGGAAACAGGTCTGCGAACGGCTGTGAGCCGGGCTCTGTTGGCCGCTTGTGTCAGCAGTTCGGTCACGCCGATGGCATCAGTTCGACGTTCATATCTGCGACAGGAAGTCAACAAACGGAAGATACCGGGTCAGTCGTTACTCATCGGATAGCTCGGATTCGAGTGTTTCGACCTGGCGTTCGAGTTCGGAAATGCGCTTCTCGTAGCCGCGTTTGCCGTCGAGAAAATTGTAGATGAGTATCATGCCGGCGGCTGGCAGTCCGACGTACATCGCTAGTACCATCACCATGACGATGAGTTCCGTTGCGCCGGGTAATCCGATGAGGAGGAGGGCCATAGCCGTCCTTTTCGTTTCAGCTACTTGGAAATTTATATCCGACCGATCAGACTCTCTCTTCGCCGACCGCTTCAGCGAGCAACTCCGTCACACCGACGATTTCGATGTCGTCCTCGTAGCCGCCGGTCTTGCGCCCGTCTTCGTACATCGTCATGCACATCGGGCAGGCGACGACGAACTTCTCAACGGCCGCACCCGCCTCGGTGTCTTCGAGGGCCTCGCGCAGACGCTCCTCGCTGGGTTTCGACTCCTCTTCGAGGTCCATCCAGAGGCCGCCACCGCCCCCGCCACAGCAGAATGAGTCGTCCCTGTTGCGCGGCATCTCGTGGAGGTCAGCACCGGTCGCGCGGATGAGGTCCCGCGGTGCCTCGAACTCGCCGTTGTACCGCCCGAGGTGGCACGGGTCATGGTACGTGACCGTGTAGTCGAGTTCGGCCCCGGAGAGGCCGAGCGCACCGGCACTGGCGAGGTCGGCGACGACCTGCGTGTAGTGGAACACGTCATCTTCGCCCCACTCGCAGGCCTCGAACTCGGGGTACTCGTTCATGAACGTGTTGTAGGCGTGGGGATCCGTCGTGACGATCGACTCGAACTCACAGTCCAGAATCGCTTCGGCGTTGTCCTCGACGAGCATCTCGTAGAGACCCTCCTCGCCGACGCGGCGCACGTCGTTACCGTCGGTCTGTTCGGCCTCGTAAAGGATGCCGTAATCGACGTCGGCGGCCTCGAAGACGCGCGCCAGCGCGCGTGCTATCTTCTGGTTGCGCTCGTCGTAGCTGGGGTAGTCGCCGACGTACCAGAGGTATTCCACCGATTCGTCACGAGCGTCCGGAACTTCGAAATCGAGGTCGTCGGTCCAGTCCGGCCGGGCGCGCTCGGGGTCGCCGAAGGTGTTGCCGTGCTGGAACACGTTCATCATCGCGTCCTGAACGTGTTCGTCCATCTCGCCGGCCTCGGTGAGCCGGCGGTTCATCTCGGTGAACTGCGTGACGTGTTCGATGTCGACCGGACAGGCGTCCATACAGGCCATACAGGACATGCAGGACTCCATCGTGTGGGCATCGATGACCGAGGTGCCGCCGTCGGCGATGATCGGCACGTCTTCGCCGCCGGCGTCGCGCTCTTCGCGGTAGCGTTTCAGGTCCAGAATGACGTTCCGCGGGTCCAGCGGTCGCCCGGATGCCTTCGCCGGACAGACGGACGAACACCGGCCACACTTAGTGCAGGCGTCGTGGTCGAGCAACTGTTTCCACGAGAAGTCGTCGATCTCGCTGGGGCCGATCTCGTCGGGACTCGCGTCGCTTGGCACGCCGGGTAGTCGCACCCCGGCCTTCTCGTCACGGGCGATAAGGTTGGCAAACGACGAGAGCATGTGGAACGGCTTCGCGTAGGGGATCCAGGCGACGAACCACAGCGCGACGAGCGAGTGGCTCCACCAGACGAAGGGGTACGCGCCCGCCGCCATCTCCGGTGTCATCCCGGCCGTGACGAGTACTTCCTTGACCGACCAGCCGACGAAGCTCACCGTCTCGAAGGAGACATCCCGGACCGTCGAGGTGCCGAGAATCCGAATGCCTTCGGTGAGGTAGCCGCCGACGCCCAGCACGAACAGCGCGCCCAGAAACAGGTCGTCCTCGCGGGAGGTGTGGCGGTCGTGGAGGCGGTCGAGTTTGCGGCCGTAGCGTCGCCACAGCGCGACACCGACGCCGACGACGAACAGCAGCCCCATCGCGTCCATGACAAACGAATAGGAGAGGTAGAACTGGCCGACGAAGAAGGATTCACCGGTCAACGGTCGATAGAGGTCGATGTCGATACCTAGAATCGTCGTTCCGATGAGCAGCGTCAGAAAGCCCCAGACGACAAACGCGTGCATCACGCCAGCGACGGTGTCGCGGTCCAACTGCTTCCGATTTGACAGCGCTAACCGTGCCGCTGCAACCGTCCGCTGGGGCAGTTCGTCCAGGCGCTCGAAAGGGTCCTCGCTGCCCTGGGCATAGCGGGTGACACGGTTGTACACACCGTACAGAAAGACGATGACGGCGAGCGCTGCCAGATAGTAGAACAGCACTTTCCCCACGTCGCCGATACGCCAGAACGTCGGGCGCGTGGTCGTCTGGAGTATAGATGACATACGCTAACACGTGCTGCGTGTCCGCTTAAATCTTGCCACGCCCCGTCGCGGTCTTGCGAGAATTTGGCAACTGTTGAAAGTTTCCTCACGTTACGTTACCCATCCGACAGATATATGCCTCCCGAGAAGTAGTTTTATGTTCGATGGACGAGAAGACCGAAGAACTCCGTGACATCTTCATGGACGTTTCCGACGAGGAGGCTGTGACGGAGTCTCAGGAGGCGTCGAGAGGGTCCCTGGCCGATACTGACGAGACCGGTGTCGCGGACCGACTCGGTGATGTCATCGCGCGGATGCGCGAGCGATACGAGTTCCGGACTGACCTCGACGACGAATCCCTGGTAACAGTGGTCCGACTGTTCTACGAAGGCGGCGACGACGGAACTATCGCAGCCGAAATCGGCGTAGACGGGTCCGACGTGGTTGAGGCGCGACTGGACTTGCATCTCCTCCGCGAGGCGGACACAGAGGCACCGTTTGACCTGCCCGAGTTCCGCCGTCGCGTCGCTGCCGACGACCCGTCGGTCGCCGAACTCGCGGCCGAGTTCGATATCGACGAGTACTGGGCCGCCCACTACCGGCGCGTCGTCGCCGCACAGGACGCCGCCCGCCGTGTCTCCCACCGGTTCCAGAGCGAGTTCGAGGACGTACTGACCGACGCCGGGCTGTCGACACAGCACGCCGCCAGCCTCCGCGACGACGGCCTCGACGAGGCCACCGAGGACATCGATTCGCTTGACTCCGGCGCTGACGTGTCGATGTGACCCTCGGATACCTTTTGTAGTCGTCTCCAGTCGTGGCAGGGGTAGCCAACTGCGCAGTTGTTTCAACGGCTATCGGCGCGCCGAACCTTCTTGTAGTGGAACACGACCACGCAGAGCCATGCCGACCCACACGTTCAGGGAACTGGAAACGGCTGCCTACTGCCCGCGGAAGCTCTACTACCGCCGCCGTGACGGGGCGAGCGAGATTCCCGACGAAATCGAGTCGGTTCGCCGGCTCGCCCGTGAGTACGAGCGCCTGCTGACCGATGATGCCGCCCTGCTGGCAGCCCCCATCGAAGTGGAACCGGACGAGTATCGCGACCGCCTCAGAGGGCTTCGAGAGCGGCTGGCTGACTGGGACGCGCTGGTCGCCCCGACGGCGACCGACGCGTATCTCGAAGGGAAGGACGCCCGCGGGATCGCACACAAGATCGTCGCCGGACAGGACGGTCCCACGCCGTCGCTCGTGTTCGCCGGTCGGCCGCCAGAGGGGGGCGTCTGGGAGCCCCAAACTGTGCGGCTGGTCGCCGCCGCGAAGGCGCTCTCTTGGGAGCGCGAGCGTGACATCGACATCGCCTACGCCGAGTATCCGGCGTACGGCGTCATCCGGCGCATCGACGTGAACACCCGGCGAGCCGGCGTCTACCGCCGGGCAATCAGAACCGCCGACAGCATCGACGGGCCGCCGGGGCGGGTGCGAAACGACGCCAAGTGCAAGCCCTGTGAGTTCAGCGACGACTGCGGGGTGAAAACGCGGTCGCTACGGTCAATGCTACGCTAAGGCGGACAGCCACCCGGACAGTGCCGGGTATCAGTCCCGGTCGTCGAGCCACGACTCGACGGCGTCAGCGCGTGCGCCGCGGCGATGAACCGTCCCGCTGTCGACGTTCACGACCGTCGACCCGGTCCCGCCGTCGGTCTCGCCGGCGTCGAGCACGACAGCAGCACGTTCACGTATCGCGTCGAGGTCGTCGACGGAGCGCGCGCTCGGATTCCCGGAGATGTTAGCGCTCGTTGCGGTGAGCGGCCCGGTTTCGGCGAGCAGTTCGAGCGCGAGGTCGTGGTCGGGGATGCGGACTCCGACGCGGTCCCGGCCAGCGACCAGCACGTCCGGAACCGCGTCGCGGCGCTCCACGACAACGGTGACCGGTCCGGGGAGGAACGCCCGCATGAACGCCAGTTCACGGTCGCTCAGGCGCGTGTATTCGCGGGCGGACTCGACGTCGGGAACGGCCATCGACACCGGTTTATCGCGCTCGCGGCCCTTCGCCTCGAACACCCGTTCGACGGCAGCAGCGTCGAGCGCGTCCGCGCCGAGGCCGTACACCGTCTCCGTGGGATAGACGACAAGCTCTCCGTCGCGGACTGCTGTCGCGGCGTCGTCGACTGTCGTCATCGTCAGAGCTGGGCTTCGACTTCGTCGTAGTCCGGGAAGTCGGGCCACTCCTGGGCCACCCACGCGTACTCGATGGTCCGGTCGCTATCGAGGACGAACACCGACGGCCGCGGCTCCTCGATTCCGGTCATCCCGTCGAGGTCCATGTCGATGTCGTACTGCTGTGCGACGCCGTTAGCGGGGTCCGAGAACAGCCGGTAGTCCCCCTCGATTTCCCGCTCTTCGAGCAACTGCTTGTGTTCGTACGGCGTCGAGATTGAAACGCCCACGACAGTGGCCTGCTCGTGCCACGCGCGGTTGCGGATCTCGTTCCAGATGTACGTCGCCGGGAACGCGCCGTCCATCGCGTGGAACACGAGGACGACACGGTCGCTGTCGGCACACAGCGACGCGAGCGATTCGTCCTCCCAGAACTCGTCGTTGACGAGCGGGCGGGTGAAATCCGGCGCAGTGTCGCCTTCTTCGGGGTGCTCGACCGGGTCGAGATCGACGATATCGAAGTCGAGGTCCATCAGGCCACACCCCCCGCGGTCTCCTCGCCCTCGCCGTAGGTCCGTTCCAGATACGCGACGATGTTCGCGCTCTCGGACATCGTGACGCCGGTGTTCTCGTCGACGATGGCCGGGACGGTCCGCTTGCCGGACAGTCGCTTGACTACATCGCGGTCGGCGTGCATGGGCTCGACGAACCGCGACTGGTAGTCGAGACCGTATTCGTGCAGCTTCCGGACGACGCGCTCACAGAACGGACACGCCTGCAGCCGATACAGCGTGATGTCGGACTCGCTCATACTCTATGCGGCGATACGCGTGAAAGCCGGGTAAGGGCTTCGCTGGCAACCCCTCCATGACAAGCCTTAATCCTCGCCCATTACAATTTCGACCGTTGATGGCCCTGGATCCACCTGCGCCGCTTGAGCGGTCTACAGCGATGCTGCAGGGCGTCGAAATCGTCGGCGTCCCAATACCAAAAGACGCGGTGCTCGTCGCTGGTATTGTCACGCTCGTCGCACTGGTTGTCCTCTCAGCGTTCTTCTCGTCCTCCGAAATTGCGATGTTCTCGCTGCCTGCACACCGGACGGAGGCGCTCGTCGAGGACGCCGTCCCGGGCGCGAAGACGCTCAAACAACTCAAATCAGACCCCCACCGCCTGCTTGTGACGATTCTCGTCGGCAACAACCTCGTCAACATCGCGATGTCGTCCATCGCTACTGGACTCCTTGCGATGTACGTTGAGAGCCAGGGGCTGGCTGTCGCTATCGCGACGTTCGGGGTCACTGCCATCGTGCTGCTGTTCGGCGAGAGCGCGCCAAAGAGCTACGCGGTGGAGAACACCGAGTCGTGGGCGCTGCGCATCTCCAAGCCGCTCAAGGCTGCCGAGAGGGTGTTGCTCCCGCTTATTCTGCTGTTTGATTACCTCACTCGCGTCGTCAACAAGATCACCGGCGGCCGTTCCGCCATCGAGACCTCATATGTCACCCGCGAGGAGATACAGGACATTATCGAGACAGGTGAGCGCGAGGGTGTCCTCGACGAGGACGAACGCGAGATGCTCCAGCGCACGCTCCGGTTCAACGACACCATCGCCAAGGAAGTGATGACGCCGCGGCTGGACATGACCGCCGTCGCCAAGGAATCATCCGTCGAGGAAGCCCTTGAGACGTGTATCCAGAGCGGTCACGCCCGTATTCCGGTCTACGAGGGAAGTCTGGACAACGTCATCGGCGTCATCCACATCCGCGACCTCGTTCGGGACCTCAACTACGGCGAGGCGCTGGCCCGCGATATGGAGCTTGAGGACCTCATTGAGCCGACCCTGCACGTCCCCGAGTCGAAGAACGTTGACGACTTGCTGACCGAGATGCGGGCCGAACGCCTGCACATGGTCATCGTCATCGACGAGTTCGGGACCACCGAGGGGCTGGTGACGATGGAGGACCTGACCGAGGAGATCGTCGGCGAGATACTCGAAGGCGAGGAGGAAGAGCCGATCGAGTACGTCGACGACGACACGGTCACGGTCAAAGGCGAGGTCAACATCGAGGAGGTCAACGAGGCGCTGGATCTGGACCTGCCCGAAGGCGAGGAGTTCGAGACCATCGCCGGCTTCATCTTCAACCGCGCCGGCCGGCTGGTTGAGGAAGGTGAGACCATCACCTACGACGGCGTCGAGATCCGCGTCGAACAGGTCGAGAACACCCGTATCATGAAAGCTCGCGTCGTCCGCCTCGAAACCGGCGAAACGGAACCGGTCGATGCGGAAGAAGCCTCGGACTGAGTACTCGCGGGAGCAGTTGTTTTAGGTCGGTCGCTGTCGACAGGGATGACATGGGTTATCACCACCTCGCGGTCGACGACATCGAACCGACACCGGACCGACCGAGTATCCAGCGGTCGATAAGTGACGCAGCCGACCTCAAAAATGCGGCCGTGAACCTTTACGAGGTCGCCCCCGGCGAGGACATTCCGCTCGCGTACCACTATCACGACGACCAGGAAGAACTGTTCTACGTTCTCTCGGGAACGCTGGCTGTCGAGACGCCCGAGAAGACCTACGAGGTCGAGGAAGACGAGGCGTTCGTCGTCGAGCCGGACAGCCCCCAGCGGGCGCACAACCCTGAGCCGGCGACCGAACCAGTGCGGACGCTCGTCGTCGGCGCACCCGCGGTGGATGATGTCCATCCATACGACCCCGAGTGAGCCGAGGGTCGCAGTCGCTCCATCGAACCGCCACAGGAGCGTGACGCCGGACCGCTACTGGAGGGTGATGGCGTAGGTCAGCGCGAACAGGAGTATTGCGCCGGTCGCGACGTTGATCGCCGTGAGTTCCGCTGCGCCGATGACACTCAGCCCCCAGACGATCGTGGCTGCGAATACCGTCGAGAGTACGACGTTCATCGCGATGAGTACCCGCGGGTCGCCCTGTGACCCGCTTGCCCCCTCCTCGAACCCGTTCGCGTCGCTCATGCCCACGAACACGGACGGGACGGCCCTTAGCTCTTTGGCAGTGTTCGGTGGGTTCGACTCGCTCGCCATGGCTGGGCGCGGCCAAGTCGCGCAACTAAACACATTCGGAGCCCAACACAACGTATGAACGTTCCAAATCGTCATGGGGATCCGGTCGACCCGGTCCCGTTTCTCGTCTGCACTGCGATGGCGGTGATGCTGCTGTTTTCGGTCGGCCCGCTATATGGCCTCGCCTACGGGCTTCCCATCTGGGCCGGTCTGATCGTTTCGACAGCCGGGACCGTCGCTGTCGCCGCCGTTTCGTATCACCGACTGGTCTGGACTGCGCCGCCGCCCTCGGTACAGATCGCCCCGGAGCTTCGCTTTCAGCGCCTCATCTACATCGGTGTCGGCTTCGCCGTTTTGCTGGTCGGCATCTCGGCTCCGCTGGCCCTGTGATTTACCACCCCGGTGCGCATGTGGACTGGTATGCGCGAGGTCGAACGCTCTCGGTTCGTGATGGCGCGGCCGCCAGCTGTCCACCGCACGCTCTCGCCGGAAGCGGTCGTCGCGGCGGAAGGGACGTTCACAGTAACGGCCGTCGAAGAGACTGATACGGGAACGCTCGTTACCGCCGCTGGCCCGGGAATGTCTGTCCCGCTTCGTTTCGAATCCCGGGACGATGGGCTCCGGTACACCGCCGAGGGCGAGGTCGGCCCGTTCGACCATCTTGAGACGCAGATTACCGTAACCTCGGAAGAGAACGGGTCCCGGCTCACGATGCGGTCGACCGTCTCGCTGAACCTGCCACTCCCCTTCGCTGACCGCATCGCCGCCTGGAAGCGCGGCAACGAGATAGAGCGAGCGATCGAGGAACTGGCGGCCGACGTACCCGGGGGCTGACCCGGTCGATAGCTCGACCGTTCGGCTGATTCGTCGATGCCCGTGAGACGACTGCGCACAACCACGATACGTTTAGTAGCTGTAATCTAAATATACGATCATGAGCATCCTCGACAGCGTCAAGGAGGCACTCACCTCACAGCCGGAGACGAAGTCCCGCCCCGACGATGGGTCGAAAGGGGCGTACTGGTGTGACGACTGTGGCGTTCGCATCAGAGACGTCGAACTGGAGGGCGAGCCGGTCTGTCCGGACTGTGGCGAGGAGATGCGCTTCGAGCGCGCGGCCGGTCGTGACTGCGCCTGCTAGGGGCTCCGTATCACCGTCTCCTCGCCCTGTTCCGCCGGGAACGGTCCGGTGAGCGACTCGCTGTCCGTCCATTCCCCGTCCGTGACCAGCGCGTCGTCGAGCGCCGTCCGAAGGGATTCCTCGTCGTAGTCGGTTCCGATGAACACCAGTTCCGTCCGTCGGTCGCCGTGTTCGTCGTGCCAGTCGAGCCCCGGCCGGTTCGAGCGGTACATGTCCTGCTCGACTTCGGGGAGACTCGCAATCCAAGGCCCCTGTGCTTCCGCCCGTATCGAGGGGCCGGCCTGCCCGATGACGACCCGTAGCTCTGCACCCGCCAGCCAGACGGTCCCTTTCGAACGAACGACTCCCGACGGCAGACCCCGCAGCACGTCGGCGAGTCGATCGGGGTGGAACGGCTGACGGCGGCGATACGTGAAGGTGGTGACGCCGTACACCTCTTCGGGATGGTGGTGGTGGTCGTCGTGGCCGTGGCCAGTGCCGTCTGTATCGTCCTTGGCATCGTGGTCGTGACTATGCCCACTTTCGGCCAGTGCTCGCTTCCAGCCCGGCAAGTCGTTGATTTCGTTCTGATCGAACAGCGCGCGGTCGAACAGCTGGTCGGGGTCGACCTGTGAGAAGGTCGTTCGGATGGTCTCGGCGTCGGGCTGGAGCGCCCCCACCAGTTCCTCGGCTTCGTCCAGTTCCTCGTCCGTACAGAGGTCCGTCTTGTTCAGCACGACGAGGTTCGAGAGTTCGACCTGTTCGACCATGAGGTCCGACAGCGGGCGGTCGGCGTCGCTGTCTCCATCGGCGTTCGCTTCCACAGTCCCTCGGCGCTCGGGCGTCTCGCCAGCGAACGAGTCGAGAAACAGCCGGGTATCCAGCACCGTCACAAGCGTATCGACGCGATAGAGCGCCGCCACGCGCGATTCGGTTGTGAACAGCCGCGCGACGGGCGCTGGCTCGGAGATGCCAGAGGACTCGACAACGAGCGCGTCGAAGTCACGGTCGTCCGCCAGCCGGACGACTGCGGTTTCGAGGTCGTCCTGCAGTTCACAGCAGATACAGCCGTTCGATAGCTCCGCGACGCCGTCGTCCACGTCGAGTTCGGACCCCTCGGCGATGAGTTCCGCGTCGACGTTGACGGTTCCCATGTCGTTGACGAGGACGGCGATGTCGCGGTCGCCGGCCTCTGTCAACAGGTGATTCAGTAGCGTCGTCTTCCCGGCCCCGAGGCTTCCGGAAAGAATCGTGACGGGAATGGTGTCGCGCATACCTCCCGTTGTGGGCCGGCTCCCTTCAAATCGCGCCTCGTTTCCGGCGCTCAAACACGACCGCTGGCCCATCACCGCGGCTGGGTACTATCGACGGGTAACTGCGACAGCTTTTACTCCATGCCTCTCGCACACATGACCCACGATGGAACTGGCCGACCGAATCGAGCGCTTTCGCCGGACACTGCGGGAGTGGGCCCGCGGACTGTACCATGGTATGATAACGCACCCGGCCTACGAGAAGATCGAGAAGGAGGCCGAAGACATCGAGGACGCGTTCATGCTGGCCTGTTTCCCCGACGCCTTTGGCATCCCGTCGCCGGTGTCGTACTACACCGCCGAACTGCTGCCGTACCTCGAAGACACCTTCGAAGCTTGGGAGCGGCGGCTGTGGGACCGGGGGTCGTACATCGAACGCAAGGGCCAGCAGTACCACTTCTGATGGAGCCGTTCGTCTTCTTCGGCGGCAAGGGCGGTGTCGGCAAGACCACTGTCTCCTGTGCCTACGGCGTCAAATCCGCGCGAGCGGGCCTCGATACGCTCGTCGTCTCGACGGACCCGGCCCACTCCGTCACGGACGTGTTCGACCAGTCGTTCAGCGACGACCCGGAATCCGTCGAGGGCATCGACGGCCTCGATGCGATGGAGATCGACCCCGAAACCGAGACCCAGCGCCACCTCAACGGCATCCGTAACGACCTCTCCGAGCAGGTGTCGGCGGCGATGGTCAACGAAATCAACCAGCAGCTAGAGATGGCCCACCAGACGCCAGGGGCCTACGAGTCGGCGCTGTTCGACCGCTTCGTCGACGTGATGCGCAACGCCGACCCGTACGACCGGGTCGTCTTTGACACCTCGCCGACTGGCAGCACCCTTCGACTGCTCGGCCTGCCGGAGTTCCTCGAAGGATGGATCGACCGACTGATGCACAAACGCGAGAAGAGCATCGACCTCTTCGAGAAGGCCGCTATCGGCAACAACGAACCCCGGCGTGTGATGGACGGCGACCCGGTGCTGGCCCGCCTGCAGGACCGCAAGGAGTTCTTCGAGTTCGCCAGCGGCGCGCTGGAGGCCGACGCCGCCTTCTTCCTCGTGCTCAACCCCGACCAGCTCTCGGTCAACGAGACGCGGCGCGCTATCGCCGAGATGCGGGAGCGCGACCTCTCGGTTCGGGGCCTCGTCGCGAACAAGCTCACGCCCGAACCGGACCCCGACGAGGACGGCCGTGGGGCTCGCTATCTCCGAGACCGCGTCGCCACCGAGAACGAACGGCTACAGGAGGTCCGTGAGACGCTCGACCCGCCGCTAGTCGCGGAAATCACGACCCGCACGGCGGAGGTGAAAGGCGACCTGCTCGACGATGTCGCAGCCGAACTCGACGTCGAGACGGCCGCTGAGGTGCCGACGTTCGTCTGAGCCGGCGGCCAGCCGCTCATGTGTAGGCCGCGCATAACCGATAAGTAATCAGATATTAGATTTTTCGTTGATAGTCGAAGCCGTGTGACCGAGCGTATTCTGACGGACTTAAGATATGTAGGAAATATATAATAACTATTAATAGCTTGATGTTGGTTACCATTCATGCATATACATGACACAGGTAATCTGGATCGTCCTGGCAGTACTGGTGACGTTCAGCGTGGGGTATCTGGGGTATTCGAAGTACCTCGCGCGGTTCCTCGAACTCGACAACGACAACGAGACACCGGCACACAAGTACGAAGACGGGCAAGAATACGTGCCATCGAAGAAACCGGTGTTGCTGGGTCACCACTACTCAAGTATCGCGGGTGGGGCACCGATTGTCGGACCGATTACTGCGGGGGCCATCTGGGGATGGGTTCCCGCACTGCTGTGGATCGCCATCGGCAACCCGCTGATGGGCAGCGTCCACGACTTCGTCTCACTGTCGGGGTCGCTCCGACATGAGGGGAAGTCAATCGGCTACATCGTCGGTGAGTACGTCGGCGAGGGCGGGAAGAACATGCTGCTGTGGTTCGCGTTCCTGACGATTATCCTCGTCGTCGCAGTGTTTGCGCTGGTGGTCGGGATCGTGTTCAACGCCTATCCCGAGGTGGTGACGGCGTCGCTGGTCTACATTGCCCTCGCGCTGGCGTTTGGCGTGTACCTCTACCAGCTCAACGGCCCGTTCATCCTGGGGACAGTCCTGTTCGTTGCAGGCGTTTTCGCCGGCGTCTTCGCCGGGATTCAGTTCCCGATTGCCCTGTTCGAGCCGACGGCCGAACGGACCGCGGAGATGTCCGTCATCGTGTTGCTGGGTGGGAGCGGTTCCTGGGTGCCTGGTGCGGGCGCACTGGGCGGCAACACTGCGGCGTGGATCCCGGTCATCATGGCCTACGCCGCCGTCGCCAGCGCACTCCCGGTGTGGGTGTTGCTCCAGCCACGTGACTACCTTTCGTCGTTCCTGCTGTACACCGGCGTTGGCGGCGCGTTACTCGCTATCATCGTCGGTACCGTCCTCGGAACCTCGACCTCCCCGCTGGTCATCGATAGCTCTATCGGCGCGTTCAATGGGTTCTGGGGTGTCGAAGGTGCGGGCCTGTACCCGCTGTTCCCACTGCTGTTCATTACTATCGCCTGTGGAACGATCAGCGGTTTCCACTCGCTGGTCTCCTCCGGAACGACGGCGAAGCAACTCGATAAGGAGACCGACGCCCGGCTCATCGGCTACGGCGGGATGCTGGGCGAGGGCCTGCTCGCGGCCGTCGCGCTGTCGACGCTCGCAGTCGCCGGCTTCCCCGACCCCGCGGGCGGTATCGGCGCGGCGCTGCCGAACTTCGCGACCGGTGGTGGCATTATCCTGACGAGCCTCGGCCTCCCACAGAGCTTTGGCGCACCGTTCATGGCACTCGTCCTCGTGAGCTTCCTGCTTACGTCTACTGACACGGCTGTCCGACTCGGCCGCTACATGATGGAAGAAATCGTCGGCCTGCCGGCCGGCCAGACGTCGAGCGGGCTCAATGTGGGCGGTGGCATCCGTTCGACGCTGGGTGAAATCGCCCGCGGCCGGTACACGAACCCGATTATCCAGTGTGGCCTCGCGTACGTGATGGTTGTCTCCGGCCAGTGGGTCGTCCTGTGGGCGCTGTTCGGTGGCGCGAACCAGCTACTGGCCGCGCTCGCACTACTGACCGGGACGGTCTGGCTGGCTAACTGGGACAAGAGCAAACAGCTGTACTCCACGGGCGTGCCGATGGCCATCATGGTGGCGATAACCGTGCTCGGCCTCGGCTGGCTCGCGTTCTACCAGAACATCTACCAGACGATTATCGTGGGCGGTGCGAGCGGTGTGCAACTGTTCGCAACGATTATCCAGACGCTTCTGGCACTGACCCTCATCGGCCTCGCTCTGGCGCTGGTCAAGAAGGGATACGACAACATCAGCACCGTCCGCGAGAGCTACGGCGGCGGTGTCGTCGAACCGAGCGACGACTGACAGCGGCTCCTTCTCCGTTTTTTCACCGTCGGAAGCGCAAGCTACGCGTCCCGCGTGACCGCGCCAAACGGCGGTACGGTGTCGTCCGGGGCAGCCGCTATCGCCGTCACCGAGTCCTCACCGGCACGGACACGAACCCGAGCGATGTCCCGCTCGCTGCCGTCGACCGTTGCTGTCGCTGTCATCAGTGTCGTTTCGGTCCCCAGAAGCCTTGCCGAGTCGCTTTCGCGCCACTCCGAAACGGTGTCCACATCGGCATCCATCGCAAGCGAAACGACCCGGACGCTGTCCACTGCCGTCAACGGGTCGCGGACGACCCCGGGCTGGTCGACGACCTGGACAGCTGGGGCCGTCAGGAGGCCAAACAATGCCCCGCCCGCTGACTCGTAGACGCGCCGGAACACGGTCGCAATCACGTCCTGGTGCGAGGTCAACTGCACGTCACCCGAGAAGTCGACTGTCACTGTCGTCTCAATGGTGGGGCTGTCCTCGATAACGAGTGAGTAGTCGCTGGATTCGGGGAGCTTCGCCGGTGAGGTCGCACTGGCTTCGATCGGCTCGCTCTCTTCTGGCAGGACGCTACAGCCGGCCAGCGTCGCCACACAACCGACGACGAAGCCGCGCCGAGTCGGGAGCGTCATTTCCAGAACCGCTTGGCAAGCCGCGACAGCACTCCTTCCTCGGGCTGGGTCACGTCTTCCCAGAGGACGAACGCTTCGACCACGTCGGCGGCTTCGCCGGCGACAGCCTCCTGCTTGTCCGGAACGACGACGCCCAGATTGACCTCGTAGTGACCGTAGTAGCCGTATTTCAGTAGCGTGCGCTCGCGCTGGCCCTCAACGAACGACCGAACCTCGTCGGGTAGCTCGTCGGCGACGAGGACGAACGTGAAGTCAGTTCGGTAGTGCTCTTCGTTCGGCGTGACCCGTTTGTCGGCCAGGTCGTGGCCGAGTTCGACCAGCCGCTTCAGTTCGCCGATTGTCGGCCGGTCGACGCGGCGGGCGTAGAGGTACTCCTCGGACTCGTGGTCGCCGTAGGACAGCGCCGGGTGGAAGAACTGCTTCTGGTTGAGGACCCGCATCTCGCCGTAGAGGTCCCAGCGCTCGCCCCTGAGCTGGTGATCCCGCTCCAGCGTGTAGTTGTACATCAGGCGGTCGCTCACCCGGTCGAAGTACGGGTCATCTGTCCAGTGTGGCACCTCCTCGATAATTTCGTCGGGCAGCTCAGATTTCGGGACCGCCCCAGTGACGGGGTCCTCCCAGTCATCCGCGCCGTAGTCCGGCGGCTCCTCGCCCGACGTGGACTTGGATTCCTCGCTCATCGTCGTGCGTTCCGTGGGCGTTCAGTTCGTACTGCTCGCCTGCCGCGGTAAGTCATATCATGGCGATGCCGTGTCGGCATCTTAAGCCCGTCGGTCAGCCGACGGTCGTTCACGGGCCGTACACGACCGCCGCGGCAGGTTTTTGATGCTGGCCTTTCAATTATCCACTAACAATCATGGCGAAAGACACCGAAGCCTGCGGCCGCTGCTCGATGACCGTCGTCGTCGATGCCGTCGACGAAACCGAGGGCGAGAAACCTCACGACCCGTTCGGCGATGATCGCATCGAGGTCGACCAGCGCGACATCGAGCGCATCTCACCCGAGGCCTGGATGGGCCATCTTTCGACCAGAATGAACGAGGTCGTCAGTCGCTACGTCTGGGGTCGCTGACCGATCAGAGCACCGCGTCGATAACCCAGAACAGCCCGTAGCTCAGCCCGAACGCCAGTGCGAGCGACCCGACCCAGGCCAGCACTGTCTTGCCCATCTTCTCCCGACTGACCTCGCCGCCGCCGGCGGCTGCGCCGGAGCCGACGATGGCGGAGACGATGATCTCGTTGAACGACACCGGAATTCCGAAGAAGACGGCCGCCTGTGCGATAATGAAGCTCGGAATCAGCGCGCCGATGGAGCGCCGCGGCCCGAGCGAGGAGTAGTCCTGTGCCAACGCTTTGATCATCCGCGGCGCGCCTGTCCAGGACCCAATGAGGAGGCCGAGGCCGCCGAACAACAGAACCCCAGTGATGGGGATGGCTGCCGTCGGCCCCTCGCCAAGCAGGGGCACCAGCGGCCCCAGCGCCAGCCCGACCTGGCTCCCGCCGGCGGAGAAGGCCACGAGCCCGCCCATCACTAGCAGGAAGTGCCGCTGCCCGGCGGCCGCGTCCGCCCTGATATCTAGATACAGCAGTCCACCCGCGAGCACCCCGATAAGGAGCGTCACAACGACCATCGACGGGAATACTGGCGTCCCGACCGCCCTCGCGATGGCGCGGGCGACTGACGCCTGCTCGCTACCCGGTGCTAGCAGCACGAACTCGATGTTCGCCAGAATCACACCGACCAGCCCGCCCAGCAGCGGCACAAGCCGTTCCTCGGTCGTGGCCTCGTGTCGGAGCGACCACGCCGTCCCGAAGGCGATACCCCCGCCGATGAAGGGCGTCAAGACCCACAGCGAGACGATTTCGATGTACTTGGCCGTCGCCGGCTGGCCGCCCATCGCCAGTCCGACGCCGACCACCGCACCGGTGACCGTGAACGCCGTCGCGATGGGGTAGCCAGTGAAAATTCCGACGGCGACCAGTACCGCCGCAGTGAGGAGGGCGACGATAGCGGCGATCGCCGAGAGGCCGCCGCCGCTCGGGAACAGGACGAGTTCGCTGCCGACGGCCTCCGTGACGTTGGCCCCCTGCAGGACCGCGCCGGCCAGCCCGAGGATGCCGACGAAAAACCCGGCCCGCATCACCGAGATCGCGTTCGCACCGACGGCCGGCGCGAACGGAGTGGACCCGGACGACCCGGCACCGATAGCCCAGGCCATGAACAGACTCGCGGCTGACGCGATAACAAGCGTCACAATCGTACTCGTCGCGACCATCTGTCACGGCGTTTGCCCCGCCCTGCAATGAGCCTACCGTTCGCGCGCCCTTGTGAGGCCGACTATCAACTCGGAAACGGGCGTCACGGGCAAACGTTCAGGTGGTAGCGCGTGGTTCGGTCCCGTATGTCCGCCACTGAAGAGGGTGTCCGCGTCTGGCTGGTCGAACGAACCTACTCCGACGACGAACAGAACCTCATCATCCTCACGTACGCGACGCCCGACGGCGAACAGTACTTCCGCAAGGAGCGGGCGCTGACCTCGTTCTCTGATGTGCGGGAGACCACGGCCGCCGTCGATGCTGACCCGGACAACCTCGGGTCCGTCGACGACCCGGACCTGCAGGCACAGTACGCGGCCGAGGCGTCGCGGATGGCCGAAAAACACGATCCTGACGACGCTATCTGACCGTCTGTGTGGCCATGCTCGTGCTTCGTTCGCCTTCCCTCTCGGACGCAAAACCGATGCCGGCGGCAGGGACGCCGCCTTAGTTCGTTTTCGCGTCCGTCTCGTCCCCCGTCTCGACCGCATCAACACCCTCAGCGGCCTCGGCGGCCTCGGTGACCTTCTCGGTGTCGACGTGCCAGCGGTCGACGGCTTGCTCGAAGTCGGCGAGCTTGTTCGAGACGCGCATCTTCAGGTCGTCGTCGTTGACGTTGACCTCGAAAACGTACTCGGGGCGGTCGCCGTCACCGACGCGGCGGAGGTTCGCGCTGATGAGGTCGTTGTCGAAGTAGTACGGGGCGATCTGGGTCATCACGTTGCGGTAGACGGTGTCCTCGACCTTCCGCAGGGCCTTCCGGCTGGCGGAGTCAGCCGCGCGGGCGACGTAGTCGACGGACTCGCTCCAGCGCTCCATCGCCTCGTCCGGTTCGTCGAGGTTCTCGTAGGACTCGCTGAGCTTCTCGCCAGCGGTCTGGAGGTCCTCGTCCGGCCCCTTACCGGCCTGTTCTCCCTTGCCCTCGTCGACGCTCGCCTGATCGGCGGTCTTCTCGTTGACGTCCTCGTCCAGTCGCTCGTGGCTCTTGGGTCGCCACTCGTCGAACTCACTGAGGGCGTCCTCGTCGACGGCTTCGCCCGAAGCGATGTCTTTCAGCGCTTGTGTGATGCGCTCGCCGTGCTCGACGATGTCGACCCAGCCGCCTTTCGTCTTGAATCCTGAAACGCTCTCTTCGATGTCTGCCATGGTATAATAGATCGGTCTATGACAGCCGCGGGATCTGCTGCAGTGGGCTGTCCATCTGTACACAGCGGATTGCTGCTCAGTGGGGTTAAACGTTTCCGCCATGACGACAGACGTGATACTCTCCGGCCGTATTCCTCCCCAGCCCTCAATATCGAGACGCAGACGACGTATTTCTACTGCAGAGCCGCCTGCCTGTTGACCCTACTTCGCTCAGCACCGAACGGCCGTTTATAAGGATTGCACGCGAACGTACTTGTGATGACATCCGCACTATTCGTCGTAAGCGAGCACGGCTATTGGGGCGAGGAATGTATAGAGCCGCTGACAACTCTCACAGACGCCGGTCTAGATATCACGGTGGCGACACCGACCGGCGAGCCGCCGGTCCTTGACGAACGCTCCGTCGACCCAGAAGAAGTCGGCGAAGACCTCTCGGAGCACGTTCGAGAGGTCCACGAGACCGACGAGCGCCTGAACAACCCGATCCCACTGGCACAGGCCGACGCCGAGGACTACGACACCGTCGTATTCCCCGGCGGCCACGGCGCGGAGTGGGACGTCACGCAGGATGTCCACGCCCGTGAACTGCTGCGCGAGAGTGTCGCCGGCGACGACGGCAAGGCGCTCGTCGTCTGTCACACAGTCGGGATTCTGGCCTTCACCCGCAATAGGGACGGCGAGTTCCTCGCCGACGGCCGCTCGGTCACCGGTTTCCCGAACGCCTGGGAAGAAGGCATCGTCGACGAGAACGACCTGCTCCCCGATGGCCGGAAGCTCCCGTACTGGGTCGAAGACGAAGTGAAGGCCGTCGGTGCGGACTGGGACGCCGAACTCGATGCCGACACCAGCGTCACGGTCGACGGTGACCTCATCACGGCCCGTGGCCCACCGTCGTCGGCTGCGGCCGCTCGGACGCTGCTGGACGAACTCGGTATCGAGACGTCGGCGTGATGATCGGACGCCCGCCGATCACCGCAACACATCAATTCGGCTGAATTTCTCGGAAGCGAGTACGTCCGGCCTGGGTGCGTTTTCCCACGCAGTCGCCGTCCCGGAGAATACAGTGGCATACGCTATCGCACGATATAGTCAAATAACGACTGTGTACTAGCTAACCTTCTTGAAGCCCCCGTGCAACGTAGACATACGTATGACTAACAACTCCACGCGCAGGCGGTTCCTCAAAACAGCAGGCGTTGCAGGTGTCGCAGCTCTCGCCGGTTGTGGCGGCGGCGACGGTGGCGATGGCGGCGACGGCGAGATGACTGAAGGCGACGGCGAAATGACCGAAGGAGAGATGACCGAAGGGGAGATGACCGAAGGCGAGATGACTGAAGGCGAGACGGAGACTCGCCTCTCCTGGCACGCCGGCGGCACCGGTGGCACCTACTTCCCGCTCTCGAACGAGTTCAAGACGGTCGTAGAGGACAACACGGACTTCACGCTGAACGTCCAGTCGACCGGTGCGAGCGTCGAAAACGTCGGCAGCCTCGCCAACGGCGACGCCGACTTCGCGCTCATCCAGAACGACATCGCCTCGTTCGCGAAGAACGGCGAGGGGATCGATGCGTTCCAGGACAACGCCATCGAGAACCTCCGCGGCGTTGCGACCCTGTACCCGGAGACCATCACGGTCGTCACCCTCGCGGACACGGGCATCACGCAGCTCTCTGACCTCGAAGGGGCGACGATCAACACCGGCGACCTCGGGAGCGGAACCCAGGTCAACGCGAACCAGATTCTGGAATCAGTCGGTATCTCCGATTACAACGAGCAGAACGCCTCGTTCTCCCAGGCTGCCGACCAGCTCCGGAACGGCGACATCGACGCCGCATTCGTCGTCGGTGGCTGGCCGGTCGGCGCTATCGAGGACCTCGCGAACACCAACGACCTCGTCATCGTCCCGATCTCCGGCGACAACCGTACCGCAGCGAAGGAGGACGCCTCCTGGTTCGCTGACGACACCATCCCCGCCGACACCTACACCGGCGTTGACGAGGCTGTCGAAACAATCGCTGTGCAGGCGATGATCGCGACGAACGCCGAACAGCCCGAAGGGACGGTCGAGTCGGTCACCGGCGCTATCTTCGACAACGTTGACGCCCTCTCTATCAAGACGGACTTCATCAGCAAGGACTCCGCACAGGACGGGATGTCCATCGAACTCCATCCCGGCGCAGCGGCATACTTCGACGCGTAACGTCGTCGGCTGACGCTATCCGTATCGTTAACTAACCACCTTCTATTACTCATCAACTGGAATGAGACGACAATACGTCGCTATCGCGGTGTTCGTCGCCCTCCTCGTCATCGGGACAGTAGCAGCGCTCCCCGGCGGACGTGCATTGGTCGTTGAAGACGTCGAGACCGGTGAGCAGTATCTAACGGCTCCGGTCGAAGACGGCACGATCGTCGCGCTTGAATATATGCACAGTGTCGAAAAAACGCGCGTCTACGACGAGTACACGGTCCGTGGCGACCACCTCGAAATGACGCGCATGGAGTTCGAGTCGTTCGGCTGGGGGCTCCCGAGCCGGGCCAACGTCACTCGCGAGGACGGGATGTATGTGTTCGACCCGCCGGGTAACTACACGCGCGTGACAGTCTCTCCCGGTGATGTTGCAGGACATAAACTTCACGTCGGAGCCGAAACCTACGACTTGGTAGCCCGCACCAACGGCCGCTCGGTCCACCTCTACGTGACCCAACGCTCGGCGTTCGGTGCCGCGACAGACCAGCTCAACACATGACTGAAAACGCACAATCTGACGACGGCGGGGAGGCCGTATCGGACGAGGAAGTTGATGAAGTACTGCAGGAGATCGAGCGGAAACGCTCGCTGACAGGCTGGGCCGTTGTCCTCGTCGCGCTCATCGGCATCTCGTTTTCAGTGTTTCAGATGTGGCTCGCGGCGAAAGGATTCGTCCTTTCGATTTCGCTGCCCGGCGTCGGTGACATGGTGTTCGCGTCCCTGCAACTGCTCCAGATCAACGCCGTCCACGTCTCCTTTGGCCTCATCCTGACGTTCTTGCTGTATCCCGGCAGCACCGGCGATGGCCCGCTTTCCCGGCGCTGTATCGCGCTCGGGTCGCTGGTCGACGAGAAACTCGGCGCGGAGCATCCGGTGTCTCGTGTCGTTCACGCTATCGGGAGCGTTCTTGCTTGGGCGTTTCTCGACGCCGAGATGGACCGTGTGACGCCCTCGGATCTCGTTTTTATCGTCCTGTCTGTGCTGTCGGCCGCGTACTTCATTACTGACTTCGACGAGATCCAGCGCATGCGCGCCTTAGGCCTCGAACGCGGCCGTCCCATTCAGGAGGTGTTCACCTTCTTGGAGCCGATAGCGGGCCTACTCGGACCGCTCGCCGATACCTCCTACGCGTTCGTGCTGGGCGTGGTCGGTGTCCTGCTCGTCCTCGAAGCGACCCGCCGGGCGATCAGCCTCTGGCTGATGGTCATTGTCGCAGTGTTCATCGTCTACGCCCGCTTCGGTGTCCTCATCCCACAGGACGCAGCCTACATCGATGTCCTCTCTATCCCGCCACTGTCCTGGCCCTCTATCATCCAGAACCTCTGGTACAACACGGAAAACGGGGTGTTCGGGATTCCGGTCACCGTCTCCGTGCAGTTCATCTACATCTTTATCCTCTTTGGCGCGTTCCTCGAGATGTCCGGCGCGGGGCAGTGGTTCATCGACCTCGCGTACGGCGCGACGGGCACGCGGAAGGGTGGCCCGGCGAAAGCATCCATTCTCGCCAGCGGATTTATGGGGACCATCTCAGGCTCGTCCATCGCCAACACGGTGACGACCGGTGCGTTCACGATTCCGCTGATGAAGCGGTCGGGCTACTCGCCTGAGTTCTCCGGCGGTGTCGAGGCCTCTGCCTCATCGGGTGGTCAGATTCTCCCGCCGGTGATGGGGGCCGCCGCGTTCCTCATCGTCCAGTACACGGCGACGCCGTTCGCCGACGTCATCGTTGTCGCGACGATTCCCGCTATCGTCTTCTTCTTCGGCGTCTGGGTAATGGTCCACTTCGAGGCAGTCAAGGAGAACATCGGCGGCCTCGACTCTTCAGAACTGGTCAACCTCCGGAGCCACTTCAAAAGCGGGTGGTTCTACCTCGTCCCGCTGGGCCTCCTGCTGTACTATCTCATCATCGAGCGACTGTCTGTCGCCCGCTCGGCGTGGTTTACGCTCATCGCAATCGGGGCGCTCATCGCACTTGTGGCGGCCTACAGCGACGAGACGCGTGCCCGACTCGGAGTTACATTTGCGACCCTCTTCGGGCTCACGACGCTCACGCAGTACTTCACCGGCGAAGGTCTTTTCGGATACCTGTTCAATCGGTTCGTACAGGCTACTACAGCGTTCCCGACGCTGTTCGACCGTATCGATGGCCTTGTCGCGGCAGACCTGACAGCAGAGGGTGCGCTTGCACTGCCCGGCCCACAACCACTTGGCTCCGCGTTCTCGGCCGCAGTTGGCAACGTCGGCACGCTGATCATCCTCGCCGGCGTCCTCACCCTGATTACCCGTCCCCGACTCGACTCGCCGATACTGTCGTTCGACAGTGCCGTCGACGACACCGCCAAAACGACCGCTGACGCCGTTGGCCAGCCAGACCTGGCCTCGAACGGGCTGTACAAGCTCGGCGTCTTCCTTGGAAAATCTATGGAGAGCGGGGCCAGAACCGCGGTCCCGGTCGTCATCGCCGTCGCCGCCGCCGGCATCATTCCGGGCGTCATCAGCGTCTCCGGCCTCGGCCCGAACCTCGTCTCGCTTATCACGACCGTCGCCGGCGGCTCGCTGGTCCTGCTGTTGCTCGTCACCGCGTTCTCCTCGATTATCCTCGGAATGGGGATGCCGACGACGGTGACCTACATCATCCTCGTCTCACTGCTCGCGCCGGCGCTGACCGAGTTCGGCGTCCCGCTGCTCGCGGCGCACCTGTTTATCCTCTACTTCGGCGTCATCGCCGACATCACGCCGCCGGTCGCAGTGGCTGCCTACGCCGCCTCCGGCGTCGCGAAGTCCGACGCCTTCGAGACCGGTATCGAGGCGTTCTCGCTGTCGCTCAACAAGGCTATCGTCCCGTTCGCGTTCATTGTCACGCCGGGCATCATTCTGCTCCGGCGCAACCCTGACGCTGCCAGCCTCGACATTGGAGACAAATACCACGTCGTCGGAGTCGCGGACCTCCTCGATGTCGGCTACGCAATTCCCGAGATCCTGATCCCCGTGATCGGCGTCTTCCTTGGCGTCGTCGCGCTGGCCGCGACGGTTATTGGGTTCGCGTACGCGCCGGTCTCCCGAAGCGAGCGCGCGGCGTTTGCGTTCAGTTCGCTACTCCTGATGGCTCCCGGTCTTGCGGTGTCCGGTGTGTACGACCTCCTCGGACTCGTCGGCATCGCCGGCGGCGAGATGACGGTACTGCTCGACGTTGTGCTCCGCGGTGTCGGCCTGGCTTTGTTCCTCTTCCTCATGGCCAAGAACCGCCAGCGTGGCGGTGACCCTGCGGTACGGTCAAGCACGGCTGAGCCGGCGTGAGTGAGAACCGTTTAACCCATCGGGGGTCAACGGGCACGATATGCCAATCGAGCAGCGCGGCGACGCCTCCGTCGTCACGCACGCGCTGGCGCGAGACGAACTGACACGCATACGAAACGTCGAGACTGAACAGGTCGCGTTCCGGAAGGGGCTGGTCCGCCTCGGCCGTATCTGTGGCTACGAGATCATCGACGGCCGGATGGAGACCGAATATACGGAAATCCAGACGCCGCTGACCACGACGATGGGCGAGCGCGTCAAAGGACTCGAAGACGTGGTCATCGTCAACGTCCTTCGCGCTGCGACGCCGTTTGTCGAGGGACTGCTCAAAGCGTTCCCCCGCGCCAGACAGGGCGTCATCTCCGCCAGCCGCGACGAGGAAGCCGGGATGAACGACGACGGCGAGTTCCCGATCTCGGTCGAGTACGTCAAACTGCCCGAAATCACCGAGGACGACACCGTCATCATCGCGGACCCGATGCTTGCAACTGGGTCAACGATGGCCACGGTACTGGACTACATCACCTCAGAGAAGACAGAGCCGGAGAATCTGCTCGTCCTAGCCGCGGTTTCCGCGCCGGAGGGTATCGTCCGGGTCTCTGAAGCCCAGCCGGATGCTGATATCATCAGCGTCGCTATCGACGACGAACTCGATGATGACGGGTTCATCGTTCCGGGGCTCGGCGACGCCGGCGACCGCGCCTTCCGGACGACGTAAGCCGTCCCGGCCCGCTCGACCTGTCGACAGAGGGGCGAAATATTTTTATATCCGGGCCGAATCAGCCGATGATGTCGCGATTTTCCATCCTTCCACAGCTACTGTACCCCCTTACTTCACCTGGAAACCGAGGGACGGCAGCATATTTTCCGTCCAGTTGAAACGAGAACGACGGCCGTGAACCGCCCTGCGGGACTGGACGTGGTCCTGCTGGGCAGTGGCGGACCGGGAGGCTTTCCTGCTGACGGGACAGCAACCCAGTATGGTTCGACGCCGATACCGGGTCGCGGACACCGCCCAGCAACTCGTCGGTGGGTTCCTGCTCGCGGGACCGTTCGTCGTGACCGAGGAGGTGTGGGTGCTGGCCGAGAACATGTCCTGGTATCACGCGGTGCTCGTCGTGGGTATCGTGTTCGCTATCGGTTACGGGGCGCTGTACAAGGCTGACGCGGGCCGGGACGTGGACACCGAGGCGGAGGTGGCCGGTATCCCGATCCGGTTCGTCTCGCTGATGGGTGTCGCGTTCGGGTCGGTTGCCATCCTCGCGGTGGCGCTGACCGCCCCTGACACGTTCCTCGTCAACGGTGGCATTCTCCCGGACCCGACGCCGATGGCCGTCTTCCTGACGACACTGAAGGCCATCACTGTCGGTGCTATCTTCAGCGTCGTCGGGGCTGCGACGGCAGACAGCGTATTCTGACCGTGACCCGCACACTTAATTGGGTGCCACCCCCCTTGATGTGCATATGGAGTACACGCTGGCTATCGACAACGCGCCGGAGACTGTTCCGGGTGGCACAGGGATACTGCTCCTGCACCCGAGTACCGGCGAGACGGACAGACTGGACACGGATTTCCTTGCGACCGACACGGACTCGATGCTCGTCATCTCGACCCGGACCACTGCCCGGGAGGTCAAGCAGAAGCTGGAGTACTACGAAGTCGACGAGTCGAAGGCGACCATCCTCGACACGCTGTCGGTTGAGCGGGGCTATACCCGCCGCCAATCCGAAAGCGTCCGATACGTCTCCGCGCCGGACGACCTCTCCGGTATTGTCTCGGAGGCCGAGACGTTCCTGCAGGAACACGACGGAAAACTCCGTGTGACCTTCGATTCGCTGACGGAACTCATCTACTACGCCGACGAGGACGGCGCGCTGTCGGCCGTCGAAGACATTCTCGACCTGCTGGACGAGTACGACGCCGTCGGGATGTTCCACCTCGCCGACGAGGTCCACGACGAGGAGACGGTCGCGGCGTTCCGGGAACTCTTCGACGGTGTCATCGAACTGTCTGAGGACGGAACCATCACCAGTACCTTCGAGGCGTAGCCCGACACACTCTGTCCGGAATCCACCGCTCCTTCGACCGATTTGTGGCAGCCGATCGACACTACTTCCCCAATCGAGTACCCTGATGGCATTTCGCTCTTTCGAACGAAATGGCGTTTTCACCGGGTAGCGACGCCAACGCCCCGTATGAGAACTCTTACCAAACCAATAACAATTAAGAGGGTATAACCCACATACAGGGTTGTATGCCGGAATGCCAGAACTGCGGTAATTTTGTAACGGCTGACTACGCGCGTGTGTTCACGCCGAACGGGGTCGAAAAGCCCAGAGTCTGTCCGCAGTGCGAAGACAAGATTCGCGACGGGGCAGACGTCCGTGAGGCCCGGTCCACACGTCGCGGATAGAACCGGTCAGGAACTGCCGCCCTGTGACCTGACGGTTGCGGGGACGTTTTCCTCGCCGGCTACACTCGCTACCAACCGCTGTTTTCCCGGTATTCTCGCTTCATCTATACCAGCGCGTCCGTGAGGCGTGTGCGTGCCTCCTCGAACACCGCATCTGCACGGTCTGGGTCGCGGGCTTCGGCGGTAATCCGAACGAGCGGCTGTGTGCCGCTGGCCCGCAAGAGGAACCACGCGTCGCCGAGGTCGACACGGACGCCATCGAGCGTCGTCACGTCGTCGTAGGCATCGGTCACTGTCCCCCGAACGCGGTCCATCACCGCTCCCTTCTCGTCGGTTTCGACGCTGTCCCGGCGGATGGGGTACTCCGGTACGTCGGCGGCGCGGTCGCCTAGCGGGCGCTCGCTGTCCAGTGCCGCGGCGGTACAGGCCGCCAGCGGACCGTCCGGGCACAGCGTTCGCTCGGGCCAGATCCACGCACCGCTTGGTTCGCCACCGAAGACGACCCCGTCCTCGCTCGCGGCCTCGGCGACGTACACGTCCCCGACCGGGGTGTACTCGACAGAGACGTCGATGTCGTCGAGGTAGTCCTCGACGGCGAGGCTCGTATCGACCGGGACGGCGACCCGCTCGCCCGGTGACGCTGCAGTACGGGCGAACACGGCCAGCAACACGTCGCCGGAGAGAAAGGTCCCGTCGGCCGCAACCACCCGCATCCGGTCGGCGTCACCGTCGTGGGCGATGCCGAGGTCGGCGTCGGACTCGGCCACCAGCGTCGAAAGCGACTCGCAGTGCTCGGCTTTCGGTTCCGAGGGGCGACCGGGGAACGCGCCGTCGGGCTGGCCGTTGAGCGTCTCGACGGCACAGCCCAGCTCGGTGAGGGCGTCGACGCTGACCCGGCCCGCGCCGTTGCCGAGGTCCACGACGACGTGGCTGTCGAGGTTCGTCTCATTGACTTCCGTGACCAGCGCGTCGACGTGGCGCTGGCTGGCATCCCAGGATTCGATATCGCCGCCGTCGTCCCAGGCTGCTGGCTCGAACGCATCCTCGGCTAGTCGCTGCTCAATCGTCGCCCGCAGGTCTGAACCGAAGGCTTGTCCGCTGGGCTGCCAGAGCTTGATGCCGTTGTCTTCCGGGGGGTTGTGACTCGCCGTCACTGCGACGCCGGCGTCGGCGTCCTGCCACGTCACTGCTCGTCCAATGGTGGGCGTCGCCGCGCCGCCGAGGTCGACCACGTCGACGCCGCTCTCCCGGAGCCCGGCCACTAGCGCCGCCTGCAGGTACTCGCCGCTCGCTCGCGGGTCCCGGCCGACGACGACTCGCTCGCAGTCGATGCCAAGCGCCCGGCCCACCGAGAGCGCCAACTCGGCCGTGACCGTCTCACCGACGGGACCCCGAATCCCGCTCGTTCCGAACTGTGTCATTACTGGTTTCTGGTCGGGCCGCCCCTAAAACCCATCTGGCATCGGACAGGTGTTGTGGGCCGATGGTTCCGACACCGCGCCGCTACCCCGTCGGCGACCACTCACAGGCCGTCCCGGTCGTCAGGTCTGCGTCGTCGATGTGCGCTGACAGGCAGCCGTAGTTGCAGAACTGCGCCGTCGGTTTCCCGTCCGGCGTCTCGCTGAGGAAAACGGGCTCGTGGGCCTCTACCGGACAGCCGCAGTACGTGCACTCTGCCATACGGACGCTTGCGGCCGGGAGAACAAACGTTTTGTCCGCGTCTGTCGACCCACCGCACATGAAACAGGGTGGCTCCGACGCGGCGAAACAGGCAGCGGGTGAATCGGCGGCCGAAGCAGTCGAGGATGGTATGGTCGTCGGCCTCGGCACGGGGTCGACGGCGGCTCATGCTATCCGCGCTATCGGCCAGGCGGTCGACGCCGGACTCGATGTCGTCGGCGTCCCCACGTCGTTTCAGTCCCGTCAGCTGGCCCGGGACTGTGGCATCCCGCTGGCGGATCTGGACGATGTGTCGGTCGACCTCGCCATCGATGGGGCCGACGAAGTGGCTGGCGGCAATCTCATCAAAGGTGGCGGCGCGGCGCACGCCCGGGAGAAGATCGTCGACGCGAGTGCCGACCGCTTCCTCGTCGTCGCCGACCCGACGAAGGAGGCGGACGTGCTCTCACACCCTGTCCCCATCGAAGTGCTTTCGATGGCCCGCTCGACGGTCGCCGCATCAGTCGAGAGTCTGGGCGGCGATCCGGCACTCCGCCGTGCAGAGCGCAAGGACGGCCCCGTCGTCACCGACAACGGGAACCTCGTGCTCGACTGTAACTTCGGGCCTATCGACGACCCCGCCGCGCTCGCCAGCGATCTCGCCGCACTCCCCGGTGTCGTCGAGCACGGGTTGTTCGTCGACATGGCCGACGAAATCCACGTCGGCACTCCTGACGGCGTCACCGTTCGACCGCTGTCGGAATAGCTGTCGCTAGCCGGCTTGCGTCAAAAAAATATGCTGCCTGAAACGATCTTACAGGTCGCGCGGCTGGACCGTCTTCCGGTCGTTCTCGTCAGCTCGTCGGGCTGCGTCCTGAAGCAGCTCCTCGACTTCCTCGTCGAGTGCGTCGTAGAAGTCGGACGCTACGTTCATGTCGTTGAGCTCTTCCTTAACGGCGGCTTTGACGATTAGGTCTGCCATACAGACGAGGTATCGACGGGGGTTACTTATATACTTTCTCCAATTAGTTCGCTCTAGACCCTATTACCGGCAGTTTGAGGCATTATACGACACATAACCCCTTATAAATCGCCGATTGTGTCCGACTGAATCCATCAGAATACGTCCTTTGGCCTGCCCCAGACGGCTATTGTCGCGTTACGCCGGCCGAGCGTCGCTCACGCGCGCTCCGACAGGACCGACCCTGATTTGGGCACTACGCCTGTCCCGGACCGACGGATAGGAGTGGTCGTATCCCTGAATGAGTCCTATGCGCGATATACTCGATTCGGTTGCGGCGGGCGACCTCTCTCCGGCGGAGGCCGAGGCGGCGCTTGCGGGCTATGCGACCAGCGGGGCCGGTCGGTTCGACGCTGCTCGGGAGGACCGCGCCGGCGTTCCCGAAGCCGTCCTCGCGGACGGGAAGACCCCAGCGGAAGTGGCGGACCTGGCGGCGACAGCTATCGAAACGACAGACCGGGCTATCGTGACGCGGCTCGACACGTCCACTGCAACGGCCGTTCGGGAGCAACTGGACGAGACCGCCCCGGATGCGACAGTTCGCTGGGACGACCGCTCGAACTGGCTGGTGGCGACGACACCCGCGTTCGAACGTCCGTCGCTGGACGCGTCAGTGGGTATCGTCACCGCCGGAACCTCCGACGCCGTGCCGGCCGGTGAGGCCGCGCTCATCGTCGAGGAGATGGGCGCGACCGTGACCCGTATAGACGATGTCGGTGTTGCGAGCCTCGCTCGGACGATCGATGCAGTCGATGGCCTCCGAGACCAGGACGTCCTCATCGTCGCGGCGGGCCGCGAGGGAGCGCTCCCGACGGTCGTCGCCGGTCTCGTCGACGTGCCGATCATCGGTCTGCCCGTTTCGACCGGCTACGGCCACGGCGGCGAGGGCGAGGCGGCCCTTTCGGGGCTGCTCCAGTCCTGCACTGCCCTCTCCGTCGTGAACATCGACGCCGGCTTCACTGCCGGAACGCAGGCCGGCCTAATCGCCAGACAGCTCGACAATGCACGGTCGTAGGAACTCTCCCGAACCGCAGCCATACCCAAGTATTTGGGTAAAGAGCTATGAGAACAACGCGCGTACGCGTATACGTCGGCGGTGGTGTCGCCGACGAACACGATGCCTGAATGTGATCATTGCGGCGCGCACGTCTCAGACCAGTTCGCCCGAGTGTTCGCGGATGAACGTGGACACATCCGGGCGTGTCCCAACTGCTCGGCAAACGCTGGCATTGCCGAGGTATCGAGAGAGCGCGCCCAACAAGTGTGAGGCCCACTGGGCCACCAGCATCGTGCGATGACTACCGCGCGGAGCCCTTACCACGTGTACGTCCTCCGTTGTAGCGACAACACGTTTTACACTGGCTACACGACCGATGTGGAACGCCGCGTCCGCGAGCACGACGCCGGCGACGGCGCGAAGTACACGCGCGGCCGAACCCCGGTCGAACTCATCCACGTCGAGTCATTCGATTCACAGTCCGACGCGATGAGCCGTGAGTACGAGATCAAGCAGTACTCCAGAGCGGAGAAGGAACGGCTCGTCGAATCTAGCGACGCCGAAGCGGAGTTCGATATCTGAACTGCCGCTTGCCGCTCGCCGTTGATGCCGGCAACATGACAGCTTGCCGATGAGGCGTGACTTTTTGTCTGGGGGCCGAGAACCGCGAGATATGGACAACGACGCGGATGTCGACGCAAGTGCAATCGCCTTCGGGACGGACGGCTGGCGGGCAACGCTGGACGTGTTCACGAAGCCGCGGGTCCGGATGGTCGGCCAGGCCGTCGCCACGACGCTCGCCGAGCGCGGGGCGACCGGGACCGTCGCTATCGGGTACGACGCTCGCGAGACATCGCCCGGGTTCGCCGACGAACTCGCACACGTCCTGCGCGCGAACGGGTTCGACGTACTCTTGCCGGACCGGGACACGCCAACACCGATCCTCGCCTGGACAGTAAAAGACCGCGGGCTGGCTGGCGCGCTCCAGATCACAGCCAGCCATAATCCGCCGGAGTACAACGGTGTGAAGTTCATCCCTGGCGACGGGTCGCCGGCGCTGCCCGACTGGACGGCCGCCTTCGAGGAGAACCTCGCCGTCCTCGACCCGCTGCCCGAAGACGAGTGGGGCGACCGGATGGAGGACGACCTCATCAGCCCGTTCCACGACCACGCGCTGGATTTCGTCGACACCGACCTCGATGGCCTGCCGGTCGCCTACGACGCGCTGTACGGCAGCGGCCGCGGCGTTACCGACGCCCTGCTCGAAGCGGCCGGAGCCGACGTGACCCGTCTCAACTGCGAACAGGACCCGGAATTCGGCGGCGGGTCGCCCGAGCCGTCGGCGGAGAACGCTGAGGGGCTCGTCGGCGAAGTCAGCGAGGGCGATGCCGCGCTGGGGATCATCAATGACGGCGACGCCGACCGCATCGGCGTCGTCACACCTGACCGCGGCTATCTGGACCCTAACCTGTTCTTTGCCGCGATGTACGACTTCCTGCTGGAGGACGAGGCGGGCGATGTCGTTCGGACAGTCTCAACCTCTAGCATCGTCGACCGCGTCGCCGAGGCCCACGGCCAGGATGTCCACGAGGTCGCCGTCGGCTTCAAGTGGGTCGCCGAGGCGATGGCCGAGCACGACGCGCTGTTCGGTGGCGAGGAATCGGGCGGGTTCGGCCTGCCGGACCACCTGCGGAACAAGGACGGCGTGCTGGTGGCGCTGGTCGCCGCCGCCGCCGAGCGCGAGGAACCGCTTGACGCTCGTGTCGACCGACTGCTGGACGAACACGGCGAAATCCACCAGGACCGGATTAGCGTCGACTGTCCGGACGGCCGAAAGGAGCCGGTCCTCGACGATCTCGAAACCGCACTGCCAGACGCGCTGGCGGGGGTCGCCGTCGACGGTATCAACACGGTCGACGGGTTCAAGATCAGACTCGAAGACGGGACGTGGGTGCTGGTCCGCCCCTCGGGCACGGAGCCGAAGCTCCGCGTCTACGCCGAAGCGTCGAGTGCGGAACGCGTCGAGGAACTACTGGAAGCGGGTCGGGATCTGGTCGAACCGCTGGTCTGACAGAAGCCAAATCTTTTCGTCGGCGTTATTCAACTGCTACCATATGTGCGAGCCCTCCTCCGCAGTCGTCGCTAAGTCCCTGACAAAGCGCTACGGAACCACAACGGCTGTCAACGAACTCGACCTCAGCATCGAACACGGCGACATATACGGTTTCCTCGGCCCGAACGGCGCCGGGAAGACAACCACCATGCGCATCTTCACCGGCCTCATCGAACCCAGCGGCGGCGAGGCACGCGTCGCAGGCATCTCCTGTGTCGACCGGCGTGCCTTAGTCGAGCATATCGGCCTCATGCCGGAGACACCACCACTGTACGACCAACTGACCGGGCGCGAGCAGTTGCAGTTCGCGGCCGACCTGCGGAACGTCCCCTGGGATGCCGTCGTTGACACCGCTCTGTCACTGTGTGCGTCGCTCGATCTCCGTGCAGACTTGGACCGCCGCATCGACGGCTACTCCAAGGGGATGAGACAGAAACTATCGTTCATTCAGTCCGTCCAGCACGACCCAGCCGTTATCTTTCTCGACGAGCCCACTTCCGGATTAGATCCCCGGGCAGCGAAGACACTCCGGGAACTGATCACTGACCTCGCGGACGGGGACACGACAGTTCTTCTTTCAACGCATATTCTGCCAGTCGTCGAGGACATCGCTGATATGGTCGGGGTCCTCCACGATGGTCAGTTGGCGGCCGAAGGATCGCCGGCAGAACTGCGCTCGGCCGCGGCGCGCACCGAAGGTGGTGGTGCTGATCTGGAAGACGCGTTCCTGGCACTGACTACCGACGACGACACCGCCTGGGCCTGACGATGCGTGACAGTGCTCAGACACCGGAAGAACGCGGTGATCGGTATGTCCGGAGTGACGCACGCGATGCCTGGGTCGTCGTCCGGACCGAACTTCGCGCCCGCGTCCGCCAGACACTGGAGACGCCCCGACAGCTCATCAGCGTCGCGATGCTGCTCCTGCTGGTCGGCATCTTTCTCCCGCTGCTATGTGCTGATATGGCGCTATCCTATGGTGCATCGCTGACGAGCGGATCGCCGCCGGTCGGACGGACCGGGCTGCTCGTCGCCGCAGCCATGGGTGCCGGGCTGTATCTCGGCTTCTCGACCGCGACCCAGCAGCTCCAACTCGGAACACTAAGCCCGCTCGTCAGAACCGCAGTTCCGCCGAGAGCTGTCGTCTTCGGGCGGCTCACGAGTGAATTCACCCAGACGATAGTGTTCGTCATCCTGCCCGCGGTGTTGTTGCTGCCGGCCGTCGCCATTGGTGCCCGGAACCCCATCCCGGCGGTCCTGTTGCCACTGGCGCTCGTGCCTCCGTTGCTTTCGTCGGCGTTTGCTGGCCGTCTGCTGGGCGAGGGGCTCGCGTTCGCAAACCGGTGGCTCGGCGTCAGTACTTGGACCAAGGGAGTGGCGCTTCTCACCGCCACTGCAGCGGCGTATCTCGGGATGCAGCTGTGGCTAGAGTCCGTGTTTCCCGACTCCTCTATGACGGCGACAGAGGGGGGCTTGCAGACGATTGTCCCTGGGGCACCTCTGCAGGCGTACGCGAGTGTCGTCCTCGCGCCCTTTGGCGCACAGGCACGGCCGCTGGGACTCGTCGTCGGGGCCGGGCTGGTCGCCGCTGTCCCGCTCAGTCTCGCCGCGACTGTGCGGTTCGAATCGTGGCTTCTCCAGCGCGAACCCGAAGCGGACCGCGACGAAACCGCACACGCCGACGAAAGCCGATCCGTAGCCGCACCGTTTCGCGCCACGTCATCGACCCGGGTCGCCTGGCGGTACCTGCTCCGGACTCGCCGCGACCCCGCGATGCTGGCCCACCTGTTCCCGGTCTTTGTCGGCAGCCTGGGTATCCTGTCGACGGCTGTTACAGACCCAGATACGGTCCTGTGGTTGGCACCGGGGACGGCCGTCATCGTCGGGGCCGCCCTCGCTGGCGGTGCGTACTGTCTGAACCCGCTGGGTGACGACCGCGACCAGTTACCGCTCGTGCTGACCAGCACCGGGTCGACCGCGGTGTTGCTCCGCGGTCGCGCACTTGCTGGCCTCACGCTCGGGATGCTGTTTGCCTGGGGTCTCGCCGTGCCACTCGAACTGGCCGATGGCTCCGGCAACCACACCGTCGCTCTGGCGCTCTTTGCTCCCGTCCTGCTTCTGGCCGGCGCTGGGACGGCACTCGGGATGGGCGCGTTGTCACCGAAATTTAAACGGAATGAGTACCTCAACGTCGAGCGAGCCCACCCCTCGCTGATAGTCTCGATTGGTTACATGTTTGGGTCGATACCTGTCGGCATCACCGGAATGGTGTTGTTTCCCGCCGCGGTTGGCGACCCGTCAGCTGTCAATCTTACGGCAGTCAGCATCTATATCCTCGTCATCGGAGCTATCAGTTGGGGCGGCTACGCCGCCGCTATCCGTCGGTTCGACCGGCTGACGCTCGATGACATCTGAGAACCAGTGCGGCTGGGTACGAAGTCGCAACTACGGACTTACTCGCCGGCGCTGACGACGTACGTGCCAGCCACGCGGTCACCGAGGCGCTGTGCGTCGTCGCTCACGAACATGACGGCCGCTTCGACGAGGAGCCAACCGGCCATGAGAACGAGCGCGAAAATGAACCCGAACCCGCCGAGAATACCACCGAGCAGGAGCATGATCGGGAACGGGGCGAGCAGCACTGCCGTTCGGAGCAGGCGGTCACGCTGGCTTGGTTGCGACCCGGTCTCATCGACGACGGCGATGTCCTGCGATCGTTTTCCGACCGTCTCGTTGTCCATTGCGTAGTACCCGAAGTAGTAGACGAGTACCGCACCGATCGCAATCCACAGGACGAAGTTGAGAACCATCCCCAAGAGCCCTGCAGCCATCATTGATCCGCTGCCCATCGCGCCCGGATCTCCGGGAGAGGTGGCGGCCATCGCGCCTACCGAGAGGACCGTGTTGAGAACGAACGTGACGAGCCACAACCCGAACGCGACGGCGCTCAGGATGGCGAAATCGATGAGGTATGCGACGAACCGGTCGCTCCTCGCCTCGACCGCGTTTTCAGGGACAGTTGCTGCCATTGTCTTAAAATCGTTCTCAAAACCATCTAAAAAATGTTACGACGCTGTGAGAACAGTTCTGGTCTCTCTGCGGAGTTGCCATTCCTACTCAAGCTCGCCACGATAGCGGCCTGGGTCGTCCAGTGGCTCGGTGTCGAACCCCAGCCTCTCGTAGAACGGCTGCACGTCCGCGTCAAACTCCGCGGTGAGTTGGTCCCGACGGTCGAGTGCCGCCTCGACGAGCGCTGTCCCGATGCCCTGGCCACGGCGACGCCGACGGACAGCGACGGCCTCGATGTGGGTCCCGTCGAGTACGAGTGCACCGAGAACGCGCCCATCCGCCTCATTGTCACCGGACATTGCGACGAGCGTGTTACCGTCTTCAGCACCCGTTCGCACGGTTTCTACGGCTATCGAGAGGACCGCCCCGTCGAGGACGTTCATTACGGCAGGTACTTCGTCAGGGTTCGCTGTTCGGACGTACATAGCTGTGCTAGAGGGCCGTCGCTCAGTGGCTCACCCGCCTTTGATGAGCCTGACGACCCGAACGTAGTCGTGCTCGACGGGCTGGTCTGTCGGCACGTGCTCGCCGTCGACGAGGACTGACACCTCGTGGGGACTCAGGTCGACCGGTGCGAGCAGGTCGCCGTAGGTCGCGTTCGCGTCCACCTCCAGTTCGTGGGTGTCTTCGCCAGCAATCTCGACGGTGACGTGCATGCCCGGCCGTACTCCGCCGACGCACCTGAGACTGTCGACTCTCGCGGGGTTTAAGACCGGCCCACGCCTCCCATCGTCCATGAGTGAGGCCGAGTCCGAGTCGCGGGCGGGACGCGAGGAGGTCTGGATCGAGAAGTACCGCCCGCAGACGCTCGACGACGTGATGGGCCACGAGAACATCGTCGGGCGGCTCAAGAGCTACGTCTCGCGCAACGACCTGAGCCACATGCTGTTTTCCGGCCCGGCAGGGACGGGGAAAACGACGTGTGCGACGGCTATCGCCCGCGAACTGTACGGCGATGACTGGCGCGAACACTTCCTCGAACTGAACGCCTCAGACGAGCGCGGTATCGACGTGGTGCGGGACCGCATCAAGAACTTCGCCCGGACGAGCTTCGGCGGCGTCGAGTACCGTATCATCTTCCTCGACGAGGCCGACGCGCTGACCAGCGACGCCCAGTCAGCGCTGCGCCGGACGATGGAGCAGTTCTCGAACAACGTCCGCTTTATCCTCTCGTGTAACTACTCCAGCCAGATCATCGACCCGATCCAGTCCCGCTGTGCGGTCTTCCGGTTCTCGCCGCTGGCAGACGACGCCGTCGCCGAGGAAATCCGAAACATCGCTGCTGAAGAAGACATTGAACTGACCGAAGACGGACTCGACGCGCTCGTCTACGCCGCCGACGGCGATATGCGGAAAGCCATCAACGGCCTGCAAGCTGCATCGGTCAGCGGCGACACGGTCGACGAGTCAGCGGTGTACGCGATCACTTCGACGGCCCGCCCGGAAGAGATTCGGACGATGGTTCAGTCGGCGCTGGACGGCGACTTCACCGCCTCGCGGGCGACCCTCGATAGACTGCTGACTGAGGAAGGCATCGCTGGCGGTGACATCATCGACCAACTGCACCGTTCAATCTGGGAATTCGATATCGGCGACGACGCAGCCGTCCGGGTGCTCGAACGCATCGGCGAAACCGATTATCGGATCACCCGCGGTGCGAACGAGCGCGTCCAACTGGAAGCGATGCTGGCCTCGCTCGCACAGGACGAGTAAGGTTCGCATACCGCACCACTCCAATTTTTCACACCTGATAACTGGCAGGTGAGGTTTATGATGAAAGCGTTCTAAGAATATCAACAACTGAAATGCAACGTTTACGACCATCTACGGAGGGGACGGGTGAGGACCGCGGACAGGTCGGGATCGGGACACTCATCGTTTTTATCGCGATGGTGCTGGTCGCGGCAATCGCAGCGGGCGTGCTCATCAACACTGCGGGGTTCCTGCAGAGTTCCGCGCAGGCGACGGGCCAGCAGTCCAGCGATTCGACGACGAACCGAATTCAGGTAGTGGGTATCACCGGGGACCACTTCACTGGCGACAGCGAGGTCGGCGTGGTTGATATTGTTGTCAGGCGGGCACCAGGGGCAAGCAACGTCGACCTAGACAAGACAACGATCCAGTGGATCGGCCCGAGCGGCTCGTACTACCAGCTTGCGGCTGGCGGCGCAGACGGCAACCCCGACGGTCGGTTCGCCATCTCCACCGTGCAGGACAATGACGGCTCCCAGCCAGTGCTGAACGACGTTGAAGACCGTTTCAGAATAACGCTTGATCTGGGCGGTGACGACAGTGTTGGTGCCGTGCCGTTCGGCGAACCCTTGCCTGAAGGCGAGACCGCGACACTTCGTATTACCTCGCCAGCGGGCGGGATGACGACCGAGGAAGTCGTCGTTCCGAAGACCCTCTCCGGGGAATCCTCAGTTACGCTCTGACGGTCAGGGAGACCGCCGGCCCCTTCGGAACAGTTTTAGGCGAACGTGGGCCAACTGAACACCAATGAGCGACCTCGACGAGGCCTACCAACTCGACTACTTCGAAGAGGAAGGCTTCCACAGACAGGAGTGTGTCTCCTGTGGCGACATGTTCTGGTCCCGCATCGAGCGCGAGACCTGCGGCGAACCGCCGTGTGCGGAGTACGACTTCATCGACAACCCCGGCTTCGACGAGTCCCACTCGCTGACGGAGATGCGCGAGGCGTTCCTCTCCTTCTTCGAGGACCGTGACCACGAGCGCATCGATCCGTATCCGGTCGCAGCGAACCGCTGGCGCGACGACGTCCTTCTCACGCAGGCGTCGATTTACGACTTCCAGCCGCTGGTCACCTCGGGGACGACGCCGCCGCCGGCGAACCCGCTGTGTATTAGCCAGCCCTGCATCCGGATGCAGGACATCGACAACGTCGGCAAGACGGGCCGGCACACGATGGCCTTCGAGATGATGGCCCACCACGCGTTCAACGCGCGTGAGGACATCGAAGATCCCGAGCAGTACGCCTACGAGGGCGAGGTGTACTGGAAGAACGAGACGGTTCAGTACTGTGACGAACTGTTCGAGGAGATGGGGGCGAACTTGGACGAGATCGTCTACATCGAGGACCCATGGGTGGGCGGCGGCAACGCCGGCCCGGCCATCGAGGTCATCTACCGGGGGGCCGAACTCGCGACGCTCGTGTTCATGTCGATGGAGCAGGACCCCGACGGCGAGTACGAAATGAAAGACGGCAACCGGTACTCGCCGATGGACACCTACATCGTCGACACCGGCTACGGGCTCGAACGCTGGACCTGGATGAGCCAGGGGACGCCGACGGTGTACGAGGCCGTCTACCCCGACATGATCGCCTTCCTCAAGGACAACGCCGGCATCGAACTCACTGACGAGGAGGAGCGAATCGTCCACGAGGCCGCGAAGCTCGCGGGCCGGATGGACATCGACGAGGCCGAAGACATCGAGGCCGAACGCGACACCATCGCCGCCGAGGTCGGCGTCGAGGTCGAGGAGATGCGGGACCTGATGGCACCACTGGAGGACATCTACGCCATCGCCGACCACTGCCGGACGCTCGCGTACATGCTCGGCGACGGTATCGTCCCGTCGAACGTCGGGACGGGCTATCTGGCCCGGATGGTGCTGCGCCGAACGAAGCGGTTGGTCGACGGTGTCGGCGTCGACGCGCCGCTCGACGAACTCGTCGACATGCAGGCCGAGCGCCTCGACTACGAGAACCGCGACACCATCCGCGACATCGTCCGCACCGAGGTCGAGAAGTACCGCGAGACGCTGGACCGGGGTGGCCGGCGCGTCCGTCAGCTGGCCGACGAGTACGCCGAGAAGGGCGAGCCGATCCCGACCGCAGAACTGGTCGAGCTGTACGACTCCCACGGCATCCAGCCAGACATGGTTGAGGAGATCGCCGCCGAGAAAGGCGTCGCGGTCGACGTACCCGACGACTTCTACGCGGTCGTCGCACAGCGCCACGGCGGCGACGACACCGCCACCGAGGAGTCACAGACGCCCTACGAGGACCGACTCGAAGAACTGCCAGAGACCGACCGGCTCTACTACGAGGACCAGCAACGGACCGAGTTCGAGGCTGTCGTTCTTGAGGTGTTTGACCGCGACGACGGGGCCTACGACGTGGTGATCGACCAGACCATGTTCTACCCCGAAGGCGGTGGCCAGCCGCCGGACGAGGGGACGCTGTCGACCGACGACGTCTCTGCCGAGGTATCCGACGTCCAGCAGTACGGCGACGTCATCGTCCACACCTGCGACGACGACCCCGGCAAGGGCGAGTTCGTCCGCGGGCAGGTCGACGCCACCCGCCGCCAGCGGTTGATGCAACACCACACGGCGACACACATCGTCATCCACAGCGCCCGGCAGGTACTCGGCGAGCACGTCAGACAGGCTGGTGCCCAGAAGGGCACCGACTCCGCCCGCATCGACATCCGTCACTACGAGTCGGTGAGCCGCGAGGAGGTCAAAGAGATCGAACGCCTCGCGAACGACATCATACAGGACAACATCGCCGTCTCCCAGGAGTGGCCCGACCGCAACGAGGCCGAGGAACGGTACGGTTTCGACCTCTATCAGGGCGGGATTCCGGCCGGTGAGCAGATCCGGCTCATCACCGTCGGCGACGACGTGCAGGCCTGCGGTGGTACCCACGTCGCCCGAACCGGTGACATCGGGGCTGTCAAGCTCCTGAACACCGAGCGGATTCAGGACGGCGTCATCCGGCTGACGTTCGCGGCGGGCAACGCCGCAATCGAGGCCACCCAGCGCACCGAGGACGCGCTCACCGAGGCCGCGGACATCCTCGATGTCGCGCCCGATGCCGTCCCGGAGACCGCCGAGCGGTTCTTCGACGAGTGGAAGGCCCGCGGCAAGGAGATCGAACAGCTCAAAGAGCAACTCGCCGAGGCTCGCGCCAGCGGTGGTGGTGATAACGAGGAGGTCGAGGTCGGTGAGGCGACCGCCGTTGTCGGGCGTATCGACGCCGACATGGACGAACTCCGCGCACAGGCGAACGCTATCGTCGAGCAAGGCAACATCGCGGTGCTTGGCTCAGGGCTGGACGGCGCGCAGTTCGTCGTCTCTGTGCCCGACGGTGTCGACGTCGACGCCGGTGAAGTCGTCGGCGAACTCGCCGGTCGCGTCGGCGGCGGCGGTGGCGGCCCGACGGACTTCGCACAGGGCGGTGGCCCCGACGCGGATGCGCTGGACGACGCGCTGGACGACGCGCCGGAGATCCTCCGAACTGTCGCAAACGCCTGAACTGTTCCTGTTTTCTCTCGCCGCTGGTCTTGTTTCCCGCGCCGTTGCTTCGCACAGTTGTCCGATTACGGATCGACGTTCTGCCCGAACGATTCGAATGCACCTAATGGATACAATTACATTTAGTTGTATTAGGTATATTTGGATGAGTTTCCAAAAGTGTTTTTAGTAACTGCCCATCTATAGCAGATATGAGCGGAAACCGTGACATCGCACACATTCAGTCCCACACCGAATACGTACGGTCACAACGGACGTGTCGGCGGTGTGGGAGCAGTATTCCCGCTGCCAGCGGTCGTGCCCCCGACGAACTGTGTGAAAACTGCAGTGCTACCCACGCTACCTGACTCATGAGTGCTACCACGTCACCCCTGTCGGACACTGATCTGGACGAAACGCCGGAGTTCGAACTGGACTGCCTGTACGACGACCCCGAGAACCCATCGGAACTGACTATCTTCCCTTCGGACTGTCAGCAGTCCGTGACAGAGTGGGTTACCGCGGACCGTTCGGCGACCGTCTCGCTTGAGGAACTGCGCTGAGCGGCACGCGTCGCCCGGCTATCCGCCCTGACACAGTCTTCTGGCGTCCTGCATTGCCTCGTTAGTCTCGCAGACGAGTGTCAGGTGATCGCCGTTCGCGAGGCGGAAATCGCTGTCGGGGACTCTGTCTGTGCCGTTGCGGCTCACCATTGCGACCAGACAGCCGTTTGGAAGCTTTTCCGCGGTTTCCTCTATGGTCCGGTCGACCAGCGAGTCGTTGCTGAGTTCGACTTCCAGTACGTCCCCTGTTCGGCCGGAGTCCGACAGCCAGTGGGCCAGCGCTGGTCGCTCGACCGCGTCATCGATTGCGTCGGCGACGGCGAAGCCGGCGGAGATGGTCTCGACGTCGAGATCCTCGAAGGCCTCGACGTTGTCCGGCTGGTTCGCTCTGGCGACCACGGTGTCGACGTCGAACCGGGTCGTCGCCAGCTGTGCCACGAGCAAGTTCACGTCGTCGTCTGCGGTCGCAGCGACGACGACGGATGCCCGATTCGCCCCTGCTTCTTCGAGGACGGTCGCGTTCGTCGCGTCCCCGTGAACGACGCGGTGGCCGTCGGCCCGGGTCCGCTCGACGGTGTCCTCGTCGCTGTCGATGAGGACGACCTCCTCGCCGCGTGACTCGTACCGGACTGCCAGTTCCCGGCCGACACGACCGCCACCGACGATGAGTGTTTGCATAGGAAGGATATCAAGCGCTTGCGCGAAGTGACGGGCCAGCCCGCCTTGAAACATGACGGTCGCGAAGATGACGAGAAAGACGGTCCCGACGAGAACCGTCGCGGCTTCGGGGTTCTCGGGACGCAGTTCGATGGCAAACAGCGTGGCGACGCTGGCCGGGACGATACCGCGCGGCCCCATCCCGCCGACGAACATCCGCTCTCGAACTGTCAGTCGGCCACCCAGCGTCGAGAGGAACACCCCAAGCGGGCGGACGAGCGCAGCGACGACGATGACGACGACGAGCCCGCCGACCCCGAGCGCACGCAGGTCGTCGAGTGAGAGCTGTGCCGCCAGCACGATGAACACGAACGAGAGCACAAACAGCGTAATACCGCCCTTGAACCCAGCAACCTCCTCTTTGTGGGGGATCTCGGCGTTCCCCAGTACGATACCGGCAACGGCGGCGGCTGCGATACCGGCCTCAGAGAGCCACATACTCCCGAGCGCGTACGCCAGCAGTGCCGCGGTCAGGACCACGACCCGGGCGTTCTGAAGGGCATTGTCCGCCGACAGGTGCCACCGCTTGAGCAGTAGTGCGGTGCCGCCGCCGACGGCGATGCCGACGACGTGGCCGACGGCCAATCGGGCGACGAACGCCTCGATGACGACGACCGGCGAGGACTGGCTCGCGATGACGAACTCGAACGTCGCCACCGCGAGGATGGCGGCGGTCACGTCGTTGATGATCCCCTCCGTCTCCAGCGCCGCGGCGACCCGGTCCCGTACTGGAACCACCTGCATGATCGGCGTGATGACCGTCGGCCCGGTGGCGATAAGCAGGCTCCCGACGAGGACGGCGACCGGCCACGTCGTCCCGAACACGACTTTGACGGCGACAGCGGTTCCGACAAGCGAGACGAACGCGCCGATTGTCACCAGCCCAAGCGCCTCTCTGGACGCTTCACGGACTCGATCGACAGTGAGGTGGAACGCCCCTTCGAAGACGATGATGCCGACGCTGAGGCCGACGATAGCCTGCAACCCGGCCTGCCCGAATATCGCGGGGTCGACAAGGTCGAGCGCCTGCGGGCCGACGAGGACGCCGGCGACCAGCAGGAACGCGACGCTCGGGATCTGGAGCCAGTCGGCGACCAGTTGTGCGGCGACCCCCAGACTCACGACCAACACGACGGCACCGATAAGTGATTCTGCTCCGGACACAGGGCTGACGGTCCTTCGACAGCCAGCGCTATAGACCTATTCACCGAAAGAGACACACCCTCGGCGAAGGAATCGACAGCCAATGCCGACCGCACGCAATTGTGACGTGTCTCTCTACTACGAAGCCGACGGCGACGGCCCGACCGTCGTGTTCATCAACGACGTGGGGTACGGCGCGTGGCTCTGGGGCTGGCACTACGACGCCATCGCCGGCCCCTATGAGACGGTCGTGTGGGACCTCCGCGGGGCCGGCCGGTCGGACGCGCCCGCGGGACCGTACGATATGGAAACGCTGGCGGCCGACCTCGAAGCCGTGTTGGCCGACCACGGCGTCGGAAGCGCACACCTCGTCGGGGCCGGCCTCGGCGGGATGATCGCGCTCGAATACGCACACCAGTACAGCCGCGCCCGCTCGCTGACGCTGTACTGTACGGCCGGATCGGGGGACGCCGTCGACCGTGACGCGCTCGATTCGCTTGCGCTCGATGCTCCGTCGTCGCTCGACGGCGCGTTCTCGCTGGCGTTTCGTGAGCACGACCCGGACCTCATGGAGCGAATTGCAGACTGGCGCGCCGACGAGGACGCGACTGGAGAGGCCCGTGATGCACAGGCCAACGCGATGACGACCTTCGACGCGCCGCCGCTGTACGAGATCACCCAGCCCGCCGAGGTGTACTACGGGCTGGACGACCCCGTCGTGTCGCCGGAGGCCGCACAGTCGCTGGCGGTCGATCTGCCCCGTGGAACCGCGGAGGCTGTTGAGGGTCGCCACTGCTGTTTCGTCGAGCACGCACCGGCGGTGACCGACCGATTACTGGCGCTGCTCGACGAGCAGACCGAGTGACCGGACGCAATCCACAAATACGCGGCCTGATACGTGTGAAGTATGACTGACCGGACGGCAGCCGTCACGCGGACGACGGCCGAGACAGACATCGAGGTTACGCTCGACGTCGACGGCGACGGCGACAGCACCATCGACACCGGCATCGGCTTTTTCGACCACATGCTCGACTCGTTCTCGACGCACGGGCTGTTCGACCTGACCGTGCAGTGTGACGGCGATCTGGACATCGACGACCACCACACCGTCGAGGATGTCGCCATCACGCTGGGCGAGGCGTTCACCGAGGCGCTGGACGACAAGCGCGGCATCCGCCGCTTTGCCGACCGCAAGGTCCCGCTTGACGAGGCCGTTGCGAGCGTCGTCGTCGACATTTCTGGTCGACCGTACTTCGCGTTCGACGGCGAGTTCTCGCAGGACTCTGTCGGCGGGATGACCAGCCATATGGCCCAGCACTTCTGTCGCTCGCTGTCGATGAACGCCGGGCTGACACTGCACTGTGGCGTCGACGGCGAGAACGCCCACCACGAGATCGAGGCGCTGTTCAAGGGACTCGCCCGGGCGCTTGACGACGCAACCCGGATCGACGAGCGCCGTTCCGACGTGGCGAGTACGAAAGGCGAACTGTAGTCGACTGCAACGCGACTCCCTCCTGTTTCAACTGCTGCCGGCACCGATTAGTGGCCTCACGTCTACCACTCCGTATGTTCGACGAGATTATGCAGAAATTTGAGGACTCTCCCGGCCAGCAGGATGTCATCCGGTTGCTGCTGGAACGAGGGTTCTCCGTCAACGAGGACGGCCGCGTCGTCTCAGGCGGCATCGAAATCCCGAACACGGGTATCGCTCGCGAGGCCGATGTCGACCGCCGGGTGGTCAACGCCACAACAGACGCGATTCTCGACGACGACGACCTGCGGCGTATCTTCCGCAACATCTCCTCTGTGCCGAGCCTGCTCGACCTCGCCCCGGTGCTCGACCTGCACGCCGTGACCGTCACCGTCCGCGCCGCCGACGAGTCCGGCATCGTCTCGACTGTCACGTCGGCTATCGCTGACCACGGTATCTCTATCCGGCAGGTCCTGAGCGAAGACCCCGAGTTCACCGACGAACCAAAGCTGTACGTCATCACCGACGAGGAACTGCCTGGCGACCTGATCAATGACATCCGTCGGCTGGCGTTCGTTCGGACTATTGAACTGGCATAATGCCGGCAATGCTCACCGTCGAGACGCCCACCGGCGAGACCCACGAACTCACTGCCGAACGTGGGGCCGTCCTCCGTGACGTGCTGCTCGATGCCGGCCTCTCGCCGCACGGCCGCTACGCCGAGCGGGTCAACTGCGGCGGCCGCGGCATCTGTGCCACCTGCGGCGTCCGGCTCGCCGAACCGCCCGACCCCAACCACTGGCACGACGACCTCGCCGACCGATTTGGCTACCCCCGGCTCTCCTGTCAGCTCCGGGTCCGCGATGGGATGCGGGTCAAACTGCTCGACAAGCGAGTCTGGGGGTCACGACAGGCCGGCGACGGCATGGAGTAACTCGATGCCGTACGCAGGGAGCGAACGACAAACGCTATTCCGCCGCCGGGCGTACCCCGGTCCGTGACGGACAGCTATCGGACCGTTCCGGGCCGCGGCGAGGCGCGCTTCGAGGTTCGGGGTTCGGAGTTCATCGGCCACATCGCCCCGGTGACGACTGTCGAAGACGCCGAGGCGTTCGTCGACGCCATCACCGAGGAGTACGCCGACGCGACTCACAACGTCCCCGCCTACCGCGTCCGGTCCGACCCTTTCCGGGAGTATTCCAGTGACGATGGCGAACCAAGCGGCAGCGCTGGCGACCCTGCGCTGAACGTCCTCCAGCAGCGCGAGATCGAGAATGTCGTCGCCGTCGTCACGCGCTATTACGGCGGGACAAACCTCGGCGTCGGCGGCTTAGCCAGTGCCTACTCCCGAGCGGTGAAGGAAGGCGTCGACGACGCTGGTGTCGTCGAGGAAGTTCCCCACGAGCAGTTCACCGTGACCGTCGCCTACGACGACTCGGGCAGCGTTCGAAGCCTGCTCGAATCCGCGGCTGTGGAATTCGAGGCTGACTACGAAGCCGAGGTTGTCTTCGACGTTCGAGTCCCTACTGTTGAGGGCAGCGAACTGCGGGACCGGATAAGGAGTACGACCAGCGGGCGGGCCGCTATCGAGCTGGAATGACCCGCGCTACTCGTAGGTCGGCAGCCGCGCCGACTGCGCCGAGCCGTCGATAAAGGGCAGGTCGACCTGCTGGGCGCTGACCGGCTCGCCGTCGATGCGGATTTTCAACGCTGCTTCGGGCCGTTCCCAGCTGAGATTCGCCAGTGCAATCGGGGCTTCTCGCATCGGACTCTGCGTGGCGCGGGTCACGTCGCCGACGTGCTCGTCGCCGGCGAACACCGCGGCACCGGGGTCAGGGCACGCCTCGACGGCGAGGCCGACCAATCGCTGCGTGGGGTGGCCGCGGTTCTCGATGCGGGAGACGACCTCCTGACCGACGTAACACCCTTTCTCGAAGTCCAAGGCGTTTCGAAGGCCCAGATCGTTCGGGAGTGCGCCCTGGATTTCGCTGTCGAACAGCGGCGTCCCGGCCTCGAGCGTCAGCGTCTCCCAGGTCTGGTAGCCGAAGGGGACGGCGTTGAGCCCGCGGTTGACCAGCGTGTCGAAGACCGGTTCGGCGTCGTCAGCGCTACAGACCACGTCGTAGCTTTCCTCGCCAGTGAGGTCGTCCGTCCGGATGACGGAGACGCCTGCGTCGCCGAGTTCGCCCCGCTCGAAGGTCAGCGGTGCCGGCGGGGTGCCGGTCTGGTGGAGGACGCTGGCGATTTTCTCTGTCGCTTTCGGCCCGTGGACGCCGAAGACGGCGAAGTCGTCGGTCGCCACCTCGAACTCGACGTCCTGAATGAAGGTCTTGTCCGCCCACTCTCCGGCCAGTTCCTCGGCTTTCTGGGGCGGTGTGAACACGAGCAGGCGCTCGCCGGCGTTGTACACGTACATGTCCGTGTCGACGCGGCCGTCGGGGTCGAGCAAGAGCGCGTAACAGCCCGCACCGTCCTCGTCCGGGACGCGGTTCGAGACGGCGTTGTCGACGTAATCGACGCGGTCCTCGCCGGTGACGACGATGACGCCGTAGCCGTACTCCATCGCGCCGACGACGTTCCGAACCGCGCGGTGGGTCCGCTCCGGTCGCCCGTAGTTGTCGACGACCCGCCGACCACCGACCTCTCTGAACGTCGCTCCGTGGGCCTCGTGAACGGACTCGAGAACAGTCATTGTACAGGTGTGCGGCCCTCGCGGGGAAAAACGTCCCGTTAGCGCCGTCGGCGTGCGAGGGCAGCTACTGCGAGCAGTGCGGCCATCGTCAGAGCGACGGTGAAGCCCGGACCGCTGCCATCCGTCGTTTCTGTCGCCGTCTGTTCCGGCGTCGGGGCCGCCCCTCCTGTCGTCGATTCCTCACCCGGTCTGAACGCGGTAATGTTCGTCGTCGTGGTGAGGTCTCCGGCTGTCGCGGTGAACGTGACGTTGCCGGCTGTGGGGACCGGTGCCGTTATCTCGCCGTCCGGGTCTGTCTGTCCGACCTCGGTCCCGTTCCGGGTCACTGTCGCGTTCGCCACCGGCTCGTCGTACTCGTCGGTGACCGTGAGCCGGACGGTCGCATTGACGACGACCTGTCTGTTGTCCGGCGTGAGCGTAATCTCCGGGGTGCGCCGGATGTCTACGTCGATCGACGTTTCGTCTTCAGCCACGCTAACGCGTCTCTCGACCGTGTCGTAGCCTTCCTTTGTTACTGTGACGTCGTAGCGGTCGTTGACCGGCACGCTGACCGACGCTGTCCCGTCGGAGAGCGTCGGCACGGTACCGTCGAACCCGCTGCTCGATTCGACCCGGACGCTCGCGTCCCGGATCGGTCTGGAGTCGTTGAAGTGGTCGTCGACGACCTCGGCCTGCAGCAGGACTGACCCCTCGCTGATCCGGACTGTCGTCGTCGTCTCGTCGGTGATAGACACGGCGGTCAGGTTGCGGTAGAACCCCGGTTTGGTGACGATGACGCTGTACTCCCCCTTCTCGACAGGCTGTGTCGTGACGGTCCCGTCACTGCCTGCAGTCCTGTCGACCACGTAGTTCCCGTCCCGATACAGCCGGATGCGAGCGTTCTCGGCCGGCTGACCGTCCGCCGTCACCGCGTTGACTGTGGCCGTCGCTGACTCCGAGACCGCTACCTCGATGGACTCCGCCTCGGCATCTTCGACGGCGTAGGGGACGTTTCGGACGTACTCGTCGTCATCTATCTGGAGCATGACGTCTGCTCCCTCGGGAACATCGATAAGTGCCTGCCCGTTTGCCCGTGTCGTCTCATTGGACGGCCCGCCTGCGCCGTCGTCCCACGTCGCCGAGATATCGATCCCGCTGAGCGGGTCACCGTCCTGGTCGACCACGGTGACGGAGAGCGTCACCTGCGACTGTGCACCAGCTGTTCCCGCCACTACTCCGGCCCCTACCAGTAGTGTCAGCACTACAGTTGTTAACATGGCACGGTGACCGAGCATACCTGATTAATAAAAGAGTGGACGTAAATCAGTACTGCCGGTAGGGACTCCCTACGGCCGCCTAGACTGCTGTGAATCGACGAGCCGCTCGACTTCGGACGGTTCGAGCGGCGTCAACGGTCCGGACAGTGTTCGAGAGAGCGCTGCCGCCGCAACACCGTGGAGCAGCGCTTCGTCCGTGTCGGCACCGGCGGCCAGTTGCTGGAGCGTCGCGCCGATGAAGGCCTCGTGTTGTCCCGATTCGTCCACTGCCGACGTCTCGATGGCATCCTGCTCGTGAATGACGCCGTCGTGGTAGGCCACCGCACCGTACTCGCTCCGGGTGAGAATCACGCGGGTGAGATCGTACTCCGTTGCGAGCGTGTGCACGACTTCGCGTGGACTCCCTGTCGTATCAAACACCGCGGATACCTGCTCTTCGGCGGCAAAGAGGGTATCGACGGCCGGCAGCAGGTCTGCAAGCGCGTCCTGGGCATCCTCGGCGTCCCACAGCCCGGGATGGAAATCGAGATCGAATGCCCGCATCCCTGCGGCCGCTCTGAGCAACGCGCCCGTCGTATCGGCGGCTGTGTCAGACAGTGAGAGGGTTGCGCCCGAGGTGAACACCACGTCCGCGTTCTGTATCTCGCCCATCGGCAGCTCGCCGGGGGTCAGCGTCGCCATCGCGGTGTTGCTGCGGTCCTGTAGCAGCCGCTCGGCACGGGGTGGGTCCGCGTCCTCGTGGAACGTGAGTCCCTGCCGTCCGGCGTCTGGGTCTGCCCAGACAACGTCCGTCTCCAGCCCGAACTCGTGGAGCTCCGCGACGACGCGCCGCCCCAGTGGTGTGTCCGGAACCTTCGATAGCCATCGTGCGTCAGCCCCGAGTCGGCCGGCTGTCGCCGCGACACCGCTCGCGGTCCCGTCGACGCGAATCGACGCTTCGCGGGCCGTCTCGAATCGCTGTCCGTCTGGGGGTGCAAATCTGAGAGCGGTCTCGCCGAACGTTACGAGTGACATACCGCGTGCATCGGGAGACGGAGGTTTAGTTCAATCGGCTGTATCGACTGCTGTGTCCGGCACGGACCGGACTCCCTCGCTATCGCCGCCGACCGCCGTGTCCGGGATAATCACGCTCGAACCGGTCTTCGAGTTCCTGCCGGTCGATGTGAATGATTGTCGGTCGTCCGTGGGGGCACGCGTAGGGGTTCTCACATTCGTCCAGTGCGGCGAGTAACTCCCTGACGGACCCCTCAGTGAGCGACGTGTTTCCGGTCACGGAGGGGTAACACGCTAGGTCGCCGAGCAGTTCGTCGGCCGCCGCTTCGACCGTCGCCGCCGCTTCGTCGTCTCCGGCAACGAACGCACCAAGCACGTCCCTGACGATGTCCGGCCCGGCCGCATCGGCGATAACGCCCGGGAGGGTTCGGACCTCGACACTTCGCTCACCCGTCCGCGCCGTATGAAAGCCCAGACTCGCCAGCGCGTCGCTACGTCGGTCGAATACCTCGGCTTCGCGGGCGGTCAGTTCCAGCTCGACAGGGGTAGCAAGTGCTTGTGTCGTCGTTTCGCCCTCAAACTTGGCCTTGAGCCGTTCGTAGTTGACCCGCTCGTCGGCTGCGTGCTGGTCGACTAACACGAGGCCGTCGTCTGTCTCCGCGACGACGTAGGTGTCGGCTAACTGCCCGAGAATCCGCATCGATGGCAGCGACTCATGGCTCGCCTCCGGTTCGTCGCCGAGACGTGCCTGCTCCTGACCGCCGGTGAACTTCCGTTCCCCACGCTCCGTCTCTGTCTGGCCCGCTGCGGACGCGTCGGGGCGTTCACTGTCGCTATCTCCACCCGAAACGCTACCCCTTGTCTGTCGCGCCTCGGATTCGCCCGACACGTCGTCTTTCGCCTCGGCTGGGGAGGCCCGTTTCGTATCGACTGACCGATCTGATGAGGTCGTGTCAGTGGACCGGTGACCCGTTGTCTCGGTCTGGGAACCACTAGGTCGCTCTGTGGGATCAGTATCCGACTCCTGTACTGTCGTATCAGCACTGCTCTCTGCTGTTGTGCCGTCCGTCCGCGCTGACGCTTCTGTTTCGTCCGTGGTGTCTCGGCCGTCCGGATGCGACGGCTGCCGCTCGCTGTCGCTCGCTCCGTCCGACTCCGGCGTTATCTCTGTCTGCTCGGGTGCCGACCGACCACGCGGTGCTGTCGAGCGTAGTAGCCCTTCTCGTAACAGCGCGTCTTCGACGGCGGTCCGGACCTGCTCGCGAACGCCCTCGTCGTCGGCGAAGCGGACCTCCATTTTCCGGGGGTGGACGTTCACGTCCACGTCGCCCGCGGGCACGTCCAGAAAGAGGACGGCGAAGGGGTAGCGGTCCGGCGCGATTTGGGTGCCGTAGGCATCGATGACGGCGTCGCGAACGGTACCGGCCCTGACGTAGCGACCGTTGACGTACGTCGAGAGGTACTCGCGGCCGGCACGGTTCGTCTCGGGATGGGAGACGAGGCCGTGGACGCCGTCGAGCGGTCCGTCTGGGAAACTGTCTCTCTCGTCGCCCTCCGCGTTCGCTCCCGACCCCGCACCGACCGAAATCATCGACTCGGCCACTTCGCGGCCGTAGACAGACATCACCGTCTCGCGCAAGTCGCCCTGGCCGGTCGTCGAGAACGTCTCGCGGTCGCCGTGGGTCAGCGAGACGGCCACGTCCGGGTTCGCCAGCGCGTAACTGGCGACGACGGTGTTGACGTGTGCGAACTCCGTCGACTCCTGCTTGAGGTACTTCCGGCGGGCCGGGACGTTGTAGAAGAGGTCTTCGACCGCTATCGTCGTCCCCTCAGGACAGCCCGCGGGGCCGACCGACGTGACGTCGCCGCCTTCGAGCACCAGTTCGGTTCCCACGTCGCCGCCGCGGGGTCTGGTCTGGATCGTCAGCCGCGACACTGCGCCGATCGCGTGCAGGGCCTCGCCGCGGAACCCGAGCGTTCCCACGCCACCTTCCAGATCCGCGATGTCGCGGATCTTCGAGGTCGTGTGTTTCTCGACAGCCGTCTCGACAGCCTCGCGGTCCATTCCGACGCCGTCGTCCGTGACGCGAATCCCGTCGGTACCCCCTGCCTCTACGACAACCTCGACCCGGTTCGCGTCGGCGTCGATGGCGTTCTCGACCAGTTCCTTGACGACGGAGGCCGGCCGCTCGACCACCTCGCCGGCCGCGATGCGTTCGACGGTCCGGTCGTCGAGTCGCTGGATATCGGTCATACGTGCCTCCGCATGTGATTGCCACCGGCTAACGGGCGAAGCGACTTGATACTGTCTGCCCTCGCCGCGCCTATCAGTCTGATCATGAAAATAGTTAACACAAAACAGGCCTGACCCTCGCATGGTGACGACCCATGTGCCACCACACAGAACGTTCCTGGACCGAAGCGACGGCGGACGACGAGGCAACTGACGAGGACGAGGAGGAACTGCCATCCTTCCTCAACGAGGAGGCGCCCGAAACCGAGGTGCTGACCGACGGCGGCGACGAGGCGTAGCAGGGTTTCCCCTCGGCAGCGGTGTTGGCAAACCAGCTTTTTTATCCTGTGTGAGTACCGCAGACCCGCAAGTTAGTCGTGTGTGAGTATCGCAAACCCGATAGCTAAAGTACGCCCGCCGTCAGTCGCCACTATCCTGTGGATATCGACATGGAACAATACGACCAACTCTACCGGCTCTACAAGAGCGTAGACACGACGACGCTGCGCGGCTATCAGGAGTTCGTCGACCTGTTTCCCCCGCTCAGCTCGACCGTCGCGCTGGAACAGTGGGAAACCGCCAGTGACCGCCTCGATGCCCTCAAATCGGATATCACTGCCGAGTTTCCCGGGACCGGCGAGACCTACGCAGAAATCGCGGCCCGGCTGACCCGTGACGAGGCCTTTACCGCGCTCGATCTCTACTCGAAGTACGACCGGTCGGTGAACGTGCTCGTGCTGGACGTCGACGAGACGCTCCGGTCGGCCGGCGACACCGACAACGAAATCCCCCGCGATACGCTGTATCTCCTGACGCAGTTCCACGAAGCGGGCGTCCCCATCGTCGTCTGTACCGGCCAGACCCTGGAGAACGTCAAGGGGTTCATGATTCAGGGGTTGGGCAACGACCTCGTTTCCTCCGGACAGATGAGCATCGTCTACGAGTCCGGTAACGGCGTGTTCACGCCCAAACACGGCGAGGACACCAAGCGACTTCTCTATGAACGCCTCGACGGCGCGGTCGTGGACGTGTTCGAGACCGTCCGCCGGCGGGTCCTCTCGGAGGCTCCCGAGGCTGTCGGCAAGCGCTGTCACCTCCAGGGCAACGAATTCAACGTCACGCTGAAACCCAACGCCGAGGTCGGCAGCGACAACGCCGTCGAAATCATCGACGAGTCCCTGCGCTACCTCTGTGGGTTGGTCGGTGACGCCATCGCCACACAGGTGGACGACGCGGTTGACGACCCCGCAGGCTACGCGCGGGCCTACTTCAGCCGCGACCCTGAGATTCTCGATGTCTTGGAGGCGGGCGACCTCTCGACCGACGCCGACATCGACGACGCGCCCGCGGCGTTCCGCGACATCCTCGAACGCGTCGACCTGGGCTACTACGAGGGCGATGCGGCCGAACTCGTGAGCCTCGAACTCGACAAGTCCGCCGGCGTCGAGGAGGCTTTCGACGTGCTGGGCATCAACGACCCGTTCGCACTCGTGATGGGCGACAGCAAGAGCGACCTGCGGGTGATGCGCTGGGTCGACGACAACGACGCCGGTATCGCCGCCGCCCCCGCCCATTCCTCGCCCGACGTACTCGATCACGTCAGTTCGCGAGACGATCTGGTGTACGAGGCCGGCGATGCCAGCACGGTGCTGCGGACTATCTACGGTATCAGCCTTGTCGAACAACTGGACGAGCAGGGCGAGTGAGCTACGACTCCCCGCTTTTTGACGGTCTCGACCGATTGAGTCCCACGGGCTACCCACCCAACAATTAGGCGTCTCCCGACCGAACTGCCCCCATGAGTCTCGATAACGTGTTCGGGCAGGTGCCGGACCCGCAGTCGTACTCCTTCCCGGACTACTCGCTCCCGCAGGGCGACCCCGTCAAACCCATCGCGCTGACCGACGACGAACTGACGGCGCTGCTCGACCTGTACGACGCCTTTAGTGCCGTGGACCCGACGGGTATGGATTCGAACCCCTTCCTGCGGGCGACGAGCGAGTTCCTCCAGCAGACGCTCGGTGCGCCGCTCACACGACCCGATGAGCAACTGAACGACGATATCGCCGGTCTGCTCAACGACTTTTCGGACGACATCGGTGGGCAGTCGATGGGCGTCGTCGATGCGACGCCGGCCCATCACCGGACGCTGTACTTCTTCCTGACAAGCTGTAAAGCGTATCACATGGCCCCGCATCTGCGGTTCGACCCCGACCCGGCCGCCGTCGAGACGCTGTACGCGGTGTACAAACGAGTGACCGATCAGGCGTTCTACCTCAAGCGGCCAAAGAGCGTGCTTGAGTGACTGCCGGCGCATGCCCAGCGGACGCTCCGGTCCGTTTATCGGGGAGCGAGGTAAACTGCCGCCAATGACAACCGACCAGCCCGAGATTCCGGTCGTGTGCGAGGAGTGCGGGACGCGGACATCGGTCGCCTTCGAGGACGTCGAGGACGCCGTCGCGCGCCACAACGAGCAGCTTCACGACGGCGAGCCGGTCGCTGAGGTCGACCCCGACGTACTGGAGGAACTCGCCGATCGTCTGGCAAAAGACATCGGCTTGCTGGAATAGTCCGCTGTCCAGCGTCAGTCGTCCAGCGGGAGCCGCTCGTAGGCTTCGCGGTCAGCACCGGCAGCGAGCGTTCGCGACCGCAGTCGGCAGACGTTCTTCACGGTTCGCGGGCCGAGCACGTGGGGCGAGACGAACCGCGGTCGCCCCGACTCAGTTCCAGGGCCGTCACCCAGTGCGAGTACCGCGCCGTTGAGGTCGGCAAGCGGGATACACGCCAGGTCGCCGTTCGCCGATTCGAACTGGATGTGGGTCGTATCGCCGGGCATCGACGCCGCCTCTAACAGCTCGAACACGGCGATACCGGTGTACTCCCGTTCGATACGGTCGCCGGAGGCACACTCGAACGCGACCGGCCCGCGGACGACATCGAACGGGAGCTGTTCGGGTGCCACGTCCCAGGGGACCAGCAGTGGGTCAGCCCCGTCGATGCGGACCGTCGGCCGCTCCTCCGGTGTCTGCGTCATACGTATTCTTTCCGCCTGAGGACCTTCAGCGGTTCGGGACGGCTGTGATTCGCCACCCACATCCGACTCTCACTCCCGGGAGTGGAGCGAGTACGCGATAAAGAGAACGCCGACGAACTGGAAGGCGCGAGTGACGAGCGTCAGCGGTTGCTGGAACTGACTGGAGAGCAGGTCCTGACGAAGGAGGACCGAGCCGGTGAACGCGACGACGAAGGCCACCGCTGTGAGGCAGAACAGCCCGACAGAGAGGTACTGCATCGCACGGCTATTGTGTCGCCGATACCCTCGGTAGGCCTGGTAGCCGACGTACCCACCCAGTACTGTCGAGCCAAACGCCAGGGCGGTGATGAGCCAGTTCATGAGCGTCTCGATGGCGACCATGTCAGAGATTCTCCCACATCTTTGTGAATCGGTCCGCAGTGTCCTGTTCGTCCTGTCCCGGGAACGCCGGCGGTTCGGTCCGCTCGATTTCGGTTTCGAAGTCACCGTCAGCAAGCGCCAGCGAGAACTCCGAGAGCGTGGCAGCGAACACGCTGTAGTCGTTGCCGCCCGTCTCTATCTGGGTCTGCTCCTCGATGAGGCCGTACTCCTGAAGCCACTCGACCCGTCTGTACACGGTCGGTTGTGACATCTCACACTGGTCGGCGAGCTGTTTCGCGGACATGGGTTTGACACTCGTTGCTGCGAGGATGTCCCGGGCGTACTCGTCACTGAGCAGGTCGAGGATGTCGCCCACGGCCGGGTCCTCACTCACGTACTGGACCAACGCCCCGTCCCTGAATAAAAGGTCCTGTCAGTTTCCGAGTCAGAAGTCAGCCACGTCAGAGAATGGGGCAGTGTCAGCGGAGACCGGCGCGGGCAGGGCATTGCCTTCGGGCGAAGGTGGGGCGAGGGAGGGGACCAGTTCACGGGCGGCTTGGCCCACATTCCTTCCCAGAGTGGCACTCCGGGGAACCTTAGGGCAGTGGTGGACAGACAGCGGCCATCGCCGGAGGGCGCTGGTGGCACGGTGTTGTTAGGGCCGCTGCACTCGAATTGAGGAGGGGTTCCATAATATAACGTGCAGTCGAACTTCTGGCCCAGAAAACGGCGGCTTGATATGCCAGCGTGGGCGTTCACTCGCCGCTGGGACAGCCGATCGACTGGCCAATGATGACGAGTCGGTCCGCGGACACGCCTCTACCACGAACCTTGTACCGGTAGCGCTCGCAGTTCCACGACACTGATGTTGTCAGCCCGTAGCTGACCTGCGCCGGTTGCCCGTCGATTGTTATCCCCTCGCTGGCGTTCTCTTCGTCAGCCAGCCGGTCGTACTTGGCAACAGTGATCAGACTGGTTCGGTTCATGTAGCGGAGGCCGACGCTGTGGACCCGTCCCCGTGTCTGGGTCGCATAGGTCAGTTCGTACCCCGGCGGGATGTCGGGCTTCGGAACCTGAATCTCGGTGTCGGCTTCGAGCGCCCCGACCGATTCGTAGGTCTGTTGGTCCGGCGTCTCTGGGACCCTGACAGTCGTGTTGTCGGGGAAGTTGGGGGTAAACACGTCCTCGGACACGCCGGTGTCGTAGGTGACGTTCGTGTACGTCGTCGTCACGACTGTTCGCTCATCGTCGGCTGTCCACGCAGTGCGCTTTTTCACCGGGAAGAACTGCTCTGTGTCCACCCAGACCGTCTGCTCGTAGGCCGCTGTGTCGTCTTTCGGTGCCACGTGAATGACGTAGGCTTCACGCCCGTCGATTGATTCAGTACCGCGGTAGCTGACGGTCATCGTGCCGGCAGAGACGGTCGGCCGCTGCTCGCCGCGGGGAACAACGGGCAACGGCTCAACCGACGGTGAGTCGGTCGTCGTGTCGGTTGCCGTCTCCATGTTGAGATTCGCAAACAGACGCTGCAGCCGCTCACCCTGGTCTGAATCGGTTCTGCTGAGAGAGATACGTGTGGCGTTCGTGCGGCGCTGGTCGTACAGCCACAGCATCGATCCGTTCGACACCCGTCGGTCGTATCGCTCGACAGTGCTGTTGACGACCGCCAGCCGTTTCTTCTGGGTCCCCGGCCGGAGCGCGGCGTCGTAGGTCGTCCGGCTCGCAACTGTCCCGTTCCGGGTAATCGTCGTCGTCTGTGTCGCGTTCACGCCGTCTATCGACTGGTAGCGTTGTTGCACGTCCGCATCGATCTGGGGCTGATCGGCGGTCCCGGGACTCGCGAACGCAAGCGACCAGATCGAAACAGCCAGTACACCAACAACGACTACCGTCGCGATGGTAAGAACCAGTCGTTCCGATGTGAGGTGTCGAGTGACCATATCTCGGGCTATCGGGCGCAGGGGACTGTCTGGCTACGTTTGATCTGTCTGAGCGACAATATTATGTAGCACATAACTGGCAGCGCAGGTAAAACCTCCTATCTGATCGTTCTGGAACGCTGACTGCTGTGTCCTCCGGGAAGTCGGGAGAAAACACGTCGTTGGAAACACCGGTGTCGTACGTGACGTTCGCATACCTCGTCGTCACGACTGTGTGCTTCTCATCTGCCGTCCAGGCGGTCCGCTGCTTGGCCGGGAAAAACCGCTGTGTGTCGACCCAGACTGTTTGCTCGTATGCTTTTGTCTCGTTTCTCGGCGTCACATGGACGACGTACGCTTCGCGGCCGTCAACCGGTTCCGTGCCCCGGTAGCTGACGGTCATCCCCTCGGTAGGGTTGACCGGCTGCCGCTCGCCTCGAGGGACAACGGGTAGTGGTTCAACTGACCGGGGAGCCGCTGTCGACTCGTCGAGTTTCGTAAAGACGCGCTGTAACCGCTCACCTCTGCCGGACTCCGCCTCGGAGTGGGGGATTCGTGTTACACTTCCACGACTGTCATTGTACAGCCACAGCACTGACCCGTCCGAGATCCGCACATCATTCGCCTGTGACGTACTGTTGATGAGTACGAGCCGTTTCTTCTGGGTCCCTGGTTGGAGCGTCACGTCGTAGGTTGTTCTGCTCGTAATTGTCCCGTTCTGTGAGATTATCGTCGTCTGGGTCGCGCTGACGCCGTCTATCGACTCGTAGCGTTGCTGTACGTCCCCGCCAATCTGGGGCTGGTCGGCGGCGCTGTCACTCGCGAACACGAGCGACCATGTCGCAACGGCTAGCACACCAACGACGACCACTGTCGCAATGGTGGGGACCAACCGTTCCGATGAGAGATATCGAGTGACCATGTGTTGGGTGCAGGCCAAGGGACCCTCCGACGCTGTGTGCACAGCCCGAGTGAGAGTGTTACCTATCACATAACCGGCATCTCAAGTAAAACCTCCTGTCTACCGCCGTCAGTAGTCGCCGAGTACGCCGAGTCGTCTGGCCCGCCGAGTCGTGTACTGAAACACGACGTACCCCAGCAGTACGTAGCCGGTTGGGACTCCGACGAGGAGCCCCAGGTCGACGGCGGAGAACTGCCAGAGCCGGGTCCCGTCGACCATCGCCCGCTGGAGAAGCGCGCTTCCGTGGGCCAGTGGCAGGACCCGCGTCCAGCCGAGTTCGAACACGGGCGCGGAGATGAGGACGATGAACCCGAACTGGAGCAGATTGAGCCAGTTCCCGATGCGCTTGTACAGCACCGCGACACCACCGGCAGCGAACCCAAGCCCCAGCACGGAAGCGATAGTCAGGGACGCGACGACGACGACAGTAAGGACGTTCAACTGGAGCGTCGTGCCGGTAATCGCAAGCATCACTGCCAGCACCACGGTCGAGGTGATGAACGTCCGGACGACTTTTGCGACGCCCTTGCAGAACGCGACCGGCGCGAAGCCAAACGGCGTCATGACGTGCCGTTCGAGCGTTCCCCACTGGGCCTCGCTCCCGATATCGCTCGAGATTGACTGGTACGCACCGACGGAAAGCGACCACAGGAAGTAGCCAACGATGATTCCCTCGATGGAGTCCGTTATCGCCTGTCCGGCAAGCATCCGGCCGCCGTAGAACAGCAGGCCGAAGAAGAACACCGAGATGACGATGCCGCCGACGGCGTTGGCCGGATAGCGGACGAAGATGAGGTACTCGCGGTACAGCACCGCCCGTGCGAGGTCGAGATAGCCCGCCTGCATGTCGGCACTGACAGTCTGGCCACTGGCACCGTCACTGTCGTCCGTGTGCGTGTCGGTGCTCGCGGTCATCTGCCTGATTCCGCCCCCATCATCGTTTCTGTCCCGTAATTTCGACGAACACGTCCTCCAGATCCGGTTCGACCGTGCCGACGCCAGTAAGTGTCACGTCGTGGTCCCGGCACAGGGCCAGCAGGCGATAGAACCCGTCGCTGTCGGTCGCCACCTCGACGCGCCGACCTCGCTCGACGGTCGTCACGTCGGCCACCTCGAAGCGGTCCCGGATCGTCGCGAGCAGGTCGTCGGTGATGTCGGGACTGGTGACGGCGAACGCGTTCGCGGTGAACTGGTCGAGCACGGCCGCCACGCTGTCGTCTGCGATAATCTCTCCGTTGTTCATGATGATGACCCGGTCACAGACGTCTTCGATGACGTCCATGTCGTGGCTGCTGACGACGGCCGTGAGGTCGCGCTCGTCGACGATGCGGCGTAGTTCCCGCCGTAGCGTCAGCGAGCTTTCCACGTCCAGTCCCAGCGTCGGCTCGTCGAGAAACACCAGATCGGACTCGCTGGCCAGCACACTCGCCAGCGACACCTTCTGTTTCATCCCGCGGGAGAGGTCCCGGACCGGCTCGTCGGCCTTCTCAAGGAGATCGAGTTTCGCCAGCAGGCGCTCGTGACGGTCGGCGACAGCGTCTGGCTTGACGCCCTTGATGGTCGAGAAATAGCGCAGGTTCTCCCGGACGGTCAGCCGCCAGTAGTCGTTTCGCGCCCCTTCGAGCATCCCGTCGACGTGACGGTAGGCTGCCCGCGGGTGCTCGCTCATGTCGATACCCTGTATCCGAACACTCCCGGAATCAGGCAACACCAGCCCGAGAATTGATTTTATCGTCGTCGTTTTGCCCGCGCCGTTGGGTCCCAGCAGGCCGACGACCGTGCCCTGCTCGATGCGAAACGACACGTCGTCGACGGCCGTCACCGCGTCCGCACCGCTGCCGAACTGCTTCGACAGCCCCTCGACGGCGAGTGCGGGCGTCGCTCCGTCCCTCGGCGCAGCCGACTGCTCGGCGGTCCGCGAGCCCTCCCGAGGAGGGCGCTGGGATGACATTACCATCACTGAGGGCTTCAGAACCAAAAGGTCAGTCACGTCCCGTGGCGGGTCTGCCGTCGGTGTCGCTGTCCCGCACTCGGCGACTGGCCTGTCTGCTCAGGCCGGTTCGAGACCCGTCACCTCGAACCGCGCGCCGCCGGCCTCGCTCTCGGTGGCTGTGACCGTCCACCCGTGGACCTCGGCGAGGCGCTGAACGATTTTGAGTCCGAACCCGGTCCCGTTCTCGCCGGTCGAGTAGCCCTCTTCGAACACCTGCTCGCGGTCGTCCTCCGGGATGCCCGGCCCGTCGTCGGCGACATAGAAACCGTGTCGGTCCGCGTCCTCGACGGTCCCGACTCGCACAGTTATGCTCTCCCCATCCTGCTCCCTGGCGCAGTCGGACGGTGCCTGAGCGCCTGTGGAACCGTGTTCCACACTGTTCCGAATGAGGTTCGATAACAACCGGCGAAGCTTTGCCGTATCCGCCCGAATCTGGCGGTCGTCCTCGACGACAAGCGTCGCCTGGGCTCCCTCAACGGTCTGCCAGCAGTCCTCGACGATGTCTGTGAGCGTGACGGATTCGAGGTCGGTCACCGTTTCGCCGGCTCGTGCGAAGGTCAAGAGGTCGTCTATCAGCGCTCGCATTCGCTCGTGGGCGCGCGATACTTTGTCGAGTGCGTCGCTGTCACATTCTGTTCTGGCCAGTTCCAGGTTCCCCTCCGCGACCGTCAGCGGGTTCCGGAGGTCGTGGCTGACGATGCTTGTAAACTCATCGAGGCGCTCGTTCTTTCGCTCCAGTTGCCGTTCGTACGCCCTGCGCTGGGAGATGTCCCGGCCGATACCCACTGTCCCGGCTGTCGTTCCGTCAGCGTCGGTCAGCCGGGTTCCGGCAAACTCGTACGGGATCCGTTCCCCATCGGCAGTCAGGATTTCCGCTTCGACAGTGACCCGGCCGCTAGTTTGCGTCTCAGCTATCGCTGCACCGATTGTCTCGTGCTCGTCACCCGGGAAGAACTCGGAGACGGACATCTCGTCGATCTCGTCGTCGCTGTATCCCGTGACTTCGGGGATGCGCTCGTTCCACCGCCGAAGGCTACCGTCCGTGTCGATGACGTAGAACAGGTCGTCAAGCGTATCGAGCGCCTGATCGATGAACTCGCGTTCCTCGCGGAGCTGGCGGTCACGGTGGAGGCGGTTAAGGGCCGCTGTCGCGTGGACCGAGAGCGTCCGCGCGAGTGTGACGTCCGTGTCATCGAACGCAGCTGTCTCGCACGATCCGATGAGGAGGACACCGTGGTCCCCGAGCGGGAGGATAATCTCGCTGCGGATATCTGTCTCCGGATTGTACCGGCCCGGGATCGACGTGATATCGTCGTGGACCCGCGCTTCGCCGGTCTCGAAAGCCTGCCACGCGAGCGATTCCCCGGCCTCGAACGCCGGTGGCGTGCCGAGGAGCTCCTCGACCTGTGCGGTCCAGGCGACCGGATACAGGCTGTCGTCGTCGGCGAAGTGGACGCCGTTAGCTGGCATATTGAGAATGGCTCTGGCGGTGTCCACTGTGATCTGCGCAACCGCATCCTCAGTCGTGGCCCGCATGAACGCCCTGGCGGTGGAGTGTAGCTCCTCGATAGCACGTTCGCGCCGCGTGTTCTGTACGTGTTTGATGTCATCGACTGTCCGCTCGACGGCGTCGACGACGGTGTGTGCGAGTCGTGCGTACGGCTCGGCACCGCCGTCGACCCGGAGATAATCGGTGACACCGGCGGAAATCGCGTCGCTGGCGGCTGCTTCGTTCCCCTCGCTGGTGAACAGGATGAACGGAAGGTCCGGCGATCGCTTGCGGACCGCGTCGAGGAACTCGACGCCGGTCTGTTCCGGCAGGTCGTAGCCGGCGACGACACAGTCGAACGCTTCACTGTCGAGCCGTTCGATGCCGTCGGCAACGTTCGTCGCTGTCTCGACCGTGATGCCACAGTGCTCCTGTTCCAGAGCACTCGTGGCTGCTTCGACGACAGCCGGGTCGTCGTCGACGTGGAGAACGCGGATCCGGTCGGGCATTGGCTGCTAGCAGTGACAACTCCCCTATACACCTTCCGCCGTGAGTATCTCCGTTGAAAATCGGGTCGCGTCCGCTACTCGTCGTCCAGTTCGGCCTGCCACTCCTGTACTTTCGCCATCAGCTCGACCGGCGGCGTCTCGTTGACGTCTAATTCCGTCAGCTCCGACAGGACAGCCTCGGTCTCCGGGTCGAGCGACGCTGTTGCCTCGTCGCCCTCGGAGGCCCCAGCCACGGACTCGCCGGGCGCGTGTTCGGGGTCACCGTCGGTCGCAACCGGCCCAGCAGTCGAACCGGTCGACGTGCCCGCCGACTGGGCTGCACCGTCCCTGAACTGCCCCGAATCCAGATCGAAGACGGCCTGTGTCGTCCCGCCGTCGTCCCGCTCGCTACCCCGAATCTCGATAGCCTTGTCGTCGCGTAGCCGGTCGAGTACTTCCTGTGAGCGGTCGACGACTGGTTCGGGGACGCCGGCGAGGTCGGCGACGTGGACGCCGTAGGAGCGGTCGGTCGGCCCGTTCCGGACCGTTCGGAGGAACGTCACGTCGCCGTCGCCCTCCGCGGAGCGGGGCTCGCCGTCAACCGCGACGTGGACGTTCTCGACGGTCGGCAGCTCCTCGCCCAGCGCGGTCAGTTCGTGGTAGTGGGTCGCAAACAGCGTCTTCGACTGGATGGCGTTGACGATGTACTCCGTCGCCGCCCAGGCGATTGAAATGCCGTCGAAGGTAGCCGTCCCACGGCCGACTTCGTCCAGAATCACCAGCGACTCGTCGGTGGCCGAGTGGAGGATGTTCGACAGTTCCTGCATCTCGACCATGAACGTCGAGCGGCCCTGTGCCAGTTCGTCCAGCGCGCCGACGCGGGTGAAGATGCCGTCCACCAGTCCGACCGTCGCCGACCGCGCTGGGACGAAACTGCCCACCTGGGCAAGCAGCGTGATGAGCGCGGCCTGGCGCATGTACGTCGACTTCCCGCTCATGTTCGGCCCGGTGACGATGAGGAACTGCCGGTCGTCGTCCATGTAGAGGTCGTTCGGGACGAACTCCGTGGTCTGCTCGACGACTGGGTGGCGGCCGGCCTCAATAGACAGTTCGTTCCCGTCGACGACCGTCGGACGGGTCCAGTCGTTCTCGACGGCGTGGACCGCAAGCGACGCGAACGCATCCAGTTCCGCCAGCGTCCGGCCCACGTCCTGCAGCAGCGTCGCACGCTCGGCCACCCGCGCCCGGAGTTCTTGGAACCGGTCGTACTCCATGTCGTGGCGGCGCTCCTCCAGACGCAGCACATCCCGTTCTTTCTCGTCGAGTTCTGGCGTCGTGTACCGTTTTGAGTTCTTGAGCGTCTTGATGTGCTGGTACTTTTCAGGGACAGCGTCGGTCTCGCTCTTGCCGACCTGAATGTAGTAGCCGTCGGTCTTGTTCCGGTCGACCGAGAGGTGGGTGATGCCGGTCCGCTCCTTCTCGCGGTCCGGCAGCGTCTCCAGCCACTCCAGCGCGGCCTCGTGTTCGTCGATGACCTCGTCGAGGTCCTCGTCGTACCCCCGTTTGAACAGGCCGCCCTGACGCACCGTCCCCGGCGGGTCCGCGACCAGTGCGCTGTCCAACTCGGTGGCTAGCGAATCGGCCGCCTCGCGGTCGGCACCGTCGAGGGAATCAGCGAGGGGCGACCCGGCCAGCCGCTCGGTTTCGGTCACGGCGTCGGCGACCTGCCCCAACAGTGCCAGCGTCTCCTGCACTGCTCGCAGGTCTCGCGCGTCGGCGCTCCCCGACGTGGCCCGGGCCGCCAGCCGTTCGAGGTCGTACGCATCCGACAGTGTCTCCCGAATCCGCTCGCGGGCCATCGCCGCCTCCGACAGCGCCGCCACGCAGGACTGCCGGCGCTGGAGTTCGGCCCGGTTTCGCCGTGGTCGCTGGAGCCACTGTTGGAGCAGTCGCCCGCCAGCGGCCGTGACCGTGTGGTCGATAGTGTCGAACAGCGACCCCGAGCTGTCGCCCTGCATCGTCTCGGTGAGTTCGAGGTTCCGCTGGGTCGTCGCGTCGAGGTCGACGTGGTCGCGCTCGCCGTACGATTGCAGGCGCGTGACCGCTGCCAGCGTGCCGACACCGGTGTCCTCGACGTAGGACAGCACCGCGCCGGCGGCCCGCAGTGCCACGTCCTGATCGCCGATGCCGACGCTGTCGACCGTCTCACTACCGAACTGTTCGCGGACGGTGTGGCTCGCCCGCCCCGGCTCGAACGACGCCGAATCGTGGAGCGTCAGCGCCGCGTCAGTCCGCTCGCGCAGGCGGTCCAGGAATTCGTCGTCGTTCCGGAGTTCCGGGCCGGGGAGAATCTCGGCCGGCCCGAACGTGTACAGTTCGGTCAGCGCCTCGCCCGCGTCGGCGTCGTCCAGTTGCGTGACCTGAAACTGGCCCGTGGTCACGTCCGTCGCGGCGATACCGTAGGTGTCGCTGCTGTCCCGGCTGGTCTCCCGAACCACCGCGGCGAGGTACTGCGCCGACTCGTCGCCGGTTTCCAGATGGGTGCCGGGCGTGACGACCCGCGTTATTTCGCGAGCGTGGCCGTTTTCCGTCTCGTGCTGGTCGGCGATAGCGACCCGGTAGCCCCGTTCGACCAGCGCGGAGACGTACGGCGTCAGGTCGTCGACTGGAACCCCCGCCATCGGGTACGACGAGCCGTGCGAGGATTTCTGGCTCACCTTCAGGTCGAGTTCGTTGGCGACGATCTCGGCGTCCTCGGCGAAAAATTCGTAGAAGTCGCCACACTGCATCGCCAGCAAGTCCGCGTCGGTTCCCTCCTTGAGCGTGAGGAACTCCCCGACGATTCCCGTCGCCTCTGTCATACACGTCCGTGTGGCCGTCCGCGGCGTAAGGATTGCGGGTCGGGAGAGTGGCCGCCGGGCGTGGCCAGTGAAGGGGCCACAGGCCGTAGGGCCGAGTATGAACGCAGCAGAGACTATCGCGGCCTACTACGCCGCGCTCCGAGCCGGCGAGCCGCTCGGCCCCTTTTTCGCCGATGACGCAGACCGCTCGGTGGTCAAGTTCGGCATCTCTGAACAGCTGCTCGGGACCGACGCTGTCAGGACCGGACTGCGGGAACAGACCGAGACGACGGCCGACTGGACTGTCGAGAGCCATGCACTCCGGGTGACAGAACGCGAGGGCTACGCGTGGTTCAGCGACGACGTGGAACTGTGCTGGACCGACACCGAAAGCGGGGTCCGCCACGAGTACGACACCCGCTGGAGCGGGACGCTGGTGGCCACAGACGGGGCCCGCCCGTGGCAGTTCGTTGGGATGCACGTCAGCACTGCCGACGAGCTGGGGGAGTAGTGAGTTGCTACGCGTCGGCGAGCGTGGCGAAGACGAACTCACTATCGCTCCCGAGGGGGTCCGTCGCAGTAACTGTCTCCGTCTCAGTGAAGCCAGCGTCTGCCAGCTGGTCGAGCGTCGCCCGCCGACCCGGCGCTGAGAAGAACATCGACCCGCCCATCCAGCCGCGACGGACGGTCTCGAACTGGCCGCTCGGCAGCGTCATCAACACAGTGCCGCCCGGCCGGAGGACGCGGGCGAACTCCCGGTAGACGGCGGGGTGCTGGTCTCGCGGGACGTGAAAGACGGCGTGATAGGCCGTGATCGCGTCCACGCTGTCGGTTGCGATGGGGAGCGCCGTCATATCACCCTGCACGAGCCGGCTGTCCGGCACCGTCTCGGCGGCGAGGCGCAGGCCGACACGGGAGAAGTCCAGACCGACACTATTCGACGGAAGGTTTGCAAGTGTCCGCGCGCCGTCGCCACAGCCCACGTCGAGCACTGTCGGCGCTTCGGGGAGCCGTTCGAGCAAGTCATCGAGCAGGGCTGCGTCCGACCCGGTCGGGTCGCGCCGCTCGGCGTAGGCCTCGGAGACGCTGTCCCACGCACGGCGCACCTCGTTGCGGTCCATGTCTACACTATGTGTGCGAGCCGGATAGGCGTTCAGCTACCTCTCTACAGCCACCTCCCTATTTCGACTGCAACGCGGTATTCCGATGGTGTTCACTGATTCGTTGACCAACTGGTGTGTAATATAGGTGAACTTTTATTACTTATCCGGGGGAGGGACGAATCGATGTTTGAAGAAAGATCACAGCCCAAATCGAACCCGAGCCGCAGACAGTTCCTCGGTGGTGTCGGTTCGCTGCTTGCCGCGTCGGCGTTCTCGGTTTCCGTCTCCGACGACGCTGCCGCACAGGTGACAGACGGCAACGAATCGGCCACACAGACCGTCTCGTCACCCAACGGGGCAGTAACACTCACTGTCGATGTCAGCGACGGTGTAGCAACCTACGAGGTTGCACACGACGGGACGGCCCTCATCGAGAAGTCGGAACTGGGCTTCGAGTTCCAGAATCAGGACACGTTCCGCTCGGGTCTGGCAGTCACCGGGAGCGAGCGAACCGAGGTCGATATCACTTGGACGCCGGTCTGGGACCGCTACGACGAGATTGAGGAGCGGTACACGGAACTCCGGCTGGGGGTTGTGGAATCGACCGGGGCAGAGCGGTTCGGGACGCTCGTTTTCCGGGTGTTTGACGACGGCGTCGGCTTCCGGTTCGTCTTCGGGGAGCCGTTCGGCGACCAGTTCGTACTCACGTCTGAGCGGACCGAGTACAACTTCGCCGGGGACCACACTTCGTGGTGGATTCCCAACGACTACAACAACTTCGAGGTGGAGTACGAGGAGACGCCGCTGAGCGAGGTCGCCGGCAAACTGGACGGCACCGGCTTCGACGGCATCCACACGCCGCTGACGATGCGGACCAACGACGGCCGCTACCTTGCCGTCCACGAGGCCGACCTCACGGACTACGCCTCGCTCGCGCTCACGCCGTCGGACGCCGGCGATACAGTATTCGAGTCAACGCTCGCACCGCTACCCGACGGTACCAAGGTGTCAGCCTCGGCCCCGCACGTTACCCCGTGGCGAACGGTACAGGTCGGGACCAGCGCCGGCGACCTCATCGAGTCGAACCTCGTCGTCAATCTCAACGAGGACTACGACGAGGCGGTGTTCACGCAGGGTGTCGACTGGATTGAGCCACAGAAATTCATCGGGGTCTGGTGGCTGATGATTACCGGCCGAGCACAGTGGGAGTATCAGGGTCCACAGACCGGCAACCACGGCGCACAGACCGACCGCGCCACGCAGTACATGGACTTCGCCAGCGAGCACGACATCCCCGGCGTCCTCGTCGAGGGCTGGAACGAGGGCTGGTCGAGCTATCCGGGCGATGGCAGCAGTTTCGATTTCTCCACACCGTATCCGGACTTCGACCTAGCGGAAGTGACCGACTACGGCGCGAGCCTCGACCCGCCGACCCAGATGACGATGCACAACGAGACGGCTGGGGACTTCCGGAACTACGAATCACAGCTCGACGAGGCATTTTCCTTGTACGACGAGCTGGGTATTCGAACAATCAAGAGCGGCTATGTCTCCGACAGCGGTGACCTCGCGGGCGAGAGTTACAGCCACCACAACCAGATACTGGTCAACCACCACACGCTGGTCGCCGAGACAGCAGCAGCCAACCGCCAGATGCTCGACATACACGAGCCGATTCACCCGACTGGCCGTCGGCGAACCTACCCGAACCTGATGACCCGCGAGGGCGTTAAGGGCCAGGAGTACGACGCCTTCGGCGACGTGAGCCCCGAACACCACGTCACGTTCCCCTTCACACGGATGCTGGGCGGTCCAGTCGAGTACACGCCGGGCATCTTCGACATGGACTCGGGGTCGGGCGGCATTGAGACCACCCGTGCCAAGCAACTGGCGATGTATCCGACGTACTTCAGCGGCCTCCAGATGGCCGCCGACCTGCCCAGTTCCTATCTGGCCGACCAGCCGTCGACGACCGCTGTTGGCGAGGTCGCCCAGGCCGAGTGGGGTGACCTCGACGGGTTCTCGACGGCCGCCCGCTGGGCCAACGCCCAGGGCGAGCAGTACGTCGCCATCGACCCCAACAGCGCCGCGCCCGGCGCGACCGTCTCCTGGACCGTCGAGGACGCCAACGAGGGCGAGTACGACCTCCACTTCCGGTACGCCAGCGACGCCGAGGAGAACGCCGTCGGTCCGGATACTGACCGCACCGCAACGGTACTGGTCGACGGCAGCGAGGCCAGCCAGCTAACGTTCCCACCCACCGAGTACTGGGACATTTGGGAGAGCGTCTCGACGACCGTCTCGCTGTCCGGCGACGAGGACGAAATCGCGCTCTCGCTGACCGCCGAGGACACCGGCGGTTTCAACCTCGACTCGGTGGCCGTTACCGAGTCCGGCGAATCGATGCCCGAACCCGAGACGGCTCCCATCCGCGGCGAGACCGTCGACGCGTTCCAGTTCATCGAGGACGTGCCGGCCGCCGGCTGGGACGACACGCGCGTCATCGACGCCGAGATCGGCGACTACATGGTCACTGCACGGCAGAAAGACGACGAGTGGTACCTCGGCGCGATGACCGACGAAGATGGCCGTGCTATCGACGTGCCCTTGGAGTTCCTCTCGCCCGCCTCGGACAGCAACGGGCAGGGGCCGGGGAACGACAACGGCGAGAAGAACGGGACGAACGGGGCCAGCGGCAACGAGAAGGGTAACGATACCGGCCCCAACGGCCCGAAGTACGTTGCCGAAATCTACTCGGACGGCATCGACGCGGCCTACGACGAGAACCTGACCGACGTTCGCGTCGACGAGGCCATCGTCACACCGGGCACGACCCTGCTCGCGTCGATGGTCGGCAGCGGCGGGACGGCTGTCCGCTTCCGGCGCGCAACAGGTCAGGAGACCAACGACCTGCCGGAGTACGAGCGGCCCGAACAGAACGTCGATGTCGATATCAGCGACGAGGTGTTCATTCAGGAGCCGTTCATCCGGGCTACCGGGCGCAACGACGGGGCGTTCATCGGCGGGACTACGGTAACGCTCCGCGTCGACGGTGAGGCTGTCGGGACGGAGAACGTCCGCTTCCCGCCCAACGCCAGCGACGCCACCTACGACTTCGGCTACAGCATCGACGCAGCCGGCGACTACGACGTGTCAGTCGCGCTCCCGGACGGCACGACGCTCGCCAGCGGAACGGTGACGGTCAAGCCGCCGGCGACGGTGGCCGAACTCGCTGACCCGTCCGGCGACGACACCGGTCCCGGCGGCTACACGTATCCGACCAGCGGTGACTTCGAGGACGGCGCGTTCGACCTGGAGTCGCTGACGGTCGAACAGACGCCGAGCCTCCATCGCTTCACCTTCGAGGTGGCGACTCTCTACAACGCCTTCGGCAGCAGCCGCGGTTTCTCGCCGCAGTGGTTCGTCCTCTGGCTGCGCGACCCGACCGCCGACAGCGGGTCGACGAGTAGCCTCGACGACCTCGGCGCGAACGTCGACTTCGAGGACCCGTGGCAGTACCGCATCGAAATCAGCGGCTTCTCAAAGAGCGCGGTCGACGCCAGCGGCGCGGCGCTGACCGACGCCGACGGGGACGCGGTCTCACTCGGCGAGGCCGTCGACGTGGACGCTGGGACAGTCACACTCACCCTCGATAGGGAAGCCGTCGGCGGCACTGACGCGGAGGATCTGGAAGTCGTCGCGATGGTGCAGTCCGAGGACCGCGGGTCGCTGCGCCCCGTCGCCGAAGAAGCTGAGGGCTACGTCTTCGGCGGTGCGAAGCCGGACGCGGTCGAGAACGCTCCGCGTATCATGGACCTGACGACGCCTGAGGGCGTCAGCCAGTCTGACGCGCTAGCCTACAGCGCCGATTCGCAGGCGACGCTGCCGTTCGTCTCGCTCGATTAGTCCTCGGCGAGCGCGTCAATCGCCGCGTCGAGGGTAAAATTCCCCTCGTAGAGCGCGCTGCCGACGACCACAGCGGCGGCTCCGGCCGACCGAAGCGCGAGCACGTCGTCGATGGTCGCGACGCCGCCGCTGGCGATGACCGGGATGTCGACGCTGTCGACCAGCCGGCGGACCGGGTCGGTACGGACCCCTTCTAGCTGTCCCTCCACGTCCACGTCGGTAAACAGGATGCCGCCGGCCCCGAGGTCGGCGTAGCGCTCGGCGGCGTCGGCGGGGTCCAGACCGGTCCCTTCGGTCCACCCGGAGACGACCACCTCGCCGTCCTTCGCATCGAGGCTCACGAGTACACTGCCGGGGTGTTCATCGCTGATCTCGCCGACGATCTCCGGCGTCTCGACGGCAGCGGTCCCGAGGATGACGCGGTCAAGCCCGCGGTCTAACAGCGAGATAGCGTCCTCGGCGGTCCGGATGCCGCCGCCCAGTTGCACGTCCACGTCGGCACCCACCGCGTCGAGGACGGCGTCGATGGCCGCCGCGTTCTGTCGCTCGCCCTCGAACGCGCCGTCGAGGTCGACGAGATGGAGCGTCCGTGCACCGGCGTCTACCCACCGCTGTGCGGCCTCGATCGGGTCGCCGTAGGTTTTCTCCGTGCCGCGTTCACCGCCGACCAGCTGGACCACCTGTCCGTCCTGCATGTCGACCGCGGGGATGACCTCGAACTCGGGAAACATGGCCGGTGGTCCGGCGGCAGCCGTCGAAAGCGTGTCGGTCCGATACGTACAGGCGGCTGTCTGACCCAGTGTACCCCCATGCTTTTACGCCGTGATAGGAAAGGTCAGCTATGGTTCTGGCAACAGCTGTCCTCACACCGCTCGCCCGTCGGCTCGAAGCGATCATGTTTGGGCGGTACGAGCGCGAATACCAACTCTTCGAACAGGCCGTGCTGGTCGTCGCTGTCGGTCTGGCGCTGGCCTGGGGACTGGCCGCGTTCGGTGTTTTGCCGCTCGGTGCTGGCACGGAGTCACTACTTGCGACCGCTGCGAGCATCGCTATTTCAGCGTTCGTCGTTGTTGGCTTGCTGCAGTTCCTCGTCCTCGCGAACGTTCTCGAGCGGACAAACGAGGATGTCGCTACCAAAGCCGCTGAACTCGAAGAGGCAGCCGAGCAACTAGAGACGACTGCCGAGGAGCTAGAGACGACCGCCGACGAGGTTGAAAACGCCGCTGAAACGGTTGACGAGGCTGCAGAGGACGTCGAGCAGACAGCGGACGAAGTCGAGCAGACGGCCGACGAGGTGGAACAGACCGCGGGCGAGGTGGAAGAAACCGTCGACGAGGTCGAACAGACAGCCGAGGAGGTCGAGCAGACGGCCGACGAAGTCGAACAGACTGCGACCGAGACCGGCGACGAAGACGCCGCCGAGAAGGTCACCGAGGTCAAGGACAAGACGACCGAAGTCAAGGACAAGACAACGGAAGTCAAAGACAAGACGACTGAGGTCAAGGACAAGGCGACGGAAGCGAAAGACAGGACGACCGAAGTGAAAGACAAGACCACGGAGGTCAAGGACAAGACCAGCGACGCGAAACAGACCGCCGAATCCGTCACTGACGAGGTCGAAGCGGCCAAGGAAACGGCGAGCGAGGTCGAGGAGACCGCGGCGGAGGTCGAAGAGACGATGCCGGCCGACGACGAGCACCTTGCTGACGAGGCCGGCGAGGCCGACACCGACGACGAGGGCTCTGACGAGCCATCGCCGTAGCAGCAGCCGCTACGTGATGAATAACCTGTTCGGTACGTTTTAACCCAGTGAGGGACTGGCACCTGTATGGTCGAAGTCCTCTTTGCACTCGGTGTTCTGGTGGCCATCTTCGTCGGATTCAATATCGGGGGATCTTCGACGGGTGTCGCGTTCGGGCCTGCAGTCGGGTCAGATACGCTTTCGAAACTGTCCGCGGCGGCCCTGATGACTATCTTTGCCTTGGCTGGCGGACTCATCGTCGGGCCGGAAGTCGTCGAGAGCCTCGGCAGCGACCTCGTCGAGACTGCCTTCTCGCCGCTCATCAGCATCGTCGTCCTGTTTTTCATCGGCGTCGCGCTGTTTCTCTCGAACGTGGTCGGCGTTCCGGCGTCGACCTCGATGACGGCCGTCGGCGCAATCGCCGGTCTCGGACTCGCTCGTGGGACGCTAAACGCCGCCCTGATGCTCGAAATCGTCTCGTGGTGGCTTGTCTCCCCAATCATCGCCTTCTGGGTCAGCGGCGTCATCGGCCGGTACTTCTACCCGCGGCTCGTCGAGTGGTTCGCTGTCTCCCAGAGCGAGGGGTCGCTACTGGATGTCGACCGTTCGGGCGCGATACCTCGCCTCGGCCTCGGTGAGAACACGACACAGCGGGAGTTCGTCGGAACCGTCGTCGTCATCGGTATCGGCTGTTACATGGCCTTTTCTGCGGGCGCATCGAACGTCGCCAACGCCGTCGCCCCCCTCGTCGGGAACGGCTCGCTGGAAATGTACCCGGCTATCCTGCTCGGCGGCGGTGCCATCGGACTCGGTGCGTTTACAATCGCCCGCCGGACGATGGACACGGTCGGCAACGACCTGACCGACCTCCCGCTGGTCGCCGCAATCGTCGTCGCGGCAGTCGCCTCCACCATCGTCACCTTCCTCTCCGCGCTGGGTATCCCGGCGAGTTTCGTCATCATCGCCACGATGAGCATTGTCGGGCTCGGCTGGGGCCGTGCAACGCGAACGACGAGCCTCTCCGACACTGTGCAGGGTGAGGCACCCGTCGCATCTGTCGGCGCGCTGACCACCGACGCGGAGGCCGCGGATGCGCCAACCGTCGGCGGAAAAAAAGGGACGCCGAAGCCGGCCGAGACCGAACCCATCGGCGAGGAATCGCGGGAGGACATCCCGTCGGCGTCGGATCTATTCGAACCCGGGACCACTGCCAGAGTGATCTTCCTCCAGAATGTCGTCCCCTCGATTGCGACGCTCGCGGCCTATCTGGTGTTCAAGTTCCTGCCGATCGCCTGAGCAATAATCGGCCCCGAACAACTGCCGTCAGTTCTCGACGAATCCCCGCGTTGTCCCTCATTATTTTGCACGGCCTAAAACCGAAGGGCAAAGTCTAACAGGGCGGGGTTCGAACCAATCAGGTGATGCCCACGGTAGAGTACCTTAACTACGAAGTAGTGGACGATAACGGCTGGGACATGTACGACGACGACGTCTTCGGAGAGGCGTCGGATATGGACCTCGACGACGAGGACTACGGGTCCCTCGAGGTGAACGAAGGCGAGTACATCCTGGAAGCCGCCGAGGCACAGGGCTACGACTGGCCCTTCTCGTGTCGCGCCGGTGCCTGTGCGAACTGTGCCGCCATCGTTCTCGAAGGCGACATCGACATGGACATGCAGCAGATCCTCAGCGACGAGGAAGTCGAAGACAAGAACGTTCGCCTGACCTGTATCGGCAGCCCGGACGCCGACGAGGTCAAGATCGTCTACAACGCCAAGCACCTCGATTACCTGCAGAACCGCGTCATCTAACGCGGCTCCTGCAGCGCACTACACTTTCTTCTTCCAGCAGCGACTGCGTCAGACAGCCGTCGTACCGGAACCATTAGGGGTACCGCTGTACTGCGTATAGCCGTGCTCGGGTCGATACCGGACCTGCTTCGGCTGGTCGCCGTCCCGGTGTTCGGGTGGGCGGCCTACCGCGACGTGAAAACCCGCCGGGTGCCGAACCGGACCTGGACCCCGCTTGCCGTGCTGGCGGTCGTCCTCCTGCTGTGGGACGCCTACACCGTCTGGGCCGGCCCGACAGCGGTCGGCCAGCGGCTGTTCTTCATCAGAGTCGCGATCAGTCTCGGCTTCGTCATTCCGCTGTCGTACGGCTTCTGGCTCATCGGCGGCTTCGGCGGTGCTGACGCGAAGGCGTTCATGCTCGTCGCCGTCCTCTTTCCTGTCTATCCGGTGTACTATCTGCCCATGCCAAGCGCCGCCCTCCCGCTTCAGCAGACCGCTATCGGCGTCTTCTCGCTGACAGTGCTCTCGAACACCGTGCTTGCCGGCGTCGTCTACCCGCTAGCCGTCGCCGCCGGGAACCTCGCCCGGGGTCGTTTTTCACTGGCGATGTTCATCGGGCGCCCCGTCGCCGCCGCCAACGTCACCGAGGAGTACGGCCGGCTGCTCGAATCGCCCGCCGGGTTCGACCGCGGCGGCCTTGACCTCGACGCGCTCCGGATGTACCTCCAGTGGCGCGGCTGCTCGCTCGCTGACATCCGTGCCGACCCCGAACAGCATCGGCTCCCGACCTCGCTGCCGCGGGTCCCGAACGACCCCGGCGACGGCTCGCTGGCGACCGACGGCGGCGACCCGGTGGCCGGCGACGGGACAAGCGGTCGTGGTGACGATGCCACGACGGAAGCAGTGACTGACGCCACCGACCAGATCGACGATCCGTGGGGTGCCGAGCGGTTCCTCGCGGACATCGACCACTCGGCATACGGCACGTCGCCGGCTCAGCTCCGTGATGGGCTGGATGTGCTTGCCGAACAGGACGAGGTGTGGATTTCGCCGGGGATTCCGTTCCTCGTCCCGATGTTCGCCGGACTGGTCGTCTCGCTCACCTACGGCGACGTGCTGTTCTCGCTGTTGCAGGCGGTCGGGCTGGCCTGACTCCTGACAGCAGAAGACCTATTTTGCGGACACGCCTCGGCCCGAGTATGACCGATGTCGACCTCGCCTTCGACGAGCAGGAGTACATCCCGGCGGTCGCTCAGGACGCCGACTCCGGTGAGGTACTCATGCTCGCCTACGTCACCGAGGAAGCGCTTCGGAAGACCCGCGAGACGGGGGAAGCCCACTACTACTCGCGGAGCCGGGACGAACTCTGGCACAAGGGCGGGACGAGCGGCCATACACAGGCCGTCGAAGAAGTGCGGGTCGACTGCGACGGGGACGCGCTGCTGTATATTGTCGACCAGACCGGCGGCGCCTGCCACACCGGCTACGAGTCCTGCTTCCACCGGACTGTCGACGGCGAGACGGTCGGTGAGCAAGTGTTTGACCCCGACAATGTGTACTGATGGTGCGACCTGACACTGAGATCGAAAGCGGCGCGGGACCCCCCGACGCCGTGGAGCAACTCGAACAGGCCGCCGACGCGTACGCCCGGGCACAGGCACGCGTCGAGGAAATCGGCGCGGACGCACTCCGTGACTGCCGTGAGATCTACCGCGAACTGTGGAACCTGCTCGAAAGCTACGACGGCCGGGCGACCGGTGGTGGCGACTTCGAGGCGTTCATGGAGTTTCAGGGTCAGGTCGGGACGCTGACCGATGACCTCCCCGAGGAGTTGCCCGAACGGGAGACCTTCGAAGAAATCGACGATTTCCTCCAGCAACGGCGGCTCACCGAGGATGATTTCGAGCAGGCCCGCCAGATGCTCTCCCCCATCGGCGACCTCGTCGGGCGACTGGACGAACTCGACGACGCGCGTGAGCAGTACAAGAAAGCCCGGACCGTTGCGAACCGTCGGCGCGACGAACTGCGCGACCGCATCGACGACCTCGAACGCCTCCAGCGGCTCGGCGACGCCGACCTCGACGCGCCGGTCGAGCGTCTTCGTGAGCCAATCGAGCGCTACAACGACGCCGTCACCGAGGCGTTCACCGAGTTCAGGCGCAACACGCCGGCCAGAGACGTTCTGGCCGTCATCGAACGGGCGGACGCGTACCCGCTCGTCGAGTTCCAGTCCCCGCCCTCGGAGCTGCTGACATACGTCCGCGGCCACGACGCCGGGACCGAGCCGATTCCGAAACTACTGGAGTACGCCGACTACTCCGCCTCGAAACTGGACCACTACGTCGACGACGCCGCAGCGCTCCGGAGCGCCGTCGCCACCCGACAGACGTACCTTCGGCGGCTCGACGCCGAACCGGTGCGGATCGACTGGCCGCCGCCGGCGGCCGACGCCCTGCCGTGGTATTGCCGCGAGTACCGCTCGGTCGTCGCCCGGTTCGCCGACGAGTCGGTCGTCGCGGCACTCCGGGACGTGCGTGGACTCGCAGAGCGAGACGACTACGAGCGACTCCGGGAGAGCGCCGTCGCTCGCTCGGAACTCACAGAAACGGAGCGCGAACGACTCGCAAGCGGTGCTGTCGAGCAAGAACTGTCGGCTGCCCGTGAGGCCAGAGCAGCTATCGAGGACGCGCTGGAAACTTATTCGTCGCTGTAGGTATTCGTCTGCTGGGTCGCCCGGCTGACCATCGTCTCGGCGAGTTCTTCGGCGCGGTCGAGCGTGCGCGCTTCGGCGTAGACGCGGACGACGGGCTCCGTCCCGGACGGTCGGGCAAGTACCCAGCCGTCGCCGTAGTCGAGGCGGTAGCCGTCTGTCGTATCGAGGTCGGCCGTCGCCTCGTTCGCATGGGCCTCGATACCTTCGAGCATTGATTCGCGCTCTTCCTCGGTCTCGTATTCGAGGTTCCGACGGACGTTGTAGTAGTCGTCGTAGTCCGCAGCAACCTCGCTTGCAGGCCGGTCAGCGACGAGTTCGAGGAACTTCGCGGCGGTGAACGCGCCATCTCTGGCGATGCGGTAGTCGGGGAAGAGGATGCCGCCGTTGCCTTCGCCGGCAATCGCGACGTGGGTCCCCTCGTTTTGCAGTTTGCGGATGCGGCTGACGATGTACGTCGAGCCGATAGGCGTCAGTGAGAGGGTCGCGCCGGCGTCCTCGACCACGTCGACAAGTCGCTGGGAGGCGTTGACCGCCGAGACGACGCCGTCGCCGGACTCGATCTTCGCCGCCGCGAGCGCGGCCAGCGCGGCGTCGCCTTCGATGTGTGTGCCGGTCTCGTCGACGAACATCCCACGGTCGGCGTCGCCGTCGTGGGCGAATCCGAGGTCGGCGTCGGTCGCGCGAACGAACGCCCGCAGGTCTTCGAGGTTTTCGGCGACGGGTTCGGGGTCGCGGCCGGGGAAGTGACCGTCGGGCTGGCTGTTGACGGTGTGGACTTCACAGCCGAGCTCGCGGAACAGGTCGGGGCTCGTGAGGGAGCCGGCACCGTGGCCGGAGTCGACGACGATGGTGAGGTCGGCGTCGGCAATGCGGTCGCGGTCGACGGCGGCAAGCACCTGTTCGCGGTATCGGCGGCGAGCGCTGTCGATGGCGGTGTCGGACCCGACAGTCTCCCAGTCCGCGTAGTTTGGAGTGTCGTCTCGGAGCGACTGTTCGACGTGGTCGAGCGTACTCCGTGTCAGTTCGACACCGTCCGCGCCAATGAGCTTCACACCATTGTACGCGGCCGGATTGTGACTCGCGGTAATCATCACGCCCGGAACTCCCTCGCGCTCGCAGTAGGCCTGCAACCCAGGTGTCGGCACGACGCCGAGCCGGTCGACATCGAACCCAACGGTCGTCAGGCCGCTGGTCGCGGCGTTGATGAACGTCCGCCCGGTCGTCCGCGTGTCCCGGGCGATTGCCACGCGGTCGTGGTCGTCACGCCAGACGTCCCCGGCGGCCTGTGCAACCCGAAGGACGTACCGCGGTGTCAGCTCGTCGCCCGCGACACCCCGGACGCCACTCGACCCGAACACTTGCATTCGAGCGAGTGTCTGATGCGGAGGGGCTTAGGAATGTCGCTGTCCGAATTCAACAATCATTAGCCCCGTGACCGTGCAGTAAGCGTAATGGCAAACGACGAACTCATCACGGCGCTGCGAGACGCTGACGCCGTCAAATTCGGAGAGTTCGAACTCTCCCACGGTGGCACGTCGAACTACTACGTCGACAAGTACGTCTTCGAGACCAACCCCGACTGTCTGGACCTCATCGCCGGGGCCTTCGCCGAGCGCATCGCCGAGTGGGACACGGACGCCACGCTGGCCGGTGTCGCCCTCGGTGCAGTTCCGCTGGTCGCGGTCACCAGTGTCGAAACCGACATTCCATACGTCATCGCCCGCAAGCAGGCCAAGGAGTACGGAACGGGCAACCGAATCGAAGGGGACCTGACCGACGGTGAGGAGGTCATCATCCTCGAAGACATCGCGACGACCGGCCAGAGCGCGGTCGATGCCGCTGAGGCGCTCCGCGAGGCCGGCGCTGTCGTCAACCGCGTGCTCGTCGTCGTCGACCGCGAGGAAGGGGCCAGCGAGAACCTCGCCGACCACGACCTCGAACTGTCGTCGCTCGTGACCGCCTCTGACCTGCTCGCCGACGCGCCCGACGACATCGACGTGTAGCGCTGGCCGGAACGCTTTCGCCCCTGCGCAGCCGGGACACACCACCGATGTGTTCTTGACGCTGGCTCGCCTACACATGTGTGCAATGGCCAATCTCGAACTCTACGAACTCGAAGGCTGTCCGTACTGTGCAAAGGTAATCAAGAAACTCGACGAGCTGGGCCTCGACTACGAATCACACATGGTTCCGCGGTCCCACGGCGAGCGGACCGAAGTGAAGGAGGTTTCGGGCCAGACTGGCGTGCCGGTTCTCGTCGACAAGGACAACGGCGTCGACGGGATGCCCGAATCCGACGACATCGTCGAGTATCTCGAAGAGACATACGGGCAGTAAACCCGGCGCTTGCGGTGGTTCTCGTTTTCACTTGGCAGCAACGACGGTAAGCGACCGCTCAGGCGACCTCTTCGCGGTCCTCGCCACGCTCCATAATCAGGTCGCGCAGATCGATGGCGTCCTCAATGTTCTCCATCTCCTCTTTCTCGATGAGCGCGGTCCCTTCGACAGACTCTCGCCGAAGTTCGTCGACGACGTACACCGACCGGGTCCGGGTCACCTCGCCGACTGAGGACATGATTCGGGCCCGTTTCTCGGCCGTTTCGGTGAACGCCGAATGGCCGGCAAGGACCTGCCCGTGCTCGTCCTCGCTCTCGTTGACGCTCTTGAACGGCGCGCGGTCCGTCGGGTGGACCTCGAAGCCGATACGGGTGAACACCGTCACAATCGGCTCGTCCTCCGGTGCGACATCGGGGTCGTCTGGTGTCGGCTCGTCGTCTCGGACCTCTTCGGCGCCTTCGAGGACGCTCACCGGCGAGGTCAGCGGCGCGTCGAACAGGTCTTCGAGTTCGGCGGCCACCTCGACGGACGCGTCCATCCCGTCCTCGTATTTCGAGACTGTCCGCCGGGAGACGCCCAGTTCCTTCGCCAGGCGGCCCAGCGACCAGTCACGGTCCTCGCGCACGTCGGCGAGAATCTCGGAGTCGATGTTGACGTAGAGTCCACCCGGTGCGGCGTAGATGAGCGGCGGGACCTCCTCGACGAACAGGTCCATCGCGGTGTCGGGCGACAGCACGGGGACGCCGTGCCGGAAGTAGACGACACCGGGTTTCAGCTCCTCGTCGCGCGTTCGGAGGCCGATCACGATCGGGGTGGCATTCAGATACGTGCCCAGTCGCCGCATCTCGCCTCCGGTCTGTGCATCGAAGGCGTCGATGTTGCCCAGTATCTTCAGGAGCAACACGTCCTCACCGCGACGGGCAGCGATGTCGAAACTCTTCGGCCGAATCGCACAGCGGTCGCTGACGAGGAAGCCAGCGTCTTCGAGCATCGCCATGACGTTTTCCACCAGCGCCGACCGTGACATAGTACTCTGTACCTCTACTGAGTCTAGCCCGCTCACCCATTATATGTATTGCGCCGTCCGTTTCCTCTCAGGCTGAATCGAGGCTGGGCGTGACGAAAGGCGTTTGACTGCTTCGGGGCTACAGCGTAGCGTGACCGTCGTCGGCCTCGATGATACGGACTCGCGCGAACGAGGAATGTGCACGACCTACGCCGCCGCGACCCTCGCCGAGTCGATACGGAACGCTGGGGGGACCGTCGAGCGGCTGCTTCTCGTCCGGCTGAACCCCGCCGTCGAACACAAGACCCGCGGGAACGCGGCGCTGGCGGTGCATACGGACCTCGACGCCGACACAGTGCTTGGACTGGCCGAGGACACACTCGACATGGCTGAAACCGACGACCCACGGACCAACCCCGGCGCGATCGTCGCCGACTGCGACCCCGAAGACGTCCCGCCGCAGGTCGCAACGTTCTCTCGTGAGACAATCCAGTCGATACAGGACCCGATGGCCGCGACGACGTTAGCTGACGTGGTCGGGTTCGCCCGCTGCCAGCGGGGCAACGGCCGCGGACTCGTCGGCGCGCTCGCGGCGGTTGGAGCTTGGGCCGCGCTATCGGACTGGACGTACGAACACATCGCCTACCGGGAGCAAGACCGGTGGGGCACTGAGCGGTCGGTCGACGGCGAGAGCGTCCGCGCCGCGGCTGAGGAGTACTATCCGGACGTGTGGGACACTGTCGACCGAGAGTCGGGGTATCCGGTCTGTGTGCCGCGGACACCCTGTCCGATTCTCTACGGTATTCGCGGTGACGACCCCGACGCCTGTCGCGCCGTCGCGGATGCAATCAATAGCGAGCCCATCGCTCGCCGGGCGACGTTCGTGACGAACCAGGGGACCGACGTGCATCTACAGGACGCCGCTGTCGACGCAGTCACAGCCGACAGCGCTTACCGCGTCACCGGCGACGTGATCGAAACGCCGGAGACGCGGGCGGGGGGACACGTGTTTTTCACCCTCGAAGGCGACGGTGCGGCCCTCGACTGTGCGGCCTTCGAGCCGACGAAGGGCTTTCGCGACCGGGTCAGATCGCTCAGGGTCGGCGACCGAATCACCGCGTGTGGCGAAGTGAGCGACGGGACGCTCAAACTGGAGAAGTTCGCGGTTCGGGAACTCGTTCGGACGGAAGCCGTTACGCCGGACTGTCCGGGCTGTGGCCGGTCGATGAAATCCGCCGGCCGGAACCAGGGCTATCGGTGTCGGGACTGCGGGACCAGCGCTGACGGCAAGACTGAACAGTCCATTGAGCGGGGACTGGAACGCGGCTGGTACGAAGTGCCGCCGGTCGCGCGCCGCCACATCGCGAAGCCGCTGGTTCGCGGCGGGTTCGACGCACCTACCCACCCATCTCGTTGAGACGGAGCGGTTCGAACCGGCTACCGGTGAGTAAGCACCACGAATATTCCGGTAATACGGGGATATACCTCGATTTAGACTACGGATAACAATATTGATATGCCGTTATGTGTGGCCATGAGCACTGAGAGGTCGGATACCCAGCAGCGAAATACGGCAGACGGCGAAGTCGCCGAGAAGCTACTGACTATCGAACACGAACCGGCTGCGGGTGGCGGCCAGCGCTCGATCCTGTATCCGCCCGGCAGCACGGGCTCCGAACTGGAAGCGAACTGGCTGGCTGTTTCGTCGGACCTTCTCATCTCTCTCGACGACGTTCAGTAGTCCTTACGCCCGATAATCGACTGGTAACAATAATAACACCTGTCGTGAATCGGGACATGGACTCCGATACCCGGTCGACGAGCGAGGTGACGGCGGCGACTGACGCCGACGAGGGAACGCTGCCTGCCGTGGTACGCTCCCGTCCCGACGGCAGCGAGCGACTCATCTGCTACGCCCCGGATGTCGACACGGCAGACGTTGAGGAGCAGTGGCTCTCCGTCGATGCCGAGTTCCCGGTTTCGACGCTGCTAATGCGTTAGTCGTTTCGTCCGGTCAACGCGACAACTACGTCGTCACCGTCCTGGAGTTCTCCCCGCTCTCTGAACTGGGTCAGCGCCGCTGTCGCCGTCGCACACGTCGGTTCCACGTGAAACCCCGCTGCACCGAGCCGATCACGTTCCCGCGCCGTTGCCACCGCGGAGACGGCGACGGCGGCCCCATCGGTCTCATCGATAGCGTGCCGTATTTGCCGGCCGCGCGGCGGGTCCCGGATGTGAATCCCGTCGGCGAGGTCGTTGGCGGCAGCGTCGTCCGAACCACTCCCGTCCTCGTCGGCGATGGGACTGTACCCGACTGCCTGCGTTCCAAGTATGCGCGGGATGGTGTCTGTCCACCCGGCTTGCTCCAGTGCCCGGAATCCACGATAGAGGCCGAGAAACAGTGTCCCATGACCGAGCGGCGTCACGACGGCGTCCGGGACGGTCCAGTCACGCTGGGCGGCGATTTCGTAGGCGGCCGTCGCCGTCCCGGCGAAGAAGGCAGGGTTCCAGGCGTGGCTGGCGTACCAGCCCGCCCCGCTCTCCACGGCGTCGATACAGGCGTCGGTTACGGCCGCTCTGCTCCCCTCAACTGGGACCACGTCTGCGCCGGTCCGCTCGATGCGGCGAACTTTCGCGTCCTTCGCGCTCGCGGGGACGTATATCTCCGCGTCCAGACCTGCCCGTGCCGCGTAGGACGCGACTGCCAGCCCGGCGTTGCCCGAGGAGTCTTCGAGCACGCGGTCGGCCCCGACTTCGAGCGCTTCGGCGATGACCGTCGCCGCGCCGCGGTCCTTGAAGCTCCCCGTCGGGTGGAGATACTCTAGTTTGAAGCTGGCGTCCCACCCGGGTGCGTCGACCAGCGGCGTCCAGCCCTCACCGAGGCTGACTCGCTCGTCCATCGGGAGGAACTCATCGAAGTCCCAGACGCCGGTGGTCCGTGAGAACTGTTCCGGTCGGCTATCGGGCAGTGGCTGCGTGGCGTAATCGAGCGGTGCCCCGCAGGAACACCGCCAGGGCTTCTCACGCGGATACTCCCGGTCGCAGACGCTACAGGTGCGCATAGAGGTACTGGGGCACCGACCGTTCAAAAACCGGCGACATCTTCGGCCGCAGTCGTCGGTGTCTGCGGCCGCGGCGGAGCGCACGGCGGGCCGGGCGGCCGCTCCGTCGGCCGCCACGGGGAAAGGCAGGTCTGTGAGCGGGCATACGCGGCGCTTTGCGCCGCGTTTCACGGGACTGAGCGAAGCGAGGTCCCGCGTTTTTCCCAAGTTTTTGCGAGGGGGGGTGCCCACAGGCCGCATCGCGGCCGAGGACACCCTCCGAAGTAAAAAGTGGTTAGTAGGTATCGATGTTCGTCCCCACCGAGCAGACGTACTCGCCGGTTGCGACCTGCGGGAGCCGGCGGGCACGCCAGAACACGCCGCTTGAGTCGGCAGTGATTTCGGCCTTCGGCTCGCCGAACACGTCGGTCACTTCGAACAGCGTCTCGCCGCGGGCGACGCGGTCACCGAGGTCTGGCTTGAGGTCGATGAGGCCGCCGACGGGAGAGCCGTACTGTTCGAACCCGGTGGCGCGGGTCTGGGGGCGCGTATCGTGGTGGCCATCGAGGAAGCCGTAGTAGTGCAGTACGTTGAACACACCGTCGACGCCCCGCTGGATGGAGTCCTCGTCCCAGCCGACACAGCCGCCGAGTTCCGGGTCGATCGTCGGCACGCCCTCGTCGGGGGCGGCGCGGGCCAACTGCCCGTCGGGGCCTTTCTGATCGAGGATGTAGCCGCAGCCGAACACTTTCGCGAGCTCGAGACACTCCTCGTGGAGGCGATGGCGGGTGCCACACCGGACCCGCACCTCGTCGATCATCTGCGAGGTCGACCCCTGATGCAGGTCGAGGACGTAGTCGGCGCTGATGGCGGCGTTGAACGTCGCCGCGGCGATGCGCTCGCTCGATGTGCCTGTCTTGTCGCCCGGGTACGCCCGGTTCATCTTCGTGTCGTCGACCGGATTGCGGTGCTCGGCAACTTGGAACGCGTGGTAGTTGACGACGCCACAGACCAGAATCGTCCCGGACAGTTCCGTCGGGTCGAGTTGCGGGAGTGTCCGCTGGATGACGCCGACACCGTTCAGTTCGTCGCCGTCGCTGGCCGCCTGTATGTAGAGCGTCCGTCCGTCGTCGACACCGTTGACGACGGCGACCGGTAGCCCGAACGTCGACCCATCGCGGGTCTCACCGACCTCCAGCCGCCCCGTGTCTTTCTCACCGGGAGCGGCGGTCGCCGTACCGAAAGTAACCATTGTTCCCACGTTTGCCTTGGGAGCCTTTACTGGTTCGGATTTCGCCAACAGTTGCGCCGGACCGACGGCATCTTGGGGCCGCCGACCCTACCAGCCGGTGTGTCCCAGTCCGAGCCACAGAGCGGCAAAGCGGCGATGGTTGCGGCACTGAACGTGCCACGCAACGCGAAAATCGGTTTTGTACTCGCTGGCCTGTTCACCGCGGGGCTGTTCGCTCTGTTCGTCCTGCCGGGAGCGCAGCGGCCGATCGGATTCTACGTGGCGCTTTCGTTCGTCCTTGTGACATCGCTTGGCGGGCTGCTGACAGCGCTGTTCACTGCTGTATCGGCCGTGCGACTCGCAAGGCGGTAACAGACCGCTACGTGTCCTTAGCCAGGTCGGTAAGCCGGTCGCCGCCGGTTCGAGTCCCTTTTGCGATAAGCACGTCGCCCGTCTGGATCTGCGTTTCCGGACCCGGTGAGACGACCCAGTCGCCCCCTTCGCGTCCGGTCCGCTCGCTTTCTCCAGCGCCGCGCCGTATCGCGATGATCCGCATACCCGTCGCCGTTTTGACTTCTGCGTCACCGATGGTCGCCCCGGCGAGGTCGCTATCGGGGTACACCGTCGTTCGGACGATGATCTCGTCGGACTCCTGTACGGCCTCGGCGACGACCGGATGTGTCGATAGTCCCCGCAGGACACCCTCGCTCATCTCCAGTGCAGCGTCGGAGATGACCTCCGTCGACCGGGCCAGATGGACGAGGCCCCGAAGGGAGACTGGGTCGTCGATGTCGGCGGCGGCCCGGAGCGTCCAGGCCTCGAACCGTGACTGCAGCGCATCGACCTCGGCTTCGAGTTCGACGACTTCCTCGGCGACCTCCGTGCTGTCGAACAGGACCGCGCCGTAAGCTAGGTCGACAGCTAACTCACCCATGTCCTTCATCAGAACGATGGAGTCGACGGCCCGTTCGAGGTCGCGGACGCCACCTTCCCGGGGCTCCGGTGGTTCGTACACTTCGCCCGTCGCGTTCTGATACACTTCGGCGATACCGTCTTCGGGCCCCCGGAACAGCACCACGTCGCCCGCTTCGAGGCGCGTCTCCCGGTCGGGGTTGAGCAGCCAGTTCCCCTGCCGACGGATCGCCAGCGCCCGGACACCCGTCTCGGTTTCGAGATTCAGGCTCCCCAACGTCTCATCGGCTAGCGGAGAGCCTGAACCGATCGTCGCCCGCACGAGTGTTTCGACGGCCTCGGGCAGGGCCGCCCGCATCGTATCCGGTAGGCCGATGTCCTCTAGCACTATTTTGGCGATATCACCGGCCGCGTCGCTGATCTTCTCGGCGGCCCCGACCATCCCCAGGACTGGCGCGAGCGACTCCGCGTCCGCTGTCGACCGGCAGGCCATCAGGAGACTCATGCGTGCGCGCAACTGGAGCACGTCCATCTTCTCCTCTAATTCCAGCACCTCCGCGGCCACGTCGTCGCTACCCAGCAGAACGGCCGAGTACGAGAGGTCAATAAGCAACTCGGCGGTGTCTTTCATCTCGGCCAGCACCTGCTTGACGCTGACCGGTTCGTACTCGACCGTCCCTGTCGGGTCCATAGCCGCCGGTTCGATGGCCCCGAGCAAAAACGTTCCTCACCGTGTGGCGAGATAGCGCGGACCGCTAGCAGCCGTGATTGGCCGTTTGCATACCAGCGTGGGTGCTACGTTGGGATATAGACGCAGATAGACCGGTAATCAGCTGGACAGTCGTCCAATAACGGTTCCTGACATTGTGCCACACACGCTCAGAAAGAAAATGTTTTTCCCGGAAGGTAGGGAACTGATTGCGTATGTCCGACGACCTCAAGAAGGGACTCGAGGGTGTCATCGTCGCCGAGTCCGAACTCAGCGTTATCGACGGCGACGCTGGCAAACTCGTGTATCGGGGGTACACCATCGAGGACCTCGCGAAGGGTGCCAGCTACGAAGAGGTGCTGTACCTGCTCTGGCACGGCCACCTGCCGAACCGGGACGAACTCTCCGAGTTCAAGCAGGCGATGGTGGCGGCACGCGACGTAGACGACGACGTCATCTCGACCGTGCGACAGCTCGCCGAAGCGGACGAGGACCCGATGGCAGCGCTCCGGACTGCGGTGTCGATGCTTTCGGCGTTCGACCCTGCGCCCGAGGACGCCGAACCGACCGACGAGACGGTCAACCTCGAAACTGGGCGGCGGATCACGGCCAAGATCCCGACCATCATCGCGGCGTTCACTCGTATCCGCGACGGCAAGGAGCCCGTCGAACCCCGCAACGACCTCGACCACGCCGCGAACTTCCTGTATATGCTCAACGGCGAGGAACCGGACGACGTGCTCGCCGATGTGTTCGATCAGGCGCTCGTGCTCCACGCCGACCACGGCCTCAACGCCTCGACGTTCTCGGCTATCACGACGGCGTCGACGCTGTCGGACGTTCACAGCGCAGTCACCTCTGCCATCGGGACCCTGAAAGGGCCGCTCCACGGCGGGGCCAATCAGGATGTTATGGAGATGCTAAGGGAGGTCGACGACGCCGAATCCGACCCGCTCGACTGGGTCAAGAACGCCCTCGACGAGGGCCGCCGCGTCTCCGGCTTCGGCCACCGCGTCTACAACGTCAAGGACCCGCGCGCGAAGATTCTCGGCGAGCGCTCGAAGGAACTCGGCGAGGCCGCCGGGACGCTCAAATGGTACGAGATGTCGACCACCATCGAGGACTACCTCATGGAAGAGAAGGGACTGGCCCCGAACGTCGACTTCTACTCGGCGTCGACGTACTACCAGATGGGCATCCCCATCGACATCTACACCCCCATCTTCGCGATGTCCCGCGTCGGTGGCTGGGTCGCCCACGTCTTCGAGTACATCGAGGATAACCGTCTGATCCGCCCGCGCGCCCGCTACGTCGGCAAGAACACCGACGAGACGGAGTTCGTGCCGCTGGACGAGCGATAGCTGCCCGACCGCTGTCAGTCGTCCGTAGCCCGTGACTCCCGTGGCCGTGAGCGGTTTCACTGCGCGAACCGCCGTCAAAGAGCGCTCTGACGGGCCGCGTGAAAACCGAATATTTTCCGCATACTGGGGAGCGGCGACGCTACAAACGGTGGGTGTTAGAACGTCGACTTGAACCGCGTCACGCCGTCGTCGGTGCCGGCGATGACGAGCTTGTCAGTCGGTTCGATAGTCACGTCAGGGCCGAGGTCGGTGATGACGGCACCGTCGCGTTCGATAGCGACCACCGTACAGCCCGTCCGTGAACGGATATCGGCTTCGCCGATTGTCGTATTACCGAGGCCGTCGGCAGCGACGCGGATGACCTCGACCTGCTGGTCCATCGAGATGACGTCTTCGTCTTCGAGAATCGTGGAGGCGAGCATCCGGCCGCTGACCGTCGACAGCGCGAGGACGTAGTCCGCGCCCGCACGGTACATCTTCTGGACGTTCTCGCTTTCCTCGGCGCGGGCGATGATTTCGACGTCCGGGTTGAGGTCACGGATAACCAGCGTCGCGAATTCGGTGTCGGTATCCTCCGATAGGGCGAGAATAACCGTTCTGGCGGCGCTGACGCCAGCGTGTCGCAGATCGTCGGGCTCCGTGGCGTCGCCGACGACATCGACGCCGGTCCCGTCGGTTTGATCGAGCACCGTATGCGGTACCCCGGCGTTCGTGAGCGCCGACGTGATCGTCTGGCCGACCTCGCCGGCACCGATGATGACCGTCTCCCCGCGGCGAAAGCCACGCACGCTGGAGAGGGTCATCTCCTTGAGCCGCTCCAGTTGGCGTTCGGTTCCCGAGACCAGCAGGACCGTGCTGCCGTCGAGTTCGGCGTCGGGGTCTGGCGGACTCACGAACTGGCCGCGGAACCACGCGCCGATGACGTTGACGCCGGTTTCCTCGCGGATACCGCTGTCGGCCAGCGTCGTTCCGACGAGGTCGCTCCCGCGGTGGATCGGCAGTTCGGCGATGTCGAAGTCCTCACCGATCTCTATCGAGTCCCCGAGTGTCGTCGAGACGCCGGTCGTCACCTTGCTTGCGAGGCTCTCGCCGAGCAGGCCACGCGGCGACAGGACAGCGTCAGCTCCGGCAAGGTCGTGGTACTTCGCGCGGTCGGGCTCTTTGACGACGCTGACAGTCTGGACGGATTCGTCGACTTCGCGGGCGGTGAGGATGATACTGGTGTTCACTTGGTCGGACGCGTCGGCCACGACTGCCCGGGCGGACGACAGGTGGGCTCGTTCGAGCCCGTCGACGGACTGCGGGTCGGCGTGGATGACGTAGTACCCGTCTTCGTAGAGGTCGTTGGCCCGGTCCCGGTCAGGTTCGACGATGACGTAGTCGACGTCCCAGGTGTCGAGTTCGGTGACGAGCGTCTCACCGCGAGGGGAGAACTGACAGATGACGACGTGGTCGCTGAGGCTGTTCTCGACTGTGTTCGGGGCTTTCGTCGCCATCGCCTCTTCGAACAGCGGAAACAGCAACACCGGCAGCGCGAGGAAAATGAGCACGACGCCTGTGATATCCATCACGATGACGAGCAGCCGCATCTCCGTGGTACTCCATGGGGCGTCCGAGCCGTACCCGGTCGTGGTGAACGTTTCGACCACGACGCGAAGCGACCGCAGGAACGGTTGCGGGTCGTTTTCGAACGCCGCCATTCCGTAGTCGTATGCGAACGCATACCCCAGAATAATGCCGCCAAGCGCGACGATATACACTAGCGTCCGTCGCAGCCAGGTATCCATCTACTACGTTCTGGGATACCGAGTGTAAAACAGTTCTGTCCGGCTAGCCGACGGTCGCTTCCCGTGACGAGCAGTAGCGGTGCGCAACCCTGTCCGGTTGCTGTCTTGCACTTTCACTTTCACCGCGCTACGACGGGATTTAAGTCAATCGCGTTCGTTCTCCCGCGTGCAGTCACACGCTCCCCCTTTCCGTTTCAGGCCACTACCCGTGTAGTTGCGACTGTAACACCTGTCGAGACTGCATAGTCGGCCCACAGTATAACATGGTCCGGTGAATAGCCACTCCCATGCTCTCATTTGAGGATGTCCTCGCGGCACAGGACACCGTCTCCGAGACGGCCAGACATACACCGCTTGATTACTCGCACACGTTTTCGGCGATGACGGGCGCGGATATCCATCTCAAGCTCGAACTGTTCCAGCGCACGGGGTCGTTCAAAATACGGGGTGCGACCAACCGTATCGCGTCGCTTTCAGATGCTGAACGGGAGGCTGGTGTCGTCACTGCGAGCGCCGGCAACCACGCCCAGGGGGTCGCACTGGCCGCCACGCGAATCGGCGTCGATTCGAAGATCGTGATGCCGGAACGGGCCCCGGTCTCGAAAGTCAAGGCGACCCGAAGCTACGGTGGTGACGTGGTCCTCCACGGTCGAGACTACGACGCGGCCGCCGAACACGCCCACGAACTCGAGCGCGAGGAGGGCCGGACCTACGTCCACGCCTTCGACGACGAGAAAGTGATGGCGGGCCAGGGGACCATCGGACTGGAGATATACGAGGACCTCCCCGGCGTAGACACGGTCGTCGTCCCTATCGGCGGTGGCGGGCTCATCAGCGGCATCGCGACGGCGCTCAAAGGCAAGGACGAACGCATCCGCGTCATCGGCGTGCAGGCCGAGGGGGCGTCCAGCGTGGCGGAATCCCTGGAGAAGGGCCACCGCATCGAGCGCGACAGCGTCGAGACTATCGCCGACGGCATCGCCACTCGTACCACGGGCGAGCAGACGTTCGAGGTCATCAGCGAGCGCGTCGACGAGGTTGTGACGGTGTCGGATTCCGAAATCGCTGTCGCGCTGACGACGCTGTTAGAGCGCTCGAAAACGCTCGCCGAGGGCGCGGGGGCCGTCGCGCTGGCCGCCGTCATGGAGGAGAAGTTCGACTTCGAGGACGACGAGACGATCGTCCCCGCGCTGTGTGGCGGAAACATCGACCTGAACATGCTGACCAACGTCATCATGCGTGGCCTCGTCGAGACCGGCCGCTATCTCAAAATCCGAACCGTCCTTCAGGACCGCCCCGGCGCGCTGGAGGAACTCGTCGAGGTCCTGTCACGCGAGCAGGTCAACATCTACGGCATCGAGCACGACCGGACCAGTCGCGATGTGGCGATGAGTTCGGCCGAGGTCGAACTGGACCTGGAGACTCGCGGCCACGACCACGTCGATGAACTCATTGACGCGCTCACGGACGAGGGGTACGAGGTCGACGTACTCGTCTGACCCGAAGCAGCCGCGTCGCGGCTCTCCTGCTGTCAGCTTCCTCTTGATGCAGGCTCTCGCCATCGTCCTGCGCTGATTCCGGCGGGGTTTTAGCCGCGGCGGCCACCGCTTCGTGTATGGGACGGCCCGCACGGACAGTACCTGCCGAGACAACAGCACGGAGCGGAGGACGCTGATGGACCCACGAACAAAGGCCAGCCTCCTGTGGGGCGTTGTCGGGGGCCTCGCGTTTCTGGTTCTCATTCAGGGCTACGAACTGCTGGCCGGGGCACCGGTGTCGGTATCGGCCAAAACTGGTGTGGCTATGGCGGTCGGCGTCGGGGCGACACTCGCATCATACCGTATGCAACCCCGGCTGTTCGGAAACGAAAGCCCTTAATCGCCCGCCCTCACACTCTCGAAGTACGAGCCAGGATGGCCGAACGGTAAGGCGCACGCCTGGAAAGCGTGTTCCCTTTCGGGATTCTGGGTTCAAATCCCAGTCCTGGCGTTTTCTGTGACTGACTGTGAGTGAGGAGCGACAGCGACGACCGAGCCAGCAGTCGTGAAACGCTGACGACTGGGATTTGAGCACGGTAGTCGCAGCCCCGGAACGGCCGAACGAAGTGGAGGCCACACGCCCGGAACGTCTACCATCTGTTCAAATCCCAGTCCTGGCGTAGCGAGGTTCGAACGACGTGAGAACCTCGGAGAACGCGAACGGTGAACGAAGTGAGCCGTGAGCGGCGTCTTCTGCGACTGACTGCGAGTGAGGAGCGTCCACTTCTGGCACATTGGTGCGTCTCTCACCGCCGAACCACCGTACCGTTTTGCCGCCCCGGTACTGATACTCGGCCAATGGTCGAACAGCGCGACGGTGACGAGATAGACCTGCTGGACTCCTCGATTCGGACGACCAGCGGAGCGCTGGTATCAACGACGCTGTTCGTTCTCAGCGGCATCGTCTACGCGTTCGTTACGTCGCCTGCGGCGACCGGGACGTATTTTTTCATCGCCCTCTCTGTTTCGCTGGTCCTGCGTCCGATTCGAGGTATCAGCCAGGCGTTGAAGAAGGTCGGCAGCGAACGGGGGGAGCTCGTCGGCCCGTATCTCGGTCTGGCGGCGCTGTTTGCCCTCGGATATCTCCTCATCGTCGGTGTGATCGTGGCCGCGCTGGGCGGTATAATCGTCCGGAACACGGTGATTTCAACGGGGCTGCTCGCCCCAATCGGCCTGTTTGCGGTTTCGGTCGCGCTGTCGATGATTGTGTCGAGTCTGGTCGGTGCCATCGGCTATCCGAGCGTGGAGACATGGCTCACCAGTACGCAGAGCGCTATCCAACTCGTCATCTTGCTGGCGCTGGCCCCGACACTGGCGAGCGCCGTCGACCTGTTGCTGATCGTCGCCGGCGTCCGGCTGGCGGTGCTCGGTCCTGTCGCCGTCGCGCTGGGTGTCGTCCCGACCCTCCCGGACCGACACGCTGTCGAGCGCGCCTGGGACTTCGCCAAGTGGAGCATCCCGGACCAGATTTTCGACCGCCTGTCGTACAACATGCCGGTGTACGTGCTGGGCGTCGTCGCGACGCCAGCGGCCGTCGGTATCTACGAGGCCGCCGACCGGTTCGCCGACTTCGGCGCGACGATCTCCTGGCATCTCTCTTCCCCGCTGCTCACGAAGGTCAGCGGGGACTCCTCCGCCGGCGACACACAGCTCGCCTATCTCGACGGTGCAGTCACCGGCGGGACGGGCATCACCTTCGTGGTCTTTGGCTACTTGCTGGCTGCACACGACGTGGTCGCGCGGATCGCCTTCGCCGGCTCGGAGGGCGTCTTCTCGGCGACTGTCCTGCTCGTCGGGGGTGTGAACATCCTCCGTGGCTTCTGGACGCTTACATCACACGCCATAGAAGGTATCGGAAAACCAAGCGTGAGCTTCCGCACGAAGCTCTACGGACTGGCGTTCAGTGTTCCGGTCCCAGCGATATTCGGTGCGGAGTTCGGGGCCCTTGCTGGGGCCGCCGGGTACGGCGTGATGAACTTAGTCATCTTTGGGTACGTCCTCTATTACTCCCAGTCTGTCTTCGGACGGATTCCGCTCGAACCGCGGGTAGCAGCATCTCTCACTGTCGGCCTTGGCGTCTCGTTCGCACTCACGACCGGCGCGGTCGCCGGCCTCACGCGCACTGGCTTCTCCCCGATTGCCGTCGCCAGCGTGGCCGCTGTGACGTGTCTCGTCGGCTTCGGTGGCTTCCTCGTTGCCGTGTCAACACCGGCCAGGCTCGTCGCTGTTCGGACGGCAACGCTGTGGCGCAGTCGCGCCCGCTCTCTGTTCGGGTGAGCGCCGCTGTTCGTCGCTGCCGCCGCGGCTCAGAGCCAGCGGTAGAACTCCAGCGTGTACCCTTCGGGGTCCTCGACGAAGGCGGCGAAAGCGTCGGCGGCGTCGACTTCAGTTGGTTCGAGCACCGGCGCAGCGCCGGCGTCGATGGCCGTCTCGAAAGTTTTCTCGACATCGTCGACGGTGAACGCGATGTGGTCCACGTCGGCGCGGTTCGGCGCGACTGGGGTGGTCCGGTCGGGGTCGTGGCGCAGTTGCAGGTCACCGTCGCCGTCCCGACCGAGGTAGACGTTCTCGACGCCGTCGAGCGTGAATCGATTCGTCTCCTCGAAGCCCAGCGCATCGTAGAACGCCATCGCACGGTCGAGGTCCGAGACGCAGATAGCAGTGTGTGCGAGGTCCATGCCGCGGCGTTGTGGACGGGGCGAAATGAGTGTGCCGGTAACGCGGCTATCGCGGCCAGTTACAGGAGGTCGCCGCGAGCGACGGGAACGACACTGCCCCCGACCCGGACGCTGATATCCTCACCGCTGCCGTCAGTCGAGAGGTGTAGCAGTGACGGTCGCCCCATCTCGTAGCCCTGCTCGACGCGGGCCTCGACGGCGGGGCTTCCGAGCATCTCGTGGCGGGCGAGATACGCGGCCAGGCAGCCGTTCGAGGAGCCAGTCGCGGGGTCTTCCGGCACGTTGTAGAACGGCGCGAACACGCGGACGGCGAGGTCGTTGTCGTCGCTCCGCGGTTCTCGACAGACCGCCAGAACGTTCTTCGCGTCTCGGTCGCCGGTCACGGCGTCGTAGGCGTCCCGATCCAGATCGATGGCTTCCAGCGCATCGCGGTTGTCCATCGGGACGACAATCGTCGCCAGCCCGGTGGAGACGATTTCGACCGGCCAATCGTGGTCCAGTTGCGACGCCGATAAGCCAAGCACAGCGGCGAGGTCCTCGTGGGCCAACTGTTCGCCGAACTCCGGGGCCTGCTGTGTCATCCACAGGGTCTCGCGGCCGTCGCGCTCTCGCACTTCGACCGGGACTTCACCGACGGGCAAGTCCAGCGTCACCGTTTCAGGGTTCCCGCCGGCCAGGTGGTCCCGGATGACTTGTGCTGTCCCGAGGGTCGGGTGACCGGCGAAGGGTATCTCGGCGGCGGGGGTGAAGATGCGGACCGGCCACGTACCGTCGGTCGGCTCGCCGGTGACGAACGTCGTCTCGGAGTAGTTCATCTCGGCGGCGATGGCCTGCATTTCGTCCTCGTGGAGGTCGCCGGCGTCGGTCACGACGGCGAGTTGGTTCCCGGCGTATCGCTCCTGTGCGAACACGTCGACGATGTGGAACGGGTGGGACATACCTGTTCGCTCGGTGGCGTCCCCAAAGAACACTCCGGATACCTGTCGGATGGTATCGAGCCACGCACAATCACCGGGCTATTTGCCGCCGTCAGCCGTGTCGGGGGCATGGACACTGTCGCAATCGCTTGTTTCGACGGGTTCGACGAACTGGACGCCATCGGCCCCTACGAGGTGTTCGAGAACGCGGCGCGCTTTGGTGCGTCGTGGGATGTGACGCTCCGGTCGGTACGTGACTCGGATACGGTCACCGCGAGTCACGGGCTCCGGGTCGAACCGGACGGCCCGCTCGCCGACGTGACCCCGGACCTGCTTGTCGTGGCCGGCGGCGGGTGGAACGACCGGAGCGAAGCCGGCGTCTGGACGGAAACCGAACGCGGGGAGCTACCCGAGGCCGTCGCGGCGGCACACGACCGCGGCGCGACCGTCGCCGGCGTCTGTACCGGTGGCATGGTGCTCTCCCGGGCCGGCTTGCTCGATGGTCGGCCGGCGGTGACACACGGCGGCGCAATCGAGGACCTGCGGGCGACTGACGCGACGGTGGTCGACGCCCGGGTCGTCGACGACGGCGATGTTCTGACCTGTGGCGGTGTCACGTCCGGGCTGGACCTCGCCGTCCACCTCGTCGAACGCGAGTGGGGCGCGGACGTGGCCGCCGCTGTCTGTGAAGAGATGGAGTACGAGCCCCGCGGCGATATCTTCAGCGGCGACTCGGCATAAGAGCGCTCGGCGGACGGGCGTCTCAGGCGTTCGCGCGGGCGTCGTCGAGCAGCGCCTGCACATCGACGGCCTCGCCGGTCTCGCTGCTCTCAATGGCGGCGAAGACGATGGCCATCGACTGGAGGACGCTGTCGACGTTCGTCGGCATCGGCTCGCCGCCGTCGATCCAGTCACAGAACTGCTCGATGAGCCAGGCGTTTTTCCAGTGGGGCCGTTCGGCTAGCGGCACCGTTTCGCCGTCACCCTTACCGATGCTCTCGAAGTTCCCGGTGTCGTACGCGTCAGCGTGGAACCGCTCGACATCGCGGCGATCGAGAAGGACCGTCTGGTCCGAACACTCGGCGCGGAACTGCTCGTGCCCCCAGCCGTTCAGCGTCGTCGCGTTGGCGTAACTACCCTCGTACTGGGCGCGGGTCCCGTCGGCGAAATGCAGCGTCACGAGGCCGCTGCAGTCTCCGTCGTAGTCGGCCTCCTCGGGCGTCCACGTCTCGGCGTACACCCGCTCGCAGGGTGAATCAGCCAGCGATGCGAGGATGTCCAGGTGGTGGATTGCGCCGTCGAGCAGGAGCATATCGTCCATCTCGTAGACGTAGTCGGCGTAGAAGCCGCGTTCGCGGACGTTGCCCGTGTATCGGGCCGTCAGATAATCGATGTCGCCGGCTTCCTCGACGGCCCGTCGGAACGTCGCCTTGTCGCGGTCGAACCGGTGGCTCATCGTGACGCCCATCTTCTTGCCGGCCTCGTCGACCTTCTCGGCGACGCGGACCGACGCCTCGAGCGTGTCAGCAATCGGCTTTTCCGAGATGATATGCAGGTCGTGGGCGAGTGCCGTCTCCACGACGGCCTCGTGGGTCGACGGCGGCGTCACGATGGAACAGATGTCGGCCGGGCGCTCCGAGAGCGCGGTTTCGAGGTCGGTGTAGCACTCCTCGGGCGACAGGCCAAGTTCCTGCTCTGCCAGTTCGTGCCGTTCCGGGTCGGTATCGACTGCGGCGACGACCTCGATTCGGTCGTCGTGGACGTTCGGCGGAATCGCGTCTGTCGCCCAGGTAGAGCCCTGGCCACCCAGACCGACGTGGACTAATCGGTATGTCATGGCTCCGCTATTGCTTCAACGAATAAATGCTGCACTATCTCATCAGTACTCGTCCGCGTCCGGAAACTCCACGCGGCGCTCCATTCCGTCTTCCGCGAGCACCACTTCGCCGTCGAACGCGTCGCGGGCTTCGTCGACTAGCTGGTCGGCGCTCGCAGCGTAGCGCGTCGAGATGTGCGTCAGCGCCAGCGTCGACGCGCCGGCCTGTCGCGCTACGTCGGCGGCTTCCCGGGCAGTGGAGTGCGCTGTCGCCTTCGCCCGTTCCTTCCGGTCCTCGGCGAAGGTAGCGTCGTGAACGAGCAGGTCCGCGTTCTCACTCGCCTCGATGACGCTCTCCGTCGGCAGCGTATCGCCGGTGTAGACGAATCGCCGACCGGGGCGGGCCGGACCGACGACAGCTTCCGGCTGGATAGTCTCACCTTCGTGTTCGACGGCCTCACCGCGGTGGAGCTTGGAGTACTTTGGCCCCGGTGGGATGCCGAACTCCGCTTCAGCTTTCTCCCGGTCGAACTTCCCTTTCCGGTCGTCCTCGTCAAGGACGTACCCGACGCTGGCACAGCGATGGGCCGTCTCGATTGCCCGAACCTCGTACTCCGACCGGTCGAGGACTACGTCGCCGGCCGATACTTCGTTGATGCGGACGGGAAACGAGGGGGTCGTCCCGTTGGCCTGGATGAGCTGTTTGATGTTCCCGCGCGTGCCCGCCGGCGTGTGGACGGCGATCGGCCGCTCGCGTTCGTTGAAGTCCCACGTCTGGAGGAGTCCCGGAATCCCGAGTACGTGGTCGCCGTGGAGATGCGTGACGAACAGGTGGTCGATAGCGAAGCCGGTGCCGTAGCGCATCATCTGTCGCTGTGTGCCCTCGCCGCAGTCGAAGAGGAGGTAGTCGCCGTCGCGATTGACGAAGATGCTGCTCGTGTTGCGCTGGGTCGTCGGCACGGCCCCACTCGTCCCGAGAAACGTCACGCGCATAGTCATCGCATCCTCTACTGTCGACGGGTAAACCGGTGTCGAAAGGGCGTCGTCACAGTAGCACTCTTCGTCTGGTTTAGGCGGGTCGCTACGACGGTCTTTGTGTGTCTAGTAGTGACATGGCTATTCGTACTGGGCGGAAATAACGGCCGCTTTCCGACGTTTCTCGCCATCTCGCGCTCGTCTTTGCCGAGAGCTTAATCACCAGCAAAACAATTTAACAGCGAGTACGTATCGCTCAGTCTCACTTTCCTGATTCGGCGGTCACAGGGATCGGCTTAGCAAGTTATTATGTTTTTCTGAACTGTCTCGTCAGTTTATGTGTCGTTCACCCGTCCTATCGTTCGCATTGCCTGCCGATCACTGCATGACCAACTCATGATAAAAAATCGCACACTTGCCGTTTTCGCTGCGTTGCTCGTCGTTGGCGGCCTCACCGCACAGGTTGGGGCTGTACCGGGCGTGACAGCGCAACAGGAATCGCCGTCGGAACAGGCCGGGAACACAGGGATCGCTGTCGACTCCCTGACTGCTCCAGAGAGCGTCGCACCGAACTCGACTGCTGACGTAGCCGCAACGGTCACGAACAACGAGAACACCTCGGTGACTGAATCCGTGGCGTTCCGGTTCGATGGAGCTGTCGTCGACCGGACGCTCGTCACGCTTGAGCCCAACGAGACCACTACAGTCCAGTTCTCCACGGACACGACCGGCATTGAACCCGGTGACTACCGCCACGGTGTCTTCACTAGCGACGACGGACAGGTCGCCGCGATTACCGTCTCCGACTCGTTCACGCTGGAGAGCCTCAACGCACCGACGAGCGCCACCGCCGGTGACAACATCACCGTTGATGCAACCGTTGCCAACCCGAACGACTTCAACACGACCCAGACCGTCGAGTTCCGACTGGGTGGCCAGCCGCTGGCCTCCGAGTCTGTGACTCTTGACGCGAACGAATCCACTGACGTGACGTTCACCGCCGACACGACCGGTGTCGAGCCGGATACGTACATCCATAGCGTCTTCACGCGCGACGACGGTGCGTTCGTCGAGATCACCATCGAGTCTGCTACTGACACGCCTGAAGAGCCAACTGAAGACGAAACTGAGGAGCCGCCCGCAAACGAGACCGAGGAACCGACTGAAAACGAAACCGAAGAGCCGCCAGCGAACGAGACTGAAGAACCGACCGAAGGCGAGACTGAAGAGCCGCCAGCGAACGAGACCGAGGAACCGACTGAAAACGAAACCGAGGAGCCACCCGCAAACGGGACCGAAGAGCCGCCAGCGAACGAGACTGAAGACGAGACTGAAGAGCCGCCCGCAAACGAGACTGAAGAACCGACTGAAAACGAGACCGAAGAGCCACCAGCGAACGAAACTGAAGAGCCAACCGAAGACGAAACCGAGGAGCCACCCGCGAACGAGACCGAAGAACCGACTGAAGACGAGACTGAGGAGCCGCCAGCGGACGAAACTGAGGAGACTGACGAAAGCGACGAGACCGACGAAACGGACAACGCGACCGAAGAAGCCGGGACGACAGAAGGCTAACGCGCCACCCTGTCACCCGTTCACATTTTTAATGGTGGCCGTCGTACCGTAGTCCATGAAGTTCGTTATCGTTGGCTATGGCCGCGTCGGCATCCGGACCGCACGGATTCTGCAGAGCGAAGGGCACGAAGTCGTTATCATCGACAACGATCCTGTGAAAGTCGAACGGGCCAGAGAAACCGGGTTTGAGACGATCCAGGGTGACGGCAACGAGGAGAGCGTCCTTGTCGATGCCGGTATCGAAAGTGCGGACGCTATCGGCGGTCTCACGGGCGATCTGAATACGAACTTCACCGCCTGTATGATCGGCAAGGAGTTCGGCTGTCGAACCGTTCTGCGGATCGACGCCGACTACCGCGAGGAGATCTACGAGAAGTACGCCGCCGACGTGGACGAGATCATCTACCCCGAGCGGCTGGGCGCAGCCGGTGCGAAGACGGCGCTGCTGGGCGGTGACTTCAACGTCCTCGCCGATCTGACCGAACAGCTCTCGGTCGCGAGCATCCGTATTCCCGACGACTCACCGTTTGTCGGGAAACGGGTTGTTGAGGTGGAACTGCCCGGCGACGCACACATCTACGCACACGGCAAAGACCACGAACCGATGACGATTCCACTTCCACAGACCGAGATCGAACCCGGCGACAGCGTTGCGATCATGGCTGATCCCGGCGGGCTGGACGACATTCGAGCGACGCTCCGTGGCGACGCGCCAGCCTAAGATTCCGGGTATCCGGGCCGCTCTGTCGAAATATCTCTCAGACTGATAGTATCTGCTGTGTTCGACGAAAGCCGGGGGGAAGTAGGATATGAAAGGGAGGATCGCGGTGTCCGGGCGCGTCTGGGGAGGATAGGATGGCACGCAGTGGCACCGACATCCACTGCAGCCGTGGAAGCGCGCCCGTACCGGGTGGAATGCTACCGGTAGACATAAACACCCGTCAGACAGGTGGCCGACGGACGACAGACGACACGGCTTTTTGCCCGGCCAACCACTGCTTTCTGTTATGACATGGGCGACGCTGTTCGAACGTGCGGCGGACTACCAGACCACGGGCGAGGCCGTTTGTGCGGCGCTCGACGAGCACCGGACGGAGGACGAGGACGATGCATGAGCCGTCGCCAGCGCGTGTCGTCGCGGACGCCGATGTCCTCGCCGCCGACCTGTTGTGTGGGCCAGACAGTGACGCCCGTGACGCTCTCGACCACGTTCGCCGCCACTCGTGGGTCGTGCTCGTCGCGAGTGACCACCTGTTAGACGATGCTACTGCCGTCATCGCCGACCTCGCCGACGACGCCTTGGCGGCTGACTGGCGGGCGCGGATCGAACCCGACTGTGACATAGTCAACCACCCGGCCGGCGACCACCCCGCCCTGGCCTCGGCCTACCGGGGCGGCGCACAACATCTCCTTTCTTACGATGACGACCTGCGAAGCGCCCGGACCAGCGCGTCGCTCAACCGTCATATGTCTCTGAGTGTCAGACCGCCGGACGCCTTCGCTCGCCTGTTCGATCCGGAATCACTGTACACTGTCGTCGAGAACGGCGAATACCCCGGTCCTGACCGGGACCCGCGTGCGTAGCGAGTCCTCAGTCGTCAGCCGTCGTTACCGTGGTTGCAGAGACTGTCCCTGACGGCCCAGCCGCGTCCTCGGCAACCTCGAACGCCGCAAGTACCTCGCGCAGCTCGTCTGTCTGGGCTGCCATCTCCTGCACTTCGTTGGTCACTTCGGTAATTGTCGCGGTCTGTTCCTCGGTCGCGGCGGCGACGGCCTCGGACTCCTCGTTGGTCTGCTCGCTCACAGTCGCGACTTCGTCGACCATATCGACGACCTCCTGCGTGGTCTCCGCCTGCTCGGAGGTCGCTCCCGAGATCTCCTGAATCGAGGCGTTGACCTCGCCGAGCACGTCGACGATGTCTTCGAAGTCTCGGAGCGCCGACTCGATGGTCGCAGCGCTGTCGGTCACTTGCTGATTCGTCGCCTCTACGTCGCTGACGGTCTCGCTGGCCTCGTGCTGGACTGATTCGATGCGGTCCGACACGTCCGTCGCGGCGTCGCGGGTCTCTTCTGCGAGTGTCTTCACCTCGTCGGCGACGACAGCGAATCCGTCTCCGCTTGCGTCCGCGCGAGCCGCCTCGATAGAGGCGTTTAGCGCGAGCATGTTCGTCTGCTCGGCGATATCCGTGATGACCTCGACGATGTCGTCGATCTCGCTGATCTGGTCGACCAGACTTTCGACTGCGACGGCGATATCGTCGATACGAGCCTCCATCTCGTCGAGTTCGTCGATCGCCTGCTCAGCATCCGCGCGTCCCTCGCGCCCTCGCTGCGTCGCCTTTTCTGCGGTGTCGGCCGCGTTTTCGGCGGTGGCGGCGATCTCTTCGACGGTGGCAGATAGCGTGTTCATCTCCGAGGCGACGTCGTCGTGGCGCGACGCCTGCTGGCTGGCTCCAGCCGAGATCTCCTGAATCGACCGGGAAATCTCGTCGCTCGCATTGTCGATCTCTTCGACGCTCCGGGTGACGTGGTCGCTCGTCTCGTCGACGTCCTCGGCGAACGTGGCGACGGTTGCGACCGTCTCCCCCAGCGTCGTCACGAGGTCGTTGTAGTTCTCGACGACGGCGTCGAACTGCTCGTCGTCGGCCTGGAAGTCCTCGTCGATAGTGGCCGTCAGGTCCCCGTCTTTCGCCTGCTCGGCGGCGTCACCGAAGGCGACGACGAGGTCGTTGAGCGCCTGAGAGCGCCGTTCGAGGTCGCTGGTCATCTCCTGTAGTTCGGTCGTGTAATCGTCCATGCTGGCGGCCATCTTCTCCAGCGACTGGCCGAAGGTTCCGGGTACGTCTTCGTCGAGAACGTCGGCGTCGAACTCCTGCCGAGAGAGCGCGTCGGCCTGCCGGGACACCGTCAGCAGATAGGATTGCATCGAGCGAAACGACGAGAGCAGTTCGGCGACCTCGTCGTCGCGCTCGCTCTCGGGCAGTTCGACGTCGAGTTCACCAGCCGCGATATGGTCCGCACCCGCGGCCATCGCTGTGACGGGTTCGACGAAGTCTTCACGGGTGATGAACACCGTGTTGGCAAACGCGACGATAGCGCCAGCCAGCAACACGCCAGTGACGACGAACCGGACGGTCCCGCTGGCGACAAGCGAGACAACTGCCAGCGCGACCGAAGCGGCGAACTGCAGACCGACAGCTGCGAGTACCTTCCGTTCGACCGAACCGGAGACACCAAAAACATCGAGCGATCTACGTATCACCGACTTGTACTGTCCGACGGGGTCTGTGAGCATACGCACCTTTTTCTTACAGTGTATAATAAGGTTCGAGTCCGATTCTCGGAGATTGAAAAGGAGTCTGTGGACAAAAAATAGGCTGGAGACGAGACGGGCTCCTGAATCAATGGCAGTCTCGAAATTGATTCTCTACCTGTCCCGATTGACCAGTGCCGCAACGCGCCGGACGAGCCAGCGCGGTGTCACCCTGACAAGTCGGTCGATCAGCCGCATCGACCGCCGCGGAATGACGACAGTCTCCCCGGCGGCAGTCCCCTCGTAGGCCGCCGATGCGACTACGTCGGGCGTATTCGAGGTGACTGATCCGACTGTCGAGTCCGCCATTCCGGCCCGCTCCTGGAACGCCGTGTCGACCGGGCCGGGACAGACTACCGTCACGTCGACCGGTGTCCCTCGAAACTCCTCGGCGAGCGCCTCGCTGAAGCTGTTGATGTACGCTTTGCTCGCGTAGTAGCCTGCGAGGTTCGGCCCCGGCTGGAACCCGGCGACTGAACCCATGTTGATAACCGCGCCGCCCTCATCGAACTCGTCTATAAACAATCGCGTCAGCTCGACGGGGAGCATGACGTTCAGCTGCAGTTGCGTTCGCTCCGCGTCGAGGTCGCTTTCGGCGAACGGGCCGTAAGTCCCCACACCGACGTTATTGACGAGGATATCGATGTCCAGACCGCGCTCGGTCACCTCCTCGTACAGATCCTCGGCGGCCGTCGCATGGTCGAGGTCCATTGCGACGGGCGTCGCCGTGACTCCCCTCGTTTCGAGGTCGTCGGCCAGCCGCTTCAGTTTCTCCTCGCTCCGTGCGACCAGCACTACGTCGTGTCCGCGTGCGGCGAACTCGCGTGCCAACGCTTCGCCGATGCCCGCTGACGCACCGGTTATCAAAGCAGTGCCACCGGTCCCGACGACCGGTACGTCGCTACCGCTCACCGTACCACTCCGCGACCGTTGTCGCTTCGGGTTCCAGCGTCGTCGGTCCCTCGTCGCTGGAACTTCCGAGGGATGCGGCCCATCCCTCGACGGACGGTTCGCTACCGCTCACCGTACCACTCCGCGAACTTCGCCAGCGCCCGACCCCGGTGGGAGATGGCGTTCTTCTGCTCGGTGCTCATTTCTGCGAACGTCGTTCCGTCGTGCTCGAAGATAGGGTCGAAGCCGAACCCGCCTTCGCCGCGGGGCGCGACGATTTCGCCGTTCACGCGCCCCTCGAACAGCTTTACCGGCACCGCCTCGCTGCTCTTCTCCGCGCTCCCATCGTGAACCTGCTCGTCCGTCGTCGCCGTGCCGCGGTCGTCGGCCGCTAGGTCCTGTCCGCGCCGGTCCTCGCGGTCGATCCCGTCCGGATCCGGCGTCGCCTCGAACCCCCCACCGTCGCAGTAGGCGATGACTGTCTTGAACGCCGCGCCGCGGTCGGCCTCCGGCTCGGTCATGCGCCAGACGCGCTCAACCCCAACGGTATCCTCGACGTACGAGGAGTACGGTCCGGGGAACCCATCGAAGGCGTCGATGAACAGCCCCGCGTCGTCGACGATGACCGGCCCGTCTGCTGCTCGGTAGGCCGCCCGTGCTCCCTCGGCCGCGACCGTTTTCAGGTCGTCGGCCTGGATCTCCGGGTAGTCGAAGTCGAACTGTTCGACCTCGTCATCAAGATACTCGGTCGCCTCCCGGACTTTCCCGGGATTGGTCGTGACAAAATTGAGCATACCGGCACACGGCGACCGGCGATAAAAGAGCCGTCGAAACTCCGCTCGGGCGGACTGCTGTAGAGTATTTCCGGACCGTACCAGGGGCCGGCGCGGATAGCACCTCGCCGTCAGTCGACGACGACTTCGACCGGTTCGTCCTCGCTCTCGGAGTCGAACTCCTCGCTGCTGCCGCCGCGTTCGAGATACAGCATCACGCCGGCGACCGCCAGCACGACCCATGAGCGCCAGTTCGCCAGGTTCAGCGTGTAGCCGATGCCAAACGGCTTCTCCACTAGCATGTCTTCACCGGGCTTCCAATAGGCCGACACCAACCGCTTGAGGCTCGGTCGTTCGAAGTTGTACGGCACGCCGAACAACGTTCCCGACTGGGGTTTTTCTGCCATACTGCGTTCTACTCGGGCCGAGGTTAAACCATTTGTCCACCACCTTTTTGCTGCGAGGGGTGTCCTCGGCCGCGCTGCGGCCTGCGGGCACCCTCGCTTGCAAAAACGTGGGCGAAAAAGGCGCGAATCGCGGAGCGATTCGCGTGAAACCGCGGCCTCTGGCCGCGGTATGCTTGCTCCGCCGACCGGCACTCAGCACCTCCCTTAGCAGTTGTTGGCAATGTGATCTACTTTATTCAGTCTGACCGACCGGGACACTGCGGAATCCTTGCCGATCATTGCTCGTTTGTCAGACCTCCGACTTCGGCTTTACAATCTGTTTCTTGACGTTGGTTTCATCTGGAGTGACGGGTTTCACCAGAAACTCTCCGAAGCCGTACTTCGAGTGGTTCCCGACGCGCGTCAGTCCGGACATCGCGGTCTCCACCGGACGGTCGCCATCGTAGCCGACGACCACGCCGTGATCGACGGCCTCCAACTCGTAGACGTCGCCGCCCTCGATGACCTTCTCCAGTCGCTTCCGGAGTTACGCTCCATCGTCTACGCTCCACCACCAAGTATACTAATAACGCAAAAAGGGTTGGCTGATGGAACAACAAGGGTTTAGATGAATTGATATTTAATATCGAACATTCGTATGACTGACAAGAGCAGTTCTAGTGCCGAAGAGGACCTATTTGCGACAACTGCGGAGTATTACGCAGCCCACCGACCCGGGTACTCTACAAGAGTATTTGAGTATCTTGACGGGCGATTTACATTCAACAATTCAGACCGCGTTTTAGACCTTGGATGCGGTACCGGTGAAATAGGCGTGCCACTCGCTAATCGGGTTGGTGAAGTAGTTGCTATGGATCCAAATCCCGATATGTTGCGGCAAGTCGAACGGAAGGCTAACGAGCGTTCGAAGGGGGACGTCACGGTGCAGAAAGGATCAGATACTGATCTACCGGCGATAGATGGCCCGTTCAAAATGGTCGGGATGGGGCGATCGTTTCATTGGATGGATCAAGAACAGACGCTCAGTGAAATTTGGCGGATGCTCATTCCTGGTGGAGGGATTGCACTAATGGGGAATTCTGAATGGTTAAGACGAGGAACACAATCTTGGCAGGAAGGAATCTACAGAATCGTAATGGATTATTTAGATGATGTTCCGGAGAGGACCGGTCCTGTTGAATACGACGATCCATGGGATGATAAAATAGATGACTTTGGGTTTGAAAACATCGAGTCGTTAGAAATCCGTGTGAACCGGCCGTGGACTTCAGATGAAATTATCGGATACCTGTTCTCCTTATCATTCTGTTCTCCGAAGATCCTCGGTAAGCAGCAAGCCTCATTCGAAACCGAAGTCCGTGACTACCTTGCTGACCAAGACGAATCTGTTTTCATCCAGAGAGATACTGAGACAGTCATTTCTGGCGTCAAGTCTAGTTCAGAATAACATCCGCTGAAACATTGCTTTTATTTTGTTTATTCATATTATCCAATTCACAGGCAATCTCAACACTAAAACCCGGTTAAGTAGGTGTGTAAGATTACGCCAATATATATTATTACATTTAACTCACTCCAATCGAATTAGTCGTGGGCTTCCTTGCGCATACATAATAAATATTTCAATTAGTGATTGAGGTAGTATCTCAGGTCCATTGGCCCCAAATCTAAATCTCTCAGACGCTTACCTAGGCTGAATAACTTGGGTTAAATTGCCAACGACTGTTAGGATCCTCTCCTACTGATACCGGCCCCGTCCCTCGATATCGTCGAGGCTGGCGAACACCGCGTCGGCGTGGTCGCTCTCAGTCTGGTATGCGTCCTCGGCGGCCGACAGCAGCGTCTCGGGGTCGTCCGCGGTTCCGGCGAGCGACTGAGCGAAGACGTGGAGGTCCATCGCGTGGTCCTCAGCCTCCTGCGTGTAGTACCCGAGGCCGAAGTCGATGAGGAATGTTCGGTCCGCCTGTCCGCCGCGGCCACCCACCCGGACGTTCCGCGTCGTCGGGTCGCCGTGCACGAAGCCGGCGTCGTGGATGCGAGCGAGCCAGCAGCCCACGTCTGCGACGCGCGACTCGGACAGCCCTTCACGGAGGTCTGTGTCGCCTACGCGCTGGAAGACAATGCGCGATTCGTTGGGGTCGACATCCCGAACCAGCGGCGTCGGGACGCCGTTGCGGCGCGCCTCACTGGTGAGCCGGGCTTCCTGTCTGGTTCGTTCGATCCGCAGGCGCTCGTCCAGCGTCGGGTGGCGGTAGCTCCGCGGCACGCGCTCCTTGATCACCCGGTCACCGTCAAAGCGGACGGTCGCCTCCGCGCCCTGAACTTCGTTGCCTCCCATCCTGTAGCTGTCCACCGACTCCTCGGTACCGCGCCAGGTGACGGCTACCTCGTCGGGCCGGAAGTTCGAGTCGATGCGCGAGTCCTCGATGGCGACGGTGTCGCCGGCCGCGTACATCTTCGCGCCGAGCATCGCTATCATCCCGGCGTTGTCCCGCAGGAAGCGATGTTCGGGGGCGTAAAACGCTGCGCCGCGTTGCTCGCACATCTCGCCGAGCATCCGCTGGAGGCGGTCGTTCTGGCCGACGCCGCCGCCGAGCACCAGTTCGTCGGCCCCGGTCAGCGACAGCGCCCGCTCGGAGACTTCCGTCAACATCGCGAAGATGGTCTCCTCCATCCCGCGACAGACATCGTCCACTGGGACGCCATCATCGACGGCCTGCTTGGCGGCGCTCATGATGCCGGAAAACGAGAAGTCCATTCCCTTGACCACGTAGGGAAGCTCGTGGTACTCGCCGTCCTGTGCGTGCTGTTCGACCTTCGGCCCGCCGGGATGGGACCAGCCGATATGTCGCGTGAATTTGTCGATAGCGTTGCCGACGCCGGTGTCCATCGTCTCGCCCAGCACGCGGTACCGGCCGTTTCGATAGCCCAGGATGTGGGCGTTCGCGCCGGAGGCGTTCAGGCACACCGGCGAATCGAAGCCCGAGCGGTGGCGGCCCACTTCGAGGTGGGCGACCATGTGGTTCACACCGACGAGCGGCACGTCGAAGCGCTGGGCGACTGCCCGGGCGGCTGTGGCGACAATACGCAGACAGGGCCCAAGTCCCGGGCCGCGAGCGAAGGCGACGGCATCGATTGGCGCACCGGTTTCGCCGCTCCCGTCCGCCCCGCCAGCGGCCGCTCGCTCGTGTGCGTGTTCGATGGCCGTCTCGACGACGGTCGGGATGGCTTCGCCCATATGTTCGGCGGCCTCGCGCGGGTGGATGCCGCCGCTGTCTGGCGCGTACGCGTCAGTTTCGATGAAAACGTGGTCGTCGTCGGTTACCTGCGCTGGGTCCGGTGTTTCAAACACCGAAGCACTGGCTGCCCAGGCGGTACCTTCGATACCCAGAATACGCATCGGGTGGCCTTACTTCCACTCGGTGTAGCCGCACTTGCCGCAGTGCTGGCGGTCCTCGTGCTCGGCGAGGACGGTGTCACCGCACCGGGGGCAGGTCTCACGGTCGAGTTCGCCGTCGTCGCTGTAGTACTCGTTGTGTGGCATCTATGCTTCCTCCGCTTCCTCTTCGCCGTCGGCGACGATCTTGTTGCGTTCGAGCATGTGGTCCTGCTCGACGTCGCGGGCGTACTCGGGGTTGTCGTAGACCTTCGCGTAGCCGACCGTCTTCCGCATGCCGAACTTGGTGTCGAGCTTGTGGATGACGACTTCCTCGGCATCCTTGTTCAGCGTGGCCGCAAGAGAGTCGCGGACAGAGAGACGGGAGGGGGTAGCTTCATCGTGGACGACCTCGAACCGGACGTCCGTGCGGTGCAACATGGGATTCTCGTCTTCTTCGATGATGTCGATATCCATGGTTCGTTGTCCGTATCTACCCGCCGAAGCGCGTAAAAGGATTTCGAAGCGGCTGACGCCGTCTCCATCCGCGATTCCGTGTCGCCGTGCCGTGCAGCGATTCGGCGATGGGACGGGAACGTGCTGTAGCGGTTAGCTGTGCCCGGTACAGCACTTCCAGAGCAATAGCGGCTGGAACCTCCCTACTGCTCGCCCAGCTGTGCGAGGAGGTGTGAGAGATGTATTCGCTCGTTGGCCGCGTCGACGAGCGCCATATCCGTCTCGCCGGCCATCTTGTGGATCTCGGCCAGTCGGTCGCCGGAGTAGCGTGACCGGGCCACTGCCAGCATGTCGTCGAGGATGTCGGACGCGCCGTACCCCTCGTCGACGAGTAGGTCGTCGAGCGTCGACCGGGCATCGGTAAAGCGCCCCTCCTCGGCCGCGTCGATCATCTGCTCGATCTGGTCGTCGGCTTCGACGGCGTTCAGCGTCTCGAAGGCGGCGTCCATCGTCACCTCGCCCTCGGCTTCGGCGGTCGTCTGGGCGGCCAGCACTGCCGTCCGGAGGTCCCCCTCAGCGTAGCCGGCGACGTACTCGATGCCCTCCTCGTCATGATCGACGCTCTCCGCAGTGACGATGTCCTCAAGCACCGACGCCGTTTCCTCGTGGGTCGGCTCGCGCATCACGACCGGGAAACACCGCGAGCGGATCGGCGGGATGACCGCCGAAGGTTGACGCGTCGCGATGACGAACTGCGTCGCCTCGTAGTACTGCTCCATCACCCGACGCAGCGCCTGCTGGAAGTCCTCGCGCATCCCCTCGGCGTTGTCGAGCAGAATAGTCTTGTAGCTACCAGATACAGGCGAGTAGCTGGCGGACTCTTTGAGGACGTGGTTGATGAGGTCGGCCTTCGAAGACTTGCGCCGTCGCTTGCTGTCGATGAACGACGCGAACCGCGGGTCGTTGGCGACTTCCTTTTTTGTCATCCCGAACACGTCGGCCATGTTGAGTTCGGTGAAGTCCGCGTCGGGGTTCTCGTGGACCTCTCGGGCAAAGGCTCGGACGGCGGCCGTCTTCCCGCTCCCTTTTGGCCCGTGGACCAGGAGGTTCATCGGCTCCTCGATGGCTCCCTGCAGGTGCTCGCGGGCCTTCGGCTGGCGGATCTCCGACAACTCCGGGGCGTGTGTCTCCGTCCACAGCGGCGCGTCCATCTGTTGGCACTGGGTATGCCCGGCCCCGACAAGTATCCCGCGGTCCGCGGGCTCACACTACCCGCTGGTACCTATGGGACAATAGCGGCGCATTCGGTGACCCTTCTCACGACCGAGATCCAACAGCGACCGACACACTGAGACCGGCAGTCCTCGATCCTCGCTTAGGAGAGCAGACTGTCCTCGGCTGGCTGCCACCCGCATTCCACGCACTCGAACTCCTCGTCGTCCGTTTTGATTACCGGCTCGTCGCACTTCTTACATTCCCGGAAGGGATTCTGGGGCCGAGTGGATGGTCGCGTCATACGTTAACTCACTACACATTCTTTTCATATAACCGTTCGTTCTACGTACCTAGAATCATGTCGCCACGATCTGCGGTGCCGGAACTGTATGCCGCCTGTGAGAGGTGATTTCCGACTGCATTGACTGCTCGCGAATTCCTCGCAGCAAAATGCGCCGGCCGAGAGTGAGCGAACGCAGCGCGTTCGCGAACATCGGGCGGCAAACGACCGCAGGGAGTGCGCCGGCCGGGAATTGAACCCGGGCTATTGCCTTGGGAAGGCAATGTCCTACCACTGGACCACCGGCGCTCGTCGCAGTCACACCGTGGCTCGCGATTCCTGCGGAATCGCTCACCATCGGCGCGCTGTGGTAGACTGCAGGTCGGTCGGACCTGCGAACCCCGTACCGAACTGTCAACAGCGACTGCACTTGAACGTAGCGTTTTGACTGGACGCGTGTCCGAAAATATCACGTCGATAGATGGGTATTAGTTCCGTCCGTCCAACTAGAGAGTATGGCAACGGCCGAATCCATTGTCCGTGCCGATGAGCCGCTGAACCTGACGTTCTCCGAGGCTGAGTTGGAGGCGAACCGCGACCATATCACCTCGTTTATTCAGGAACAGGTCGACGCCGCCGGTGTCGACACGGTGGTCATGGGGCTCTCGGGCGGCATCGACAGTACGCTCGTCTCGCATCTGGCCGTCGAAGCGCTCGGCCGTGATGCCGTTCACGGGCTCGTAATGCCGAGCGAGGTCAACCGGGCTGACAACATGAGCGACGCCGAGCGGGTGGCCAACGACCTGCTCAGCATCGAATACGACGTCATCGAGATCAACCCGCTGGTCGACGCGTTCCTCGACGCCTACCCCGAGGCAGAGGGAGACCAGCTCGCCGTCGGCAACCTCCGGGTTCGCTGTCGGGCGGTACTGAACTACCTCGTTGGCAACCACGAGCAGGCGTTGGTTCTGGGCACCGGGAACCGCAGCGAGGCGCTGGTCGGCTACTACACGAAGTACGGCGACGGCGCAGTCGACTGCCACCCCATTGCGGCGCTGTACAAGCAGCAGGTCCGACAGCTTGCGAAACACGTCGGCGTCCCCGATGACCTCGCGGAGAAGACTGCCAGTGCCGAGATGTGGGCCGGCCAGACCGACGCCGACGAGATGGGGATGGACTACGACACGCTCGACTCCATCCTCGCCCTGCACATCGACGGTGGTGTTCCGGCAGCCGCGACAGCGGACCGGCTCGGTGTCCCGCTCGATGTCGTCGAGACTGTCCGCGAGATGTACGAATCAAGTGCCCACAAGCGAGCCATGCCCCCGGGTCCGGACCCGCTGTACTGAGTCTGTCTCTCGTTTCAGTCGCTAGCGAACCGGGTTCTCCGGGCCACGACCCAGATACTCCGAAAGGAACGCATGGACCGTTTCGGCGTCGTAGCTATCCATCAGTAGCTCGTGCTGCCACGCCGTCACGACGTAGGTCGCCCGCGGTTCGTCCTTGGGGTTTGGAACGGCAACGACGCTCCGCCAGGTGCCGGTATGAACACTGGAAAACTCTCGGAGGCTCTCTCTGGCTTCGGGCGAGATCTCCTCGGGGTCGTAGTAGACGATGACCGCGCCGTGTTCCAGCGTATGGACGAGTGAACCGAGCAGCGGCGTCGCCTCGTAGAAGCCTGCACTCACCGTTGACGCATAGTGTGTCCCGGAGAGTGGCGGGACTCGCTGGTAGTCGATAGCACTGCCTTCTTCGACATGGTTGTTCCCCCGGTCCGGGAACTGTTCCACACTGGACAGTCGGTCACTGTCGCCGGTCTCGTCCAGTGACGACGCTTCGACCCCGGTGGCCTCGACCGCGGAGAGCGGCTGTGCACCTGTCGTCCCGATCAGGTCCGCGTCACTTCCGCTGCCGCCGTCGCCACCGCTCAACTGAGTCACGTACACTGTGAGCCCAATAGCGAAGACCACGACGACGCCGATAACAATCGGCCCGACCGGGAGGGCGTTCCCATCTTCGCCACCGGTATGCTCCTCGACGCGCCGTCGATCAATCGCGCCCAGCTCGCCGTCGTGGGCGTCGGCGAGATGGTCAAGGTAGGCGTCGTCGCCGTCGAACGATTCCACGCAGTACTCACAGTCGACCATTGGCGGCTCGTATGCGAGGCGTCGTCTTGTACCCTTCCCTACTCCGTCTCCGCGCTGAGGTCGGCGAAGGCCTGCTGTTCGCGGCGCTCCTGTGTCTCCCTGTCGGCGTCGTCGCGTATCCGCGCTTTTAACATTCGAAGCGCGTCCGCGTCGACGGCCGCCAACTCCTCAGCGACGGCTCGAGGCTCTGTGGTCACCCGCGAAACCAGCCCCATCTGTTGTGCCGTCTCGGCGTCGAGCGTTCGGCCGGAGAGCGCGATGTCGAGCGCGTCGCCGGTCCCGACGATGTCGGGGAGCCGCGCTGTCCCGCCCCACGCACCAAAGAGGCCGAGTTTGACCCCTGTTTCGGCCAGCGTCGCATCTGGCGTCGCGACACGGATATCGCAGGCCAGCGCCAGTTCGACGCCGCCGCCCCGTACCGCGCCATCGATACCGGCGACGACCGCCCCGTCGTAGGATTCGAGCGTCCGGGCGACCCGCTGACCCAGCGCCGCAAACGTCTCGGCGCTCTCTGAATCGAGAGCCTTGACCTCATCTAGGTCCGCGCCGGCACAGAACGCCTCGCCAGCGCCGTGGAGATACAGCACTGGCTCGGTCGCAGACTCGACTGCCGCTTCGAGGTCACGCAGTGCCGTGCTGGTGAGCGCATTGCGCTGGTCGGGTCGGTCGAGCGTCAGGGTCCGGATACCATCGCCGCTCGTGGTCTGTACCATGGCTGCTGTGACTCTGCGGTTTCCAAAGGTCTTTGCCCTTCCCGTCGCTAGACCCTCATAATGGAGGAAGTGGCGGCAGTTCGCCGAGCGGCGTTGGCGGCGGTCGACGATGTCGAGCCTGACCGGCTTCACGAGCGGATCGACACTCGCCTTGACGACGCGTCGCTGGCGCCCGGCGTCCTGACGCTCGTCAGCGCGGGCGCAACCAGCGACCCACCGGTTGATCTGGCTGATGGCGTCGCTGACCGAGCCGCTGGCGTCCAACTCATCTACGAGGGGCTCTCGCTCACCCGGCAACTGGCCCACGACGACCCCTGGGTCAACGGCGACCGCGACACAGCCGACCTGGATATCCTCATCGCCGATATCCTCGTCTCGCGTGGGTTCTACCTGCTCGCCAGGACCGAAGCCGCCGACGCCGCTGTCTCTGTCGTCCGCTCGTTCGGCCACGACCAGACAGTCCGTCAGACGACTGACGACGAGAGCCTCGACACCGCGCTCGAAACTGACATTCTGGAGCTCGCCGTGGTCGCTGGTGTCACTGCCGCCGGCATCCGACCAACCCCGACGCTCCGCGAATACGCGACCGAACTGGCCGTTGATGGCCTCCCGTCGAACGCCGACCTGCTCGGTGAGGACGTCGCCGACGCCCTTCGGGCCCGCGCGGGAACTGAACAGCCATCCGGCGACGGGACCGAGGCCGCCGCCGACCACTGAGACTAATCGACACACCGGCCCTGAATCGAAACGACTTTAGACAATTGCCGGATACACACTGTTGCGTGCCTGGGTAGCTTAGCGGTAAAGCGCGTCCTTGGTAAGGACGAGACCCCGGATTCAAATTCCGGCCTAGGCTTCTCACGCGAACTATCTGCGCGGAGTTCCATCTCCGCGCGACTCCCGTGAGCGTGTGACACGGGAGCGGAATTTGAATCCCTGGAGACCACTGAGAGTCCTCTTCTGGTTCAAATTCCGGCCCATGCTTTCTGCGACGAACGAACTTCGCGGTGGTCCATCTCTGCGCAACCTCGCCGCGCGTGTCCCGCTGAGGCTTTTTAAGAGGAACCAACCGCGCAGGCTTCTGGCGGTTCGTCAGTAGATGGTGTGCCAGTGGCAGCTATAATCCCGAATATCGGTCTCCTATGAAGTTTTGAGGCCGTCAGTTCTGCTGACCCCTTGCAAAGGGATATACCGGAGTAGGCCCAACATTGCATGTGAGTACCACGCAGGGAGAGGTAGACGCGGCGTCGCAAGCGGAAAGCGACCGCCGCTCCGGCGTCCGTTGCGCTGGCGCTGTATTTCTACGCCGTCCGCGGCGACAAACAGTCGGGCCAGTTCATCGGTTTCTGGCCGACAACCGTCTTCGGCCTCCCTCACTTCGCACGGCGAAATCAAACGGCTGCTCCAAGCCGACGCTAACTGAGCAGGGGTTGCCGTCGATTCACAGCAGTGTAGCAAACGACGTGTAAGCACGGCCCGATCAGCCACTACCACATGAGCTCAACCTTCACACAGACCATCGCACGCATTGACCTCGACACACGAATCCAGTACGGCATGATGCTCCTCTTCGGAGGGCTCTGTCTGATAGCGGCGGCCTCTCCGCTTGGCACCCTCACCAAAGCTGTCGTCGTCTCCGCCCTGTTCGGATTTACCGGCGGACTCTGGGTATCGCATCTCGTACAGATCATTCAGGAGGCAGCGACGGCACAGTCTGAGGCCGACAATGAGTGAAGACGTCGTTGAGGAACAACAGCCACAGACGTCGGGCTTCCTCAATGGCCTCGAATTTCTCACCGGTGAGGACCCAAGCGCAGGCTCGTTTCTCCTGGTCGTCGGGATGGTCACCTGCGTATTTATCGCTGGCTTCCAGTTTCTGCTAAACCCACCGATTTCGACGCTTCTCACTGGGCTTGTTCTGGTCATCAGTGTCATCAGCTTCATCATGGGCGCGGTGCTGGATATGCTCGATTACTTTGAAACCCCGTAGCAGTCGCTACTTGACTACAGCGACCGGCAGCCAGTGGCCAAGCGGTGACGCTGTGCCACCAGTGTCCGCGAGCTACCGATTCGGCTCTTCTGCAAGTGCCGTTTCGCGCAACCGTTTGCACTCCTCGCTTTCGGCAGTCAGTTCGGGGACGGGCGTCGGTTTCCCGTCGTCGACGGCGACGAAGGTGGCGTACGCGCTGGTCGTCTCCTCAGTTTCGCCCGTGTGTGGCTCCTCGCGGGCGACCTCGATGCGGACCCGGACGCTGGTTCGACCCGTAGCGTAGGCGTAGGAGTCGATGAGTGCGGTGTCGCCGATGGGAATCGGGCGCTCGAAGTCGACGCGGGACATCTGTGCGGTCACGCAGGACTCCCTGGCGGCCCGCATGGCCGACATCGCGCCGATCTCGTCCATCCACTTCATGACGATCCCGCCGTGGGCGCTCTGATAGTTGTTCGCGTGAGTCGGCTGAACGCGCTCGCGGTTGACGATGTGCGTCTCGGCGATGGTCGGCATACCTCCTCGTAGAGCCTGTTCCGGCAAAACGGTGTGGTGCGCCCGTGGCAGGACTGACAGCGACCGCATGCGCTTATACTGTCGCCGTAGCGTGCAGTCGTCAGTCACACAGTCGAACTACGGCGTTATCCGGTGAACTGGTGGTATTCGAGGCCCTTGTGCTTCATCTCGTTGTGTTTGCGTTCGAGGAACGAGTAGACGGAGCCGTGTGGCGCGCCGTCCAGAATCATCTCAGCGGCTTCTCGCACGGCGTCGACCTGTTCGGGGCCGCCGATGATGCCAAGCGTCGACCCGTAGATGACCACGGCCGCGCCGGAGAGTTCCTGCATGAGTTCCCGCGTCCGGCCGCCCTCGCCGATGAGACGACCCTTCTGGCGACGGAAGTCGTTCTTGTTGCGGGAGGCGGCCTCGATGTCGATGAGTTCGAACATCATCATGTCGTCCTCGAGGAGCGCCAGCGCGTCGTCGGGCGCGAATCCGCGGCCGATGGCCTTCACGATGTCAGGGCCTTTCAGCGCCGTGACGGGGTCGCCGACGGACTCGACTTTCACCGTGCCGTCCTCGGAATCGATATCCAGCCGGACCTCTGCGCGCTCCTCGATCTCGCGCATGGTCTCACCGCCCTCGCCGATCAACACACCGATACGGTCCTGCGGAATCTTCACGTGTTGCATAAGTATACCTCTCTGTAGGAGGGTCTGCCTGTTTAAAACTTCGGCGTCCGGCGTATCCGGTACCGTGCCACACCCGTCGGCAGGTACGGACCGCATATCATAGTCGAGATGTGGCCGATCAGCCACCCAATACCGTGGTGAGAAACCAGATGAGGCCGAATATACTCCCGGCTGCACCGACCAGTTTCGTGAGCATGACGTTCCAGTCGGCGGGTTCGACCTCACTAGAACGGGTTGTGCTCCCGATGGCGTCCAGCTGTTCGTTGAACTTCGTGACGCCGTACGCATACCGGTACATGAGCGCCCCACCGATCGCGATGAGCGGACCCAAAAAGAGGCCGGACTGGGAGTCCTCGGACTCTCCGTCCTCGGGCCCGACATTGTAACTGAAGGTTTCCGGTGTCCCTGTTTCATCACTCTGCGCCGCTGAGGCTGTGGACTGGACGGGCGACGCTGCTGACTGTTCGCTGTCTTCGAGGTCAGCCTTTCCGGTGTCAGCCTCCTCGGTGGCAGTCGGCTCCGTGTCGTGGGACCCAACCGCGATTTCGTCGAGATACGCCCGGCCGTTGAGCTGGACCTGCCAGGAGGTGTTTTCTGCCTTGGTCGAGACCGTTCTGGTCACGCGTTGCTGGCGCTGCCGGTCAGTATCCCACAGCGCGACCTGTGCGGTCCCGTTTGGATACCACTGCATTTCGACCACGAAGAACCGACCGGTAGGAGCTGTGACGCGCTCGGATGTCACCACTGCGCCGCTCTCGTTCGTCGAAACGATGTCGACGCGATCGTTATTCTCTCGGCCGACATTCCGGATGGATACCGAAGCCGTGGTGTTTCCGTCAGGGCGCTCGACGACCCGAAACGCTCCGCCACGACCCACGTCGACGACGCCGGTCACAGTGCCCTGACTGGTGTTGACCGTCGTCGCGGTCAGTGTCGCGGTGTCGTTGGCACGGACGCCGAGCGAACAGTCCCCGTCTGCGCCGATACGCAGGGTTTCGCCGGTTGTCCAGTTGGTTGTCGACGTGGCTCCAAGCCCATCGAGGTAGTGGTACTCCGAGTCCGTCTCCGGTGGCTCGGGGCGCTCGTCTTGCACCGAACACGCTGGCTGTGGCGTCGCTGCCTCGGTTGTGGCGGCGTGGCTGTGTGTGGTACTCCCCGAGTGTGTTTCATCGGGTGCCGCGTTGCTGAAGCCGGCGGCGACTCCGGAGACGGCAACAAGGGCGGCTATCCCGAGCAGGGCAACGAGCGGCACTATCCGTCCGGTCGTGGGGGCTGGAGGGCGTCCCATAGGTGGATGGCGGAGGTCGTGTAGCTGTGGCGATCTCTCGTCGTTGGGCATCACTGCCCCATCGGTTATTGCTCTTCTGCTTCTATGGGACACTCACCCACGAGGAGCGCGCGGACGTGGACTCCCCTCTGCAATCGATGGGTGAGGCGAGAAATGGACGCTGTAACCGAGCAGGGCGCTGCCGACCCTGCTGTCAGCCCAGAAACTCGACACCGGTGACTTCGAACCGTGCCCCGCCCGTGTTGCTGTCGGTGACGAGGATGTCCCAGCCGTGTGCGCCCGCGATGGTCCGGACAATCGAGAGTCCGTAGCCACTCCCGTCCTCGGCAGTGGTGAAGCCGTGGTCGAACACATCGTCCTTGATTTCCGCTGGGATTCCCGGGCCGTCGTCTTCGACGTAGAAGCCGTTCTCAAGCGGACCGACGTGGACGATAACGGCCCCATCGCCGTGCCGAATGCTGTTCTGAAAGAGGTTCTCGAACAGTTCGATGAGGCGGTCGGCGTCTGCGCTCACTGCGCCGATGTCCGCGTAGTGGAGTGTGGCGCGCTCGGTGCTTTCGCCGCTCCCTTCCCAGGCAGTGTCAACAACGGCCCGTACGTTCGTTGTCTCCGGGTCGGTAACGACGTTTCCCTGTCGCGCGACGCGGAGCAGGTCCTCGACGAGACGGGCCATCCTGTCGCTCGTCTCTTCGAGGGCATCGAGGTGTTCTTTGTCACCTGTCTCGCGGGCCAGATCGACCCGCGAAGAGATGACGCTGAGCGGACTCTTCAAATCGTGGGCGAGGATATCGGTGAACTCCTTGAGCCGGTCGTTCTGGCGTTCGAGCATCTTGTCGTACTGGTGTTTTTCCGTCGTATCCTGGCTGACTGCGACGAACCCTTCGGGGTCCCCGTCTCCGAGCGGCGAGAGCGAGAGGGTCGCCCAGAACACTGACTCATCAGCCCGCCGATGCCAGTGCTGTGTCTCGACGGGGCCGTTCGCCGCCTCCGTCAGCAGTGATTCGACGGTCGTCTCCATCTCCTCGGGGTCGGCAAACAGCATGTCGACGTGGTGGCCGACCGTCGCGTCCCGGTCGTAGCTGTACAGCGACGCTGCCGGCTCGGGCCACGTCGTGATGATGCCATCTGTGTCGAGCATGAACACTGCATGCGAGGATAGCCCCTCGATGAGGCGCTCAGACACCGAGCTGTCACTGTGTGCTGTCTGCTGGTCCGAACTGCTGTCTGCTGGGTCGGTGTCCATCAGCCACACCTACTCGGGCCAGGCCAGTGCCGGCCCACACGGCACGAGAAACACTGTGACAGGTCACTCATACTGAGATATATTCAATCTAACAACTTACACACTGTGGTTTTCACGATCAAAACGAGTTGTGAGGAAGCGGGTAACAACGTCGGAGTGATGTGGTTTGTCTGCCGGAACTCAGTGCCATGGGTGAGAATGGCTACAATTCACATGTCTACGTAGCGACAAGGCACCCCCTCGCAAAACTCATCACGCGAACAGAACGCTGGTGGTTACTCGTCCTCACGACGGTCGGCTGGCGTCCCCTGCGGGACGGCGTCGTCGTCGCTGCCCGGCGCGGTGTCGGTCTTGTCTTTCGGCGTCGCGTACTCTCGGACGTACGCGAGCAGTTCCTCCGGCGTGGCGTCGACGCCCTGTCTGGCGAAGAAGTTCGCGACGTTGCGGCAGTCCCGCTCAAGAAAGTCGTCGGCGTTGGGATGGTGGATGGTCACCGCTTGCCCGAGGTCGATGATGTACAACTGCCCTTCGTGGAAGACGATGTTGTACTCAGAGAGGTCGCCGTGGACGAGGCCGGCGTCGTACAGCCGGCGGGTGTACTCTTTGACGACCTCGTAGGCCGTCTCGGGGTTCTCGATGTGAACCTCACTAAGACGCTTGCTACGGCCCTCCTCGGTCCCGAGATACTCCATCACGAGAACGTTCCGCTCGACGGCGATGGGCTCCGGCGTCCGGACGCCGGCCCGGCGGGCGCGCTTGAGATTCGACGACTCCTTGCGAACCCACGCGGTAACGACCTTCTTCTTGTCAGAGCCGATTCCCTCGAAGCGGGGGTCGCCGTCGAGATAGCTCCGCATATCCTTGAAATCGGAGGCGTTGATGCGGTACACCTTGACAGCGACCTCTGTCTCGCCCGACAGCGCCGTGTAGACGTTGGCCTCCTTGCCGGTCGATATCGGTCCGCCGAAGGCGTCGATATGGCCGTCTTGGACAAGCTTGTACAGCGCGCCGTAGGTGGCATCGTCGAAGACGCTGGCCTCGACCTTGAACTGGTCGGCGTCCTTGATGCGTTCGCGGAACTCGTTGAATTCGCGGTCCCGCTTGCGGGCGATGCGGTCGGCCTCCGTGTCGGAGACGTCGACCTCTTCCCACTCGTCACCGGGGGAGTCAACGTCGTCCGTATCGAGCAGGCCGAACTGCCCCTCTGTCACGCTTGCGCCTCCGTCGAGCGCGCGGCCAGATACATAATCGGGCTACTCCTGGATGTGTCCCTCCTCACGCAGTTGGTCGGCGTCCTGTTTCTCGTAGCGCCACGTGATGTCGGCTTTCTCGTCCTGCCAGTCCCATGGTTCGACGAGGACCACGTCGTCCTCGCGTATCCAGATGCGCTTTTGCATCTTGCCCGGAATCCGGGCTGTGCGCTCGACGCCGTCCATACAGCGTACCTTGACGCGGTTCGCGCCAAGCATGTCCATGACGACGGCGAACACCTCGTCCTCTTCCGGCATCCGCAGGTTCTTTCTGCTGTCGTTGTCGCTCATAGACGGTACTTCGACGGGGAGAGGTTTAAGGTTTGGAAAAGTTGGACCGTGAACCCGGTCCGTGGCCCCCGTCACGGTGTGGGACAGACGCTGGGGCCGTACGGAAAAACGCGGTCGCCGCGTCAGTCAGCGCCGAGGCAGCCGACCCACGAGCAGTCGGTGCAGGTCTCGATGCCTTTCGCCGTCGTCGTCTCGCCGCGACAGCGCGGACAGACGGACCCGACTTCCGGCGACTGGACGGACTTACTCATCGGTGATGATGTCCGCCGACAGACCCTGTGCCATCTCGATGTCCTTGGAGTTGTTCAGCGTCCAGGCGGTGCGCTCGGTGACGGCCTCGATGACCTCGCGGCCACTCGGGAGGCCGTTGCCGGACTTCTTGACGCCGCCGAAGGGCAGGTGGACCTCGGCGCCGATGCACGGGAGGTTCCCGTAAGCGAGGCCGATTTCGGCCTCGTCGCGGAACTGGTTGATCTGACGGTAGTCCTCGGAGATGATGGCCCCGGCGAGGCCGTAGTCGACGCTGTTGTGCATCTCCAGCGCCTCGTCGAAGTCACCCGAGTACTCAAGCAGCGCGACGTGGGGACCGAACACTTCCTCGTTGATGCAACGCAGGTCCTCGTCGTAGTCGATCTCGTAGACGAACGGACCGACCCAGTGGCCCTCGTCATGGCCCTCAGGGATCTCCTCGGCACCGAGGTCGGCGCGGTCGACGAGTACGTTTGCCCCCTCCTCACGGGCGAGGTCGTTGTAGCGCTTGAACTTCTCGACCTGATCGTCCTCGATGAGCGGCCCCATGAAGGTGTCTTCCTCCAGCGGGTCGCCGACGGCGATGTCTTCGGCGACGTCGACGAACCGTTCCTTGAACTCGTCGTAGAGGTCCTCGTGGACGATGAGGCGCTCCGAGGAGACACAGCGCTGGCCGGTCGTCTTGAAGCTAGACATCACTGCCGAGTGAACGGCGATGTCGAGGTCGGCTTCCTCCGTGACGATGACAGCGTTCTTCCCACCCATCTCGCAGGCAGCGATCTTCCCGGGCTCGCCACCGACCTTGGAGGCGATCTTGTGGCCGACTTCGGCGCTCCCGGTGAAGAGGACCGTCTCGACGCGGTCGTCTTCGACGATGGCGTTGCCGGCGTCGCCGTAGCCCTGGACGAGGTTGAACACGCCGTCCGGGATGCCCGAGTCCTCGAACATCTCGGCGATGATGTGGGCACACCACGGGGTCTGTTCGGCGGGCTTCCAGACGACCGTGTTGCCCTCGACCAGCGTCACTGCGAGGTGCCAGAACGGGATCGCGACCGGGAAGTTCCACGGGGTGATACAGCCGACGACGCCCTTCGGCTTGCGCCGCATATAGGCGTCCTTGCTGGCGATTTCCGACGGGACCACGTCGCCGTGGGGGTGGCGAGCGTTGCCGGCGGCCCACTCAACCATGTGCCAGGACTCGGTGACGTCGGCCAGCCCTTCGCTGATCTCCTTGCCACACTCCATGGTGACGATTTCGCCGAGTTCCTCGTGGCGGTCACGCAGCTCGTGGTAGATGTCCCAGAGGTATTCCGCGCGGTCGATGTGCGAGAGCGAGCGCCACTCGTCGTAGGCGTCCTCTGCTGCGGCCAGTGCGCGGTCGACATCGGCTTCTGTTCCGCGGTGGAACGAAGCGAGCGCCTCGCCCGTGGCGGGGTTCTGGCTTGTGAACGTTTCGTCGCCGGTGCCTGTCGTCCATTCACCGTCGATGTAGTGTCGTCGTGAGTCGTCTGTACTCATGGTAGGTACTGTACGCGTCCCCCACCAATATGTTCCACCGTCCATGGTCAGGGGGCCGGCAATAACCTGAGATATCCTCTACAACCCGACATTATCTACCATGGTCGGTGTTCCCCTTATGAACCGCACCTTTATTTGCGTCCATATCGTGACTATCCTTAGCACCCCTTCATACGGAGGGCGTCAAATATGAGTGAAGCACAAGTAGAACACGGGGGACTCCAGCTTACCCTGAGCATCTGGCATCCTGACTGCTGGACGCTCGAAGTGACCGACAAGACGGCGGCTGGTTTGCTGGCTCACGGCGTGTACAACACACAGAACGGCAGCGTGAAGGGTCTGTTCACCGCCTACGCAGACAGTATTAGTGACGTCGAGGACCTCATCGACGCGACTCGTGATTCGTCGCTGACCGACTCCGTGCTGGAGTTACGCGAGCGCCACGGCGCGACTGGTACAGGCTCGTCGCCGGGCAACACGACCCGGGAGCTGTTCGTCGAGTACGATCCGGACAACACCATCAGTGACAGCCTGCTTTCGCGCGGGTTCATCCACAACGATCCGGTTCGGGTCCGGCACGGTCGCGAGCACTGGCCGGTGTTTTTCCCGGACTCCCGCGACGAAGCCGAGTCGCTCCTCGACGAGATCCGCGAGGAGCAGTCGGCCGACATCGAAGTCACGCGAATCACGTCCGCCGGTGGCGGCAATCCGAAGCAACTCCGGCGGATGGACCGGCTCTCGGATAGCCAACGCGAAGCGTTCGAACTTGCCCGGCAGGAGGACTACTACGCGTGGCCGCGTGGTATCTCGACGCGCGAACTCGCCTCGAAACTCGGCGTTTCGAAGACGACGCTGCTCGAACACCTTCGGAAAGCAGAAGCGAAACTACTCGACCCGGACCAGTAGTTCAACTCAGGACGGCCCGGACGGCGAACAGCGCGTTTTCCTTGCGCTCACGGACGCGCCGATAGAAGTAGGAGAACCACTTGTCGCCGTAGGGAATGTACTGCCACATCGGGACGCCCTCGGCGGCGAGGTCGCGCTGTTCGTCGTCGCGGACCCCCATCAGCATCTGCACTTCGTAGTCGGTGCCGTACTCGTCGTGGAGCTCCTTCGCGTGGTCTATCATCGCCGGGTCGTGGCTGCCGACGGCGACGCCACCTTCGAACTCCTCGAACATCAGTTCGAGACAGTCCCGATAGGCCTCATTGACACGCTCTTTCTTCTTATAGGAGACCTCTTTGGGCTCGGAGTAGGCACCTTTGACAAGTCTGACTTTCCCGGGGAGGGGCGCGAGCCGTTCGAGGTCCTCGGGCGTCCGTTTGAGGTTTGCCTGCGTACAGACGCCGACGCCGCCCTCGTGTTCCGTAACGAGCCGCTCGTACGCGTCGAGGGTCACGTCGGTCGTGGTGTAGTCCTCCATATCGACCCAGACGAAGACATCGTGGTCGTCACCTGCCGCGACGATGCGTTCGAGGTTCTCGACGAACACGTCGTCGCCGACGTCGAGGCCGATCTGTGAGGGCTTGACTGAGATACAGCAGTCGAGCCCGCTCCTGTCGATCTCCTCTATCAACTCGATGTACTGGTCTGCGTCCTCGTCGGCTGGCTGGCGCTCGTCGTAGTGTTCGCCAAGCAGATTTAGGATACCCTTGACATCGTCGTCGTTGAGCGAAGCGACGTGGTCGAGCGCTCCCGGCGCTGTCTCCCCGGCGACGAAGTTGTTCGCTATCGGTGGAATCATTATCGAAACTACGCCACTATATGGGCCTAAACGCACCCCCTACCAAAAAAATCATCTTTCGAGGTCTGAAATCAAGCGAGCGTGAAACTGCCGAGCGTATCGTCGTCGGTCCGGTAAAACGTGTGCTCGCCCGTGATGTGCGCTGTGCCAGAAACGACCGGGCTGGTCACGGTGACACCGTTGTCGACGCTGGTGTCGCTGATGTACCCCTCGAACGCTGACCCGACCGGGCCAGTCACTTCGACACGCTCGCCGACGGCGAGGTCGCCGTCGACGTGATGGAGCGTCAATCGCGCACATGTGCCTGTTCCGCAGGGGGAGCGGTCGACGGAGCCGTCGGCAAACACCACACAGCTCCGGTCGCCGTCGCCGCTGGCGGTGAGCTCGACTGCAGAGACGGTCGCCGGCGCTCCGGTGATCGGGTCCTCGGGTGCGGCATCGTTGACTGCTCGCCGGAGGTCCAGTGCGGGGTCGATACACTGCGTGGCGTCCTCGCTGTCGAGCGTGACGCCGAGACTGTCAGCGTCGACGACGGCAAAGTAGTTGCCGGCGTAGACGATACGAGACTCGACCGGGACGCCGTCCTGTTCGACGGGAACCGTCTCACAGACGTAACTGTCGACGTTTTCGAACGCAACGCGGCGGACGACGCCATCAGCTATCTCGACTGTTACGTCGACCAGTCCGGCGGGAGTTTCGACGGTCAGTTCGGGCGATTCGGGAAGTTCGCCCCGTTCGATGAGGGCGGTCACGACGCCGATGAGGCCGTGGCCGCACATATCCAGATAGCCATCAGTGTCCATGAAGAACACCCCGAGGTCGGCCCGGTCGGTTGGCACCGGGACCGCCCCAAACATGTCCGCGTGGCCACGGGGCTCTTGCATGAGGAGTTGCCGGACGCCGTCAGCCGTGGCTTTGAACCGGTCGCGTCTCTCCCGGACGGTCGCTCCGGTGAGCGTGTCGGCTTCGATACCGTCGAGGACGATGCGCGTCGGTTCCCCGCCCGTATGCGTGTCTACCGTGGTAAACTCCGTTCGTTCCATAGCCGTAGCGATACTCTATACGGCAAACGCGTTCCAGAAGTATTAATTCACGGCTTCTCGTATGCTGTCCAGAACGTGGTGCCTACCATGGACGGTGACAGGGTTATACAGGGACTTACGAAAAAGGATATCAGTATACCATGAACGACCATGACACGCGTTCGATTGACAGGCGAAGCGTAATCAAAGCCGCTGCGAGTGCCGGACTCGTCGGTCTCGCCGGCTGTTCCGGTGGTGCTCCCGACGAAGGTGACGGGGGCGACGGTGGTGACGGCAGTGACGGCGGTGACGACGAATCGACGGATGCCTCGACAGACTCGGGCTCCGAAACCTACACCATCGGGATGGTTGACAGCCTCTCCGGTTCACTGTCGGCGTTCGGTCAGCGGAACCAGCGCGGCAAGGAAATCGCGCTTGACGATATCAACTCCGTCGGTGTCAGTGGCGGCGAACTGGCGATCTCACAGCAGGACGACCAGAGTACGAGCCAGGGTGGAGTCAGTGCAGCCCAGACACTCGTCAATCAGGAAGAGGTTCCGCTGCTCATCGGTACTGTCGGGAGCGGCGTCAGCACAGCTATCCACGAAAGCGTCGTCCAGAACACGGACGTCGTCCAGATCAGTCAGAACAGCACTAGCCCGAACCTGACGAACTTCCCGGACCTGCTCCGGATGCCGCCGGCCGGCAAGGCACAGGCGGAGGCAATTTCGTCGCTCCTCAACGAGGACGGCAACGAGTCCGCCGCGCTGGCCTGGATCAACAACGACTACGGCCAGTCCGTCGGCGAGGCCTTCATCGAGGCCTACGACGGGGAGATCGTCTACAATGAACCCCACGATCAGGGCCAGTCCTCCTACAGCAGCACCATCTCCTCGATGTCAGACACCGACGCTGACGCGTGGGTGTTCATCACCTACCAGCCGGAGTTCGCGACGATGTCTCAGGAAGCGTTCGATCTCGGCGTCACCGACCAAGCCGCTTGGTACGGTGGTGACAGCGTCAAGGGCCCGAAAGTCCTCGAATCAGCTCCCGAGGGCAGTCTCGACGGAATGAAGGCCGTGGTTCCGAGCGTCCCGCAGGACGCCGAGAACTACCAGGCGTTCGTCTCGGAGTTCGAAGAGCGCTTCGGCGAGGAACCCACGTCGTGGTCGGCCTACGCCTACGACGCTGTGGTCGTCAGCGCGCTCGCTATCGAAGCCGCCGATGAATTCACCGGCTCGGCGCTCATGGAAGTCGTCCGGGACGTGACCCGTCCCGAGGGTGAGGAAGCGACCAGCTACGAGGAAGCGCACGAAATTCTGGCAAACGGTGGCTCGCCGTCGGACGTGGATTACACCGGCGTGAGCGGCCCAATCGACCTCGACGAGAACGGTGACCCCGTCGGGTTGCTGCAGGTGTTCGAAGTCGTAGACCACGCGTACGAATCCGCCGGCTTCATCGAGGGCTAACGCAGCCACAACCCTTTCCCATTTTTACCAATGGCGCAGATATTACAGTACCTGGCAAACGGGCTCGTTTTCAGTAGTATCATCATCCTCGGGAGTATCGGGCTCTCGCTGGTCTACAGCATCGCCGACTTCGCGAATTTCGCACACGGCGATACGATGACGCTTGGTGCCTACGGAGCGTTCGTCGCGTTCGGCGTGTTCGGTGGTCTCGGCGGCACTGTTCTCGGTCTCCCGGTCGGGTTCTTTCTGGCCCTTGCGGTCGGGATGGCGCTCGCAGCGATCGTCGCCGTCCTCACTCATATTCTCGTGTACAAGCCCCTCGATACGGACTCGATCGGGCTGCTCATCACGAGCATCGGCGTGGCGTTTGTCTACCGCGCGGTGCTACAGGCGACCTTCGGAACGGACTTCCTGCAGTACGATATCAGCCGCAGCGGTCCGATTCCACTGCTGCTGGACACGCTCGATGTCGCAGTGACACAGCGGGACGTGGCGATCATCGTCAGCGCGGCGGTGCTCGTCGCCGGCCTGCACCTCCTGCTCCAGCGGACGACGCTTGGTCGAAAGATGCGCGCGACGGCTGACAACCCCGACCTCGCACGCGTGAGCGGTATCCGAACTGACCGCGTCATTCTCGTCATGTGGGTCGTCGGAAGTGCGCTGGCCGCCGCTGGCGGCGTCTTCCTCGCGCTGTACAGCCAGCTCGACCCCCGTATCGGCTTCAACATTCTGCTGGTCGTGTTCGCCGCGGTCATCCTCGGCGGCATCGGCTCGGTGTACGGGGCGATGCTCGGTGGCCTTCTCATCGGGATGATCCACGAGCTGACGCCGCTGCTCAGTGATGTCGGCCTTCCGATCAGCAACGCCTACGCGCCGGCTGTCGCGTTCGTCATCATGGTCGCGGTCCTGCTTGTCAGGCCCCGCGGCATCGCAGGTGATATGACATGAGCACGCTCGATGTCGGTGCGTACTCGCCCCGCGAAAAGGGCGTCGTGGGACTGCTCGGCGCGCTTGGCGCACTCCTGCTCATTGCGGTCGTCACCGGCTTCCTCGCCCCGGCGTACCTGCTGTATCTCGTCGGGCTGTCGGCGATGTACATGCTCCTCTCGATGGGGCTGAACGTCCAGTGGGGGTACGGCGGCATGATCAACTTCAGCGTCGCGGCGTTCTTCGGCCTCGGGGCGTACGGGACCGCATTGCTGACGGCGTCCGGCTCGCCGATCTCCGGCGGCGTCAGTCCCGTCATCGCACTGTTCGGCGGTCTCGCCCTCGCTGCGGTGCTCGCGGTCATCATCGGCTATCCGACGCTGAAGCTCCGCGACGACTACCTCGCAATCGCGTCGCTGGGCCTTGCAGAGGTCGTCCGTATCTTCATCCTCAACGAATCACAGTGGACGGCGGGCAGCGCCGGTCTGACCGGCATCCCGCTGTTTTTCTCCGACTGGCCCGTGCTCGGCGACCTGACCTACCCATACGTCTTCTACGCGGGTGGAACGCCGGTGTTCAACATGAGCCAATCGGTCGTCACCAGTTTCCTGAACGTCGTCCTCGTCACGGTCATCGTCGCGGCGGTCTACCTGTTCCTCCGGCGCATTCACCAGTCGCCGTGGGGCCGCGTCCTGCGGACGATCCGGACCGACGAGGACCTTGCGGAGACGCTTGGCAAGAACACGTTCGCGTTCAAGATGCAGGCCTTCGTTATCGGGAGCCTCATCATGGCGCTCGCGGGCGTGTTCTACTCCCACCTCGTGTTGTTCGTCAGCCCACAGGACCTCCAGCCGATCACGACGTTCTACGTCTGGGTCGCCGTCATCCTCGGCGGCACCGGCAGCGACCGCGGCGCGATGCTGGGCGGGTTCACCATCGTCGCCATCCAGCAGGGAACCCGGTTCATGACCGACACCGGCGCGCTGCCCATCGGTGCCGCACCGCTCCGACTCATGCTGGTCGGCCTGCTCATCATCTTCATCGTCAGGCTCCGCCCGGAGGGCATCCTCCCGCCGGAGCGCGAGCTTATCTGGCCCGACTCGCTGGGCGGTGGTCGCGATGAGTGAGCAGTCGCTCGTCTCCGACGGCCCCATTCTGGGGAAGGACGATCCGGTGCTTCGGGCTGAAGGACTGGAGAAACGCTTCGGCGGCCTCGTGGCGACGGACGACGCGTCCATCGAGGTCGAACGCGGCACGATTACGGGCCTCATCGGCCCGAACGGAGCCGGCAAATCGACGCTGTTCAACCTCGTCTCGGGCTTCTACGAGCCCGATGCCGGCTACGTCTCGGTCAACGGCGTCGACGTGACCGGCCAGAAGCCCCACGAAATCGCCGATCAGGGGATGATCCGGACGTTCCAGACGCCGCGCAAACCGGAGGGGATGACCGTTCGGGAGGCGCTACTGGTGGGACCACACAACCAGACCGGGGAATCGATCATCCCGCTGTTCACCTCGCCGGACACCGTCGAACAGGAGGAACGGCGCTCGCTGGAACAGGCCCAGCAGATGCTCGAACGGTTCGAGATCGGCGACCTGGCGACCCAGCCCGCGACGGACCTCTCGGGCGGGCAGATGAAGCTGGTCGAACTGGCCCGCGGGATGATGGCCGAGCCCGACCTGCTCCTGCTCGACGAACCCGTCGCCGGCGTCAATCCCGTGCTGGCCGATAAACTGGCCGGGTTCATCGAGGAACTCAACGAGGAGGGCATCACCTTCCTCATCATCGAACACGACATGAACTTCATCATGCGGCTCGCCGACCCGATCATCGTCCTCAATCAGGGAAGTGTCCTCGTCGAAGGGCCGCCCGAGGCGGTCCGGAGTGACGAGCGCGTCATCGACGCCTATCTCGGAGGGCCGTCGGAATGACCGACCCTATCCTCACCGTCGACGGCGTCGACAGCGGCTACGGTGAAGTGCAGGTGCTCGACGACCTCTCGCTGACACTCGGCGAGGGAGAGATCGCCTGCCTCGTCGGTCCGAACGGGGCCGGCAAATCCACCGTCCTCAAGACGGTGTTCGGGATGCTGGAGCCCTGGACCGGCTCGGTCCGTCTGGGCGACCGCGAGATCGGCGGGATGGCGCCAGAAGATATCGTCCGTATCGGCGTCGGCTACGTCCCACAGACCGAGAACGTGTTCGGCTCGCTGACCATCGACGAGAACCTCCGGATGGGCGGGGTCGCCCGCGAGGGCGGCCTCGACGAGGTCGTGGCCGAACTGTACGACCGCTTCCCCATCCTCGACGACAAACGCACCGCGAACGCGAAGACGCTATCGGGCGGCCAGCGGCAGGTGCTGGCCTTCGCCCGTGCGCTCGTGATGGAACCCGACGTGTTGCTCATCGACGAGCCAAGCGCCGGACTGGCACCGAACACAGCAAAGGAAGTGTTCGACGACGTAGAGACGGTCAACGAACTGGGCACGTCCATCCTGATGGTCGAGCAGAACGCCCGCGAGGGACTGGGCATCTCAGACCGTGGGTTCGTCCTCGACCAGGGGACGGTCAAGTTCGAGGGCGAGGCCGACTCGCTGCTCGACGACCCCGAGGTGTCTCGGCTGTATCTCGGCGGCGAATCGCGCCGCTGAGGACCTCAATTCGCTGTTTTCCTCGCACTCGGCGCGGAGCCACAGCGACGATTTCCCGGGTGTTGCACTCGAAAGGACAAGGCAACACAGAAAAGCCCCCCTTGCATACCGCCTGTCAATGACTGTGACGCTGCCGACGGAAGCCGATGACTGGGCTGCGGCGTGGCGCGACCGGATCAACGAGCGGGCCGCGTTCGCTGACAGCGCCGACGGCTTCACTGCCGCGTTCTGTTTCGAAATCCGTGCCGACGACGCCTACGCCGGCGAACCGATACAGTTCTCTGTCGTCATCGAAGACGGCGTCTGTACGGCTGCTGGAACGGTCGCGGACCCCGAGTACGACTTCGCGTTCCGTGGCCCCTACAGCCAGTGGGTCACGATGCTGCAGGGCGATCTGGACATCTCCGCCGCCGCGATGGACGGAACCTTTGACGTCGAGGGCGACACGATGCGGCTGCTTCGCCGGCAGGACACCATCGCGGAGATGGTCGCGGCAGCACAGAACGTCGACACCGAGTTCGAGCACTGACCGACGGGCTTTTGTCCGCCCGCTTGGCCTACACGGGTATGCTCGACAAACTCGGTGCGGTTGGTATCGGCGGCATCGTCGTGTTGCTCGCCGGCATCGGTCTGGTCGCGTGGAAGGCACCTATCGTCGCCGTCGGTATCGCTCTGGTCGTCGGCGGTCTCGGACTGGTCGTCTACGGGCTCGTCACGAGCCTGCTCGGCGCGTTCGGCCTCGGTGGCGGCATGGGCGGGATGGGTGGCGGCGGCATGGGCGGTGGCGGCATGGGTGGCGACGGGATGCCCTGAGACGAGGACAACTAACAGGCGGTGTCCGCATCGATATCGAATTCGAACCGTGCACCGCCGTGATCTCCTGCTGTGGCACGTACTGTCCAGCCGTGGGCTTCGGCGATCGTCCTGACGATGTAGAGGCCGAACCCGGTCCCGTCAGCCGCCTGTGACGCGCCCGGTTCGAACACCCACTCCCGTTCGTCGGGGTCGATCCCCCGTCCGTCGTCTTCGACAGCGAAGCCGTCAGCCGTCGGCACGACACGAACTGTGATGTCGGCAGTGCTCGCTTCGCGCTCCTCGTCAGATACGCGCTTGCCGCCTCCAAGGCCGTGTATGATAGCGTTGACGAAGATGTTCTCGAACAGTCGGAGCAGGCGCTTCGGGTCAGCCTCGACCAGTATCGGCGGCGGCGGTTCCAGCACTGCGTTGTCGGTTTCGACGTGGGTCCACGCCGTCGTCGCCACGTCGGCGATATCGACCGCCTGCTCGTCGGTTGCCAGTGCCCCCTCCCTGGTCGCGGTCCGCATATCGTCAATAATCGCTTCTAACCGCCGGACCCCGTCTCGGGCGGCGTCGATACGCTCGGCTGACAGCTCTTGGGCAGCGAGTTCGAGGTGGCCGCTGGTGACGGCAAGCGGCGTCCGGAGGTCGTGGGCCAGGAGGTCGGCGAACTCGGTGAGCCGCTCGTTCTGTCGCTGGAGATGCCACTCGCGCTCGCGCCGGTCAGTGATGTCGCGGCCGACACCGCTGAACCCCTGAACTGTACCGTCGTCCCCTGTGAGAAGTCGACCACTGAGTTCGAAGGTCACCACTCCCTCGGTCGTCTCAGCCCGCGCTTCGACGGTTGTTTGACCCGACTCGAACACCTCCTCGATGGCTGCTTCAACGGCCGGACGGTCGTCAGCGACGAAGAACTCGGTCGGGTCCGAACCCGACAGTTCACTGTCCGTCCGGCCAAACAGTTCGTTCAGCCGAGCGTTCCAGTAGGCCAGCCGGCCGTCCGCGTCGTAGACGTAGAAGACATCATCGAGGGTCTCGACCGCGGCCGCCAGAACACGACACCGGTCTTCCATGCGAGACAGACGCACCCGAAGAACATAACTACGCAGTACAGGTAGCGCGCTATCGGAGCAGTGTCACACCGGCGATGGGTCGGCTAGCTACTGTCAGCCGACAATCCGGACAGCACTTAGTTCTCGCTTGTCGGCCGGTCCGCCCGATGTTCGCTGATGATCTGGTCGACCATCTCCGCGTTCTGCTCCTTCCGGCGGTCGGCGGCCCGCTCCTCCCAGTCCTCGATTGCCGCCTCGATTTCGCCTTCACGGGCGACGGCCAGTTCGTCCACTTCCTGCACAGTGACCATCTCCGCTGGCGCGACGGGGATCTCGTTGTCGAACAGCACCTGATCGGCGATGTCAGAGAGGTTCCCGTTCCGGAGCACGACTTTCGGGTCGATGTCAGCTAGCTGCTGGGCGGTCGACCGGCCCGCGCCCGAGGCGTCCCGGAACATGACGATGTCGTCTTCGACGAGCCCGAACCGCTCGTCGGCGTCGGCGATGGCGTCCTTGGTGAACTGTTCGACCACCTTGACCGGGGTCAGCCCCTCCTGCTTCTCCGAGACATCGGCGAAGTTCGAGTGATCGAGCTTCCACAGCGCCTTCAGCCGGTCGAGCTTGTCGGCCAGCGCCTCGCGTTTCTCCTCTTCCTCCTCGACCTTCCGTTCGAGGGCCTCGTTGCGTCGCTGGAGCCGCGTCACCTCGCGGTCTTTTCTGACCTCGCGCCGGCCCTCGCTACGAGCCTTTTCGAGTTGTTTGTCCTTCTCCGAGAGCTGGTCGTCCTTGCGCTTGATCGTCTCTTTGAGATCGTCGACGTGTGATTCGAGCCGTTCGATGCGGGCGTTCAGACGCTTGATCTCCTTCTCGTCGTCAGTGAGTTCCCGCGGCTCGTGCGCGGTGGTGTCCTCGTCCTCACTATCGTCGTCTTCGAGGTCCCGTAACACTGTCTCGACACTCTCCTCGCCAGCGACGACCCGGTCGATGACTGGCCCCACGTCGTACTGTGGTGGGACCTTGCCCGCGACGCGCTCGAACTGGTCGGCGTGGTTGTCGAAGGCGTAGAGGGCGGCGGCCATCGCGTCCCGCTCGTGGTCGTTGTTGTAGGCCTCCTCCCGGGTCCGGTGTTTCTTTTCGTCGACCGGGAGGTCGGTGTCGGGCTCCCAGCCCGCGGCGCTAAAGGAGCGCCGGAGCTTCTCGACCGTTTCTGGCATCGGCGTCACGTCGGCGGCGACGATGACGGGCCGCCCGCGCTCGATGATCCACTCTGTCGTCGCGGCGGCGTCGTCGGTGCGCGAAGAGTACACGTCCAGCACAGTGCCGTCGAGGGAGACGATGGCAACGGCCGTCGTCGTTCCAGGGTCGACGCCGACAACGACGTGATCGCGCCGCTTTGCCAGTGGCTTGAACTCGATACCGTCCCGCCGCTGGCGCTCGATTTCGACGCGCGTATCGCCCGACCGGGCTCTCGATACCGGGATATCCTGTGGCCGGGCCGAGACTTGGAACACGGCGTTGGAGAACCCGCCGTACTTCTCGGTCACGTCCCGTTCGTACTCAAGACCGGCAGCGTCGAGTTCGGACTCGATTTCGCGCGCTCGCTTCCGGACTGCGCCGTGGATGCGCCGGGTGTAGCGGTCCTCTGACCACCCGCCTTTGCCGGTCGAGCGGCCCCGCGAGACCTTCACCTCTGTCGTGTCGGTGAAGGCGGACACCTCCTGCCCGACGTTGGCGGCGGCCAGTCGAGCCGCGGCCTCTGCTTCCTCCATCGGATCCTTGCCGTAGGGGACGCCGTGACGTTTGGCGACCCTGGAGAGCGGTTCGGGCCGCTCGTCGCCGGTCACCTGCACCAGTTTCGTTTCGTCGGGGAGGGACCCGAGGACGTGGATCAGGGCGTCCTTGTCCTCGGCGAGTTCGTACATATTGTCCGTCGCGACGATGGCCGGCTCCTCGTTTTCGATGCGCCGGCGGAGCTTCCGCCACGAGACCACGTCTCGCTCGACTGATTCCCCGTCGAAGACCACCAGTGCGTACGACGGTGCGTCACCGCGCACGTCGCCGCTCTGGATGTCGACACCGAAGACGACTGCGTCGAGCGCTGCCGTGCGGTTCACGAACCATGGTAGGCGACGGTCAATTATAAATCCGTTCCGGGCTCGAACCCGATTTCCGGTCCGGTTTCCGATAGCCAACCGCAACGTCTCTTAGCCGGGCAGGTCAATCGCAAGACATGATCGCACAGCGATACCGCGATAGCCGCATCCCGGAGGCTGGTCGGCATGCCCTCTGAGAAAGAGAAGATGCTCGCTGGCGAGCGCTACGACGCGAGCGATCCGGAACTCGTCGCCGCCCGTGAGCGTGCGAACGAACTTACCCGGGAGTACAACCGGACCGACCCGTCGGAGGCCGACACCAGACAGGCGCTCATCGCGGACCTGTTCGGCTCGGTCGGCCCGGACTGCCACGTCGAACCGCCCTTCCGGTGTGACTACGGCGACAACATCCACGTCGGCGAGGGGTTCTACGCGAACTTCGACTGCGTCGTGTTGGACGTCTGCCGGGTCGATATCGGAGATGATTGCCTGCTCGGACCAGGCGTCCACATCTACACCGCGACGCACCCGCTTGACCCGGATGAACGACGTAGCGGCGTCGAGTACGGGAAGCCGGTGACTATCGGCGACAACGTCTGGGTCGGCGGTCAGGCGGTCATCAACCCGGGCGTCACCGTCGGTGACGACGCTGTCATCGGGTCTGGCGCGGTCGTCACTGACGACGTTCCCGCTGGCGTCGTCGTTCAGGGGAACCCCGCATCGGTCGTCCGTGAAATCGAGGACTGACGGCCCCGGACAGCAGCCACAGCCGAACAGGCGTGACTCGTCGCGGGGTTCTTCGCGCTGTGGCACGTACTGCCCCCATGGACACGAAAACGGAACACAGCGTTCAGACGGTCGAAACACGGGACGAACTCGACGACGTACTGGCGACGGATGACCGCGTGCTGGTGATGGTCCGAACGACTGGCTGTACTATCTGCAAGTCGATGGAGCCAATACTCGATATCGCTGCGAAGGCCACTGACGCCACAGTGGTCGTGTTCAATCCGAAACACGACCTCGATGCTGTCGAGGCGTTCGATGTCCGGAGTGTCCCGACGCTCCTGCTGTTTGCCGACGGGGACCTGATTCACCGCCGTGCCGACGGGTTCGTCCCGGCGGAGGAACTTATCGAGTTCGTCGAGCGCGGGTCGGAATCGGACGTGTGAACTGGGTTGTAGTGTCACACTGAGGCAACACTTTTGTCCGTAGTTGTCGAAGCGGTCCGACGATGGCCCTCCAAATCGGCTCCGCCCTCGAAGAGGCGGGGTACCGGCTGTTCAGTCGTACCGGCGGGATACTACTCGCAGCGTTTTTAGCCCTGATAGTTAGCTTGCAGGCACTGCTAAACACTATTCTGGCGACGACCGTCACCAGAATGGGGTACGGCGAGGTTACCGCAGCCATGCCGCTCACCTTCGACATCCCGCTTACTGTCGCTGGTGCCGGTATCGCTGTCAGCTCCGTGATCTCACTGTATCTCACTATCGTGTCCTTCCGAACGTTTGTCGCTGGGGCACGCACTAGCTTCCCCAAGGGAGCGTTCACACGGAATGTCCCACTCGCGATGGTGAACGTGCTGGTCGGCGGACTCGTCTACGGTCTGCTGGTGTTCCTCGGGTCGATATTGCTCATTATCCCCGGTATCTTCGCGTACGTCGCGTTCATCTTCATGGCACCGTACATCATCGTCGAAGATCGGAATTTCATCGCGGCGCTCAAAGAGAGCTACCGGCTCACCGAGGGCGACCGGATAGCGCTGTTTGGGCTGCTGTTCATCGTCGTTGTTGCTGCGGGGCTCCTCGGTGGAGTTATCGGACTCCTAAGCCCATTGGTGCTTTCGGGACCGGCCTCGCAGTTACCGACTGTCGTCCTCCAACCGCTGCTGTCGCTGTACAGCACTGCGGTTATCGCAGTCGCGTTTGAGCAACTCCGCGAGAGTGATGGGCGGCCACCGTCGGCCCCGAGCGAGGACGACACAACGATGACGGCTCTCTAACCGCTGTCGTCTCCATTCGGGACGATACGGTTATTTGTCGGACCGTGACTGTCTTACCCGTCCAGTTTCCTATCGGGAGCAATGCGACGGCATCGGGTTGGAACGAGCCTGTACGCTGGCGTGCTGTTCGTCGTCCTCGGGATACTCGCGTGGGTGACCGGCCAACCGTTCATATTCCCGAGTCTCGGCCCGTCTGCGTTCATGCTCGCGTTTCAGCGGGACCGCGACCGGACGGGACTGGTCCGCGTCGTCGTGAGCCATCTCATCGGCGGTCTCGCGGGGCTTGTCGCGTACGTTCTGCTCGCAACAGGCGTCTCACTGGTCGCGGACCCGGCGGCGTTCTCGATGGCCGGGCTCCGCCTCGTTGCGAGCGCGACGCTCTCGCTCGTCGTGACGAGCTGGGGGATGATTGCAACCGATACGGTTCACGCACCGGCCTGTGCGACGACACTCATCGTCTCGCTGGGACTGCTCTCGACGCCGCGCCAAGTCGCGACCATCGTGGCCGGTGTCGGCGTCCTCGTCGCGTTCCATGCGCTCGTGCTATCCGCGTACCACCGAGCGACTGATTCGGCCCGGCCAGGGCTGGTCGATGGCTGATGCGGTCACACAGACCGGTGTACCGTACTCACTCGTCCGATAGCTGGACGGTCAGCACTGGGACCGGCGATTCGCGGACAACCGTCTCCGCGACGCTGCCGATGAGATAGTGGTCCAGTCCGGTCCGGCCGTGGGTTCCCATCACGACGAGGTCCGCCGGAACGTCCGTGACCGCGTCGACGATCTCCGTCTTCGGGACGCCCTCTCGCCGCGTGGTCTCGACCGAAACGCTGTCGGGTAGCTCGGCGACGGTTGCTTCGATGGCCGCCTCGGCGCGGTCGCGCTCTGCTTCGACCCATGCGTCAGCCGAGAGGCCGCTCGACGGACTCTCGAACCGGTTTCGGGTGTCGACGACCGAGAGCACGTGGACCGTCGCGTCGAACCGGTCCGCAATCGTGCCCGCATGTCTCGCGGCCGTACCGATACCGTCGCTGCCATCGGTCGGGAGGAGAATCGTGTCGTACATCGGTTCAGACACCACCCGCCGCCATCAGAAACAGCGCGGCGGAGACGATTGCGAACAGCCCGCCGACGAACTTCTTGATGGTCCCGGTATCCAGTGCGGTCGAGACGTACGGTGCGATCTGGCCGCCGGTGACGGTCGCAGGCACGGTCCAGACGACCATGTTCCACGGCGTCGACGCGAGATCGATAGAGTGTGCGCCCGGGACGAGGCCGCCCCCGAAGACGTGGACTAGCGAGGCCAGAACCGCCGTCAGCGCCACGACGATGTGGTTCGTACCGATGGCAACTCGGACCGGAACCTCGGTTCGGAGCATCGAGATAATACCCAGTTCGCCGACGCCGAAGCCGGCCAGTCCCTGGAAGGCACCCCCGATGCTGTAGTTCGCGAAGCGTTCGAGATAGCCGCTACGCGTGTAGCCGTAGTCGTTGCCGTCGCGGTCGACTCGCGTCACGGTACCGTTGTCGGCCGTTTCGACGCCGGCCGGCCCGAGTTTGTTGGCGTCGTCGGGGAGCGTCGCGTCGCCACCGTCAGCCGACACCTCGGGGTCACTGTCGCCCGCCTCGCCCGGTTCCTCGTGGCCGAGGTCAGCCTTGAAAAGCAGGTATGACGCGGCCAGCAGGGCGATACCGAGCAACGCGTGAAACACCGGCTCCGGGATGACAAACGACAGTAGCGCGCCGGCAACGACGAAGGGCACGCTCCCGAGGACGAGGCTCAGTGCGAGCCGTCGGTCGACGAGCCCGTACTGGATGAACGCGAGTGCTGAACTTGAGAGACCGAACGATTCGCTGATGAGTCCGACCTTCACCAGTGTCTCCGGTGTCAGCGTCTCCCCGGCGAGTAACGGGAAAATGAAGATGAGAAACGGGACGAACAGCGCCGACCCGCTGATACCGACCGTGTTGACGATGGTAGCACCCGTAACGAAGGCGATACAGAGCCACCAGTACTCGAACCAGTAGCCGGTGCCCGCGTCAGCGGGCGTCGGTGCGGCGGTGTATACACCGACGACGAACAGCAGCGGTGCCAGAAACACGAAAACGTGCTGGTACTTGAGAAACCCCTTCTGGAGTCGACTGGACGGTGACGACGTGGTCATTGACGCGTGACGCCAGCATTGTGAACTATCGCTTAAATCCCTTGTTGTCTGTACTTGTTTCAAAAATGATGGCAAAAAGTCAGCGAAGACGGCAAAAACGCATGGCACCGCCGGTTCCCTAATATCCCTAATATTTATTTCACACCCCGTGGTAACATGTATCGTTATGAGTTTCCCAGAGGGACCAATGGAGTCAGGCGGTCGGTCGAGTTACGACGAAGACGCTCCTGCCGACGCCGCGGACACAGACGGACTCTTTGGACCCCTGCGTCGGTTCTCGAAGCGGTGGTCCCGCCGCTACATCGAGATGCGTGTCGACGCGCTCGATAGCCGCTGGGACTGACCGGCTCGACACCTCGCTCCGTTCCGGAAAAGGACTATACTGTCCCCGCCGCAGGGACGGATATGGATATCGCCAGAGTCGCTGTCCATGAGTCGGTCGCAAAGGCCTGTCCGCTGGAGGCGATGGTCGCCGCGTTACAGGGGTCCGAGATTCCCGTCGAGATTGTCGCCGACGACGCCTCATTCGATGCCGGTGATTGCGTCGTCACCTTCTCCCCACAGGACGGGTTTCTGGACGCCGCCTGGGTCCACGGTATCCGGGCGGGCTACGACGAGTTCGACGTGGCTGCCTACGAGGCCGCTGGGACCGCATTGACGAACAGCACCGGCATCCACGGCGACACCGTCCCGGAGACTGTTGTCGGCTACATGACGGCGTTTGCCCGCCGTCTCCACATCTATCGGGACCACCAGGGCGACGGCGACTGGACGCAGGAACCGTACGACGCGCCGTTCACGCTGACCGGCGAGCAGGTGTGCATGGTTGGACTGGGCACTATCGGTCAGGGCGTCGCTGAACGGGCCGATGCGCTGGGGATGGACGTCGTCGGCGTTCGCCGTTCCGGTGACCCTGTTGAGAACGTTGAGCGCGTATACACGCCTGACAAACTGGATACCGCCGTCGCCGACGCGCGCTTCGTCGTGCTGTGTTGTCCGCTCACCGAGGAGACTGAAGGCATGGTCGACGCCGCTCGCCTTGCGCAGATGCGAACCGACAGCTACCTCGTCAACGTCGCTCGGGGACCGGTTGTCGTTGAGGACGCGCTGCTGAGGGCCCTTGATGACGAGACGATTGCGGGGGCGGCCCTCGACGCCCACTGGAAGGAACCGCTCCCGGAGGAGCATCCGCTCTGGGACCACGAATCAGCCATCGTGACGCCACACGTCGCCGCGTTCACGAACCGGTACCACGAGGACATCGCCGCCCTCGTTCAGGAAAACGTCGAACGAGCCACACGCGGCGAGTCACTACGGAACCGCGTTGCGTGAGGACGGGCTGTCTGGGGAAAGCCTCTAGCCGCGCCGCTCAGGAACCTTCGACCAGCCGTTCGAGCTGCTCGGGCGGCACCGCGCCGCGGGCGGCGTGGCCATCGTAGGCGAACGTCGGGACGCCGGTGATGCCCTGACGCTGTGCCGTGGTGAATTTCTCGCGGACCTCCGACCGGAGAGCGTCGTCTCCGAGTGCCGACCGGATTTCGCCGCCGTCGACGCCCGCGTCCTCGGCCAGATCGACCAGCAGGTCTTCGTCGCCGATGTCCTGTCCGTCCTGCCACAGCGCCTCGAAAACCGCCACGTCGAAGGCCAGCCACGTCTCGTAGTCGTAGTGCTCTTTGACGTAGTACGAGGCGATCTGGGCGGGCAGCGAGTCGATGTCGGTGGCGATGTCCAGATCCATCTCGACATCGTATTTCGCCTGCAGCCGGCGGACGCTCTCTTTGGCCTGCTCGTAGTAGTCCTCGTCTTTGCCGTCGTCGACGGAGTGATCGATGGAGCCGTCCGGATTGCGCTTCCCGCTCCGGAGGTCGAAGGGATGCCAGTCGATCTCCAGTTCGTCCTCGCGCGTCGACTGGTACTGCCTGAGCGATTCGCGTCCGAGATAACAGAACGGGCAGACGTAGTCCGAGAAGACTGTGATCTGCTCGCTCGACTGTGTCTCACTCATACGTCCGGGTATGCGTTGCTCGCGGTTAAACGCGGCCACCGTCTGTGCTGGACCAACGCACGACCGACTGACTGGCTACACGCTGTCCTCGATGGTCCCGTGGATGGTTTCCACACGCGAGACGAGGTCGTCGGCGCTTTCTGCGAGCAACGTCACGCGCTCGCCGACACCGACGCCTTCGCGGCCGACGACGGCGACCGGTGTTCCCTTGCTGGTCTCGAAGGCCTGACCGACGCCCCACGCCGTAGCGTCGTCGGAAACTGCGTCCGGGCGCTTGTCAGGGTCGTACTCAGTGACGGGCCCGTCCAGCGACGCCAGCGCGTCCTCGACAGCGTCGGTCAGCCGGCAGTCGACTGCGAACCGGACCGCTGGGTCGTGCTCTCGGGCGGCAAGCAGGGCGCGAGCCACTGTCGTGGATGCGCCGAAGCGGACGCCGCGGTTCGGCCGGACGCCGTCCATCGTCCGGGTGATCCGGCCCTCGACGGCAGCGACTGCGTCCGGCCGCTCGGCGTACGGCGTCGCGCCGGCGACGGTCATCCCTCGCTCAGGGACCAGCGCTGACACGTCCGCATCGACGAGGGCAGATACAGCCCGCTCGACGGCCTCGCTCGTCGGATGGCGCGCGACATCATTGCGCGTCTGGACGAGGTGGTGGACCGCACCGGGCCCCTCCCCGACGTCGACGTTGTACCGGACCGCGCTCGCAAGCAGGTCGATACTGCTGCCGACCGCCGTCGGCAGGTCGTCACCGTGAGCCAACTGCGTCGCGATGGCCGAGGACAACGTACAGCCGGAGCCGTGGGTGGCCTCGGTTTCGATGCGGTCGTGGCGGAACGTCGTCACCCCGTCTTCGGTCACAAGGGTGTCGACGACCGCGTCGCCCGGGACGTGGCCCCCCTTCACGAGCGCGCTGTCGGCCCCCATCTCGACGAGGTCGCGGCCCGCCTGTTCCGCGGCCGCAGGGTCGTCGACATCGCGCCCGGTCAGGACGGCGGCTTCATCAGCGTTCGGCGTGACGACCGACGCTTCGGCGATGAGGGTCTCGTAGGCGTCTTCGGCCTCGGCGGCCAGGAGCCGGTCGCCCGAGGCCGCTACCATCACCGGGTCGACGACGAGGTTCGGCAGGTCGGTGGCGTGGTCCACAACCAGATTGATGACCTCGCTCGTTGCGAGCATACCCGTTTTGACTGCGGCCACGTCGAGATCTCCCGTCACCGCCTCGATCTGGGCCTCGATCTGTTCGATCGGGAGCAGATGCTGGCCCTGTACGCCCGTGGTGTTCTGTGCCGTCACGCTCGTGATCGCGCTGGTCCCGAAGCCGCCACAGGCTTCGATGGTCTTGAGGTCGGCCTGGATGCCGGCCCCACCACCGGAGTCGCTGCCAGCGACGGTCAGCACGACTGGCGGCGTTACTGGGGCGTCCGTTCGTGTCATATCTGATGCCTTTGCCGGTGGCCACATATCGGTGCTGGTCTCTCAGTAGGACTCTGTTATGTGGCAAAATCCTAGTATGCTAATAATACTTCATACTACATCTGAGAAACATTTATGTAGCGCTGTGTCGGATGTGCCCTTGTACCACAATGGAACCAGCGTCGCGCGATACTACCGACTCCGACGAGCAGTACGGCAGCTTCACTACTGGCGGCGGCGACGTCGTCGTCTACGACACCGAGAACCCGACCGCGTGGCTTCAATCGAGCTATGCGGTACAGGTTGGCTGCTCCTCGGAACGAAAGTCGGCCTGACTGTTTTACCCGACCGATATCATTGCGATACCGACGATCGCCAGCCCCGCAGCGGCCAGGCGTGCCCGGAACTGCGCTTCATCGAGCACAATCGCACCCAGAATAACGGCGACGATAGCCTGCCCGTTGACGATGGGCGAGACGATACTCGCCGGGAGCAACTGGAAGGACAGTAACACGATGTGGTTCGCGTAGGCGACGAACATCGCCGCGACGACGAACTTCGGGAGGTCCCCTCGCCACCCCGGTGGGACCTGATACCGGAACGCGAGCGGCGTCATCAAAACAGCGATGCCGACGGCCATTACCGGGATGTAGGTCGTCGGTTCGATAGCCAGTTCCTGCATCAGTACCCGCTTGCTTACATCGACGAGCGCGAACGCCGCAGCCGACAGTAAGGCCAGTTGCGCAGGCCGGGACTTCCGGGCCCGCTTGAGCGGGGCCAATAACGCTGTGCCCTGCCAGTTCGCGACGTAGACGGCGGCGGTCGCGACGACGACACCACCGACCTGCAGCGCCGAGAGGTGCTGGCCCAGCAGGCCGACTTCCAGCGGCAGGACGAACACGGGAACGATTTTGCTGATCGGCGAGACGTAGGAGACTTCGCCGACGCGGATCGCCCGAAAGAGGGTGAGCAGTCCCACTGCCGTCACCGCCGTCACAGCGAGTATCGACGAGAGGACATTGACGCGGTTTCCCGCCGGGAGGAAGGGCTCGTTGCTGACAAAGACGATCGGGAGGTAGACGATGGGGACGAGGCTGTAGGTAAGCAACAGGAACACCGGCGACGGATACTCCGTGAACCATCGCTTCATCACGAACAGGTACACCCCGAACACCAGCGCCGACAGGACGGCGTACGCGATTCCGACGTTCACGGTTGACAACGGCTAGCCGACTGCAATAACTGTTCCCTTCGGGCTCGTGTCAAGAACTGTAATGGCGGCCGAGCAGCGCCACAAGCACCACTGCGAGACCGGTCACGAGCGCAGTAAAGCCGTTGCCCTCGCCGGCTGTCGTCTGTGTGTCTGTGAGCATCGCCGTCGGAGTCGACGTTGATACCGCCGTTTCCGTCGAAACGACCACGTCGACCATCGTCGTGGTCTGTCCGTCACCTGCCGACAGCGACACCGTTCCGGGCTCGCCGAGGGTGACTGGCCGGGCGACCGTTGTCGTCGTCTGTGGCGGGAGATACAGCCGCTGCTCGGCGAACACGACACCGTTGCGGCGGAACGTGACCGCTGCTGTTCCCGGAATCTCGTTGTCGTTAACGACAGTGGCGGTCACGTCGACCTTGTCACCCTGCCTGACTTCTCTCGGACTCGCGGTGACGTCGGTCACGCTGGCGGCTGCCGGCTCCGTCACCACGACAGTGACGGTGTCGCCGTCGACGCTGAGTACGTATCGGCCGGGGTCGGCAAACGCGTGTGTCAGTTCGACCTCTGTCCGCACCCCCGGTTCGATCTGGCCCTGTTTTGCGGCGACGACGGTCTCGTTGACCCCGAGCGTCACGTTGTACGCCCCCGCCTCGCCGCCGGCGTTCTCGACGACTGTGTCGACCGCGAGCGTCTCGTTGGTCACCAGCCGGATCGGTTCGCTCCCGCCGACTGGTGCATCCGACCGGTAGAGACTGTCTGCGCGGTAGTCGTCCGCGCGGTCGATCGGTGGGAGGCTGTAGCCAATACGGGCGGGAATCGCACCGAACAACCGCTGCTGTGTCGCCTCGTTCCACATCGCCACCGTCGCTGTCGTTTCGGTCTCCGTCGCGGTCGTGTTCCGGACGCTTGCCCCGCCAGCGGCCTCGACCTCGGTGAGGAACTGCGATTGCGTGACCGGGTCACGGTAGCCGTTTAGCGACTGGAACACAGTCTGGAGTGTCTTGTTGCGGTCCGTGGCCGAGCGGATATGGACGTCAGTCCGTCCGGCGACGAGCGCGCCCTTCCGGTAGTTCGCGTCGTTCGTCCAACTCGACCTGTCGGCCAACGCCACGTCGCTGTAGACCGGTTGCTCGCCCGCTGCGAGTTGCGCTTGGAACTCGTCGAACCCGATCCGGTCCTGTTCAAGCGTCAGGATAGCGGCGTAGTACGTCGCCCAGCCCTCGACCGTCCACCGCGTCTCCCGTGTCGTCTCGTAGGCCTGCCGGCTGTGGACGTACTCGTGGATCCAGACGTTGTTGGCGGCATCCAGCGACCGTTGGGACTGGACCCACATATCTGCGTCACCGATCTGATACCCCTCGACACCCCAGTTGACGGCCCCAGATGGTGCAGCGACGACGAACACCTGCTCGTCACGGTCGCCGACTCGGAGGGCGTTCGACGCGTTCGCCATCGAGTCGAGGACCGAAATCGGCGAGGCCGTCATCGTCGCCCGCTCCGGCACAGCCAGCGTGAATGTCTGGTTGTGCGCCGTCTCTTCGAAGGTCGCCACTTCGCCGAGGTACACGATCTCCTCGCCCGCCGCACCCGGGCCCGCCGTCCGGAGCGTGCGGTTGTACCTGACGGGCTCCTGACCAGTGTAGCGCCAGCGCGTCGGCGTCAGTGATCGTGTGAGTAGCGCCCACTCTCCCGTATCGACGCTGAGATACCGTCCCTCGGCACCCTCGGGCCCGCTCTTCTCGATGGTCCGGTTCGGATTGATGTGGTAGCTGATCGTCGCCGTATCCGTCGATTCGTCCCACTCGTACACGGACTCGTTGACGCGCTCGAATCCGTCGGTGTCGGTCATTGTCGCCTCCGCTGGGACGTGTGCTTCGAGGTCGACGACCCGGTCCGGGACCTCGTAGGTCAGTGTTACCGCGACTTCGCCCGGCTCCTCCGGTACGCGCGCGTAGGTCTGTGTCTGCTGAATCACGTCACCGTCGCTGGTCTGTGTTGCACCCGACGTGACTGTCCCCACCTCCATGCTGGCCGCTGCTGTGGCTGTCGTTCCGGCTGTGTCTCCGCCCTGTCCTCGCGGCTGCCGTCGATGCGTGTCGGCGCTTCTCGTTCGGACTCTCGAGCCATTTGACTCGCTAGTGGCTGCCGACGACTGCACCGCCTCAACTGCCTGTCCACGCTGAGCCGACGCAGTCTCGGGTTTGTATGTGCAGTTCTCACCGACGCCAGCCGCTGTTCCGTCGCTAGCCCCGGTCACCGCCCCATGGTCAGTCGCCGCCACCGGGAGCGACGCGATTCCCCCACCAAGGAGAAGGACCACGAGTCCGACGGCCACCACCCGCCGGGGTACACCGAACATTGCAAACAGTTACCCTCCCATGGTTGAAATAGTTGACCGCCGAATTCGAGTGTTGGTATCATGCACCAATCCTGCCTCGACCGGCCGCTCCCACGACGGAAAAAACGGCCAGACCTGAACCAGTCGTAGCCGACCGCAGCGAACACTCGCGAGCAGACTGAGCTGAAAAGCTGGCGAGCAGGTCATACCAGCGGCTTGCCACGGCGCTTTCACGAGAACCGCTGGCAGTCAGGAGTTCAGGCGACGTTGAAACCTTTGTCGCGGAGGAAATCCTCGACGCGGCCCGTGTGATTGCCCTGGAGCTCTATCTGCCCGTCCTCGACAGTGCCACCGCAGGCGAACTTCGATTTGAGGTCTGAGGACAGCGAGTCCATGTCGACGTCTTTCGGGTCGAATCCCTCGATAATCGTTACCTCCTTCCCGTAACGGCGCTCGTCGATGCGGATGTTAATCTCCTGGGACTCCTTAGCGACGTCTTCACAGACGCAGAGCTCCTCAGGCAGCCCGCACGTCGAGCAGACTTCCGACATTACAATCGCGCCTACGAACACGACCTATTAAACACTGTCGGGGACTAGTGCTCGGAGACGATTTCGTCGGCAATCTCAACGGCTTCGTCGGCCATCGCCTCGCTCACTTCGCCGCCGTACCGGAGTCGCTCCCGTAGCGTCGCGAGCCGCTGGACCCGGTCGTCGGCCCCTATCGCGTCGAGATACGCCCGTACCGTCTCACCGCTCTTGCGGCTCCGGTGTTCCATCGCAAGGACGTGCATGGCCCGCTGGAACGCCCGCTCGACATCGGTCTCGGGGTCCACGCGGCGCTGGTAGCGTAGCCATACCGCGCGGTAGGCTCGCTCGCTGAGGCCGGACCGACGCGCGCCCGCTGCGATGCCGAGCAACGCGACGACGCCCAGCGTCACCTCCTCGCGCGACGGGAGTTCCGGCAGGCGCAGCCCCCTTCCCTCGTCCGTGTCCGACGCCCCTGCTGTGCCGGTGGACGTGTCGGTTTCCGTGGCCGTTGGTGTCTCCGTCGGCCCGGTCTCGGTTCCGTCGGTCTCGGTCAGCGGGGCGGGTGTCGACGTGTCGGATGGCGTGTACTGCTCTACCGGGTTCCCGTCGCCGACGGTGGGCGACGATTCGTCCGAACTCGCGTCCTCGATACGTTGCTGTCTGACCGCCTCACGCGGTCCGGACGGCGTCGGGTCGAACTGTACCCAGCCCTGATCGGGGAAGTACACCTCGACCCAAGCGTGGGAGTTGAGCCCGCGCACGACCCACTGGTTCTCGTCGATTCGCTGGCCGGACGTGTACCCGACGGTCATGCGCGCCGGGATGCCTTGGGTCCGGAGCATCGTCACCATCGTCGTCGCGAAGTAGACGCAGTACCCCTCGTCCATCTCGAAGAGGAAGGCGTCCGCGACGTTGAAATCGGGGCGGTCGACATCGAGTGAGTAGCCCTTGCTGTCCTGCAGCCACCGCTCGACGACCAGCGCCGTCTCGTAGGGGTTCTCGGCGTTCGCGGTGAGAATCGCTGTCCGTTCCGCGACCCGGTTCGGCGTGCTGTCGGGGAGCTGGGTGTACAGCTCGATAGTCGCGTCGTCGTAGTCAGTGCCGGCCGCACGCAGCCCGTCCGGGGTCGCCACGAGCAGCTCGCTCCTGACCTCGTAGCTGTCGCCCGTCGACAGCGTGCCGTCTGGCTGGAACCCGCCCTCGCTGGAGACCGATACCGACGGCTCCCCCGAGTAGCGGACGGGCTTCCAGGCGGCCGGGACGGTCCCGATGGTCGATTCCGCCCGGAACTCCTGTCGGAGCGTCCGTGTCTCTCCTTCAGGTGAGTCGAGGCGCTGGTCGTCGTACGGGGTGGGGTTCCCTGTCCGCACCCACCCGTTGCCGGTGTAGCGGTCGTAGGAGGTGACCCGCCAGTAGCGCGGTTCCTCGCTTTCGACCGTGTACCGGATCTCCGGCGTCAACGAGATGCTCCCCTGTACTGAGAGAGATTCCCCGGCGTCGAAGAGGCTCCCTTCGACGGTCTGGCCGTCTGACCCGTCATCGTACGACAGCAAACTATCGCGGGTAATCGGGACCTGCGAGAGCGCCGCCGGGACGACGATTATCGCCGCCAGCTGTTCGAGGACGGCACGCCGCCCGGCGTCGATGCCGTCGTTGTCACCGCCCGCGCGCTCCGTACCGTCACTGTCGGTCATCGCGTCCGGTCGCTTCGTCAGGTCCGTCGGCTCGTCCGCCGACAGCGTATCGAGCGTCCCGAAGCCGATCGTCGCCGCGATGCCGACGACGCCAAGCAGGGTCGTCACCACACCGGCGTCGGTCGTCAGGGCGAAAAACGCGAGCGCCGTCCCGGCCGCCAGCGTCGCCGTCACGTACCAGCGCCGCAGCGCGAAGTACCACGTCAGAAACACCGGTGCCGGCGCGAACGACAGCACCCACAGCCTGACCTTGGCGATCTGGAGCAGCGACCGCCCGGTCAGCAGGGCGGCGGTGTCGCCCAGCAGTTCCGTTATCGCCGGATTCGTCGAGAGGTTCAGTATGTACGCGCCGAGCCCGCCGGCAAACAGCACTGCGCCGACACCGACCGCGAGGGGCGGTCTGAGCACGCGGGCCAGCAGTGTCGCGCCGACGAGTGAGAGCGCGGTAAGCGCCAGAAACAGGGTCGGGTCGCCGACTACGTCGCTGAGATAGTACATCGTCCGCAGCGGCGCGCCGATGGCCAGCGCCACCGCAAGCAACGCCAGCATTCTCGACTGGCTCCACGGGACTCGGCGTCGGACTCGTTCCACGACGCCGCTCATCCGTTTACCTCCCCTGCGATAGGGTTGTCCCGGCTGGCGGTCACGTCGGCGAAGGACCGGCGGCGGCCATCGACCGACACCGTGACACCGTCACCGGTGGCCGTGACGACCACGTCAGCGTCGTCCACACGGCCGGTCTGGCCCGCGTCGGCCCGGGCCAGCAGTTCGAGCAGCCGCGTCCGGTGAGTGTCGCCGTATCCCTGCTCGACTGCGCCGTTCGGGACGGCGAGTTCGACCGCGAGACCGCTCTCCAGCGCGGCCATCGTGATCGTCGCCGCGGCGGCGGCCATTTCGTCGGCATGGCCTTCGCGGGCCTCCGCAGCGACGAGCAGGGTCCTGTCGCTCCGGCTGTCGGCGAACTCCTTGACCAGCAGGTCCTCGCGCTTGGCGCTGGATTTCCAGTGCACGTCCCGTAGCGAGTCGCCGCTGACGTACTCCCGCAGTCGGTCGAACGACTGCCGGTCCTCGCTCTCCGGCGTGAACGTTCGCGCGAACGCGTCTGCTCCGCCCAGCCGATAGACGGGTGGATACACCAGCACGTCGGTTTCACTCTCGACAGTGTACCGCTCCGTGACGAGTCCCAGCGCGTCAGTTACCGTCACGTCGACCGGGCCGACCCGTTGCTCGCCCCGGTCCGTGTAGGTGACCCGGTAGGTCACTGTCGCCGGCAGGGACTTCCTGACTGTCGTCTCCCCATCGAGGCCCTCGGACAGCCGGTCGGTGATCGTCACGATGCCGCTGCCGTCGACGTGGAACTCGACGGGCTTCGTCTCGCCGGGAAAGCCACGGCGGAGCCGGCTCCGTTCGACGGTCGGCGCGCCGCCCCAGCGGACTTGGACGGCGGCGGCGAACACGCCGACGAACAGCGGGCCGGCGACGGCCGTAAGCCCGGGCTGGCCGAATCTGGCGCTGAGTAGAAGGGCGGCAACGGCGACGGCGAGGGCGGCGAAACCGCGGCGTGTCGGTCTCATTCGACGTAGACGGTGTCGAGCGCCTCCACGACGAGTTCCCGGGCGTCCTGCTCGCTGCTCTCGGTGCGGATACGGTGTGGCAGGACGACCGGCGCTTCCGTCTGGATGTCGTCGGGGATGACGTAACTGCGGCCATCGAGGACGGCACGGGCCTGTGCCGCCCGGAGCAGTGAGATGCTCCCCCGTGGGCTGACGCCCAGTTGCGCGTTCTCCCGCGTGTACCGCGCCAGCCGGGTCGCGTACGAGCGGATCGGCTCCTCGACGGTCACGTCTGCCACCGTCTCTCGGGCGGCGGACAGTGCATCGAGGGTGGCGACCGACGTGAGTTCCTCGATGGGATGGTGGCCCACCACGTCACCCAGCATTTCCGTCTCCGCCGCCTCGTTCGGATAGCCGAGATGCAGCTTCATCATGAACCGGTCGAGTTCGGCCATCGGCAGGTCGTAGGCCCGGTTCTGTTCGACCGTGTTCTGCGTGGCGATAACGGTGAACGGCTGTGGCACTGGGTGTGTGGTTCCGTCGACCGAGACCTGCTGTTCCTCCATGGCTTCCAGCAGCGCTGACTGCGTTTTCGGCGGGGCACGGTTGATTTCGTCGCCGAGGACGACGTTGGCGAAGATCGGACCCGGCCGAAATTCGAACTCCTGGGTCTTCTGGTTGTAGATGTTGACGCCGGTCACGTCGGTCGGGAGGAGGTCCGGCGTGAACTGGACGCGTTTGAATTCGCCGTCGAAAGACGCCGCGACCGAACGGGCCAGCATCGTCTTGCCGACACCGGGGACGTCTTCGAGTAGGACGTGGCCGCGGCCTAGGAGTGCGATGACGATGTGTTCGATGGCGTCGTGTTGCCCGACAATGACCTGTTCGACGTTTTCGATCACCTGATTGGCGACGCGTGTGGCGTCGCGGAGGGGGCTGTCCGACTGTTGACTGCGTGAGGTGTCAGTGTCTGTCATAGTCGCGATCTCGTGGGACGACGCCTCGGCACGGGGACTGGTAGCATAGTCTGCCCTGTCGACCAGTAAGTGTCTTGTGTGGGGTACCACATCCTCCGGGCCGTTCAGTTGTAGCCGCGTCTATGGTGTGCGCGTATGTAACTCTGTGGATGGGTGAGAACAACACACATCCGATTCACGGCCGGTAGCGCCGTTCACCAGGACTTACACGCACCACAGACGAGGTGTCCGTCCTGTGTCCACCGCCGCTCGACGACCTCACCACACTCGGCACAGGCCGCACCGTCGGGCGACCAGGCGTACGTCGTCACGGCCGGGTCGACCGCGTCGGTCGAGGCTTCGGTGTCGGGGGCGTCGCTTTCGGTCTCTGTCGTATCGTCTTCCGCAGACGTACCGCTCTCTCCCTCGTCCTCGCTCTCGTCGCCAGCGTCGAGAAAGTCCTCCAGCGAGGTGTCTTCGGCCATACACGTTGGTTTTGCCCGCGACCACAAAATACCCTGTCGGTCGTTCCGCCTTCGATCTGCGTCTCGACTGGCTATCGGCGGTTATTCGGTAGCGACGCCGACGGTCAGCAACGTTCCCAGTTCGCGGTAGCGCTCGACCATCGCCTCGCGCGTCTCGAACTCGTCCGTGGGGAACGCGTCCGCCGGCGGGATCTCTACCTCGCGGTCGGGGATTGTGTCCTGTGACGCTACGGCCAGGCCCGCTTCGCGGAAGGCCGCGCGGTACTCGTCGGCGCTCCAGCGGGTCATCTCGATGTCGATGAACTCCTGCCACTCGTGGGAGTGGACGTTCTCCTCGTAGTAGTTCACCGCGATGTGGGCGGTCCCGCCCGGTCGCAGCACCCGCGCGATTTCTTCGAGCGTGTGTGGCGGGTCGCTGGCGTAGTAGAACGCCTCCATCGAGAACACGTGGTCGATGCTGTCGGTCGCGAACGGCAGGGCGTCGAAGTCCCCACGCAGGAACCCGATGCTGTCGTCGTCCGTGTACTCCCGGGCGTTCCGGAGCATCTCCGGTGACCCGTCGAGGCCATAGCAGGGATCGGCGTCGTTGGTGTCACGGAGCGCGCGGAGCGCATAGCCCGACCCCGTCCCGAGATCGAGGACCGTGTCGCCCGGTTCGACCGGCATCCGGGCGAGAACGTGCTTGGCGGTGTGCCAGTGCCGGTCCTCCATCCCTCTGTCTTTACCTTCGGCCGCCCACGCGTCGAATTCCTCGCGAACGCTCATACGTCCCTCCAGCAGTTGTGGCCTCAAAATGCCCGCTATTTCGGCCTGCCAGAAACACCTGTCCACCGATAGCCGTACTCGTCTGGTGATGGACATCTGAGCCCACCGCTGTACACAAAATATCAGGTGGGGAATAAGTCGGTCGGCGTACTGCGACACAGCATGCGCTCGTACAAGGCCAAATCGGTAACCTCGATACAGCTTCCGCCCCGTGAGCGACGTGAGACCGCGCTCGCCGAGGCCAGACACAACGTCTTCAACCTCGCTGCGGATGACGTCTTTATCGACTTGCTGACCGATTCGGGAACTGGAGCGATGAGTGACGACCAGTGGGCGGACGTGGTTCGAGGTGACGAAGCGTACGCCGGGTCGCGCTCGTTCAAACGCTTCAGTGAGGCAGTCGCCGACGTGATGGGGTTCGATCGCGTGGTCCCGACACATCAGGGCCGTGGCGCAGAGAACGTCCTGTTCGGGGCGCTACTGGACGACGGTGATGTCGTTCTCAACAACACGCATTTTGATACCACCCGCGCACACGTGACGTATCAGGGTGCGACCGCGGTCGACTGTCCGGCGGAGACGGATCTGACCACTGATAGCGTCGGGACGTTTGCCGGAAACTTCTCCACAGATCGTGGGTGGAACGCCGTCGAGGAGTACGGGCAGGACGCTGTTTCGGCCGTCGTCCTGACGATCACGAACAACTCCGCCGCCGGCCAGCCGGTGTCGATGGCGAACATCCGCGAGACAGCCGCCTTCGCCACGGAGATTGATGCAACGTTCGTCATCGACGCCTGTCGGTTCGCCGAAAACGCACAGTTCATCAAGCAACGGGACCCCGAATACGCCGACACGCCCCTCAGTGAAATCGCTCGCGAGCAGTTACGTCCCGCCGACGCAATCACGATGAGTGGGAAAAAGGACGCACTCGCAAACATCGGCGGGTTCACAGCCGTTCGCGACGCTGCCCTGTTCGAACAGTGCAAACAGCGTGCAATCCTGTACGAAGGGTTCCCGACCTACGGTGGCCTCGCGGGTCGTGACCTCGAAGCGATGGCCACCGGTCTGCAGGAAGCGGTCCAACCGCCGTACGTCGCCGAGCGGATCGAACAGGTCGCGACCCTCGGCGACCTTCTGCGTGAGCGCGATATCCCGATCGTCACGCCGACCGGCGGTCACGCCGTCTACATTGATGCGGCCACCCTGCTCCCGGACATTCCTGCCGACCAGTTCCCCGGACAGCGGCTCGTCTGCGAACTCTACCGCGAGGGCGGCGTCCGGACAGTCGAACTCGGCTCCTTTGCCTTCCCCGGGACCGACCGTCCGGAACTCGTCCGTCTCGCCCTTCCTCGCCGAACGTACTGGCGCGAACACCTCGAACACATCGCGGAAACCGCTGCACGTGTTCGTGACCGTCGTGAGGAGTACACCGGTCTGGAAATCGTCTGGGAGCCACCGATGGAAGAACTCAGGCACTTCTCAGCCGAACTCGAACCCGTTGCGTAAGATTGCTCGCTCCTGACTCCGGACGACAGCGACTCCCGGGCGTCCACGAGGTGACCGGGAACGCAAACGCAAAGTAGGGCCACGCGAACGTTCAAGTAATGCAAGGACTGCTGTCGGAACTGCTCCAGAGCATCATCGACATGCCCGGCTGGTTCCTCGACGTGGCACTGAACGACCCGCTGGCGGCACTCATGCTCGCCGTCGGTGCCGTCATCACGACCGTCTCGGTCGTCTTCTTCGGGTACCTGTCGCTGGGGGCCGTCCTTTCGCTGTTCAGCGGCTCCGGCGGTCGAGGACCGCCCCAAGCAAATCGATAGCCGTCTCGACGTCCGGCCCGAGCGGCGACGCGAACACCACGCTATCAGCGTGTTCTTCTAACGCCGCCGTGCGCTCGGCCACCGTCTCCGGCGTCCCGGCGATACAGAATGCGTCCAGCATCGCCTCGGTTACGCCCTCGAACGCGGCCGAGAACTCCCCGGCCGAAATTGCCTGTCCGATGTCGTCGGCGGCCTCGTGGTCGATGCCGTGGCGGTCGAGCACCGGTGGCGGCGACCCCGCGGCGACGAACGCGACCGGTGGCCGGGCGGCCTCCCGTGCCTCGGCCTCGTCCTCGGCGATCGAGACGCTGGCGTAGGCTGCGAGGTCGAACTCGCCATACTCCTCGGGCCGCTCGTCGGCCATCTCTTCTACCTGCTCGCGTGCCCACGCGAGGTCTTTCGGGTGTGCCCCGTTGTACAGCGCACCGTCGGCGTGTTTCGCCGCCATCCGGGTCATATGCGGCCCCTGTGCGCCGACGTACACCGGAATATCGCCGACCTCGTAGTTCAGCCCGGCATCGACCGCTTCGAACGTCCCGTCGTGGTCGACTCGCTCGCCATTCCAGAGCTTCCGCGCGGTCGTGAACGTCTCGAGTACGCGCCGCAACGCGTCGTCGTGGCCGAAGCCGAGGTTGCTGAGCGTCGACTTATCGCCCGGCCCGATACCGAAGACGGCTCGCCCGTCGCTCAGTTCCTCAAGCGTCGCCACCCGCGAGGCCAGCGTCACTGGGTGCGTCTCGTAGGGGTTGGCGATACCGGGACCGAGCAGCACCTCATCGGTCCGCTCGGCCATCGCAGTCAGCGCCATGAACTGATCGCGGTTGTTGTAGTGATGGCTGACGTAGACGGCGTCGAGCGCGTTCGATTCGGCCTGTTCGGCAAACGAGGCGAGCTGTGCGACCGGGTGTTCCGGGGTAATTTCAATCGCGTACATGGGACCACTCTCTGAGTGCTTGTCTGACTACGTCTTTCTCCGGGTCGCGGAACAGTTGCTCGCTGCCCGCGTGGTCGCCGAAGTCGAAATCGCGGACGACTGCGGCGGGTGTTCCGCCGTCGCCTTCGCCGGTGACGAGGTTGGCCGCGGCGGCGAGTTCGTCGACGACGGCCTGAACGGTGGCTTCGAGTTCGCGGCCGTCGCGGTCGTGCTCGCCCCGCCAGTCTCGCGAGGCAGAGAGCCCGGCCCAACCCAGTGCGACGCCGCGCTGGCCGAGGCGGAACGGTCGCCCCGACGTGTCGGTAACGATGACGCTGGGTTCGACGCCCGTCCGCTCGCGGATGCCATCGCGGATCGCTTCGGCCTCCGCTGTCGGGTCTTCGGGGAGCAAGAGGAGGTCCGCGCCGGGCACGTTCGAGCGATCGATGCCCGCGTTGACGGTGATGTGCCCGAACTCCGTCACGCCGAGGATGAAGGGGGCTTCGACCAGCACCTCCTCACACTCGTCGAGAATCGCCTGGGCCATCCGCGGGTCCTTCTCCTCGTTGGCGATGTCCTCGATGGTCGCTGCGATGCGCTCGGCACGCTCGCTTGGCTCGTACGATGACAGCGACCGCCCGCGTCCGTTGGCCTTGGAAACGATAGTGCTGGCGACACAGACCACGTCGTCGTCCCGCAGGTCGGCCTGTCTGACGAGTAGCTCGGCCACGTCGTCGCCAGGGCGGACCTCGGGCAGCCCCTCGACCGCGAAGACTTCCATACCACTTGTGCGGTCTCTGCCCGAAAAAGACCCGCGTTCGCTGCAAAGCCGGACAACAGTGGCAACAGCTGCCGGTACATCGCGGTCGCGACGGCGCTCACTAACCGTGCTACAGTTGGTACTGGGCCACGTCAATCGAGCCGTCCTCGACTGTCGCGGTCAGCATCGTCGGACGGTCTGCCGGCGATGCGCCCGTGACGCTGCCGGGGTTCAGGAGTCGCACACCCTCGTAGACGGTGTCCACACGTTCGTGGGTGTGGCCGGCGACGCCGACGGCGCTGCTGTCGGCTTCCTCGCGGACCGCAGCGGCGACACGGTCCGCCCAGCCCTGCGGCGATCCGGTGCCGTGTGTCACGACGAACGTGACGCCGCCGAGTTCGACTGTCGCCCGCTCCGGTAACCCTATCTGTGGGTCGATGTTGCCCGAGACGGCGGTCAGTGCCGTCGCCATGTGGCGGATATCAGCAAGCGCCCCTTTGCTGTCGAAGTCACCGGCGTGGATGACGTGGTCGGCGACCTCGATGCGTTCCCGGAACGACGGCGGAATCTCGTGTTCCCGGGAGGGGATGTGCGAATCGCTGATGAGAGCGACATCCATACCGACCCATCACGTCGGCGTTCGAAAAGGGTTACTGCCACGGAAACGGGTCCCGACTGCTCGTCCCGGCGGCGCTACTCTGTGGACGAAAACACGTCTCGCAGCCCGTCCAGCTGTTCGACCAGCCGGTCGATGCCGCCGTTGATCGTTGCGACCCGCTCGTCGATGTTGTCGACCGGGATCGCGCCCTGTGGCGTCGGCTCGATGAGCTCGTCGTCTTCCAGCATCCGTAGCGAGTACCGTACCTTGTGTTTCGGGACCCCTGTCTCCTCGGCGAGCCGAACGATACCGATCGGCCCGTTTTCGATGACGGCTTCGAGGATCGACAGGTCCCGCCCCTCCTTTTCGACTTGGTCTTCTAGTCGGTCCATTCCCATAGCAAATCGTATCTGTGCATTTAGGGTCGTGACACATAAACGCCTCAGTTGCGGCACTTCGACGCGGGTTGTCCTTCTGTACCGTTCTACGAATCCGTCTCTGAACTGTCAGTCGCTACTCGTCCGAAACTGGCGTGCGACGAAGTTCGTCGAGCTGGTCCCGGAGCTTACTCAGCTCGGTTTCCAGTTCCTCGCGGCGGTCGATAAGCGCACTCAGCTCCTCCGTGTTGACCGAGTAGTCGTTGTCCATCGCCACGTCCAGCGCGTCGGTCGTTGCGCTCGTGAGGTCGGACGCCACCCGCAACACCTCGCTTGGTGTCCCGCGAGATTCGTACAGCTCCTGTTCGCCCGACAGCGGGCTGTAGGTCACCATCGGCGACTCGACGCCGCGGTGGTAGCTCACGGCGTAGCTCGTGTCCGTCACCGGATTGAGGCGGTCGTCCGCCCGCTCCGTCCGGACGATATTGAACGGCTCGGCCAGCGCCGGAAACGTGTCGGCGAGGTCCCGAAGCCGGTCCGCGGCGGTCACGTCCAGTTGTGCCTCTACGTCCCCGAAGAACTGCCGCGAGTTGGTGAGGCTGAACGCCACGGTGTAAAACACTGACTCGTCGCTGTCCGCCAGATTGCGAACCCGGTCGCGCACCTCCTCGTGGCGGCCTTCGATAGTGAGCTTCTCCAGTTCCTCAAGCAGCGCCCGGACGCCCTCCTCGCGTTCGAGGAACGCCTCGACGATCGCGCCGGGCATCTCCTCGCCATCCACGTCCTCCATGGCCCTTCTTTTGCGGGGCCTCGTAAACAGTTTGTCGCTGGCAGCCGCTAATCGGCACGCCTTACAACCAACACAAAATATATGCCGCACCGCGTGAAGTGATAGCACGTCCGACCCCGGTGGACGGACACTATGACAGGCCAAGGGGAACATTTCCCCGGACGTCTGCTATTGTGCCGGGTGTGTGATATCAGTATATGCCGTCTTATCGACCAGTAGGCGGTGTTTACTGCCTACTTGATGGTTACTAAAGTGTGTTCTGGGGTGAGATGTAGAGCGATCGCGACGCGATGAAACGCGTCGCTTGTCGAGTTGATTTCAGAGGAACGCCCGGAGCGGGATTTGAACCAGAGCAAGACGTGCTCGCTCACTGCGTTCGCTGTGCACGACTAACAGGGTTCAAATCCGCCTATTACGGATTTACGGCTCACGAGTTTGTTCGCCGCAAAAGTACGCCCGGAGCGGGATTTGAACCCGCGTCACGACCGTGACAGGGTCGTATGATGGGCCACTACACCATCCGGGCAGCCTACGAGCACACACTGCATGGTGCTCGTCAGTTGGGTCGCAATAGGAACGCCCGGAGCGGGATTTGAACCCGCGTCACGACCGTGACAGGGTCGTATGATGGGCCACTACACCATCCGGGCCTTCGTTGCATTTCTTCGTACCTTGGTGTCGGTATTAAGACTTTCCAAAGCGACCCGCCTCGGGATGAATGCACATGACGAGACCCAAAGTTCTATGTCCGGTCTGCTTCATGTGGTTGATAGGAGCAACCACGCCCGCAGGCCGTGAGGGTGGGCGGGTCCGATAGCCACGGCAGAGCGACTTGGCAAGTGTTATATGAACCCCGACAGTATGACCCTGTAGTATCTCGTGACAGCCACCTTCTCCAGCAGCAGGCCAAACGCACACGCACACACATGGTAGATGTAAGTCAACATGACCTCGTCCCAGACCACAGTGTCGTCGACGAGGACGACCTCGAAGCAGTACTCACCGAGTATGAAATCAAGAAGACGGACCTTCCGAAGATCAAGCGTACCGACAAGGCGCTGCCCGATGATGCCGAAGTCGGTGACGTGGTTCGGATCGTCCGCGACTCCAGAACGACGGATGAAGCCGTCGTGTACCGACTGGTGGTAGAATAATGGACACACAAGATCGCCGCGCTATATCGCGTGAATATTTCGCCAAGGAACGGCTCGCCGAACATCACTTCCGCTCGTTCAACGCGTTCCTCGACCGGGGGATGCAGCAGGTCGTCGACGAGAAAGAGACCATCGAGACTGACATCGGTGATAAGGAAGGGCAGGAACCGGTGTGGGTCGAACTGGGCGACGTCCGCGTCGTCACCCCACGGGTCCGCGAAGCTGACGGTAGCGAGGAACTGCTGTACCCGCAGGAAGCCCGTCTCCGGAACATCACCTACTCTGCGCCGGTGTTCATGGAGATGGCCATCGTCCGTGGTGGCGAGGAAGAACCGGAGGAAGTCGTCGACCGGACCGAGACCAAGATCGGGCGAATGCCCATCATGGTCGGGTCGAACAAGTGTAACATCGCGGGCTTCACCGACGAGGAGCTCATCGACATCGGCGAGGACCCAGCAGACCCCGGTGGCTACTTCTGTGTCAACGGCTCCGAGCGGGTGCTGATGACCAGCGAGGACCTCGCCCCGAACAAGATTCTGGCCGAGTACGACACCAAGTACGGCGACGAGGTGCAGGTCGCCAAGACGTTCTCCCAGCGCCGTGGCTACCGCGCGCTGGTGCTGTGTGAACGAACGCGGGACGGACTGCTGGAAGTCTCGTTCCCGTCCGTCTCGGGCAGTATCGACTTCGTCACGCTGGTCCGCGCGCTGGGGCTGGAATCGGACGAGGAGATCGTCCACCGCGTCAGCGAGGACCCGGAGATCGTGAAGTTCATGCTGGAGAACCTGGAGGAGGCCGAGGTCCAGACGACCGAGGAAGCCATCGAGACGCTGGGCAAGCGTGTCGCTTCCGGGCAGGGCAAGAACTACCAACTCAAGCGGGCGAACTACGTCATCGATCGCTATCTCCTCCCGCATCTGCACGAGGAAGGCGTCGAAGAAGAAGAGGTCCGCATCAACAAGGCATTCTACCTCTGCCGGATGGCCGAGGCGTGTTTCGAACTGGCACTGGGCCGCCGCGAATCCGACGACAAGGACCACTACGCCAACAAGCGCCTGAAGGTCAGCGGCGACCTGATGACCGACCTGTTCCGGACGGCGCTGAACAAGCTTGCCCGGGACGTGAAGTACCAGCTCGAACGGGCCAACATGCGGAACCGCCAGCTGTCCGTCTCGACGGTCGTTCGCTCGGACGTGCTGACCGAGCGGCTCGAACACCCGATCGCGACGGGGAACTGGGTCGGCGGCCGCTCCGGCGTGAGCCAGCTGGTCGACCGGACTGACTTCATGGGGGTTCTGTCACACCTCCGCCGACTGCGCTCGCCGCTCAGTCGCTCCCAGCCACACTTCGAGGCACGGGACCTGCACGCGACCCAGTGGGGTCGCATCTGTCCCTCCGAGACGCCGGAGGGCCCCAACTGTGGGCTGGTGAAGAACTTCGCCCAGGCGATGGAGCTGTCACAGGACGTATCGGACCCACAGGGTCTCAAACAGGAACTCGCAGAGATGGGGGTCCAGGGCATCCCCGGTATCGAGTCGATCGAACAGCAGCCTGCGGACGATTAACATGAGTCAGGGACGCGAAGCCAAAGTATACGTAAACGGTAGTCTGGTTGGGACACATCCCGACCCGGAACAGCTCGCAGAACAGGTACGACAGGCGCGACGACGGGGGGATGTCTCCCAGATGGTCAACGTCTCGGTCAAGAACCGGACCGGGGAAGTCATCATCAACGCCGACGCTGGCCGTGCCCGACGCCCGCTGCTCGTTGTCGAGGACGGCGAGCCGCTGATGACCGACGAGGAAGTCGAGCAGGTCAAAGAGGGCGAGCTCGAATTCGAGGAGCTCGTCGAGCGCGGCCTCGTCGAGTTCATCGACGCCGAAGAAGAGGAGGACATCCTCGTCGGCGTCGACGAGGACGAACTCACCGAAAACCACACACACCTGGAAGTCGACCCGCAGCTAATGTTCGGTATCGGGGCCGGGATGATTCCTTACCCCGAACACAACGCCTCGCCCCGGATTACGATGGGGTCGGGGATGATCAAACAGTCGCTTGGCCTGCCGTCGGCGAACTACCGTATTCGTCCGGACACTCGCCAGCACCTGCTGCACTACCCGCAGCTGTCGATGGTCAAGACCCAGACCACCGAACAGATCGGCTACGACGACCGCCCCGCGGCACAGAACTTCGTCGTCGCCGTGATGAGCTACGAGGGGTTCAACATCGAGGACGCACTCGTGATGAACCAGGGGTCAGTCGACCGCGCGCTCGCCCGCTCGCACTTCTTCCGTACGTACGAGGGCGAGGAACGGCGCTACCCCGGTGGTCAGGAGGACCGCTTCGAGATTCCCGACGACGAGGTACGGGGCGCACGCGGCGAGGAAGCGTACACGCACCTCGACGACGACGGCCTCGTCAACCCCGAGACGAAGGTCGGCGAGAACGCCGTCCTGCTGGGCAAGACGAGCCCGCCTCGGTTCCTCGAAGAACCGGACGACATGGGCGGTCTCTCACCGCAGAAACGCCGGGAGACGAGCGTGACGATGCGCTCGGGCGAATCCGGCGTCGTGGACACGGTGACGCTGATGGAAGGCGAGGACGGCTCGAAGCTCTCGAAGGTTTCTGTGCGTGACGAGCGCATCCCCGAACTCGGGGACAAGTTCGCGTCACGGCACGGCCAGAAGGGTGTCGTTGGCCACATCGCTCCCCAAGAGGACATGCCATTCACCGAGGAGGGCGTCGTCCCGGACCTCATCATCAATCCGCACGCACTACCGTCGCGGATGACCGTCGGCCACATCCTCGAGATGATCGGCGGGAAGGTCGGTGCGCTCGAAGGCCGCCGCGTCGACGGCACCGCCTTCACCGGCGAGGACGAGGAGGAACTCCGTGGCTCGCTCGAAGAGCACGGCTTCGACTCCAGCGGTAAGGAGACGATGTACTCCGGTGTCACCGGTGAGAAGATCGACGCGGAGATCTTCGTCGGCGACATTTTCTACCAGAAGCTGTACCACATGGTCTCGAACAAGCTGCACGCCCGCTCGCGCGGGCCGGTGCAGGTCCTCACCCGCCAGCCGACCGAAGGGCGCGCCCGCGAAGGTGGCCTCCGTGTGGGTGAGATGGAACGGGACGTGCTCATCGGGCACGGTGCGGCGATGGCGCTCAAGGAACGCCTGCTCGATGAGTCCGACCGCGAGTGGATCAACGTCTGCGGGCAGTGCGGGATGACCGCTGTCGAGAACGTCGAGCAACGGCGCATCTACTGTCCGAACTGTGAGGAGGAGACCGACATCCACGAGGTCGAGATGTCCTACGCGTTCAAGCTCCTGCTCGACGAGATGAAGGCGCTCGGAATCGCCCCGCGGATCGAACTGGAGGACGCAGTATGAGCTCACAACAGACACCCCAGGAAATCGGTCAGCTCAGCTTCGGGCTGATGGACCCAGAGGAGTACCGAGAGATGTCGGCCACGAAAGTGATCACGGCCGACACGTACGACGACGACGGCTTCCCCATCGACATGGGGCTGATGGACCCACGGCTCGGGGTCATCGACCCCGGACTGGAGTGTAAGACCTGCGGGAAACACAGTGGGTCGTGTAACGGCCACTTCGGCCACATCGAACTCGCTGCGCCCGTCATCCACGTCGGCTTCGCGAAGCTCATCCGCCGGCTCCTGCGCGGGACCTGTCGGGAGTGCTCCCGGCTCTGTCTCGACGAGCACGAGCGCGACGAGTTCGCCGACCGACTGACACGGACCCAGGACCTCGGTCGCGACCTCAACGACGTGACGAAGGCCGCCATCCGGCAGGCCCGAAAGAAGGACCGCTGTCCGTTCTGTGGCGAGAAGCAGTACGACATCAAACACGAGAAGCCGACCACGTACTACGAGGTGCAGGACGTGCTGGCCTCGGACTACCCCGAGCGGATCGCCGCCGCGATGGAGGAGTCCGAGGACCCGATTTCGCCCATCGAGCTCTCTGAGGAGACTGGCATCGACAGCAGCCGCGTTCAGGAGATCCTCAGCGGCGAGTTCCGACCGCGTCAGGAGGACCGCCGCGCACTGGAGAAGGCGCTGTCGGTCGACCTGACCGAGGAGGACATGAACAAGCTGATGCCCAGCGACATCCGGGACTGGTTCGAAGACATCCCGGACGAGGACATCGAAGTGCTGGGGATGAAGCCGGCCCGTTCCCGACCGGAGTGGATGATTCTGACGGTGCTGCCGGTGCCGCCGGTCACCGCTCGCCCCTCGATTACGCTGGACAACGGCCAGCGATCCGAGGACGACCTCACCCACAAGCTCGTGGACATCATCCGCATCAATCAGCGGTTCATGGAGAACCGCGAGGCGGGTGCGCCACAGCTGATTATCGAGGACCTCTGGGAACTGCTACAGTACCACGTCACTACGTTCATGGACAACGAGATCTCGGGCACGCCGCCGGCGCGACACCGCTCCGGCCGGCCGCTGAAGACCCTCTCCCAGCGCCTGAAAGGCAAGGAGGGCCGATTCCGTGGCTCGCTGTCCGGGAAACGCGTGAACTTCTCGGCTCGTACCGTCATCTCGCCGGACCCGACGCTCTCGCTGAACGAGGTCGGTGTGCCGGACCGGGTCGCCAAGGAGATGACCCAGACGATGAACGTCACCGAGCGCAACTTGGAGGAAGCGCGACGGTACGTCTCCAACGGGCCTGAAGCCCACCCTGGCGCTAACTACGTCAAGCGGCCGGACGGCCGCCGGCTGAAGGTGACCGAGAAGAACTGCGAGGAACTCGCGGAGAAGGTCGAAGCGGAGTGGGAAGTGTCCCGCCATCTGGTCGACGGTGACATCATCATCTTCAACCGCCAGCCGTCGCTGCACCGGATGTCCATCATGGCCCACGAGGTCGTCGTGATGCCGTACAAGACGTTCCGGCTGAACACGACGGTCTGTCCGCCGTACAACGCTGACTTCGACGGGGACGAGATGAACATGCACGCCCTGCAAAACGAGGAAGCCCGGGCCGAGGCCCGCGTCCTCATGCGCGTGCAGGAACAGATGCTCTCCCCGCGCTTCGGCGAGAACATCATCGGCGCGATTCAGGACCACATCAGCGGGACCTACCTGCTGACCCACACGAATCCGAAGTTCAACGAGACACAGGCGCTGGACCTGCTCCGGGCGACGCGTATCGACGAACTGCCCGAGGCCGACGGCGTCGACGAGAACGGCGAGGAGTACTGGACCGGCCGCTCGCTGTTCTCAGAACTGCTGCCAGACGACCTGAACCTAGAGTTCACGTCCTCCGCCGGCGACACCGTCATCGTCGAGGACGGCCAGATGACTGGCGGCACCATCGACGAGGACGCCGTCGGCGCCTTCGGCGGCGAAATCGTCGACACCATCGCCAAGGACTACTCGCGGACCCGTGCCCGGATTCTCGTCAACGAGGTCTCGGCGCTGGCGATGCGGTCGATCATGCACTTCGGGTTCTCCATCAGCATCGACGACGAGTCCATCCCGCGAGAGGCCGAAGAGCAGATCAACGACGCCATCGACAGCGCGTACGACCGCGTCGAGGAGCTCATCGAGACCTACGACCGCGGCGAGCTCGAATCGCTGCCGGGTCGGACCGTCGACGAGACGCTCGAGATGAAGATCATGCAGACGCTGGGCAAGGCACGTGACTCCGCCGGTGACATCGCCGAGGACCACTTCGGCGAGGACAACCCGGCCGTCATCATGGCCGAGTCCGGTGCGCGTGGGTCGATGCTGAACCTGACCCAGATGGCCGGCTGTGTCGGCCAGCAGGCAGTTCGTGGCGAGCGGATCAACCGCGGCTACGAGAACCGCACCCTCTCACACTTCGAGGAGAACGACCTCTCGGCGGACGCCCACGGCTTCGTGGAGGCCTCCTACCGCTCCGGGCTCGGCCCGAAGGAGTTCTTCTTCCACGCGATGGGTGGCCGCGAGGGTCTGGTCGATACGGCTGTCCGGACGTCGAAGTCCGGATACCTGCAGCGCCGTCTCATCAACGCCCTGTCTGAACTCGAAACGCAGTACGACGGGACCGTCCGGGACACCTCGGACACTATCGTCCAGTTCGAATTCGGCGAGGACGGGACGTCGCCTGTCGACGTGTCCTCGAATCAGGACGGCGACATCGTCGACGTTGAGCAGATCGCCGACAGCGTCCTCGACGAGGAGTTCGAGAGCGAGAAGCAGAAAGAGAGCTTCCTCGGGACCCGCACCGAGCGGACCAACCTCTCGGAGCACGCGGACGACTGGTGGATGGCCGAGGGTGACGACTAACAATGACAGCACACGACGTATCAGCAGACATCGAGGCCGTCGTCGAGGACACTGAGCTGCCGCGACGGCTGAAAGACGAAGTGTACAGCACTATCGAGGAACGCGGCGTCGGCGTCGACGACGCCGATCGCATCGCCAAAGCCGTCGAGACGCGCTACCTCGACACGCGTGTCGACCCGCTGGACCCGGTCGGGACCGTCTCGGCCCAGTCCATCGGTGAACCGGGAACGCAGATGACGATGAACACGTTCCACTATGCGGGGGTCGCCGAGATCGACGTGACACAGGGCCTGCCACGGCTCATCGAGCTGGTGGACGCCCGGAAGACGCCGGACACGCCGATGATGACGGTCCACTTAGACGAGGAGTACGCCGAGGACCGCGAGCGTGCCCACGAGGTCGTCTGGAAGATCGAGGCGACGCGCATCCTCGCGCTGGGCGACATCTCGACGAACGTCGCGGATATGCTCGTTGAGATCGACCTCAATGAGGACACGCTGCTGGAGCGGTGGCCGACGGTCAACGACACGGACGCCATCGCCGAGGAGATCGCCGAGACGATCGAGTCGAACCTCGGCGTCTCGACCCGGCAGGCCGGCACGGTCATCGAGTTCGGCCCGGAGGAACCCAGCTACCGCGACCTGCTGCAGCTGGTCGAGGAGCTACGGGAGATCGTCTTCAAGGGCATCGAAGAGATTACCCGCGTCGTCATCCGCAAGGAGGAGACCGACAACGGCGAGGAGTTCGTCCTCTACACTGAGGGGTCGGACTTCGGCGAAGTGCTGGACATCGAGGGCGTCGACGCCTCCCGAACCACGTGTAACAACATCCACGAGATCTACCGGGAACTCGGCGTCGAAGCGGCCCGCGAGACGCTCATCAACGAGACGATGAACACGCTCGAAGAGCAGGGGCTCGACGACGTGAACGTCCGGCACCTGATGCTCGTGGCCGACATCATGACCAACGAGGGGACTATCGAGTCCATCGGCCGCCACGGCATCTCGGGGTCGAAAGACTCCGTGCTCGCCCGTGCAGCGTTCGAGGTGACGGTCAATCACCTGCTCGACGCCGCCATCCACGGCGAGGTCGACGAACTCGACGGCGTCACGGAGAACGTCATCGTCGGGAAGCCGATCAAACTCGGCACCGGTGACGTCAACCTCCGGATGGGTACGACCCAGGACTGATGCGGGTCGAACTCTCGGACGAAGCACGTCGACTGGTCGCCCTCTTCGAGGACGAGGCAGCCGTCACCGTCCGGGATTGCATCGTCGACGAAGACCACGACCAGGTGGTGTATCTGGTCAAACGCGGGGAGATGGCTGACGCCATCGGCCCGGGCGGCCAGACGGTCGAGCGCGTCGAGGAGCGTCTGGGCCGCGAGGTCAAACTCGTCGAAGCCGCCGAGACAGCCGAGGACTTCGTGGCCAACGCGCTCGCGCCGGCCGCGGTGTACAACGTCACCGTCTCGGAGAACGACGACACCGTCGCCTACGTCGAAGTGGCACAGGAAGACCGCGGGGCTGCAATCGGCCGTGAAGGGCGGAATATCGATGCCGCTCGGCAACTGGCGAAGCGACACTTCGAGATCGACGGTATCGAACTGACCTGAGTGGGGCGGTCCCGCTCGTATCGTCTTTTTCTAAAGCTTACCGGAAAGCGACTGCGTTCAGTCGTCGCCCACTGAGACATCCGACGCGTCGTGCTCGTACACGTCGGTATCACTGTGTGTGGTTCCGCTCTCGACATCGAACGTCTGCAGGAGTTCACTGAGGTCGCCGGCCTGGTCCGACAGGGATTCGATACCGCTGGTGACCTCGTTGATCGTCGCGGTCTGTTCCTCCGCCGCGGCGGCGACGTTCTCGGCGCTTGACGCGGTTTCCTCGCTGATCGTCCCGACCTCGTCGGTCATCGCCACGACTTCCTCCGTCGTCGCGGCCTGTTCGTCGGTAGCGTCGCTGATGGACTGAATGCCGTTGTTTACCTCTTCGACGCGGTCGACGATGGCCTCAAGCGATTCGATGGCGTCGTCGACGGTCTCGATACCATCAGTGACGGAGTCGCCCATCTGTCTGATATCAGTCACCGCATCACCGGTAGTGTCCTGCACGTCTTCGATAACCGTCGAGACTTCCTCGGTGGCTTCGGTCGTCTCCTGTGCGAGACCCTTGATCTCGTCGGCGACGACGGCGAACCCTTCACCCGCTTCCCCGGCGCGGGCGGCTTCGATGGAGGCATTCAGTGCGAGCATGTTCGTCTGTTCGGCGATATCATCGATGAGGTCGACGATGTCGCCGATCTGTTCCATCTCCTCGTCGAGTGACTCGACGCGGTCGATTGTTTCGTCTGCTCGTGCCTCGATATCGTTCATCACCTCGATAGCCTCCGATGCGCGCTCACTGCCGGTTTCGCCGATCTCGGCGGCCTCGTTCGACGTGGCCGCAACCTCGTCGGCCTGTGCTGCGACCTCCTCGACCGTCGCGGAGAGGCCCGACATCTCGTCGACCGTTTCTTCGATGTTCTCGTACTGCGTCTCTGCGCCGTCAGCGATCTCTTGGACGGATTCGCTGACCTCCTCGCTGGCACTACGGACCTCAGTAGCGCTTGCGGTGATCTGGTCGGCGGAGCCGTCGACGTCGTCGGCGAACTCCCGGATACGCATGACTGTCTGGCCGAGCTGGGCGAGCATATCGTTGAACGCCGCGGCGATATCGGCCATCGCATCGTTGTCCGTGTCGGTATCCAGCCGCTGAGTGAGGTCGCCGTCGGCTGCTTTCCGCATCACGGCCGAGAACTCCTCGGCCTGCTGTTCGAGCGTGCCTGCTATCTCTTCAGCCTCCGCTTTGGATTCCTCGGCCTCCTCCTGGGCCTGTTCGAGGTCGCTGATGAACGATTCGAGGTTCCCGTGCATGTTCGACAGCGACGTTCCGAGTTGGCCGGGGACATCCTCGTCGAGTGCGGGGTCGTCGAACGCCTGTCTGGAGAGCGCGTCCGCCTGTGCGGCGACGGTGTCGAGATACGTCTTCATATCGTAGAAGGCGTTCTGGACGTCGCCGACCTCGTCGAGGCGGTCAGACTGTTCGATGTCGGTGTCGAAGTTCCCAACCGCGAGGGCTTCCGCCTGTGTCGAGAGCCGTCTGAGTGACTGCATGATGCCGCGACCGACAAGAACGCCGATAAGGGCAAACCCAGCCAGCGAGACGCCGATGATGGCAATGAAGCTCCCTTGAATACTGTCACGTAGTGCGAAGGCGGTCGATTTCGGGGCCTGCTTGATGACAATCCATGGCGTGTCGTCGACGGACTCCGCGGCGACCAGATACGACCCGCTCCGGGCCACGCCGCTGTCTTCCGCTGTGAGTGCGGTCAGGTTGGCGGAGACGTTGTACTGCGTGCCGATGGTCGAGGCGTCCTCGGCAAACTGGACCGTCCCGTCCTGTCGGATGATCCGCGTTTCACCGCCCTCGATGGAGTTGCGGAACTGGGCCGTCCGCGCGGTCACGTTGTGGACAACGACGACCAGTTTGTCGCTTCGGGCGACCGGGCTCGCGAAGGCGATGTACTTCCCCCCATCGTAGGTGTACACTTTCGACATATCGACCGAGTTCGACCCGGTGACCGAGAGGCTCCCGCCTTCCCACGCGAAGTCGTCCGTCCGGAGCGACGTCTCCCGTCGGTCGCTCAGCGACGATTCTCTGATTTCCAGAGTCTCTTCATTGACGTAGTGGATGGCGTACACCGAGTCCGGCTGGTAGAACGCTTGCCGCTGTAACGCGCCACGGATCATCGTCGGACTCCCCTCCTGAACGTCGGACAGCGTCGAGAGGGTTCGCGCGGCGTTTCGCTGGCTCCGAACCCAGTCAGCCGTTGTCGTGGCCGTCTGGACGGCTCCGGTCTGCAGTTCGTTCTCGCGCTGTTCTGTCAGTTCGTCTGCAACCGTCCGCTCCGCGGTGACGCTAACACCTGCAACGAGCAGGGCGATACAGAGAATGATAAGCGCCAGCTTCCGGAGATACGTTTGCCGGACGACATCTGGGAGACGTTGTTCAAGTTTCATAGCTACTACGGCAGGTCTGTCTGAATAACTCAAGCGCCGGTACTAGAAACCACCTGCCCAGTTATCACACCTGATTCCGTACGCGCGTGCTGTCCCCTCCGTTTGACGGGCTGTGGCACCGTGACCTGTGGCTTCTGGCGTGCAGACTGTTGGCTATGCGGCTGTGAATTGCCTTGTCAATTCAGGCTATCTCTCCATCGAAGTGGTTACCGCCGATAGTATCAGTCGACTCCGACACGCGGACGAGGTTGTAGAGAGCAGGTTCCCGACGGACGGCGGGAGTACTACGTGACACCTCATCCCGGCTGAAACACCGTGCTGACCGTTTCTCTCCCGCTGTCGTGGTCCGCTGCTCGCGTTATTCACCGCACTTTTCACTCGTCTATGCCACAGAACGCCACACACGCCGACGCTACCGGCTGAGTCCGAAAGAGGAGTCTTAAGTACCTCCGAAAGGTACCAGTGCCTACTATGGCGAACGGCAAGTACGCCGCGCGCAAGCTCAAGAAGGACCGCCAGAAACACCGGTGGTCCGACACTGACTACGCGCGTCGCGAACGCGGCCTGGGCAAGAAGTCCGACCCACTCGAGGGTGCGCCCCAGGGACGAGGTATCGTACTGGAGAAAGTCGGAATCGAGGCCAAGCAGCCTAACTCCGCTATCCGGAAGTGTGTCCGCGTCCAGCTCATCAAGAACGGTAAGCAGGTCACCGCGTTCTGTCCCGGTGACGGCGCTATCTCTTTCATTGACGAGCACGACGAGGTCACGATCGCGGGTATCGGCGGGGCGAAGGGCCGCGCGATGGGCGACCTCTCCGGTGTCAACTACAAGGTCGAGAAGGTCAACGGTGTCTCTCTCATCGAACTCGTTCGCGGGAACGCGGAGAAACCGGTCCGATAACCATGAGTGCAGAAGATACACCCGAGGCTGACGCTGACGCGGCTGAGGAAGGCGAGTCGGAGACGGCTCGCGCGAAGCTGTTCGGCGAGTGGGAGATCACGGACATCGAGTACTCCGACCCCTCGACCGAGCGCTACATCACTGTCACGCCGATCGCCCACACGATGGGGCGTCACGCGGACAAGCAGTTCAAGAAAAGCGAGATCAGCATCGTCGAACGGCTCATCAACCGCCTGATGCAGACCGACGAGAACACGGGCAAGAAGCAGCTCGCGACCTCAATCGTCACTGAGGCGTTCGAAATCGTTCACGAACGCACCGACGAGAACCCGATTCAGGTGCTCGTCAGTGCTGTCGAGAACAGCGCCCCACGAGAGGAGACCGTCCGCCTGAAATACGGTGGCATCTCGGTCCCGAAGGCTGTCGACGTCGCGCCACAGCGCCGTGTCGACCAGGCCCTGAAGTTCATCGCCGAGGGCGTGTACGGTGGCTCGTTCAAGACCACCACGAGTGCCGCCGAGGCGCTCGCACAGCAGCTCATCGGTGCTGCTAACGACGACGTTCAGGCCTACGCGGTTAACCAGAAAGAAGAAAAAGAACGCGTCGCGGCTGCCGCTCGCTAATCCGGCTGTCTCCGACATCTTTATTCTTCTTTGTTCTGCAGTGAAATCTCTGCGAAAACCGTGCCGGGATGCCCGGTCTCGCCCCAAGTATCTTCGCGTGCTCGCTGGTACCGGGGCCACTGGGCTGGCCGGCTGTCGCGGTGAGTCCGGGACACAGGACGAGTCCTCGGACTCGACACCGACGGCAGGCTCGGCACGGGCGGTCGGCGGAAACGCGCTCTGTGAACCACTGGCTATATTTCGGTTGACGAGAGAGGGAGACCCATGGCAACAGAGCAATCCGTCGACCTTGTCGACGACGAGACTGTGGGTTTGTTCACGAAGGCGGTGCTGCTTGCGGCGCTGACTGCGGCGCTCGCACAGATATCGATCCCGCTCCCGGGGACGCTGCCGCCGTTCTCGCTGCAGCCCTTCGGGATGTTCTTCGCCGGCCTACTGCTGGGGCCGCTGTGGGGCGGCGTCGCCCTGCTGTTGTACGTCCTTGTCGGTATCGCCGGCGCGCCGGTGTTCTCGAACGCGAACGCGGGCCTTGGCTACGTCATCGCCGGGCAGGGGACCGGCGGCTTCCTCGTCGGCTTCCTGGTCGGTGCGGTCGTCGCCGGCGCTATCGCGCACCGGCGCATAGCACCGAAACCGATCGCCGACCTCTCTGTCCCGGTACAGGTCGTCGCACTCGTCGCAGCAGTCGCCGTTGTCTACGCTATCGGCATCCCGTGGCTGGCAGTAGTCACCGGGCTGCCGTTCGCCCGCGCCGCGGCTACCATGGCTCCGTTCATTCCATTCGACCTCCTGAAGCTCGGTATCGCGATCGCCATCGTGCAGGGTGGGTATCTCGCCGGTCGATGATCGAGGTCAGCGACCTGCGCTATCGGTACGGCGATGTCGATGTCCTCGATGGGGTCACACTGTCGATACCTGATGGCCAGTACTGTCTGCTCGTCGGGCCGAACGGGAGCGGCAAGACGACGCTCGTCCGGCATCTCAACGCCCTGCTGACGCCCGACGCCGGAACGGTCACCGTCGACGGGACCGACGTGACGGACGACCCCGTCGTCGCCCGGACACGTATCGGGATGGTGTTTCAGCACCCCCGCGACCAGTTCGTCGCTGCGACCGTGGCGGCTGACGTGGCCTTCGGCCCGGAGAACCTCGGGCTCGACAGGGCTGAGATCGATCGCCGGGTCGACACGGCACTCGACGCTGTCGACCTCGGTGACGCCGCCGAGAGCCGTATCGACGCTCTCTCGGGCGGCGAACAGGCCCGCGTCGCCATCGCCGGGGCACTCGCCATGGAACCGGACTACCTCGTGCTCGACGAACCGCTCGTCGGACTGGACTGGCCGGCGAGGCAGTCAGTACTCGACCACCTCGACGCGCTCGCCGCTGATGGCACGGGTGTCATTGTCGTCACGCACGACCTCCGGGACCTCCACGAGCGGGCCGACCGCCTCGTCGCACTGCACGAGGGGCAGGTCGTTCTCGATGCGCCGCCAGCCGAGGCGCTCGATACCCTTCCGGACCTCGGCATCAGAGACCCACGATGTTGAGCTACCGACCCGGCTCGACGGTCGCACATCGGCTGGACCCGCGGTCGAAGCTCCTATTTCAGTTCGGGTTCGCTATCGCTGCGGTCGCTCATCCAACGCTCCTGTGGCTCGTCGGGACGACCGCGTTCGCGCTGTGTGCGCTCGCGGCGGCCCGGCTCTCGCCGCTGGCCGTTCTGCGCTCGTATCGGATCGTCCTTGCCGTGCTGGCGCTGGCCCCGTTCGTCGCCGGTGTGGCGCTTGGCCCACCGTGGTTTCGGGTCGACCCGGCGCTCCGCTCGGCGCTGCACGTCGGACGTATCCTCCCGGTGTTGCTCGTCAGTGCCGCCTATCTCACGTCGACGCCGGTTCGGGACACACGGGCGGCGGTCCAGCGTCTGATACCCGGGAAGCCGGGTCAGATTCTCGGCATCGGGATGGCGCTCGTCGTCCGGTTGTTCCCGCTGGTGCTCGCTGACGTTCGGGAGGTGCGTGACGCCATCCACGCTCGTGGCGGCGAGGCCCGCCCGCTCCGAGATCGCGTTCGGTTGCTCGCCGTCCGGTCGCTGGAACGGACGCTCGACCGCTCGGACCGGCTTTCGGTCGCCCTGCGGGCCCGCTGTTTCGCGTGGAACCCGACGCTGCCGCCGCTTGCCTTCGACCGTCGTGACTACCCGGTGCTCGCTGTCGGTATCGCGTTGGCGGTATCGCCGCTCGTCTCGGTTTAGCCGGTCGCCTGCGTTGACTCGGCGTTTGTCTCACTTTCTCGGGGCTGTTGTTCGAGGGCAGTCTCCACCCACTCCGGACGCGTGACCGTCTCCGGGTCGGTGTTGAACCGAACAGTGCTGTTGGCGACAGCCGGCGCGCCGTCCCGCATCCCGGCGTAACGTACCGATGCGCGCTTGAGAACCCCCGTCCCGATGACGACCGCTCGGATGCGACTCGTTTCGACACGGTCCAGATCCGTGCTCGTTCCCAACTCCTCACTCAGGTTCCGTGATTCAAGTGCGTACGTCGGCGGGTCGGCGTCGGTGTCGCTGGCGACGATGGCCGCGTTCTCGTCCGATAACGTCCTCGCGACGTTGTACGCGGTCCGCCGGTACGGATACCGCCGGTGGGACTCCCCGACTCTGTACCGCGTCGTCCCGTTTGCATACTGAAGACGGAGAACGTGAACAGACTCGTTAGTCCACGCGCGTCTGCTGACGATAGCGTCACCGCCGCCCCGGTCAGGCTCTGTCCGGTGACGCCACGAGAGAATCACGCCGTCGGCTCCCACCATCCGACCCTGCTCCAGCCGTCGCACTATCGTCCCGTTGGCGAACTGGACGGTTCGGGCGACCGTGACAGTGTAGCTCCTGTTCGTCAGCCGCCGCTCGTGGGCGCTGCCGAGCCGCTCGGGGTCGCTGATGCTGTTGGCAGTGACACCTGGCGGCAGGCTCGGGTCCGGCGTGGGGACCGGGGCGGGCGTCACGGTCCGCTCGCCGCCGTTTGGGCTGGCAGTGCTGAAGGCAGTACAGCCTCCAAGGACGACGAGCGAAACCAGAGCGATTCCGACAACGAGTGAGCGGGGTTGCACGAGCGGGCCTTCGAACGCTTGGTTGAATTGGTCTTCGGCGGTCAACTACGGGCCAGAACGAACACGCGCCGGTCTGTCACTCCACGATATCGACGCCGGTAATCTCGAACCGTGCGCCGCCCTCGCTCCCCTCGTCGATAGTCACCGTCCAGTCGTGAGCGTCGGCGATTTCCGCGACGATCCAGAGCCCGAACCCCGTCCCGGCGTCTGATGTCGAGTATCCCGTTTCGAACACGCGCGACCGGTTCGCCTCGTCGATACCCTCGCCGTCGTCTTCGACGTAGAAGCCGTCGTCAAGCTCTCCGATGGTGACTACCACGTCGTCACCGCCGTGTTCGACGCTGTTGCTGAACAGGTTCTCGAGCAGCTGTTCCAATCGGCTCCTGTCGGCACGAACGACGGCGTCCGTCTCGACAGCGAGTTCGGCGTCGCTGGTTTCGACGTTGTGCCAGCACTGTTCGGCCGTGTCCGTGAGTGCCACGACGCCGGCGTCAACCGTCGACTGCTCGTCGCGTGCGGCCGCGAGCAGGTCGTCGATGAGCGTCCGCATCCGTTCGAGCGCGTCACTGGCGCTGTCGAGGTGTTCACTGTCGGACTCCTGCTGGGCCAGTTCGATGCGTCCCTCGGCGACGGATAGCGGGTTCCTGAGGTCGTGGCTGACGATGCTCGTGAACTCTTCAAGACGTTCGTTTGTCTCCTCCAGCTCCTGCTCGCGGCGCTTGCGTTCGGTGATGTCACGGTCGATACCGATCGCCCGGACTGGAGCCCCGTCGCCGTCGGATTCGACGCGGCCCTTCGCCTCCATCCAGCGGACCTCGCCGTCACGGATGATTCGGAACTCGGCTTCGTACGTGCCAGTCTCGGTCGCCGATTCGATGCGTGCCGCTACGTCCCGCTGGTCCTCGGGATGGACCAGCGGTAAAAACTCGTCCAGCGACTCGATGTCGGTGCCATACAGTGTTTCGGACCCGGGGTAGTACGACAGGCCGCCGGACTCGAATTCGCGGTCCCAGACGACCGTATTCGTGGTCTCTAGCGCGATTTCCATCCGCTCGCGAGCCCCCTCCAGTTCGCGCTCCCGGAGCTTTCGGTCCGTGATATCCTGGACAGAGCCACGGAGTTTGACAACGTCGCCGTTCTCGGTGACCGGTTCACACAGCGCGCGGACCCACCGGAAGTGGTCTTCGTCTCCGATACGCACCTCCATGTCGTACCCCTCAGCCGTTTCTATCGCTCGATGGAACTCAGCCATGACCGCTTCCCTATCGTCGGGGTGGTACAGGTCGACGATGGATTCGACGCTCAGTTCGTCATCCGGCGTCAACCCATGTATCTGATAGAACTCGCTTGTCACCGTCATTTCCGGCGGGTCGGTTGTCACGTCTATCTCCCAGCCGCCGACACTCGCGATCCGCTGGGCCTGGTCGAGGAGTTCCTTCGTCCGGGTAAGTTCCTGCTCGCGTGCCTTCCGTTCGGTGATATCCCGACCGATACCGGCCAGCATCGGATTTCCGTCGGGGTCCTCGACGCGGGTCGCCGTGAACTCGTGAGGGATCTGATCTCCCGATTTCGTAATAAACGGGACCTCCACGCGGGTGGTATCACCCTCGAACACCGATTCGATCGCGGCCAGAACAAGGTCTCGATGCTCTTCCGGGAAGAATTCAGCTCCATGGGTTCCGGCGACTTCGGCAGCCGTGTAGCCAGTCACGTTCAGCAGACTCTCGTTCCAGCGCCGGAAGCGGCCATCGCTATCGAGGACATAGAACACGTCATCGATGGCGTCCAGCATGTCGTCGGTGTACTCCTTGTACCGTTCGAGCCGCTCCTCGCGCTGCTGACGTTCGAGTTCGTAGCTCACCCACTGCGCCGCGAGATGAACGAACGTCTTCTCGTCCTCGGTGAACGGCGTCTCGCGAGACGATCGGTCGACGAAACAGAGTGTCCCCGAGTGCGTATCGCAGACGCGGACCTCGCCGCTGATGTACGTCTCGAATTCCCATCGTTCGTACGCTGGATCGGACGCCCAGCCCTCTTCGGACGCTTCTGCGATTGCCATGACGCTTCCCGCGTCGGTCATCTTCCGGCAGTACGACTCCGACAGCGGCGTGACAGTTCCCGGCGTGAGCCGTTCGTCGCTCCCGCTCGCATAGCGAATAGTGAACTCGTCGCGGTCAGCATCGTTCGAGGACAGGAACGCGCCGGCGGTCCCGAGACGCTCCCGGCCCAGATCCAGAACCGCCTGAATCTTCTCTTCGAACGAGGCGTCGGCGTCGGCGCTGATTTCGTAGAGTTTCCGGAGCGTCTGGTTGTGCTCCGCGAGCTGGTTCTTCGTGGCTTCGAGTTCGCGCTCGTGGTTCCGCCGCTCGGTGATGTCACGAGCGAATCCGGCCACGCGAACTATCTCGCCGGCGTCGTTCGTGATCGGCTCACCCTGTATCCAAACCCAGCGCTGATACTCCTCTGTTGCGTTGACACGGCATTCAACGTCAGCCGATTCGCCGTTCATGAGGCTCCGCATCGTGTCTTTCATCAGTTCGCGGTCCTCGGGGTGGATGCCGTTTAGGAAGTCGTACGGGTTGTCACGGAGCTTGGCCACCGACCGCCCCCAGATGTCCTCGTAGGCTGAGTTGATCACGAGGACTTCGCTCAGGTCGGCGGTGAACTCCCAGAGGATGTCGTGGGTCGCCTCGGTGAGTTCACGGACGCGGCGCTCTGACTCGGCGGCTTGTCGTTTCGCGCGGTACTCGGAGACCGCGTTTTCGATGCGGTTGGCCAGCAGTTCGTACACCTCGACGCCGAACGACTTCTGTAGATAGTCGGTAACGCCCATCGAGATCGCTTCGCTGGCTACCTCTTCGCTCCCTTTGCCAGTGAACAGAATGAACGGCAGATCCGGGTTCGTCTCCCGAATCGCGTCGAGCAGTTCGATGCCGTTCATCTTCGGCATATCGTAGTCGGAGACGACAGCGTCGAACCCGTCTTCGGCGAGCCGGTCGAGCCCGTCTCGTGCGCTGGTCGCGGTTTCGACGGAGATCCGGTCGTCCGCGGCCTCCAGGGAATCCGCTGCGACAGCCACGAAATCGCGATCGTCGTCGATGTGTAACACCCGAATTTGTTCGCCGACGACATCGGTTTCCCCGTCGAGATGTCGGCCACGAAGCGCCTCGGTCATAGTCAGCTAGTTCACAAGTCCATGCAAAAACAGTTCTGCCGGTTAATCCGTGTTCGCGCGTGAGCGAAGACGGCAGTCATTGACGGCGAGGCCCTACCTGCGTGTGACAACACGGTCCGTCGGTAATCCGACAGCACCGGGACATCCGGCTTCAGTCTGCCGCGCGACTGCCGCCGCCGGCGTACGCGCGAGTCACGTCGACGAGCGCCTTCCGGAATTCGGACTCGTCCGGTTCGGGCGAGAGTGCCGCGAAATGGTGCTTGAATTCCGCGAGGTCGACCGATTCGGCGTCCTGTGCCGCGGCGTGTGCGAGGTCGTACAGGCGGTGGTCCGAGCCGACCAGATCGTGGCGCTCACACAGCGCAAGAGCGAACGCTGCGTTGACAGCTGTGATGTCCGGATCTGCAGCCGGCGTCAGCCGTGCGGCCGGTTCGCTGGGGTGGCGCACCCGGGTCAGCGATGCCGAGCGATCCCAGGTCGGCGGATCGCCGGGGCGGTCCGCGACGGCAGCCGCGAGGCTGGCTTCCAGAAACGGCACCAGCTTGTCGCCGGGAACCACCGGCATCCAGATATCGTCGGCGTAGACGTCCTTCATGTGGTTGGCGATCTGGTAACAGTGCGTGAGCTTTCGCTGTTCGACCGATCGCCCCGCCAGCGCGAGGTAAATGGCTTCTCGCGTCGATTGTGTGTGCGATGGATGCCCGCATTCGTGGTGGTGCATGTGTGCGTACTCGTGTAACGCGAGTTCGCGGGCCATTGCGCTCGTGGCGACCTGGCGGGAGATCGTCAGCTTATGGGCGTCGTCGCTGTGGCTGACGCGGGTACGCTCGTCAGGGTCCTCCCGGACCCGGACAGTCACTGGTCGGTTCAGGTCGTGTTCCGTCGAGAAGAGGTCCCTCGCTCCGAGAAACGGTTCGGCCGGCCCACCCTGCACGTGCACGTCCATGTGTCACTATATCACGGGGCGAAGCGCTATTAATGCACGGGTGGGGGCAGCGTTCGCGTGCAGCGATCAGGACTCAAGCGCCGCGAAACCACGCTCCAGGTCGGCCCGGAGGTCCTCGACGTCCTCGATCCCCACCGAAAGGCGGATGAGTGTATCGGAGATGCCGAGGTCGTCCCGCGCCGCCGGTGAGAGCGGTTCGTGTGTCATCGCTGCCGGAAGCTCCGCTAGGCTCTCGACACCACCGAGGCTGACTGCCAGCGTCACCGTCTCTAACGCTTCGAGAAAACGCTTGGCATCGGCCATCTCTCCGGTCAGTTCGAACGAAAGTACGCCGCCAAAGCCCTGCATCTGCTCGCGGGCGAGGTCGTGCTGTGGATGGCTCTCTAACCCCGGGTAGTGGACCGTTTCGACGCGCTCGTGGTCCTCGAGGTACCGCGCAAGGGCCATGGCGTTGTTCTCGTGGCGAGTCATCCGGACACCCAGCGTCTTGATGCCCCGCGAGATCAGGTAGCTGTCGAACGGGGCAAGCATGTTCCCGAGGGCGATCTGCTGGCGGAACTCTACCGGTTCGGCGACCTCGGGGTCGTCGGTAATCAGCGCGCCGCCGACGGCATCGCTGTGGCCGTTGAGGTACTTCGTTGTGCTGTGGACCACGAGGTCCGCACCGAGCGACAGCGGCTGCTGGAAGTACGGACTCGCGAAGGTGTTGTCGACCCCGACCGTCGCGTCGTAGTCGGCGGCGACGGCCGCAATCGCGTCGATGTCACAGAGTCTGATACCCGGGTTCGTCGGGGTCTCGACCCAGACTAGCTCTGTTGCCGGTGTCATCGCGGCCGCTACAGCGTCGACATCGGTCGCGTCGACGAACTCCACGTCGACACCGAGCTGGTCCCGGAACAGCGTTTCAAACATTCGTCGCGTGCCCGCGTAGAGGTCGTCGAACGCGACGACGTGATCGCCCGGCTCGACCAGTGAGAGTACCGCTGTTGCGACGGCTGCCGTCCCCGAACTGAAGGCATAGGCCCGCTCTCCGCCTTCGAGCGCGGCTAACTCCTGTTCGAGGCCGTGTCGTGTCGGGTTCGACAGCCGCGAGTAGAGGAATTCTCCCTCCCCGGGGTCGATGTCCTCTAGAGACAGGTCCGTGTCGAGCCCGGCCAGTTCGTAAGTCGAGGAGAGGTGTATCGGGAGCGTGACGTCCCCTGCTGCTGACGCCGTCTCAGTATCGACTGCGATCGTGTCGAGGTGTGGACGCCGAGTCATACGCTTCCCTCTGCTGGCTGGCGCTAATACCTTTGCAATCATTACTCATTCGACTGCAAATAATTATAATCACTGAGCATACGCCTTTAGTTATCCATCGGTCGGAATGCCAGACCATGCCACGCGAACGGCCGGATTTCGAGCGGTCACGGCCGTAGTGAAACACTATCCTTTTGACCCTGCTGTTGATAGAAAGCTGTATAATGGGCCGACGTAAGAAAATCGTCCAAGAATGTGAGACACTGATGGACGATCCGGAGCACATCCGGAACATCGCCATCGCTGCTCACGTCGATCACGGAAAGACGACGCTGACAGACAATCTGCTGGCCGGTGCCGGCATGATTTCCGACGACACTGCCGGCGAACAGCTGGCGATGGACACCGAGGAAGACGAACAGGAACGTGGGATCACCATCGACGCGGCTAACGTTTCGATGACCCACGAGTACGAGGACCAGAACCACCTCATCAACCTTATCGACACCCCTGGCCACGTCGACTTCGGTGGCGACGTGACCCGCGCGATGCGTGCCGTCGACGGCGCGCTGGTGGTCGTCGACGCCGTCGAGGGCGCAATGCCCCAGACCGAGACGGTGCTCCGGCAGGCGCTCCGCGAGGGCGTCAAGCCGACGCTGTTCATCAACAAGGTCGACCGCCTCATCTCCGAGCTTCAGGAAGGCCCCGAAGAGATGCAGAAGCGCCTGCTTGCGGTCATCCAGGACGTCAACGAACTCATCCGCGGCATGACCGAGGAGATGGACGACATCGAGGACTGGACGGTCTCCGTCGAGGAAGGGACTGTCGGCTTCGGCTCCGCGCTGTACAAGTGGGGCGTCTCGATGCCGTCGATGGAGCGGACCGGCATGGACTTCGGCGAAATCATGGAGCTTGAGCGCAACGACAAGCGTCAGGAACTCCATGAGCGCACACCGCTGTCCGACGTGGTGCTCGACATGGTGTGTGAGCACTTCCCCAACCCCGTCGACGCCCAGCCGATGCGCGTTCCGCGTATCTGGCGTGGTGACGCCGAATCCCAGCTCGCCGACGACATGCGGCTGGTCAACGAGGACGGCGAAGTCGTCCTGATGGTTACTGACATCGGTGTCGACCCTCACGCCGGCGAAATCGCCGCCGGTCGTGTCTTCTCCGGCACGCTGGAGAAGGGTCAGGAGCTGTACGTCTCCGGGACTGCGGGCAAGAACCGCATCCAGAGCGTCGGCATCTACATGGGTGGCGAGCGCGAGGAAGTCGACCGCGTCCCCGCCGGGAACATCGCCGCCGTCACGGGCCTCAAGGACGCTATCGCTGGCTCCACTGTCTCCAGCGAGGAGATGACGCCGTTCGAGTCCATCGAGCACATCTCGGAGCCGGTCATCACGAAGTCCGTCGAGGCACAGAACATGGACGATCTGCCGAAGCTCATCGAGACGCTCCAGCAGGTCGCCAAGGAAGACCCAACCATTCAGGTCGAAATTAACGAGGACACCGGCGAGCACCTCATCTCCGGGCAGGGTGAGCTTCACCTCGAAGTCATCGGCCAGCGTATCGAGCGCAACCAGGGTATCCCGATCAACACCGGTGAGCCGATTGTTGTCTACCGCGAGGCCCCGCAGGAAGACAGTCGCGAAGTCGAAGGTCGGTCGCCGAACAACCACAACCGCTTCTACATCAGCATCGAGCCGCTCGGCGAGGACATCGTCGAGACGATCAAGATGGGCGAGGCGTCGATGGATATGCCGGAACTGGAGCGCCGTGAAGCGCTGCAGGAGGCCGGTATGGACAAGGACGACTCCCAGAACATCGAGCACATCCACGGGACCAACATCCTGCTCGATGAGACGAAGGGTATCCAGCACCTCAACGAGACGATGGAGCTCGTCATCGAAGGTCTCGAAGAGGCCCTCGACGACGGTCCGCTCGCGTCCGAGCCGGTACAGGGGTCGCTCATCCGTCTCCACGACGCCCGCCTCCACGAGGACGCCATCCACCGCGGTCCGGCCCAGGTCATCCCGGCCGTCCGCGAGGCCGTGCACAACTCCCTCATCGACGCCAGTATCAAGCTGCTGGAGCCGATTCAGCAGGTCCGCATCGACGTGCCCAATGACCACATGGGCGCTGCGAGCGGCGAGATTCAGGGCCGCCGTGGCCGCGTCGACGACATGTACCAGGAAGGCGACCTGATGGTCGTCGAAGGCGTCGCGCCGGTCGACGAGATGATCGGCTTCTCTTCCGACATCCGCTCCGCGACCGAGGGCCGTGCCTCCTGGAACACCGAGAACGCCGGCTTCCAGGTCCTTGCCGACAACCTCCAGCCCGACAAGATCAGCGAGATCCGCGAGCGCAAGGGGATGAAGCAGGAACTGAACCCGGCCATCGACTACTTCTAGACCACCTTTTTCCCGCTCGGGTGAGCGCTACGCGCTCACCTCTCGCGGCAAAAACGTGGGCGAAAAAGGCGCGAATCGCGGAGCGATTCGCGGGAAACCGCGCGCCGTCGGCGCGCGGTATGCGTGTCCGCTCCGCCTCGTCTGATTTCACTGCGTCTGTACTCGTTTTCGGCTATTCCGCTTCTGTCTGCGCCCGTAATCGATCGATACGGTTCCCCAGCGGCGGCGATTTCGAGAACGGGTTCGGGATGCGACGTCGGGACGGTTCCATGTCGTGGACGTCGGCGTACCGTTCGAGGGCGTTCGCGACGGTCTCCGGGCCAACGCGCTCGGCCGCGTAGTCGTCGGCTGCCCGGACGCCGCGGCGAGTGACCCACAGGCTTACCATGATGAGTCCGAGACTCGTACCGACGAGGGGCCACAGCGGGCCGACGTCGGCCAGTGCCACGAACAGCGGAACTACTGCGACGAGCAGGCCACCGGCGAGTCTGAGTAGTACCTGTGCCTCCTGACGACCCGCTTCCACCGCAAGTGACGCCGTCGCAGTCTCGTCGTCGTAGCTGTCGAGGAACGTGCTCGTCACGAATAACCGTCGGTATCGGCCGAACCCTCGGATGGTTGCGCTCGCCGTCTCCTCCTTATTAGTGTCGAGCACCCGGACGTCACGGACAGCTACCCCGGCGCGCTGTCTGAGCGAATCGAGCCGTTCGTCAGTCGCTTCTGCCGGCCTGTGAGTCGACCGTAATAGTGGGATATGCCACGGTGCTGTAGCAAGTACGGCAACAAAGAATACGACGAAGAGGGCAAACAGCGCAGGCGACCCGAGTCCAATTTCAAGCGGTGCGACGCCGACGGTCACCAACACGGACAGCCCGAGGACGTACCGTCCCATCCGGACGAGCGCCCCGCCGGTCGTGAGTTCGATGTCCCGGACGCTTCGGACGCCGCGAACGGTCGGCGCGTAGGCGATCAGTCCCACGACGCCTGCGGCGAGCAGTTCGGTGAACGTCGCCAGCAACGTTTCGACCGCTCCAGTCCCTCCGCCGACCACTGCGTAGCCGAGTCCGACCAGCCGAAAGACGGCGTACGACAGCAGGGCGAATGGGAATAGGAGACCGAGGTACAACTGCCGATATCTGGCGACGGGGTTCGAGAGCCGCTGTACGACTGCGCTTCCGAGTGCGCCGAGGACGATTCCAATGACGGCGAGGACACCGACGAGGAACACCGCCGTCCCTATCGCTATCGGTGATGACTGGAGGGCGTACACATACGACACGCTTCACCGGTGAGGAAAAAACGTAGCGTTCCCTGCCAGTGATTGTCTCGACGGAGGCAGGCCCCACGTTTAGGTCTACTGGCGTCGAACGGCCGGATATGAGTGAGCGTCTGCATCAGATTGTGGACCTTCTCGTCGCTGCTGTCATCGCCGGCACGTCGACGTTCATCTGGAGTTTCGTCCTCCCGACGGGGCTGGCGTTGACGCTTGCGGGGATGTTCGCAGCGATGTACTACTTCTCGCGTAACCCCTGGGGGTCGCCCCGCGGCGAGGCGTACAACGAGTGGATCGACGACCTGTACGATCGGTTTCTGCCCTGAGACCAAACGAACGGTTTCTTATACGTGCCCCTGCTGAGTCATCCACAATGAGCCGAGATACTCAGGAGGTGAGCGGGCGATGAGTGACTCGACCGACGAGGTACGGTCCTACACAGTTCGGCTGGAACTGGTCGACGAACCGGGCGAACTGTTGCGGGCGCTCGAGCCCATCGCCACAAGCGGCGGGAACCTCCTCTCTATCTTCCACGAGCGGGGGAACGTGACCCCACGGGGGCACATCCCTGTGGAGGTCGATCTGGAGGCGACCCCCGAGCGGTTCGACGGGATCGTCGACGCACTCCGGGACGCGGGCATCAACGTTATTCAGGCCGGGGCCGAGCAGTACAGCGAGGCGCTGACGATTATTCTCACAGGCCACCTCGTCAACACTGACCTCTCCGACACGCTCTCGCGGATCCACGAATCCACAGACGCGACCGTGACCGACCTCTCGCTGTCGGCACCGGGGGGAACGGAAGATGCCTCCAGTGCGCGCATCCGACTGGCGACCGAGGAGGGGGCGGTCGACGAGGCGATGCGGTCCATCCGTACCGTCGCCGACGAGAAGGGACTCCACGTCATCGAACCCCTCGCTGCGGGAGGTGACGCATGAGGCTCGCCGTCATCGGAGCCGGTGCCGTCGGCTCCGCCGTCGTCGAACTGGCGAGCGACCACGGCCATTCGGTTACTGCGTTTGCCGATTCCAGCAGCGCCGTCATCGATAGCGCCGGTATCGACACTGCCGAAGTGCTCGACCGGAAGCGAACCGACGGTGTCGTCGGGAACGACGCACCAGAGGACGCGCTTTCGGCCGAGTACGACGTGCTTGTCGAGGCGACGCCGACGACGCTCGGCGACGCCGAACCGGGCTTTAGCCACGTCCAAGCCGCCCTCGAACGGGACCGCCACGCCGTGCTGGCGAACAAAGGTCCGGTCGCCGAACGGTACGCGGACGTTCGCTCGCTAGAACACGAAAGCGAGGGGTCCGTGCTGTTCGAGGCGACCGTCGGCGGTGCGATGCCGATTCTCTCGACTATCGACGACTTCGACCCGAGTCACATCACCGCCGTTCGCGGGGTACTCAACGGCACGGCGAACTTCATCCTCTCGCGGATGGCGACCGAAGGGCTCGACTACGAGCACGTCCTCGCGGAAGCGCAGGATCTGGGCGTCGCCGAAGCCGACCCGACCTTCGACGTAGACGGGACTGACGCAGCGCTGAAAGGCGTCATCATCGCGAACGTCCTGTCAGACGACGAAACGGAGTACACGCTCGACGATGCCGAGGTCGAGGGAATTCAAGAAATCTCTGGCAGCGCGCTCGAACTCGCCCGGGCGGACGGCCGGACTGTCCGACTCATCGCTGAGGTCGTCGAGGGCTCTGTCCGTGTCGGCCCGCGACTTGTGCCGGACAATGCGCCGCTCGCTGTCTCTGGAACCCGGAACATTGCCCAACTGGAGACCGAGCACGCCGGCCAGCTCAATATTTCCGGTCGCGGCGCTGGCGGTCCGGAGACGGCGAGCGCGGTGCTTGCCGATATCGGCCGGCTGTAACAGGACAGCAGGATTTCTAACGCGGCCGCGTCGTTTCTCGCATTCGCTGCCTTTCCCACCCACCAGTTCCGTTTGTCACTCCGAAAGACACTGATCCGGTTGTGACTGCCGGTATCAGCAGCCCCTCACACTAAGTCATCGGGTGTCACACTACCATGGCATGGCGTGCCGAATCGCAAGAAAGCGACGGGCTGACGCTTACACGCTTTCGAAATCGTTTTATGAACCACCAGCTAATAAACCCGATACAGCGCCTCTGCGCGTGAGAGATAACAATGAGCGACGAACAACACCAGAACCTGGCCATCATCGGTCACGTCGACCACGGGAAAAGCACGCTCGTCGGCCGACTCCTGTACGAGACAGGGTCGGTACCGGAGCACGTCATCGAACAGCACAAGGAAGAAGCCGAAGAGAAGGGCAAGGGCGGATTCGAGTTCGCCTACGTCATGGACAACCTCGCCGAAGAGCGTGAGCGTGGTGTCACCATCGACATCGCCCACCAGGAATTCAGCACTGACGCCTACGATTTCACCATCGTGGACTGTCCTGGTCACCGCGACTTCGTGAAGAACATGATTACCGGCGCGTCCCAGGCCGACAACGCCGTCCTGGTCGTCGCCGCCGACGACGGTGTCCAGCCGCAGACCCAGGAGCACGTGTTCCTGGCCCGCACCCTGGGCATCGGCGAGCTCGTCGTCGGTGTCAACAAGATGGACCTCGTCGACTACGGCGAGTCTGAGTACAAGCAGGTCGTCGAAGAGGTCAAGGATCTCCTCACTCAGGTCCGCTTCGACCCTGACAACGCCAAGTTCATTCCGCTCTCGGCGTTCGAAGGCGACAATGTCGCCGAGGAGTCCGAGAACACGGACTGGTACGACGGCGAAATCCTGCTGGAAGCACTCAACAACCTGCCGGCTCCGGAGCCGCCGACGGACGCGCCGCTCCGACTGCCGATTCAGGACGTCTACACCATCTCCGGTATCGGTACGGTCCCGGTTGGCCGTGTCGAGACGGGTATCCTGAACACCGGCGACAACGTCAGCTTCCAGCCGTCTGACGTCTCCGGTGAAGTGAAGACCGTCGAGATGCACCACGAGGAAGTCCCGAAGGCCGAGCCCGGTGACAACGTCGGGTTCAACGTCCGCGGCGTCGGCAAGGACGACATCCGACGCGGTGACGTCTGTGGTCCGGCTGACGACCCGCCATCGGTCGCCGAGACCTTCCAGGCCCAGATTGTCGTGATGCAGCACCCGTCCGTCATCACCGAGGGTTACACGCCGGTCTTCCACGCTCACACGGCACAGGTCGCCTGTACCGTTGAGTCCATCGACAAGAAGATCGACCCGTCCTCCGGTGAGGTCGCCGAGGAGAACCCCGACTTCATCCAGAACGGGGACGCTGCCGTCGTGACGGTCCGCCCACAGAAGCCGCTCAGCATCGAGCCGTCCTCCGAGATTCCGGAGCTCGGCTCCTTCGCTATCCGCGACATGGGTCAGACCATCGCCGCCGGCAAAGTCCTCAGCGTCAACGAGCGATAACGTATGTCCCAGCAGGCACGCGTTCGGCTCGCGGGCACAAGCCCCGAGGACCTCGACGACATCTGCGCCGACGTGCGGGAGATCGCGAACAAGACCGGTGTCGAACTCTCCGGTCCTGTTCCACTCCCAACCAAGACGCTGGAAGTTCCCAGCCGCAAGTCCCCCGACGGTGAGGGGACTGCGACGTGGGAACACTGGGAGATGCGCGTCCACAAGCGGCTCATCGATATCGACGCCGACGAACGGGCACTGCGCCAGCTGATGCGCATCCAGGTTCCCAACGACGTCTCCATCGAGATCGTCCTCGAGGACTAATCTCCGGGGGCTGTCGCTTCGCGACAGCGTCGGTGTGCCACCCGTCCGAACCGCTGGCCGGGACAGTGTGAATCGCTATCGAAGGCCGCTCTCACGCGCAGGGTTTTTATAACTCCGCGTTCGAGTGGCAGACCACGCGGGCTCGTAGATCAGTGGCAGATCGCTTCCTTCGCAAGGAAGAGGCCCCGGGTTCAAATCCCGGCGAGTCCATGCGAATTTCGCTCGTTCGGTAATCGCCCCAAGGCAGTCGTTCTTTATATAACCTACACACCGTTGAGCCGTGTGTTCGCTCCGTCGTGAGGCACAGTTTGCCGGTAGTGTGTTCATGATTTCTTCGAATCCACCCCTCGCTGTATGGTGGTTTTTGAGAATGAACGAAGCTATTGTAGAATACCGGTGGTTCCTTATTCTACTGAATGACTTTCACTTCAACGTCGAACTCATCACCCGATTTACTCCGTCTCCCGGTGAGGTCTGACTCCAGATTAGACTTATCAACAATTTCTGAGTTCCCGTCCCAAACTACAGCGAAGAGATTTGCGCAATTTTCGTGAGAATGGTAGCTCTCAATATCTATTTTCAGCTCATCTCCAATCCCGTTTGCATGGCTACTGTTTCGAACGTACTTTGTTTCTACAATAGACGAAATCTCAGGGACAGAAACATCTACTCTCTTCGAAGAAGTGGCGTGCTTCGGCGTCCATTCCTCAATTCTTGCTGTTTGAAACGTTGGCTTAATAACTGCAAGCAGGAGGTCTTGAATATCGTTCTCACAGGTGACCTCAAACGGAGGTCTGTCCTCTCGTCGGTCTTGTAGGAATAGAGCCGACTCTTTTATATTGAACAACATATCTTTCAATGCTGTAATATTATCAGCGACGGGTGAATCCCCTCTAACTTGATACCGGTGGGGTTTATGACCCGATAATAGCGACTCAAGCCCGTCTGTGATAAAGGCGGCAAAGCACCATGGGTTTACGTTTTCTTCCCCTTCAGCCCACTCAGCGTACTCTTTGGCTCGGTTCCGGACTTTCTCGTTATCGACCCCTTCTAATGCTTCTTTAGGAGTGCATCCCTCATCGCGTAGTTTCAGGAAACGGTCGTATGCTCGGGCCGATTCAACGAATTCTACTATCTCCGCTGGTTCGAATTCTATCCTATAACTGCGGAACTCCTCATCGTCTTCACTCCAGAACCGAGCCGTGGTACTCCCGTCGTACTCTAATGATTTCAACTCATCTTCGATTCCTTTGTTTAGAAAATCAAAGTAGTGACCGAAAGCCTTCATAAATTGTACAGAGTGTTCAGCAACGAAAGGTTTGCCCTGCAGTCTGTCGAGAGCGAAGGTTAGGACATACTACCGATTTGTGTTAGATTTTATCGTATCATTCCCGTCTTCACCGCGATGAGGGGGAGAAAGTGGATTCAAGCTTCAACTCTGCAGTGGCTCAGAACACCGGGGTTCGGTTCTGCGGTGATGCAATCCACACCAGAGATGAACCCCACATCTCTGTCTACACTCCCCGCCTCATCGCATTGAACCTCAGTGAGTTAGTTCTCTGAACCACCGTACAAACTATCCCTCTATTGCCTCCCATTCTTTCTAATCTTGAAGTGGCGACCTCAATAGATAGCGCGATGAGGCAGGTTCAGTAGACACCATTTCACCTCAATCAGCGGGCCGGCTCATTTTGTGGAACCTCTGGTACACAACCCTGAACTTCCGGCACGACAGGCAGGCCGACTGCGCGGTTAGCACACGAAGGTGCGGGCCTGAGGTACACTTAGGTAACCTCGCCTCAGAATTCTGCCAATTTTAACTTCAATTTGGCGTTTCCTGTAGAGCCGTTTTTCAGAGAGTATGAGTATGGAAAAGCAGAGTGTATGGAGAAAACATTAGAATATTTATAGTTTCGCTAAGACTATCAACGGGATTTATACAACTATCTCAACCTATCGGCAGTTACTAACCAACTGTTTGTGACTTGATAATGTGGCACTAACTGACCTAATCCCGTTCATCGGGATTCCAATGCTTATAATGACAGGTGCGGTCACAATTGATTCCCACAGTCGAAACAAGTACGCTACTCCGTGGTTCCTTCTCGTTAGTGTAATTGGATTGTTTGGTGTGGTGTTTTATTATGTCACAATCCGCACAGAGGAACGCGCGGAATCACCCCCTGCCCCGTCAACTCTAACCCGAATCGCATTACCACTTCTCTCTCTTGTAGGCGCACTTTGTGCCTTCGCGGGGATAATCGGGATAATCGGTGCGTTGCGTGGTGACGGCTCTATTGTTGCTTTTCTATACGGATTTCCCGCGTTAGCGATTGGATTTCTACTTTATTACGACTATAGCTTCGGTGACTTCGAGAGACAAAAATTGTTCGTAGAATGTCTTTATGCGTTCTCTCTCGGAAGCGTTCTTGCCCTTTCGTTGTTTCCTCGGGAATTCGCCAGTCAATTTATCTCATATCACATGGGAACCGCTATCATTCTCTTAATCACAGTTCTATTTCCCCTCGGTTGGTATGCTTTCAGAAAGAAAGACGACGGTTGCCTATCTGTTGAAGGGGCTTAATAACTTCCACAGCTATTCTCTGTGTGGTGAGCCGACCTTCTCCTTGCCGTTCCGGGGTTAGTCACCATCCACATCAGAAGGTGCCTAGAACCCCGTAGGCGGTGCGTGGTCATTCTTGAAGATTTAGATGGTTCACGCGATGACGGCGCGTTTGGTTAGAGTGAGAAACAGAACTCCCAAACAAGCAGAGAATACGAGAACTACTTCAATGTGGTCTAAAACCGCCCCGTCATCGCGTTTGAGATTCGAATTAAACTGAGATTGGTAGTTCTACCTCCAACCGCTGAGTCGCCACTCTCAATGACCGTCCACCCTATGGAATGGTAACGGGTATAAGTACCCCATCCCCGTCACTCTCGACTCTTAGCGGTTGAACTGTGCATCAGATACCCCATACTTGTCTATGTCTCTGCTCGCGGGTTCGCTTTCGCCTACTGTCCACGACCTGAGTTTCGCCGCCACCTTCCCGTACGCTTTGAATAGTCGTCGCTGTTGCTCGGTTGGAAGACTATCGTAGTAGTCCTGAAACGTACTCGGCCAATTCGCACGTGCGTTTGGATGTGACTGGCGCTCATCGCGTTCATCCTCTTTCACCAAGTACAGACAAACGCAGAACGCAGAGAGTCGAATGTCGTAGCCAAGCCGGTCGAACTTGAGCCGTCGAAACCATTTCTCGGCTTGCCCCGTCTCGGATTCTGTGAGGCCGAGTCCATTGGCAAGGGACTGAGATAGGTGACGATTTGAGAGATATGTTTGGAAGGCCTGATTGACTCGACCGGCTCCGTTCTTGTGACCTCGATGCTGAGTATCGAGATGCTTCCAATATGTTCGTTTATTCGTCTTCCGCCAATCAGAGTCACTTTGAAAGTCCTCTGTGGTCTCTACATCTTTGGGGTCAAACCACGACGCGTAGTTCGTATCAGCGTTCTCCAATCCGGTATACGAATGGTTTGACCCATCTGTACTGGTTGCTGGTGCTATTGTTGCGCTCATAGTGCGAGAGAATGTACAGTACCGAAGGTAGACTCTCCACTACTGGTTTGTTGAATGGGATAAGAACCTACCCGCGAACTGCCTCACTCTATTAGATGTTCTCCAGCATCCTAAGTGTGGCGAAAAAAGCCGAATGAGGCACTCTAACGACAGACTAATTCAAACTCCACTCCACTATTCTCTCCACGAACACCCGGGATGTGGGTGTAGTGTTCTGTTTGAATAGGGGTTCTTGCTGGAGGTGCGTGTGTCGGCTGGACTGGTTGAGGCCAAACGCGGGGTCGTGGAGGACTACCCCGAAGTGTTCTGACTCCCCTCCGCCTCATCGCATACCGACGCCGCTGAGCCAACAAGACTCAATTTTTAACGAAGTTAACGAAATTTTGAGTGATATTAAGTACCTTCTGGCTGTTGGTCGTCCATGAAGTTCTCAAGATTCAAAATCAAATACCCAAATACAGCGAGCCTTCTTCCTCAAGAGTTTATGAAGAAGGCTGGAGACGAACACCACCTCCGAAAATCGATTGACCGGAACCGACTTGATTATCTTGATTTGGTTGAGCGTTTAGTCGCCAAATCCCCTGCCGAAGCAATTGCCCAAGGTTCATTCCAGAATTCACTTCATTTGAAAGGTAAGTTTAGCGCCTTCGTCTCAGAGTTGCGCGGGAGTAGGATTATGAATGAGTTGTGTTATCCGACCCCGGCTGATGTGCCGGGGAGTAGCGGATTACCTGACCTGAAATGTGACTCCTACGGTAGGCACGGTATCGATGTTGAAATCACACGACTTTCCAGTTGGGATAAAATGGATAATGTCCAGACAAAGGTTACAGATATGTTCGATGGGACAACGTATACTCCGGTTGTCAATTGGACTGACTATTTTTACATAATGCCCTATGATTATAAACAAATTCGTGCCAATGAAATATTTGTCGAGGATATATTAGATGATTTAGATAACATCAACCCGAGCAACCCTCCAAAAAAGATAGAGAACTATGGTATTGAGATTGAATTTGAAAAAAGCAACCCCTCAAATGGGATAATAGCATCCAGTACGGTTCGTGCATTCCCCGTTGACCCAGAGCAGGCTGTAGAAAGTAGAGTGAAGGAGAAGGCGAAAAAACAGCGAGGCTCCCGCCCTCTTATCATTTTTGTCGATAGCCTCCTTTCATTTCTTGATTTAATAGATATGAAGCAGATACTTCTTGGAACCACTACGGGAACGTCTGGGAGTTTGGATATATCTCCAGAACTAAAACAGTACGAGCCTGTTTGGGGAGACTATCTAAAAAATAACGGCTATCTCCCAAGTAGTTCTAAGGGCCGAATATCTGGTATTCAAAGGGGTGATGAAGGGATATTCTCTGAGAAAGAATTCCGATACGTTGCAGGAGTTCTTTTCTTCGACAGAACAAACACCGCTCAGTATCTACCGAATGTTTACTCGGACAAAATTGAGCATCGGTCTATTCACGAAGATATAGAACAGTCCATCAATAGTCGGATGTTTTCGAACATTTAGGTATTTTGATAATTGGTTCATTTGGTAGTGAGGCAATCTCCCCTCTCCCTCATCGCGTCTTGACTCAGTCGAGCTAAACCGAACGAACTTCCAAGGAATTGGAACTGTTGATTTGATACCCGATTTCGTCTGACTCTAAAGTATCAATTGAGGATATTTTTGTACGTGGTTTAAAATGTATTGCCCGTGTCTGGATAAATGATGGGAAAGAAACGCCGGAAAAATAAAGAGCATAAAATCGGCGAGTCAATGCCGGGAACTGTCGGTGATAGTAAAGGTACTTATCACGATGACGCCTCATCGCCTATGGCGAATGTACATAACCGCCGAAATGGTGAATTAATCAGTGGCCGAGAAGCTGATAGATACCTAAATCCTGAAAAATATAAAAGCGAGAATCCGTCAAGTGGGGAAACTAATCCAAGTGACTGTGAGTATGGTTTCCCACTTACAAAAAGAGAAAAGTCTGCTGTGAAATATGGGCACTACTGGACTCCAGAGCAGAAACGGGAGTTCTTAAATAGTGACACTGAGTTAACTGTTGATGATTTGGGTTGGGAAGATTTAGATTTACCTTCGAAAGAAACTGAAGACGACTAAATCTTCTTTCAGACTGCTGAATTATACGTCTATGATATGTTCCTCCCTTCGCTCCATTTGTTCATTCTTCGTCGCCTTGTCGTAGTGCTTGTCCATGACCTCATGAGACATATCCACTCTGTCGGCGGTCACATCCTTAGGCTGGCCTGCGTTCAATGCCTCGGTAACGTACCCTCGCCGGAGCGCATGGGGACTTACCGAGGCAGGACACTTACTGGCTGTATTGTACGAGGTAGCCTCGCACTCATCGAGGTCACGGTCCATTGGACATTTCCCGGTGTAGTGGCAGGGGCGAGTCACCGTGTAGATGTTCCGCTGGATGGTGGAAGGCTCACACCGTTTCCCGTGAGACGACGTGAGTAGCGGCGTGCGTCCGTGTTCATCCACACCGTCGGGATGGTTGAACCGGAGGTAGTCACGTAGCACGCTGGCAACCTCGTCCGTTATGCGTACGTCACGCTCACCCCGACTCTTGTTTTTGAGCGGCGTTTCAGTTTCTGGCCGATGACGAACACGGAGGTATGGGTTCGCGCCGTCCTCGAAGTCGCGCTTGTCGAGTGCATACAATGAGCTTCGGCGCATCCCGGTCTTCCACAGTACTGCAAAGATGACGTGACGCAAGCTCGCGTACTCGTGCTTGTCCAGATACTCCAGAATCTTCGTCGCCTCATCGCCTGTCAGGACGGCGTCGGCTACCTCGTCCTCGCGGTTTGGCTTCGGGATACGGACTAACCCGTGCATCCCGTCTGGGACGGCGTCGATGTGTTCACAGAAGCGGATGAAGTCTTTCACGCACGTCATGTCGGTCTTGAGCGTGATTGTCTTCACACGCTCCAGCCGCCACTCTTTGAATTGCTGAATCTCGTCACTCGTCAGTGTGTTCAACGTCGTCACGCCCGCCTCATCGCACAGCCAATCGCAGAAGACGTTTAGAGTCGTCTTGTAGTTCGACACCGTCGAATCGGTTACATCGGTGGACTTATCTTTCAGATAGCGGTTCTTCGCTTCGTGTGGTGGGGTTGCGTTCATGTGGTTCTCCGACACCGAACGCACGAATCATCCCGATGTATGCTCGCCCGCAGAGTGGCACATCGGTTTCTTCGCACATACCCGCCGAAGCGCCTTCCCCGCGTTGCGGCCTGAAGGCCCTGCTGAGGCGGTAGAGGCCCCGGGTTCAAATCCCGGCGAGTCCATAACAATTCTTCTACAGTAGAACACGGCAGATTAGCGACAGCACTGCGCCTGAGTGGCAGTTATCGATGTAGAGATGAGGCATGAGAGTCTTGCACTGATTTCATACAGTTGCTGTCGCGGATACTCGGCCCTTTCAGCACACCCGGCGTGGTAATCTGGTATTTTTTCGCAGGAGTACTCGCTCCAAGACTCAACTATCGGAACGACCGCTTTCGGTCTAAGGTTCTCACCGTGCAGAATATGGTGGAAACAACTGACTATCTGCAGTCGCGACTCATTGCTCCCCGTTCCGTCGATAGCCGAGCCAGCCAAGCAACAGCGATAGCGAGACGACAACGGCAGCGAGATCGAATCCGGGGCCGGAGCTATCCGTTGTTGTCGTCTGCGTCTCTGAGGCGAATGTCGTCGTGCCAGTCCCAGCGTCCGAAGCTGTGGTCTCTGCGCCAGTCTGCGTCGTGGTGTCGGTTACAGTGGTCGACGCTGTCGAATCTGGTGTCGGTGAGACAGTCGCAGTTGCTGTGCCATTTATGGTCTCGTTCCCAGTTGTATTCATCGTCCCGTTCGTGGTGCTGTTGGCCGTTCGAACGGTCACGTTACCCACATTGGTTGTGTTGAGTTTCACGGCGTGGACACCGGATGAGTTGAACCGGACTGTGAGGTTCACCTGACGCTGTTCTCCCTCCGGGATTTCGAGGCTCGCGTTCGTCCCCGTCACTGTTCCGTTATCATAGACACGCGCTTCGAACGTTCCGTCATCGTCGCCATCATTCTCGATGGTTCCGGACACCATGACTGACTGTCTAGGCGCGACCGATGTTCTGTTGAGCGACGTGTTTATGATCGAATACGATGGTTCAGGTGGGGAGATAGCACCGCCTCCACCCCCACCCCCACCGCCGCCGTTGTTATCATCATCGTCGTTATCGTTGCTGTCATCATCGCTATCATTGTTATCGCTGTCGTTGTTGCCGGTAGAATCGTCGGTCTCGTTTCCTGCTCCATCGTCAGTATTGGTCGCTGTTTCCGTAGCTGTTGGCGTGTCCGTTTCCGACGGTGTCGCCGTGTCTGTTGGGGTCGATGAACCAGTGTCGACGCGTAGCTCAATACTGTTGTAGGCTTCGGGTGTGACAGTCTCGCCGTCGCTGTCGGACAGTTTCGTGTCCGCGTCGACGAAGTCGAGCTGTGTGGACCCAGACGCATTTTCCGGGACTGTGAGCGTGATTTCGGCGAGAACAGGGTCGTCCGTCTCCCCGGGCCGGAGCTGATTGAACGCAACCCAGCCGGCCTCGTTGTTCACGTTTGTGACGGGGTCGTCGAAGTCGTCGCTCCCGGCAACGGTGTCGATCTCCGCGACAGTTGGGTCGAACGTGACATTGGTCTGGTAGCCACGCACTGCCGTTGCGTTGGCCCAGACCTGCACGGTGACTGTTTCACCGGGAGCAACGGCGAGGCCGTCGCCGGACGCTCCCGAGACAGTGGTACCGACCGAAATCGCGCTTGCTGACCCCGGAGCTATGGTAGCGACCGCTATCGGGAGCGTGCCGACTACGACTGTCAGGGCAACGGCGATAACAAGCGTTCGGCTGGCTCTCATGGGTTATCTCCTGCCAAGTTCCGGGCGGCAACGGCATCGCCGATGTCGACGTCGCCGTCGCCGTCGACGTCTGCCGCGTCCCGGTCGATGTCGACGTCTTCGCCGGCAATCGACCGCTGGAGTCGGTCTACGTCGTCAGTGTCGACGTCACCGTCGCCGTCGACATCACCGGCCACCGTTTCGCTTGGAGTGTAGCTGATAGTCAGCGTTGGTGGTCTGGAACTGTCGGCGCTCTGGATGTCCCAGCCGTCGTTCCCGAGCGGGCGAAACACCCACCCGGCGTTCTGTGCGCCGTTTGCCCACGCCTGCACGCTCGCCGTCACATCAATCGAAGTCTTACCCGTCTCTACTGCGCCGGTTCGTGTGACCGCCTCGGCAACGGCCTGGGAACCATCTGCCTGGATGCCACCGTCGAACGACGCCCACGTCGAATCGGCGCTCCACTCCGTTCGCAGTCGATGGACCGCTGCGCCATCCCCCTCGTCCGACGTTTCAAGCGCTACAGTGGCCTGTTTCACGTCCGACCCGGGCGGTATCTGCCCGCCGTCTGTCCCGATGATACCGTCGAAACGGAGGAGAACCTGCGTGGTACTGCCCGACCCCTCCGGATCGCTGCTGTCGATAGACAGTGTCTCGGCGGTGCCGTAGCTCGCCTCCGGTTCGGCGGCGCGTATCACCGTGTCAGTCGCCCCGCTGTAGCCGTCCGTCCCCTGCTGGAACGTGATAGTCGGTATGTCTGGCGTGTCCGGTGTCGCCGTCGGTGTCGGCGTCCCGGGTGACGACGAACCGAACCGAGCGTCGAAGTCGAGGTCGAACCCGAACTGCGAGTCGTCGTCGGTCTGTTCCTCATCCGTCCTCGGCGAGTACGTCCGGACCTTGATCCGATCCGGCGCGTCCGAACCGTCCCCCGGACGGAACTCGATGCGGCGAAGCAGGCCGTGCCCGCCATCGTCTCGGGTCTGGTAGTTCGCGAGCAGTTCGTACACCGACGAGCCGTCGACGTTTGTCGACACCTGATGGGCTTCCCCGCTGCTCTTGCCCGTGCCATCGTGCCAGTGGCCACAGAGAACCATGAATATCTGGTTGTTCGGCGCGACGAACTCCTCCCAGACGGTCTGTCCCATGCTCCCGATGCCGTTCGCCTCCTGCACCTCCCGGGTCCGTCGCTGTGGCCCGTCGCGGAGATACGAGTGCGTCGTGAGTATCGTCGCCCGGTCTGGATGCTGGTCGAGGATACCCTGTGCCCAGCCCAGCGTTGTCGACTGGTCGTCCACCGGTCCCGGCGGCTCCCACTCCAGGGCGAGATGGAGGAAGTCGTAGCCGCCGGCAGAAAACAGCTGGTAGGTGCTGAGGTTGTCCCGACCTTCGCCACCGGCGGTTGGCCCTGCCCCGCCGAACCAGTCCCGGTCCTCGTACCGCGAGGGGCCGAAGTACTCTCTGTACTTCGCAACAGAGGAATTCCGATCCCACAGTGTCGCGTAGTCGTGATTACCCGTCACGGTGGCGTAGGGGACCACCCCATCGAGCGTGGACATGGCTTCGTCCATGTACTCCCACTCCGCGTCGTTGTCACCGTGATCGACCACATCGCCCTCGTGGCTGACGAACGCGATGTTTTCGGCGTCCGCGTTGTCAGCGATCCACTGCGTCTGGTCCTTGCCGTAGGGCGTTCCCTCTTTGGCATACACCTGCGTGTCCGGCAGTGCAACGACTGTCCAGTAGTCCGACTGCTGGCCGGTACTGGCGGTGGTTCCCAGCGCGGTGAGGCCCACGCCAGCACCGGCGGCTTTGAGCACCCGTCGTCTGGTCGTGGTGGCCAGCCGGTCGGACCTGTCGCTACTGTCCATACTCACACCCGGAACAGGTCCTGTGGTGAGTCTGGGCGCAACCCCATCGCTTTGTGATCCACCTGTTGTCTCGCCAGCCACGATGATACTGTTGCGTCTGCCACCGGCCGGTGGCCTCGGCATGTGATCGATACATTGCTAGGCTCTCGAACACAGACCCGTTCGCCGAACGGCGATTAGTTATTGATCGGTTACTGCGAGTATGCTGTTGTTTTTCGGCGCTATCGTTACAGGGACTCTTCGTCACAACTATCCACTGACTCACAGCCAGGGGGCTCACCGTCACTCTCGGTTTCACTCCGTTTTCACGACGCATATACGATACTCGGCTCAGTCCATCGCCTGTATCACACGCGGGGAGTCAAGCGATTCGACGGCCTCGACGATGGCGGTGTCGAGGTTGTGGTCGCCCCAGTCCCGTTTCCGGGGGATGTGTGCGCGGTAGGTCGCTACGTCGTCGAACAGCTCGCGGAACGTCGCTCGCTCCTGTTCGACGACCGCATCCAGAGCGGCAACCATTGAGCCGTCGTCGACGAGCGAATCGTAGGCGTGGAAGTACTCCCTGAGCCGCCCATCCCACTCGAAATTACAGATCGACGACGTGGCCGACATCGCGGTGTCGGTCGAGATGCCTTCTACAGTGATTGTCTCCAGGTTCGGTGCGGCCTGAAGGAAAACGACGGAATCGACAGTCGACCGCTCAACGTATTCCGCGCGCGGATACAGGTCCGAGATATTCGTGAAGTCCCGGCTATCATCGCCGAGAAACGTCTCGTTCAGGAATTTGAGCGCTGTTTCCGGGAACGAACCGGTTCTGTCGACTTGCTCGTCGATAAACCCGTGGAGTTCACTGCGCAGCCGGTCCAGTTCCGTGTCGTGCTGTCGCTTTATTTCGGGGAACGACTCGATATTGAACGACTGGAGGTTCACACCGAGCGGGTAGCCGACAGCCGTGCCGTCCGCGCCGACCCAGAGCCGATCATCGGAGAGGAAGTCCGCACCCTCGCGCAACAGCGACAGCAAGGTGTTGGTCTTGCCGGCCCCGCGCCAAGCCGGAAACAGCGTCGTCCGGCCGTCGAGTCGCACGCCCGAGGCGTGTATCAGCGCCTGCTGTCGCGCAGCCCGCTGCTGTCGGATGTGGAACTCGACCGGATAGATGGAGTAAAACGGCTCGAAGCCGTGTGTCACTCGGATGTGCTGCCAGCCCGGCGTCACCGCCATGAAGTCCGCCCCGTTTCGGATGACGAACTCGTCGCCAGTCCAGGCGTAATGGTCGTCAGGGTCCCCGAGAACGATTTCCGCGTGGACCTCGTCTGTCGTCTCTTCGATGACGATGTCGGGATCGTTGACAGGTGTGTCGGTCTCGAACTGATCGTACATCTTCCGGTACTGCCGGCTCGTCCGCCCGCCAGCCCCGAGAACCGTTACGACAACGTCGCCAAAGAAGTCGTACGAGCGTTGGTTCATAGCCACCTCGATAGATGCTGGCCCGGTATCGGACCGAGATAGACAATCATCTGACTCATCGTTCTCGTCTGTACGCGGTTACTGCATATTGTTATATATGCGACAATATGCTACATTTCACTACTAACGAATGATTAGTTCTCGAAAGCAACATATACGGTCCGAGACGACGCATGATACCAAACGCTGGATTTCAGCCGTCACACGGGATATCTTCGGGTAAGGCTGGGTTATGAACGATTTAGCCGCTCAGAAGAACTGAAACAGATCGTCCCGCTGGACCTCGTGGAGGTGGTGTCGGACGGCTTCGTTCAGTGGCTCGGTGGAGCCGCGCTTTGCGCTGATCGGTGCGATAGTTTCCTGCCACTGCTGCCACGGCGGGTGCAGACCGAGGCGGTCACAGAGTTCATTCAGGCGTTCGTCCTTGTCGTCGACCTTGTCCATCTTGTTGACGGCGACGACCGGTTCGACGCCGACCTCCCGGAGGAAGTGAAACATCTCCACGTCGTGGGGGATCTCGTCGGGACCGGAGTGACGGTCGATGATATCGATAACCGACTTGCCGTCCACGACGAGGATACCGACGAGAATCTGCTCGGCGTTCCGCTCAGTGTACTGGATCACGTCGGTCTTGATTTCCTCGCGGACGTCTTCGGGGACGCCTTTCATGTATCCGAAACCGGGGAGGTCACTGATGACGAAGTCGGCGCTGGCCCAGTCGAAGTGGTTGGGCGAACGCGTGACACCGGGTCGCTGGCCTGTGTCGAACGTGTGGCCCGTTATCTCGCGCATCAACGTCGATTTCCCGACGTTTGACCGACCGACGAGCACCACCTCGGCGTCCCGGTCCGGTCGTGACTCGAACATACCCCGTGTACTCCGCCAGCGGGGAAAAGCGCGTCCGTTTCGCGGGGACCGACTGTTTCGTGATTCACGATCGCATTTCAATCCAGTTCTGCACCCACGACCCGCTAACTAGCCGCTTTTTTACCTTCGCGGGTCCCACCCGGAGCCGTGCGGCTGGTACAGATACTGATTCCGACCGGGAAGCGTGATGCCGTGTTAGGCGTGTTAGCCGACGAGGGCATCGACTACGTGCTCACCGACGAGACGAGCGGTCGGGAGTTCACCGCTGTCGTCACCTTTCCAGTCCCGACAAACGCGCTCGAACCAGTCCTCGAAGAGTTGCGGGATGTCGGCATCAACGACGACGGCTACACGGTCGTCGTGGACGCGAACACTGTCATCTCCAGCCAGTTCGACGAGCTAGAAGAGAAGTACGCCGAGGAGGAAGACGAAGACCGCATCGCCCGGGAAGAACTCACATCGAAGGCGAACGATCTCGCGCCCTCGATGTCGAACTACGCGCTGATGACCGTCATCAGCGCGATTATCGCGACTGCGGGGCTTCTGCTCGACTCCCCCGCTGTCGTCGTCGGCTCGATGGTCATCGCACCGCTTATCGGCCCGGCGATGACCGCCAACGTCGGCACCGTCGTCGACGACCACGAGATGTTCGCACAGGGCGTCAAACTTCAGGCCATCGGGCTCGGACTCGCTGTGGCAAGCGCGACTGTCTTCGCCCTGTTCGTCCGGCACGCCAACGTCATCCCGCCGCTCGCTGACGTGACCGCGGTGGGCCAGATACGCGAGCGGGTCGCCCCCGATTTCCTCTCACTGGTCGTCGCACTCGGCGCTGGCGCGGCCGGCGTCGTCAGCCTCACCAGCGGCGTCTCGACGGCACTGGTCGGCGTCATGATCGCCGTCGCACTCATCCCGCCGGCGGCCACGGTCGGCATTGGCATCGCCTGGGGCCAGCCGCTCGTCAGTCTCGGTTCTGCCGTGTTGCTGCTGGTGAACGTTCTTTCTATCAACCTCGCAGTCCTCGTCGGACTCTGGTACCAGGGCTACCGCCCGGAACACTGGTTTCAGGAGAGCGACGCGCGATCGGCGACTCTCAAACGCATCGGCGTTCTCGTCCTGTCGATACTCGTCCTGTCGGCGTTTCTGGGCGGCGTCACCTTCGACTCCTACCAGCAGGCGACGACGGAGTCGGACATCCGCGAGGGCATCGAGGGAAGCGTCAGCCCGCCTGCCAGCGTGCTGTCGGTCGAAGTCGAGTCCACCAACACTGCGATCTTCCAACAGCCCCGCCGCGTCGTTGTCACCGTCGGCCTGCCGCCGGATGCGACGCGGCCGACGCTCGTAGACCGACTGGACGCGATAGCCGACGAACAGGCCGGCCGGAACGTCACGACGGAAGTCCACTACGTCACTATCGAACGCAGCGATTAACGCTCAAAACCGACTTTGAGCGTTCGACGGCATAAATACCGCGGGGTGTGTCGGAGACGATATGGTATCACGACCACTCGCAATCGCTGGCGTGCTAGCACTGCTTGTTGCCGGCGGCGTCGGGTTCGCATTCGCGGACACCGGGGCCACCGCGCCGTCGTCGAACTCGACTGTGAGCGTCAACGCGGACGCCACCGTCGAACGCGCACCCGACCGTGCAACTGTCACCGTCGCTGCCGTGGGTCGCGGTGAGACCGCCGAAGCGGCACGCAACAATCTCAGCGGCGACGCCGACGCCATCACGTCGGCGCTGGAAGACGAGGGCGCAACCGTGACCTCCTCGCGGTTCCAGATCCGCCCCGAGTACGAGGAGAGTAGAGAGGGCCGCGAACAGGTGGGCTACGTGGCGATCCACACCGTCGAGGCCGAAACGAGCAACGTTTCGACTGCCGGGACACTCATCGATGCCGCCGTCGATGCCGGCGCGGACCGCGTCGAGGGTGTGCGCTATTCGTTGAGTGAGGAGACAAGGCAGGACGCCCGTGAAGAAGCCCTGACGACTGCTATGGACAACGCCCGAACGGACGCCGAAGTCGTCGCCGCTGCGGAGGATCGATCCGTCGGTGACGCTGTCACGGTCCAGACCAGCAACCACGGCCGCCCCGTCGTGTACGCGGAAGCAATGGCGTCCGATGCCGGCGGACGGACGAACATCCAGCCTGGCGATGTCACCGTCGACGCTTCGGTTAGCGTCACGTACGAACTAGAATAAGCCGTTCTTATTCGCTACACCGTTCCCTGTTCGCGTTTTCAAAACACTGCCTGTTGGTGACCACAGTCCTCGCAATGGCGACCGCAGTCCTCGCGGGTCGCCGGGCTCCCCGCTCGGCGCTTTCGAGACGCCTCCCGGTGGTCGGCGTCTCGCTACTCGTCAAACGGCAGTTCGAGTTCGTAGTCCACCGCGTCGATAGCGGCCTGCAACACGCCGTCGACGTTGTCGTCTTCGGTGACGCTCATGTAGTGGTCGGCCTCCACGTCCGTCGAGAGGTCGCTCTTGTTCGCGATGGTCAGCACCGGCACGTCGAAGCGCGCTTCGATGGCGTTTCGCAGTTCCAGCTGGTCCGCGAGCGGATAGCCACACTCGCCACTCGGGTCGATGAACACGAGGACTGCGTCGGCGAGGTGTTCGAGCGCGCTCACGGCCTGGGACTCGATCTCGTTGCGGTCCTCCGGCGGGCGGTCGAGCAGGCCGGGCGTGTCGACGAGCTGGTAGCGGATGCGCTGGTCCTCGAAGTGGCCGACGCGGATCTGCGTCGTCGTGAACGGATACGAGGCGATCTCGTTGTCGGCCCGCGTGACGCGGTTGACGAACGACGACTTGCCGACGTTAGGGTAGCCCGCGACGACGATGGCTGGCTCGTCCGGGCGGATGTCGGGGATGTCTTTGAGGGCGTTGTGTGCGGTCGAGACGGCGGCGAGGTCGTCTTCGACTTCCTCGACGACGTCGGCGATACGGGCGAAGGCCTGCTTGCGGAGCTTCCGGGCAGTGTCGATATCGCCGCGGGCGACGCGGCTCTCGTACTCCTGCCGGATCTCGACGACCTTGTCGGCGGCCCACGAGATCTCCGAAAGGTGCTGTTTCAGCGCGTCGATGCCGGGGTCGTCGTCCGCGGGGTAGGCCTCGCCGACGACAGCGTCGGCGAGTTCGACGTAGAAGGGGTCGAGGTCGTCAATCGTCGGCCACGCGGTCACCACGTTCTCCATGTTGTCGGAGGCGATGTTCGACGCTGTCATCAGCATCGACTGCTGGGCTTCGTTCCCGTCCTTGGCCCCGCCGGCGCGTGACGCCCGCGAGAAGGCTTTGTCCACGAGCTCCTCGGCGGTAGGCGTCGTCGGCAGACCCTCGAAGGGATGGCTCATAGGTCCCGTTGACGGCCGGAGCGTAAAAGCGCGTTCAATCGCTCCCCAAACTGTTGCGAGTCACGTTTTTCAACGCCCCGACCGCAACTCCAGTATGGCACAGATTGACGCCGGCGAGATTCTGCCCAACGACCACGTCCAGCAGATGGCCGCCGAGGGACGGGTCACCCAGATGCACCGTGGTCACCAGTATGCTGACGAGGGCGATACCTTCGAGATAGACGGCACCGAGTTCGAGGTGACAGACGTAACACACCGGACGCTTGGCGACATGACTGACGAGGACGCACAGCGAGAGGGGTCAGAGGACCTCGCTGCGTACAAGGAACGAATGAAAAAGGTTCACGGCAGCTTCGAGTGGGACGACGACAGCGAGGTCGTCAGGCACCGGTTTGCGCCCGTCGACGAGTGAGACGGGAGCTTCTGGTACCGGCCGGCGATTGAATCGACAGCCGAGCAGTCTGACACCGAATCGCAGACAACCCTTATCAACTCCGGTAACTCTCAGTAACTACATGACAGAGACGATGACGAAGTCGAAAGCAGACGACCCGGAGCGGGCGCATCTCGCGGACGTTGAGGACGGCTGTGGCTGTACCGAAATCTGGGAGCACATGAGCGAAGCCCGCGACGAAGACGACGACTGAGCGCCCTATTCTTCCGACACCACGTCGACACCAGTAAACTCGAAGCGTGCACCGCCGGCATCGCTTTCAGTGAGCGTAACCGTCCAACCATGTGCAGCGGCGATCTGTGAGACAATCGAGAGCCCGAACCCGGTGCCGTCAGTCGTCGTCGAGTAGCCGCTTTGGAACACCGTCTCCCGGTCGGATTCGGGGATGCCCGAGCCGTCATCCGAGACGGCGAACCCCCCCGGAATCGCACTCATCGTTATTGTCACGCCCGGACCGTCGTAGTCGCTGGCACCGCCAGACTGCATCTGCTCGTCCGTGGCGCTGTGCTCGATGGCGTTTCGGATCAGGTTCTCCAGCAACTGCTTGAGCCGCGTCGCATCTGCCTGTATCTTGCGGTCGGTGTCGACCACCAGCGCTGCGTCGCCGGTGTCGACGACCTCCCAGCAGTCCTCGACTGCCGTTTCCAGTGCCACCGTTTCCATTTCGGTGATGCTGTCGCCGGTCCGGGCCAGCAACAGGAGGTCGTCTATCAACGCCTGCATCCGGTCGAGTGCCTGCTCTATCGCAGCGACGTTGTCGTCGTCACACTCCTCTTTCAACGAACCCAGCCGACCGATAGCGACGTTCAGAGGGTTGCGAAGGTCGTGACTGACGACTGTTGCGAACTGTTCCAGACGGTCGTTTTGCGTCGACAGTTCCTGCTCACGGTCACGGAGCTGTTTGTCGCGCTCGACGGCGGCGAGGGCCGCCTCCATGTTTGCCGCGAGGACCCGTCCAGCGACGATGTCTGCTTCGTTGAAAGCGTCGATAGTCGCCGATGCGGCGATGAGAAGGCCGTGTTCCCCCAGTGGCAGATATAGCTCGCTGCGTATCGGCGTCTCGGGGTTCTGCACGTCCTCTTCCAGCCGCACGTCTGGAACTGCAGTCGCCTCGCCACGTTCGTACACCCGCCAGGCAATGCTGTCGCCCTGCTCGAACGTTGGGATATCACCGACCAACTCCCGAGCCGACGCGGTCGCGGCGACGGGTTCTAACTGCCCGTCATCGTTGATGAGGTGGACGGCGTTTGCGTCAAGTCCGATAATCTCCGCGGCGGCGTTGACACCGATACCGGCGACTTCGTTGTGGACTTCGGCGGCCATCAAGTGCCGGGTGGCCTCGTGTAGCGCTTCGAGTCGATGCTCGCGCTCGTCGGTATCGCTTCGGTCGCTGATGACCGACACTGTGCCGTCGTTGCCGTCCCAGGTCACGTCACAGGCTGTGATGCTGGCTTGGACGCTGTTGCCGGCCAGCGTTCGTATCATCCGTCTGACCTGGCCAGCCGTCCGGTCGTCCCCGACGACGCGTTCGACGGTCTCGACTCCGCCGTCAGCCGTCGGTTCGACGAGGTCAGTCAGCGGCCGGTCGCGGAGTTCGTCGCTGTCGGCGGCACCGAACAGTTCAGTTGCCGCCGGGTTCGCGTACACGACGGTGTCGGCGACGCTGACGAGAACCGCATCGCTCGTTGCGTCGAGAATCTGTTTTGTCCGTGTCTGTGCGGCGTCGGCTGTTGCTTTCGCTCTGACTCGTTCGACTGTGTTTCGGATTCGCTGCGCGAGTATGGCGTACTGCTGGGACCCATGTCTTTTTTGAATATAGTCAGTGACGCCGGCCGAGACTGCCTCGCTTGCGAGCGACTCGCTCCCCTGGCTTGTAAACAGCAGAAACGGCATGTCCGGGTCTCTGGCGCGGACCGTTTCCAGAAACTCCAGCCCGTCGATACCGGGCATGTCGTAGTCACTGACGATACAGTCTACGTCGTGTTCGTCCAGATACGACAGCCCGTCCGCAGCGCTCGTGACGCCGGTGGCGTCGATCGCCTCGTCGTTGCGTTCGAGATGTGTCGCGATCAGATCTGCGTACGACGGTTCATCATCGACACAGAGGACTGTAATGCCCGACACCACATGGCCCATACCTCCTGATATGAACTGTATCCGTGTCAATCTATCGTGCCCCTCTCCTGGTGACGGGTCGCCTTACCGCCGCTTGGCCAGTTCTGTACGCAAATCGTCGACATCCATCTCCTTCATCGACAGCAGAACGAGCAGGTGATAGACGATGTCGGCCGACTCGTGGGCCAACTCCTCGGTGTCGTCGTCCTTGGCCGCCAGAATCAGTTCCGTGGTCTCCTCGCCGAGTTTCTCCAGTACGGCGTTTTCGCCCTTCTCGTGGGTGAACAGCGACGCAGTATAGGAGTCCTCTGGAAGGTTCGCCTTGCGGTCCTCAATGACAGCGAACAGTTCGTCGATAACGTCACCGGTGTCGTCGCTCATAGCCGCCGTTCGGTCAGCGGGGCCTTCAGGCCGTCGCTACGACTCCACCGAGTCGAAAAAGGCCAGATCGTGGATGCGCGGGTCCTCGGTCAGTTCGGGGTGGAACGACGTGCCGACGACCGGTCCGTCACGGACGGCGACCGGACGGTCGTCCCACGTCGCCAGCACTTCGACGTCCTCGCCGACGTAGTCGATGACCGGTGCGCGGATGAACACCGCCGGGAACGAGTCGTCAAGCCCGGTCACGTCAAGCGGGGCCTCGAAGCTGTCCTTCTGTCGCCCGAAGGCGTTGCGTTCGACGGAGACGTCGATGACGTTCAGCGTGTCGACGCGGTCGTCCTGTGCGTCGGTCGCGCTAACGATGAGCCCGGCACACGTCGCCAGCACCGGCTTGCCGGCCTCGACATGAGATTCGATTTCCTCTGCGATGCCTTCCCGGTGGATGAGCCGCGAAATCGTGGTCGATTCCCCGCCCGGTAGCAACAGGACATCGCAGTCCGGGACCAGGCCTGCCTCGCGTATCTCGACGACCTCCGCGGTCCGGTCGTGGGCCGCTGCTGCCCGCTCGATTGCGTCCCCGTGTTCAGAGACATCGCCCTGAACCGCGAGTACACCCGCGCGTAGCGTCATATATCCCTGTTGGTGACCCCGTGCGAAAAGCCTCTCGTCTCCTGCAAGTGTCCGTTCTGGCAGCGACTGTCCTGACTGAATACAGTGACAGCCATACCGCCGCCCAGTGCTCGCTCGGTCATACCCGAACCAAACGGTTAGGTGAGGCGGACTGTAGACGTGGCACATGGGAAAGCGACGGCAGGACCCGGTCGAGGTAAACGCTGACGGGTCTGCTGACCTCTACGAGATATCGACTTGGGAGCCCCGGTCGACACTGGACCGGTTCGCCCACTGGCTCTACCACATCGGAATACGGACGCTGCGGTATCTGGTTGTCCTCACAGCTATCGCGATTCTCCTCCTGCAGGTCGCGTTCGGGAGCCTCGGCGCGCTCGGCGACCAGCCGCTGTTTGCTGGGATGGCGATTCTCTCTGCCGTGCCAGCGCTCGGCCTTGCGGCCTACATCTACTACGCCGACGTGACCACGCAGGAACCGCTAACGCTGCTCGTGGGGACGTTCCTCCTTGGCGTGCTGTTCGCCGGTTTCGCGGGCGTACTCAACGGGTTCCTTGGCGAACCGGTGCAAACAATCGGTTCCGGGTTCGGACTCGTACCGTTCCTCGGTCAGGTGTTCGTTTTCTTCCTCATCGTCGGTCCCGTCGAGGAGACAGTGAAGTTGCTGGCGGTGCGCCTGTACGCCTTCCGCGACAACCGTTTCGACGCCGTCGTCGACGGTGCAGTGTACGGTGCCGCCGCCGGCCTTGGCTTTGCGACCATTGAAAACGCGTTGTATATCACCCAAAACGCCGAGATGGCTACGGGGACGGTTGAGTTACTCGCGGCCAGTAGTGACATCACCGCGGTCAGAGCACTCGCAGGACCGGGACACGTCATCTACTCGGCCTTCGCCGGCTACTACCTCGGTCTGGCGAAGTTCAACCCCGATGATGCCGGCCCAATCGTGCTGAAGGGACTGCTCATCGCTTCGCTCATCCACGCCGTCTACAACACGCTGGCCGGCCCAGTTACCGCCATCGTGGCCACGATATACAACGTCGACTTCCTCGTCGCGTTCTTCGGATTCGTCATCGTGTACGACTCATTCTTCGGCCTGCTGTTGCTGAAGAAAGTTCACACCTACCGGCGGGCCTACAAGCGCGCTCATGAGGACCCGGACGAGACTGCGCTTCGGCCGGAACAGACCGAGTTCGACCCTTAAACCAGCTGTTCGACGTACTTCGCGACTACGTCGACCTCCAGATGTACCGGATCGCCGACCGTCTTCTCCGACAGCGTCGTCTCGGCGTACGTCGTCGGGATGATCGCCACGTCGAACTCCTCGGAGCGCCGGTCGGCAATAGTCAGGCTGATGCCGTCGACCGTTATCGACCCTTTCTGGACTAGATAGTCCCGATGGTCCTCGGGCAGAGAGAACGTGAACGTCCAGTCCTCGCCTTCCTGCTCGATACCGACGATTTCGGCCGTCGTATCGACGTGGCCCTGTACGATGTGGCCGTCGAACCGACCGTCGGCGGGCATCGCCCGCTCGAGGTTCACCTGATCACCGCCTGCAAGATCGTCGAAGAACGTCCGGGCAAGGGTTTCCTGAGCGAGAAATACCTCGAACCACTCGCCGTCGGCTGCTTTCTCGACGGTGAGACAGACGCCGCTGACGCTGATCGACTGGCCGTGGTCGAGTCCCTCGAACGGCGCGCCGATCCGCATCCGACGCCCGCCCTCGTCGTCAATAACCGCCTGCACCTCGCCGGTCGTCTCGACGATTCCGGTGAACATATGCCAGATACGGCGCGGCTGGCGGAAAGCACTTCGCTTCCCGGAGACATAATATAGACTCGGAATCGAGTAATTACTTACACCAATATTGCAGAAGGAATTTATCATCGCCGCTGGTAACGCAGTGTATGGCAGCCACGCCCGACGCTGACCACGACTGGACTGGCCGTCACGCACGGACGGAGCCGACCGAAACCGGGCGAATCGTCGAGGTGCCCGACGAAATAATCGAGGACTGGGACCTGCGACACGCCGAGACGAAAGGCCGCAGTTAACGCTGCAGCACTTCGACGCCGACCAGTTCCGCGCCGGTCAGTGCCCGGATGTAGGCCCCACCCGCGATAGAGACGTGGCCGAACTCGTCCTCTTCCATTCCGTACATCTCGATGGCTCGTGAGGTGTCACCGCCGCCGACGACGGAGAAGCAGTCGGTGTCGGCGATAGCTTCGAGCACGCCGGCGGTCCCGACCGAGAACCGCTCGTCCTCGAACATCCCCAGCGCGCCCTTCACGAAGACGGCCTCGGAGTCGCGGATGATCGGTGAGTACTCCATGACCGTCTCGCTCCCAACGTCGAGGTAGGAGACGCGCTTCTCCTCGATATCGTCGACGGCCTGCTCAGCGCGGTCACCGTCGTCTTCGTAGGCCAGATCGACCGCGAGCGTGATCTGGTCGCGGTGGTCTTCGAGCATGGACTCGATCTTTTCGCTGTTCTGTTCCCACTGCTCGTCGTAGAGGTTCGCGTCGTCGATGTCGTAGCCGACCGGGTAGCCAGCGGCTCGCAGGAACAGTTCGCCCGCGATACCGCCGAGCAGGAAGTCGTCGACCTTCTCATCGAGGTGAGTCATCACGTCGATGACGTCGGTGGCCTTCGTCCCGCCGACGACCATCGTCACCTGCCCGTCGAACTCCTTCTCGGCGATGGCGGTGTTGGCCTCGTACTCGGTCTCCATCACGCGGCCGGCGTAGGCGTCCATCACCAGCGGGAAGCCCACGAGCGAGGCGTGCGAGCGGTGGGCCGCGGAGTAGGCGTCGTTGATGTAGGCGTCGAACTCCCCGGCCAGCGTCTGGACGAACTCCGTCTGTGATTTGATCTCGGGGTCCTCCTCGGGCAGTTCGTCGTCGCACATCCGCGTGTTCTCCAGAACGAGCACGTCGCCGCCGTCGAGATCGGCGATGTCGTGAATCGCCTGTGGCCCGTAGGTCTCGTCGACGAAGTCCACATCGTGGTCGATGTGGTCGGCAAGGATATTTGCGTGTTGTTCGAGCGAAACGAAATCGTCGCGGCCCGGGCGACCCTGGTGGGCCAGCACCGCGACCTCGAACCCACGGTCGACGAGTTCGCTGATCGTCTCCGCGTGACGGTCGAACCGTCGATTGTCCTGTACCGTACCGTCCTCCACCGGTGAATTGAGATCGAGTCGGACGAGGACGCGCTGTCCGTCGTCGAGGTCATCGAGCGTCTGGAAAGTCATCACTCGGGAGGACACCTGCCGGCCGCTTAACGGTTTCCGAGTCCGAACAGCGAGTGGCCTGTTAGGGGGAGTAGCACCGGTATCTGCTCTGGTTGCCAACGCAAAAGTGAGGGTGGGAGAGGGGTGGGGTGGGGTGGGGAGTTGGTGGGGACACTTGCGCCGTACACAGCCGACGCCGGGACACGGCGCGTCAGCTGCGAACACGGGCTTGTGCCGACACACAGAGCCGACCAGTAGTCAGGTACTGGCTCAGGCTCTCTGTGTATAGTGTCTTTAGTGAATAATAATTATAAACTTTACTGGCGCTGCAAACCGTTTCTGCGCTTACTCGGTGATGTACTCGGCCACGTCGAGCATCCGGTTCGAGAAGCCGTACTCGTTGTCGTACCATGTGAGGATCTTCGTCATCCCGGAGACGACGTTCGTCGACTGCAGGTCGACCTGTGTGGAGTACGGGTCTCCGAGGATGTCGGAGGAGACGACATCGTCGCTCGTGACGCCCAGCACGCCTTCGAGTTCGCCAGCGGCGGCCTCCTCGAAGGCGGCGTTGACGTCGCTCTCCGTCACGTCGTCGTCGAGGTCGACGACGAATTCGGTGATGGAGCCGTTCGGCACCGGGACGCGGATGGCCATCCCGTCGAGCTTGCCCTCAAGTTCGGGCAGGACCTCGGTAGCCGCCTGCGCGGCACCGGTCGAGGTTGGGATGATGTTCTCGGCGGCCGCGCGGCGACGCCGGGGCTTGCCGTTCGGGCCGTCCATCAGGTTCTGGGAGCCGGTGTAGGCGTGGACCGTCGTCAGCTGGCCGGCGTTGATGCCGAACTCCTCGTCGAGAACCTTCGCGACCGGTGTGATGGAGTTGGTCGTACAGGAGGCGTTCGAGACGACGTCTTCGCCGTCGTACTCGTCGTGGTTGACGCCGTAGACGAGCTGTTTGACCGGCTCGTCGCCCTTCGGCGGCGCGGAGATGAGGACCTTGTCGGCCCCGGCGTCGAGGTGCTGGCTCGCGTCCTCCTTGGTGCGGAAGATGCCGGTCGCTTCGAAGGCGACATCCACATCGAGGTCTTCCCACGGGAGCTGTGTGGGGTCGGTTTCGTGGAAGATGCCCGCCTCGAAGTCGGTTCCCTCGACCGTGAGGACGCCGTCGTCGACGCTGGCACCTTCGAGTTCGCCCATGACGGTGTCGTACTGGGCGAAGTAATCGATCTCCGAATCGTCCATCACGTCGTTGATGCCGACGACCTCGACGTTGTCGTTGTGTAACGATGCGCGGAATACGTTGCGGCCGATACGGCCGAAGCCGTTGAGGCCGACGCGGACTGGCTCACTCATTGGTGTCTAGAGAGGCAGTCGGTCAGTGTAAAGTGTTTTCGGATTTGTTGTAAATTTGTGTTTGTTTATGCGTGTTCGGGCTCGAATGATTAATAGTGAGGGTGCTAGCCCGACTGAGGGTGCCCCTCGACAGTGTCAGCTAACAGGGACTAGGTTCGTCCGAAGGCTTTTGAAACGGACGGACGTACTGGTGTATAGGAATGAGACGCGATGACAGTGACGACCCGTTCGACGAGTTCTTCCGGGAAATAGAGCGGATGATGGACGAGATGATGGGGGCCGAAGGCGACGTCCACATCGACCGGGACACCGGTGGCGGCGGGGCCGATCTCCACGTCGACGTTCACGAAACCGACGAGGAGATCCGAGTCGTCGCCGACGTTCCGGGTGTCGACAAGGACGCGATCGACCTCAAGTGCGACGGCACTGTCCTCACGATCAACGCCGAAAGTCCAGAGCGCGAGTACCACGAACGACTGACCCTGCCGACCCGCGTAGACGAACACTCCGCCGCCGCGACGTACAACAACGGCATCCTCGAAGTCACCTTCGACCCCGAAGAGGACTCCGCGGACATCGAACTGTAGCGCTTCCGATACGCGGTTCTGGTTTTCTACGTGCCAGCAACAGCACGCTTGCTTCGCTACTGCTCCGCTGTTTTCCGTATCAACGCCGCCAAGTCGTCCCAGAAGCCGTCCTCGTACTTCGTCGCCGAATCGATCGTCGGCCGGGCGTTCGTCTCGTTGACGACCGCGCGGTCGTCGGTCACTAGCAGGTCGACGCCGAGGTACGGAATCCCCAGTTCGTCGGCCGCGTCTTCGGCCAGTTCCCGCAGCGCCGCTGGCAGTGCCTGCCCTTCCGCCTTGGCCCCGCGATGGACGTTGTGCTTCCATCGGCCCTGGTCACGACTCGCTTCGGGGAGGCGGCGCTCGACCGCGCCGACGTACTCACCGTCGACGACCATCACGCGGTAGTCGGCGGCGTCGGCGATGTACTCCTGCACGAGAAACGACTGGTCGCCGACCGCGCGGTAGTCGTGGACCAGATCGAGGTAGTCGACGATGCCGAGAAACGAATCCAGATCGTGGGCCTTGGCCACGCCGACGCCGCGGGTCGTCGAGTTCGGCTTCACGACTACGGGTGGGTCAAACCGCTCGAAAGCCGCCGTTAGCTCGGCCTCGCTCGCCGGGTTCGACACGACGACAGTCTCGGGAACCGGAACGCCTGCCCGGCCGAGACGCGCCAGTACGTCGGCCTTGTTTCGCGAGCGGAGAATGGCCTCGCGGTCGTTGACCCACGGCACGTCAAGCATGGCATCGGCGACTGCTCCCTCCATGATTCGAGAGGGATAGACGAAACCCACGTCGTATTCGTCGAACGGACTCTCATCGAGTGGCAGCGTCCGCTCGGCCGTCTCGACGTGGCCCACCTCGATGTCCCGGGCCGCCAGCGGGGCCTGCATCCGCTCGAAGGTCTCGGCGTTCGTGGCGACGGCCAGTCTGTGCATGGTGTTTCGTTGTCTTGGACGAATAAAACACGCTCGCAGCCCACAGTCGAAGCCCTGTCGCGCGCCGCCCTCCGGCCACTACAACCCACAGAATGTTGGGTTGTGTGGATGAATACGCAGCTATCTCCGATTTTGTCAAATAAATACTAAGTGTTCTGGGGGAAATTGGCCACGTATGTACGACGATATTCTCTTTCCGACCGACGGGAGTGACGGTGCAGACGAGGCGCTCGCACACGCGCTTGAACTGGCGGAGACGCACGACGCGACGATTCACGTGCTCTCTGTCGTCGACTCGACGTATCTCGGGAGTGCCGCGGCAGAAGCAACGACCATCGAATCGCTACAGGAACAGACTGAACAAGTCATCGACGAGACTGTCGACGAGATCACCGACCACGGCGCGGCCGTTGTCGCCGAGCACCGAATGGGCGACCCATACGAGGAGATTATCGACTACGCAGCGGCTTCGGGTGTCGATATGATCGTCATGGGAACCCACGGCCGGAGCGGTCTGGACCGGTTTCTGCTGGGTAGCGTCACCGAGAAGGTCGTTCGGACGGCGGACGTGCCGGTGTTGACGGTCCAGTTGTCCGGCAACACGTAGCGGGCAACCGGTAGCAGCGCCGGTCACCAGTGTTGTGTGGCGGTCGTTTCCCAGCCGTTTTGCCGAGTCACTCGCCGCCACGACGCCGCCGGAGCACCCACAGCACGAGGAGCGCGCCCTCGACGCGGGCGGCGCTGTACACCCACGGGCGAAGGTTGATCTCGTCACCATCTGTCGTTGCGAGCCCCATCCAGAAGTCGACGACTTTCCGGGGCCGGAGCAGTTCGAAGACGCCGAGGGCAAGGAGTGCGAGTCGGAGTACCATACGTGGAAGTACGCGGGACGGGTGCAAGAGTATTATGGGTACTGGTAACATGAAACAAAAAAGCGGCTACGACTGTGCTGTCTATCGACTGGGGCACCACTCGGTACTTTTCGGAGCGGCGCGGAAAAACGAAGTCGGGACGGTTGCTCCGCCGTCCAAACGGTGAGCGAACGCCGCTGTCTGATTTACTTGATCGGCTGCTCTTCGCGCGCTCTGCGAACGGTGAAAAGACGTTGCTGATTGACTTACGCGATCAGCAGTTCTTCGCCCCGCTCGACCTTGATGCGGCAAGAGGGCGTGATCTTGTTGTAGGCACGGCGGAACGCTTCCTTGACGTGCTCTGCGTCCTCGACGTTGCAGTAGGCGGTGAACAGCTGTTCGCCAGCCTGGACGCGGGCGGCGGTGCCGACGATCTTCCCGAAGGCGGCACGCATCCCGTCGGAGACACGGTCGGCCCCGGCACCGGTCGCCTGCTTGTTCTCGCGCAGGACCTGGTGGGGGAACTTCCGCAGCGTCATCTTGTAGTCACCCTCTTCGCCGATCTCCTTGATCAGGTGGCGGTTGGCCGACAGGCGGGAGGCTTCCAGCGAGCCGTGACGGAGCTGGACGGTCTCCTCGACGATGAGGCTGATCTGGACGGGGTAATCGTCGGCGTCCTTCTGTTTGCGGCCCATCTTGTGCTGTGCGATCTTCGACCCGGGAATGCCTGTGATGTATTCGCGTCGGGTGTACGCGGGCTTGTCGATGTCCCGGTACATTGAGGCGGGTTTGTCCGACATAGGTACTCTTGGAGGATACGTCGCCGAGCGGCCCAATAAGGGCTTCGAACCCGCCCGGCGGCGTGTCGCGGTGTCCCATACACCGGCCCGCGACCGCGAGCGGCCCCAGACTGACCGTTGCTGGGCACCCGCTCTCGGTAGTATCGGGAAACGGTGTTGGTCCGGTAACACCGCTGTCACCGCGCTCTTTTAGGCTTTGCACGCGTACGACTGTTACCATGAATATGCTCGTCGACGGCGAGTGGCGGACCGACGCGTACGAAACGACAGACGAGGACGGGGCGTTCGACCGGCAGGACACGACCTTCCGTGACCGGGTCGAGGCCGACCCCGACGCGCGGTTCCAGCCCGAGGCCGGCCGGTACCACCTGTATGCCTGTCGCGCCTGCCCGTGGGCCCACCGGATTCTGGTCGCCCGGAAGCTGCTGGGGCTCGAAGACGCCATCACCGTCGACTACGTCGACCCGTTCCGCGGCGAGGACGGCTGGCAGTTTACCCCTGAGAAAGACGGTTGCACGCCGGATACGGTCAACGGATCTGACTACCTTCGTGAAGTCTACGTCGCGGCCGACCCCGACGCGACCTGCCGCGTGACGGTTCCGGTGCTGTGGGACAAACAGGAGGAGACAATTGTCAACAACGAGTCAGAGGAGATCCTCCGGATGCTCGATACTGAGTTCGACGACGTGGCCGACAACGACGTCGACCTCTACCCCGAAGGCTACCAGGACGAGGTCGACCGTATCATCGACGATATCTACGAGCCCATCAACAACGGCGTCTACCGCTGTGGCTTCGCGAACAGCCAGTCAGCCTACGACGAGGCCGTCGAGGAGCTGTTCGACGCGCTGGACCACTGGGACGCTGTCCTCGAAGATCAGCGCTTCCTCGCTGGCGACCGCCTGACTGAGGCGGATATCTGTATGTTCACGACGCTCGTGCGATTCGACGAAGTGTACCACACCCACTTCATGTGCAACCACAAGCTCATCCGCGAGTACGACAACCTCTGGCCGTACCTCCGGGACCTCTACCAGCTCCCCGGTGTCGCCGAGACGGTGAACATGGACCACATCACGGAGCATTACTACACCACGCACCCCGACGTGAGCCCGAAGCGCATCGTCCCGATAGGCCCCGATCCCGACTTCGAGGCTGCCCACGACCGCAACGAACTGCCGGGCAACCTCCCCGAAACGCTACTTCCGACGGCGTAACCGGGCAGTTTCGCGGCCGGATATCGAACGCTGAGCCGACGCTGTTCCTTTTATACACCCAGCTCTCACCTGTGGTCAATGAGTCGGGTAGATGGGCGAAGTCGGGCCGTGAGCCCAGTCATCGGCGTCGTCATCCTCGTCGGAATTGCTGCAATTCTCGCGGCCACCGTCGGCGTGTTCGCGCTCGGTTTCAGCGAGCAGCGACCCACGCAGGCACCGCAGGTCGCTATCGTGGCCGACTACAACGAGCGGACCACCGGTAACGGGGAGTATCTGAACCTCAGCTTCAGCAGTGGTGAAACCGTCTACAGGGCCAACCTCACTGTTGTCGTCTCCGGTGCCAAGCGAGCTGACGGCAGCGCCGTGACGCTCGACACCGATCCGATACAGGCACAGGCTTCGACGCGGATCACGTCAGGGACACAGATCACGATACATCAGGGACAGTTCACTGGGAGCGGCGCACCGCTGGACCTGAGCGACGCGACGCTTCGACTCGTCTGGAACCCCGTGGACGATCCGGAGTCGGAAACGTACGTCATCTACCGCTGGCCGGACCCGAGCCAGCGTAACTGAACGGCTGTTTCGGCCCCGCTGTCGGACTGGCTCTCCTCACTCGGCTAGCGAGAGCGTGACTTCGTCGGTTTCGTAGTCCTCGATGAACGATCCGGGGCCGCCCAGCGAGACAGTCCGGTCGCCGATGTCGACGACCAGCGTGTGTTCGATGGGGTAGGAGTTGGTCTCCGGCTCGACCAGGCCCTGTTTCGTCTCGACGACGGTCCCCTCGATGGTGGTGGTGTCGTCGTCGGCCTGTACCGCCCGTACATCCGCGGAGACGTGGATGTCGTGGTCGGCGCGCAGATGGAGCGTCGCCTGGAGGACGGCGTGGCGGAAATCGTGGTAGGTGGCCGGGAGCGAGGCCGGGTCGGTGACGGTCTCCTCGGTGGCCATCAGCCAGTAGTTCCCGAGGAACGACCCCGACAGCACAGGGACGAGCTGTTGCTGGACGAAGGCAATAGCACGCTGGTCGGAGTTGGTGCGTGTCACCATCTCGGTCGGGGAGACGAGACCGAACTGGGCGTCGACGGTGAGCATTATCGGCATCGGCTGGTCCCACGACCGGACCACGGAGGCCAGCCCGCTCGCGTCGTCAGGGCGCAGGCCGTCGGCGCTGCTGACGACAAGCATCGCGAGGACGCCGCGGTCGACGGCCGCGGCCAGTTCCTCAGCGATTTCGGGGAGGTACTGCTGTGGAACCGACAGCATGATCTCGCGTTCCGCGTTTCTGATGTACTCCGTGAGTCGCTTGATGACTGTCACCCGCGACTTGATGACGTCGAACTGCTGGGGTTCTCGCGCACTCGCGGAGTAGCGTGAATCGAGCGCCCCGCTCATCTCTTCGAGCCGGTCGGTCAGGGCGTCGATGACCTCCTCGGGCGGCCGGGCGCGGATCGTCGTGGGCACGACGTGGTCGTCGACCTCGATGAACCCGCGATCTTCGAGCGATTCACTGATGCTGTAGACGTACCGTTTCGAGACACCGGTGTCGTCGGCGATTTCGCTGGCCGTGGCCTCGCCGCTGCCGAGAATCGACAGGTACGTGTCGACTTCCTTCTCGGACAGACCCAGTTGCCCCAGCCTGTCCCTGAGAGTCGAATCGTCCATCTGTTCACATCTGGTAACGGCGGCGGATAATTGTGTTTCGGTGCTGTATGGCCCGCCAACACCTCCGAAGCCGCCGCAACGGAACCGTATCGTCGACTAGCCCACCACCGCTGTTCACAAGAATGAAAAACTATTACACCATATTTTATATTCCTCGCAGTGGTGTCTCTCACCAATGACGCTCCGGACGGCACTTAACGACTTCAAGCGGACCCGGGACCGCCGTCACCAGTTCCCGGGCGAGTTCCGCTCTACGACGGGCACTTTCTCCGGACTCGACAGCCGGTTGGTGCACGTCGACAGCGACGGCTCGCTGCGGGACTACTCCTATCCGCTGTGTGGGCTCACGGGGATCGACCGCTCGCGGTTCGGTATCGACACGGGTTCGACGACGTGGTTCAGCGCCGACGCCGACCAGCGGTATCGCGGTGACGCAGGCGTCGTCGAGACCACCCACGACTGCGGCGATTGGGCCGTCGTCCAGACGGACTGTACTATCGAGCAGGCTCACGTCACCCGGTTCGAACTTCGTGGCGACGCACCCGCCGACGTGTCGCTTCGGGCGTTCGTCGATTTCGCACCCGACGGGCGGGACGGCCGACAGAGCCTGCTGATGCACGGAAACACCGTCGAGGCCTATCACCGGTCCGAACACGACTTCGTCGGTGTCTCTACCGAACTCGACGCCGTTCAGGGCCAAATCCCCGAGCGGTTCCCCGAACTCGTTGACGACGACCCGGTCTCGTTTCCCCGGACCACTGGGGAGCGACGGTACGAGGATACGACGCTGACCGGTGGCGTCCTGCTGTCCGCGCCGTTTGTCGACGGGGGCGTCACACTGGCGACGCTGCTGACGGACACGGACGACACCGACCGCGACGCGGCGCTGTCGACCATCGACCGGCTGGTGAGCGACCACACCTCGGAGACATTGCTCGAAACAGGCCAGGCACAGCGGCGGTGGAGCGTCCCCGCGGACACGCCGAGTCGCGAAAGCGTCGTGGCCGACCTCCGCGTCCTCTCGCTCCTTTCGGCCACGAACGGTGCCAGAATCGCCGCGCCGGACTTCGACCCGTACTACGTCACCTCCGGCGGCTACGGCTACACGTGGTTCCGCGACGACGCGGAAATCTCGGCGTTCCTGCTCGAAGCCGACGGGACGTTCGACCTCGGACTCGATTCGTGGCACCAGCGCTCCGCCGAATTCTACTGTCGCACGCAGCAACCGGACGGGAGCTGGCCCCACCGCGTCTGGCCCGGCGACGAGACGCTCGCGCCGGGCTGGGCGAACGCCCGGCTCGAAAGCGGCTCGGACGCGGACTACCAGGCCGACCAGACCGCGAGTGTCACCAGCTTCCTCGCGACGTATCTCCGGACCGGCGACCCGGCCGACCCGGAGTGTATCGAAGCCACACTCGGGCGCGCCGTCGAGAGCATCGACGACACGCTGGCCGACGACGGCCTCCCCGTCGCCTGCCAGAACGCCTGGGAGAACATGCAGGGCCGGTTCACGCACACCGCCGCGACCTTCCTGCACGCCTACGCGGCCGTCGCCCGCGCGCCCGTCTGTGTCACGCTCCGAGACCACGCCCGGTCACAGGCCGAAACAGTGCTGTCCTCGCTGGACGCGCTGTGGACCGGTGACCGCTACGCTCTCCGCGAACACGACGGGACCATCGACGACCGACTGGACTCCGCGACGCTGGCCCTCCCCGCCGCCTGTCGCGTCGCCACCGAGGCCATCGACCTGCCCACGGAGACCCGTGATCGGCTCTCTACCCACGTCGAGACGACACTCGACGGGCTGGAACGGGACACCGGCGACATCCGCGGCCTCGTCCGCTTCGAGGGCGACGACTGGCGGTGTGGCTCACAGGACCGCGAGAAAATCTGGACCGTCTCGACGGCGTGGGGCGCAAACAGTGCCGCCCAGCTGGGTGCGCTCCTGCGTGATGCCGACGACAGCCGAGCGATGGCGGCCTACGCCCGGTCCCGGGATCTGCTGGGGGAGATTCTCCCCGGCGGCTCGCTCGTTCAGTCCAGCGGCTACCTCCCCGAACAACTGTTCGACGATGGGACGCCTGACTGTGGCACGCCGCTCGGCTGGCCCCACGCACTCCGGCTGGCCACTGTAGCCCACCTCGATGACGCCGGGGAGCTCACTGCCGAACCACTGAGCGCCCGCGAGTGAACTGCTGGGTCACTGGTCGTCCGCGGGTACCCTCTTTCGCGGACCGCGCTGCTTGACGTCCGAAAGCGTAGCGGATGGCCGTAGGGACTCTATAACTAGTCGAAAACAGCGACTACGTCTGAATTTGGAGCACTGGCTATCGCCCTACTGCGGCGTCGCGACAGGCGCGTCCTCGCCGGCCGTGACCGCCTCGCCGGTCTCTGTATCGAACAGGTGCACGGCAGATTCGTCGAACGACACCTGCACGCGGTCACCGATGGCCGGCTCCACGTCGGTGCTCACCCTGGCAATGAAATCCGGTGCGCCGTCGCCCTCGAATCCGGTCTTCGATTCACCCAGGTCGAGATAGAGGTAGTTGTCGCTGCCGATGGGTTCGAGCACGTCGACCGTCGCCGGGACGGCGTTCTGGTCGCCACCGTCGCTGACCGAAACGTGTTCCGGTCGGATACCCAGCACGTACGACCCGCGCTGGCTGTCGCCGAAGGCACTGGCGCGGCCGCCCGTGAGGTCATAGGCGAAGTCGCCGTGCGCGCCGGTGAGCTCTACGCCGCTGCCAAGTGGTTCCGCAGTCACGTCGAGGAAGTTCATCGAGGGCGAGCCGACGAAGCCGCCGACGAACTGGTTCGTCGGGTTCTCGTACACCGTCTTCGGCCGGCCGGCCTGCTGGAGTTTCCCGTCGTTGAGGATGACGATGCGGTCGCCCATCGTCATTGCTTCTTCCTGATCGTGGGTGACGTAGACGGCGGTAATTCCGAGCTCCTCTTGCAGGCGCTGAATCTCCGTCCGCATCGTCGTCCGGAGCTTCGCATCGAGGTTCGATAGCGGCTCGTCAAAGAGGAACACGTCTGGTTCGCGGACGATAGCGCGCCCGAGCGCGACCCGCTGCTTCTGGCCGCCGGAGAGCTGGTCCGGCGTGTCATCGAGCAGGTCCCCGATACCCATCATCTCCGCTGTCTCGGTGACTCGCCCTTGCCGTTCCTCCTTCGAGAGGTCCGTGCTCATCCGGAGGCCAAAGGCCATGTTCTGTCGGATAGACTTGTGCGGGTACAGCGCGTAGTTCTGAAACACCATCGCGACGTCGCGCTTGCGGGCGTGAACGTCGGTCACGTCCTCGTCGCCGATGCGGATACGGCCGTTCGTCGGCCGCTCAAGCCCGGCAATCATCCGTAGGGTCGTCGATTTCCCACACCCCGACGGGCCGACGACCGTTACGAACTCCCCGTCGTCGATGGACAGATCGATGTCGTCGACCGCCACGATGGAGCCACCGTCGAACTCCTTGCGGAGACCGTCTAGTTCGAGACTCGCCATTACACAGAGTCTCACACCCGATGCTAATAAGTTTGATGGGATTTTTCATAGAAGTTCTAGCAGAGTCGATGCAGGCATGGAACCGAGCCCCGTCAGCGGCCGTTCGGCGCTGATACCACAACGATATCGCCGACCTCGACCGTCCCGTCGCTGCCGACCGGGTCACCGCTGAGAAGGTCAGTGTCCGCGACCGGGGTGTCGAGTGAGACGCTCACCGTGCCGTCGCCGAAGTGCAGGACGACCACCAGCGTCTCGTCGCCGTCGGTGCGCTCGTACGCGACGACGCTGTCCGCATCGCCCGTTTCGACGGTGTAGGGAATCGGGTGCACCCCGGGCGCGCGCAGTGCGGTGTGGTCCGACCGCAGTGCCACTAGTCGCCGGTGGAAGTCGGTTAAGTCGTTGTCGCCGTCGTGCCAGCGCATCGTCCCGCGTTGCTGTTTGACGCCGCGCTCCTGCCCGGCGTATATCATCGGCGTCCCGGGGAGGGTGAACGTGGCCCCGACAGCCGCCCGTAGTGACGCGGCCCCGTACTTGTCGAGGTAGCGGTCTTCGTCGTGGTTGTCGACGTACCGCATGTGGCCGGCACGGTCGGGATAGCCGTGCTCGGCCGTCGCGTCGAGCGCCTCGAACAGCGCCGACGCCGGTTCCTCGCCGGTCCCGATCTCGCGGAGCGTGTCGAACAGGTCCGTGTCGTAGTGGACATCGAACTCGTTTTCGGCGAAAGCGGCGTCACGCGGGACTGTCTCGTCGAGCAGCAGGAACTCTGGGTCGTCGGCTTTCACCCGCTCCCGGACCTCCTTCCAGAACCCGTGTGGCACGCCCCAGGCCACGTCACAGCGGAACCCGTCGACCACGTCGCGCCACTCGTCGACCACGTCGAGCATCCAGCGCCGGACGTCGAGCGAGTCGTAGTTGAGGTTTGGGATCCGCGTCCAGTTGAAGTAGTGTCCCGGCGCGTCTTCGCCCGCCCAGTCGACGTCGGAGACATCCTGCGACGCCGGGATTCGCTCGTAGTAGTCGGCGTACTCGGGGACGCCGGCTCGGTGAAGCTGGAACGCCGGATGGTCCCGCGAGCTATGATTGATGACCAGGTCGAAGACGACCCGAATCCCCGCGTCGTGGAGTCGGTCGACCAGCGATTCGAACTCTTCGCGTGTTCCCAAGTCCTCGGCGGTGTCGAAGAAATCAGTAATGTGGTAGCCGTGCCGGGTCGGACTCGCCTGAATGGGGGTGAGCCACACCACGTCGACGCCCAGCGACTCGATGTAGGGGACCCGCCGCTCGATGGCCTCGAAGGTCGTGTCGACGGTCTCACCGGCGAACGACCGGACGAATATCTCGTAGATGGTGGCGTCGCTGGCCCAGGCCGGCGGGTCGGCCGGCCGCGAGACAGATACCGTCTCGCCCGCGCCTGCGTCCTCGCTTTTCCTGCCACATTCCACGACTAGCGTGTCCGCGACACTGTGGCGCTCGGCGACGGCGACCGCGTGAACGCGGGCCGTTTCGGGCAGTGCTTCGCCTGGGACTCGGAGTTCGTCACCGTCGGTGGTCACGGCCGACTCTCCCAGCGTGTCTCGGCCGTCAAGATGGAACTCGACTTCCGGTTCGCTTCCCGACGGGGCCGCGCGGGCGTCTGCCGCGACGACGAGGTCCCCGTCCTCTGTCTCGCCGGTGAGTTCGACCCGAGGGCGACCCGGTCCCTCGACGGTAACCTCGTCAGTCGCGGTCGATTCGAAGGAGCCGTCGAAACTGAAAATCGCGTGGTGGGTCCCCGGCGGGAGTTCGGTCTCGATCACCCATTCGTCGCCGTCGCGCTCGGCCCAGTGGGTTCCCATCGTGAAGTCGTTGAACTTCCCGATGACGATGGCGCGATCGGCGACGGCGAGGTCGCCACCGTGTTCGAAGTCGTCCGCCGTGACGCTGAACTGGACCGCCTCGGTGACCTTCGGGAACGCTCGGACGACTTGCTCGTGTGTGCCGTCCGGTGCGGTTAACTCGGCTCGATAGACACCCGGTGTGTCTGGTTCGAGGTGACTGATTGGGCCGTCGCCAAGCGTTGCCGTACTCGCAGCTGGCCGCTCGACTAGCCGCCACTCGGCAGCCATGTCGGGGTCGGGCTGACGCGGGGCCAGTTCGACCGATTCACCGACGGCGGCGAACCGCGGCGGGCCTGGATGATGCATACGCCTACGGTGCGGGGACGGTACTGTGAGTGTTACGTTTCGAGCTGAATTTAAGAAAAACTATCACATCGTAATTTCCGGCCGCTTGGGTTCACTAAAACCGACACACATCGGAGCAATTCGCTGTCGAGTCTCGGAATCTATCATCATTGTATCCTTCTATTTCCGAATGATTTAAGTTATGAAGGACTATTTCATCCAATATCTATCCATGACAATGGAACGACGGACCGTGCTCAAGCGGATCGGCGGCGTTGGTGCGGCTGCAGCCCTGGCTGGCTGTAGTGTGCAAGAGCAGGGCAGTGGCGGCTCGGACGGGGGAACGGCGTCAGGTGACGGGTCGGGCGATGGGTCAAGCAGCGGGTCCGACGGCGGGAGCCAGCAGTCCGGCGGGACCGCGACGGCGTGGTACCAGCTCCAGGATTCGGAGATCCCCGCACGCAAGGACGCGATGGAGACGTTCACGAGCGAGACGGAGTTCGCCGTCGAGGGGTCGGACATCTCCAACATGGAAAAGAAGACCACGAGCGCGATTCCGGCCGGGCAGGGGCCGGAGATCTTCGAGTGGGCGCACGACTGGGTGGGCGACTACTACCAGCGCGAGTTCGTCGTCGACCAGTCCGACGAACTTTCCGTGAGCTTAGACCAGTTCACGGACGCCGCCGCCTCCGCCGTCCAGTTCGACGACGCCGTCGTCGGCCTCCCGCACTCGGCGGAAACGGTGACGCTCATCTACAACTCCGATATCGTCGACGAACCGCCTGAGACTATCGACGATATGGTGGCGACAATGGAGGAGTACCACGATCCGAGCAGCAGCCAGTACGGCCTCGCCGCGCCGTTTGATCCGTACTTCACGAGCGGGTGGATACAGGCCTTCGGTGGCTACTACTTCGACCCGGAGCAGGACCCGGCGCTCGGGCTGGATGCCGACGAAGCCGTCGAAGGGCTTCAGTTCGCCCTCGACACCCTCCGTCCGTACATGCCCGACGACCCGAACTACGAACCGCAGGCCGCGACGTTCTCCGAGGGGAACGCCGCCTTTGCGGTCAACGGGCCGTGGTACCTGGCGACGCTGAACCAGAGCGACGTGAACTACGAAGTGGCGACGTTCCCTGCCATCGACGGCGGCGAGGTGACGCCGTACACCGGCATCTCGATGTGGTACTTTGCGGACGCGATGAGCGAGGGCGGGGCCGACGCCACGGCCGCCCGGAACTTCGTCGAGTGGTTCGCCACCAACGAGGACCACGCGACGCGGCTCGCCGAGGAGCAGGGCGCGATTCCGGTGCTCGACAGCCTCGTCGGCAGCGACGAACTCCCCGACCACGTCCAGACGTACTCCCAGACCGTCAGCCAGGGAATCCCGATGCCGACCGACCCGCGCATGAACAAGGTGTGGTCGCCGCTTGAGAACGCTCTCATCGAAGCGTTCAACGGCGACGCGAGCGCCGAAGACGCACTGACGACCGCCGCCGAGGAAATCCGTAGCAACTGGGAGTGAGAAACGCCCATGAGTACGGTTTCACGAGCGGCGGACCGGATCGAGTCGGTCCCGTTTCTGACGCGGGACGACGCGTCGTTACTGCTAGTGCTCCCGGGACTGTTCGTGTTCTCGGCGTTCATGCTGTTCCCGGTGCTTTACCTGCTGGGGATCTCGTTTACCAACGCCGAGCCAGCGAACCTGTTCGCCGGCGAGGGCGTCGTCGCCGTACTCACGTTCGGTGACGCGCTGTTCGTCGGGCTGGAGAACTACGCCGACGTGCTGACCGATGGCCAGTTCTGGAATTCATTCGGCGTTACTTGGCTGTTCGTCGCCACGAGTGTCACGCTCAAGATCGGGGCGAGCCTGGCTATCGCGCTCATCGTGACCAGCGACCTCGTCCGTGGCAAGCGCGTTCTGCGCTCGCTCATCATCTTCCCGATGGGCCTGCCGCCGATCTTCACGATCACCGTGTGGCGCGGCATCTTCAGCTCCGCCGAGTTCGGGCTGATGAACCAGCTGCTGACCGCGTTCGGGGCGAGTTCGGTCGCGTGGCTCTCGGGCCGCTGGACCGCCTTCATCGCATACAACGTCACGGAGGCGTGGCTGGCGTACCCGTTCATGGTCATCATCACCGTCAGCGCGCTACAGGACGTACCCGAGGAACTCCACGAGGCGGCCGTCGTCGATGGCGCGGGGTTCCTCGCACGCTTTGCGCACATCACGCTTCCGTCAATCAAACGGCCTGTCCTGTTTGCGTCGATTCTGACATCTGCGGCGTCGTTCCAGCAGTTCCTCATTCCGTTCGTGTTCAACCAGGGCGGCCCGGCGCGGGCGAACGAACTCATCGTCGTCTACGGCTACCGTGAGGCACTGTCGTTCCAGCAGTACGGCCGTGGTGCGGCCATCAGCATCATCGCGCTCGTGTTCATCGGCGCGTTCATGTGGCTCAACGTCAAGAAAGGCAAGCTCGCCGACGGGGTGAACGACTGATGTTGCTCGGTGCAATCGCCAGGAAGCTCGGCGACGACATCAAGACGTTCGCGACGATGCCAGCACGGACGGTCCGAAAGTGGTCTTACACCGTGCAGGCGGTCCGTCGGGGCGAACTGCCCGCGTCCGAAGTTCTGAAGGTCATTCTCTCGACCATCGGTGCAACGCTGGTGGTGCTGGCGCTGCTCTTCCCGATCTACTGGATTCTGATGGCGGCCCTCTCCGGTTCCGGAAGCTCGCTGTACACGTCCGAGAGCTTCTCGCTGTTTCCCGCGAATCCAACAGTCAAACCGTTCATCTGGGTTATCGGCGACCTCATCGTCCCGTCATATTCGATCTCCGCCGCCATCCCGTTCACCGACCTCGCCTTCGTATTCCAGACGCCGGGGATCGAAATTCTGGACGCCTCCGACTACGGCGTCAACCGCCCGTCGGATTTCAAGCACTTCCTCTGGAACAGCCTCATGGTGGCGATTCCGACCGTCCTTATTGCGATGTCGCTCATCATTCCGGCAGCCTATGCCCTCTCGCGCCGTGAGTTCCTCTTCCGGCGGAAGATCCTGTTCCTCTACGTCCTGATGACGCAGGTCGGTGGCGGTCTCGGCGTCGCCCTGCTCATCGGGATGTACGCGCTGTACGTCCAGTTCGGCATCAACGACAGCAAGCTGGCGCTTGCGGTGTACTACGCGGCGACCGCTGTCCCATTCAACACCTGGCTACTGAAGACCTACATGGACGGCATTCCGGTCTCCTACGAGGAGGCCGCCGTCGTCGACGGCGCGCCGCCGTGGCGGGTCGTCACGGAGGTCATCATTCCGATGTCGACTGCCGGGCTGGCGACGGTGTTCATCTTCGTCTTCCTCACCGGCTGGACGGAGTTCGTCGTCGCCCAGACGCTGCTGGGGACGGAGAACTACACCCTGCCGGTCGGCCTGTACGCGATGGTCGACGAGTATTCCATCCCATGGGCGCGCTTCTCCGCGTTCGCGCTCACCTTCGCCTCGCCGATCATGCTGGCGTATCTGTTCGCCCAGCGCTACATCGAAGGCGGCCTCTCCTTCAGCGGGATGGAAGGTTAGGCCGGCGCGACGCCAGCCGTCATCCAGCAGCCTTCGTAGGGCGCTTCGGTCTGCTTTTCGACCGTCCACCGGTAGCTCGTCGTCGTCCCGTTCCCGTTGACCACGGTCACCGGCTGTGACGCGGTGTTGCCGTCGCGGTCCAGCGGTCCGTACCGCACGCCCGTCGCGTTCAGGAGCGGTTCGAACCCGCACTGGATTGTCCGGACGAAGTTCGAGTACGGTCCCGTCAGGTCCCGGTTCGACGGGGACGCGAACTGCCACGTGGTGTTGATGCCCTCGTTCGTCTTCGGGTCGTTGTTCTGCAGCGCCAGCACCTGGATGTGGACGACGAGTCCCGGCGGCCGCTCGCAGTTCGGTCGCAGTTCGAGGACTCGCGGCTGTGTTACCGCTGACCGGTTGGCGTCGACGGAGACGTTCCCCCAGTAGCTCCCCTCGTCCGTCGCTTCCACCGCCTGTGGCTCCTCTGTCGGCACGGTGGCGGGCGTTATCGTCGGTTCCGGCTCTGTTTCCCCAGTCCCGAAAAACGCACCACAGCCCGCCAGTGAGACGAAAACGGCGAGTACGACGAGTACGAGCGGCCGGCTGGCTGTCATACCCCTGTATTGGGGCGGACTGCCTTCGGTGTTCTGTCGGGGACGACGAGTCGCCTGTCAGCGGTCGACGCTCTCGCTGAGTCGCTGCTCGACCGCATCGATGTCGCTCGGCTCGTTGACGTTGTGACACCACCCCTCCAGTTCGACCGCCTCGACCCGGTGGCCGGCGCTCAACAGCAGGTCGATTGCGTCGGGCAGTTCGTACTCGCCACGCTCGGAGGGGCGCGTCAGCGCGCAGGCGTGGCCGATGGCCGGTTCGAACGCGAAGAAGCCTCGGGTGACAAGCGTCGACGGCGGGTCCGACGGCTTCTCGACGAGGCCGGTCACCCCGCCTTCGCCGTCTACCGTGACAACACCGGTCGACCTGGCTTCCGCCCGCGACACGTCCTCGACGAGCAGCGTCGCGCTGGCGTCGGTCTCGCGGTGTCGGTCGAGCGCGTCGCCAAGGTTTGCCCGGCAGACGTTGTCGCCGTTCAGCACGACGAAGGTGCCGTCGACGGCGGAACTGGCCTGTTCGAGCGCGTGCGCCAGCCCCAACTGCTCGTCCTGCTGGACGTACGCTATTGGCGTGTTCTGGTACTGGTCGCCGTAGTGAGACCGGATGTCGTCGCCGCGGTAGCCGACGACGACCACCAATCGGTCGACGCCGACCGACAGCAGCGTCTCGAAGCAGTGTGTCAGCAGTGGCTTTCCGTCCACCTCGACGAGTCCCTTCGGTTTGTCCGCAGTGAGCGGCCGCATCCGCGTCCCTTCGCCGGCAGCGAGTACGACGCCGTCCATATCCGGCCCCACGCTCGGGCCGGCTAAATGCCTGTGGGCGAGCGGGTTTTGTCCGTGGTCTGCCAACCCCGACGTATGGTCGAGGAGTGTGACACCTGCGGCCGGTCGGTCTCTGCCGAGGAAGCCATTCGACGGGAGACGTTCGCCGACCTCGACACCGACCGCTGGCAGACGCTGTGCTGTCCAGACTGTGGTGCGCGGCTCCGGACGATATTCGTCGGGCCGGACTCCTGACGGGGAAAGAGACAGGTGGCAGCAGTGTGTGGGGCTGGCACATGGAAGACGAAGCGTGGCGCTCGGTCGACATCATCCGGGACAACGACGGCGTACCGCACGTCCTCCAGCAGAAGATGCTGGTGTTCACCAGCGGCGTCTCCGAGGAGTCGGCTGGCTACACGAAGCCAGCGATGGAACACCGGCTCGTACCGCTCAAGGAACTCACGAAGTTCGGGCAGTCGTAACGACCAGCCGTCGGGGCAGCCAGCGCTTGGACAGCTAGCCGGAGACCAGACCAGTTGGCCAAGAAACACCTCGGGATACACTTTTGCGCCCGTCGGAACGAGTATCCACAATGGCGGAACCGCTGTACGTCGGCGTTGATCGGAGCGACGAGTCCTGGGTCGCTGTCGCGTTCACCGGCGACGGTTTCGACCACGCGTCGGTGTTCGACAGTATCGGTGAGTGCTGGTCAGCCTACGAGGAGCACGCCCGCCGGATTCTGGTCGGGGTGCCGATCGGACTCGTGGAATCCGGCGAACCGGACCGCCGGTGCGACGAACTCGCCCGGTCAGTCCTCGGTGCGCGCAGCCCGACGATCCGCACACCGCCGGTGCGGGAAGCGACCCGGAAACAGCGCTACTCGACGGCCAATCGCGTCCACAGGCGCAAGACCGACCACGACCTCTCCGAACGGGCGTTCGCGCGCAGCGACAGCCTCGCCCGGGTCGACGAACTCTTGCAGGAACTGCCCGAGGCCGCCGCCGCTATCCGAGAATCCCACCCGGAGGTCTGCTTCCGGGCCCTCGCCGGTGAGCCGCTTAGCTACTCGAAGCGCACTGCTGGGGGATACGCCGAGCGGATGCGGATTCTTGCACAGCACGACCGCGACGCCGCCCCGACAGTCCAGAAAGCCGCCGAAGCGACCGGTGGTGCAGCGGTGGCCGTCGACGACGTACTGGACGCCGTTGTGCTCGCGTACACGGCTGCCCCGGGTGACGGGGAGCTGTACACGCTCCCGCCTGAGCCGCCGCGGGACGCGGTGGGCCTCCCGATGGAGATTGTCTACCGGGCGGCGTCGCCACTGCTCACCTAGAGTTGTCTATCGAGCGATGTCGCCACTGCTCGCGTAGTGACGTGTCCCGCCGAGCGATGTCGCTCGTCGTGAGTTATGTGCATGCCAGCGCCACCGTCGTGTACGCTATGGTACACCGCGACCGCTGACAAGTGATTATAGTGCTAGACTGTAGACAGAAGCCGTCTTACAGTCGCGTGAGGTTGGTCGCACGCGGACCCTTGTCCGCCTGCTCGATGTCGAACTCGACTTCCTGCCCCTCTTCGAGGTCAGGGCCGCCGACGTCTTCCATGTGGAAGAAGACGTCTTCGTCCGCATCGTCGGTTTCGATGAAGCCGTAGCCACCAGTGTCGTTGAAGAAGTCGACAGTGCCTTCCGCCATTGTTAGAGCCTCGTGACGTTGTTGGCGCGCGGACCCTTGTCCGCCTGCTCGATGTCAAATTCGAGCTCCTGTCCTTCCTCGAGGTCCGGGCCGCCGATATCTTCCATGTGGAAGAAGACGTCCTCGTCCGCGTCCTCAGTGTCGATGAAACCGTAACCGCCAGTGTCGTTGAAGAAATCAACCGTTCCTTTCGCCATTGCAACCAAAGAGATGCCAGCACCACGGATAACAGTGTCGGTACGATGCTCTGGTAGGAAACAGAGAAAACCGACCGCTGTCTGGCGATTAGGGGGTGTGTAATACTGTCATGGCACACACGCAGCCAGCTCTCCCGGCTGGCTGTAGGCGCTCCGGTGTCGTGTCCGGTCTTACCGTCTCACTAACCGAATGGAATTAGCCATTCGAGCACAAGTAGTAACCATGTACCGCGGTGTCCGGGCCCGCCTTGCGCCGTGGCTGCTTGCTGGCTTCGGCCTCGCTCTCACAGGTGCGGCCATCGTCTGGCACCTCGGTATCGAGACACAGCGTATCGGTCAGATCGGCGGCCCCGCGCTCGCGTTGGCCCTCGACGGGCTACTACCGCTGGTGCTGGTGTATGGCAGCTATCGCCTCGTTTCGTCGTCGACACCGGGTGAGCAGATCTGGACCGTTTTCGTCTGGAGCGTCGTTGGCAGCCTCGCAGTCGGGACTGTCATCGGTCTGAGCGTCCTCATCCGCATGATGGAGGGCCGGGCAATCGCCGAACCGGTGTTCGTCACCCTGTTGGCGATGGAGACGGGCGCTGTTACGGGACTCATCGCGGGCACGCTCGCGGTCCGGGCCCGTCAGGATGCCAGCCGTGCGACCCGAACCGCGAGCACGCTGTCGTTCGTCAACGACCTGTTTCGGCACGACATCGCGAACGGGCTTGTCGTCATCGACGGCCGGGCGACGATCATCCGGCGTAACGCCGACTCGGAGACGGTTCAAACGGCGGCGGACGCGATCCACGAGCAGGTAACCGAACTCGACAGTCTGGTCGACAACGCCGGGTCTGTCGTCGAAACCCTCGGTTCTGACCCGTCCTTCGAACCGACCGACATCGTCGGGATTACTAAGGCGGTGATACGGCGGATCGAGCAAACACATCCCATCGCTATCGAGCTTCGAGCCCCGGACAGCGCGATGGCATACACCAACGAGGCCGCTCGCCCGGTTCTCCGGAACCTCATAGAGAACGCTATCGAGCACGGGACGCCGGCGGCCGAACTCTCGGCCGAGGGGACCGCGACGGACGGGGCAGTGCTGCAGGACGAGGCACAGCGAGCGGAGACGGCCCAGTCGACGGGAGACGGCCACGATCACCCGTCAGTATTTGTCGCGATCCGCGAGACCGACGACATCGTCGAGATTCACGTGGTTGACGACGGCCCGGGGATTCCCGAGGGCCAGCGCGACAGGATTTTCGACCCACGGGCGGGCGACACGCACGGTGGCGGCCTCCATCTCGTCGAAACACTCGTTACGAGCTTCGGCGGTGATATCTACCTTGCCGACACCGCTGGGAAAACTGACCTTGGATTGACTAATCCCGATCTTGACGGCGCGCACTTCGTCGTCGAACTCCCGCGAGCGTGACATGGTACGGCACGACCGACGTTTCTTGATTGTGGGGGGCACAGTGGGGGTATGTTCCCTCGCCTGCGCGCACAGGGCCCGACTGTACTTATTCCGCTCGCGTGGCTGCTCGTGGGACTGGCCCATCTCGATGTGGTCTCTGACCGGACAGTGCTGATCTTCCACGTCGTCGCCGCCGTCCTCATCGCTGCGTTCGCCGTCCTTTCGTGGGACGAGATGGAGACGGGCGTCCTCCGAATCTGGCGCGACATCCTTCTCGTCGGGCTCGTGCTCACTGTTGGTGGTATTGTCGGCTTGCTCTACTCTCCGCTTCGGGTCCCGTTCTTGACGACGACGATACTGGGGTGGATGGTCGTTCCGGGTGTCGGCCTCTACTACACCGGGGCGCGCGTGCCAGCAGGTCAGCGGATGTACACGGCCGGCGCAGCGCTGAGTGTTCTCGGTGGGGCGGTCTACGCCGGCGCGCTGTTCCCGCCGGCGGAAACCGCACTGCTTGCCGGCATCGGACTGGCGCTAGTCGGCCAGACGGTCGGCATCGTTCAGGCGGTCCGCCAGCCCGACGAAACGTCAGGCTAGGGCCGCGTCGAGTTTCTCCACCGGATGCGGCGGCTCGCCATCACCGTCCTCCCAGTCGTCCAGTTGCGTGCGACAGGACGCGCCGGGCGCGACCACCGTGTCGCCGCGGCTCTCGCCGATCTGGTCGAACAGGATCGAGCCGATGGCCTTGCTCATCGAGAAGTGCTCGGCCTCGTAGCCGAAGGAGCCAGCCATGCCACAACAGCCCGAATCGAGCGGGTCGACGTCGTAGCCGGCCCGCCGGAGGACGCCAACGGCGTGGTGGTCCTTCTTCGTCGCCTTCTGGTGGCAGTGGCCGTGGTAGGTCAGCGTCTCGCCCGCCACGTCCCAGTCGGCCGCCTCGTCCAGCCGGAAGGTATCGAGGTACTCACAGACGCCGTAGGCGTTGACCGCCAGCGTCTCCACGTCCTCGCCCGATAGCAGGTCCAGATAGTCCGACTGGAACATCACGGCGTCGCTTGGTTCGACCAGCACCACGTCCCAGCCCTCCTCGACTGCGGGGGCGAGCGCGTCCACGTTGTCCCGCGCGGTCGCTCGGGACTGGTCGAGAAAGCCCTTGGAATGAGCGGGCCGCCCGCTGTCGGTTCGGTCAGCCAACTGGACGTGGACGCCCGCGGCTTCGAGCACGCGGACGGCGGCTTTCCCGACCTCGGGATGGCTGTAGTTCGTGTACGTGTCAGGGAACAGCAGCGCCCGTCGCTCGGCCTCGTCAGCTGGGACCTGCGGACCGCGTTCGTCGAACCAGTCCTGTAGCGTCATCCGCTGGAAGCTCGGGAGTGTGCGGTCCGGGGCGATACCGACCGCCTTTTCAAGAATGGTGCGAGCGCCCGGGACCTTCGTCGCGAGGTTCGACAGCGGCGCGAACGCGCTCCCGAGTCCAGCAAGCGCATCGACGTTCGCGAACAGTTTGTCCCGGAAACTGGAGCCGTGTTCTTGGTGGTAGGCGTGGGTCACCTCCGCTTTGAGCTTCGCCATGTCGACCTCGCTCGGGCAGTCCTTCGCACACCCCTTGCAGCCGATACAGAGGTCGAGCACCTCGTGCATGAACTCCTCGTCCGTGGGGTCGTCCGGCAGGTCGCCGCTCATCGCCTGCCGGAGCATATTCGCCCGCCCCCGTGTCGTCGTCATCTCCTCCTCGGACGCGCGATAGGTCGGACACATCACGCCACCGGTCGTTTCCTGTGGGCCGCGACAGCCGCCACAGCCGTGACAGAGTTCGACCATTCCCTGCATTCCGTTGTCGTTGTCCCACTCCAGCGCGGGGTCGAAGCCGGCGTCGAACTCGTACTCCGGATCGAAGCGGAGGTTCTCGGTCATGTCGACCGTGCGTGCCCGCTCGGGCATCGCGCCGGACTCGACCTCGCTCGCGTCGACGCCGACGACCTGCCCGGGGTTGAGCAGCCAATCGGGATCGAACGTCGATTTGAGTTCTTGGAACGTTTCCCAGAGGTCCGCGCCGTAGAGCTTCTCGTTCCACTGCGTGCGGGCGCGGCCGTCGCCGTGTTCGCCCGAGACGCTCCCGCCGTATTTCACGACGAGGTCGGTCACCGCGTCGGCGATGGATTCCATGGTCTCGACGCCCTCGACCGATTTGGTGTTGATGAGCGGCCGGATGTGGAGGACGCCGGGACCGGCGTGGGCGTAGAAGGAGGCGAAGGTGTCGTGTTCCTCCAGTATCTCCTGGAATTCGGCGACGTACTCCGGGAGGTTTTCCGGCGGGATGGCGGTGTCCTCGATGAACGAGCCGTGTTTCTCGTCGGTCGTCCGCGAGAGCAGTATCGGGAGGCCGGACTTTCGCATCTTCCAGAACTTCTCGCGCTTTGCCTCGTCGTGGGCCTCCATGGCGTCGAACGCACGTATCGGTGCGTCGACGACCGTCCGATCCGCAGTCGGGTCGGCGGCAGGGTTGACGCCGTTTGTTCGGTCCGCCAGCAGGTCGGCGACCTTCCGCCGGCCGGTCTCCGCGTCGTCGGCGTAGAACTCCACGATGAGCACCGTGCGGGTCCCCTTGGGCAACATCCCAACCACGTCTTCGAACTCGGCGGTGTCGCGGGCTAGGTCGATGAGCACGTCGTCGAGCACTTCGACGGCCGCCGGGTCGTGTTCGAGGATGTCCGCAACGTCTTCCATGGCCTCGATGAGCCCCTCGTAGGCGAGCAGCGCCATCGACTTGGTCTCTGGAATCGGCTCCAGCGACACCTCGGCCTCGGTGACGATGGCAAGGGTCCCTTCGCTGCCGGCCAGCAGCGAGGCGACATTGACGGTCCCGTCCTGTGCGTCTTCGAGCACCCAGTCGAGGTTGTACCCCGAGACGTTGCGCTTCAGGTCCGGGTAGTAGCTCTCGATTGCCTCGCCCTCCTCGGTGAGTATCCGCTCGATTTCGGCGTAAATCTGGGCTTCGAGATCGCCGTCGGAGTCTGCTCGGTCGCGCAGTTCCTCGCGGGTGACCTCGCCAAAGGTGGTGACGGTGCCGTCCGCGAGGACGACCTCGCACTCCTCGATGTAGGCGTCGGTCTTGCCGTACTGCAGGGAGTGGGCTCCGGTGGAGTTGTTGCCGATAGCGCCGCCGAGGACGCTCTTGTCGCCCCACGCTGGGTCTGGTGCGAATTTCAGTCCGTGGTCGGCAAGCTCCCCGTTCAGATCGCCGAGCTTGATCCCCGGCTGGGCCCGCGCTCGTCGGTCGTCGGGCCGGGCTTCGAGGAGATTGTTCATGTACCGCGAGAAATCCAGCACGACGGCCTCGTTGACGGTCTGGCCGGCGAGACTCGTCCCGCCACCCCGTGGCAGAACCGGAATCTCCCGCTGGGCACAGTAGGACATGACCGCAGCCACGTCATCGGTCGACCGCGGATAGACGACGCCGATGGGCAGCACCTCGTAGAGGCTGGCGTCGGTCGCGTACAACTGCCGCGAGTACTCGTCGAAGCGGACTTCGCCGTCGACACGCGCCTGTAAGTCGTCGACGAGGCCTGACCGGGCGACGCTGTCGTTCTGATAGTCGTAGTTCGATACCTCGTCGTCCGAGGGGTCCATCCGGATGCCGGAATCGGTTGCCATAGTTTAGCTCGTGTACAGTTGCCCGGCCACCGACGGACCGAGCACTCGGCGGTTTGCTCTGGCTGTTCTAGCTGTACGCTTGGCAAAACAGTTCCGCTACGGTATCCCATCACGCGCCTTCGAGTCGGTCGAATGCAGGCTGCGGACGGCACTTCCGTCTCCCCGTGATAGAAATAGTTGCGAAAATGTTAATACCAATGTTGGCCCATACAGTGTAATTATTACACACAGCAACGACCTCTTCAACACGATGCTCCGACTCTTCGTACAGACACAACAGGAGATGATGGACGACAGTTTGGGCCGGCGGATGGATGACCATTCGAGACACCTGATAGACGCTAGTCCCGGATACCGCGCCGACCGACCAGCCGCCGGCACGCGCTCGGGCGACCATCGCCGGAATGGAGTCGACACGACCCTCCACGTTGACGAGACCGACGACGGGTACGCCGTAATGGTCGGCCTCCCGGGTTTTGGGCACGACGGCACTCGCCGACACAACCGTCGAATCCGTACTGTGTGGCCGTAATATGTCCGAATCAACCTGGGACGTTCAGGACGGCGCAATCGTCGAGCAACCCCGGAACGTCCGAAAGCACCCGCTGTTGCACCGAATTTACGAGCGACATGACGAGCTAATAGCCGAACAGCTCCCGACCGGCCGGACGCTCGAACTCGCGTTCGGCCAGCACATGCATCCCTGCGCCGATGTGGGACTGGAAGGCTGGCCATCGAACGCCGAAACCGTCCGCAAGCCGGCACTGGCTGGTGACGCCCGCGCGCTGCCGTTCGGCGATGACTCCTTTGACGCCGTTATCGGACGCCGGTTCCTCCATCACGTCCCGCCCGCGGACCGTCCCGAAATACTCCGCGAAACCGCCCGCGTTCTCCGCCCTGACGGCCGCGTCGCTCTGCTCGAAGGAACGCCGGGGCTGTACCGCAAGCTCACTAAGGGTGCCGCGTTCCGGCTGGGGCTTCTGGAGGAGGACACAGATATCTACGGCCACCTCTCGGAAACCGCCGTCACCGACCTCGTCTCCGACTCGTTCACGATCATAGAAAAACAGACGCTCGGATCACCGCTGATGCTCGCGAGCATCTCCGAGTCGGACGCATCGGCACGGCTTCTCGACCTCTACGAACGGACGCAGTTCGTCAAGTGGTGGACGTTCGTGGTGGGCGAGCGTCCCGAGTCTGTCGCGTGACTACAGGTCGACAGTCACACGCAGTTCGCTGTCAGTGATCGTTCCGACGGCGTCGGCGGCGACCTCGATATCGTCCTCGTCGGCATCACCGAATCCGAGTCCCTGCACCCAGGCTTCGGTGAGATCTGGCTCCGGCTCGACGTACGCGACCTGCCTTTCCGGGTCGACCTCGGTCACGATACCGATCTGTTCTCCCTGTGCGTCCATGAGAAACTTTCCCTCGTCTTCTGTCGATAATACTGCCATTTCGTCTGACACCACAGGCCGGACCCAGTAATAAACGTCGGTCACGCCACTCCGCCAGCTTGCCCTTTCCCCTTGCTAGTAACATCCGCTCTTGCTCGCTAGTACCGCGAGAAGTTCTCGTCGGGATAGATCCCCTCGTCAGTGATATCTACCACGTCCAGCGTCGCCAGGCGACTGAGACGGTCCGCCGCGTCACCCTCGTCGATCCCCAGTTCTACCGCCCGTGCCAGCACGCGGTCATGGCTGGGTACGGACTCGATGAAGCCATCACTGTCCGTCTCTGTCTCCTCCGCGATGATCGCCTTCAGAATGGCCCCGTGCTCCCGCTTCGACGGCGTCGTGCTGTCGCCGGTCCAGTCCACGCTTAGGGTCCCGTCTTCGTTGACGTGGGAGACGATGAATCCGTCCGGTAGCGCTTCCGTCACCGCCGCTACCAGCGCTGCCCGGTCGAGCCGCGCCTCGAACCGGAACCGTTTGCCGTCTTTGGACTGGCCGAGACTCCCGACGTTCGTCCCCGCTTCTGCTATGGCCTCCGAAACCGCGTCGGCGAGCCGGTCCTGTACTGACGCCGCGACGGCATCCCGCTCCGCATCGAGGTCTATGAGTTCGTCGGTCAGGGTCGCGTGGCGCTCCATCTGCTCGTATGCTGGCTCCTCTGTCATACCCATGCTACTCGTCGCCACGGAAGTACCTGTTCCGGTGACTAGGACGGACCGACGCAACAGTTAGTCGTTCAGGGTCACAGCCATGAGTCACAGTAACCGGAGATACAAAATCGGGATGCCGCCTCCCGGCGTTGAGCCAAAGGTTCACATGCTGTTGGATAAATGGATATAGTAGAACAGTATGCCGAAAGCAACTCAATCGGACATTGACCATCAACGACAACGGATTCGAGAAGCCGACGAAGTTGCTCCCAAAGACCGCGAGAACCTGTTGGAATGCTCCAAAATCATGGGCCGCAACCAGACGGGTAAGCGTGGTTGGGGTCACGACCGTCATGAGAGTATCCTGAAACGGCTCATCATGCTCGCATGGGGCGGACAAAAGTACGATGCGAGTGAGATGCACGATGCGACTCTGACGGGGGCACTGGAAGATAGAGACGCCGCTGGGGAAATTGTGGAGTGGATTCACGAAAATTACCCGAATGAGGAGACGAACCGGGATATGCGAAATGCACTCCGGGTATTCGGGAAGGTTCTCGCAAGTGACGACCCGACGAGCAAAGCCGCTTCTCCTCCACCGAGTATTGACCAGATTTCTGCTACAACTTCGGAAACCTATGACCCGCTTCCGAATGCGTCGGAGATGATAGCGTGGGAGGAAGTCAAGACGATGTGCGAACATCCGAAAACAAACGCCAGAGACGCCGCGTTGATTGCACTTGCGTGGGATGCCGGTCCCCGAAGTGGAGAACTTGAGGAACTCCGTGTTGGTGACGTATTTGACCACGACGTTGGGCAGAAAGTCAGGATAGAAGACGGAAAGACTGGGACTCGACATCCGACTATCACAAACGCTGTTCCCTATCTCCGACAGTGGTTGAACCAACACCCGGCGACCGACAGTTCTGGAGACCCTGAAGACCCCGCCGCTCCGATGTGGTCTAAACTCAAGACCGCAGAAAGCATCTCTTACAGGCAATTTCGAGATGTTTTCAAAAATGCCGCTGAGCGTGTTGGACTGGAAAAACCGGACACACCGACCAACTTCCGTAAGTCTTCGGCCAGCCACCTCGCAAGCAAAGGGGTCTCTCAAGCACACCTCGAAAAGCGGTATGGTTGGGAGAGAGGGAGTGATGCCGCCGCTCGCTATATCCGTGTGTTTGGAGAGGACGCCGATAAAGAATTGATAGAGGCTCGCGGAATGGACGTGGAGATAGAAGAAGACGAGCCCGATGGGCCCAAAGAGTGTGTTCGTTGTCGTCGTCTTATTGACCGAGAAGCCGAGAAATGCGACGTATGTGGGGCTATCCAAGACGAAGAAAGGGCAGCCAAAGAATCCGCACAAGTATCTGACGGGGACCTCAGCGCAACTATTGAAAGCGCGGTGCAAGAGGAAGTGGAGAAGATTCTCAGCCAAACACCACAACCACCAGAAGGCGACAAAGACGCGCAAGAGAGGGCACAAGAACTGGACGAAAAATTGAAATCGCCGGACTAAGTTCTGCCAGAGCAGACAAACATCTTTGTGATGGCGACGACTATGTATCAGTGACGCCCACAGGCCACCGCAGGCGTCACCCGGCCGCCGCCGGGCTTTCATCCTCATGCTTTCTACCGATTAGCCGAAGGTCCGCGCCGGTTTGACCCGGCCACGGACTGAGATTATCGCTTGTCCTGCACCCGATGGAAGGACTGCTCTGTCTGTTCCGGTTGGGATGGGGAACCCGCCCGCCGTATTTGGAGCCGCCCGGCGGGAGGCGGACACTCCGGCCCGGAGTCGAACCGGGGTCCGTCCAGCAACGCCGGAGTTACAACGGGCCGTTCGCTTGTGCGGGACCCATTGGAACTTGACCCGTGTTCTTTTCGCCTTGTTCGGACTCTCGCTCTATATCCGGTTGTTCTTGCTCCCGTTTAGGTCGGATTTCCGCGCGTGCTGCTTCGCTTTCAATGATTCGAAGCGGGTCCCGGACTGCGCCCTTAGTGACCGATTCAGCAAGCATAAGCGGGTCCGGGAGCGGTACCGCCGTATTATCGTCTGTCATTTTGCTCCATTGCCGCTTCGAGTTCTTGAAGACGACAAGAGTCTCGCTCCCGGTCTCCGAGTTCTGGAGCGAGAGACAGGTGTCGGTCGGCGTACGAGAGCGCGTCATTGAGACGCTTGCGCGTTTGCTCGGATACCCCGAGTTCGGCAGCGGCTTCGGAACTCAGCGAGTCGGTCGTTTTGAAAACCGGTCCCTGAATCCCGTCAGAATAAGCGACCAATCGCCAGTCGGTCCCCGACCCACTCACAACGGGCAGGATTTTGAACGTGAGAGGACCGCTGTCGTAACTGTACGTTGCCAACGCCGCGTCATTACCGCTGAGAGACGCTTTGCCCTCGTTTTCGACTACCTCAATCTCTCTTTCTTTCTGGTTCGAGTGCGGCATATCTGAGGATTGCCGCGAGTTATTATAAAATCTTTGACTAATTGTAAGTCGGTGGGACAATTAACGGATTCGGGGTTATAAACACCTCCTCTTTGTGTTTTACAACTATATCGATTCGTCTTATAAGCCTATATACCAGTTAAATTATCATTCAACTCTTGGCGTGTGTTACTGAGCGCGATTTATGTTCCCCCCCGGATGCGGGGGATAAATTGATGTTACTAATTTCGAATTAATCACCACGCCGTCCAGCGATTAAGAGTATTCACACCGAAATCGGGGTTTAGTACTCCGAAAATCAATAACCGCAAGAAGGCAGTCGAGTGATGATGTTACTAAATCCAAATTAAGGATTACTAACAATCCGGCTAAAATCCGGTTTTACGCGGTACATAGTACATAGCATCCATACCCACTACTACCCCCTCCTCGATTCAGAAGTGGTGTACCCACTCACTGAGGATGGCCCTTATTTTAGGCCACTCTGACTCAGGGTGGCTTGCTGAGTTAACCCACCAACCTCTTGCTGTTTGTTCAAATACTCTTCTGGGGGGAGTGCCCCACAGCGAATCGTGGCAATTCTTTTCCGGTCAGTCTTGGAAAGTTCTCTACTGTATACCCCTTCTTTCAAATAGTATCCAAGTGCTTCAGCAAGATATGGAGGAACGGCGTTTCCTATTTGCTGGCGCACAGAGACGAGACCTCCATCAAAACGATAGGAGTCAGGGAACGTCTGGAGCCGGGCACCCTCACGGGGCGTTAGTCCACGATTTTGGAATGGGTGAATACAACGAGCACTCGACGGCTTCGACATGTTACTTGTAATCGCCACTGCCGGTTCTTGTGAGTCAAGCCGAGAATAGGAGTTATGATAGCCGGACTCGGGCTGAAGTTCGTCGGGGATTGCCGTACGATTCCCGCCATCAGGAATGTGGGAAATCATTTCGACCATTTCATCCGAGTGGTTCGCTGCCTCGTGCGCGGTGAGTTCGTCGTTGTCTCCACGAAGGTCTTTCTGGAGGACCGTCTCGGGTTCTTGAACGTATTCATTAGCCTCTTCACCAGCGTCAAGTTTCGGTAAATCTCCTATTCCATCCATCACGCTGGGTGTCTCCACGGGATTAATTTCGAATCCCTCCAGCGGGTTTGTCTGAATCTCTGATTTTGTAGCCAGAACCACGAGCCTACGACGATGTTGCGGAACTCCGAAGTCTGATGCTGTGACGACGCGGTGAGTTACGTCATATCCGATATTGTCGAATGAATCCTTTACAGCATCAAGGAATTTACCGCCAGCCGTCTTTTGCATCCCACGGACGTTTTCAAAGAGCGCAGCGTCCGGTTCCAGTTCGTTCACCCAATCGATGAAGTGTGTAAAGAGGTGATTCCGTTCGTCAGACCCGTCCGGACTGACTACTTCGGAGAATCCTTGACATGGAGGACCGCCTGCAACAAGGTCAACGGTTTCTTGACCAACGAGGTTCGGAATTGCTGCGGAATCAACCTCTCGAATATCACCCGTGATGTCTTTGGATTCGATGCCATCTCGATTGTTAGCAAACGTAGCACGCGCATCTTCATCTACTTCGACAGCGTGCTTTAGTTCGAAGCCAGCCCGTTCTAAACCGATAGAAAGCCCTCCAGCACCTGCGAAAAGGTCAACGTAGGTCAACGTCTCGACTCCCATGTAGGCGAGTTTTTGGCGAGTTCGTACTTAATCATTCGTACTTCGGTGTAAGTGGGTGGTAACCGTATGGTAAATTGATTCTTACCGTCTGGTACCAATCATCTCGCAAGGTGTTGCTTAGTTTGACATCCGACGACAAAGATGGCGACGACGGAATACTTGATGAAGCGGCGTACGTAATGGGTTCGCAGTATCGGACTTTTGTCCTCGAAACTTTGGCGAATCAACCCTCAACACCGACAAAGATTGCTGATGAACACGACGTTGCTGTCTCTCATGTGAGTCGCGCACTCTCTGAATTGAGTGGACGGGATGTGGTACAGTCTCATAGCAGTGGTTCCCGGACAAAACTTTTCTCTCTCACGTCGCGGGGTGAGCGCATTGTTGAGGTCGTTGATGAAATTGAGCAGGGGGGAAGTGAATGACAGAAGACCGCACTGACTTGGAGGATGAGGCCATCGAAGATTTTCTTTTTCAGTTCTTCCGAGATGAATACGAGCATGACCCATCGGATATTTCTTCGGAGGAAGAGCAAATCATCGGGACGCTTTATCAGCGAGCCGATGAACTCTTCGACACCTCGAAAGGGACGCTGGGCCTCGCTCTGGACTTCCTAATGGTCGCTGAGAACCTTTCGCAAGTTGACCCGTGGCTATCGGGTTTTGATTCTGAACTTACGAGCGATGACGTACTGAGCCACTACGAGCAGGGCGCTACCAAGTCGACACTTACACTCAAGCATGGGGGTGAGAGGGAGAGTATTCGAACGGTCCATGACGATGTTATCGACCTATTTCGGGAAGACTTACAGAGGACGAACTTTCCGAGTTCACCCGGCCATCATACCGGGGAGTGGGAACGCTATCAGGACTTATTGGAGTTGAGTTTCCGTCTTTCCCGAACAGGCCGTTACGAGGCAGCACAGCGTCTCTTCGATTTAGGTCTTGAACGGCTGGACAAGCGGACTGTTACTCGGCGGGACCCTCCGTTCCCAAAACCGTTTCTGGAGATTCTGCGAAATTACGAACGGAGTCATCCCGACGAACTCGGCGGTTCGGCATATCAGGCCTTTTGTTACGGATATGTTAGGACAGAGTGGTCGCACCTCTCACTCCGAGCGAGCAAGGTCCGGGTGGGGTCGTCCCGCCAGAACCGCTACGGAGACATCGACGGATACCTCGGACCAGACCTAATCATCTCTGTCGAAGTGAAAGACCGAGACATCACCGAATCAGACGTAGAGAGTGAACTCGGTACGATGATGACGTTGGCCGAGCAGTCGACGGCAATCTCTATTGCAATCTGTCGGTCTGTCTCTGAGGATGCAAGGGAAAAAATCGAGAGTGCAGGTATAAGATTACTGACCGATGAGGATTTAGAAGAACGGCTGAAAATGTGGGACTATCATAAGCAGAACCGGGCTGTGCAGGGTATGATACACTTCTTTTCAAATATAGAAGAAAACCCGCAGGGTGCCCAACGGTTGCTTCGCTTCCTCGAAGACGTGGACCCAAACAACCCTGCTCTGGCCCACCTCGATGAAGAAAATACGTAGACTAACGAGCAGGTCAGTCTAATCTCCGAACATCTATCTTTCCGATAGATTGCTGACGTACCCGGTATCAACTGGGTGGGTCAAGCCCACTGTTTCCGACTGGGAGTTTTCTATGCGGGGGCGGTGCGGCTTCCGGGTCCACCGGAACTACCTCACCATCCTCGCCGTATTTTACGCCGACCAACTCCCACTCCGCGTTCTCGTATCGGTCTTCGGGGTCATAGGCCATGTAGTCCTGCGCTCCGTTCGACGGTCGCCACATTTGTTTTTCCGTCGCCCACAGCGTGGCGAGCATGATTTGGACGTGTTCAGGCATCTCTCTGGGGTCGCCCTCGTACTCTCCTCCCATGTAGGCCGCGAGATAACTGCTGATGTTGTCCACTGACGAGAGCGGCATACACTCAACGGCCTCCCCGACTGTGTGGGCGTCTCTACCGGCTATTTTACAGTTCCGAACATGAGAGTCGAGTACCGGCTTGAAATCCTCGGCATCCATCCGTGTATCGACGTAGACGGCAATGTGCCAATGGATGTGCCCGCTCTCATGTGCCTCTGGTAGCGCTATTCTCTCATACTCTGCGTGGTCCGGTATGCAACGGTCCAGCGCCGTCGTGACAGCGTTCCACGACTCCATGAGGTCAAGGAAGTGGTCAACCGGAGGACGCGGTGAGCCGTCCGCGTAGGTCGTTGAACCGGTCAGTGTTATCATCGCCTGCGTCGAACGTCCGCCGTAGTCCTCTCGTATCCCGCGTTCGAGGTCGTTGAACTTCGCGTACCGTTTCCGCCATGAGTCTGGCATAAACCGGTTGCCGAGCGGGACTTCTTTTCGCTCTCCCTCCTCATTCTCGAAAACAGCCCACGTATCCAGTGTCTCCTCGTACCACCGTAAGAACGCTTGGACAGCCCAACCGACCGTCACAACCCGATTCAACGACCCATGATGTTCGTTCGGTATCATTACCTCGTTTCTCAGTGCTATCTCCTCGCCTGTGTGTAGTTGCGTAGATTTCACCTCCTCTGTCGAGGTTCCATAGTTGGCTATGCTCATAGCCAACCCCCCGAATCTGGCCAATATAGCAACTGAGCGGCGGCTGTATGGTTATGCTCGGAGAGCCGAGAGTATATGATGAACAGGTGCGCATCGGTTTTACTCGACTGCCGCTCGCGCCAACCACGACCGCAACCGCAACCAAACCCGGGGTTGGGGGCAGTCAGTCGGAACTGGACAAACGTGATTATTTCCGGGTCCTTCTCGGCACTTTGGGAGATACAACAATTTCGCCCGGTAAAGAATAGATGTTCAATTAGAGCGAGACCGACTGGCGAAACGTGGTCTACGGAGGAGTAGTAAGAGGCCGGGAAAATTACAGCATGTGAACCTGAGCCTCTATGCCGCCTCCCGGATTTGAACCGGGGACAGCTCGATCTTCAGTCGAGTGCTCTCCCAGTCTGAGCTAAGGCGGCGCGCACTCCAATCGATGACGAGGGTAGAAAAAAGCATTTCGAAAGCGGGCGCAGGTTTTGTCGCATCCGTCGGGAGGTTTGACTGCCGATTACGGGAGAAACAGGTCCGCGCTGTCGAACGTCTCGCCACAGTCGTCGCATTTGTACTCAGTGCCATTGGTCGTCGAGACGTGCCCGCTACAGGCCGGACACGTCGAGCCGTCTATCATGCCACGCACTACCACCACTCCGGATATATGGATTACGGGCGACTATCAATCGAGATAGACGCCCTGATACCCGGGCTACGATGGTGAGCGCGACTGACAGGAATCGAATCCACAGGGACCATCCGCCCGTCACGTCTGTTCGTCGCAGGATGGGTCCGGGCGGATTCGAACCACGGTCACTCCGCGCTGCTTCGTTCCCTGATTCGAACCGCCCGGGTCGCATCACACACGCGGCGCTCGTCAGTGAGCGCCGCGAGAAGTTCAGTGGGTCCGGGCGGATTCGAACCACGGTCACTCCGCGCTGCTTCGTTCCCTGATTCGAACCGCCCGGGTCGCATCACACACGCGGCGCTCGTCAGTGAGCGCCGCGAGAAGTTCAGTGGGTCCGGGCGGATTCGAACCACCGGCCTCGGCCTTGTAAAGGCCACGTCATAACCAACTAGACCACGGACCCGTATCCCACCGTTTTCCATCGGCAGGAATAACGCTTTCTCTCTCGGTCGACAGTGGGCACCGACAGTATTACCCACGGCCTGCCCCTCACACGGGGTATGCAGCGCCCCGCCGTAGTCGTGCTCGGACTTGTGGGCCTTCTCGTCGCCGCCGCCGTCGTCCTCCAGACCGGCCTCTGGGTCGAGGTGCTGGGAACCGACGAGTACGAGGAAGGCACAGTGACGGTCCGGGAGGGATCGGAGGCGGCAGTGACGCCGACCGCGACACAACCCTCGACAGCGACTTCGACGCCGGAGACGACCATCGCGGCCCGTGAACAAGAGACCAGGGAAGCGCTGGGTACGGTCGAGGTTCGCATCGCACAGACGTTCAATCAGCGCTACGTCGGCCTGAGTGAGACCGAGTCGCTTGGTCCCGACGAGGGCATGCTATTCGTCCACGACGAGGCGGGCCAGCACGCCTACGTCATGCGGAACATGTCGTTCCCGCTTGACATCATCTTCATCGACGCCAACGGCACTATCACAACTATCCACCACGCGCCGCTCCCGCCGGAGGGGACCAGTGGGAGCGACCTGACGCGCTACGAGGGGCGAGGAAAGTACGTCCTCGAAGTGAACCGCGGATGGACGAACCGGACCGGCGTCGAGGTCGGCGACCGGGTCGACCTGCCGCCCGAAGCCACGTAGCCCGACGGCCTTTTGCAGGTTCGGCCCCTGAATTCGACAATGGATTTCGACGCGGGTTCGGACGATGACGTGTTCGAAGACGCCAGAGAACGCGTCGACCGACCGATGCTCCGATTGTTCACCGGCTACGGCCGGGGCCAGTTAGGGGCGTTCGTCGTCGGCCTGTTCAGCTCTATCGTGGCTCGGATGTTGGACCTGCTGCCGCCGATCCTCTTGGCACTGGCTATTGACGCTATCTTTCTACAGGAGGCCGAATACGGCCTCTTCCTAGTTCCCGACGCCTGGATTCCCGACGGGCAGGGGCCACAACTGTGGCTCACTGCCGGTATCATCGCCGCCTCGTTCGGCCTCGGGGCCGTCTTCCACTGGAGTCGGAACTGGGGCTGGAACAAGTTCGCCCAGCACGTCCAGCATGCCGTCCGCACGGACACGTATGAGACGATGCAGCGGCTGAACATGGACTTCTTCGCCGACAAGCAGACCGGCGAGATGATGTCGGTGCTGTCGAACGACGTGAACCGACTGGAGAAGTTCCTCAACGACGGCCTGAACTCCGCCTCGCGGATGATAATCATGGTCGTCGGTATCGCCACGTACCTGTTCTACATGAACTGGCAGTTGGCGCTGGTCGCGCTGTTGCCGGTCCCGATTATCGCCGTGTTCACGAAGCGGTTCATCGACGTCATCCAGCCGAAATACGCCGAGGTGCGGTCGACGGTCGGCAAGCTCAACTCCAGACTGGAAAACAACCTCAGCGGCATCCAGATAATCAAGACTGCCAACACTGAGCCTTACGAGGCGGACCGCGTCGAAGACACTTCTGAGGACTACCTCGACGCCAACTGGGACGCCATCGAGACGCGTATCACCTTCTTCCCCGGCCTCCGGCTGGTCTCGGGCATCGGCTTCGTCGTCACGTTCATCGTCGGCGGATTGATGGTCACCGGCCAGGCACCCGGGCCGCTGACGGCACCGCTCTCCCGCGGGCAGTTCGTCGCGTTCATCATCTACACGCAGCGGTTCGTCTGGCCGATGGCCCAGTTCGGGCAGATCATCAATATGTACCAGCGGGCCTACGCCTCCGCCGAGCGCGTGTTCGGGTTGATGGACACGCCCGGCCGCCTCGAAGAGGCCGAGGACGCGCCGCCGCTCGATGTGACCGAGGGGCGCGTCGAGTACGACGACGTGTCTTTCGGCTACGACAGCGATGACGAGCCGGTGCTTTCGGACATCTCGTTCGAGGCCGACGGCGGCGAGACGGTCGCCCTCGTCGGCCCGACCGGCGCGGGGAAGTCGACCGTACTGAAGCTCCTGCTCCGGATGTACGACGTTGACTCCGGCGCGGTTCGCATCGACGGCCAGAACGTCCGGGACGTACAGATACAGAGCATTCGCCGTGCCATCGGCTACGTCAGCCAGGAGACGTTCCTGTTCTATGGCACCGTCCGGGAGAACATCGCCTACGGAACCTTCGACGCGACCGAGGAGGAAATCGTCGCTGCCGCGGAGGCCGCCGAAGCCGACCAGTTCGTCCGTAACCTCCCGGACGGCTACGACACGATGGTCGGCGAGCGCGGCGTCAAACTCTCGGGTGGCCAGCGCCAGCGCATCGCCATCGCCCGGGCGATCCTGAAAGACCCCGAAATCCTCATTCTCGACGAGGCGACCAGCGACGTGGACACGGAGACGGAGATGCTCATCCAGCGGTCGCTCGACGACCTGACCGCCGACCGGACCACGTTCGCCATCGCCCACCGCCTCTCAACAGTGAAAGACGCCGACACGATTCTCGTCGTTGAGGACGGCCGTATTGTCGAACGCGGGAGCCACGACGAATTGCTCGCCGCCGATGGCCTTTACGCCAACCTCTGGGCGGTCCAGGCCGGCGAAATCGATGAACTCCCCGAGGAGTTCGTCGAGCGGGCGATTCAGCGACGGGCGCGGACGGATGCTGATGACTGAAACGGTGAGAACGCAATGTTCGAACCGTCAGTTATCAGGAGTTGCCGACGACTGAAGCGGAGAGGGCTCCATTCCCGTGCTGTTCGGCCCTGTCAACGGCCAACTCTCCAGAATAAGCCGGATTGAAACAGCTGGTCGCTGAAGGGAGCATCTTTCACAGAATCAAGTTCTCTTCTGTCACTCTGGTCTGGCGGTGTCTGATAGTGCTAGCTAAGTCCCATCCACGGACTATAGTAGACTCTCGCACCTCAGACAGCAGTTCCGCCGCTACCGTCGACCGCCTCTTGCGTGACGAACAAATACGAGACGACGAATGAGACAGCAAACAGCGGCGGGAGAGCCAGGACCTGCATCATCGGATCTGGCGGTGTGACGAACGCGCCGGCCACGAATGCCAGGAGGACGGCCAGCGAGTAGGCAGTGACCACCCGTTCACGCCGGCCGGCTGGCTCCGTGCGCGGCTCCCAGTCGTTTCGGACGTAGCGAAGCCAGACGTAGTAGACCAGCCCAAAACCCGTAGAGAGAAGCAGGAACATCCCGAGCACTGACCCGTTGCGTGCTCTGGCCTCCGCACGGGCCCAGTAGCCCAGTGCGATGAGATTCCCAATGTAGATGCCGACGGTAAGCGCCAGAGCAGCACTCATCATAGGCTGTTCAGCGGCGAACGAGGCGAATTGCACAGCCCTCAGTCGGTTTTAGATATGTATAGGCTTTCCGTGAGAAGAGAGGTACCACCGCTGATTTAACAGCGCAATAGCCCAAGATACTGATTTCTATCCGGCTGGGCACAAACGATTATTACGCATTGCGTTGTAATGCTATCACATGTCAACCACGTACCTCGCTAGCATGGGACTAATGGGTGCATTAGTGGTGGCGGTGGTTGCATGGATGGTCCGCGTGCGTGGCTGGTATCAATACAGTCCGAGGGCGTCGACGAACGGTCGGTCTCCGGCGAGCGACCGCGAGAGCCGCTTCGAGACGTACACCGACAAGCCGATGGTCTGGGTCGCCGCGTTCGCGGTGCTGGTCGTCGGCCTCCTGGTCGGCGTCGTGGCGTCTATCTCCGGTCCCGTCGGAACTCAGTCGATAGCAGGGCTGGCGGTCGCCGTCGTCGCCGGGGCGGCCCTCTGTGGGTACCTGCTGTTTGGCGTCTACCTGTCGGCGACGCGACGGGGGCACCCCCGCTCGCTGGCGGTCGCCGAATCCGCGACCGTCGCCGGCGTGCTCTTTCTCATCGCCATCGGCTTCCAGCTTGTCGGGGCCTGATTCCCGGTGGGTCTACAAATTAAAACGATTGCCACACCGGTGGCACTGCTGTCGTGCCGGGTGTGTAGTGAGTTTCAACGGCTGCTATCAGTCTCCAACGGTGGCGTCTCGAACACGCTGTCACAGCCATCACAGACCACGACTGGGCTGTCCCGATCGCGTCGGGTAAACTGCAAGTCGTCGTGGCCGCAGTCTGGACATGGCTCCGGCCGCCGCTCCGTGTCGCAGTCGGGACAACTGAACGTGAGCGCTGCCCCGCCGGAGTCCAGCCGCATATCGCCGTGCCCACAGTCTGGACAGGATAGCGGGACTCTGATGTCGTCTGTTTCCCGCGGGGCACCGATGGCCAACGCAACGAGTTCACTCTCTGTATCGTTCCAGCCGGTGTGGAACTCTCCCGGTCCGAATCTGACGAACTGGCCCGCAGCGACGGTGACGGTGCGATCCATTGTCTCCACCGTGGCCTCACCGTCGAGTATCAGATACAGTTCTTCTTGATCCATGTGGGCGTGGAGTCCGCCAGGAAAGCCGTCGCCCGGGACGATCCGGTAGTGATTGATCGCGATTTCGGTCGTACAGAGCGTGTCAGTCACCGATTGACGGGTACTGCCTGTGGCGAAGGCTCCGCCGTTGAGTCGGTCGAGAGTGACGTGTTCCATGTAGCATCCCAAGCGGTGATATGACGAAAAACTCCCCCAGCCTGCGCTATAGTATCGAGTACGCCGCCGCAACGGTCAGCGCGAGTGCAGCGACAGTCCCGCCCAGCACGAGGTACGTGACGGCGCGGGGTTCCCAGCGGAGGTGCTGGTAGTACGCGGCGACGCCGACGGCCTTGACGACCGACAGCACCATGATGAGCGCGAAGGCGGGCCAGTAAGCGCTGTCGACGAGGCCGGTGAACTCGACGACGGCCTGCGCGGTCGCGAAGGCGAACAGTACGACGTATATCGCGGTGTAGCCTTTCCAGTCCATTGTTCTAGAGGATGTAGAAGAGGGGGAACAGGAACAGCCAGACGATGTCGACGAAGTGCCAGTACAGCCCGAAGTACTCGATGGCCCTGTCGTCGCCCTGGTAAGCCCCGTTCCAGGCCCTGACGGTCATGTACGCACAGATGATGAGCCCGATAGTGACGTGAGCGCCGTGGAGCCCGGTCGTCAGGTAGAACGTCGACGACGCGATGTTCGTTGAGAGGTTCCACCCGTTCGGGAAGGTCTCTGTGCTGATGTGGAACAGGTGGTTCCACTCCAGTCCCTTGTTGATGAGGAAGCCGACTCCGAGCGCGAACGTTCCGGCCAGCGCGGCGACAGTCCCGCGCTTGCTCTCGCGTTCGGCGGCGACCATCGCCAGCACGACGAGGAAACTGGATGTGAGCAACAGGTACGTGTTGATGAGGCCGGGCATCGTCACGTGCTCGGCAGGGATGAGGTCGTGATGCCAGGCCGTCCAGCCGTAGGCGACCCGGATGAAGGCGTACGAGCCGATGAAGGCCCCGAACAGGACGATGTCGCTGGCAAGGAACGTCCACATCCCGAGTTTCATCTTCTCGACGCGCTCGAAGGGCCACCGCTCGGCGATGGCCATCTCCGGCGCGTGGAACGGCTCGCGGGTCATGCCGACGAGCGACCCGAACGCCGTTACCCCGCCGACGGCCGCCATCGACAGGTAGAACACGCTGCCCGTCCGCACGCCAGACAGCCCGAGAAACGCGATGAACCCGCCGAGACTGATGAGGAACGGCCAGAAGCTGGCATGGCTGGCGTGTTCCTCGCCGCCGACCTCGTGGGCTGACTCTACCCCGGTGGCCGTCACCGCGGCCCTTGCAGTCACCGCGCCGCCGTCCGTCGCGGTCCCGCCGTCGGTCGCCGCATGGCCGCGGGCCGCCCCGCTGGGAGCACGGCCGGTCCGCTCGGTGACCGTCTCGTCGTCAAGGAACTCCAGTCTCCCAGTGGCGTAGCTCGGTACGCCGGGGAAATTTTCGAGCGGCGGCGGCGAGGCGGCAGCCCACTCAGCGGAGGTGGCATACTCCCAGGGGTTCGGCCCGACATCTTCGCCGCGCCAGAGGCTCACGAAGAGGTTGTAGAACATGATTAGGAAGCTCGCGCCGAGGATGAACCCGCCGACAGTAGCCATGGTGTGCCATATCTGCAGGCCGTCGGGATAGACGAACACGCGACGGGGTGTCTCCCAGGCGATGAACATCGGGAAGTACAGGAGATTGAACCCGAGGAAGTAGACGCCGAACTGTATCTTCCCCAGTCGTTCGTTGTACATCTTCCCGGTTATCTTGGGGTACCAGTAGTACAGCCCGCCGAACAGCGCCGTCGCGCCCGCGACCATCACGTAATGGAAGTGCGCGACGACCCAGTAGGTCCCGCGGAACTGGTAGTCCAGCACGATTGCGCCGAGGAAGACGCCGGTGATGCCGCCAATGATGAACAGGATGAGCGCGCCCAGTGAGAACAGGAACGGCGTCGTGAACCGGACCCGGCCCTTCGCCATCGTGTAGATGAGTGAGAACACCATCAGGTCGAAGGGCAGGGATATCCCGATGGTCGTCGCCATGAAAATAGTCTTGATTGGGAGGTTGATGCCGGTCAGGAACATGTGGTGCATCCAGACGACGAAGCTCTGGAGCGCTACCAGCACCATCGAGATGATGAACCACTTGCGGCCGACCAGCCGCCGACCGGTAAAGGTCTGGAAGCACTCGGCCATCACGCCAAGCGCGGGGAAGAAGACGATGTACACCTCCGGATGACCGAAGAACCAGAACAGGTGTGCCCACAGCAGCGACGCACCCGGGTTGTCCGCGTCGGTCGCCATGGTCGTCCCGTCGATGGAGTACTGGAAGTAGGTCGTTCCGAGGATGTGGTCGGAGGCGAGTATCATCAACGCCGCCAGCAGCGCCGCGAAGGCGAACAGCATCATCCAGACGGTGAGATTAATCGACAGCGAGAAGATGGGGATGTCCCGCATCCGAAGCCCTTCGGCGCGCATGCGGTACATCGTCGTCAGGAAGTTCACTGACCCCAGTGTCACCGCGGCGGTGAACATAATGAGCGCCAGCACGACCGAGGTCGCCCCGAGTCCCTCGCCGGGGATGTACGCCGGCGTGTTCAGCGGGGCGTACATGGTCCACCCGCCCGCGAAGGTGGTCCCTTGGAAGAAGGAGACGCCCATCAGGATGCCCGAGAACAGGTACAGCCAGTACGACAGCGCGTTCAGCCGCGGGAAGGCGAGGTCGTCCGCGCCGATCTGCAGTGGGACGACGTAGTTCGCGAAGCCGAAGGCAAAGGGCGAGATGAACCAGAACACCATCAGCAGGCCGTGGGTCGATACCGCCTGATTGTACCCCATCGACCCTAGCAGGTCAGCACCCGAAGAAATCAGTTCGAGGCGAAACAGCAGGGCGAGGGTGCCACCGAAGACGAGGAAGAACAGCGCGGTGATGAGATACAGCACGCCGATGTCCTTGTGATTGGTCGTGAGGAACCACCGGCTAACCGACGATTTGGGCGGCAGGCCGTGTTCGTGCTCCTGGCTCATGCGAGCGCACCTCCGAGGGCGGTCGCCTCAGTCGCGATTCGCTGGTCCGTCTCGTTGCCGCTCGCCGCCGTCCCGTTCGTCTCCGCGTACCACTCCTCGTACTCGTCCTGTGGCATCACAACCACATCCGTCGTCATCAGCGAGTGGCCGCTGCCACACAGCTCGTAGCACTTCGCGGTGTAGGTCCCTGTCTCGTTGGCCGTGAACCAGGCCGACGTGTACTGGCCCGGGACGGCGTCGGTCTTGACTCGTAACGCCGGTATCCCGAAGTTGTGGAACACGTCCGTCGAAGTCACCTGTAACCTGACCACCCGGTCCTGTGGCACTCGGAGCGTGTTGGTCGTGTGCCCGTTCGGATACACGAAGTCCCAGCCGAAGCGGTACCCTTCCACGTCGATCTCCAGCGCCTCCTCCTGGGCCGGATCGGGCCCCTGCTCGATGTACAGCAGTTGCGAGTACGTCCAGGCGATGAGCGAGACGACAATGATGGCGCTGATGCTGAACGAGTAAAACACCTTCCGGCCGCCCGTGCCGCCGGTCGGCATCTCCCCCATCTCGGGCCGCTCGACCTTGTCGGCGTACGGGTCCGTTTCACCCCCGTCATCGCGGTACTTGAGCGCGTGGTACATCGTGTACGCCACGACGACCACCCCGACGGCCGTTCCCAGCAGCAGGAACACCTCGAAGATCTGGTCGAACACCGCACTGGGTGCCCTGACGTCGCCACCGTGCAAGGGGAACACAACCGTGGCGCATGTTATCAAGGATACCGCCATTTCTTCATGATTCTTCCCACCCTGTAATAGGTATTGCGGTCAGATAGCTGACATTTGTCCTTCGCTGGCCTAACGTGTGCGGGAACTTTTTTATCTACTGGCATGTTACAACACACCATGGAAGACACGTCATCCGGCGTCGAGGACCCGCCTATCAACGACGACGGCCTCACAGAGGTCGAGGAGTTCGATAGCCTCGCTGGGATTCTTGCCGACGGTGTCATCGGTGCTGCCGGTGGGCTGGTCGGGACAGCGATGATGTCGGTTGTCTTCCTCATCGCCCAGTCACTGGGCGCGTTCAGTCTCGACGACTTCGCAATCCTCACCGAACTCGTGGGCCTGACCGGCTACGTCCCGGAGGTACTGTTCGGTTTCTTCATCTTCCTCGGCGGCGGGATGTTCCCGTGGCCGTTGTTGTTCGCTTCGCTGAAAGCGTACCTTCCGGGCCAGTCTGATCCCGTCAGCGGTGCGTTCTTCGGCGGCGCGATGTGGACCGGGTTCGTGCTCGCCTTCTACACCGGCCAGTCCGGACTCATGCTGGTACTGTACGCAGTGTTGACGCTCGTCGCCCACGTCGTCTACGGCATCGGGCTCGGCGCGGTGTTCAACTACTTCTCGACGCGCCCGGACTCTATCGTCTGAGACGGCTTGCTGTCGCGTTCGAGCGATAGAACGGAGTCGTGACTCCCGCCGCATCAGGTCCAACACGCTGTGATGCCGGTGGAAAAAAGCCGCTGGACGACGCGAGCGACACGCTGGTCGCAGGCAGACTGAGGTAGGTCCGCCGGGACGTGGCTGTCCCGAACTCAGGCTTCCGCTTCCGCGTCGGCGTCGCCGTCCGCCTCCGCGTCTGCTCCGTCTTCGCCCTCGAACTCTTCGAGCGTGCTGCGAAGCTGTGGAATCGTCGCCGTGAGGTCGCCGACCTGCTCGCGGGCGTCGTCAACGTCGTCGATGAGGTTCGCGATGGTCTCGATCTCCTCGGCGAGGTCGTCGGCATCCTCGAAGGCGTCAGCGCGTTCGCCCATCGTGTACCACTTCTTCGCGTCGCGGAGGTGGTCCTCTGCGTCACCTACGTCGAGCGCTGTTTTGAGCGAGTTCAGCACACCGAGCGTGTTGTCGGCTTCCACGTCCCAGACCGAATCGGCCTCGGGGAGCGCCTCGCGAGCCTTCGCAAGCGACTCCTCGACATCCGTGCGCATTTCGTTGGCCGCCTCTCCGAACAGTTCGTCGTCGTCCAGACTTGACTGACTCATACGGGACCGTTGGTACGGTGAGGGATTAAAAGCCCGCCTGAAAGTGAAAGTGAAACCGCAGGACGTGACCGGTCGGTAATTCTTGAAACCGAAAAGCGGTTGTAGCTACTCGGCCCGGATGTCCGAGCGCACCTCGGGAATCGGGTCCATGTCGGCGTCGATGTCTCCCAGCACGAGCATCGCGTAGTACCGGAGGAACGTCGTTAGCGGGACCTGAACGAGCGCACTGAGAACGATGAAAACCAGTCCGCCAACCAGGCCGATACCGCCGGCCAAAACGATTCCGACAGTTCCCTGAACAACGAGATACAGTGCGAACGCGGCGAGCCCGACCGGAATCCCGACGACGATGAGTGCGATGATGCCGAAAATCGCACCGACGATACCGACACCGATCTGGAGGACGATGGAGAAAAACAGATAGGCGAGGTACTGCTTTGGCTGGCTTTTAATCGACCCCCAGAGCCGCGACCACCCGGAGAGGACCCCGTCGTTGTCCGCCGTCATCAGCGGGACGACAAACACCGTAGTGAAGCCGAAGACGATACCGTAGCTTATCGCGAGCACCGCGAACACGGCGATGAACAGCCCCGACAGCGCGAGGACGCTCGACGCCCCGACGTTTGCGGCCTCACCACCGAGCGTCAGGAAGAAAACGGCTACACCGATTACGAACGCGACGCCGAGCCAGACAATCCCGAGGACAAGCCGAAACAGGAACAGTCGAATGCCGTCCCCGACGTGCTCACTGAAATACCGGCGGACGTGTATCTCGCGGTCGATGAGCGCCTGGGTCAATACGAACTCCATGAAGTTACTCAGGATGCCGTACGCGAGCGCTAGCAGGATGACAAGGCCGATAACGGCGAACACGAGGAGCCCAGCCCCGGCGAGTAGTTCGTCCGGCGCACCGGACGGGACACCGGGTCCAGAGACTTGCATGGCGAGGTCGCCCGGCAGGGACAGCGCAGTTTCAAGCGGCGCGGTCAGCTGAAAGTCGCCTCCCGGGCCGCTTGGTCCGCCGTTCCCGCCGAAATCACCGAAGTTGCTGAACGACTGGGCGTTGTTCAGCCCGACACCGCCGCCACCGATGAAGAACACGACGAACGCCATCCGGAGCCACATCCATTTCTCGAACGGGAACAGGAACGACTTCGTCGCATCGATTGCGTCGTCGATATCGTCGACTGCGTGGAGGGCCATATCGGAAGTCTCACAGCCCCCTCTGGTAAAATTTTCGGGCCTGTGTCAGTGATTCAGGCTTCCTTCCGGCCATTCATTCCTTCACTGCGTCGACCTGCATCAGCGGGTAGCCGTCCTCCATCGCCATGCTCGTCTCGACTGTGACGCCCTCGTATTCGATACGCATCTCGACATTGATGAGCCGCCCGGTGAGTTCTGTGTAGTCCGCCCCACCCTCGGCGATAGCGTTTTCCAGTGCCTCCGTGCGGACGCTGACGGTGACCGCCTCACAGAAGGGCTGGTTCTCGATGGCCTCCTCCATCGCCGCCGCGAGCGAGTCGGCGCTATCCGGGCTGATTGGTGTCCCTGCGAACTGGTGATACAGCGACCCGAACTTGACGCCCGCTTCGAAACACGCCTCCTGCGGAGCTGTGGGTTCCATACAATCGGTCCGGCTGGGCGACACAAAAGCGAACCGCAAGCTACCTATTGCGTGCGACGTATGCTCTCATACGAATGGACGACCCGGTTCTGCTCACCGGCGCTGGCGGCGCTGTCGGGGCGGCCATCCTCGAAGGACTCGAGGACGCCTACGAGTGGAAACTCATGTTCCACAGCCCACCCGCCGAGGAGCCCGACCACGAGTACCTCGTCGGAGACGTGTCCAGCGAGGGCGACGTGGCCGCGGCGATGGACGGCGTCGGCGCCGTCATCCACCTGGCTGGCGACCCCCGGCCGGAAGCCCCCTGGGACTCCGTCCTCGAAAACAACATCGACGGCACCCAGAAAATGTACGAGGCCGCTGTCGACGAGGGCGTCGAGAAGTTCGTCTTCGCCTCCTCGAACCACGCCGTCGGCTCCTTCGAAACGGACGAGCGCACGCCCGAGATGTACCGCCCGGACGACCAGTATCGCCTCGACGGGACGGAGCTCCCACGCCCAGGCAACCTCTACGGCGTCTCGAAAGCGACCGGCGAGGTACTGGGCCGCTACTACCACGACGAGCACGGCCTTTCCGTCTGCAACATCCGCATCGGCAACCTCACGCGGGGCCACCCGCCGATCGACTACGAGCGCGGGCAGGCGATGTGGCTCTCCTACCGGGACTGTGCCCACATCCACGACTGCGCGCTGCAGGCTGACTACGAGTACGAAATCGTCTACGGCATCTCCGACAACGACCGCAAGTATTACTCCATCGAGCGCGCCAAGGACGTGCTCGGCTACGACCCACAGGACAACTCCGCGCACTTCGACGGCGACGAACGGGTCGCCGAACCGGAGCCATAGCCCCTCCTACTCCGCTGTCGCCCGCTACCCCGAACCGTCGAACAGCCCACGGACGTCGTCGTCTTTCTGCTGTTCTAGTTCGACGTGGTCCCGAAGCCGCTGGTAGACGACGGGCCGCTGGTCGCGCTCGCGCACGAACGAGAACAGCATCCCGGCGAACTGCGAACCGCCGTCGCCGTCGAGTTCACTCCGTGCGCGGGCAACAGCGTCAGCGACGACAGCCTCGTCGTACCGGCCAGTCTCCGCCAGTACCCCGGCGGCGATGACCGTGGCGTCGAAATTCAGCGCGTCGTAATCTATGGCTTCGCCCTCGTGTGTCAGCGCCGGCGGGTCCGTCGCCGCGTGGTGGGGGTCAGCCGCCGTCGCCGCGAGGAACGCCCGGACCTCGTCTACCGCCACGCCGTGATACGGGTCGGGCAGGCCGTCGAGGTACTCCGCCGCGCTCTCGGCCAGTCCCTGCGCGCCCGACCAGTTCTCCTCGCTGGCGTGGTGGACGACTGCGGTGAACTGGATGAGGCCGTGCAGGAACTGCTCGTCGTCGCCCGGATCGAGGTCTAGCCAGTACTCTTCCCACGCGTCGTGTGCGGCGTGGTAGCGGCCTTCGTTGTACACTGCGATGCCGGCGCGGAGATGGTCGCGCACACGGGTGGATTCGCCTTACGGCCGGAAAACCACATCGGCACCCGTGTAACCGAACTGATTTGTCACCGACACCGCAAGTCAGTATATGCCACGATCCTGGCGTCGATGGCTGTTCGGTGCGGCCGGCGCGTCCGCCGTGACGGTCCTCGCCTGGCAGTTCTTGGTCACCGATCCCGTGCTCCTGTCGACGTTTGCCCTGACGTTGTTCGCCGCTATTGTCGGCCTCTACACGCAACGAAACGCCCTCCCGATATTCAGCAGGGGCGGTACTTGGGGTGGGGCCTTCGCCGGCGTCACCACCTATGTCGTCGTGACGCTCCAGCAGCAGCTTGCGCTCCCCGGTGGTCAAGCGTTCGTGGTGACGCTCACCGTCCTCGGCCTCGCGTCGTTTAGCCTGGCCGTCGGGAGTGCGCTGACGATAGTGCCGACTGACAACGGGACGACTAGCCGTGACGGAAACGACCGGACAGAGGTCTGAACGGTAACAGACGGTCGCCGGCTGTCGCTCGGTGGTTTGCGTCGGCAGAAACGTCCGGACGGAGTTCCACGCGAGCATCGCGAGCGTGGAGCACGTCCGGTCGTGAACAAAGTGAACGTCCGGACGGAGATTTGAACTCGCCGAGAAATGCTCGCTTCGCTGCGCGTTCCTCGTCTGCTCAAGTCTTCGCTGTCCGTCATCTCTCTTCGCGGTGGCGAGCACACGCTATGCGTTGCTCGCCGGTCTGCTTCGTGAGAATGACGTCCGGACGGAGATTTGAACTCCGGTCCCTGGCTCCGCAAGCCAAGAGGATAGTCCACTACCCTATCCGGACTCATATCGAGAGAGGGTGGTGCACCTAAAAAGGGTGACGATTCGAGTACCGTCACGCGACGTGTCGGCACACGTCGCTACAACACTGGTTTGAGCGACCGCGACTATCTTTCAACTAGAATACATTATGGCAAATATGAAACGGCGAAAACTCCTGCGATACGGTTGTCTTGGGTGCTCAATAGCGCTTGCCGGCTGCTCCGGTGACACCAGTAGTGGGGAAACATCCACAGCGGGTGCGAGTGAAACCCCCAGTGTGAACGAGACGACATTCAGCGTTACCAGGCGACAGTCCGGCTCACAGACAAGTTCGGCGACGGTGGCTTTCGACGGGGACCAGGTCGTCGTTGAAGGTACTATCTGGGGATCCGACGGGTGCAAAACAGCCGACCTAACAGACGTCGTGTACGATACGGATTCTGACGACCTGAGTATCAGCATTGGGACGAAAGAGATGACAGATGCCGGCGATATGTGTACGCAAGCCATCATGGAGATTGACTACCGGGCGACGGTGACGTTTGAGGACGGACTCCCCGGCACGGTGTCTGTGTCTCACGACACTGGTGGCGGTCTGAGCCCGGTAACAACAGCGACACCCTAACGGCTACCTGCGCCGCTCTCACCGTGGTGGAATGTGGGTGACTGCTGTCGGGCCAGCGGACGAGACTTTATATCCCATCCCGTGACCACCTTCGAGTCATGGACGGGACACGACCGAAATCGACCGACAGCGGCCGCACGCTCGCCCAACGACAACGCTTAAGCGCGCCCCAGCCCAGCGTCCCATAGATAGATGGGTGCGATAAAGGATATTTACGAGGACTTAGAGACGGACGTCCCTGAGGAGGAGTTCCGCGAGGCCGTCGAGGAGAAGGTCGAGCAGATGGGTGGGCTCGCCGACGAGGAGACGGCCGCGATGCTGTTGGCCCACGAACTCAACGAGAACGAGGTCAACGCCATCGCCGATATCGAACCCGGGATGGACGAGGTCAAATTCCTCGCCAAGGTGGTGGCCATCGGCGACCTGAAGACCTTCGAACGCGACGACGAGGACGAGGACGGCCGGGTGATCAACGTTGAAGCCGCCGACGAGAGCGGCAGCCTCAGGCTCGCCTTCTGGGACGGCCAGGCCGTCGACATCGACGAGGGGCAACTGGAGGTCGGCGACGTGCTCCGGGTCAAAGGTCGGCCGAAGGACGGCTACAACGGGCTAGAGGTGTCCGTCGACAAGGCGGAGCCGGACGAGGACGCCACAATCGACGTGGAGCCGGGCGCTGGTTCGTCCATCGACGCGCTGACGATGGGCCAGTCCGACGTGACGCTGCGCGGGCTCGTGCTCGACACCGACTCGATCCGGACGTTCGACCGGGACGACGGCAGCGAGGGCCGCGTCTCGAACCTCACACTCGGCGACGAGACGGGGCGCATCCGGGTGACGCTGTGGGACGACCGGGCCGACCGCGCCGAGGAACTCGATGCCGGCGCGGCCGTCGAAGTAATCGACGGCTACGTCCGGGAGCGGGACGGCTCGCTGGAACTCCACGTCGGCGATCAGGGGGCAGTCGACGAAGTGGAAGACGATGTGGCTTTCGAGCCCGACGCGGACCCAATCGCGGAAGTCGAACTCGAAGAGACAGCCGATATTGCCGGCGTCGTCCGCTCGGCCGACCCCAAGCGGACGTTCGACCGGGACGACGGCAGCGAGGGACAGGTCCGGAACGTCCGCATTCAGGACGCGACGGGCGACATCCGTGTGGCGCTGTGGGGCGACAAGGCGGACAAGGACATCGCACCGGGCGACGAGGTCCTCGCGGCCGATGTCGAGATTCAGGACGGCTGGCAGGACGACAAGGAAGCGTCTGCGAGCTGGAACTCGACGGTTGTTGTGCTCGATGACGGCGCGGATCTGGCGACTGGTGGCGCGGGCGGCGGGGCCGGCACCGAGACAACCGACGCCGAGCACGCCGGCTTGTCATCCTTCGGCGGCGGGGGAGACGACACTGACGACAGAAGCGGCAACGAGACGGACGACACTGACGCCAGCAGCGGCGACGAGACGGCCGCCGTCAGCGCTGGCACCGGTGAGACCTCTCCGGACGGTGGGGCACAGAGCGCTGGCCAGCAGGTGGAGTTTACCGGCACCGTCGTCCAGACCGGCGACCCGGTCGTGCTCGACGACGGCGAGCAGACGATGAGTGTCGAAACCGGCCAGCGCGTGCAGTTAGGGCAGGAGGTAACAGTCCGTGGTGAACTCCGTGACGACCGGCTCCACGCTGAGGACGTGTTCTGAGTCGCCGAGCGACGCTACGGAAACTCTTAAGACCGCAACACTCCCGGGTTTGGGTATGAGTGTCGAGCTACCGTTCGCACCGGTGGATGCGGTCATTCGGCGGAACGCGGACGGGCTCCGGGTGAGTGCCGACGCTGCGGAGGAACTGGCTCGTCGAATACAGGACCACGGCGCGTCGCTTGCCGTCACGGCAGCCACGGAGGCCACTACGGACGGCCGAAAGACGCTGATGCCGGCCGACTTCGGTATCGAGCAGGTCCCGGAGAAGGACGGTCTCGAACTCCCCGTCGCGCCGGTCGACCGCATTGCACGGCTCGACATCGACGACGATTACCGCGTCGCCATGGACGCCCGCGTCGCGCTTGCGTCGCTCCTCGAAACGTACGCCGACGACACGGCCGCCGCGGCCGCCACGTTGGCTCGTCACGCTGACCGTCGGACGATCAAGGCAGCTGACGTCGAAACGTACTTCGAACTCGAACAGTACTACTGAATGAATTTCGGCTACCGCGAGGTCTGTCTGGACCACGACACCGGCCCGCGACATCCGGAGAGTCCCGACAGACTTCGAGCGATACGACGAGCGCTCAAGGAAAACCACGGGGTCGAGTACGTCGCCGCCGACGACGCCGATGTCGACCTCGTGCGCGAGGTCCACGACACCGACTACATCGCCGAGTTCCGCGAGTTCTGCGACGACGGCGGCGGGAACTGGGATGCCGACACCGTCGCAGTTGAGGAGACGTGGGACGCCGCACTCGCCTCAGCTGGCCTCGCTGTCTGGGTGGCAGAAGCCGCGCTTGACGGCAACACCGGCCGCGACACGCCGTTCTCCTTGGGCCGACCACCCGGTCATCACGCCGTTGGTGATGACGCGATGGGATTCTGCTTCATCAACAACGCGGCCGTCGCCGCACAGGCGGCCCTCGAAGCCGACGCCGACCGCGTCGCCATCTTCGACTGGGACGTTCACCACGGGAACGGCACACAGGACATCTTCTACGACCGCTCGGACGTGTTCTACGCCTCGATACACGAAGACGGGCTCTACCCCGGAACGGGTGATATCGAAGAGACCGGCAAAGGCGACGCCGACGGCACGAACCTCAACGTGAAGTACAAGCCCGGTGCTGACACCGCCGACTACCTCGCCGCAATCGACGAGTGTATCGCGCCGGCGATAGAGGACTACGACCCCGATCTGCTGCTCATCAGTGCCGGCTTCGACGCACACGAACACGACCCGATCTCACGGATGCGCGTCTCGACGGAGGGGTACGGCGCGATGACCAACCGGATGCGCTCGCTCACAGACACCTGCGACGCCGCGCTGGGGATCATTCTCGAAGGCGGGTACGGACTCGATACGCTCTCAGATTCGGTTACAACCGTTCACGAAGTCTTCGACGGCTACCAGCCGATGGAGCCGGACGACGACGTCAGCGACGACGCCCGCGATGTTCTCGATGCGCTCGCCGATCAGGGCTTCGGCTCGAAGTAGCTCGCTAGGTCGACGCCAAAGCCGTCGGCAAGCGCTGCGATGTCTGTGCCGACCAGTACCTCGTACCCGGTTTCCAGTGCCGACTCGATCCGCGGTCCCAGCCCAACGTCGTAGATGGCATCACTCGACAGGAACCCAGTGGCTGTGGTGAATGCCCGTGGCCGCTCGACGACGTAGCGGTCGCCGTCGATGAACGGACCGGCCACGTCGGGGTCGTCGTCGTACTTCCCGAAGAACCCGCTCGCGTGTTCGCGGACGTGCACCGGCGGTCCCTCGTGGCGCTCGACAGTCGGCCGTTCGGCGACGGCGAATTCGAGCAGCAGGACGGCGTCCCGCTCCTGCCGCTCCGTGTCCAGCGGTTCCGCCTCACCGCTGTCGTCCTCGACGAACGCAGCCGATCGCAGGACCTCGAACTCACGTCGGTCGAGTTCGCTACGGAGCCCGTCGAGGGACTTCCGGAGCTGTGGCCAGAGCTGGTCGTCGACGACATCCGGGGCCGCAAAGCGAAGCGCGACCGGCGTCGTCTCCCGCCGTGACACTGCGGCCTCAACGTCTGCTGCTGCGAACGGGTCCGGGTCGTCCTCGGTGAATAGCGACGCCCGCGGCTCGGCGAGGAGGGTCCGGGCGTGGTGCTGGAGCGTGGCGACGTTCGCTTCGGACAGTACCGCCGCGACGTTGCGCTCCGGGTCCGTCGGGTCGATGACGACCAGCGGATCGTCGAACGTCTCGCTCCCGTGGCTCTCGGGGTCCAGCCGAACCGGCGGGTGCCAGTCCGCGACTGCCTCGACGAACGCCCGGAAGCCGCCGTACTCAAGCACCAGTAGTTCCGTCAAATACCCAGAGAACCCCTGTGTCCGGAGGTCGCTCCCGTAGACACCGATGCCTTTCAGGAACTGTTTTGCCACCCGGACCTCGCCCGCGCCATCGTCGTCGAGTCGCTCCTGCAAATATCTGGTATGGAACGGCGTCCGATCCACCGCGGACTGGATCTCGTTGGTGTCCTCGACCGCATAGCAGGGCACCAGGTCCACGGCATACCCTTCGCGCTCGCCGACGACGTAGGGGTGCTCGGCGTACTCCTCGCGCCCATCGGGCAAGACATCGTGCCCGACGGCCAGCCCGTACTCCTCCAACTGCTCCCGATCGAGAGACGGCGGAAAGCAGACGAACACGTCCACGTCTCGGTCCCCAGCGGTCCACGTTCCCCGTGCCGTCGAGCCGACCTGCACGACCTCAGCCCCGACCGGGAGGTCGGCGATGGCTGCTTCGGCGTCGGCCATCACCGCGTCGGCAACCCGCTGTAATTGCGCTCGTTCGTCGTCAGTGGGCGAGACCCGCGCTCGCACCGTATCGACGACGGCGTCGAACTCATCGCTCATACCGTCGCTTGCGCACAAGTGCGTGAAAGCGTGTCGATGCCGACTGGAAACGAAAGCCCTAATTACCAACTCTGGCAATGACTGAATGCGTTCGCGCCGCCGTAGCTCAGTTGGTAGAGCACCTGGTTGTTACCCAGGTTGTCCCAGGTTCGAGCCCTGGCGGTGGCGTCGTTCTTTCACTCACTAACCGACGAGCGCTGTGACTCTGCTGCTATCGGCTTCTACGGCGCTGGAGCGTGAACATACGAGCGATGTATTGACACTCTGTATTGGCCCAGTTGTATCTCCGAACCCCACTACTCCAACCCGACAGGCTAAAGATGCGGACTCATCAACACCATTCTGAAGGGCCCTTAGCTTAGTCTGGTTAAAGCGATCGGCTCATAACCGATTGAGCGCTGGTTCAAATCCGGCAGGGCCCATTTCTGCTGTCTCAAAGCCAGTAAAAGATGGCTGTCTGTTGAACCGAATAGCCCTCATCGCTTCGAGGCCGGTCTCGCTCGCTGTCCGCTACTCATTCGTCGACAACGACGACCTTGACCTGCTGGACGCCGCCAATTGCCCGGAGCCGGTTGGCTAACTCCGTGATTGCGTCGCCTGCGCCCTCGACGACCAGCGTCTCCATACAAGTGTCGTGGGAGAGATGGATGTGCTGGACGGAGGTGATGATGTCGGCCATCTCGTGTTGGACCGTCTGGAGTTCGTCAGCAATGCCTGAGACGTGGTGGTCGTGGACGATAACAATAGTCCCGTGATGGTGTTGTTCGTCACCGGATTCCCACTCGTAGGTCGCAAAGAAGTCACGGAGCGAGTCCCGTATCGCCTCCGACCGGCTCGCGTATTCCCATTCGTCGACGATGCCGTCTAGCCGGTTGACCATCGACGACGGGAGTGTCAGACTGATCCGGTCGAGATCGTCACTCATGTGTGTCGATAGGGATGGGCCCGCATATGGATATCCGGGCTTCGGTAATACTCACCCACCGGCAGTAATACTGCCCGATGAAAAAGTATTATTACTGCGCCGGGGCCAGACCTGAGTAGTATGCACATTCCCGACGGATATATTGATCTGCCGCTTGCGCTGCTGTTCGGTGCGCTTGCGGTCGTCGTCCTGAGCGTCGCTGCCAAGCGCGTCAACGGTGAGATATCCGACGCGCGCGCACCGTTGCTCGGTGTCGTCGCCGCGAGCATCTTCGCCGCACAGATGCTCGACTGGCCGATTCCGGGCGGCACCAGCGCCCACTTCGTCGGGGGCGCGTTCGCGGCGATTCTCCTCGGCCCGCATCTGGGCGCACTCTGTGTCGCGACTGTCGTCACGATTCAGGCACTCGTCTTCGGTGACGGCGGGCTCGTGGTGCTTGGCGCGAACGTGTTCAACATGGCTGTCGTCGAGGTGTACGTCGGCTACGCCATCTACCGTCTGCTGGTTCCCTACGGCGAGTTCCGCGCCGCCTTCGTCGCGGGGTGGTTGGGAATCACGGCCGGTGCACTGACCGCCGCGCTCCAGCTCGGCCTTTCGTCGGCGTTCCAGTACCAGTTGTTGACGACGCTGTCGATAATGGGTGTCGGGCATCTCGTGCTGGGGCTGATTGAGGGGGCCATCACCGCCTCGGTGTACCGCTACCTCGCCCGCGCTCGCCCCGACCTGCGACCGAACGCTGCTCCGGAGGTGAGTGCGTGATGGCTCGGAACCGCCCCGACTGGCTGCCTCGTGCGCTCGCCGCGCTGCTGGTCCTGACGCTGCTCGCGCCGGTGTTCGGGTGGGCGGCTGGTCAGGTCGGCTACGCTGAACCGCTGGAGAATGCTGCCGAAACGACAGGTGCGACGGAACACGCCACCGCCATCGGTTCCGCGCTGTTCCCCGACTACGGCGTCCCCGGCCTCGGCGGTGCAACCGGGACGTTCGTGTCGGCTGTCGTCGGGACGGCACTGACGCTCCTTCTCGGTGCTGGCATCGGTCGCCTGCTCGGGGCGGACACTGACCAGCGACAGTAGCTGATGTCCGGTAGAGATCTGCTCGACCGGACCGTCGCGGCCATCGCGGCCAGCGCCCAGTGGTTCTTGCTCGCAGAGGACCTGCCGGACCGGGACGGGTTTCTCCAGGCCGTCACGCCGACGGTCAAGCTCGTCGGTATTGCGACGCTTGTCGCCCTGACTGTGACACAGCGGGCGCTGACAGTCGTCAGCGCGCTCGCGCTTTTTGCCACAGTGCTCGCGGCCCTTTCTCGGGTCCCCGTTCGGACCTTTCTGAGTCGGCTGACCGGTCCGCCGGTCTTTGCGTTCGTGGTCGTCGCGCCGCAAGCGTTCTTGATGAGTGGCCCCTCGCTGGGTGGACTCCCACTCTCAGCCCCTGGCGTCGACTACGTGCTCACGTTCGCCGTCCGGGTAACCGCGTGTGTCGGTTTCCTGTCCGTGCTGCTGTTGACGACTCGTTTCGCCGACCTGCTGGCGGCGCTTCGCCGGCTTCGGGTTCCATCGATCGTCGTTTCGCTCCTCGGGATCACGTACCGTTATCTCCTCCTCTTTTTCGCCGAACTCGAACGCATGGTTCGGGCCCGACGGAGTCGAACCATTGCCGAGCCGAGTCTTCGCCGGAACTGGCGAGACTCGGGGCACTTCGTGGGCTCGTTTCTCGTCCGGAGCCTAGAACGCGGCGAGCGGGTCCAGCGGGCCGCCCGCGCCCGCGGCGGCACTGGCTCGACGCCGGTACAGCCGAGGGAACCGCTTGGACGAGCCGACCTCGCCTTCGGTCTGGTCGTCGCACTCGCCGTCGTGGTGGTGGTCGCGTGACTGCTATCGAGGCCACTGATCTCCGGTACGCGTACCCGGACGAAACGCTGGCCGTCGACGGCGTCGACGCATCCATCGAGCGCGGCGAGCGTGTGGCACTGCTCGGTCCGAACGGGGCCGGCAAGTCGACGCTGCTGGAACTGCTGGGCGGTCTGGTCGACCCTGACGGCGGGCAAGTCCGGTACTTCGGGGAGACGACCGACGCCGATACCGTCCGTAGTCGGCTGAGCGTCCTCACGCAGAACCCTGCCGACTACCTGTTCAATCCGACCGTCCGGGAGGATCTCGCCTACGGGCCGGCACAGCTCGACTGCGACCGCGCGGAAGTCGACCGCCGCGTTGAGCGAGTCGCAGACCGACTTGACCTCGACGGCCTCCTGTCGAAGCCGCCGTTCCGACTCAGCGGTGGCGAGCAGCGCCGGGCCGCCCTCGCCAGCGCGCTCACCGTCGAACCAGACGTACTGTTGCTCGATGAGCCGGTGAGCAACGTCGACGCCGCGAACCGGAAAACGATTCTCGACCTGCTCGACGACCTCGCGGCCGACGGCGTCACGCTCGTCGTTTCGACGCCGGATACCGAACTCGTTCCACACGTCGCAGACCGGGTGCTGCTGCTTGACGATGCCGGTACGATTGCTTCGAGGGGGCCGACCCGACGTATCCTGACCGACACTGACCTGCTGCGGGACTGTGACCTGCGCCCGCCACAGGTCGTTAGACTATTCGAGGGGCGAACGGAAGACGTGCCGCTGACCGTCGACGGGGCTGCTGAACGGCTGGATACGGATGGTCCAGATACCGTGGAGTGACAGTCCGGATACCGTGGACGAACTTCTAACTGATCGCTGTCACTCCGACGCGTCGAGCAGGCGTCCGTGGACGTCTATCTCGCCGTTCCGAATTCGGGTACTGCTGATTCGCGTGCCGTCTTCGGCGACAACGAACGGCGGCGTGTGGATCTCCAGCGGGTGGAGTCCCGACTCCCGCCGCTGCTGATTGAGTTCGTAGGCGCGGCGCTGTGCCTTCGCCTCCGGCGACGCGACGAGGGCATCCACGTCCGCCCGTGTCGCGGCCGGTCCTTGTGTGTCGTCTAACCGGACGATCTCATACGTGGCGGTGTACGGCTCACCCAGCTGGTCCAACTCGGAAGCGAGCGCGCTTCGACGGTCATCATACGCACCCAACTGGTCGACGTGCGTCGGGTCGCTACGCGTCTCTGTGGCCAGTTCGGGGCTGGTCAGACCGACGATGACGTGCCCGTCGCCGTTCCCGTCGTGGCTTGCAGTCTGAAACGCTTTGTGTAGGAGCGCCCGGTGGCCGTTGTGAATCGGTGTGAAGGTTCCGCCGAGAATCGCTGTCCGGTCCGCGTCTGCCATACGCGAATGTCCCACCAGTGTCATATATAACTGCTGTCCGCCGCATGACTCGTCAGCGCCAACTGCTTCCATCGACTGTAACCCGGTAACACTCGCGTCAGCAGTCACTCAAGTAGCTCCGGCACGTATTGATACCAATGACCGAAGTCACCCCGACACCGGGTATCCACCACGTCACATGCATCGCGAGCGACCCGCAGCAGAACATGGACTTCTGGGTCGAGACGCTTGGGCTCAGGCTCGTCAAGCGCTCGATCAATCAGGACGACCCCAGTACGTACCACTTCTTCTTCGCTGACGCCGAGGGGAACCCGGGGACGAGCATGACGTTCTTCCCGTGGGAGGATCACGCACAGGGGAAGGTCGGCTCCGGACAGGTTTCACGCACTGCGTTCCGTGTTCCCGAAGGGAGCCTCGACTACTGGGAGGACCGCTTCGACGAGTACGGCGTCGACTACGACGACCGCGTCGAGCGCTTCGACGAGACTGTCCTTCCGTTCCGCGACCCGGACGGGTTGCCGGTCGAACTGGTCGAAGTCGAGATTCCTGACGACGACCCGACCGAACCGTGGACGGAGTTCGTCCCCGAAGACGCCGCGATCCGTGGCTTCCACTCCGTGACGCTGTGGCTGGCTGACCCCGAACCGACGGAGGAACTGCTCCAGACGATGGGCTTAGAAGAAGTCGGTACCGAGCAGGCACAGGGCGACACGCCCGGCGACGAGCGAACCCGCTTCGCCGCGACGGGAACCGTCGGGAAGTATGTCGACGTGTTGCCGACTATCGAGGGCGGCCGTCAGGGCCACGGCACGGTTCACCACGTCGCCTTCCAAACGCCGACCGACGAGGACCAGCAGTCGATGCGCGAGGCCGTTCGCGGTGCGGGGCTGCGCCCCACGTCACAGATCAACCGCCACTGGTTCCGGTCGGTCTACTTCCGGGAGTTCGGCGGCATCCTGTTCGAACTCGCTACGAGCGACCCTGGCTACGACAGCGACGAACCGCTCGATGACCTCGGCGGCCGGCTAGTGCTACCTGGGAAGTTCGAGGACCGACGCGAGGAAATCGAAGCGGGGCTCACGGATGTGACGATTCCCCGACCAGAGACTGCCGAAGCCGACGACTAACGCCGCCGAACCGACCGGTATTCGCTTCATTCGTCCTGTTAGCCTGCGAGTAAATATGAGTGCCCAGAGTGTCCTGTGTCATATGTCCACAGAGGGCCAAGAGTACGTTATCGCGCCGTGGGGGGAGAGCGAGTGTGAGACGACCGACGTGATGGTCAACCTGCCGTCGCGGGATATTGCGGCCCAACTGGAAGTCCCGACAGGCGTGCTAGACCGTATGGCACAGCTCAGCGACGAGCACGACATCTCAGTGACACAGGCGCTCGGGGAGCGACTGGAGATCAACCGAGCGCGGGTATCGCTCTGTGCCGCGAAGTCGGTCGACGACGTGGCCGCCGTCCAGCAGCACCTCACTGACGCCCGCGAGTACCTCTCCGGTGTCGAGGCGCTCGATACGGCCGATCTCGAAGCCGATATCGAGCATCTCTGGACCAACGAACTCGGCGGCGCGTAACCTCGTCGGTGAGGTGGGTGACGGAGTGAGAGCGGCTATTGTGCCCATAGATGCGTAGAACGTCCGTTTATCGGCAACGCTGGATAACTGGTAATGAATGATAGCTGAGAGACGGTACACTACGTGGGAGAAGACCCATCCCCTCTTTTTAACGGGTCAGTGTCTCATTTTCAGGTTCGCTCTCAATTCTTTACCGTCGGCTTGGAGTTTACAGTAACTTTAATTCACTGAGTGTTTCACCTGTCCTCGTGGTAATATCATGAACGATGATAGACGACTGTGGATCGTAGCTGCAGTGTCGGTACTCCTGATATTCAGCGGAAGCGGGCTCGCATGGACGGTACAGACAGACGGCGGTTCCGTGGAGGTTCGCGACGTGACGTTCTCCGGGACCAACGGAACGATGATGAGCGGGACGCTGTACATCCCTGAAGAGGCGAGTAGCGCTTCCCCGCAACCGGGGGTGTTGGCCGTCCACGGGTACATCAATTCGAAAGAGACGCAATCGCCGTTCGCGATCGAGTACGCACGGCGTGGTTTCGTCGTCCTCGCTATCGACCAGACCGGCCACGGCTACTCGGACCCGCCAGCGTTCAAGAACGGCTATGGCGGCCCCGACAGCCTCGAATACCTTCGGTCGCTGGACTACGTCGACAACGAAAACATCGGGCTCGAAGGGCACTCGATGGGCGGTTGGACCGTCGTCACGGCGGCCGCAGCCCACCCGGACGGGTACGAATCGATGGTCATTGAGGGGTCATCCACTGGATCGAACCGCGCCCCCAAAGGCACTGACTCGTTCCCGCGGAACTTCGCCGTCGTGTTCAGCGAATACGACGAGTTCTCCCCGCTGATGTGGGGGACGGCGAGTGCTTCCGACGTTGAACAGAGCGGAAAACTCCAGACGGTGTTCGGGACGGACAGCGCCGTCGAGGAGGGGCGTACCTACGGCAGCGTCGACGATGAGACCGCACGCCGGCTGTACACACCGGCAACGACCCATCCCGGCGACCACCTCTCGACCACAGCTATCGGCGCGTCCATCGAATGGCTCCAGCTCACGCTCGAAGGTGAAGACGAGATGGACCCTGGCAATCAGGTCTGGTACTGGAAATCGCTGGGGACCTTTATCGCCCTCATCGGTGGTGTGTTATCACTGTTCCCGGTCGGTGGGCTACTCGTCGAGCGGGCATCGACTGACAGGCTTCGACGGGAGTATCCTGATGGGAAGGGGATGACCGGCGCCAAGCGGTACGCGGCGTCGCTCCTCGCAGCGGCCATCCCGATTGTGACGTACTTCCCGTTGCAGGACATCGCACCGTCGATCATCGGGCTCAGTTGGCTGTTCCCACAGCAGATCAACAACGGTGTGATCGTCTGGGCGCTGGGGAACACGGTCATCACGGCGGTGTTATTTGCGGTGTGGCATTACACGAGCAACGCGGACGACCCGTCGGTGTCGCTGGCGAACTACGGCCTCGATACGGGCGACGGTGCACGAACGCTCGGCGTCTCGGTCTTAGCCGGCGTCGCTACCGTCGGCGTGCTGTACCTGTTTGAAGCCGTTGTGGCGTTCCTGTTCCAGACGGACTTCCGTATCTGGGTGTTCGCCATCAAACTCCTGTCCCCGGCGCAGTTCCGGATTAGCTTCTCGTATCTCCTGCCGCTGTTTGCCTTCTTCGTCGTTCTCGGCGCGCTCCTGCACGGCCAGCTCCGTCCCGAGGGCGAGTCCCGGTCGCTTCGCCGTGCGATGGCGATGAACTGGCTCATCGTTGTCGGTGGGTTCGTCGTGCTACTGGCGATTCAGTACATTCCGTTGCTGGCCGGCCAGCCCCTGCCGCTTGGTCACCCGCTGCTGACAATTCTGGCGCTGCAGTTCGTCGCTCTGCTCAGCATCGTGGCTTTCGTTAGCACGTACTTCTTCAGAAAGACGGGTCGGGTCTGGGTCGGCGCGACGATCAACGCCGTCCTCGTGACGTGGGTCATCGTCGCCGGAACGGCGACGCAGTTCCCCGTCTAGACCCGGCGTTTCACTCTCTTCTCGTTTCTGTCGGCCAAGTCGTGTTTCGGCGGTGACGACCACAGCCGAAACCCGGCGGTGACTCAGTCGTCGCTCATGACGCCTTCGGCGACAGCCATGTCCTCGACCGTGGGGTCGTCCTCGGATCTCCGGAGGACGAACCGCTTGCGGATCAGGTCGGCTGCGTAGATAGCCGTCCCGAGGATGATGAGCGTGTCACCGGGGAGTCGCGCCCAGAACAGCGTTTGGACGATCGGCTGGTTGTAGAACGCCACGCTCCGGGCCGCGGCGTAGCTGCCGGTGAACGCCGCCTCCAGCTGGAGGAAGCCCACGGGCAGGACGGAGACGAACACCATCAGCGTCAGGCCGACGTTCCAGCACCAGAACGCCGCCCGGAGCCAGGACCCGTCCCAGCGACCGGGTTTGATAGCGAGCTGGAGCATGTAGGTGACCATCCCCAGCGCGAGGAAGCCGAAGGCCCCGAACATCGCAGCGTGGGCGTGGCCGACCGTGAGGTAGGTGCCGTGCTCGTAGTAGTTGATCAGCGGGAGGTTGATGAAGAACCCGAGCACGCCGGCCCCAACGAAGTTCCAGACCCCGCTGGCGATGATGAACATGAACGGGAGCTTGTAGGGGAACCCGCCGGTCTCGGACATCGCCCGGTACTGGCCCAGCGCCTCGTAGAGGATGAACACCAGCGGGAGCAGTTCCAGCGTCGAGAACACGCTCCCGATGGGAACCCACATGTCGGGCATCCCGACCCACCAGTAGTGGTGGGAGACGCCGATGACGCCCGTACTCATCACCAGCAATGCCTGAAACATGACCGCCTTCTCCGCACTGCGGCGGCTGAGCAGGTTCATGGACACCAGCGTCAGGCCGATGATGGCGACGATGAAGAACTCGAAGGCACCTTCGACCCACATGTGGACGACCCACCAGCGCCAGAACTCCGTGACGGCGATGTTGGTATCGGGGGTGAAGAAGAACCCGGCGGTAAACAGCAGGGCGATGGAGCCGCCGGCGTACAGGATCATGTGTGCGAGGCCGAACACCGGCTCGCGGTCCAGCAGCGGCTTCAGGCCTCGGATCGAGAGGACGGCCCACAGGCCGAAGCCGACGAACAGCCCGACCTGCCAGAGCTTCCCGACTTCGAGGTACTCCAGTCCCTCGTTGCCGACGATCCACCAGAGGTCACCGAAGTAACCCTGGGAGCCGAGCCAGATACCGCCGAGGCCGCCGACGGTGACGACGACGATAGCTCCGAGTAGCGTGTTGATATACGTCGACTGGCGTCTGGGTTCGTGGCCGGTCAGCAGCGGTGGAAGGAATAGCCCTGCACCGAGCCACGTCGCGGCGATCCAGAGGATGCCCAGGTCGATGTGCCAGGTCTTCGCTATGGCAAAGGGCAGTAGCTGGAGGATTGGGACGCCGAATATTTCCTCGACGCCGAAGAAGCCGGCTCGTTCGATGTAGAAGTGAGCGAGTAACCCACCGAGCAACACCTGTGCAAGGAACAATCCGGCGGCAACCGGGATGAACCGCAAGGCGGCCCGCTGGCTGGGGAAGATGCTCACGTCGCCCGGTTCGGGCACCGAGAGGTCGCCAGCGGACGGCTCCGGGAGACTGACAGACTGGTACAGCCAGATGCCACCACCGGCAGCACCGACGAGGAGGACCATCGCGATGACGCTCCAGGTCATCGCCGCGCCGGTTGCGTCGTTACCGGCGGCAGGCTCGTAGGGCCAGTCGTTCGTGTAGGAGTGTTCGCCGCCCGGCCGGTCGGTGTGGGAGAACCACGCCGTCCACATGGCGAAGTCGGCGAACTGGCGGGCGTCGGCTTCGGAGTCGATCATCCCCTCGGGGACGCCCCGTTCGTGGCTCCCTTCGTGATATCGTTCGACGTATTCCTGATGGACCTGCTGGTGGGCGTACAGCTCTGCGGCGGAGTACTCGATGTTTCCGCCCTCGTACTCCCCACTGAGGTCCTGTTTCACGTCGTCATCGACGGCGGCCTGTTCGGCCGTCGACAGCGATTCGTACTCGGACCCGTAGCGCTCCTCGGCGTAGTAGGTGCGCATGTGCTGGGTTTTCAACTCCAGCGCGTCGGCGGTGTAGTCCGCGCCGTAATACGCACCGTTCCCGAGAATCGACCCGTGGTTCATCAGCCCGTTCCTCTGGAACGCCTTCTTCCCGTCACGGATGTCCTCACCCGTGACAAACGTCTCGCCGTCGGGTCCGACAACCTGTTCGGGGATAGGTGGCGCTTCCTGATACGCGATCCACGCGCCGGCCCCCATAACGATGAGGTTGAAGACGAACGCGGCGGCGATCACCTTCGCGATTGTTTTGCGTTTGAGCTCCATGTGGTTGGAACTCCAGCATCCCAAAATAAGAAGGGCATAAGTCGTTCCCAGTCGCTGGCGACGGGGGAGAACATGTTCGCCCTGATAGGGACCGGTGGTCTCCTGTCTCTGGATTCGGCGTGAGACGTGGCGGGGTATCACAAGGTAGATTACGACCTGCCCCTCCCTCTCTGATATGCGCCGTCGCCACTTCGTCCAGACGTTCGGGGTGTCAGCACTGGTCGGGAGCGCAGGCTGTACCGGGCAGTCGGACGACACAGCATCGACTTTCGACGTGTCGAGCCCCGCGTTCAGTTCCGGAGACGAGCTTCCGGCCCGGTTCACCTGTGGCGGCGATGGCGTGTCGCCGCCCTTCGTCATCGAGCGTGTCCCGGAGCCGACGGCAGCGCTTGCCGTCACAGCCGAGTACGACGGTGGCGTGTTCAGCCAGCCCGTGTTCTGGACGCTGTGGAACGTCCCCCCGGAGACGGAGCGGATTCCGGCCGGACTCCCTCGCGAGCCGACCCTCGATACGCTCGGCGGCGCTCGACAGGGAACGCAGCCCCCTAACGAGCCGGGGTATGAGCCGCCGTGTCCACCAGCCGGACAGCCCTATGAACATCGGTTTCAGGTGTACGCACTCGGCGAGAAACTATCTATCGAAGGTGGAACCGAGCAGGAAGAAGCGTCAGAGACCATCGCGAACGCACTCATCGCAAGCACCCGCATCACCGTTGACTACACCCACCCGGTTGAGACCGACAGCTAACGGGTGGTACCGGACACGATTGGGTCCGGCGCACTGTTTGAACGACTGCTCATCTAGCGCTGTCTGCTGGTCGTACGGTTCCTGAGTGGCACCGCTCGCTGTGACTGGCCGTCTCGTCGCACGCGGTGTGTCGTTACTTATGGCAATGTTTCACAATACCATTAAACCTATATACTGATGTGCTATACCATATCATGTATGGCGTCCGCACCGAGTAGTGACGATATGTTCGACGAGTTCCTCTCCCAGCGTGGCCACGACGTGGACCAGAGTGGTTGGGAAGAGAGCTATAACAAGAAGCAGTGCCCTGATTGCGGCGGTCTTCACGAGTCGACAGCGGCACAGTGCTCGGTGTGTGGCTGGACACCGGTACGGTAAGGATACTCCGCTTTTCGGTCTTCCACCTTTCATCCGGAAGCGGTGGTACTGACCCGCAGAACCGACAGTTCACTCTCTGCGGGCTGTGTCCCGCTACGTCTGTTGTCGGGACAGCAGCGGCACAGACAGTCGGGACTGTATCACGTTGTGCACAAAGGAAGTGGGGAGTCGCTACGTGGCCAGCCGACGGTTGGGGGGTGATGTGTCGGCGGGCCGACCGGTTCGTAGCCGACGATTGGGGGGTAGTGTGTCGGTGGACTGACCGGTCTACGGTGGTTACAGCGCATCGAGCGACGCATGGAGGAACAGCCCGAGCGCGAGATGTTGGTACGCGGACGTCGCAATCTGCTCTTTTGCAGCCGCGTCGTCCGCAATTCCGTACTGTTTCGTCTGAACGAGTTCGTGCATCTGGAGCGTGCCATCCGCTTCTAACTCGTGCAGCCGGGGATACACTGTCCCCGGACTCAGTTCGGCACCGAACTGGACTTCCAGTTCCTCCATCAGTCCGGTCCCGTGGGTGCCACCATCGGCGACTGCGATCATCGCCAGTAGGATCTCTTCCAGACTCTGTGTGACCAGGCCGTCATCGACCGCTGTCTCGCCGTCGACGACATCCTCAATGACCGGATCCAACAGCGACTCCGTGATGGCGTCACGACTGGGTGGGTCATGCGATTCCGGGCGCTCTGTCTCGCCGAGAGGGGTCACTTGCTCGTCGGCGTTCTGGCCCTGCATCTTGCCCGTCGTCACGCGACGGAGGTTGTCTCCGGACATCGTCTCACCTGAATGCAATCCGCAGTGAGTGCTACAATGGCTATCATGATATAAACGGGGCAGTGTTTTCTGAGCGTGAAACCACCACAGTGCTCGAAAACGCTTATATAATACGACGCGAATCTTGGGGTAGTGGCTGAGGAACAGAGCATCGAGGAGATTCTCGATACGATCGGCGACCAGCACGCGCGCCGTGTGCTCGCCGCAATCAGTCGAGAGCCGCAGTCGGCGAAGGAACTCGCAGAGGAGTGCGACCTCTCGTTGCCGACGGTGTATCGACGTATCGAACTGCTCGACGAGTACGACCTCGTCACCGACCGGACGCTCGTCGCCGAGGACGGAAACCACTACAAGGTGTACGAGTCCAACTTCGAGTCGACGGTCATCTCGCTCGAAGACGAGGAGTACAAAGTACGCATCTACCGGGAGGAAAACCTCCCGGACCGGTTCAGTCAGCTCTGGGACGAGCTGAACCCGGAATGAGCGTGCCGACCAGTGAACGGGTGACCGCATGACGACTGGCGTGACCATCGCCCGTGGCGCGCTTATTCTGATGCGGATGGTTGTGTTCGGGCTGACGCTCGGTATCACCCTGATTAGCTTTCAGGCCTACCGGAAACGGCCGTCGGAACGCCTCCAGTACGCGTTCGTCGGTTTTGCATTCATCAGTATGGGCGTTGCTATATCCAGTGTCATCACGCAACTGAGCGCCGGTGAGACCGGTGCCATCGTTCGCGTGTTCTTCCAGATGGCGGAGACAATCCCGTTCATCATCGGATTCGCGATGCTGTACGTGTCGCTGTACCGATGAGAAATCCGTTCGGGTGCGCCCGTCAGTTGTCGTCCCAGTAAAGCACGTTGTTTATTTGGCCGCGGTCCCACTACATGTTCAATGACTGATTCGACCACCGAGGTTGTCCGCCTGTTCGGTGGGCCCGGTAGCGGGAAGACGACGGCGCTGCTCGACCGCGTCGACGAACTGCTGGAAGACGACGACGTCGATTTCCGTGACGTACTGGTTGTCTCGTACACGCGTGCGGCGGCCGCCGAGATCCGTGAGCGACTTGCGGACCGACTCGGTCTGTCCCCTCGTGCCCTCCGCGGAAATGTCTGTACGATGCACGCGAAGGCGTACGAACTGCTGAACCTCTCCCGCGGTGATGTCGTCGGTGAGGACGACAAGGAGGCCTTCTGCGAGGAGTTCGGTATCGAATACGAGGACGAGTACGAAGGCTCCCGACGCCGGTCGGCCCGTTCGACCACCATCGGGAACAAGATCATCGCGACGAGTCAGTGGCTCCAGCGGACCCGCCGTGACGTGGCCGATTGGTACGACGTTCCGTTCAAGTGGGACGACGAAGAGGTCCGACTGCCGCCGGAGATCGACGACAACGCACAGACCGGCAACAAGTACACGCCGACTTGGCCGACCGACGACGACCGCATCGACGTGCCAAGCGCCATTCGTGGCTGGCGCACCTACAAGGGCGAGAACGACCTGACCGGCTTCGCCGACATGCTCGAACGGGTCGCCCAGCGCTCGCTGCTCCCCAACGTTGACTATCTCATCATCGACGAGTTTCAGGACATCACGACGCTGCAGTACGACGTGTACGACGAGTGGAAACCCCACATGGAACGGGTCCTCATCGCCGGCGACGACGATCAGGTCGTCTACGCCTGGCAGGGCGCTGACCCCGACCTCCTGCTCGAGGAAGTCGTCACTCAGGACGAGGTTCTGCCGAACTCTTACCGTCTCCCCTCGCGTATCCTGAACGTCGTCAACCGCGAGGTCCGCCACATCGAGAAACGCCAGGAGAAAGACCTCAATCCGCGCAAAGAGGGCGGCCGCGTCGAGGCGGTCCAGAACCCCTCGATGTTTGACCTCTCCCGGAACGTCACGCGGACCATCGAGCAGTCCGATGAGACGGTGATGGTGCTGTTCCGGGCCCGCTACCAGATGTTCCAGTTCATCGACGAGTTTATCGACAACGGGATTCCGTTCTCCTGTCTCACCGACCAGCGGATGTGGACCGACCGGCTCACCCAGTACGTCAACGGGCTCGAAGCCGTCGAAGCCGAGGAACCGCTCACGGTGCTCGAAGCGCGTCGGCTCGCGGATATGCTCGTCGACTCTGCCTTCGGCACGGGCGAACGCGATGAACTCTTCGATGCGCTCGAAGAGATCGACGAGTCCCATGAGGACGAAGACATCGCCGATATCGAAATCGAACCCGACGTGGTTCAGGAGCACGTCCCGTTCCTCCCTGACGCGGCCTCTGCGGGCGACATGCTCCGGAAGGTGACTAACTTCCAAGAGCGGACTGTCGACGCGTACTTCACCGGCGACTACACCGGGATGGACGCCGACCGCGTCCGCGTAGGGACCATCCACTCCGCCAAAGGTCGCGAGGCCGACCACGTGTTCGTCGCGACCGACCTCACCGAGAAGGTCGTTGAGCAGATGGCCGCCACGGTCGACCAGCAGGGTATCGAAGTCCCTGGTATGGACGAGTTCACGAAACACACCAGTCCCATCCCGACGCTGACCGACAACGAACGGCGCGTGTTCTACGTCGGGATGTCCCGGGCCCGCGAACGGCTTGTTCTGCTTGAGAACCTCGTCGACGGCGCGCCGACGCTCCCAATCGACGTGTTGTTAGAGAACGAGCCGAGCGACCGCTCCATCGAGCAACTGCTTGACGATGCCAGCGAGACCCTCGCGGCCGACTGACGCAGGCGATTCTCTCACTCGTCGATTGTCCCACCCTTCAGGTAGTACCTCGTCTTGTCACGCGTCGACTGGGCGACTTTGGTAAACGTGACGGCCCGCTGCTCGCCAACTATCTCGTCGTGTTCGACGTGGAGTTCCAGCCCCTGCTCGCGGAAGTACGACAGCAGGTCGTCGATGGTTTTCGGGTCGCCGCGAACGGTATGTGTTTCGCCGACCGGGTCTCCTCTGTCCACCGCCCGTATCGTTTCGACTGCAGGCTTGAGGATAGCCTCGCCCAGTTCCTGTGCCCGTTCTCGGACCGCTGCCGCCGATTCGCCGCGTTCGACGGCCTGAAAGGCCTCCCGCATGACGCGCGTGAAGACGAAGTCTCGCCCGTAGTCGAAGGGTAGTTCGAACGCGTGTTCGAGGTCGGCTCGGTGGATCGCGCTCGTCGTGTACTTCAGCGCCGTCTCGCCGTCTGTCGATTTCAGGACCACCCCCTCCCGCCCGCGGGCGTTCAGGTCGTCGATTCGCTCGCGGGCGGCGTCGACGGCCGCTGCCGGGGTGAACGTTCCGTAGTGGTCGACACTGTTGAGGCCGTAGGTCGCACACCAGTCGAGCCGCCGTTCCACTCCTTTCGGCGTCCCGCTCTCGCGGTGGTGAATCCCGAACACGTAGAACCCGACCTCATCGATCTCACTGTAGTCGTGGTCTGTGTAGGGGTTCTCCGGTCCGACGAGCTCACCACACAACATATACTCTGGGTGGTCGTCGAAAAACGCCTCAGCATCGAGCAACGCTTCGACCTTTCGCGTAGTGTACGGACAGATGAACCCGCTCCGGGTGAACGCCAAGAGGGTGCCGTCGACCCGCGCGACCCTGACGTTGTAGCCGTTGAGCTTCTCCTCGATGGCGACGGGGCCGTCGAACGTTTCCCGGATCGCCGGTTCGAGGACGAGCGCACGCGGCATCGACGGATAGCCGCGAACAACCACGTCACCGACGAGCGCTGTTCCGCGCTCAATGCCGTGGCGCTCGTCGCCCAGGTGTCGGTATCGCTGTCCGCGAAACCACTCGGTATCGAAGTGCTCCAGCAGGTCCTCGGGGTCAGTGTCGACATCGAACAGCGACCCCCAGTCTCTCGACATGATTGGTTCTTGTTGACATGCCACTAAAATACTGCTGGCGCGTGTCACTACCGTTCCTGTCAGAGAACATTAGTGGCAGGCTATCGTAGCGCCAGTATGGTCGACCGCCCGCTCAAACAACGGTTCGTCCTCGACACGTCGCTGTTTCTCACCCCCGAAATCAGAGGCGACGACGAGAATCTGGAGGCGGCCTGTCTGGATCTGCTCGACCTCATTTCGGAGGCGAAACTGGTCCACAACATTTCCTGTTACATGCCCCCGTCAATTCAGGCCGAGCTGACGACGATGCTCGAAGACCGGGCCATCAGCGACGAGGTGCTGACGAAACTGGACACGTGGGTCATCACGAAGTCGCCGGCCCACCACGAGGTGCGGATTCCGGCGGACCTGGTGTATGAGTTCATCGACGAGATGTCCGAGCGAGTTGACCGTGGCCTGCGCGTCTCGGAGAAGGCCGTCCGGAAGGCCGAGGAGTCGCGGGCCGAAACGGTCGAGGAACACGACCACATGACGGAGGTAGACAAGGTCATCTCGGACCTGCGCGACGAGTACCGGGACACGCTCCGACAGGGTGTGCTCGACTCTCGCGAGGACTTCGACCTCCTGATACTCGCACAGGAACTGGAGGCCGGCGTTGTCACGGAGGACCAGGGCATCATCAACTGGGCGGAGGACTTCGGACTGCGGTATCTCAAGGGCCGGAACTTCCCGCCGCTGCTCCGGGAGTACCTCGCTGCGGGCGACCCGGACCGCTGGCGCGACGAGACTTAGTCGTCCTCGCCGCCGTCCGGTGGCTTCCCGCCGGGGAGCGCACTCCGCGCCCGCCCGGCGATTGCACCGGGGATGTCCGTCGGGGAGGGAGCGACCCACTCGATGACCAGTAAGGCGGCGGCTAACCCCAGAAAGACCGCGCCGATCGCTGTCTGGCCGCGAGCGAGGTTATCGACGCCGAGGAGGGTGACTCGCGCGGCGAGTACGACCGCAACCATCAGCTCGATTGTCCCGATGAGTCCCCGTGCCATCGGCCGTCGTAGGCGGTGACTAAACAAAAGCATCGCGCCTGCGTGACGACTACGTCATCACTGGCGTCCGGGTATATGGGTTCAAGTTCCTGCCGGCTGAACATCGCTTGTATGCTGATCGGCATTGTCTCCGACACGCACGACAACGCGTCGCAGGTCGAGGCCGCAGTTGAGACGTTCGCTGACGCGGGCTGTGAGACTGTCGTCCACTGCGGTGACTTCGTCGCCCCGTTCTCCGTGACTCCGTTCGACGGCGACTGGTCGTTCTACGCCGTGCGCGGCAACAACGACGGTGAATGGGCGGTCCAATCTACCGTGGAGGACTTTGGGACGTACTTCGGCGAGATGGGCGAGGTAACGATCGACGGGCACGCCATCGCGGTGTATCACGGGACTAGCGGGGAGATCGTCGACGCGCTGGTCGAATGTGGGAACTACGACTACGTGTTTCACGGCCACACCCATGAACGCGGGCACGAGGAGCGCGCGGGCACGGTACGAATCAACCCCGGTGGCATCTCGATTCCGCCGGCCCCCGAGCCGTTCTCGGTCGCGACACTCTCAACGGAGACCGGCGAGGTCGAATTCCACGAACTGGGGTGAGAATCAGTCGTCGGCGTGACTGTCGACGCGCTGTGGGCTGCCGTCGTGTTCGACAAGTCCCCGGCCGACGCCGAGGGCTTCGTCGGTGCGTCGGATGCTCTTTTCGGCGCTCGCGGTCCGCTCCGAGAGCGCGCGAACGGCATCGATGTTCTCCGGCACGACATCGGCTTCTTGGTGGATCGCCTGGAACAGGTAGAGGTCTCGCCCTTCGACCGTGATGGATTCGGCCCAGATGCAGTTCTCCCACACGTCACCGCGCGGGCGACCGGCGTCGCGGGTGTACTCCTTGAGCTTCCCCGCGCCGTCGATACCGAGCGTCTCCGGGATGAGGAACAGCCGTGACTCGTCGGTCAGCAGCGACGTGACTTCCTCTGTGGTGGGTTCGCTTTCCAGCGTCACGTTGACGCTGTGAGTGTGCATCTGTGTCGTTGGGACCTTCATGCCCATCGTATCGATGTCGAGGTCGGGAAAAATCGTCTGGACGTCAGGACCGTGGTGGGAGGGGATTTCGACGGGGTCGGGGAGTGTGTCGTTGATCGGGCCACGACCGGTCTGGCCCGGGTCGGCACCGCGCCGTACCAGTGTCACACGCGATTTTTCAACGCCGTATGATTCCCTAAGCGGTGCGAGCAGGCGTGACAAGCCTGTTGTATTACAGGAGACGACGCGAGCCGTGTCAGCCCCGACTGCCTTCTCGTAGTTGGCGCGGGCATTGAAGCTCACGTCTGCCACATCGGCGTCCTCCCCACCCTGGAAGATGGCTGGCGTGTCGTGCTCGGCATATAACGGCGCGTTGGCCGCGCCGACGCCACTCGGCGTGGTGTCGACGACCACGTCGCTCGTTTCAATGAGGTCATGGACCGTCCCGGCCGTCGCGAGATCGGCTTCATCGAACGGTTCGCGGCCGTCCGCGGCGTAGAGGTCGTAGCCGCGGTCGTCTGCGATAGTTGCCTCGAAGTTCGGCGAGCGCTTTGCGACGCCCGCGACTGTCATATCTGGCTGGACACGCACCGCGTCAGCGACGCGTTTCCCGATGGTGCCGAAGCCGTTGATGCCCACGTGGAGCATACACGTCCATATCTCCGGGGAGAGTATATTCTTTGTGATTAATTTACGGAGAAATTAACTCAGATAGTTGTACCTCTGGATATTGTGAACTTTTATCACGAACTACCAGAAAACACCGAGATGTCGCGTGTTTCGCTGGCCTGTGCCGGCAGTCTATCAAGAGTTATTCAGACGGAGTACGCAGTCAGTTGTATGGACAACTCGTCGCTTCGTGTGCCCGCCGAGACCGCTGTCAAACAGTGCCTGAACCTCCAGCCCGACGAATCGTGTGCGGTCATCACTGATGACCAGCGGAAATCGATCGGCGAGGCGCTGTATCGTGTCGCCGCAGAGATTACCGACGACTCGGTTTTCGTACGCTACCCGCCGGGTGAGCAACATGGCGCGGAGCCGCCTGCACCGGTTGCCGGCGCGATGGAAACCGCCGATGTCGTGCTCGCGCCGACGACCAAGAGCCTGAGCCACACCGAAGCCCGCACCGACGCCAACGAGGCCGGCGCCCGCGTTGCGACCCTGCCCGGCATCAGCGAGGGCGTGTTTCTCATGGGGTTAGACGCCGACTACCACGCCATCAAACAGCACTGCGAGGACGTGCTGGCACAGGTCGAAGACGCCGATGAAATTCGAGTCACGTCACCCCAGGGGACCGACATCACGTTCGGCATCGGTGCCCGCGAGTGGCACATGGACACCGGCATCGTCCACGAGGCCGGCGAGATGTCGAACCTCCCTGCCGGCGAGGTGTTCCTCGCTCCCGAGACGGCCGACGGCACGTTTGTCGTCGACGGGACGATGCGCCCCCACGGCAAACTCGACGGGAAGCAACTCACCTTCGAGGTCGAGGACGGCTACGTCACGGACATCGACGACCCCGACATCCGCGCGCAGGTCGAGGACGCCGCTGAAGAGGTTGGCCGGGACGCGTACAACCTCGCAGAGCTGGGTATCGGAACGAACGTCGCCGTCACCGAACTCGTCGGCTCCGTTCTCTTGGACGAGAAGGCCGGCGGCACGGTCCACATCGCTATCGGCGACGACCACGCGATGGGCGGCGATGTCCACGCGCCGATTCATCTGGACGGGATTCTGACGGAACCGACCGTGTATGCGGACGGGGAGGAAGTGGAACTTCCTCGTGTCGAGTGAGCGGCAACGCCGCGAACGTAGGGAGGTCGTAGACCTCCCGGAGCCGAGCGGTGAATGAAATGAACCGCGAGATGGGCAAGGAAGCGGAACTTCCTCGTGTGGAGTGAACTGCGACGCCACGAACGTGAACGGCTCCAGGCGGCCGTGCGAGTGAGAACCACGAGCAGCGCCGTGGCGACGACCATTTACGGGAGCGCAGTCAACGGCTGCATATGACAGATGCTACACCGGGCGACCGCATCGCCCTCCCGTGTCCGGCCTGTTCGCCGGACCTGGAAACGGTTCACGAGGTGCTGAAGCCGGGCGGCCACGTGACGGTTCGCTGTACGGACTGCGACCATGTCCACAAGGAACAACTGCCAGAAGATGAGACGCTACAGCGTAGTGTCGTCGTGTCACAGGACGGGGACTCCTTCACCGCCGAGGTCGACGTGCCGGCTGAGGAAGAACTGTCCGTCGGCGAGGAGTTCCTGCTTGAGACCGACGAAGCGGTTGTGACTGCGCGCATCACCAGCTTAGAGACCGCGGACGGCCGCGAGGACGAGGCGGCCGCCGAGGACGTCGAGACCATCTGGTCGCGGGCCGTCGGTAACGTTTCGGTCAACGTCACGATGCACCCGAAAGACGGGACCCACGACGAGACTGAGAGCTTCAAACTCCACGTTCCCGGCGACTACGAGTTCGTCGTCGGCGAGACCGAGGAGTTCGGCGAGGAAGAGTTCACTGTCGAGGGGATTCACGTCCGCGACGACGCCCACGGCTACGACCACGAGAACATGGATCACGACGGAGACATGGGTATCGCGAAGGACATCAACCGGTTGTACGTCAGAGACGAGTCGACCACGGCGTGGTCGGCGTGGTAGGATGGTCGACTGGGACCGGCAGCGGTCGCGGCTGTCCGACCGTCTGCGAGAGCGGGTCGCCGACGAGGACGTTCTCGCGGCGATAGCGTCGGTTCCACGCCATCAGTTCGTTCCGGACGACAAGCGACACGACGCCTACGCCGACCGCCCGCTCCCGATCGGATCGGGCCAGACGATTTCTGCGCCGCACATGGTGGCAATCATGGCCGAGGTACTCGACCTGTCCCCGGGAGACCGGGTGCTGGAGGTGGGAACCGGCTGTGGTTACCACGCTGCGGTGACTGCCGAACTGGTCGACCCCGGGAACGTCTACAGTGTGGAGTACCACGCATCGCTCGCCGACGACGCACGGGAAACGCTGGAAGCGACCGGCTACGGCGATATCTCTGTTCGGGTCGGCGACGGCACGGAGGGGTGGCCAGAACACGCCCCCTACGACCGGACGTATCTGACCTGTGCCGCGCCGGAGTTCCCCGCCCCGCTCGTCGAACAGACCTGCGACGGCGGTGTTCTGCTGGCCCCAATCGGAGACGGACAACAGCGCCTCATCCGTGCGGAGAAACAGGCTGACGGCACGCTCGATAGCGAGGACCACGGTGGCGTCCGGTTCGTCCCGCTCCAGTAGGGTTTTCGACAGACACGGCCGTTGTCGCGCCATTGATATAGCTCTGGCCGAATGTAGTGGTATGGACCCGGCGGTACTACGGGACGACATGGTCGACAGCCTGCAACACGAGAGCAAGGGTGTCGTCCGGAGCGCGTGGCTGTCGACAGCGATGCGTGCTGTCCCCCGGGAGGCCTTCGTCGGCGAGCAACAGGCCTACTCAGATCGCCCGTTTGAACGCCTCGGCACGCGCGTGCTCTCGCCCAGTACCGCCGGCCGGGTACTCGAAACCCTGTCACCAGAAGAAGACGACAATGTGCTCGTCGTCGGTGCCGGCGTCGGCTACACCGCCGCGGTGCTGGCAGAACACGTCGGCGCAGCGAACGTTCATGCGATAGACATCACGCGCCGACTCGTCGTCGAAGCGCGGCAGAACTTGGCAGAAGCAGGGTATGACGCCGTCCTCGTGGATCGCCGTGACGGGGCTGCCGGGCTGCCCGAATACGCACCCTACGACCGCATTCTTCTGGAAGCTGCCGCGATTGACCCGCCACGGGCGCTCCTCCAGCAGTTGACCGACGACGGCCGGCTCGTGATGCCGCTCGGAACCGGCGAACAGTCACTGGCTGTCGTCGAGGCCGATGGCTCGGTCCACCGACACGGTACCGTCGCCTTCCAGCCGATGCTCGTCGAGGGTGAGCAGGCAGACACTGTCGAGCGCAACCGGACCCACCGCGAGGACCGCGAGCGCGCCCGGCGGGCAGCCCAGTCCCGCGCCGGCTGGGAGCAGGAGTGGATCGACTGGGACGGCTAGGGCGACTCGACGACGAGCAGATCGGTGTTCGAGCGGGCGTCCTCGTAATTACTCCCCGCTGGTGGTTTCACCTCGAACGTGACGGTGCCGTCCTGTTGATTTGGTCCGAGCGACGGCGACAGTGAGAGGGTCGCGTTCCCTGCACTCCCTGTCTCGCCAGTCGTGACCGACGAAAGCGTTGCTGTCCCGCTTTTGGCGACCACTGTCGCGCCGGAGACGGGCGACCCCTTCGAGTCGACGACAGTGACAACTACGTCCTGTGTCCCCGAGTTAGCCACTTCTGGATGGGGCTCCACGTCAACCTCATTCACTTGCAGCGTCTCGATTCCGGAGATGGTGCTCATCATGACGGAAAGGCAGGCGACACCGACCACCAGCGCGATAACGAGGCGAATCGGTAGGCCCTCGATAGCACGTTCGTCGTGCCACAGCGAATCTGACATGGGCAGGCGTGGGTCCGAGCTCGTATTTGAACCCTCGGACGAACGTTCAAGTGCTGGAACGGGCCAACCGCCGGCATGGTCGTTATCGGACGTGAGGCAGCAACGGGGACAACGACGCGGCTGGGCCACTATCGGGCCCGCGATGGGAGTCGCGGCGCTGCGGTCGATCTCGATGTCGACCGGCCACACGTTGGTCTCGTCGTCGGCAAACGCGGGTCGGGGAAGACGTACACGCTTGGCGTCCTCGCTGAGGGACTGATTGCTGCTGCAGGGGTCGCCCCAGTCGTCGTCGACCCGATGGGGGCGTTCACGCCGCTGGATACTGCGGATGTGTCTGCAACGGTAATCGACCCCAGCGTTCGCGCGGGCGCGCTTGACCCACGCCAGTGGTGTACGGTGCTCGGCCTCGACCCGGAACGAGGCGCAGGAGCGCTCGTGTGGCGAGCAGCGAGCGAGCGTGCGACTCTCGACGGGATGCGCTCGTGGGTGGCCGATGCGGATGCGGCGGCGAGCACCGTCCGCGCGGCGACGAACCATCTCGCACTCGCCGAGTCTTGGGGCGTCTTCGAGCCTTCGGGTATCGAGACTGAGACGCTGTGTAGCGATTGCCTGACCGTGCTCGACGTGTCGGGGCTCGATTCGCGGCCAGCCGGTGCGGTTCTCGCCGCTGTCGCGACCACGCTGTACGACGCCCGGATGACTGACCGGACGGACCGACTGCCCTGGCTGCTGGTCGACGAAGCCCACGCGTTCACCGACGGCGTCGCCCGGCGTCCGCTCCGCCGGCTCGTTACTCGGGGCCGCCAGCCCGGTGTGAGTTGTGTGCTGGCGACACAGCGACCCAGCGCCGTGCCAGCGACAACCGCTTCCCAAACTGACCTGCTCGTCGCCCACCGACTGACGAGCGCGGCTGACATCGACGCACTACAGGCCGCCCAGCCGACGTATCTCGACGGCGACTTCGCGGCCCGGCTCCCGGAGACGACTGGTGACGCGCTCATCGTCGACGACAGCACTGAATCCGTCCATCACGTGACCGTCCGTGAGCGGCGGACGCCCCACGGCGGCGAGACGCCGCGGGCAAGCGACTTCGGAGCAGACAGGGGGCACGAAGCTCGTGCGGGGGGTTCTGAAATCCGATAACCCGGCAGGAATCAAACGATTTGTACGATGCCCCAGGCCAACCCGATTCCGGCCAACGCACAGGAGAGATTGCCGACGGCGTTGAGGGCGGCTAGGGCCACATAGCCGTCCTCCCATAGTCGGACTGTCTCGACCGAAAACGAGGAAAACGTCGTGAACGAGCCACACGCGCCGACACCGACAAGTAACTCCGCGTCACCGGTCACACCAGCGAACGTCAACAGCCCCAGAGCGAAGCTTCCGATAGCGTTCACTGTGAGCGTCCCGAGCGGGAACGTCTCTCGCTGGACAGCCCCCGCCAGATAGTGGCGACAGAGTGCGCCGATAGCGCCACCGGTGCCGACCAGATGCGCTGGTTCGATAGCGACCATCAGCGCTCACCTCCGGCGAACAGCCGAACGACTTCACGGCCGACAAGGACGCCGGCAAAACCCAGAGCGTAGCTTCCGATGATGTTCGCAACAGCCCACTCGGGCGTTAGAACCGTCTCCACCGCGAACGTACTGTAGGTGGTAAACGACGAAATAAAGCCGGTCGAAGCGGCCAGCTTCGTCTCGCTGGCAAGCGCACCGACCTGCAGCCCTTCGTACACGAGCACGCCGAGTGCGAAACTGCCACAGACATTGACCAACAGCGTCCCCTGTAATCCCGGAACAAAGAGGCCGACGAAGTACCGGAGGTTCGAACCAGCGAACCCACCGAGACCTACGAGAACGATAGTTTCGACCGTTACCAGCGGGTGGGTGTCTGTCATTCTTACTCCCCGAGTATCTCCGCCAGCCGTGCTTCACCGAGCGTGTCGACGAGCTGTGCGAGTTCGATAACCCGCTCTTCGCCGAGCGTATCCACGAGTTCACGGATCTCTGCTGGGTCGAAGGTCCGGGCAACGTAGCCGAGGTTCTCCACCATCCGCGTCGTTCGGTTTAGTGTCTCTTCGTCGGGGCGTAGCGTTAGCGGCCGGTTGGTGAATTTGCCGTTTTCGTTGAAGTAACAGAACCGTAGCTCGGCAGTGTCGCCGTCATCTGGGTCAACGATCTGCAAGACACCGTACCCACTGTCCCACTCGTCTAGTTCGACCTCGAGCAGCGTTTCGTAACGGGTCATATGATCTGCTTCCAATCACGCCGACTTATAAGTTGGCATATGATGAGAGCCACAATCGGTAATGGTTGATATACACAACAAAACAGCAGTATTAGAGAACTAGCATCTCTCCTTATCGCCAATAGCTCCGTCTCGGAATAATATTGGTACAGGTGTTATTCCAGAAGCGACTGTCGGTCTGTCCGCTGTCTGCCGTGTGATACGGCTGCTGCATCTGCTGTATCGGCCCGTAGTATGGACGCTAATCTGTAATTTAGTTCTCGGCAATGAAATTATTTTTATATCCTCTCCGACTACAGCAGACCAATGCCAGAATCAAAGCAAGAATCTAGTGTCGCCCACTTCGATGTCACCAATATCGGTGGGATCGACGAGACTTCAGTCGAGATTCCACCGGGTGTGACGGTGCTGACGGGGAAGAACGCCACAAACCGGACGTCGTTTCTGCAGTCTATTATGGCGGCGATGGGAAGTACGCAGGCCACGCTGAAAGGCGACGCCGACGAGGGGAGTGTTACCCTCACTTACGGGGACGCGGTGTACGAACGGACGCTCACGCGAGCGGGAGACGCCGTTCAGTTTGACGGTGACGGGTACCTTGACGACCCTGCGGTCGCCGACCTGTTCGCGTTTCTCCTCGAAACCAACGAGGCGCGCCGGTCCGTTGCTCGTGGCGACGATCTCCGCGAAATCATCATGCGGCCGGTCGACATCGACGCGATCCGCTCGGAAGTCGAACAGCTGGAAGCGGAGAAAGGCGAGATCAACGACGAACTCGCCACGGTCGAGTCCCGCCAGCGCGACCTCCCGGACCTCGAACAGCGCCGGACCGAACTCCGCGAACAGATCGAGGAGAAACGCGAGGAACTGGCCGATCGAGAGGAGGAGATAGACAACAGCAGCCGGGATATCGAGGAGAGCCGTCAGGAACAGGATATCCTCGAAGAGAAACTCGACGAACTCCGCTCGACGCGGTCGGATCTCGAATCCGTCCGGCGGGATATCGAGGCACAGGAAGAGAGCATCTCCTCGCTAAAACGCGAGCGGTCCGACCTCGAAGACGAACTGGACGAACTGCCGGAGACGCCGATGGGCGACCAGCAGCACCTCGAAGACGAGATCGCAAGCCTGCGCGACCAGCGCCAGCGGCTGAACAGCGAGATATCCGATCTCCAGAGCCTCATCCAGTACAACGAGGAACGGCTCGAAGAGGAAGACTACGACGTCATCCAGTCGCTCGAAGACGCGCCCGAGGGCTCTGACGGCGCGGTAACAGAGCAACTCCTCGAAGGTGAAAACGGGGAATCCGTCGTCTGCTGGACGTGTGGCTCGACGGTCGACCGCGAGCAGATCGAAGACACTGTTGACCGCCTGCAGGACCTCCGTCAGCAGAAGGTCGAGGATCTCAACGATATCAAGTCGGAACTCGACGATCTCAAGGCCGACCAGCGCGAGGCCGAAAAGAAACAGCGCCGCCGCGAGGACGTCGAGCGGAAGATCCAGGAGACGGAGACGGAAATCGAACGCCGCGAAGCGCAGATCACTTCCCTGAAAGACCGGCGCGAGGAACTGACTGATGATGTCGAATCTCTGGAAGATGAGGTCGACAACCTCGAATCCGAGGACTTCGACGAAATCCTCTCGCTACACCGGGAGGCGAATCAGCTCGAATTCGAGATCGACAGCCTGGAATCTGACCTTGACGACGTGTCTGCTGAGATCGAGGAGATAGAGGAAATGGTCAATCGGGCCGACGACCTCCGTGCGGAGCGCGACGCCCTTGTCGAGGAACTCACTGACAAGCGGACGAAGATCGACCAGATAGAGGCGAACGCTGTCGACCAGTTCAACGATCACATGGACGCTATTCTCGGTATTTTGGAGTACGAGAACCTCGAACGCATCTGGATCGAGCGCGTCGAGCAGACCGTCCGCGAAGGACGCCAGAAGGTCGACCGAACGGTGTTCGAGCTCCACATCGTCCGGACCACCGAGAACGGTGCGGCGTACGAGGACACCATCGAGCACCTCAGCGAGAGCGAGCGCGAGGTGACCGGCCTCATTTTCGCCCTCGCGGGCTATCTGGTGCATGACCTCCACGAAAGCGTTCCGTTCATGCTGCTCGACTCGCTGGAAGCTATCGACTCGGCACGAATCGCCGAGCTCGTCGAGTACTTCGCTGACTACGCCGAGCATCTCGTCGTCGCCCTCCTGCCGGAGGATGCCCAAGCGCTCGACGACGAGTTCAACCGCATCACTTCGATCTAACCCCGTAGTCTTTTAGTTCCGGTTACCGTACGTGGGAACAACAGATGGCGAATACGACAGATGGCCGGCCGTCGAGCAAGGTCGCTCGACTCATCGACGAGTACGAACTCGATGGACTCGGTGCGGAGATGGAGGCTCGCTGGACGGGTGACGGTGAAGAGCGTATGAGTCTCCGTGACCTCGCGGAGTTTTTCAACAAGCGCCTCCTCGAACGCGAGCTGGTCGATGCGGGCCTGAGCGCCCTCGAAAGCGATGTCGAATCGACCTACGAGAACCTCACCGGCGACGACATCAGCACAGGTGTCCGGACTGACACCGTCAATCGACTCGAACGCAACGGTGTCGACGTTGACAGTCTCGAAACCGATTTCATCACCTATCAGGCCATCCGGTCGTATCTGAAGGAGTGGCGCGGCGCGGAGTATCAGGGGCTATCCGACGACGAGAAGATCGAAAAGGATCTCGAAAGCATTCAGCGGCTCCTGACCCGAACGCTGTCGGTCACTGACCAGCGCATCGAGAAGCTACGAGATACGGGTCGTATCGACATTGAGGACTTCGAGGTGTTTCTCGACGCACAGGTGCTGTGCCAGTCGTGTGGCAGTCAGTACGCTGTCGCGGAGTTCTTCGACCAGGGCGGTTGTGAGTGCCAGCAGGATTGAATCGCCGCTCTGACTCCATCTGACTGTACCGAGAAGGATACTGTGTTTGAGATGCAGAAACAACTGAAAACGGTTGTGAAACGCAACAAAACAAGCAATATAGCTGCGACAGCCGCCCGTAGAAATAGAACCGACCTGTCGTCTCGGGGATCTGCCGTCGCAGTTACCTAGTGGGTCACACAGGGCTGAAGGCGTCGGGGGGCATCACAACGGATATGGACCCAGCCGAGCTCCGAGCGTCGATTCCGGCACTCGAACGGTGTACGTACTTCAACACGGGGGCAAGCGGGCCGACACCGCGCCCTGTGGTCGACGCTGCGACGGCGTTTCTCGAACACCATGCCTTCGATGCACCTGCGGATGAGGGACCGTATACGGCTGCGTGGGACGCTATCGCGGCGGCCCGTGAAGTTGTCGCCAGCCATATCGGGACCGACGCCGCTAACGTTGCGTTCACCCGCAGCACCGCCGATGGGGTCAACATGGTCGCCGGGGCTATCGACTGGCAGCCCGGTGACGTGGTCGTCCGGACCGACCTCGAACACCCTGCCGGCACGCTCCCCTGGGACCGACTGGCCGACACCCACGACGTCGAAGTCCGCGTACTGGAAACCGAGGGTGGTCGGCTCGACATGGCTGACGTGAAAGACGCCGTGGCCGACGCCAGACTGGTGACGCTGAGTTCCCTCTCGTGGACCCACGGGACTAACCTCCCGGTTTCGGATGTCGTCGATGTAGCCCACGACGCCGGCGCACAGGTACTCGTCGACGCCGTCCAGTCCGTCGGGCAACACCCGGTCGATGTGACCGAGTGGGGCGCGGACTTCGTGGCCGCGGCGGGGCACAAGTGGCTGCTGGGCGTCTGGGGTGGCGGGTTTCTCTATGTCGACCCGGACGCGTATGACCGGTTGCGCCAGACCCGCATTGGCTACCGGAGCGTCGAAGACCCCGGTGCTGACGGATATGACTACTACGAGGGCGCGCGCCGCTTCGAGGTCGGAACTACCTCGCCGGTCCCCTACGTCGCGCTCGCGAACGCCATCGAGACGGTCGAGGCCGTCGGATTCGATACGATTCAGTCCCGTGTCGAACGGCTGACCGACCGGCTCAAGGACGGCCTCGGCGACCGACTGCTGAGTCCCCGCGACTACGAGTCGGGACTCGTGACCTTCACCGCCGACGACCCCGAAGCGACCGTCGAGCGACTCGCGGCTGACGGTATCATCATCAGGTCACTCCCCCACCCCGAGGCGCTCCGGGCGTCGGTCCACGCGTTCAATACAGCCGACGACATCGACCGCCTGCTCAACGCGCTATAGCGCCCACGGCGCGCTCCGATACGACTGGCGTCACAGCCCCGGACTTTCTTGCCGTGGCCGGTCGTTCTTCGTCGCATGGAAATACGCCCCGTCGTGACGTGCTTCCTGCGAAGCGAAGGCGAGGTGTTGCTGTTGCGCCGGAGCGACGCAGTCGGATCGTATCAGAGCCAGTGGGGCGGGGTGGCGGGACACGTCGCCGACGATGCCGGGCGTGATCGGGACCCAGAGACGGCTGCGCGGACCGAAATCGACGAGGAGACCGGATTGGCCGACGCGGTGACGCTCGTCCGGGAGGGCGGATCGTTTCAGGTCGAAGACACCGATCACGGAGTACGCTGGCGGGTCCATCCGTTCCTGTTCGATTGTGAGGCCCGAACGGTCGCGACGAACGAGGAGACGACCGAGACCGCATGGGTCCACCCGCCGGAAATCCTGACTCGTGAGACGGTCCCGCGACTGTGGACCTCCTGGGACCGCGTTCGCCCGCGGATCGCGACTGTGTGCGAGGACCGGACTCACGGCTCGGCGTGGCTCTCACTCCGGGCACTGGAGGTGCTACGTGACGAAGCCGCTCTGGCCGGTGCCGGACGGAGCGACGACCTGGAGGCGGCTGAGCGGGACGGCGACGACTGGGACACGCTCGCCACCGTCGCCGCCGAAATCCGCGAGGCCCGCCCCTCGATGGTCGTCGTCGCCAACCGGATCAACCGAGCGATGACCGCCGTCACCGACGAATCGCCGACGGCCGTCGAACAGGCTGCGACCGAGACGCTGAACCACGCGGTGACTGCCGACCGAGTCGCCGCGGCTGTCGCCGCTGAGCACGTCGGTGACCGCATCGCGACGCTCTCTCGGTCCGGAACAGTCAGTACAGTGGTCGACGCCGCTGCTCCCGAGGCCGTGCTCGTCGCCGAGTCACGGCCTGGCGGTGAAGGCATTGGCGTCGCCGAGACGCTTGCTGACAGAGCCGCGGTGACGCTGACGACCGACGCGGCGTTCGGCTACGCACTGGAGGACTGGACCGCCGAGACGCTCGTCATCGGTGCCGACCGCGTTCTTCCGGACGGTCGCGTGGTCAACAAAGTCGGGACCCGTTCGGCGGCCCTATCGGCAGCCGTCGCGGACGTGGACTGCTACGCAGTGTGTGCGACGGACAAGATTGCGCCACGCGCTACGTGGGACAGAGACGAGCGGGAGCCACAGGAGGTGTACGACGGCGACGCCGATATGGCCGTATCGAACCCGACCTTCGACGTGACGCCGGCGTCGGCAGTGACGGTCGTCACCGAGCGCGGCGTTCTGGAGACGACTGATATCGAGGAGATCGCTGACGCCCACCGGGACCGGGGCGAATGGTCCGAGCGCCGGTGATATCAGAGACTGGCGGGCCCTCTCATTGCTCGTCTAGCACGACTGGGACGCCGGCTTCGGCCACGTCGGCGGCGAACTCGCGGGAGTCGGCTTCGAGGTTAGAGAAGGTGTTGTAGTGGACTGGCATCACGAGGTCCGGGTCGATGGTCGCGGCCAGAGCGGCGGCCTCGTGGCGGTCCATCGTCGCCCGCGGGCCGATGGGCGGACACAGTAGCGATACCTCAAGGGTCCGGTGGCCAGGTAGGACATCCGAATCTCCCGGATAGAAGGCTCTGGTCCCCTCGACGGCGATCATGAAGCCACAGCCGAACCCCTCCGGATGATACGGCGTGCCGTCGGGGAGCGTATGCCGTCCGTCCGGTTCATTGTACGCCGGTGTCGACCATATCGGCACGTCCTTGACCGTCGTCTGCGATTTCATGCCGACCTCGACGATGTCGTACGGCAGCGAGGATAGCGGCGGGAGGTCCCGGTCGCCGACGCGCTCGTCGATACCCTCGTAGGCGACGATGGTGGCATCCTCGCTCGCCACGCGCTCGATACCGTCCGGGTCGTAGTGGTGGACGTGAGTCACACAGACAACGTCGCCGTCTTCCGCACGGTAGTCGCTGCTCGGTGGATGGCCGATGCCGTCCGTGTGGGGTTCCCACTCGCCGGTGAGCACGCCGTACCGGCCCGGATCGACGTACACTACTGTGTCGTCGCCGGCAAACCGGAGCGTTGCGTACCCCAGCCAGTCGACGGTCAGCCCGTCGTGTCGAACTGTCATTGGATGTCGGTACGCGCTACACCCTGAATAAGGCCGCTACTCGCTTCCGTCCTCCCCCAGGCAGAAGATATACCAGGCCACTGTTCGTCTGCCTGCCCGTGCGAAACTTCCACATTACGACGGTCTGGGGGATTCCAATACGGGTCAACGTTTCACTGCTGATTTTCCTGCCGGTGCTGGCCTGGATTATCGGCAGCGGGGCGCAGATCGAAACGTACGCCGGTATCGTGAGTGCCCTGTCGGGTGAGACACTCGACAGCACGGTGTTGACTGCGGGCCAGACCCCGTGGCTCATCGGTACCACCGCGGCCGTGGGCCTGTTCGCCAGCGTCGCTCTCCACGAACTGGGCCACGCCTGGGCGGCGATGCGCTACGACCTCCGGGTCGAGTCCATCACGCTCTGGATTCTCGGCGGTCTCGCTAACCTCGAAGCCATGCCCAAAGAGTGGAACCGGGAACTCGTCATCGCGCTGGCCGGCCCGGCCGTGAGTATTCTGACTGGACTGGCCTGCTACGCCGCACTGTTTGCCCTGCCGGCGAGCGCGCAGGTGACGCTGTTCGTTATCGGCTGGCTGGCCGTCACGAACATCTTTCTCGCCGTGTTCAACATGCTGCCAGCGTTCCCGATGGACGGCGGCCGCGTACTCCGGGCGCTGCTCGCACGAACGCGGCCCTACGCGACGGCTACTCGTATCGCCGCTCGGATCGGCACCGGGTTCGCCGTGCTGTTCGCCGTCGTGGGCGCCATCTCGGTTAGCCCGATGTTGCTACTACTTGCACTGTTCGTCTACGGCGCCGCGTCGAGCGAGTCCCGCACCGTCGCGCTGGCAGCGCTGCTTGAGGGGCTGACTGTCGATGACGTGGCCAGCCCGCTCGATGCGACTATCGAGGCCAATGCCAGCGTCGAGGACCTCGTCGACCGGATGTTCGCTGATCGGCGGACAGAGTTCGCTGTCACGCGTGGCGGCGACGTGGTCGGCGTCGTCACGGTCGGCGATTTCAGGGAACTCTCGACGGCCGAACGCGAAGCCGACACCGTGGCCGACCTGATGGACACCGACCTGCCACGCTTTGCCTCGGAAACGGCTGCGTTCGACGCGCTCGTCGAACTTGATACTGCCAGAGCTACCGCCGCCTTCGTCGACGGCCCTGAGGGAACCCGTGTGGTCTCCCGGGACGACTTCTCCAGTGCGATGGAGATGCGTCGGCTCGTCGAATCGCCGGATCCGTTTTAAACAGCGTTTACTCGCTCGAATATAGCCGCTACCAACTAGAAGGCCCTACCTGAAGCCGACTGGACAACTTGAGCGAACCGAGGGAGTTTTCCTATTCTGTGCGGAGACGACACCAGAACCAGAGATGACCGCTTCTGACTGCCGGTACACCCAAGAGGGGTCGACGTACACTACTGGACAATGCAATCCGGGTTCGTCGACCTGTTCGTCGACCTCGTCGGCACAGATCCGCTGATAAACGGCCTCGTCGGCGGGGTCATCATCGCGACGATGAACCTCTTCGGGGCGTCGCTCGTGTTGATCTGGCGTGACCCCTCGGAGCGGGCGCTGGATACGGCGCTGGGCTTCGCTGCTGGCGTGATGCTGGCCGCTGCGTTCACGAGTCTCATCATTCCCGGCATCGAGGAGTACTCGGGCGGAAATCCGATTCCGACGCTCGTCGGCGTCGGGCTGGGCGCGCTGTTTCTCGACCGCGCGGACGGCCTCGTCCCACACGCCCACTACCTCCTGACCGGGAGCCGCCGGTCGGACGCGGCCAACCCCAGTCAGGACCTCTCGGTTGATGAGTCGAAACTGACGGGCGTCATTCTGTTCATCCTCGCGATCACGCTGCACAACATCCCTGAGGGGCTGGCCGTCGGCGTCGGCTTCGGCGCGGCCGCCGGCGACCCGCTCCAGATCGGCGGCGCGCTCTCGTTGATGCTCGCCATCGGCATCCAGAACATCCCTGAGGGCCTGGCGGTCTCCGTCGCGGCAATCAACGCGGGTCTGGACCGGCGGCTCTACGCCGTCTTCTCGGGGATTCGCTCCGGCGTCGTGGAAATCCCGCTCGCGGTACTCGGCGCTGTTGCCGTCGTGGCCATCGAACCGCTGCTGCCCTACGCGATGGGCTTTGCGGCGGGCGCGATGCTGTTCGTGATTTCCGACGAAATAATCCCCGAGACGCACCAGCGCGGCTACGAACGCGTCGCGACGCTCGGCCTGATGGCCGGCGTCATCATCATGCTGTATCTGGATATCGCGCTTGCAGCCTGAGTCTTGTCTTCGTGTCCACTATTCTTCGTAGGGCCAGTTCGGGTCGCGGTCGAGGCCTGTCGGCTCCTCACAGTCCCCGGCCTCGTCGGGGGAACACGCTCCGTGTTCGCGGAAGTTCTCGCGTGCCTCGGTCAGTGACACGTGGTTCGTATCGCTGACGAACTCTACATCGCCGAACTGGATCGGGTCGTCGAGCCAGTGACACACCGGGCACATCTCGTATGACCCGGGTCGGCCCTCCGGGAGTGTCTGGTAGCCACAGCACGGGCAATAGCCCAGTTCCCGTGCGGCTGGATTGCCGGGCGTCTCGGTTGACATATTTCGTGGTATGTGTCTTCACACCATAGAATTACCGAACCGGGGCGATGCATGATTATCGCTGCGACGGACAGGCTACTCCGACTGTGCGTCTTCGACTCTCTCCGCGTACTCCTCCAGTTCAGTGGCCAGTTCGCGGGCCTGGGCCGCCGACAGCGTCACCGAGTCAGCGTGTGGCTTCACCGCGTCGAGGTCGGTGTTGTCCATCTCTAGCTGGAGTTCGACGTGGTCCGGGTTCTTTCGCGGCGCAGTCACGTTCAGCACGGCCAGGGCCTCCTCCTCGAAGCCGTGGCCTTCTACCTCACCGTCGAGCAGGTCGAAGGTCGTGTACGCGTTGACCTTCATAATACGGTCGACCATACCCCGTATTTGCAGGCCGGCGACTTAACGCCCGTTACTCCTCGGCGGTGACGCCCTCGTAGCCGACTCGCTCGGCGTCGGCCGCCGCGCGGTCGATGGCCGCATCGAGGTCGAACTCCCTGACGACCTTTCCGTCACGAATCAGTGGTTCGAGTAGCGACTCGGCGTCTTCCGGCCCATCACGGTCGGCCAGACCGATGTGGTGGCCGCCGTCGGCAGTGCGGTACACGGACTTTTTCCCCGTGAGCTTCCCCCGCTTGGCCGCTGGCTCGCCGTCCAGTTCGACGATGTCCAGCGCGAAATCCAGCGGGTCGGCGTTGGCGACGTAGCTCCCGACACCGAAGCCGTCGGCTACGTCCCGGAGCTCCCGGAGCGTCGTCGGGGTGAGGCCGCCAGAGAGGAACAGGTCCACGTCCTCGTGGCCGTGGGCGTCCAGCGTCCAGCGTACCTCTCGAACGATGTGGCGGAAGTCCCCGCGCCGGGACCCGGTCGTGTCCAGTCGGACACCGGCGAGGTCATCGACAGACTCCGCCGCACGGAGCGCTTCGTCGGCCTCGTCGCTGTAGGTGTCCGTCAGCGCGATGCGGGGCGTCTCTTCGGGGACGGCGGCATCGAACGCCTGCCATGCCTCTTCCTGATTGCCGCGGCCGAAACAGATCATGAGTGCGTGGGGCATCGTCCCACCGGCCTCCCGGCCGATGACCTCGCCCGCAGCGACGTTCGAGATACCGTCGAGCCCGCCCAGCAGCGCCGACCGCTCGACCATCGCGCCGATAGAGGGGTGGACGTGGCGTGAGCCAAAGGATAGCACCGTCGACTCCGGTGCGGCGTGACGGGCCTCCAGTGCCCGCGTCGCGACACCGGTCGAGTGTGAGAGAAAGCCAAGGAGCGCCGTCTCCAGGCGACAGAACTCCCGGTAGGACCCCTCGATTCGCATCACCGGGCCGCCGTCGAACAGTTGTCCTTCGGGGAGCGCGTCAACGTCGACGTCCCGTCCTTCGAGCAACTCGGCGGCGTCTTTCAGCCCCGCCAGCAGCTTCCAGCGGCCCGTCGCGAACTGGTTCGCCGTCACCTCGGCGACCACGTCCGGGTTCTTGCCTGCGTGTTCCAGCGCCTCCATCGTCCGGTCGAAGTAGGCGTCGGTCGCCCGCCCCTCGCGAATCGCCTCTGGTGAGACGATGTCGAACTCCTCGGTCATTGTCCTGTGTTCGGCCGGGCGAGGGAAAAAGCGGTCCGGTCGGCGGTCACGAGCGATCACTGCCAGCGCCCGTCGCCGCTGAAGCGGTGGGTGCCTCGTAACGTTTTCCACGCCGCAATCGGTACCCGTCGAACGTGCTCAGCCCCCGCCGCTCCGTCGCCCTCCTCCTCGCGCTCGCGCTGCTCGCCTCCGGGACCATCCTCGGTGTTTCGCAGTACCGGACGGCCACCAGCTATGCCGCGACGACGGGAACGGTTGAGAGCGCACAGATGGACAGTTACACCGAGATCAGTCGACCTACGCTGGGGGGCAATCGGAACTTCCGGCCGAACGTCACCTACACCTACCGCGTCGAGGGCCGGACCTACACCGGTCGTGACATCGCGTTCGGCACCGACACCGACACGAACCAGCGGGACCGCGCCACGCGTGTGCTGTCGAACTACGATGAGGGGTCGTCGGTCACCGTCCGCTACGACCCGGATTCCCCCGGCGACGCCTATCTCGCCCAGCGCTTCGATTTCTTCCCCGCTGGGGTTCTGATCGCGCTCGGGCTGTTGCTGCTCGGTGACGCACTGACGCCGCGAACGCGGTGGCTCCGATTCGTCCTGTCGAAGGTTCCGCTGAACCAGACCGAACGGGGCCCGCTCTCCACGCCCGACACCGACGACGGGGTCCCCGACGACCCTACGCGGATTCTCGACCGTGGCGACGCCGCAGCCGGTGAGTCAGAAGGTGGCGACTCGGACTCGGATGCGCCGGTCGGCGGCCGCTGGGCCGTCGTCCTCTGGACGCTCTGTGGCCTCGCCGCGCTCGGAACCGTCGGCATCTACCTCGCCGTCTCGAAACCGCCACACGACCTGACCGCGTACGCGACGGCCATCGTCACAGTCGTGGGATTCGGTCGCTTCGCGTACCGCCGCTTCGTCTGATGCCTGCTCACCCCTCGGCACGGTGGATCTCGTCCAAGTCACCGCTCTTGGGCCCGTTGACGATGCGGACGGTCTTGCCGGACCGGACCACGCGGAACGCGTCGTTGAACTGGTCGTCTGCTGGGACGACGTAGACATTACTGCGGGGCTGGCTGGCGTCGTGCTCTTCGGTCAGCGCCGCCCGGTAAGCCTGTTCGAACTCCTTCGCGTCTTCCTCGGTATCCCAGCGAGTCTCCCAGACGTAGCCGTAGCCGCCGGAGCCGTTGCGGTAGGGCACGACGAGGTCACCGCCCCAGCCAGCCGAGATTTCGCTCTCGTAGCTGTAGCGGTCGCCCTCCGTCCGGCCGTTGTGGTACATCATCGCGTAAATCGAGGTCTCTCCGACCGTGTCGCCGACCGGGTCGTGATCAAAGCGGCTCCACTCCTCGTTTGAGCGGTCCGCGACGCTGACGTTCACTGGTTTTTCGTCTGGATACTTCTCCGGGTGGAGCACCTGCTCGGTGCTGTCGGGGAAGTCGCCGTGCAACGCGTCGACGGTGTCCCAACCGCCGTCCGAGCGCATCTGGTCAATGAACCGCGGCCCGGTGACGTAGGGCTGGTAGAGGACCGTGAACAGCCCCTCGTTGTAGCTCGGCTCCTGACTCTCGCTGTCGCCGTTGTCGCTTCCGCCGTCGCTGGTCCGGTCCGGGAGCGCGATACAGCCCCAGCCGTCACCACAGCGTCGCTCGTAGAGGACGCGGACGTAGTTGGCCTCGCCCTCGGTGACGCCCTGCCGTGACAGTTGTGTGTCCTGGGTCTTCGCGGAGCCGTTCAGCCCGAAGTGCTGGTCCTGCAGGGCGTGAACGAGCTCGTGTGAGAGCGTCCGCCGGTCGATCTGTGGCGTCTCCGTCGGGCTGACGATGACGATTTCGTCCCGGCTCGGGGAGTAGTACCCTTGGACCGTCGTCGAAAGCGTGTCGTCGATTTCGTCGCTGCTGCCGGAGTCCTCGCCGATGAGCAGGAGCGCTTCCCACACCTGATCGTTCCAAGGGTCCTGAGGACGGCTGCTACCGCCGCTGCCGTTGCCCCCCGAGCGATTCTGGTACTCGGCCCGGGAGATAACCGACACCGGGACCGACTGTTTGAACTCCAAGTCGCGGACCTGCTCGACGCGGGCCATCGTTCGGGCGACGACAGCCTCCCGCTCGCTCTCGTTCAGTCCGTCCTCGGTCGTCACCGACACCGAGTCGTCGTACCAGTAGCCGTTCTCGTAGCCGATGGCGTCCTCGCCGGTCGGCGTCTCGGGGTGATCGCTGCCGCCGAAGGAGGGAACCGTACAGCCCGCCAGAACGACCGTCAGCGCAATGAGCAGTTCCTTACGCATCGTGAACCTCGCTCAGTTCGTCGGCCGTCGGTGCGTTCACGACGGTGACCGTGTCCCCGTCAACTCTGACCGAAACAGCGTCGGTGTAGGGACTGTCTTCTTCGATGACCCAGTGGCCCTCCGCAGTTCTGGTGCCGCCCCAGTGAGCGATGACTCCCTCCCAGGCGTCGGCGAACTCGCGGGCGTCGGCTTCGCTGTCCCAGGTCGTCTTCCAGACGTAGGCCGTCTCGTCACCGTTGTCGTAGACGTACATCCGACCGCCCGCCCAGCCGTCGGTCGCGGGCAGGTCGTAGTTGTACGGGTCGTCGCTGTCCAGCGACCCGTCCTCGTAGTTGATGACATCTCGCGTCTGGACGACGCTCGACTCGTTGTAGTCATCGGCGATGGTGTACGCCATCGACCCGGCGATGGCAGAGGGGCCGACGACGGCGTAGTCTGGTCGGTCGCGGTCGGTCGAGGGCCTCACCCGCTCCCAGTCGTCGCTGGACCGGTCCCTAAGCGAGACTGACTCGGGTTCCCACTCGGGGTAGCGCTCGGGGTACGTCACCTCGGCGGCTCCATCGGGATAGTCATCGTAGGCGCCGTTGACATTGCTCCAGTCGCCGCGTTCTCGGAGATTCCCGATCAGGCCGGGCCCGTCGCTGTAGGGGAAGTACTGCATGAAGTTGATGCCGAAGTGGCGGTCACCGCCGCCACCGCCGCTCTGGGCGGGCCTGTCGATACAGCGCCACTCCCCGCCACAGCGGTCGGTGTAGGTCTGGGTGACGGCGACGGCATCGCCTTCGACTACTCCGTTCCGACCCTGCACCTGATCCCGCGTCCGCGCGTCACTTTCGAGCCCGAAGTGCTGGTCCTGCAGGGCGTGGACGAGTTCGTGGGCCAGCGTCCCCCGGCTAATCGTCGGCGTCTCCGACTCGCTGACGATGACGATCTCCCCGCGCTGGCTGCTGTAGTAGCCCAGCACGCTCTCCCCGCGGTTGCTGTTCTGAACGGCGATGGAGTCGCGGTCCTCGCCGATGAAAAACAGCGCCTCGAACTTCGCGTTGTCAAACCGACGCAGCGAATCGCCGGTCTCGCCGCCGCCCGTGTTGTTGCGGTACTCGGCTCGCGAGACGACGGAGACCGGCACTGTCTCCTCGAACTCCAGCCCGCGAATCCGCTCGACGCGGGCCATCGTCCGGGCGACGACGGCTTCCCGCTCCGTCTCGTTCAGTCCGTCATCGGTCGTTACTGACAGCGACTCGTTGTACCAGTAGCCGTTCTCGTAGCCCAACCGGTCCGTCGCAGGTGCTCCCGGGGCGGAGTCGTTGTTCCCGTAGTCGGTCGCGGGTTCGCTCGGCGTCAGATCGGCGTTGCTCGACTCCGTCTGGTCGGGCGACACACTGGGTGCCTGACAGCCTGCAAGTAACAGCACAACGGCACAGAGAACGACGAGGGCGAAAGGGCGGCGCATCTACCTTCACGGTAGGTTACCACAGTGAAAAGTCACACGCTCATCGTGAGCACATTCGTCAGCCAGAAGAATTTTTCACGTCTGTTTCTGCCGCCCAGTCCCCACCCTGGGAGTAACTTTCGTAGTCGCGCCCTGCCAAGGTTCTCACATGGAACTCGACCCAGCGCAGACCGCTCTGGTCGTCGTCGATATGCAGAACGGCTTCTGTCACCCCGACGGAAGCCTCTACGCACCGGACAGCGAAGCAGCCATCGCGCCCTGTGCCGACCTCGTCGACCGTGCCCGCGAAGCCGGCGCGACGGTCGTGTTTACCCGCGACGTGCATCCGCCCGACCAGTTCGAGGACACCCACTACTACGACGAGTTCGACCGGTGGGGCGAACACGTCGTCGAAGACTCGTGGGAAGCCGAACTCGTCGACGAACTCGACCCACAGGACGAGGACCTTGTCGTCGTCAAGCACACCTACGACGCCTTCTACCAGACGGAACTGGAGGGATGGCTCGACGCCCACGGCGTCAAGGATCTGGTTATCTGTGGCACGCTCGCGAACGTCTGCGTACTCCACACCGCGTCCAGTGCTGGCCTTCGAGACTACCGACCAGTGCTTGTCGAGGACGCCGTCGGCTACATCGAGGACGAGCACCGCGAATACGCACTGGACCACGCCGAGTGGCTGTTCGGCGAACTGACTGAGCGCGACGACCTCATGTTTGCCTGACTGAGAGGGAAGGGTCAGCCTACGAACAAGCGAAGTAGCCCCACGCCGAGCGCTACGTGGAGTCGTAGCTACGTGGCGTCGTCGCCGGTCGCGCCTCGCTCGATACTCACCCGCACCTCGTCACCGACAGCGAGGTCGATGGCCTCGCCGACGAGCTTCGCGCCGAAGCGCTTGCAGCCACAGAACAGCGCGATGCCGGTTATCGGTTCGCCGTTTGCCAGCACGGTCAGGTCGTCCCATGTGACTGTGCGGCCCTCAGCTGTTCCGACACGGGTTCCGGCGATAGCGGCGGCCGCTGTCCCGTCACCGGACAGCAAGCCACCGCCCGAGTAGTGGGGCAAGCCGCCGTCGAGAACGCCCGAACCGTCGCCGTCGACAGCGTTAGCGATGCCGACGAAGGAGTCACCGGGTGCCGGATGGGCAGGTTCGTCGAGTCGGGCCCACGTTTCGCCGCCGTCAACGACGGTCCCGGTCCCGTCCCAGGACAGCGGCGTCACGTCGACGGCCACGTCGACCGGCAGCGACCCCGATGCCCGGTAGGGGTTCGAATCAGGGTCGCGGAAGCCGAGATGGATGTGGTTCGGAACCCACGGCGCGAAAAAGCCTGCCCGGACCAGCGCTCCGAGGTCGTCGCCGACGGCCACTGTATCGCCGGGTTCGACAGCGGGGTCGACGTGCAGCAGCCGCGCCACCGTATCGCCGGTATCGATCAGGATGAGGTGGTCGTGCTCGGCGGCGTAGGCCTTCGGCGGGGCCTGAACCGTCTTCGTGTCCAGCACCTCGCCGGCGACCGGTGACGGTGCACGTTCGCCGTCGGGATAGAGGTCGATGGCACACCCCTCGTCGTGGGCGTCGAACGGCGAGTTGTACAGGGAGAACCGGTAGTACTGGAAGAGCACGTCTCGCGGTATCGTGACGACCATCGGCGGCGATTAGGGATGTACCGGTATGGCTCTGTCGTCCAAGGGTTCAAAACCCATGCCGGGACCACCGCTTCGTGTGCGCTGACGACGACCGCGGCGGGGGCAGCGGGTGCGCGACACGTCCCGCCGCGACGGCCATGTGTCGCCTGTTCGCTATCCACCGCTGAAAGGGAGCTGTCTGCTGAACTGGCGGACCGTTTTAACCAGAGAGTCCGTACAGTCTGACTATGCGTCTGCTACGGGGCCGCGCCGCCGATCCCGAAACCGATTTCGAGCGGACCCGCGAGATGGCCGAGACAGTCGCCGAAGACCGAGAGCCAGCCCTGCGAGTCTGGCGACCGCACAGACAGGTCGCGTTCGGCCGCCGGGACGCGAACAGCGACGGTTACGATCAGGCGTGCCGGGCCGCTCGCGACCGAGGTTACACCGTCCTCGAGCGCGCCGTGGGGGGTCGCGCAGTCGCCTACACCGGGTCGACGGTTTCGTTCTCCCTCGCCGTCCCGACCGAGGACCCGCGAGGGACTATCGACGATCGCTACGAGTGGGCCAAAGCTGCTGTGAAGCGTGCAATCGACGACCGCGGTATCACCGCCCGGACCGGCGAACCGGACGCTGCGTTCTGTCCGGGAAGCCACTCGCTTCAGGCAGACGGCAAAATCGCCGGACTTGCCCAGCGCGTCCGCCAGTCCGTCGCTGTTGTCGGCGGTATCGTCGTCGTTCGGGACCACGAGGCTATCGCCGAGGTGCTGGCTCCGATCTACGAGGCACTCGACGTTCCCTTCGATCCACAGAGCGTCGGGAGCGTCGCCAATGCCGGGGGGACCGACGACCCCGAACGGGTCATCGCGGCGCTGGAGCGGTCGCTGGCTGACGGCCGCGACGTGTCGGTGAGCACTATCCGAGAGACTTAGGGGTGCGCCCGGTCGACTGGGCGTATGCTCATCCGTAACGCGACGCTGCCGGACGGCCACCAACGGGATGTCCGTGTGCGTGGCGAGTCCATCGTCGAGGTCGGCCGCGACCTCGACGCGTCCGACCAACACGTCATCGAAGCGACCGGCAAGCGGCTGTTTCCGGGAATGATCGACGCGCACGTTCACTTCCGCCAGCCCGGCTACCCCCACAAGGAGACGTGGGCGAGCGGGTCCCGATCTGCGGCAGCCGGCGGCGTCACAACTGTCGTCGACCAGCCAAACACCGATCCACCGACCATCGACGGCGAGTCGTTCGACCAGAAAGCCGAGTTCGCTGCCGACTCCGTCGTCGACTGGGGCATCAACGGCGGCGTCACGGCCGACTGGATTCCGAACGTCCTCCTGCGCCGTCGCCTGTTCGCGCTCGGTGAGGTGTTCCTCGCGGACTCGACCGGCGACATGGGTATTGAGGCCGACCTGTTCGCGGATGCGCTGGAGGCTGCCACCGGCAACGACGTCCCTGTCACGGTTCATGCCGAGGACGCCGACTACTTCAACGACGATGCCAAGGCTCGCGACGACGCCGACGCTTGGAGCGCGTTCCGGACTGCAAAGGCCGAAGCGAAGGCCGTCGAGCGGGCCTGTGCAGTCGCAAAAGAGCACGACGCGACGATACACATCGCCCACACGTCTACGCCGGAGGGGGTCGACATCGCCAGCGAGGCCGGGATGACAACCGAGGTGACGCCACATCACTTGCTGCTCTCCCGGCGCGACCTCTCCGAGCTGGGAACGTTCGGGCGGATGAACCCACCTTTGCGCCGCGAGAAACGCCGTCAGAAGCTCTACGAGCGGGTCGTCGACGGCACCGTCGACATGATCGCGACGGACCACGCGCCACACACCCGCGAGGAGAAGGACGCCAGCATCTGGGACGCGCCGTCGGGCGTCCCCGGTGTCGAGACTGTCCTTCCGCTCCTACTGGCGGAAGCCCGTGACCCGGATAGCGGGCTCACCTACGAGCGTGTTCGGGACCTTACCGCGCGCAACCCTGCTGACGTGTTCGATATTCCACAGAAGGGGGCCATCGAGGCCGGCAAGGACGCCGATCTCGTGCTCGTCGACACGACCGAGACGAGCGAGATCAGCGGTGAGACGCTCCACTCGAAATGTGGCTGGACACCGTTCGAGGGCCGCGACGCGGTATTCCCTGAGTGGACGATGGTCCGTGGGGTGGTCGTCTACGAGCGCGGCGACGCGCTGGATGCTGACGATAGCACTGCTCAAGAGGACGTGTTCTACGACCATCAGGGCGAGAACGTCCGTGGCGCGGACAGCGAGCGGCTAGAGTAACGCGGCGACGATTGACGTCCCGACCATTATCCCACCGCCACCGCCACAGAGCCGGGCCATCGCTCGCCGCGAATCGCGCTCGGTCCAGTTGCTCCGTGTGTCCATGTGTTCCTGCATGGCTTCGATGCCGCGGCCAGCGAGTATCGACCCAGACCAGCCAAGCAGGCCGAAGCCGAACACTAGCGCGCCGAGGGCGAACACCGTTGCTTCACTCGATCGTGCATCTCCGGTATAGAGCGTCCAGCCCGCCATTCCGAGGCCACCAAGCAGGAGGCCGACGACCAGCCCGCTTCCCACCAGTCGCGCCCGGGCAGCGATGTACTGCCGGAGCCGCGGTGGGGCACCGCTCTGTGCCATCAGTCGATCGCGTCGCGCATCCGCGGATCGAGCGCGTCACGCATCCCGTCACCGAGCAGATTGAACCCCAGCACGGTGATAGCGAGGAACAGCCCCGGGAAGAAGGAGAGCCACCACTCGCCAGTCAGCAGGCCGTTCTCGACGCCGCGGGACAGCATCAGGCCCCACGATGGCGACCCGGCCTGTGCGCCGAATCCGAGGAACGACAGCGCCGCGAGGTCGATGATGGCGAGCCCGAAGTTCAGCGTGGACTGGACAGTGATCGGCGCGAGCGTGTTCGGCAGGATGTGCCGGACGAGAACTCGCGGGTCGGTCGCGCCAAGCGCGACCGTAGCGTCGACGTACTCGTCTTCGAGCACTTTGAGTGCGGCTCCCCGAACGACCCGAGCGAACCGCGGCGTGTACACTAGCACGAGCGCCGCCACGGCCCGCCAGAGTCCAAGCTCTCGCGGGAAAATGGCGACCAGCGCGAGTGCGAGCAACAGCGGCGGGAACGCCAGCAGCACGTCCATCGTCCGCATGATGACGTTGTCGGTCACGTCGCCGTAGTACGCCGCAATAATCCCCAGTCCGACACCAACGGTCGTCGAGGTCCCGACCGTGATCGTCCCGAATTTCAGGGCCAGCCACGCACCGTACAGGCTCCGCTTGTAGATGTCACGGGCCGCCGCGTCCGTGCCGAACAACTGCTGGTTCGCGGGCGCGGGACCGAGCCAGCCGGGCGGTGCGCGGTCAGCGATTTCGGTGCCGAGCTGTGAGCTGGCAAGTGCGCCGAGATCGTATGTCACGCGGGCGTAGATGGCGACAGCGGCCATGCTGAGGATAATCGTCAGCCCGACGACGGCGAGGCGGTTCGTCAGCAGGTCGGCGAGGAACGGGGACGCCCGCAGGCGTCCCAGCGTACCCCGTGTCTCGGTGTCCGTACTCATTGTTGAATCCGTGGGTCGAGGTAGCTGTAGGTGATGTCGACGAAGAGATTAACCAGCGTAAACAGCAGGGCGAAGGTGAGCACTGTTCCCTGAACCACCGGGTAGTCCGAGGCGCTGATCGCGTCGACGATAGTCAGCCCCATCCCGTTGATACCGAACACGGTTTCGGTCAGGACTGCGCCGCCCAGCAGGGTGCCGAACTGGATACCGATGACAGTGACGACCGGAATCAGCGCGTTCCGGAAGCCGTGTTTCATCAGCGTGATCTTCGCGCCCTGACCCTTTGCCCGCGCGGTTCGGATGTAGTCCTGACGGATGACTTCAAGCATCGAGGAGCGCATCATCCGGGAGATGAGCGCGGTCGAGTAGACGCCAATGACGACTGCCGGCAGGAACAGGTGATGGGCCGCCGAGAGGAACGCCTCGGTGTTCCCGAGCAGGATCGTATCGAGCGTGATCATCCCGGTCAGGGGCAGCTCACGGCCGAGCAGCGTCCAGGTATCGGGCAGGAACAGCGTCGACTTGATGCGGCCACTGGTCGGGAACAGGTCGAGATACGTCGAGAACAGCAGGATGAGCAACGGTCCGGACCAGAATATCGGGACTGAGATACCAGTCAGCGCCCCGATCCGGGTGACGTGGTCCGTCAGCGAATCCTGCTTGACTGCGGAGATGATGCCCAGCGGCAGGCCGAGTAGGATGCCCGCTGCTTGGCCATAAATCGCGAGTTCGAGCGTGATCGGGAGCCGGTCCGAGATGACCGAGCGGACGCTGTTCCCGCGGCTGATGCTGTAGGACTGGCCGAAATCGAATCGTGCCGCGTCCCACAGGAAGCTCAGGTACTGCTCCCAGAGCGGCCGCCGAAGTCCCAGTTCAACACGTATCTGTTCGAGCTGTTCGGCCGACGCCCGCTGGCCGGCGATAACGATAGCAGGGTCGCCCGGGGCGAGGTGCAGAATCGCGAAGACGACCGACGCCACGCCGAACAGCACCGGGATGAGCAACAGCAGTCGCTTGATGACGAACCGTGGCGGTACCACCGGCTCGACCAGCCTGAAAAGAGACTGTGTCCAGTTCATTCGAAAGTTCTCTTGAAGTGCTACTGCAGTTCGACCGTGTTAAGATACGGGCCACCGACGGAGCTGATCGTGTAGGTGTCTTCGGCGACAGCCTCGTTGACCGCCCGAAGCGTCTCGGCGTAGTCGATGAACACCCACGGGGACTCGTCGTAGGCTATCTGGCTGGCCTCTTCGTACATTGACTCGCGGTCGCCCTCCGCGTAGGTCTTCTGGGCTTCCCGGACCAGTTGCATGTAGTCGGCGTTAGCCCAGCCGGACACGTTGAGGGTGTTGTACCCGTCGGCGTCGAAACTGACCCAGTCCTGCCCGTCGGGCACGGCGTCCATCTCCACCTGCGGGTCCAGCAGGACGTACAGGAAGTTGTCCGGGTCGGCGTTGTCGGTGTACCAGCCGAGGAAACAGGCGTCGTGTTTCCCGGCCGACGTGTAGTCCAGATACGGTCCGAAGTTGGAGAACTGGTTGATGTTGACCGTCAGACCGATTTCCTCCAAGTCTGACTTCACCTGGTTCGCCGTGTTGACCGGACTGGGGTTGTATCCCCGGGGGTTCGAGAACGTCGCGAGTTCGAACTCGAAGCCGTCGCCGTAGCCCGCCTCTTCGAGCATCGACTGGGCCTTCTCCTTGTCCGTCGGATACGGATCGAGGTCGTCGTTGTGCCCAAGCACGTCCGGTGGGAGCGGCTGGGAAGCCTGCGTTGCAAAGCCCTGATAGATCTGATTGACGATGGCCTCGGTGTTGACGGCGTGCGCGATGGCCTGACGGACCTGCCGGTCTCGGAACGGCTCGAACCGGGCCATGTTCATTGCCATGTAGCCGTGGTTGATGCCGTCCTTCCGCAACAGCGTCGCCGTTCCGCTTTCCTCGGCGCGCTGGAATCCGGACGAGTCGAGGTTATCCGTGATGTGTGAGGCCCCGTTGATGACGTCCTGCACTCGCGTGCTGTTTTCGGTGATCGTCTTGAAGATAACCGTCCCGACGTTCGGGCCGTCACCCCAGTAGTCGTTGTTGGCCGCCAGTCGGATGCGCTCGTTCGGGTTGTCGAGCGTGTCGAACTGGAACGCCCCGGTGCCCGCGGGTTCGCTTCCGAGGTCGGCCTGGCTGTCGCCCAGCGATTCGATCTGGGCTTTCGAAAGGACTGCCGAGGCGAACATCGCGAGGTTCCGCAGGAACGGCGCGAACTGCTGTGTAAGCTCGATCGTCAGCTCGTAGTCCTGGCTCGCGTCGACGCTTTCGATCCAGTCACCGAGCGTGAACGGACCGTACCCCGACCGGGTATCGTCGCCGAGGTAATACTCGTAGTCGCTCTGAGTGAACCGCTGCCAGGTCGCCTTGAAGTCCGACGCGGTGAACTCCTCGCCGTTGTGGAACATCACACCCTCTCGGAGCGTCAGCGTCGCGGTGGTGCCCTCGAGAGTGTAGTCGGTCGCGAGTGCGTCCTCCAGCTGGCCACCGCTCCCGGCTGCGAACTGGATGAGGGTATCAAATACCTGATTGGTGACCTTCGCCACCTCGCCGCTGGTCGACTGCTGCGGGTCGTAGTTCTCGGGGTGGTCACCGCGGGCGTACACGAGCGTCTGGTCGCTCCCGCCGTCCCCGCCGTCGCCACCGTCGCTACCAGTGCCGTCGCCGCCGTCTCCACCTTCGGTGCCGCCACCATCGCCACCGTCGCCGGAACAACCTGCGAGCGTTGCGGCTGCCGCGGCACTGCCGGCCGCGGTAAGGAAGCTCCGTCTGTCCAGAGAATCACCGGATGACATGGGACTTTCTTCAAACAGATCTATTATAATTGTACCGGATAGATCAATGATTCAGTTATATATCTCCTGAGCGTTATGTGCAGCTAAGTAATATTAGTCAGTTGCTGTCTCCGTCTTCCTGTTCGTAAAGGTGACACGCTGCTGGATGAGAGTCCGGTTGCAGTTCGGGGTGCTGTGTCTCACAGACGCTTTCGAATCGATCCCGTAGCACCGATGCGGCGGCGTCCCAGTCCTCGTCCGCGAGATGCTCAATCGACGTTTCGACGACCCGGCGGTTCTCCCCGGTCAGGCTCGTTTCGAAGAACCGGTCGAACATCGTCTGTTTGAACGCTGCCATCGGTACCTCTCCCCTACCGCTCGGCGGCTCGGTGAGGTCCGCGCCACCGTCCGTCGCCGCTGTGGCACTGTCGTCGTTTCCGGCCTGCTTCCGAACTGCATCGATGGTGATGGCCTCGTCTTCGACCCGTTGCCGGTAGTCCATTACCTCGCGATACGTCTCCTGCTCGATATCGATATTCGGGGGGATGACCTCGGGACAGCGAGTCCGGAAGTGACAGCCAGATGGCGGGTCTATCGGTGACGGGACATCGCCTTTCAGCAGTATCCGATCGGCCTCCACGGTCGGGTCCGGTTCCGGGATGGCCGACATGAGCGCCCGCGTGTAGGGGTGTTTCGGGTCCGCGAACAGGTCCGGCGTGTCGGCGACTTCGACCACCTCGCCGAGATACATCACCGCGACCCGGTCACAGATGTGGCGCACCACAGAGAGGTCGTGGGCGATGAACAGATACGTCAAGCCGAACTCATGCTGGAGGTCCTCCAGAAGGTTGATTATCTGGGCCTGGACGCTCACGTCCAGCGCCGAGACGGGTTCGTCACAGACGATGAAATCGGGATCGACGGCGAGCGCGCGGGCGATGCCGACTCGCTGGCGCTGTCCGCCAGACAGTTCGTGCGGGTAGCGGTCGTACTGGTCTGGGTCGAGCCCCACCGCCTCCATGAGGTCGGCTACGCGGTCGACCCGCTGTTCGCGGCGTGAGCCGTCACCGGTGTCTTCCGGGAGATCGTGGATCTTCAGCGGCTCCATGATCGTCTGGCCGACGGTCATCCGCGGGTCGAGGCTGGACATCGGGTCTTGGAAGATCATCTGCAGATCCCGACGGACTTCCCGCAGGCCGCCTTTATCGAGTTCCGAAAGGTCTTGGCCGGCGAAGACCACGGTCCCGTCTGTCGGTTCGAGTAGCCGGAGAATGGTCCGGCCGGTCGTCGACTTCCCACAGCCGGACTCGCCGACGAGTCCCAGCGTCTCGCCCTCGTAGATGTCCATCGAGACGCCGTCGACGGCCTTGACCGACTCCGGTTCGCGCCCGATGTACTTGTCAAGCAGGTCGTCGGCCCGCGAGAAGTGTTTTTTCAGCCCGTCGACTTCCATGAGCTGTCTGTCCGTTCGCGTCGTCTCCGTCGCGGCAACGCCGGTATCGCCGGTGCCGTATTCGTCCGTATCGAACGATTCGAGGATACACTTCGAGCGGTGGGTGACGTCGTCCGGGCCGTGCTGGAGATCTGGAATATCGCCCTCACGGCACTCCGGCTGGGCCCACGGACACCGATCGGCGAAGTGGCACCCTTCGGGCATGTCGATGAGGCTGGGGACGTTCCCCTCGATTGGCGTCAGCCGCTCTGTCCCCTCACCCGGTATCGATTCGAGTAGCGTGTACGTGTAGGGATGTGACGGGTTCTGGAATATCTCCTCGACCGGCCCCTCCTCGACGATTTCGCCGGCGTACATCACGGCGACGCGGTCGCAGGTCTCTGCGACGACGCCGAGGTCGTGTGTGATGAACAGCACCGACATCCCGAGGTCCGCCTGCAGGTCGTCGATGAGGTCCAGAATCTGTGCCTGGATGGTCACGTCGAGCGCCGTCGTCGGCTCGTCGGCGACGAGAAGCTTCGGGCGGCACGCAAGCGCGATGGCGATGAGGACGCGCTGGCGCATCCCGCCGGAGAACTCGTGGGGATACTCGTTGACACGGTCGGCCGGTTCCGGGATACCGACCTCCTCCAGCAGCGAAATAACGTCAGACCGGATCTCCTCGTCCATCTCGCCGCCCCGGCTGATCGAGGGCGTGATCTCACGGACGGCGTTGAACCACGAGTCGTTTCGCTTGCTCCCGTAGCGGTGGAGGCGCAGGCTCTCCGCGACCTGCTCCCCGACTGTTATCGCGGGATTCAGCGAGGTCATCGGGTCCTGGAAGATCATTCCCATATCGCCGCCGCGGATGTCTCGCATCACCCGCTCCGGGGCTGCCGTCAGATCGACGTAGCCATCGGTAATTGTGACGGGCGCGTCGCCGCTCTCCGGGAGAGCCTTCTTCGGGGCCTTCTGAATGAACTGCTCGGCGAGCGTCTTGTCGTCAGCCGTCGTCGAAACCGATTCGGGGAGACGGCTCCGGTCGACCGTCGCCGCCTCGATGGTGATGAAACCGCTGTCACTGTCGGCCGTCCGTACTTCCTTCGGATACTGCCGAGACAGTCGTGTGACTGTCTCAAGTGCACCGAACTGGATCTCCCCACCGGCGATGTGTCCGGGCTCGTCGACGATATCCATCGCCGATAACGCTGTGACAGATTTCCCCGATCCGGACTCGCCGACCAGCCCGACGGTTTCGCCCTCCCTGACAGTGAGGTCGATGCCGTCGACGGCTTTGACGGTGCCGCGGTCCGTCTCGAACTGGGTTCGGAGGTCGGATAATGTTAAGAGGTCGCGCATCTGTCACCCACTTCTCAAAATACCAGTAAAACTGTTGTGCCACTGTCCCACCAACAATTTATCCCGGCCGCTGCCACACTCGACGTATGAACGACCCTGTCGACCCCGAGTCTAACCCCTTCGATCGTGTCGTCGGTCACTGGGAGCAGGTCATCGAGGACATGGCGGCCACGGCGACACAGTACCGCGACGACGGGCGCGAGGCCATCGAACTCCACCCCGGCGACGTGGCGGTGCTGACCGGTGAGCCGCGGACGATGGCCGAACAGACTGGCGAGTACGAGCCCGAAACTCGGCGGCTCGGCTTCGATGTCGTGGTTCCCGGCGATGAGTTCCGGCGGGTCGCCGACGCGCTCGAAGACCGTACTGTCGACCGCTCCGAGGTGTTCCGAGCGACAGACGACGGGATGGTGTTCCTGCTTGTCGCGCTGGAATGTGGTGACGACCTCGCCGTGCTCGTGCCGCTGTACTACGACCAGACCGACCGCGCGGACCTCGCGCAGGTCGCGGCCGACCACGGACTGTACTCGCACATCCGACCGCTCACCGACGACGAGGTGGTCACCGTCACCCACGAGGACCCCGAGCCGTTCTTCCCCGAGTGAAATCTGGTTCCGGATCGGTCACAGACCGCTTAGCTACGAGGTCTCTCGGACTCGGCTCAGTCGGTACGCTGGCACGTCGAAAACGATCCCGTAGAGCAACCGGTTGCCGATGACACCGACACCGAAGCCCGAGAGAACGGCCGCGAGTACGAGTGTCACCGACACCTCGGAAAGCATCATGAGGCCGGCGACAACCCCGGAAAGCACGATGAACGCCGCCAGTGCGGCGACCTCCGGGTAGACGCCCGGGACCGCGTCGTGTTCGACGACAGCCACCGTGATACCCGTCAGGAGTCCGAACCCGACGACCACCGCCAGTACGTCGACCAGTGCTGTCCCCGCCTCCACGTAGCCAAGCACCGCCCCGCCGATGCCAATGGCCAGGTCGGTCCGTAGGACTTCTCGTGTCGCTTCGTGGACCGACATCGACGGCTGTGCGCCGGGGTCGATATCGTCCATCTCAGCCGTGTCTACTCGTCAACTTCGAATTCATTGCCACACTCCGGACAACACACCTCGTCGTGTCGCAGCGCCGCCGACTGCTCGCGGACCTCCCGCATCACCGAGGAAATCCGGTCCTCGGCCTCCATCTCGTCCTCGACGGCGAGGTCGACGCCCTCGACTTCGAGCAGGAACTTCGCGACCTCGGTGGCCTCGTACATCACGTCGTCGAGGTCCTCGGCGGTGAAGAAGTCACACATCGCACCGTAGAGGAACGTCGCACCGGCCTTCCGGACCTTGTCTTCGAAGGCGGCGCGGGCCTGATTGACCGCCTGTGGCGTGTACGTGTCCGTCATGAACGGGACGAGTTCGGGGAGGTTCTCCCCGATCTTCGTCATCTCGACGCCCGTTTCGGTCCGGAAGTCGGCACAGAGCCGGGCGATAGCCCACTCGCGGGCGGTGATGTACGTCCGGTCCCGGAGGAAGTCGTTCGCGCGGTCGTAGGTCCCGCCCTCGATCTTCTTGAAGCGGTCGTACTTCTGTACGTCGGACGGGATGTCACTGGCTTCGGACACCGCCGTCTCGCTGGCTGGCTCGGCCGGGGCCGTCTGTTCAGTGGCCGAGTCCGCAGGGTCGCTGTCCGTGGTGGCGTCGTCGGCCCCGTCACCCGCGGCCGCCGGCTCGTCCGACTGGTGTCCGGTCGATCCGTCATCTGCCGCCTCGACATCCGTCTCGTCCGGCGGTGCGCCCTCAGTCATAGCCGGGAATGCGTGCCCGCGGTGAAAAAGGGTATCGCCGCCGTCCCGCTGTCATTCTCTCCAACCAACAGTTCAGCCGGGTGGCTTTTTTACCGCTCCCATACATGGCCCGACTATGAAACTACTGCTCGGTGTCGGGGGCAGCGAACTGTCCTACCAGGCACTGACCGAGACACTCGAACGCGTATCGGAAACAGGCGACGAGCTGACCGTCGCTATCTTCGAAAACGGCGACATCGACGCCGACCTCGAGACGGTCCAGCAGCGGATACAGGAGCATATCGACGAAAGCGGGCTCGAGCCGCCGATCCGCCACGTCGAAGGCACTTCGCCGGGCAGCGAGCTGGTGAACATCGCCGAGAGCGAGGGGTTCGATAGGATCGTCCTCGGCGGTGGCGGCCGCTCGCCGCTCGGGAAGATACAGCTCGGCCCCATTGTCGAGTTCGTCCTGCTGAACGCACAGACGCCGGTGACTCTCATCCGATGACTCGCACGTATCCAGACGAACCCGCCGAAGCGTTCCCACAGCCGCCGCGGACGATCACCGACCGCAAGGACCGCCCCATCGACGTCATCCCCGCCGACGACGCCGACACGGAGAGCCTCGTCGAGATGTATCTCGATTTCGACCCTGCCGACCGTGCGCAGGGCATCCCGCCGGTCAAAGAGGAAGCTATCCGCGAGTGGCTCGAAACGATCCTTGACGGCGACTGTGTCAACGTCGTCGCCAAACACGACGACACCGTCGCCGGCCACGCGACGCTGGTCCCGGACAACGAGGACGAGCACGAACTCGCTATCTTCGTGCTACAGGCCTACCAGGGCGCTGGTATCGGGACGGCGCTGGTCGAGACGCTGCTGGGGTACGGCCAGACCGAGGGCATCGACCACGTCTGGCTCACCGTTGAGCGGTGGAACGATCCGGCGATATCGCTGTACGAGAAGGTCGGGTTCGAGATCAGTAGCGCCGAGAGCTTCGAGATAGAGATGGCGATCCGTCTTTAAACGGTGAGGACTGGCTGGCTTGCGTACTCGATGACGTAGGTCGCCGCGCGCCCGACAGCCTCTTCGCCTTCGCTTCTTTCCTCGCGCGGGACGACGATGAAGTCCGCGTCGAGGTCCTCTGCCACGTCGAGGACGACGCTGCCCGGCGTTTGCATGAGTCGCGTCTCTGAGAACGCGGTCGCGGACGACGTTTCGAACACGCCGTCGTGGGCGTCGCGGAATCGTTCTCGGATACTCTCGGTGAACGCCTGGTGCTCCTCGGCGATCGCGGTCGCGCTCACGTCGCCGCTGTCGATATCCCGGTGGAGCCGTTCGTCGATGACGAACAGCAGGTGGAGGTCGGCGTCGTACCGCTCCGCGACGGCGATCGCGTACTCGGCCGCTCGTTCCGACTGGTCGCTGCCGTCGACCGGCGCGAGTACGAGGTCGATGTCCATCACTCGCCAGTGCGGCCCCGGCCGGCAAAAATCCACCGAGGTTCGCGCCGGTGATGCAGTGTCATATGGAGAGACCCTCGCCGTGACCAACAGTGTATTTAGTCGCGGCTTCGATGCGTGGTGTATGTTCGATACGGTGGTCATCGCCACGGACGGCTCCGGCAGCGCAGAGCGGGCCGTCGAAGCGGCGCTGGACTTGGCAGCGCGCTTCGACGCAACTGTCCACGGGCTGTACGTCGTCGACACCGGTGAGGTTGAGACGACTCCTAAAGAAGTTCGTGAGGCGCTGGAGCGCGCGCTGGCGACCACTGGTGGCCGCGCCCTCTCGTTCATTCTGGAGGCCGCCGACGCCGAGGCAGACGAGGAACTCGTCACTGCTGTCCGAGAGGGCGACCCGGCCGACGAGATCTGTACGTACGCGGTGGAGCACGACGCCGATGTCATCGTCAGCGGAACCCGCGGCCGCCACGGCGAACACGGGTACCTGCTGGGAAGCGTCGCAGAGGAACTTGTCCGCGAGGCTCCGATGCCGCTGCTGACGGTCCGCCAGCTCGAAGGCGAGCCAAACCCCGAGCGCGAGGACGTGTAACGGAACCCGACGGCTTCTTGACGCCCCGCCCGCTTGCAGGGGCATGGACGATTGGCTCATCGACGACGACCGCCTCTCTATCGGCCGCAAATCCGTACTCCCCGGTGAGGGGTTCTTTATCCCGGATTCCTACGAGGAAGAGCAAGCCGAAGCCGAGGCCGCTGAGACACTGCAGGACGCTAGCGTCATCGTTATCGCCGACCCGGACGCAGACGGACTGGCCTGTACCGCGTTGATTCGGGAAGCCCACGGCGAAGGCGCGCTGCTGCCCGCCGGCCCGCATGAACTCACGGAGGCGCTCGAATGGACCGCCGAGTACGCCGACCCCGGCGCGACCGTCTTCATCTGTGACCTCTGTCCCGACCGCGAGTCCGACATCGCCCCGCTCGATTCACTGGTCGACACCGTCGAACGGGTCGTCTGGTTCGACCACCACCAGTGGCCTGACGACCTTGCCGCCGACGTGGACGCGGCCGGCGTCGAGCGCACTGTCGGTGACTCCGACGAAGTGTGTACCGCCGACGTAGCGCTGTCGGAACTCGACTACGACTTCGACGAGCAGTGGGCCGACCTCGCCGCCGTCACCCGCGACCACGACCTCTGGATCCGTGACGACCCTCGCAGCGACGACCTTGCTGACCTGTCCTACTGGAGCGAACCCGAGGAGTACATCGAGGCGGTCCGCGACCACGGCCCCGACCTCTCGCCGGAGTTCCACGAGTACCTCGAGGAGAAGCGCGTCGAGAAGGAGGCGCTCATCGAGAAGGCCGTCGACCGGGCCGAACTCCGCGACGTGGGCGAGTGGACGGTCGGCGTCACCTACGGCCGCTGCTCGCAGAACGAGGTCGCCGAAGCCCTCCGCGAGCAGGGCGCGGACGCCGCTGTCATCGTCAAGCCCGCCGGCTCCGCCTCGATTCGCGGGACGGACAGCTTCGAGCGCGCCCACGAGGTCGCCCAGCAGGTCAACGGCGGCGGCCATCCGAAAGCGGCGGGCTGCAAGCCCGACATCTACGACGACATGATGGACTACGCCCACCACTGGACGACGCAGGGGGCTGTTGCGAAACAGGCCATTGTCGATGCCTTCCGGCGGCTGCCCGAGGAAGAAGAGGAAGGCGTCGATACCGACCGATAGACGGACCCGACAGCGACGTGAATGGTGTATCGCCGCTCGACACAACGTTGATTTATTTATCTGCCGTCACTCCCGGGTGATGACCGAATCCCTCCATACTCGAATCTGGCGCGAGACAGCCATCCGACAGCGACTCGGAAGCACCGTCGCTGTCGGCGCGACGCTGCTGGTCCTCGACGGCTCAATACGGTACGCCGCAGCCGTGGCGGCGATGGCCTTCTGCGTCCGGCTCGCCGCCGACGCCGCTCAGGTCGCTGTCGGCGACTACGCCGACCACGTAGTGTTTGGCTTCCTTGTGTCCGGCTTCGCGGCGTACACGGTCGCGGCCGCCGGCCCGACGTGGGTTGTCGTCCCGGGGGCGCTCCTCGGTTGCTGGTTCCTCGCCGACGGCGTCCAGCACCTCCGGCACGGCGTCACCCGTGACGAGGTCGGGGTGCCGTACTCACACGACGGCGGCCCCGTGACAGGCCTGCCGAAGGCACTGCTCGTCCGACTGGCTGAACCGTTCCTGCTGTAAGCTACTCCCCGACGACCCACTTGTCGCTGTACCGTTCCCCGCAGGCACACACCGCGTAGGCGTGGACCACGTCCCCCTCGGCGTAGAGGCCGCCAACGTCCTCGTTCTGTTCCTCGGCGAAGGCGAAGACGAAGCTGGTGGTGTGGTCGCTCTCCGGTTCCTCCTCCGCGACCGGACAGACCGCACCCGTCAGGTCGTCGTGAATGTCGCCTTCGGTGCCCATCGCCTGCTGGGCCAGTCCCATCGGGTCGATGCCCGTCGCCGACTGGAACGCACTCCGGCCGTCGTCGCCCGGCAGGACGAGGATGTGCCCGTCCTCGACTTCGTCGGCGTACTCGGCTAGTGCGCCCGGGTTCGAGACGGCGTCCTCGTGGAGGAAGAACAGCACGTCTTCAGGCCGCTCACCCGCCAGAAACTCCGTGTGTTTGGTCATGCAGAGAGGGAGTCACTCGCTGGGCAAAAGTGCCGCGTTCCTCCCACAGGTCACTGTCCCGTCATAGCCTCACTTTTAGGCACGCTCACGGCATACAGACGTACATGACCGACTTCGCCGAGTACGTCACGGACATCGTCCACGAACCGACCCAGACCGACAGCCCGGGGTTCGACCTCACCGTCGCTGCGGTGTACGAGATCGTCGAGCCGGGGCGCATCGATTTCGGCGGCGGCGAACTCGACGCGGCTGAAGTGGTGCCCCACGCGAGCGAAAAGCGAGACCCGGACGACGACTACGAGTGGTGGACGCTGCGGGACGGTCAGTACCTCATCGAGTACAACGAGTCGCTGACCGGCGAGGCGACGGTGACGCTCCAGCCGCGGACGGAACTGCTCGAACGCGGCGCGTCCCACCCGACGCTGGACGTCGACGCGCTTCCGCGTGTGCCGCTATCGGTCGGCGGCGCGGGGCTGAAGCTCAAGGAAAACGCCAGAGTTAGTACGATTGTCGCGGCCGAGGAGTAAGCCGACGAGCGCCAGCACCCTGTCAGGCGTTCACGTCTTCGAGGTGGCGGCTGGCGACAATCTTGCCAGTCGGCGTGAGCGTCGGCCCGTCGGAGCCGTCCTGTACGAGGCCGTCGGCTGAGAGGTCCTGGAGGATCAGCGACACCTGCGAGGAGTCCTTGCCGAGAATACTCGCAAGCGGCATCCCGTCCATGTCGCCGGTCGAGTACATCGCGACCAGCACTTCCTTCTTGTCTTTCGTGAGTTCGACGTCTTTGAGCTCCTCCATGAGTTCGGCGTACTCGCGGCGGAGATAGCGCCCGAGGATGGACATCTTTCGGTTCGAGGCCATCGCAGCCAGCGTCGTCATGGCCGTTCCGTCTTTCATGTGCCGGACCGTCAGCACCGGCCGGCCTTTGCCGTTAATTTCCCGCGTGTTCCGGTCGAAGTCCGACACTGTCTTGAGATCGATGTTGAACGACCCGTCGTTGCGCCGGAACTCGACGTTACCGGGCGTGAGAAACAGCTTCGCCGTTTTGAACGATTCGTCGGTGACGCGACCACCGACGCGGGCGCGCTCTTTGACCGTCGTTTCGGTGCCGTTGATAACCGCCTTGAACAGTACCGTGCCGAACTTCTCGATTTTCTCGTCGCCGGCTTCGATGGCCGCGACGAGTCGCTTCCCATTGCGCTCGAAGGCAATCGTCACCGTCGAGTCGAAAAAATCGCCTAGGTCGGGTGGGACCTGCCCGATGGCGATGTCGAAAATCGAATCCAGCGGGATCGTCAGCTTGTCGTCCTCGCTCGCGGCCAGTACCAGCCGCTTTTGCGAGAGGACGATCCGACCTCTGATGGGGTCGCCCCGACCGGCCACTTCGGAGTTGAATTTGCCGACGAAATCCGCGATCACTGATTCCGACATTCGTCCGTTACCCGATGTACATCAGCACTGATATTGAGCGTTTCGCGCGAGTATCAGCAGCAAAAATCGGATTTATTCGGCAAAATAGTGCCGACCGGCGTCAATTATCGAGATTTCGAGCGATATCAGACAGCGAGGAGTCCGGCCCGCCGGTCGCTGTATAGACGACGCGCTTGCCCGGCGTTCGGAGGCCGTACTCGGTCCCGTCGGTGACCACGTCGAGGTGCGCCGAGCCGTCGAGCGAGACATCACTATCGGCGACCCACTCCGCGAGGCGGTTCGTCCCGTCCCGTTCGCGGGCCAGGCGGCGGTTGTCGGCGACGTGTGAGATCACCGGCTCGCCGTCGAGATTCGTCTCGACGACGGCGTGGTACCGGTCGCCGTCCAGCGCAAGGCGGACGGTGTCGCCGTCGTCGAAATCGAGTTCGTCCGGGAGCACGACTCGCGGTCGGTCGGTTCGGCCGACCGACTCGACGGGAACGCGATGCGTCTCGACGGTTTCGTGGTCACTGGGAACGCGATCCGGCACGTGACTTACTCGTCGTCGCCGAGGAGGTCGGCCACGTCGTCGCTGCCGCGGGCCGTGATCTTCGCGTTGATCTGGCGCGTGTCGTCGCTGACCTCGCGGCCGCGGACGGTGATGCGCTTGCGCTCGCCGTCGGTGGTCGGCTTGAAGCCGACGCCGCCGTCGGACATGATCTCTTTCGTCGTGACGCCGCGAACGTCGGGTCGCATCGGTCGGCCGGAGGTGTCCGAGCCGCCGGTCAGTTCGAGCGTGTAGCCGTCGAGGCCGACAGCGCCGCCGTCGACCTCGTCGCCGAGTTCGCGGCCGATGAAGCGGTTTGCGTCCTGTCCGTCAACGTCGATCTGGTAGGTGTGGCCGTCCTCCGGGTCGGAGACGGCAACCGTGAATTCTGCCATACCTGTTCTCAATCAACCGCGCTTCAAAAACGCGTCGAACCGTCCGTCCCGGTCACTGGTCGGCCATCGCGTCGCTCGCAATCGAGCGGCCGCGGGCCTCGAGCTGGACCTCCCGGCGTGTCCGGACCGGTTCGAGGATATCGGCCTCCATCAACCGGTCGTACACGTCTTCGACTTCCTCGATCTCCATATCGACGAAATCCGGAATCTTGAACGGCGAGATTCCGGAGTACAGCGCCATCAGTACTTGCGTCTCCTTATCGGTGAGGTCTACGTCGTCGGCGATGTTGCGCTGCTCGCCCTGCCGGACGAGCCCCTCGATGAGCGAGACGTGACGCGGCGTCCCCGAAATGTGGGTCTCGACGCTGGTCCCTTCGATAGTGTGTTCGACCTCCAACAGCGGTCGCTCGTCGCCGCGGATCGTCTTCTCTTTGGACTCGACGGTCCCAACGTCGTCAATATCCAGTTCGACGAACGTGCCGCTGGCGATGGCGAGATTGATGCAGTCGCCGTCGAGTTTGAGCCGCCCCTTCTCCCAGCCGCCGTCCTGCACGACGCCGCCCTTGACTGCAGGATGATTGATGAGGACAACAGTCTGGTCAAGCAGCGTGCTGTAGAGCTTCTCCTGAAACTCATCGGCTTTCTTCGCCGAGATGAGCGTCACGTTCCGGCCGGCCTGCACCTTGATGTAGCTGTCCACCTGTGCGAGGGGTTGGTTCATCTGGCTGGCGGTGACGCTGCTGACCTTCGACAGCGGGATTGTCCGCTTGCCGTCGTTGGTCGCGAGGACGAGGCGCTTGTTCGAGAGGAGAATCCGGCCGGGTAACCACTCGATGTCGTTGCGCTTGCGCCCATCCGAGACAACCTGGACGAACTTCCCCTTCGTATCGACCAGTGCGTGTTCTCCATCGCTCATCGGTTAGCCAGCTATCGCTCTCGTGTACGCCCCGCCGCGTCTTAATCCACTCGGCTGACTCATCCGCGGCCACCGAGCTTCGAGATGGCCGAGAAGGCCTTCTTCCGGACCACGTCGTGTTCGGTCTCGTCGATGAGCTTGTCCAGCGTCTTCCGAGAGCGCTCGCCGCCGACCTTCCCGAGGGTGAAGATGGCCTGGCCCCGGACTTCGGGGTCGACGCCGTCGTCCTGTACGATCTTGAGCAGCCGCCGTTCCACCATGTTGTCGTCGTCGCCGAGTTCGGCGAGACTGGTGGCGGCGAACTGCCGGAGCATCTGATCGTCCTCGCCGAGCGCGTCGACCAGCGATTCGATGACGCGGTCACGCTCTTCCTGGCTGGTAACCCGGCCGAGCATCCAAGCGGTGTTGCGCCGCTGTGCGGACTGGGTGCTCTCTTCGAGAATCTCGACCAGCGGCACGACGACGCTGCGGTCGTCAGTGTTCGAGAGCTTCTCAACGACGGTGTCACGGATCTCGTGGCTCTGGTCGGTTGGGACGTTCGACAGGAGTTCGATGAGCGAGTAGACGGCCGTCCGGCGGACGGCGGCGGAGTCGTCCGAGAGGGCTTCGATGAGATAGTCGACGGGCCGGTCGTTGCCGAAGTTCCCGAACGCCCCGACGGCGATGCGCCGAACTCGCTCGTCGTCGTCCTCGTACAGCGGGAGCAGCGCCTGGAGCGCCTGTCGGTTCCCGATGTTGCCCAGCGCGTCGGCGGCTTCACGCCTGACGCCGGCTTTCGGGTCCGACAGGACTGACTCCAGCGGCGTTGTCGCCCGCGAGTCGCCGATCTTCCCGGCAGACCGGGCCGCCCGCGCCCGCACTCGTGGGTCAGGGTCCTCGAAGCGCTCCGCGAGCTTCGGGACCGCGTCAGCCTGGTCTAAGTTTCCAAGGCCGTTCGCCGCTGCCATCCGGAGTTCCGGCACGTCAGCGTCGAGCACCTGCATGTACGCCTTCGCCTTCACCCAGTCGGCCGCGTCGTCTTCGAGGTCGACGCCGGCCATACTCCCGATGAGTTGCGTGATCGCGTCGTCGCCGAGTTCGTCGAGCGAGTCGATAGCCGCGCCGGTGATCGCGTCGCTGTCGCTCTGGGCTGCGTCCACGAGCGCGTTGACCACGTCGCGCCGGTCGTCGTGGTCGTCGAAGTTCCCCAGTAGCTCCGCGGCACGGGTCTTGACCCGTTCGTTGTCGCTCTCTCTGAGGAGGCGGATGAGTTCCTGTGCCTTGCCGTCCCGTTCCAGTTCGTAGAGGCTCATTGGTCGCTACACACGCCGGTAGATGCGGTGTCGTTTGTCGACCGCTTCGAAGGAATCCCGACACTCCCCGGGTAGCGTCTCGGTCATGCCGATCATGAGATACCCGCCCTCGCGGAGCGACCCGCGGATCGTCTCGAAGATGGGGACCTTGAACTCCGAGTCGATGTAGATGAGGAGGTTCCGGCAGAACACCAGATCGAAATCGCGCTTGGGGTCGCCCCGGATGAGGTCGTGTTGTTCGAACGTGACCATCTCCTTGACCCGGTCTCGAACCTGAAATGTGTCGCCGTCCTGTTCAATGTACTTCGTGTAATCGTCCAGCGGTTCCAGTTCATCAGCGATGTCGGTCGTCTGGGAGGTCGCGTAGGTCCCGTCACGGGCCTCTTCGAGGATGTCGGCGTTGATGTCTGTCGCCGTGATTTCGACCCGGCGGGCGTCGATCTCGGGGTCGTCGAGTGCCAGCATCGCCGCCGAATACGGCTCGCGGCCGTCGGCACTCGGGGCCGACCAGAGCCTGACGCGACGGTTGTTCTCCGTGAGTTCGCGGAGGACCGGCCGCAGTCGCTCCCACGCCTCAGGGTTCCGGAAGAAACCGGTGACGTTGATCGACAGCGAATCGAGCAGTTCCTCGCGCTCGCCGTCGTCGCGTTCCAGCAGTCGCTGGTAGGACTGGTAGTCCTCGGTGTCGGTTCGGCGCATCCGCGCGGTGATGCGGCGGTCGAGGTACGAGTCGTTGTAAAAGCCCGACTCGAAGTCCATCTCATCGCCGATGAACTCCACGAGATCTTCGAAGGTGCGCTCGCTACCTTTGTTCATAGCGTCACCACGTCGAGGATGTGGACGATGTTCCCGTCGCCCAGTACAGCCGTACCCGAGAGACCGGGTGTTCCCGAGAGGATACCCTCCAAGGGCTTGACGACGACTTCTTCCTGGCTGTTGACCGAGTCACAGTGGAGCGCGACCTGGCGCTCGGACTCGCGGATGCGGACGAGCATCCCGTCGCCGTTGGCCGTCTCGCCCTCGATGTCGAAGGTGTCGTCGAGGTGGATGACCGGATAGATCTCGTCGTTGTGTTTGATGACCTCCTGGCCGTTGACCTGTTTTGCTTCCTCCGTTCCGGTAATCTCGTCCACGTTCTTGATCGGGACACCGTACTCCTCGTCGCCGACCTTGACGAACAGCACCTTGACGATAGCCATCGTCACCGGCAGGCGCAGTGAGACGGTCGTTCCTTCACCCGGTTCGGAGTCGACGCTGACCGACCCGTCGAGCTGGGAGACCGTGTCGTGGACGACGTCCATGCCAACGCCACGTCCGCTGGTGTCGGTCACTTCGTCGGCCGTCGAGAAGCCGGGGTGGAACACGAGGTCATACACCGCGGAGTCGTCCATCGCGTCCAGTTCCTCTGGCGAGCGGACGCCTTTCTCGATGGCCTTCTCCCTGATGCCTTCCACGTCGAGTCCGGCCCCGTCGTCTTCGACTTCGATGATGACGTGGTCGCGCTCGCGGGAGGCCCGGAGCGTGATGTGGCCGGTACGTGGCTTGCCCGCCTGTTCGCGCTCCTCGGGCGGTTCGATACCGTGGTCGACTGAGTTCCGCAGGATGTGCATCAGCGGGTCCGAGATCTCGGTGAGGATAGTTCGATCGAGTTCGATGTCCTCGCCCTCGATCTCGAACTCGATGTCCTTGTCGAGTTCGCGTGCGAGGTCCCGGACGAGCCGCGGGAACTTCCCGACGACCTTCTTCAGCGGGATGAGCCGCATATCCATCACTGTGTTCTGGAGGTTCGCCGTGATCTTGTCCAGTTCGTTCAGCGTCTCGCCGGTGGAGTCGAGGTCGTCTTTCTCGACACCGCGCCGGAGCTTGATTCGGCTCGTGACCAGTTGCTCGACGAGCCCGTGGAGGTCGTCGAGCTGGTCTACGTCGACGCGAACGGACTTGATTTCGTCGACGCTGTGTTCCTCTTCGGCGTCCGGGTCCGGGTCCGGGTCCGAACCCGTGTCAGTATCCTCGGCAGCATCGGAGCCTGAGTCTGTATCGCTTACCAGTTCGTCGGTCACGTCGGTCACGTCGAAGCTGTCGACCTTCCCGGTCGTCCCGAGTTCGGCGTCGACAGTCGCCGCGTCGGGGCCGTCGAGATACAGGACGAACGTGTCCTCGAACTCGCCGTCCTCGATATCGGCACGGCTCGGACTCGAATCGAGAATGTCGAACCGCCCCTCGATGGATTCGACGGCCAGCATCGAGTCGACGCCGAGCATATCCGACTCCCCAACGCTGATTTCGGCCTGCAGGACCTGCTCGTCGACAGCGTCGCCGTCGATATCGGCATCACTGACGTCCGCATCCGTGGTGAGCGACTCGTCGCTGTCCGACGAATCGCCGTCGTCTGCTGTTTCGGTGTCGCCCGCGGCGGCGGCCCCCTCTTCGAGGACGGCTCGGAGTTCTTCGACCATCTCGTCGGTCTCTGTCCCCGATTCACCATGCTCTTCGATCTCTCCGACGATGATCTCGATCTGGTCGACGCCAGCGAAGACGAGGTCCATCAGGTCCGGCGTGACCTCCATCTCGCCCTGGCGCATCTCGTCGAGCAGGTCCTCCATCGCGTGCGCGAGATTTGCTGCGTTGTCAAAGCCCATCGCGCCGAAGTTGCCCTTCAGCGTGTGGGCTGTCCGGAAGATCGAATCCATCGCCTCCGTGTTGGAGGGGTCGGATTCGAGTTCGAGCAGCGAGTTGTTGAGTTCGGTAATCGCTTCTTCACTTTCACGGATGAATGCGTCTAAATACTGGTCGTCCATTGTCAGGTCACCTCAGTGGTAATCGTGTCGATAATGCCGTCCGCGATGTCGTCGATAGGCAAGACAGTGTCCACACAGCCCGTCTCGACGGCACGCTTTGGCATGCCGTACACCGCGGACGTGGCCTCGTCCTGTGCGATGGTCTTGCCACCGGCCTGCTTGATCTGCCGAATCCCGTCTGCGCCATCCTCGCCCATCCCGGTGAGGATGAGGCCGACGAGCGGGTCGTCGATCGTCTCCGCGGCCGTTCGCATCGTCACGTCGACGGCCGGACGGACACTGTTGACCGGTTCGTCTTGGGTCAGCTTCGTCCGCAGTCGGCCGTTCCGGTAGTTTTTGACCTCCATGTGTCGGTCACCGGCAGCGACGAGGCCCTCGCCGCCGCCGATGCGGGCCCCGTCTGTCGCCTCTCGGACCTCGTAATCGCTTCGTGTGTTGATCCGCTCGGCGAACCGGCCGGTGAACCCCTCCGGCATATGCTGGATGATGAGCACCCGGAGGTCGGCCTCGATTGGGAGGTTCTCCATTACCTGTTCCACCATCTTCGGGCCGCCGGTCGAAGAGCCGATAACGAGCGTCGGGTTCGCAACGTAGGCCGTCTGGCCTGACGAACCCCCGGTTTCTTTCCGGTCAGTAGCTGAACCGCCGGCTGTCGGTGCTGCCGCTCCATTGTCGCTACTTGTCCCGCCGCGGCTGCGCGTCGCGCCAACGTCGACCGCCGCGACGGAGCTGACCATCTCGACCAGCTGGCCTTTCAGGCGTGACATCTCCATCGACACCTCACCACCGGGTTTGGTGAAGAAGTCGACCGCACCCTTATCGAGCGCTTCGAACGTCACGTCGGCGTTTTCGTCGGTGTGGGCCGACAGCATCAACACCGGCGTCGGAGACTCGGCCATGATGCGCTCGGTTGCTTCAATGCCGTTCATTACCGGCATCTCGACGTCCATCGTCACGACGTCCGGTTTGTGTTCGATAACGGCTGACACTGCCTCCTCGCCGTCACGCGCCTGCGCAACGACAGTAATACCGCCATCACTGAGGATATCAGAGATGACACTCCGCATGAAGTGAGAGTCGTCTGCGACCACGGCGCGGACACCATCTGCCATATCACCAACGCTCCCGTCGGACAGGAGACATCGGCGAACGAGACATCCTCATACCTACTTCCAAATCCCGTCCGGCCCCGAAATAAATACTCCGCCCACGTAATCAAAGTTGATAGCCCAGCAGGCACCTTTATGCGCCACTATCCGCGACAGTTTGGATAAGAACCGCAATGGCAGCACAGTCAGCCACCACCGGCCAGGTACTCGAGTTCCAGCTCGGCTCGGAAACGTACTGCGTGAGTATCGACTACGTGACTGAGATCGTCGACATCGGCGAGCTCACGTCCGTCCCGAACGCCCCGCCGCACGTCCGTGGTGTTATGGACCTTCGCGGGCGCACGACGTCGATCGTCGATCCCAAGGTCGTCTTTGGCATCGAAGACGAGGGCGCGGAGAAGCGTATCATCGTCTTCGACCCGGAGATCGTCGAGGAACAGGGCGCGGCCGGCTGGCTCGTCGACGAGGTGTATCAGGTCGTGCAGGTCACTCCGGAGCAGGTCGACCGGTCCCCCGCGAACGATGCTGGTTCGATTCGCGGCGTAATCAAGCGAGATGACAGTTTTGTTATCTGGGTGGACCCCGCCATCGTCCACGCTGGTGACTGATTCCGGTTTGTTTAGCGACACACCAGCAAGACTTTTTAACATTCCCGACAGAGAAGTATCTAATCAACTTCCAGTTCCTTCCGAAACTATGATTGAGCAAACCAAAACGGGGATCGAGGGCCTCGACGACATTCTGAACGGCGGCATTGTGAAGAACTCGACAACACTGGTCAGCGGCAACCCCGGTGCCGGGAAATCAATCCTCTGTCTCCAGTATATCTACAACGGCGTCGAAAAGTACGACGAGAAGGGTATCTATCTCTCCTTCGAGGAAGACGAATCGGACCTCCGGGAGGCCGCCGAATCCCTCGGCTTCGACAACTGGCAGGACCACGTCGACGACGGGAACATCAAGGTGTACGACAAGCAGGTGCTCCTGCGCGAGAACGACTTCACCTCCTCTCTGGATATCCTCCTCGAAGAACTCGAAGACGGCGACTACGACCGGCTCGTGCTGGACTCACTCGCCATGTTCGAACTGTTCTTCGAAAACGAGAAGGAGAAACGGACGTATCTCCTGAAGTTCACCGACATCCTCAGCGACAGCGGTCTCACTACGCTGATGACAAACGAACAGGGAGCCGTCTTCCCGGACACCGAGATCGGACTGGAGAACTACCTGACCGACGGCAACATCTACCTTATCCAGACGCCGACTGATACCGGTGTGAACAGATACGTCTGGGTCGCCAAGATGCGAAAGCAGAACATCGAGACGGATATCTATCCGATGGAGATCGACCGCGGCGGTATCGATGTCCACCAAAACGCTAGCGCCTTCTCGATGATGAGCGAGGAAGAATCACCAATTTAGCGAGACAATAGAGCCATTATTACTCGGTAGAACAACGGATACAGCGGCACAGAACGCTGTTTTCACACGAGCGCTCTGTAGTGCGTGTTTGTCTCCTTTCAGTCGATATCACAGGCGATAGCTTTATTATCGACTGAATTTATGATTTGATAACGATGGATTCAGGGGAGATTCTTCAGACGCTTGGCAATAAATACAGTGCCGAAATCCTTGACGCGACGGATGAACCAGTCTCCGCACAGGAGCTCAGCGACGAACTCGGAATCCCCATTGCGACGTGTTACCGACGCATCGACGAACTGACTGAACATGACCTGCTGGAACTCCACGACAATATCCTCTCTGACGACCGCCGACGTATCAAGGTGTACCGGCGCAACGTGGACGAAGTACGGGTTGACTTCGACGACGAACTGACGGTCCACATCGAAGAGCGGTCCGAAGTGACCAACAAACTCGACGAGGCGTGGCGAACCCTATCGGAGCGGTAGAGCGCCTCATCTTAGCGTTATCACGAAAGATATTTTCGAGCGTGGATTTAATAGCGGGTTCGCTGTAGCCCTGTACAGTGCTGATGATAGAACTTCTCTATGCCATATCGACACTGGTGTTCGTCGTCGCTGGACTGACAATGGTGGGGATGGCCATGCGGGCATACATCCAGACATCCCGACAGGCGATGCTTCACCTCTCGGTGGGATTCTCGCTCGCCATTGCGGGCGCGGCCGCGACGATGATTAGCGCGTTCATCAACGACTTCGAGGGTGTGCGGTCGTTGTTGCTAGTCAACAGTGGGTTGACGACTTTCGGCTACCTGTTCGTGATGTACAGTCTCGTCACGTACGAGTGAATGTGTTTCTCGACCACATCAACCGACCGCCCTGCCTGTGAGCCGACGTCTCTGTACTTGGCATCTCTCTGCCGACTCTGGTTTCAGCGTCTATTTTCGATAGATCGCACCACCAACCAGCCTGCACGCGACACGATATCTCTCGGCTACCACTGAACCAGCTATTCCCATCACTGATTCCGACCTATAGAAGCAATTAAATCTGATTCTTAGAGGGGACGTAGCTCAGTTGTCTTCTTCAGGCCAAACTACCGGCGCTCTTCTGGCAAAACGCCGCCTCAGCCATTCAAGCTGCTATTATCAAGTAGTATAATTTGGGGGGAGGTATTATTACTAACGAAAAGAACGGTTGCATAGGGTCAGACAGACCCGGATTAACAATGCTAACGGAACTAACGAACGACGACGACCGCGGGCAGGTCGGTATCGGCACCCTGATCGTGTTCATCGCGATGGTGCTGGTGGCGGCAATCGCTGCGGGCGTCCTGATCAACACGGCCGGCTTCCTCCAGAGCAGCGCCGAGGAAACCGGCCAACAGAGCAGTGACCAAGTGACGAACCGACTGCAGCTCGTCAACGCCGTCGGTGAAGACATCCAGTCGTCCAGCAGCACGATCAATACAGTCAAACTAACCGTGAAGAAGGCACCCGGTGCAGGGAATATCGATATCGGTAGTACGATCGCTCAATGGGTTGACTCCAGTGGCTCGTACGACCTCACCTACGAGGGGGCCTACGACACGAACCCAGGTGGGAGCGAATTCGCTGTTTCTGCCGTCCAAGACGATGACGACTCGATATCGGGGAGCCAAGTCCTGAACGACCCGTCCGACCGTGCGACGATCATCTTCAGCGCTGAAGAGATTCGCGGTGGCGACGCTGATGACGGCCTCGGTGAGGGTGAGACGGCGACGGTTCGCCTGAACACTCAGTCCGGTGGCACGTCGACCGCTCGGCTGGTCGTCCCGGAGACTCTGTCTGGTAACTCCGCAGTCAGCCTCTAAGACGTCATTTCTTTCAGTTTCAATTGCTGATATACGCATAGCTTATTTCTGCTCTCTGCACGCTCTTCATCAGGTAGCTTGCGTCGTAATACTGACTCTGGTACACACAGTCATCTGCGACTTATGATACTCATTGTTCGCTGACTACTGCTCTCAGAGATAGAATTCAGCGCTGCGTCTATTTTCCGATAAATCCTGTCTCCGATGTCTGAGACTGTTGCTTACAACCACTAGAGATTCGGTTATCAAACCGCATAATTTGAGAGGAGGTATTATTACCAGTGAAAAGAGTCAATTGATAGGGTCAGACAGACCCGGATCAACAATGCTAACGGAACTAACGAACGATGACGACCGCGGACAGGTCGGTATCGGCACCCTGATCGTGTTCATTGCGATGGTGCTGGTGGCGGCAATCGCTGCGGGCGTCCTGATCAACACTGCCGGCTTCCTCCAGAGCAGTGCAGAGGAAACCGGACAACAGAGCAGTGACCAAGTGACGAACCGACTGCAGCTCGTCAACGCCGTCGGTGAAGACATCCAGTCGTCCAGCAGCACGATCAACACGGTCAAGCTAACCGTCAAGAAGGCACCCGGTGCAGGGAATATCGATATCGGCAGTACGATCGCTCAATGGGTCGACTCAACTGGCTCGTACGACCTCACCTATGAAGGAACCTACGACAGTAATCCAGGCGGGGAAGAATTCGCTGTCGCTGATATTCAGGACGACGACGATTCGATTTCAGGAAGCCAGGTTCTGAACGATCCGTCCGACCGTGCGGCGATCATCTTCAGCGCTGAACAGATCCGCGGAAGCGGCAACGGTGACGGTCTCGGTGAGGGTGAGACGGCGACGGTTCGCCTGAACACCCAGTCCGGTGGCACGACGACCGCTCGGCTGGTCGTCCCGGAGACTCTGTCTGGTAACTCCGCAGTCAGCCTCTAAACTCGGCCATCTTCTCGCTTCGACGCAGTTCTCTTTTCGTCCACCCCGACCAGCGACGGAGTTATACGATAGCCTCACACACTAGTACTCATGGCTCGGCGGTCAGACGAATCGAATCCGGAAGAGGGCAAGGTACTCTCGCCCGAAGAGCTCGACATCGCCGACGACGAGCACGTCACTGAAATCGACGAGGGCCGATACGTCGTTTCGTCGGACGTCCGCACTGACGACTCCTACGGGAACCAAGTCTCATCGGATTCGGCGTCTGAATCTCCGCCGTCTCCTACACCGGACCCGGAGCCGTCGGCCCCCGAATTCTCCGATGCGAACGTCCACGAGTGGCTGGCCGAACAGATGGCCGACTCGAACGCCAGATACGGCTTCGACGTGACTGCGAAGTTCGACGGCGACGTCGACCAGCAGCAGCTCGCCTCCAACGACATCGTCACGGTTTTCGAGAGCTTCATGCTCTGGTACGGTCGCCAGATGGACGGGTCGACACCGGTCGAAGAAGTGCTGGGTATTCTGCTGTCGGAATCGAACGTGCCGGTTCGCTACCCGCCGGCGGTCATCAAACAGCTCGTCCGGTCGACGCAACTGACACCGGACGATTCTATTGCTGATCTCTTGGAAGCCGTCGAGGCTGCCGACGGTGCCGAACTCTGAGACGGGCTGCTGTCGGTCATTTCAACAACGGCCACCTGCAATGGAGCAGCTATCGCGATGAACAAGGTCAGCAGCCTGTCCAACCGACGAGGGATTTAAATCCGGGCACGGTAGTGTGTAGGGTAGATAATGGTCCCGCGTTATCCGCCGACGGTCGTTGCCCTGTTCATTCTGGTAACGCTCGTCGTGACGGGACCGCTCGTCGGCGTTGACGCTATCAGGACACAGCCGACGACTATCGGCGACGGGACGGCAGCTATCAGTTCCGTCCAATTGCCTACATCGGAGATACGAATCACGGACGGTCGGTTTGGAACGAACGTTGTGTATCTCCGGGTGCCCGATGCCAGCGTGACCGTCGATTCTGTCACGGGCCGCCCGAGGCTGCTGTATCAGGTCGCGGTCCCTGCGCTCGACATCTCTCGCGAGGACGAACAGGTCCTTTCGAAAGGTCAGTCCGGAACGTACCGGCTCGCACCCGGTGACAGAGCGGTCACGCCGTCGTCACTGGAACGGGAGGTGTACAATGGAACCGTCCTGCTTCGGGTCCAGAGCTTCGAAGCTGCTGAGACAATCGTTGCTGAAAACGTGACTGTGCAGGTGAAGCGATGACCCGAGACGTCGAGTGGTTCACTGGCCGCTGTCGGCAGGCGGGAAAGGCAGTCTTTGGCGACCGCTACGGCTACGCCCTCTGGCTCGGCCTGCTCGTTACGTTCGGGCTCTACTGGCGCGTTGGTATTTTCGTCACCGACACGTACACCACTGCCAACGCGCTCGTCGCTGTCTCGAACGGACACCTCCACATCACGGAGACGCCGTACACCCTGACGCTCGGCGCACAACCTGGCCTGCACGAGGCCGGCGGCAGACTGTACGGGCGAAACTACGGACAGATCCTGCCGGCTGTCCCGCTGGTCTGGGCGTTGCAAGCGCTGTCCGTGTTCATTACACCCCGGCTACTGCTCCTTGGACTCTGGTCGGGCACTGCACTCGTCTTCGTGGCTCACGTCAGCGTGCTCGGACAGCGCCACACCGATACCGCCAAGCGAACGATGCTGTGGGTCGGTAGCGGTCTCGTCGCTGTCCTGTTTCTGGTCGGTGCGCTGACAGCGACAGCCCTTCCGGACACGGCGCTCCCGATAGCTGCGTTCCAGATCTCGACGATGCTCGCGGCAGCGACGACCGGCGTCGTTCTCTACCGCCTCGTCGGAATCTGGCATGACCGCTCGGTCGCTTTGGCGGCCGGTGTCGCAATCGGTATCGCCTCGTCTGTCGGCTTCTGGGCCTCGCTTCCGAAACGGCACGTTCTGGTAGGGTTCTTGCTACTGACGACGGTGTACCTGTTCGCTCGGAGCCGAATTGCGTATGCTGACTCCAGACACCGACTCGGGCTCGGCTTTCGCGCCGGTGCGTACGTCACGGCTGGACTAGTAACCTGGACCCACGCCTTCGAGGGGTTCTTCCTCGTGGTGACGCTGGCCCTCGTGGACCTGATCACTGCAAGGCGAAACTCATTTGGTCATATCGCTGTCATTGGTCTCGCGCTCTTTCTTGGCTCGCTCCCGATGCTCGTGACGAACTTCCTCATCTCCGGTAACCCGGTCAAACCGCCGCGGTTGCTCTCCGCTGTTGGGGGTGCGGACGTCGAATTCACGCCTGAGACCGGTGGTGATGGCGGTACTGGTGGTGGCAGCGGCGCTGGTGGGACTGCGGGGACGGATGGTGGTTCTGTCGGTGTTTCCGGTGGAACCGACGGCGGTACCGGCGCGGGGTCTGATGGGAGTGCTGGTGATTCCGCGGGGGCGGGCGGTGATACCCGGACGCCAATCGTAACCCCGATTCTCGGCCTGTTCAAACAGGTCTTGGGACCCGCGGCACCTGCGATGACGTTCACCTCAGATGCGGTCAGTGGTGGTCTCGACGTACTGGCTACGCCGGAGCGACTGTCACAGATTTTCCTGCGGAGCGGCTCCGCATCACATATCAACTACGCTCCTAATTCTTACGAGACAATCGAACTCACAATGGTTGAGGCCGTCCCGCTTTTCGGTGCGGTCGCGGCACTTCCTGTAGTTCTGATCCGGTCAGCGAACCAGCGGATACGGCGATGGGACGTCCGCCCGTCGCAGTACTCGCCCCAAACACAGACAGATATGCTCGTTGCGGCCCTCGCAGTTGTGTTCACGCTCGTCTATCTGAGCCGCCTGCCACTGCACACACAACTCACCGTTCGATATCTGTTGCCGACGGTCCCGCTCGTCATGTACGGCGTCGTTCGGTTTCCCGCAGTTCACGAACCCGTCAGCGACGCGAGGCGGTGGCTTGTCGGCGGGTACGCTGTGAGTGTCGTCGGGGGCCTTCTCCTTGGACTCGGTGTCGTTGCCGGACTTGATCTGGCGCTCGGGGAGGCGGTACAGTTCCACGCACTCCTCAATCTCGGTGGGGCAGCAGTCTGTGGCGGGACTGTGCTGGGCCGCACACTCGCTCCGAGCCGGGTCTCGTCCAGAGCGGTCGCAGTGGGTCTGAGCCTCCCAGCGGGACTAACGACAGCGTATCTCTTCCTGTCGGGGCTCGTGTACTTCCAGTATGGCCCCTTCGCACTCGATTTCATTCGCGTTCTCACACCGCATCTCCCTGCGGTGTAACTTGGTTTCGGGACCCACCGATATCACACGCGATAATTTACGGGACACCTTTATCTAACTCATCACGATATGTAGGCTTGATAGGCATGCCAGACGTACTGATCGCCGACGATTCAGAGTTTATGCGTAACCTCCTCCGCGAGATTCTCGAAGAAGACCACGAGATTGTTGGGGAGGTCGAGAACGGAGTCGAAGCTGTCGAAGTGTTCAAAGAAGAAGGGCCAGATCTGGTGATGATGGACATCGTGATGCCCATCCGGGATGGCATCGAGGCCACGGACGAGATCAAATCTTCCAATCCCGATGCGAATGTCATCATGTGTACAAGTGTCGGTCAGGAAGAGAAAATGAAGGAAGCAGTGAAAGCGGGAGCTGACGGATACATCACCAAGCCGTTCCAGAAACCCAGTGTGATGGAGGCTATCGAGGACGTCGTTCCCTCATAGATGAACGTCGATATTCAGTCGCTCGGTACGTTCAACCAACTCGCTCACGAGGGGGCAGAACAGGCCACGCAGTCGATGGGCCAGATGACGGGCATCGATGCCGTCGTCGACGTAACCAAGATAACGCTGCTCGACAGAGCAGATGTCGGCGAGGAACTGGCCGGACGTGACTTCGTCGGCGTCCAGTTCTCTTTCGATGGCGTTCTGGAGGGCGATACCGTTCTTGCCTTCGACGTAGACAGCGCCGGCACGATCACCGAGGAGATGATGCCCGGTAGCAGCGACGACGAGGCGATGGCCAGGAGTGGCATCGAGGAGATCGGCAACATCATGATGAGCGGGTTCATCGACGGCTGGGCCGACTACGTCGGTGCGACCATCGACCATTCGCCGCCGGAGTACATCGAGGAGTCCGGCGGTGACGTGCTCCCCGATGCACCTGAGAACGGCGACCATCAGCAGGTGTTCGTGTTCAAATCGGAGATCGAATGGATCGACGAATCGGTGAACTTCTACATCTACATGCTCCCTGAGTACGACTCGCTCACGGAGATGATGGTAGAGCACGTCGATACGGACGGCGACGCCATCCCCATCGACAAGCTCCAGACGTTCAACGAGATGACGACCAGCGGCACCCAGAAAGCCGCTGACAACGTCGAGATGATGACTGGCATCCCGACCGAGTCGGAGGTGACACAGATCAGTTTCGCCCCCATCGAGGACGTGCCAAAGCAGATCGGCACGGATACCTTCGTCGGGACAGTCGTCGAGTTCACCGGGACGCCCAGTGGCTACCTCATGGTGCTGTTCGACGAAGTCTCGGCGATCAACGTCGCGGAGGCGATGATGCCCATTGAGATGGAGAGCGACGAACTAACCGACCAGCACAAGGCCGCTATCGAGGAGCTGGGGAACATCATGACGAGCGGGTTCGTCGACGGCTGGGCGAACGTCCTCCAGACGTCAGTCGAACACACGCCGCCGCGGGTCGTCCACGACATGGGGCGGGCGATCATGGACCCGCTTGCGGCGCAGGTCGGACAGTATCAGGAGCACGCGTTCATCATCGACTCCCAGATGCAGACCGACGACATCGAGTTCCAGGCTGAGATTCACGCCCTGCCCAACGAGAAAGAGTTGCGCGCCGCCCTCAACGACCTCGATGTCGAGCGGGCGACCGAGACGGGCGCGGACGTGGAACAGATATTCAAATAATGAAAGTATACGATGGTAGCCAAACAGAGAGTCCCGAACAAAGTACACCCGAGCGTATCAAAGTCGGCATCGCGGAGTACAAGGTGACCACAGAGCCGGCTGTGCTGACCACGAGCGGACTGGGCTCCTGTATCGGGATCGCAATATACGATACCCGTAACACGGTGGCTGGACTCGTCCACGTCATGCTTCCGTCGGCGGCTGATATCGACGGCGGCAACCACGCGAAGTTCGCGGACACGGGCATCGAAGCGCTCATCGAGGCCATGGCGGATGCCGGAGCGTCGACGGAGGCGATGGAGGCCAAAATCGCTGGCGGGAGCGATATGCTCGATTTCTCTGAGAACGGCTCCTCTATCGGGTCGCGCAACGCCAAGAAGGTTCGCGAGACACTGGACGAACGCGGCGTTCCCGTTGTCGGTGAAGACCTAGGTGGCGACCACGGCCGGTCTGTCAAACTCGAAGCGGACACCGGCAATTTCATCGTCAAAAGCGCGAACACGGATTCGATAACGCTGTGACGTCTGCGAGTAGGACGTATACCCGAGGTGCGGCGTCAGACGGGCGACAGCCGTTCGTCTGCCGGGGGCGCACTGAAACACTCTGTTCCCCGACCTTCCGGCCGAAATTAATATGAAATGTAATAGGCTAGTACTTGAATAGTTAATTTACTTCATCTGAGTCAGGAAAATGGGATATTATTATCAAATATGATACGCTAAGGGGAATATTCAAGAGTAGAAACAGCATGAGATACAAGAGATGAGTAGTCCCGCTCTCGTGCCAATGGCTCCAGCCGTCTCACCGGAATTGGTTGGACTGGCACCCGCCCTCTTTGTCCTGCTGACCGGCGGGCTTGTTGGTATGAGCATCAAGAATATGTTCGATTCGATTCTGTCGGACGACGAGAGCGGGGACGCGACTGAGGACGATGGCGGCGGGATGGCCAACGACGGCGGCCTGATGGGTGACGACGGTGGCGGTGGCGACGATCTCGGCGGTGGTGGCGACGATCTCGGGGGCCTCGGCGGCCTTGACGACGGCGGCGACGACATGGGCGGGTTCGGTGACGACGAGTTCGGCGACATGGAAGACGCGAGCGGGCCTGACACCGACGAGCTGGAACACCGACTCGACGAACTGGAAAACGAGGTCGGTAGCCTCTCCTCGACGGTCAACACGGTGCGGACGGAAAACGAGAGCATCTCCGAGTCTGTTGAAGAAACCGAGGAGAACGTTCGGAAACTGCTCGACATCTACGAGATGGTTACCCGTGGCGTCAACCCCTTCGCCGACGATGTCGACGGCGGTATGGGCGGCATGGGCGAAGGCGGTGGCTCATTTGGCCTGTTCGACGACGACGGGAGCGACGATACCGAAGAGGACATCGACGACGACGTCGCTAACGCCGACGCAGAGGGCTTTTTCGACGAAGACCTGACGGAGGATACTGGTGGCGACATGTCGATGGACGACGGCGGTGTCGACGACATGTTTCCCGACGACGACGGCGACGACATGGGCGGCTTCGAGGACGACGGCGGGTCGTTCGACGAGGAGTTCGACGACTTCGACGACACGGAGGACGACATGAGCATGGACGATGGGATGAGCATGGACGACGGGGAGAGTATGGACGAGGACAGCGACGACGGCGACGGCGGCAAATCGTTCGCAGAGCTCAAAGACGAGTACGAGTCCGGCGACGCCGAGTGGGCCGAGGGCGAGGAACCAGAGGAAGAAACGGACGACGACGATGACCTGCTTGCGGACGACGACGATGATCTGCTGGCCGACGAGGACGACGACCTGCTGGGCGAGGAGGATTCGGACGACGATATGGGCGGGCTGGAAGACGACGACCTCTTCGACGAGGTTATCGAAGACGACGGGAGTGATGAGGCCGAGGCGGCCACGGAAGCTGACCCGGAACCGGAGCCCGAACCGGACCCAGAGCCGGAACCCGAACCAGTTGTAGAATCGGAACCGGAGCCCGAACCAGAACCGGAACCGACTGCTACACAGACTGATTCGTCGGCTACCGGCAGTAGCGATGAGGAAGTGGTAGACGACAGCTCGGACGCAGATGCGGACGACGACGGGAAACCGTATCTGGCGACGATGCCGGAAGGGTTCGCGGCGGACCTCATCATCGTCGAGTGGCTCGAGTTCCTGGTCCAGCACTCGGGCTACCGCGAGACGGCTCGCGCTATCGACTACTACGAGACTATCGACTGGATCGACGAGTCGGTCGCGGATCAACTCAAGGAGTACCTCCGCGGCTTCGACGACGTGAACGACACTGGGGATGGGCTGTCTATCGACCACCATACGGAGAGCCTGCACTATATCTCGCAGCTTGACAGTGACAGCGGCGCTGACGCCGTTGCGCTCTCGAAACTGGTGGGGGGTGGTTCCGATGGGATTCAGCGTTAGCGGCTCGGCAGCCATCATTTTCGTGGCTGCGTTCATCGGCTTCGGGATGTTCTACTCCGCGACCGCGAACAGCTTCGAGCGTGTCAACGACGCCCGCGAGGACCAGCGTGACCGGCTTCTCGATCAGCAAAACACCGACATCTCGCTTGTCTCGGCGACGTGGAACGCGAGCGGGAACGACAACCTCGTCGTGACCATCGACAACACCGGCTCGGAGACGCTGTCGGTCGAAGCGACTGACCTGCTGGTCGACAACGACTACCGAACCGGCTACGGCACGACCGTCGACGGTGACGGGTCGACGGATGTCTGGGCGTCACAGGAGCGGTTGGAGATTACTGTCTCCTCGCTCGGTAGCCAGCCCGACCGGGTGAAAGTCGTCGCCGAGAACGGCATCGCCGAAACGATGGTGGTGAGCTAACATGGCGAGCGTCTCCGTCTCACACCTGATCCTGTTCATCGCGTCGATGGCCATTGCCGCAAGCGTGGCCGGTGTCTTTACGAGCAGTATCGGCGAACTGAGCAACGCTGTCTCGGAACAAGGGCTGGACGTGAGCAGCGATGTCCGGACCGACGTGGAAATAATCTCCGACAGCGGTAGCAACAATATCTACGACGACAGCAGCGAGACAATCACTGTCCACGTGAAAAACACCGGATCAGAGACGTTAGCTCCGGTTCCCGGACAGGTGGATGTCTTCGTTGACGGGACCTTCGCCAGTGACTACACGGTGACGCTGGAGCCGGACGGTGGCAATAGCTGGCGGCCCGGTGAGGTCGTTCGCATCGATATCAACGATAACCTCAGCAGCGGCGACCACCGTCTCAAGCTCATCGTCAACGGCGACGAGGAGGTGTTCGAGTTTAACACATGAGTATCGCAAGTACTGACCTATTCTCGCTCGGACTGGACGATCACGACCGGCTGAACAAGGAACTGGGCGGCGGTATCCCACCCGGCAGTATCATCCTCGTCGAAGGGGACTACGGTGCCGGCAAATCCGCCATGAGCCAGCGGTTCACTTACGGCCTCTGTGAGGAGGGCCACGAAGTGACCTACCTCTCGACGGAGCTGACCGTCGGGAGCTTCCTCGACCAGATGCACTCGCTGTCCTACGACATGGTGGATCACATCCTCGACGAGGACGTGCTGTTCCTGCACGCCGACATCGGTGAATCGAACGCCCTCACCGGCGGTGACGAGCAGTCAGACCGGAAGGAGCTCCTCAAGCGACTGATGGAGGCCGAGGTGATGTGGGATGCTGACGTCGTCGTCATCGACACCTTCGACGCGATTCTCCGGAACGACCCCAAATTCGAGGCCCTCGTCCGTCAAAACGAGGAGCGACAGGCCGCTCTGGAGGTCATCTCCTACTTCCGAGACGTCATCTCACAGGGCAAGTGCATCATGCTTACTGTCGACCCGTCGACGCTGGACGAGGAGGCTATCGGCCCGTTCCGGGCCATTGCCGACGTGTTCATCGAACTGGAGATGATCGAGGTCGGCAACGACGTGCGCCGGCAGATCAACGTCCTCCGATTCGCCGGCATGGGTGAACAGGTCGGTGACACCATCGGGTTCTCGGTCCGCTCGGGAACCGGCATCGTCATCGAATCACGCAGCGTCGCCTAAAGGTGAGCTAAGATATGACAGATCACGGACGTGCGAAACCGTCGGACGAACTTCGACAGATGGCAGCGCGGCGGCCCCACCTGCGGGACCACCTGAAGAAGTTCAAGCAGATCACCGGTGAGTTCCCGATGCTCATCGACGAGGCCGACGACGAATACGAGACGAACCGGCCGAACGTGCTCTACCCGGTCGGTGGCCCTATCTTCTGTCATATCTACGGCGACGTGGGGCAGGACATGAAGTACTACGCCATCGAGCCGGAACTCGACGAGGACGAGCGGGCCGTCTTCGGCAAGGTCCGGAACCGGCTGCTCCAGCGCAGCGTCAACAAGCCTGCACCCGAAAACGAGGCCCAGTTCGACGACCGTATCGAGGAACTCCTGCAGGAGACCACGAAAGTCCGGGACGAGGACAGCGACAGCGGCGTTCTCACACGCCTGTCGAACCTCACCGACGTGAGCAGCGTCGAGGTCACCCAGGAAACCTACGAGAACATCCTCTACCGGCTGAACCGCGACATCGTCGGCCTCGGCCCGCTCGAACCGGTTATGCGTGACCCAGCCAACGAGGATATTCACGTCATCGGCCGGAGCGAATGCCACGTCGACCACGGGGTCTACGGGATGCTCGAAACGACTGTCGAGTGGCAGAGCGAGGAGGCCTTCGACCAGTGGCTCCGCAACATGGGTGAACGGATGGGTGACCCGGTTTCGGACTCGGACCCCATCGTCGACTCGACGCTCCCGGACGGGTCACGTCTGAACCTCATCTACTCCGACGACGTGAGCCTCAAAGGCCCCTCGCTCACTATTCGTCAGGGTGACGACGTTCCGCTCTCGATTTTCCAGATTACCAAGTGGATGACGCTGTCGCCGCAACTGGCCGCGTATCTCTGGCTCTGTCTGGAAAACGAACAGACGGTGTTCGTGGTCGGAGAGACGGCGTCCGGGAAGACGACGACGCTGAACGCGATCACGTCGTTCATCCCCGACGACGCAAAGATCTACACCGCGGAGGACACCGCCGAGGTGCTCCCCCCACACAACACCTGGCAGCAACTCCTCACCCGTGAGGGCGAAGACGAGGGGACCAGCATCGATATGTTCGATCTGGTCGCCGCCGCACTGCGGTCCCGCCCCGACTACATCATCGTGGGGGAGGTTCGTGGTGAGGAGGGGCGGATGGCGTTCCAGGCCGCCCAGACCGGCCACCCGGTGATGCTGACGTTCCACGCGAGCGACATCGTTTCGATGATTCAACGCTTCACCGGCGAACCGATCAACGTTCCCGAGACGTTCATGGACGTGGCCGACGTGGCACTGTTCCAGAACCGCGTCAAGCAGGGCGATCAGGTCCTGCGCCGCGTGACCAGTGTTCAGGAAATCGAGGGCTACTCCAAGGAGATGGACGGGGTCGTCACCCGGCAGGTGTTCAATTGGGACCCCGTCGAGGACGAAATCATCTTCCAGGGGATGAACAACTCTTTCGTCCTCGAAGAGCAGATCGCGACCCTGCTCGGCTACGAGGACACGCGTGACATCTACGACGACCTCGAGTTCCGTGCGAACCTCATCGAGCGGGCCATCCAGGAGGGGATTCTCGGGTATCACGAGGTCAACGACTTCATTTCGGATTTCCAGCGCGACGGCGTCGAAGGGATTCCGTTCAACATGGCCAGGCCCGACTAACGATGGCACAAGGTGAAGCCGAGAGCGACATCGATCTGACGATCTCCGAGACGATCCAGTCGCTCGTCGAGTCCTACCGCCAGATGACGATCCCGCTGGAGCGGTATCTCTTTCTCATCCTGCTGCCAGCGGTCGCCTTCTTCATGATCTCGACGGTCGTCGCCCTGCTGCTGGAGCAGCCCATTGCAGTCCGAGCACCGATCCCCCTGCTTGGGTTCCTGGTGATGGCATCGGCGATTTTCTACCCCAAGATCCTCCTGAGCCAGCGCAAACGCGAACTCAACAACCGGTTTCACCTGCTTATTACGCACATGACCGTGCTAGCGACGACGAAGATTGACCGGATGGAGGTGTTCCGAACACTAGCCGAGGAAGACGAGTACGGCGAACTCGCGATGGAGATGCACCGCATCGTCCAGCTCGTCGACACCTGGAATCTGAGCCTCGACGATGCCTGCCGTCGCCGCGCCAAACAGGTCCCGAGCCGCGCCGTGTCGGACTTCTTCGACCGGCTCGCGTACACGCTCGGAGCCGGGCAGGGACTCGACGACTACCTCCTGACCGAACAGGAACAGATCATCCAGCACTACTCGACGGTGTACAAGAGTTCGCTCGACAGTCTGGAAGTGATGAAAGACCTCTACCTGTCGATGATTCTGTCGATGACGTTCGCGCTGGTGTTCGCCGTCGTTCTCCCGGTCCTGACCGGGACGAACCCGACGATGACGGTCAGCGCCGTCATCGTGATGTTCGTGTTCGTCCAGACCGGCTTCTACCTCGCCATCCGTTCGATGGCTCCCTACGACCCGGTGTGGTTCCACCCAGTTGACTACCCGTCGCCGGTCGAATCAAAGCTCAATAAATCGATGGTCGCCGGTGTGGGGCTGTCGATGCTGCTCGTGTTCATCACACTGGGCGGGATGCTCGGTATCTCACCGATCACGCTGAACGACCTCTTTTTCATGTTTGACGAAGTGCCGCTGCCGCTGTATGCCGCCGCGCCGATCACGCCGATGATCATCCCCGGCATCGTCTTCCGGCAGGAAGAACAGCGCATCAAGGACCGGGACTCGGAGTTCCCGAACTTCATCCGCGCACTCGGTGCGACCGAGGGCGCAAAGCAGTCTACCACCGGCGCGGTGCTTCGTACCCTCCGGAAGAAGGACTTCGGCGCGCTCTCGCCGAACATCGATAACCTCTACAAGCGACTGAACATGCGGATCGAGCCGACCGCTGCCTGGCGCTTTTTCACCGCGGACTGTCGCTCCTATCTCATCCAGACCTTCTCCGAGATGTACCTCATCGGCCGCGAGATGGGTGGGTCGCCAAAGCAACTGGGCGAGCTCATCTCCGAGAACATGAACCAAGTGCTGCAGCTCCGCCAGAAGCGCAAGCAGGCGACGACGACGCTCGTCGGCCTCCTGTACGGGATGACTGCCGCGTCGACGTTCGCGTTCTTCATCGGCCTGCAGGTCGTCAACATTCTCGCTGGTATGTCGCTCAACCTGAGCACTGGGAGTCGGCTCGACGCCGCCTCGCTCATCAACACCAGTGTCTACAACATCCCGCTCATCGAGTTCCTGCTGATCATTATTATCATGTTTGGCGCGATGCTGTCGTCGCTGATGATCCGAACCATTGATGGCGGCCATAACGCCAACACCTACATGCATTTCGTGATTCTCTCATGGATCGGCGCTATTACCGGGACGTTCACGAAGTGGCTGGTGTCGCAGTTCCTCGCTATCTAGTACCTTTTTACTGCGTCGGATGTCCTCGCGCGCTCTTCGAGCGCGCTGTGGGCACCTCTCCTTGCAAAAATCTACGCTAAAAACGACCTCCGAGTCGCGGCCACGGCCGCGCTCGGAGTGAAACCGCTCGCTCCGCTCGCGGTACAGTATCATCCTACAACAGTAGCGACACCTGCCATTCCCCGAGTCGCGCCACGGAGGGCGCTTCCGGCCCACAGCACCGCAGTCCCGCGACAGCTACCCCTCGAAGCCGTCTTCCCAGCGGAACACGCCGTCCTTCTGCACGACTTCGCCGTCGACTTCGAGCCGCGATCCCTCGCCCATCGTCGTGATGAGGTCCTCGTGGACGGCGCTGTCGTTGCCGGATTCGCCCTCGGGGAGGCACGCATCGTACGCGCGCCCGAGCGCGAGGTGGACCGTTCCGCCCATCTTCTCGTCGAAGAGGATGTTGTCGGTGACGCGATTGACGCCGCGGTTCATCCCGATACCGAGTTCGCCCAGTTGGCGGGAGCCGCTGTCGGTTCCGATGATTTCGTCGATGACTGCCTCGCCTTGTTCGGCCGACCAGTCGACGACAACGCCGTCTTTGAACGTCATCTCGACGTTTTTGACGCGACGACCCTGGATCGTCATCGGCACGTCGAAGGTGACGACGCCGGCGGTGTCGTAGGGCGCGGTGAACACCTCGCCGGAGGGGAGGTTGTGTGAGTCGTAGGCCACGCTGGCGGCGGAGTTAACGGCGATGCGGTCGTCGATAAACAGCGTGATGTCGGTGCCGTCGGCGACGATACGGACCTCTTTGCCGCCGTCGAGAATCTCCTTCAGTCGGGCCTGTTCCTCCGCCAGCGCCTCCCAGTCTCGCAGCGTCGCGTCGTAGACGAAGTCCTTGTACTCGGCGTAGGCCATCCCGGCCTGCTGGGCCATTGCTCGTGTCGGGTGCTGGGTCGATACCCAGTCGGTGTCCAGCCGGGCCTCCCTGATTTCCTGTCGAGCCGTCGAGTACGCCTGCCGCTGGTCGCTGTCCACGTCAGCCGTCTCGGTGGTGTTCCGGGATCCTTTCAGGAACAGCACGCTGTCAGCTCGCTCGTACAGCGCCAGTTCGTACTCGGGGTTCTCGGTGAAGGACTCGTCGTGGGCTTGCAGGTAGGCCCGCGTGAGTTCGTCGGACTGGTACGTCGACAGGAGGTTCGCGCCGCGGTCGCCCAACTGCTCGGCCACGGCGACCGCGAGGTCGTGGGCACCGTCCTCGACGGCCACGATCACGTCGTCGCCCGCGTCGATGCGAGCGCTCCAGTTGACGAGAATCTTGGCGTGTTCGCGTATGCGATCGTCCATATTCCTATCTGGAGTGGCCGGAACAAAACGGCGGTGGTCTCGGTAGTACCACGGACGATGTGATTGTATTCCGTGGATTTTTTGCGCTCCAGAGTCGGAGTGTTCGGTGCAGTACGGGACAGGATTCGTGGCACTTGCTGGCTTCCACGACCGCTTCCGGGACGGTCGGTTGGGGGCGGTATCATGACTGACGACGGCACGGGTGGTGTCCGTGCCACGCTTTTCTGTCGAACCGCAATCCCTACCTGTTCGGTCGGCGACTCCACGGTATGGAACTTGGCGTCATCGGACTCGGACGCATGGGCCGCATCGTGGTCGACCGCGTGCTCGAAGCCGGCCACGAGGCTGTCGTCTTCGACATCGATGAGGAGAGCGTCGCTGACGCGGCAGACGCCGGCGCTCGGCCGGCAGCGTCCATCGTGGACCTTGCAGAGAAACTCGGCCCGGAGAAACGGATCTGGCTGATGGTCCCGGCCGGGGACCCGGTCGACGCCGCGCTGGACGAACTGGCCCCAGTACTCGATTCCGACGATATCGTCGTCGACGGCGGCAACTCCTACTTCGAGGACTCGGTTCGCCGCGCCGAGTCGACCGACGCGGCCTACCTCGACTGTGGGACGTCCGGCGGCCCCGCCGGTGCAGAGCTGGGCTTCTCGCTGATGGTCGGCGGCCCGCAGTGGGCCTACGACGAACTGGTCCCCGTCTTCGACGCCGTCGCGACCGGCCCCGACGGCCACGACCGGATGGGACCGGCTGGCTCGGGCCACTACGTCAAGATGGTCCACAACGGCGTCGAGTACGCGCTGATGCAGACCTACGGCGAGGGCTTCGAACTGCTGGCCAACGGCCGGTACGACCTCGATCTCGAATCGGTCGCCAACACCTGGAACAACGGGGCTGTCATCCGCTCGTGGCTGCTGGAACTCTGCGAGGAGGCGTTCCGCGAGGAAGGCAACGACCTCGGCGACGTGGCTGACCGCGTCGAAGGCGGGTCGACCGGCACCTGGACCGTGCAGGAGGCACTCGAACAGGAAGTCCCGGTGCCGCTCATCTACCAGTCGCTGGCCGAGCGGTTCGGCTCGCGGGCCGATGACGGGCGCTTCTCGCGCCGCCTCGCCAGCCGACTCCGATACGGCTTCGGTCGCCACGACGTCCCGCGCCGTGAGTAGCCTGGTCACTGATCTCGGTTACCTTCTGGCCTCCTGTTCGGGGCCGAGGGCTGCTCCGTCAAGCGGTGTCGACGGTGCTCGAGCGCTGAAACAACAGCTAATTAAACCAGTATTCCATAGCCGTGCACATGGTAGAACTCGTTGGACTCGCCGCCGGGGCCACGCTTACCCTGATAGTGGTCGCGCTCCACTACACCAAAGGGACCGGTTGGGAGGCACCGGAAGACATCTCCCAGGAGGTCCTCGAGCAGCGGGCCGCGACAGTCCCCGAGACGGACTTTCCGGAGCCGTACAACCGCTCTATCGGTGGCGGCGGTGCTACAGCGATTCCGGCTGGTGAGGCCGAAGGCGAACTCGGCGAAGGCGAGGAGGCCGAAGAGGAAGACGAGGGCTTCGACCCCGACGATATCGCCGAGGACGAGGTCGAGTACTACGAGATCGAATTCGCCAAGGAGGGCGAAACGATCGAGGTTGCCAACAACGAGCCGCTCCTCGACGCCGGCGAAGAGGAGGGCTGGGACCTCCCCTACGCCTGCCGCGAAGGCCAGTGTATCTCCTGTGCCGGCCACATCGAGGACGGTCCGGCCGAAGACTACATCCGTCACAGCAACAACGACTCGCTGATGGACGACGACATGGAGGAGGGGTACTGCCTGACCTGTGTCGCCTATCCGACCAGCGACTTCACCCTCGAAACCGGCGAGTCGCCCTGAGACTACAGCTCCCCGCATTTCATCGCCGCTCTTTGTGCTGACCTGCTATGCCAACCGAGCTGAACGAAACGCGAGTCCCGACGTGTAAAGACCGATTTCTCGAACACTACGACGGTGTCTCAGTGCGTGACAAAACCGATCGTTCTGCTGTTCGCCCCAGCGGTTCACAACCGTTAAGACGGACAGCCTGATAGCACTTTTTGTGGGCGGCTAGTTCAGCGGACAGAACGCCTGGTTCCGGACCAGATGGTCGGGGGTTCAAATCCCTCGCCGCCCGCTATTCTGCGAGGAACAGACGTGACGAGCGAATAGTGGTACAAGAGCGGTTTGAACCCGGGGAGTCGCAGCGACCGAGCGAAGCGAGGGCGACCGTCTCCACTCGGTTCAAATCCCTCGCCGCCCGCTTTTTGCGACCCACTGTATAGGGCATGTGTCTTGTTCTGCGGTCCCGGACATCGACAGGACTGCATGGGAATCGCCGCAACGTCCTTGGGGTTCCGACACAAGGTACGAGTGTATGCGTGTGCTCGTTGTGGGTGCGACCGGATTCATCGGACAGCGACTGGTTCGTACCCTGAACGAAGCAGGCCACGAGGTGGTGGCTTTCTCACGGAGCGCGAGCGAGGAATCTTTTCCCGATGGGGTCGAACCGTTCGAGGGTGACCTCGGCGATCCAGACTCCCTTGATGGGCTCTGTGATGATATCGACGTTGCATACTACCTCATCCACTCGCTCACGTCCGAGAACTTCGCCGAGTTAGACCGTCGCTACGCCCGTCGGTTCGCCGACTCGGCGTCGGCTGCGGGTGTCGACCGTGTCGTCTATCTCAGCGGCATCAGCGGTGACGAGGAGAACCTCTCGCCCCATCTGGCGTCGCGGCGCGAAGTCGAATCAGTGCTTGCGGAGGGGTCGTTCGATCTGACAGTACTCCGGGCAGCGGTCATCATCGGCCCGGAGAGCGCGAGCTTCCGGATTGTCGATGACCTGACCGACCGTTTGCCGCTGATGCTCGTCCCCAAGTGGGTCCGTACGCCGTGTCAGCCTATCGGCGTCGACGACGCTATCAGCTACCTCGTGGAGTTACTCGATGTCGACGAGACCCGCGGTGGGACCTACGACATCGGTGGGCCGTCGGTGTGGTCCTACGAGTCGCTGCTGAAACTCACCGCGGCCGAAAAGGGCAAGCGGGTGTTTATCGTTGCCGTACCAGTGATGACGCCGGGGCTGTCATCACACTGGCTTCGCTTCACGACAGACGTGCAGTACGCCATTGCCCGGCCGCTGGCTGAGAGTATGCGGAACCCGGTCACGGTCGACCCGGAAATGGACCTGCAGGACGTCGTACCGATCACCCAAACGCCGATCAAGGACGCCGTTCGGCGGTCGCTGATGGAGTCGTAGGCAGCGACCGGTCCCTGCGGGACTGTTTTGGGGCTGTGCGGTGCAGACGTAGCTATGCCCGAATCGGTCGCCGTCACTGGAGGCAACGGCCGCGTCGGCCAGCACGTCCTCGAACATCTGACCGCACAGGGGTATCGAACCATCAACCTCTCCCGTGGGAAACGGGAAGAAGACCATTCGGACGCATACGTCAGGACTGACCTGCTCGATGCGGGTGAGGTCTACGGGGCACTCGCACAATCTGACGCCGACGCGGTCGTCCATCTCGGGATGATTCCCACGCCCGACCACACGCCGGGATACCGGACCTACGAGAGTAACGTTCTGTCCAGCTATCACGTGCTGGAGGCCGCCGGTGAACTGGGTATCGACAGGGTCACTCTGGCATCGAGTTTCAGCGCCATCGGTGGCGGGTTCGAACCGGACCCCATCACGGTCGACTACCTCCCGATTGACGAGGATCACCGCCTCACGCCATCGAACCCGTACGCAATGGGGAAGCAGACGCTTGAGGTCACAGCCGACGGATTCGCCCGCCGGAGCGCGGCCGCGCCGAGGACAATTACATCGCTTCGGTTTCCGTGGGTGGTCGACGACGACTTGGCCCGCGAGACGTTCGTTGAGGCTGACCGTACCCTTGCTGGGCTCCGGAACTCGAAGCATTTCCACACCCAGCGCAACACGCTCTGTGGCTATGTCCACGCTACCGACGCTGTCACGCTCGTCGAAGCAGCCATCGAGGCGTCGTTCGACGGCCACGAGCGGCTCTGGGTATCAGCCCCGGACACGAGCGCCGAGACGCCAAGCGCCGAACTCGCGGCGGAACTGTACCCCGAGGCTGACTACCGGGGACCGGCAGCCGACGATGAGAACCCGTACACAGCGCTCATCGACACGTCGAAAGCCGAGCGGCTGCTCGACTGGGAACCGATCTGGAGCTGGCGACAACTGGCATGAAGCTGGCGGTGGCCCGTGCATCGCTCCGGACGCCATCATTACCACACCGCATGTAGCGGCTGTTTCAGCCGGAACACGTTGCTAAAATGTAATGTGTGTGTAAATAACAGGCATGAGTGACACAGAGCAGCCAGCCGAGAGTGGGACACACGACCACCACGACCACGATCACGACCACGAGGGACCGGGCTATGCCACCCCGCAAGCAGCGATCGAAGCGGCCGAACCTGAACAGACCGCGTACGTGATGGGGCTTCACGTCGGGCAGGACGTCGACGCACCGGACTTCTTGGCTGTCGTCGACGTCGACCCCGACTCCGACACCTACAGCGAAATAATCAATCGGGTCCAGATGCCGAACAAGGGCGACGAACTCCACCACTTCGGGTGGAACGCCTGTTCCTCCTCGTGTCACATGGATGGGTTGGAGCGCCGGCATCTCGTTATTCCCGGCCAGCGGTCCTCGCGAATTCACATCGTCGACACCAAGGAGCGACGTGATCCTGAACTGACGAAGGTCATCGAACCGGAGGAGGTGTACGAGCACGACCTCTCCGCGCCCCACACCGTCCACTGCATCCCTGATGGTGAGATTCTCATCTCCATGCTCGGCGATGCTGACGGCGACCTCCCCGGTGGCTTCCTCGAACTGAACGACGACTTCGAGGTGCAGGGCCGGTGGGACCCACCCGGCGAGATCGAGATGAACTACGACTACTGGTACCAGCCCCGCCAGAACGTAATGCTGTCGACGGAGTGGGCGGCCCCGAAAACCTACTACCCCGGCTTCGATCTGGACGATGTCGAGGACGGGAAGTACGGCCAGCGCCTCAACTTCTGGGACTGGGAGGCCGGCACCGTCGAGCAGACCATCGACCTCGGCGAGGACGGCCTGATTCCGCTGGAAGCCCGGTTTTTGCACACGCCCGAGAGCACTCACGGCTACGTCGGCGCGGCGCTGTCCTCAAACATCATCCATTTCCACGAATCGGACGGTGAGTATCACGCCGAGCCGGTTATCGAGTTCGACGACCGCGAGCACGAGGGGTGGGACATGCCGGTGCCGGCACTAGTGACAGATATCCTCATTTCGATGGATGACCGCTACCTGTTCGGGTCGAACTGGCTCCACGGCGAGGTGTGGATGTATGACATCTCGGACCCGTCGAATCCCCGAAAGGCGGACTCGATCTCCATCGGCGGCTACTTCGGCGATATCCAGCAGGTGCAGGGCCGTGATGTCGTCGCTGGTCCGCAGATGCTCCAGCTCTCGCTCGACGGCGAGCGGCTGTACTGGACGACCTCGCTGTTTTCCTCGTGGGATAACCAGTTCTTCCCCGAGGAGGCCGAGAACGGGTCGGTGATGCTTAAAGCCGATGTGGACCCGCGAACGGGGACGATGTCGCTGGACCGGGACTTCCTCGTTGACTTTGGTGACCTCCCTGAAGGCCCTGCTCGCGCCCACGAGATCCGGTGGCCCGACGGCGACTGTACCAGCGACGTGTGGCAATGAGGGCGACGCGACCGAGCGGCCGATGACCGAGGTCTTGCTGGACTGGCGGGACAGCGAGCGTACCGAGACGATTTCGGTGCCGGATGGCGAGACGATACTTGACGCCGCTGAAGCCGTGGGTATCGGGCTACCGTTCGGCTGTCGAACCGGCGCGTGCGGGACCTGTACTGCTCGGTTGCTGTCCGGCGACGTGGTCCATCACCGCCCGCCGCGGGCGCTTAAGCACCGGCATCTGTCGGACGGATACGTCCTGCTCTGTATCGCCGAACCGACGACCGACACGCACCTCGCCGTCGGCGCGACGGTGCAGGCTGAACTGGTCCCGAACCCCTGGAAGTGACGGGGAGCCGGTTAGGCCCGGTGCTGGCGCGACAGCGCTTGCTGGAGTACCTGTCCCAAGAAGCCGATGGCCGGGACGACGAACACCGTCGCGTGCACCCAGGCGTCGTAAGTAATATCGCTCGGCTTGGTCACGAGAAAGAGCCCGTAGAGGACGACCATCACCACGACCCACAGAACGGTGATAATCAGGAACGGCACGGCGTCCCGGACCGGCTCGGCGACTGCTTCGCGCAGTGTGGCGGACATACTCGGATAGTCGGACGGAATCGGCAAAAACGTACCCCGCGACGGTCCGACCTCCGTCACCAGTTCGATGCAGTCGGTTTCGGCCTCGATAGCCGCCGGCACGTCCGTTGCGGCGCTGGTGTCGATGCCGCGTGCCCCGGACAACGGCGCACTAGACTGCTGACCGGCCGGCTACTGAAGGCTGATTTTATGTTTTGTACCAGCCATCTCCCAGATATGACCCTCCTCCCGATTGTCGTCGCCCTGTTCGTGTCGCCGGCAGTCACCGCACTGGTGTACGTCGACGCCAGGCGGTGTGACCTGTCCCAGCGGTACTGCACCGCCGCCGCCTCTGCCGTCGGTCTCGCCAGTTTCGGCGGATTTCTCGTCGCCAGTGTCCTCGGCAGTGGGATCTTTTCGACGTACTATCGCCTCGTGAGTCGGCCGGCCGTCGCCGTCACGCCGCTTGACCTCATTCTCTCCTTGCTCCTCTTCGGCTTCGCCATCACTGCACTGGCCGTTCTGGGCTATGGACTCACCAGTCGGTACGGCCCGCTTGCATCGTCGTAATCGCAGCCGATCCCCGAACGAGTACCCCTAATTTCAAACCCAGCACGGCCCCACAGAGACGTATGGACGACACTGACTGGATCGGCGAGACGTTCACCAGCACGGTCGGGTGGGACCATCTGGAGACGCTGGTCGACATCGGGAACCGGATGGCGGGCAGCGGCGGCGAACGGGCGGCCGCAGAAGCGACCCGTGATGCACTGGCAGAATACACTCGCGACGCCCGACTCTCCGAATTCGAGATACAGGGCTGGGAGCGGGGCGACAGTGCCGTCCACGCCGATGGGTCGGCGGTCGCGGCGCAAGCCCACGAATGCATCGCCCTCCCGCGGTCGCCGGCCGACGAGGTGACTGGTAAACTGGTCGATGTCGGTCACGGGCTTCCGGAGGATTTCGAGGACGCCGACTGCGAGGGCCAGATTGTACTGGCCCGCTCGGATGTACCCGACTGGTACGACCGGTATATCCACCGGCGCGAGAAGTACTATCACGCTGTCGAGGCCGGCGCAGTCGGGTTCATCTACCGCAACCACGTTGAGGGTGTGCTGCCGCCGACCGGGAGCGTCGGTACGGCGGACGCACCAATCGGCGAGATCCCGGCTGTTGGCGTCGCCAGCGAGACGGGGGCGCGACTGACCCGGCGCTACGCCGGAGAGGACATAACCCTCAGTGTCGACTGCGGGACCCCCGAGGCGACGAGCCAGAACGTCCACGCCGAACTGGGGCCGGACACCGACGAGCGACTGCTGGTGACCAGCCACGTCGACGCCCACGACATCGCGGAAGGAGCGATGGACAACGGGGCCGGGACGGCGATGGTCGTCGAGGTGGCCCGCGCACTGGCTGGCCGCGAGGACGAACTGGAGACACGTGTGGAGTTCGTCGCCTTCGGTGCCGAGGAGGTCGGACTGGTAGGCTCAAACCGGCTGGCTGACGAGACTGCGCTCGATGGCGTAACGGCCGTGCTCAATTTCGACGGTGTCGTTCAGGGTCGCACGCTGAAGTGTTACACCCACGGCTTCGACGCGCTTTCGGCCGCCGCCGAGGCTGTGGCTGACCGCCTTGACCATCCCATTTCGCTCACACCGGAACAGGGTCCCCACAGCGACCACTGGCCGTTCGTCCAGCGCGGCGTCCCCGGCTATCACGTGACCAGCGAAACCGGTGGCGAGGGTCGCGGTTGGGGCCACACCCATGCCGATACGCTGGACAAACTGGAACCCCGGACGTTCCGCGAGCAGGCCGTTCTCCTGACCGAACTCGCCGTGACGCTTGCGGATGACTCAGTGCAGCCTGCTCACAGAGATCCCGCGGCAATCGCCGATGCGCTCGAAGCCCAGAACCTCGCCGAAGGGATGCGGATTACAGGTGACTGGCCCTTCGATGACTGACGTAACGCGGGTCTCGTCACCGACACGTTCGACACGCGCGACCTGTGATAAAGAATTACCAGAATTCTAGTATTTCTGGCCCCGCCTGCGTTCCGGCGCCTTGGTCGCTAACAGCGGATTATAATGATTTACTCAGTATAGAAGTAACATATTCCGTAGGTTATTTACCATATGGGTACATGGAAATCGATGGCAGGTCGATTGGTCTACGTACTGAAGCCACACGTGAACGCCGTCACCGGCGTTCGCTGCCAAGCTCCCATGCTATTCGGTCTCGCGGAGTCCGAGGCCGAGCCGACGTGAGTAAACCATCCCTGCCGTCGTCAGTCAACACCAACACCAATACTTGACGCGACGGCCGTCCACGTGCCAAGGCGGCCGTCGTGTCCACTTTCGGACAAACTTCTGCGGAACACCAGCTGGTAGCGCACACTATGCAAAACAGCACTCAGCGGCAGAACATCGCTATGACTCGTACGCCTGTTCCACGTCAGCCTTCGCCGACGGAATGACCTGCTGTTCGGCGCGGCGCATCGACCGCAACGCCTCGTCGGTGAACTCGACATCGAGCGTGGGGAGGGCCCGTGCGAGACCGCCCAGCACCTCGCCAGGGTCGATGCTCAGTTCGAAAGCGAAGGCGTTCTGTTCTTCCTGTAGTGGAACGGAGAATTCGAAATGCGTCTGGACGATCTCCGTCGCCGTCTCCTGATCGTATGTGTCGGTGACGGCCGTCCAGAAGTCGTCCCTGTCGGCGGCCACCAGTGGTGCGAGGTCGTCCCCGAACGAGCGCTGGCGGGCTAGCAGTCGCTCCCGGATCTGTTCTCGTCGGTCGCCACGGACGGTGTCACGGAGCGCGTTCCAATAGATATCCCGGGCCAGCACTTCGTCAGCATAGGTGTCGAACGACGCGTCAGTAGCGGCGTAATCCAGCACCGGCTCCAGCTGGTTGAGTATCTCTTGCTGGTAGGATTGGAGCTTCGGCCGGATAACGTGGCGTTCTAGCGGACGGCTGTTATTCAGCAGTTTGCCTGCAACGCGGCCCCCGCTTGACCCACGTAGCACGGCTGCCACGTCGAACGCCGCGTACGTCTCGTCGACGAACTGCGAGAGGTAACGTTCGAACTCCCGTTCGACGGCACGTCGTGTCACACCCGATCTTGTGGGCTGCAGTGACCTATCCCTTACGCCGATGTTTGCAAGCGATAGCCGCCTGCAAGACGGACTGTGGCCACCCTTCTCGACCCGGTATCACTGCCGGCCTGCACGGACTGCGACGGAGACCCGATTGGCCACAATATTCATTTTGCCGACAATGTTGTCCTTGTGGACGAAATCTGTCACACCGGCATCCAGCGCCTCGCTAGCGATGGATTCCAGTTTCGTCGTCGTCAGGAGGAGAATCGGTAGTGAGTCCGGGAGGTTCCTGGCCAGCTTGATGCCGGTTTCATCCGGCAGATCGTAGTTCGTCACGACACAGTCGACTCCGCGTTGCGCGACGTGTCGCTCTGCTGCACGGGCAGTCGAAACGACATCGACAGTGAAGTTGTAGCCCCGAAGTGCGTCCTGTAGCTGCGTCCCGAGAAAATCACTGTCCTCGACCAGCAACAACCGAACGGTCGTCATAGTACACAATAGGGACAAAACAGATTAAAACCACCGTCAGTTTGTCTCAGAAGCAACCACCGCAACTGCTGCCCGGGGCTTGCGCCTTGCTGCTCCGCTGTGTATCCAACACGACCGTTATCACTGTGCATATCTAACACTGTCTGTGTCCAGAGACCTGCCCAGCGACGTACACACGGTGCTGACACAACTCGCTGAAGCGGGCGAGACAGCGATCAGTGACGTGGAGTTCGATACGGCTCGACAGACCGTTGCGACGGCCGAGACGGTCAGCCGGAACAAACTCCCGGAGTGTGAGTTGCGCTCGCAGTTGCTCCACGGCTACGAGCAAGTGCGCACCGCGCTCGACAACGACGATCCCGACGCTGCCGCCGAGTATCTCCGAGCGATGAACCGACGACTCGCGGCCGTTGACGACGGACCACGCTCCGACTAACTCTCCGACTAACACGCGGAACCGGCTTCGGCGGTTGCTGAGCGACAGTATGTGGTGAAAGCTGTTCTCTAGTCACGGTCCGCTCGCTCTCGATACACGTCCGCTACTGCACTCGTACTGTCGGACAGTGACTACTGGACTCTCTTCCGTCTTGGTTCCCGTGTTACCGAGGCACTGGCTGGCCAGCTCCCGTGAGAGTTAAGCCACCGACCGATAATACCGTGGTATGTCTCAGCGACTATCGAAGCCCGAGGACACGCTCGCCGACGCTGGCGAACGCGAACTCGTCGTCGGCGGTGACCGGCCGCTCCGTATCTCTGCGGGCCATCGGTTGTTACACCACGACGGGAAATGCTCGCGCCCACACGGACACAACTACGAGATCACTGTCCGCGTCACCGGCGAACTCACGGACGACGGGTGGGTCGTCGACAAGAGCGAGATTACGGACGTAATCGACGAGTGGGACCACCGCTTCCTGCTTGAGGCCGGCGACCCGCTGGTCGAGGCGTTCGACGCCAGTGGCGACGGCGACGCCGTGGTGGTCCTCGACCACCCGCCGACAGCCGAGGTCATGGCCGCGATACTGGAACAGCGCCTCGCCGACCGCCTCCCGGAGACGGTGTCGGATGTGGCCGTCTCTGTTCGGGAAACTAGCGAACTCTGTATCCGCTGATGCCGGTCGCGAACGACGCGCCCGGGGTTGATATCGAGGGAACCGACGCCGACGCGGAGTCGGGCGACCTCCCCATCAACGAGTTGTTCCAGTCCCTCCAAGGCGAGGGCCGACTGGCCGGCGTCCCGAGCGTGTTCGTCCGGACCAGCGGCTGTAATCTGCGGTGCTGGTTCTGTGACTCATATCACACCTCGTGGGAGCCGACTCACGACTGGTTCACCGTCGACGATGTAATCGCGGCTATCGAGGAGTACGACGCCAACCACGTCGTCCTGACCGGCGGTGAACCGCTCATTCATGATTCGAGCGAGACACTGCTGGCGCGGCTGGCCGACCGGGGATATCACACGACGGTCGAGACCAATGGGACCGTCGTCCCCGATGCCCCTATCGACCTCGCCAGCGTCAGCCCGAAACTGGCCTCCAGCACACCGACGGCCGAACGCGACCCTGACGGTGATGGCGAGTGGGCGGACCGCCACGAGGAGCGCCGGCTCGACGTGCCGACGCTGGCCGAACTCGTCGAGACATACGACACGCAACTGAAGTTCGTCGTCACGGGCCGCGAGGACATGGCCGAAATCGAGCGCCTCGTCGAGCAACTCCGCGACACTGCGTCTACCCGCGTTCGTGACGACGACGTGTTACTGATGCCGGAAGGCCAGACGCGCGACCAACTCGAAGCGACCCGGAAGACGATCGCGGACCTCGCGGTGGAGTACGGCTACCGATACACGCCGCGACTCCACGTCGACCTCTGGAACGACGCACCGGGCACCTGACTGACCTGACTGACTACAGATGACTGACGATACCCGCGCTGTCGTGCTCGCCTCGGGCGGCATGGACAGCGCCACGGCAGCCTACGAAGCACAGACTCGCGGCTACGACCACCTGTACCTGCTGCATACGAGCTACGGGCAAAACACCGAGGACCGGGAGTACGAATGCGCCAGCGCGCTGGCCGACCACGTCGACGCGGCTGACTTCCTCCACGTCGAAACCGGCCACCTCACCCAGATCGGCGCGTCGTCGCTGACCGACGACTCGATGGAGGTAGCGGACGCTGACACCGACAGCGACGAGATCCCGACCTCGTACGTCCCGTTCCGGAACGCGAACCTGCTATCGATGGCGGTTTCTTATGCCGAGGCCAACGACTGCGGGGCCGTCTTCATCGGCGCACACAGCGAGGATTTCTCGGGATATCCCGACTGTCGGCCTGCTTTCTTCGACGCCTTTCAGGGCGTCATCGACGCCGGCACGAAGCCCGACACCGACATCGACCTCGTCGCACCCTTCGTCGAGTGGTCCAAGACCGACATCGCCGAACGCGGCGTCGAGCTCGGCGTCCCCTACGCGGACACCTGGAGTTGCTACCGGGACGACGAACCGGCCTGTGGAACGTGTGATGCCTGCGCGTTCCGGCTCGAAGCCTTCCAACGTATCGGCGAACGGGACCCCATTGAATACGCGGAACGACCGACATACGCAGAATAAGCAGCGTTCAGGCGATCATCCACCGAGGAATTAGTCGTCGGCTTCGTCCCGAACCAGCCCTTCGAGGATGTACTCTGCCGAGGTCCGCGTCGTCGCCAGCGGTACGTCGTGGACATCACAGATTCGCAGGAGTGCGGAGATATCTGGCTCGTGGGGCTGCGCCGTCAGTGGGTCCCGAAGGAAGACGATGCCGTCCATCCGGCCCTCGGCGACCTCAGCGCCGATCTGCGTGTCGCCCCCCATCGGCCCGCTCTCTTTGCGTTCGACTGTGAGGTCGGTCTCTGCCATGATGCGCTTGCTCGTCGTGCCAGTCCCGACGAGGTCGAACTCCGAAAGCGTTGATTCGTAACTCTGTGCCAAGTCGATCATTTCGGGCTTCTCGTCGTCGTGTGCGATGAGCGCGACGCGGGTCATACCTGGGGCTCTCGGGCCATCGTCTTATGTCATTTGGACGGGGGCGTGTCAGCGCCGGTTACCCGTCGACAGAAATCTCTCCGTCAGCGGTTATCGTCACGTCGTGGCCTTCGACAGCGAACGTCAGCGATTCCGTCGTCCTCTCTCCGACGACCGCACGGAGTGATTCGCTGTCGACGTACGTATCTAACCCGTCAATATCATCCGCATCCAGATCTGTCGCTTCGAGCACCGCATCGGCAATAACATCTCCCGCGGGTTCGGGGCTCACCCAGTCGTCGGACCCCTCTGTGGCCCGGTTCCGCAGCATATATACGGTCCCCTCGTTCGAACTCATACTCCAGTGTACGTTCCCTTCTGTTATAACAGCGGATGAGCTGTTTCACTGTCTGAAGTAACCGGTGCCACGATGGCGGTCTCACACTGCCGGCTCAAACGACCCAAAACGCAGCTATTCGGCAATATATCGCCCCTAGACCTGCTGCTCACAGCGGGTCGCTGTCCCACCACCATCGCTTCCCACCAGCCGGAAGCCGTTCTTGTTCTATTACTCCGGCGGTGAGCCGACAAGCGGCCGCTCGGGGGCCGCCAATGTGTTCTGTACCAGCGTTCGCGTCCCGCGACGGAGTCGCTCCGAGGCGGCCTGACTGGAGATTCCGAGCTCCGCGGCGAGGTCCGAGAGGGAGGACTCCCGCGGGACAGTGAAGTACCCACGGTTGAGCGCGAGCAACAGCACTTCCTGCTGTGGGTCCGTCACGCCGAACTGGGGGGAGGCTTCCGTGTCGTCAGTGATGGTCTGAATGTCGATGTTGATATCACTGGACACGAGTACGTCACGGAACGACAGCACCGAACTCTTCTCGGGGAACCGGGCTCGGAACACCCAGTCATCACCGGTCTGTGCAGCACCGAGCAGGAATCCGTCGGCGTTCAACAACGCTTCTCCGATCGTATCGATTATTGTATCAGTTGTATGCAGGGTGTACCAGTGACCATCTCCTTCTGCCGCTACGTGGGCATAGTCGGTGATACTCTCGTCCTGGGCCAGATTCGCTTCGATGGCGGGCCGCTCGACGGGGCCAATCCAGGCGACGGCACGGCAGTCGCCACTCTCGCAGTGAAGTCGCTGTATCCGTATCGCTGCTTTACTCAGCGTTTCAGCTGTTCGCTGCAAGAGGGGGGCGTCGATGTGAAATTCTACTATCATGTCTCACTGTCACGCAGCAACGGTGATAAACCCCGGTCAGACAGTTGTCGTACCTGAAAACGGTGCTTGTGTAATTTCCGGGTACTGAAGGCTGACGACGGTATGGACCGGGGTATAGTTGCTTCAAGCACCAATCGATAGCACTCGGGAAATCCACTTAAATTCACAGCATGGCCTACCATGTCTCGGGCTATGAGACACGTCTGGGACCGCGATTACCCATCAGAGATTCTCACCCTGATATGACCCTTCGTACGTCCCCTCGTGCGCGGCATCGGCGAGCACGAGCTGTGCGATCCGCGCGCCCTGTTCGAGTTCGATCGGGTGATGGACCTCAAGTAGCCCCTCGCCTCGCCCTTCGTAGCCGGCGTCCCAGACTGCCGTATCGAGCATACAGGAGTTGCGGAGCAACGACGACCGGGGAAGGAGAAAGCCGATGTGTCCATCTGGAATGACAACCCGGTCGGCGTACTCGACGATGTAGCCGCCGCGGTCGAGCTGATAGACACCGTCGTCAGGCTCGATTGCCTGCCGGTCGCCAACGGTCTTGCCGCCGCGTTCGATGCGTCCCGGCTCGCTCTGCTCGTAGATCGAACCGAGCGTGAGGTCGACGCCGTTCGGTTGTACCTGCGATTCTCTCAGGTCGCCGAGGGCGTCGGCGACGAACCGCCCACTTTTGAACATACGCGGTTCTGTGCGAGTGTCGTGGAAAGACCTGCCGGTCTGGCCGACCGCTGTCCCGACCTGTTGACTCGCTTCTGAGTGACGGACGGAACGGATTTTTATATGAAAAATACGACGGAATACGCGGGATTTATACCGCCGCGCCATCCATTGACGCACGTTATGGGACAGACGCTTACGGAAAAAATTCTCGACGACCATCTCGTCGAAGGGGAGCTAACACCCGGAGAAGAGATCGGGATCGAGATCGATCAGGTGCTGACACAGGACACGACTGGGACGCTCGTCTGGCTGCAGTTCGAAGCGCTGGGCCTCGAAGAGGTTCAGACGGAACTGGCCGCCCAGTACTGTGACCACCAGACCTATCAGTTCGACTTCAAGAACACCGACGACCACCGCTTCCTCCGCTCTGCGGCAGGCACGTTCGGGGCCCACTTCTCGCGCCCCGGCAACGGTATCTGTCACAACGTCCACAAAGAGAACTTCGCCGAACCCGGCAAGACGATGCTCGGGTCTGACTCGCACACGCCGACCCCCGGTGGCCTCGGCGAGCTCGCTATCGGGTCCGGTGGCCTCGACGTTGCCGTCGCCATGGGTGGCGGCGCCTACTACATCGAGATGCCGGAAGTCGTCAACGTCCATCTCGAAGGCGAACTGCCTGAGTGGGCCACCGCCAAGGACGTCATCCTAGAGCTGCTCCGCCGGCTGTCGGTCAAGGGCGGCGTCGGCAAGGTGCTCGAATACACCGGTCCCGGCGTCGAGACGCTGACCGTCCCCGAGCGGACCACCATCACCAACATGGGGACCGAACTCGGTGCGACGTCCTCGATCTTCCCGACGGACGACCAGACCAAGGATTACCTCGAACGCCTCGGTCGCGAGGACGTCTTCGAGGACATCGGCCCCGACGAGGACGCCGAGTACGCCGACGAGATCGTCGTCGACCTCTCGGACCTCGAACCGCTCATCGCCGAGCCGTCCATGCCTGACAACGTCGTGCCGGTCTCCGAGGTCGAGGGCGTCGACGTCGAACAGGTCATGATCGGTTCCTGTACGAACGGCGCTTACGAGGACATCCTCCCGGCCGCGAAGATGCTGGAAGGGCGCAACATCGACAAGAAGACCGAGATGATCGTCGCCCCCGGCTCCAAGCAGGCCTCCGAGATGCTGGCCCGCGAGGGCTGGACCGCGGAGATGATGGCGGCTGGCGTCAACTTCTCCGAGGCGACGTGTGGTGCCTGTATCGGCATCGGTCACGTCCCGGCCTCCGACTCCGTCTCCCTGCGGACGTTCAACCGCAACTTCGAGGGCCGCTCCGGTATCGAGGACGACAACGTCTACCTCTGCTCGCCGGAAGTCGCCACTGCGGCGGCCATCAAAGGCGAAATCGTTGACCCGCGGGACCTCGCCGACGAACTCGGCGACCTCGAGGCCCCCGGTCTGGAGATGCCCGACCAGTACATCGGCAACTCCGAGTCGGACCTCATCGCGCCGGAGAACGCCGTCGACGACGAACTCATCAAGGGCCCGAACATCGGCGACGTGCCGCTGAAGGACCCGCTCGAGACCGAAGTCGGTGGTGAAGCCCTCCTGAAAATGGAGGACAACATCACGACGGACCACATCATCCCGGCCACACAGGACATCCTGATGTACCGGTCGAACGTCCCGAAGCTCTCCGAGTTCACGCTCTCGCGTGTCGACGACACGTTCGCGGAGCGCGCACTCGAAGCTGACGGCGGCGTGCTCGTCGCTGGCGAGAACTACGGTCAGGGCTCCTCGCGCGAACACGCGGCCCTGTGCCCGATGTACCTGGGTATCGAGACCGTCCTCGCACAGAGTTTCGCCCGCATCCACAAGGCGAACCTGTTCAACTTCGGTATCGTCCCGCTCACCATTGACGAGGAGACCTACGAGAAGATCGAGCAGGGCGACGACATCGAGATCGTCGACGACGCGGCCGAGGCCGTCAAATCCGGTCAGGAAGAGTTCACCATCCGCGTGAACGACGACTGGGAAGCGACCGGCCAGCTCGACGCCTCCGAGCGCGAACGCGAGATCCTCGCCGCCGGTGGCAAGCTCTCACACACGAAGCAGCAGCACGACGAAGGCGGCGCTGCACCTGCTGACGACTAAAGCGAGGTCACGGAGCGACCTCAAATCCGAGCGGAGCGGGACCGTAGGTCCCGCAGGCAGTCGGGCGGCATCGCCGCCCGACGACGGGGAGGAACGACCCGCGACGGAGCGATTCCGAGCGTAGCGAGGAATCGCTTTGAAGTCGAACGGCGCTTCGCGCCGTGAGACAGCGCGCTCGCTTCCGACCGCGACTTTTTCTGCGCGGCGAAGGCACGAATAGCGAGAAGCCTTTGTAAGGTCGAACGGAGAGGAACGATCCGCGACGGAGCGATTCCGAGCGTAGCGCGGTCGCCTTCTGACCGCGGTTTTCGAGCAGTGAAACGGACATATACGTTAGCCTCAGGACGGCGCTAGCAGAAGTTTGTCCCGCAACAGTATCCCGTACTTCATCCTAACGCGTGCAGTCGGCGCTGACGGAAGTACTTCTAGGACAACTCGGCAGCGATGGAAAAGTTTGGAAAGAGGGGTGGGGGTGGGGGTGGTGGCACCCAAAACGGGTGCAACTATACATAGAATGGTCAGGCTAAAGAACCTTCCGCCTTTCTAACCTTGTCTCGGTCGTATCGATGCATGAACTATCAGTACTTATCGACAAACAGTCAGAAATCAGGTAGCTTCGGTCGGCGGTAACACATATGTAGGCCCACACCGAACTATGCATGTGACAACGGTCGCTCCTGACGGACCGGAGACGCCGGATACGCCAGCGGTTCGGCGCGCCGTCCGCGCGGACCTCATCGAGATCCACCGCATCGAGCAGGCGTCGTTTCCACAGCCGTGGCCGTTTTCTGCACTGGAGAGCTATCTCGGCGAAGCGGGGTTTCTCGTCGCCGAAACCGGCAATGACGATGATGACCCGCCCGCTGTCGCAGGCTACGTCATCGCGGATACGGTGCCGAACCACGGTACCCCGCTCGGCCACATCAAGGACCTCGCGGTCCGGTCAGCGTACCGGCGGCAGGGGGTTGCGAGCGCGCTGTTGACGCGTGCACTGGAGGTCATCGGCGAGACGGGTGCTGGCTCGGTCAAGCTGGAGGTCCGGGCCGACAACGATGGCGCACGAAAGCTCTACCGGCGCTTCGGGTTCGAGCACCGCAAGACCGTTCCCAACTACTACAGCAACGGCGAGGACGCGCTTGTGATGGTCCGATTACTCTGAGTGTGGCAGCTATGTCTGATACTGTTTGAGCGCTGTGGGTACTGCATGTCTGTTGTCGGATGACCTTGCGCAGCCAGTTCTCCCGAACCGACCACCGCTCCGAGACCCCGACTACATATACGGCTCCGCATCCACGCTTTGCACACCGATGGGATACGCCTGTCCAGTGTGTGACGACCCGCAAGCCGACGACGTGCACTTGGCGAACCACCTCGCGTTTACGGCGATGACCGGCGGTGACGACCACGAAGCGTGGCTCGACGAGCGCGTCCCTGAGTGGGGCCAGCTCGGCGAGGACGAACTCTCCACCGAGGTCGTCGAGTACGCCGAGGAGACGGAGTTTCCACAGGTGTTCGAGGACACGGTTGACCGCAGCGACGATGAGCATAGCCACGACCACGCGCACGGACACGGCCACGGTGACCTCCCGCAGGGTGCGGACCGCCACCGGGGATCGAACGCGCTCAGCGACCACGACAGCGAGGTGCTGGCCGAGGCTCGGGATCTGACGCGGGAGATGTTGCGCGACAGCGACGACGAAACCGATTCGGACGCCGGTGACAGTAACACGTCGGAGTCAGACGCTGGCGACGACACCGGTGCGAACGGAGACGAAACCGAATAGTCCCGCCGGCGGCAAGGGGCCGTATGGACACTGAGGGGCAGTTCGCGCCGGCATCGGCAGCCGAAGCCCGCGAGCGCTACGACGCCTTCGGGCCGACGGCGCAGGTCGTTGTCAAGGAAGTCGCGAAGGCGATGGGTCTCGACCCGGAGACCTACGAAGAGCGAGTCACCAGCGAGGTGGTCGAAACCGCCCGCGACGTGCTGTTCGCGGAATCGCTGGCAGTTCAGGTCGGTTCGATGACGGAGTTTGAGGAGTGGCGCGAAGACACGGACTGCGAGGTGTCGCTGGTCGGCGCGGAGAACGTCGACAACGTCGTCTGGCACGCTGCCCCGTTCGCGGAGCAGGCCGTCGCGGCGACGTTTCAGGACGAACGCCGGGCCGCTGTCGGGACGCTCCGTCGCCAGGCCTTCGGCCGCATCTACCGCGAGGTCGTCTGATGCGTCCGGTCACACGGAACACCTTGCTCGGCATCATCGCCGTCGTCGTGCTGTTGCTGGCGCTGGGTGCGCTACCGGGCCTTCTCAAGAGCGGGGACCCCTACTACACTGTCGCCACGCAAGCCGACGGGGACTACAGCGTCGACAACGGCACGGCAATCAACTGGAGCAGCCAGTCTGAGCGGCGCTTCCCGTACACAAGCGCGGCGCTGGCCGACGCATCCCCGTCGGCGGCCGGACAGTCCGAGCCGTACTGGCGCGGGCCGCTCGGATTCAAAGGTGCGTTCACCCACTCGCCCTTCGACGAGCGAGACGCGCTCAGCCAGCAGTACGATGGGGCTGTGACCGACGACGGCGTCGTCGTCCGGCACAACGGCACGTTTTACCACGTCGCGGTCCGACAAGACGTATGACCCGCGAACCGGCCCACGAGTGGCCCATCGTCGAGAGCAAACTCGAGTACGAAACCGGCTGGTACACCGGCGGCTACGACCGGGTTCGCCAGCCCGACGGCTCCGAAAAGGACTACTACTGGGCTGAACTGCCCGATGCGGCCGTCGTGGTCGCCACGACCGGCGACGAACTCGTCATGGTCGACCAGTACCGCCCGACCATCCGCGAGCAGTGCCTCGAACTCCCGGCCGGTATCGTCGAAGACGACGAGTCCTACACGGCCGCCGGGGCGCGCGAACTCCGCGAAGAAACCGGCTTCGAGGCTGCCGGCGTCTCACTTATCGAGGAGTTCTCGTGTTCGACCGGCGTGCTCCGGCACCGCCGTGGCATCGTCTTCGCTGAGGGACTCGAACCGGTCGACCGAGAACTGGACGACAACGAGTTCCTCTCGGTGACGACTGTGCCCATCGACGAAGCGCTGCAGGTCGCCCGACGCGAACCGGCCAACGACGCGACCATCGAAGGCATCCTGCTGGCACAGGCTGACGGTTTGCTGTAGCCGGTGAAGGTTTAGGTATCGCCCGCTAGCAGCTGGGTATGGACGGCGAAATCGACACCGACGAGCTACGGTCGAAACTCGACGAGGAGGCGGTCCGGGTGGTCGATATCCGCTCGCCCGGCGCGTTCGAGCGGGGTCACATTCCCGGGAGCGAGAACGTCCCGTTCCCGTCGCTCGTCGACGAAGTCGAACGGTTCGAAGGCGACGAGGAGGTCGTGACAGTGTGTCCGAAGGGCAAATCCAGCGTGCAGGCCGCCCGGCTCATCGCGTCGTACGAAGGGTTTGAGGGCGACGTGGTAAGTTTTGAACCCGGACTGAACGGCTGGGACGGGCCGCTGGAGCATGCAAACGCTGATGAGGAGGCGACGGCAGACACTGCGGCTGCTGACGGAGACACCGACGAAGGCCCTGCTGCACCGTTTTAGCCGCTGTTCGGAGTGAAATGGTGGCTCAGGAATAGTCCATCGTCACAAGGGGCTCAGCGGGGGTAACATCTCGTCATCGCCACCAGTCTCCGGTAAACTGCCGCCATTAAAAAGCTCGTCCATTACCGAGTTCTGGCTGGGACTAATGAGACAATCACGATCAGCAGATAAAGGTTGAATATCTGATGGTACGTGGGATTTGACATCATCCTTTGAATATCTATACGTCACCTAGCCACCGACCACGCAACTTATTTTATACCTCGTTGCATATAATCGGACAGTGACCGAGCTAACGAAACATCGAACCACTGTCTGTATCGATGTGGGTACTGAGACTGACGTGTTCCGCCTCAGTGCGGCCGACGAGATACTTGCGCTTCTGGTGGATGCCCACGAGACGGAATTCTCGATTCCCGAGCTTGTCGATGCGACGGGTGCGGCCCGTTCGACTGTTTGGCGGGCCGTCGACCTACTTGACGGCCTCGGCGTCGTCCGCGTCCGCGAGACGCCACAACGCAACTACGTCTCCATTGATCCCGAGCGCTTACAGAAGGACGACCCGATACTGGCTATCGAGCAGACCGAGTTCCACGACCCGATTCGAGCGTTCGTCGATCGTATTGGGGATGCCCTCGACGAAAGCGACGATATCGACGAGATCGTCGGCGTCGTCGTCTTCGGCAGTGTCGCCCGTGGCGAGGCTGACAGACGGAGCGACATCGACCTGTTCGTCATCGTCGATGGCGACCGAACCAGCGCGCGTCGTCTCGTGACCGGCGTGGTTAGTGACCTTTCCGAGGAACGTTTCGACGGCGACCGATTCGCGTTCGAACCGTACGTCGAGTCCATCGACAGCGCCAACCGCGCCGGGTCGAAGCTCCGGGAAATATTCAACGAGGGTATCACTGTGGTCGGAAGCGAGCGGCTCCAATCGATTCGCAAGGCGGTGTTTGCAGATGAGTAGCACGCGTATCGAACAATTTCTCGATGATGCACAGGCCGCGTTCGATCGCCGCCCGACCGACATTGAAGCGGGGCTTGACGTATCCGACGCCGCGCTGCTCCAACTTCGGAAAGCGTGTCGGCTGCTCGCCGGTGCGGAGGCACTACAGGAACAGGGCTACTACACGCTCGTCATAGAAGCATCGTTCGTGGCGATGGAGCGGACTGTCGAGTTCCGACTTCTCGAACGGGGAACGATGGAACCGACCGATCTACCGGGAACGCATCCAGGTGTGTACCGGGAGGCGGCGTCGGTCGGTATCTTCTCTGAATCGATTGCGAACGACCTCGCAGACCTGTGGCGAGACCACCGTGCGAAGACGTACTATCAGGACGGACTCGCGGCAGCCGAACGTGCAGACACTATGTACGCGCTTGCGAAGGAAGTGCACACGTTCGTCGTGGGCCGGTCGTCACAAGGTCACAAGTGTATCTGTGAATAGTACGGCCGTTGGCTATCGGCGTATCTATTAATATAAACTGGGTGTCAGCGGGGGTAACATCTCGCCATCGCCACCAGTATCTGGTACCCCCTCATCGCTGAAAAGTTCGTCTATTGCTTGGCTGTCTTTGAGTATATATAGACGAGATCTCCATTGAAGTTGATCGCGAAGCCCGACTGTGGCTGAGAGACACAAATAATTCCAAAAACTCACACCTTCATTCGCTACTGGCAGTCGTGTTTAAGTAGCAGCATTGTGACAGCTGGGGAACGTTTGCAACCATGTTTCGGTCGTGTTTAGTTAAGCGTGAAAAGTGAGGCGGGAGAATTTCTTGCTGGTCTATGGCAGAAATCGCCCGCCTCAACGGTCATAGAGAGTGGATTGATTTGGATTTTGTGGAGCGCGAGCGGACACCCGAGCCAGCGATGGCGTTGGGTATTCAATCGCATGTTGCGGGGCTGTCACTGTCGAATACTGTCGAATTACTCGATTGTCTGGGTGTCCAACGCAGTCGAAAAGCCATCCATGACTGGGTTCAGAAAGCCGATCTACAGCCAGAATCCGGCAAATCACCGAATCAGATTGCGCTCGACGAAACAGTGATTCGGATCAACGACGAGCAGTTCTGGCTGTACGCCGCCGCCGATCCGCAGTCTAACGAATTGCTTCACGTCCGGCTGTTTCCGACAACTACGACCACTCTCACGGAAATTTTCCTGCGAGAACTTCGGCACAAACACGATGTCGAAACTGCCGTCTTTCTCGTCGATGGCGCTCAACACCACCAAACTGCACTGCAACGAACTGGACTCCGATTTCAAATGTGTCGCCACGGAAATCGGAACGCCGTCGAACGGATTTTTCGAGAGCTGAAACGTCGAACCTCGTCGTTTTCGAACTGCTTCAGCCACGTCAAGCCGGAAACAGCCGAAAATTGGCTCCGGAGTTTCGCTTGCTGGCACAATGCTCCAAACTAAACACTACCCATGTTTCAGCTGTCATTGATTCGGCGGGATCGAAACAGTTCGAGAACCGTACTTTTCAGTTCTTGCCGTTTAGACGACAGGTTCGACATTGTTCTGATTTCCGTAAAGTCCGTATGAATATGGAACGCTGTCGCTGCAAGACTGTTTTGAGCCAGCCTGCACCAACAACGAAAACACGGTGTCGTCGATGTCGTGTTTTCGGCGGTGCTCTCTAAGCAGAACTTCATCGAAGCGGGCGTATGTAGAGTAAGGAACGGGGCTAAGGAGATTTGTTTCTCTCAGGATCGATAATAGCGTACAGCCAGTACTGGAAATGGTTAATGCGCATCACGCTCCTGTCCAACGCAACCCACCACTATGCGACTGTAAATCGACGTTCTACACGCAACCGTAAGCGGTACTTCAAACTCACTTGGTCCCTACATATAACAAATCTATATTGTATCTTAAACTGAGAATTCTCGATCATATATCTGAATACCGATTTCCATTGTATACTCAAATAGCTGTTTACACTCCACAAAATCAAACGCAGTTCAGATACACTGAGGCGGATGATTTCCGGTACGACCATCGAAATATTTCGGGTCTCATCTTTCAGTTTTACTCGGACGCCGTCACGTATAGCCTTATAAATTCACACTCTAACAAGTCAGAAATTACGAATAGCGAGCGAGTGAGATTGCATGTATCGGCTCCAGTTGATAACTTCGGCAGTCGCGGATATTTGATTCCGGAATCGCTCCCATCTCAGTTCTATCGACACACATACACTCCTCAATTTACGGATTTTTTGGTGAATATAGAAATCCGTAGATAAGTATAAATTAATTGTATATTCTGAATTCGGACTCTCGAAATATGAAACGGGGAGGAAGTATTTTATCCCCCGATTAATAAATCTGGAATTAGATGTTACAGAATCGACGACGGGTGTCGGGTGTGTGCTGGGTCGTGGCAGGCTTGCCGATACTGGCGTCGTTCATCCAGGCAGCTATCGCTCTGGGAGGTGCATCAGGAGGCGGCCTGCCAGTCATTGGTGGGTTGAAGCGGCTGTTTCAGTCCGTAGCTGTCTTCGATGCTGCCGGAACTGTGTTCCGGGCTAGTTCGACCGTCGTGTTAGTGCTGTTCCTGCTGGTCACTGTGGCGTGGCTGGCTCAAGGTGCAGGACTGTTCGTACTGCGGCACAGAGTGTTCACCTTGGGTGCGACCGGCTTTGTCACACTGTTTCTGGTTCTGTTCGAACTCGTCTATCTCCCGATACTGTCTGCGGGTGTGCCGGCTGGTCAGGTTGCTGGATTCCTGTTGGTGCCGATTATCGCGTCCGGAGCGAGCTGGGCAGCTGCGCTGGTGTACCAGTGGGACATCACGCTGGACGAGGAGACTGGCGAGGAACTTTCGGACGCACGCACGGACGCACAGGAAGCACTTCAGAAATTTGACGACCGCGTCGAGATCATTGCGAGCGAAACGACTCGACAGTCGCTCCAGTCGTTTGCTCCCGAGGCTGTCGAAAGGTTTGAGCGTGGGGTTACGTCGTTTCGGGATGACTGTCAGTCCGTCATCGACCGTGCAGATGAACTGACGGACAGTTCGATGGCGAGTCGGGAACGCAACGAGGTGGCTTCCCAAATCCGTGCCGATGCGGCCGGACTGGCACCGGACGATCGTGCGGATAGGCTACAGAAAGAACTGGAGCAGGGCGTTACAGATCAAATACGGGGCACGTTCGGTGACCTCCATTACGTCTCTCGATATGACACCGCGTACGAGATTCGGAACCTGCGGGCGTATCACGAAGTTGACCTCCCGACCATCGGTGGGCCGGCGATCCAGCTGGGCGGGACCAGACACGAACTTGACGATCGGCTGGTCGAAGCGATCAATGATGAGGGCCTCAACTCCGTCACGACTGCCATCGAACGTGTCGAATCACACCTCGCGGAAATGGAGACAATGCTTGAGGAACATGAGTCGGCGGTGGCGACAGCACTCGACGAGGCCGATTCGGCGCTGACGGTCACGCAAGATCACCTCGACACGCTCGATGGCGCAGCCAGAGACCGTCTGACCGAGTTCCTACTGGAAGGACGAACGCCCGATGCAACGCTTGCGGTCCCGAACAAGCCCACGGTGACTGATCACGCAGCCGACGCCAAGGCGGCCCTGCACGAGGGGCGGTTCGACGCTGCCCGGCGGGCCGCCGAGCAGGCCCGAACTGAGGCGCAGTCGGTGCAGGCTATTGCCGAATTTTTCGCCGAGAGCGTCGTCGCGACCATGGACTACGGATCGGGCTCGATACCGATTCCGGAGGCGGTCGGGGTAGATCTGGCGGCCCAGCTTCGCGTGCCGTTTGAACGGACATACGACGTGGAGTATGCAGTTGCCGGGACGACGCTTGATATCGCCAGCGACGGGGAGACGACTGAGGGGAATCGCGACCGCACACCCCGGGGCTCGGACCTGGTGACGAACGGTGCCGACCCCGACGATGTGTTGTACGTACTCCGAGAACTACAGTCGGCCGCGGCAGCGAGCAGCACCAACGACACTGTCGAACTACAGACGGAGAACCTCCCAGAAAAGTTCGTCGACGGGGGGATTCTGACCGAAATACAAACGTTCGCTGAGCGTCAGAGCGATGTCGTCAGTGTTACTGTCCCCGAGGATCCGCCACCGGGGTTTCTCTCCGTCAAGGTGACTGATGGAGTCAGCCCGAAACGGGTGATGGATGCCCTCCAGGACCAGTACTCGAACGACCGATGACTGACCGAGACGAAAACCAGCGCGGAGTCAACAACCAATGAGCAACAAGTGCAAGATCTGTCTGCGAGACACCGAAGAGCCGACTATCGAGGAGCATATCGCGGCCAACCACGCGGAGACACCGCAGTCAGTCAGTGAGGTGTATCCCGACCGGTACGACGATATCTTCGACGAACACGGGGAGGTGAAACCGCATTTCCAACCTGACGACCCCGAGCCAAGCAATAGCGACGAGCCGGGGCCGGACAGTCCAGCGGGTGATCCTGACCCTGACAGTGGCATCAGCCCCGGGACGGCACCGCGGACCGACACTGGTTCCGACAGTGTAAATGAGTCACCGGACAGCGGGCTCGGAAGCGGGGATGATACGGGCGTTAGTGGGCCACTGAGCGGTTCGACCGGCAACAAATGGATGATGGTCGGTGTCGGTGGCGCCGGCAACCACATCATCGACGCAGTGTTGATGCGGCGAGACACGCTCCGGGACAACAACAGTAGTCTTGCGGACGTGTGGGAGGGTGGACTGGCGAACTACGGGAGCATCAACACGAACCTCACGGAACTCGGTGAGACGTACTACGCCAAGGAGGACCGTGGCTTCTCCCGGGAAGCGCTCGTTACGAACGGGATGATAGGGTACAGACAACACAATTACTCCGGGGCCGGCCGAGACTGGAAGTACGGCCGTCAGCTGATGAAGCAGGACTTCGATGGGGAAAAGAACGCCATTCGGGACCGGCTTGATCTCAACGTCAACGACATTGAGGCCTCACAGGCGGTGATGCTCATCAACAGTGTCACCAAGGGAACCGGCTGCGGGGCGACCCCAGTGCTGGCCGACAACATTCGGTCGCTCATCACTGAGGGGACGGGAAGCGTGGACAGTATGGCCTTCTCGAAGCCACTTATCAGCTCCGTCGTACTCCCGTCGAACACGGAGTTCGGGGACAGCGAAATGATACGGGGCGTCGTCGGGATGGCGTACCTCTCGAAGGCCGTCGACGGTATCATCCCGTTCGATAACAGTATGCTCGACCAGCCGCCGGCTGACCTAGCGGTTGACATTGACGAGGGAATGCTTGAACGGTACAATCCGCCGATGTACACGGATATCAACCGGTTGCTGGTGACGTTCCTCGAAGCGTTCACAATGTCCTCGACGCCACAGTCGGCAGACACTGCCGGGACGGCCCGTATCAACGGCGAAGTGTTCGACGTGCCGGACAGCTTCCGGCCGGTCCAGCGGAAGTACAGCTATGACGAGGATCGCGCGTACAAACCCGCCGTCATCATGGCCCCGGTCATCGGGAAGACGAGCGCCTCGACGTTCGACCGCTCTCGGCTGGACACGCTGGCCCGCTCGACGCTCCTGCAGGGGCAGCTCGTCGAGTTCGATCCCAAAACCGCGTGGGGCGGGACGTTCATGCTATACGGTCCCGAAGAGAAGATGTCGGAACTCGCGCCCCTGCTGGGTAACAATGAACTCACAGACATTCTCAGCGGCGAGGACTTCCTTGAGCGCGACAGCTTCGAGGGACCCGGCTCTATCGACGTGTACGTCAATCAGCTCGTGGTCCCACATGTCGATGACGTTTACCTCTGGGGGCTACTGTGGAACCCACACCTTCCGACGCTGGAGCGAATGTACGATCACGCCCGTGAACTGGTCGAGCACGGCGAGAGTCAGGAGGCGGCCGAACTCCGCGAGATCTGGGACGTCATCGAGCCGCTGTTTGACTCGCTCGGCCGCGAGAACATGGGGTGACAACTAATGGTCACCGTAGCCCTGACCGCAGCTATCGCTGTGGGAACACTGGTCATTGGTGCCGGCCTTGGGTTCGGGTTGGGTCGGTGGACCAGTGGGGACGATGGTGGAGAGAGCGGCGACACAGTAACATCGGACCTCAAGCGGCCGGCGGAGCGCCTCGGCCGACCGCCCCAGCCGGATGCCGTAACGGACGGTGTCGAGACGCTGGCGAACGCGATAGATTCGGTCGTCGATGCGACCGATCTCGGCGAACGGGCACCCATCCGGCCGGACGACGACCCAATCACGCGGGCGGAGGAGGTTCAACAGGCGGCCGAGCGTGGCGAACTCGTCGAGCGACCGCCGGAACCGACAGAGAGCCCTGAAACCACAGTCGACAGCCCCCCGGAACCGACTTCAGAACCGGAGCCGGTCGTACCCGATGCACTGTCCGGTGCGGTAGCCGCTGTGCGGGCCCAGACGACCGCAGAAACCACAGCGGGACGACGCCTCCTGCAGTATCTGGAAACAGCCGATGACGTCCCCGAACGGAAACTGACGGAGACGTTGCACACGGTCGTGACGACACTGAATCGTCACGATGCGATCAAATCGACGCTGGAGGGGGTCACTCCTCACATCGACCCCCAGGAACTCGCCAGAACGCTGGACCGACAGCGCGACGCCGGTGTATCCGGAGACGCGTTCGGGATTATCGCCGAGCAACTCACGACCGCTGTCTCCGAACGGGAGCAGTATGAATCCGCTCTGAAGGAGCTAACGCAGGATGCAGAGCGGGTGTGTGCCACGGCAAACGAGCAGACGGTGGTCACGTTCGACAGCGCGTCCGAGACGCCGGCCTGGCTGTCGTCGCTGGCCGACCAGCTCGACAACGGGAACGTGTCCTTCACCGACCGCGAGAGCGATCTCGGGAGTATTGCTGGTCGGCTGGACCTGAACCCACAGAGTACCCTCGGAAACGATCTCCTCGACCTCCTGCGGAGCCCGTCGGTTTCACAGCAGGAGTGTGAGGGGACACTGGCGTCAGCCGTCGAAACAATCGACAGAGCGGAGACGACGGGCCATCGGCTTGACGGTATTGACGCCGATGACGTAGCCCGGCTGGCCAACCGGCTGGTCGACGAGTTCCGGGAGACTGACTCGGACGTTGGCTCACTCCTTCAGGAACGGGCGGTGGAACTCGCGGACATGGTCTCACAGGCCGGTGAGTCGGACCTCGTTACTGTGTACGCAGCCCGGCAGGAACTCCGATTCTACGACCACCGCCTGTTAGCACAGCTTCAAGCAGGGAGCGACAGTGGCAGCGGGGAACCGGACGTGAAAGCGTTGCGAGATGCGGTTGAGGACCGGCGGTCGACGATGCGGACACAGTATCCATCGAACTATCCACAGCACGACCACAGTATTCCGATTCATTTCCTCGAACTCGTCAGCGAACTACAGGAAGACGCTGATGAGGCTGTTGCGGGTGGGAATCCGGAGCGAGCCGCCGGGTATCTTGAAGCCGCCGACAAGACACTGGACTGGACCGGTGAGCTGTACGAACGCCACGCTTACAGCGTATTGCTCGAACAGCTTCGGGGCTGAAACGACTCGATTCCCTTCGAATGAGATAAGTCTACTATTCATTTACATAAACTTCGATATTGTTCACAAATGTCTTCTTTCACCTACTCGACACAAGCAGAAACACATTTATAATACTGGATACTCGAATACATATCTAATGCCATACTTTTTTGTGGGAGCTGGACAGGCAGGCAGCTCCATTGTGGACGAGATATTCGCCCACAAAAACATGGGGCAGATAGCGACCCCGCTCGTGTTCAATTCAACAATACGGGACTTACAAAAATTACAGAATATCAGCCGCGACAACTGGTACGGTGTTGCCGAGGGGCCTGGATTGGTGCCCGGAACAACGGACGGATTCGAGGAGCAGGTCACCGGTGGATTCGGCCGCAACCCTGTCCGTGCCGACGAGGTGATGGCTGATAACCGGGATATCCTCGATGGTACGCTCCGGGACGAGCTGTCGGAGCGGACCGAGGAGGGAGACGGCGAAACGACCACTGCCGAGGCGAACATCCCGTTTGCGTTCGTGTTCTGCGGCCTCGGTGGCGGGACAGGCTGTGGAATTACACCCCACATTATCGAGGCCATCGACGACTACACAGATGGGGCCTGCAAGACGATTGCCGTCTGTGTGCTCCCGAACACGCAGGGTCCTGTCGGCCAAACCGATGACGAGACGGCCTCGCCAAGCCGACAGGCTTGGAACGCGCGGTACGGCCTGAACCGTATTGAGGACGAGGCCGACGGTATAATCCTCGTCGACAATCAGCGGCTTTCCTACCACGAGGCCGCCGAAGGCCAGTTCACGGACCTGAACGAGTACGTCGCGGCGTCGATGGTCGACTTGGTCTCCGGGACCGTCCTGGAGCGGATAGACCGTAGCGAGTACGATGTCGACCTGCCGATTATCGACATTCAGGATATCGTCACGAGCCTTTCGTTCGGTCTTGGCGGTGAGCAGAGCGAGACAGGCTATGCGTCGATGGGACGTTCAGTTCAGATGACACAGTCTCTGTCAGGGTATCTATTGCCCCTCGTCGGCGGGAAAACTGTCGATGCTTCCGCACTGGCGCACCTTTCGGACCTCAAACAGACTGTCGAAAACGTCGATACACAGGAGGCCCGGAAAGCAATTGGGCTGCTGCGGGCGCCATCAAAGTACGTCGCAGGAACTGCGTATCAGGTTGACACCTCGAAACTCCGATCTTTCCTTACCACTCGATGTGACGAGGTGAATCTGGGCGTGACGCTTACGAAGCGGAATTTAGTCTCGTTTACCACGCTGTTTACCTATCGCCGGGAAGACCTTGACAGACTCGCTGAACTCGAATCGCTCGCCGCCGAGTACGAACAGGAATCCGAGGCCGTCGTCTCATGAAACGGGCTTGGCTTGGCGGCAGCACGCTCGTGGCTCTGGCCCTGCTCGTCGGGTCGAGCTCCGGCCAGGCGGCCAGCGAAATCGCTGCGGCACAGAGACGGACTGCGGACGTCGCAACGACAGTACAGCTCAGCCAGCAGCCGTTTTTACACGCCGGAACCGGCGTCCTGCTCGGCCTCGGCCTCGGTATCGTACTCGGAAGCGTGTCGATGTTTGCGTACTGGAACACCAAGCTATCATGAGAGCGCGAACGGTCATCATTGCAGTCGTGCTTGCCGCGGTGCTGTGTTCAGGGTCGGTAGCGGCAGATCGAACGGCGGACATACAACAGGCGTGTAACGGGATCTCCGGGGCGCCGGTCGTGTTCGTTGCCGGTCACAGTCAGGGCTACACTGACAGTGTCACGCTGTATCCCGGGACGAACGTCTCCGTCGCCTACTGCGAAGACGGCAGTCCCGTCCGTCCCGAACAGGGCGGCAGCGAAATCTGGGGGATTACCGATCAGGCCGGTTTAGATAACGTGCAGCGTGACGGGATGACATATAGCGCGACAATCCCGACTGAGGGGACACGTGTCGTACTAGGCCCGGAGAGCCTCTCGGGGAAGCCCCAGTCAGCGGAGCTTACTGTCACCCTCCAAATGGGACCGACAGTCGAGTCGCGGCTGACGAACCAGACGCTGACGTTCCACTCTACACAGGCCGCCACGTACGAGACCAACCAAACCGAGTACATCGAAGCGACAAACGACACCAGAACGGCCGCAAACGAGCTAAACGATACAGCTGCACGTCTTAACCCCAGTGAACCGGGCGCATTCCTGGACCAGGTGGAGTCGGCAAACACGACTCTCGAAGAGATGAACGCATCGCAGTCGACTGCGGACGCCCGGGCGCGCATGCTCCGGGCACAATTATACGCACAGCTTCGGGCAGAGATGCGCCCGAGTGCCGCCCACGCGACGGAACTCGAAACCCTCCACGAGAGCCAACAGCGGACAGACACGCAGACTGAAGCCGCACTCGAACAGTATCGGATGGCGCTGCATAGCGTCCAGCAAGCGGCACGACAGACGATTCTCATCAACATGGCAGCGGGCATACTGGCTGGCCTCGTCATCGGGGCCATCGGCGGGGGGTACAGACTCAGGCAGTTCGGGAAGAAGACACAGGACTTCCGTGATTTCAGCGGGAGCGATTTCGACCGGTCGCTGTTGACGGTGCCGGTGGCTATCGGCCTTGCTTTCCTCGTCGGTGGCGTGGCCCTGCTCGTCGTGAGCGGCCTGGGAGGTGCTCTCCTGTGAAATCTTCCGGCAAGACGATGGCTGGGATATTCGGCTTGGTACTACTCGGCGGCCTCCTCAGCGCGGGTGTGTTCGTCCTCTTCGGGTCGCAGCTCGCGGTGTATGCCGCCGCCGCTATCGCACCGATGCTAGTCGTGGTCGGCGGCCTTTGGGTTCGCCGGCGAATTGCTTCGACCGGGACAGATCAGACGCAGTACACGCGCCGGCGCGCACGTGAGGTCGGCGAATCCTTTACTGATGTCTGGGAAAAGCGCGAGCGGATCCGACGGGAGTACCCCGACGTGTTCGGCGATGGCCTTGGCCTGGGCGTGGACGCAGTCATCGCGGACCTCGGCACAGCGGGTATCGACTTCGACCGCGAAAACGGCGCGTTCACCTTGAACGGCGTCGACACACTGGAGGACATCAACTCACTTGCGACTCGCATCGAAGCCTTCGACGAGGACCTCGACAAGGCGTTTGGAGAGCGAGTCCGGCAGCGTATTCAGGCTATCAACGGGGAACTGGAGCGGATAGACGACCTCGTGCCGGCTTCGCGAGGCCCGACGCCAGCGGACGTTCCTGACGACGACTGGACGGCCGCCGGGGCACAGCTCGATGACGCACGTGAGGTTGCTACAGAACAGGTCGACTCGGCAGCCGAAACGATACAGAACACCGTCGGCTCAACGGATGACGTGGACCGTGAGACGGTCGAGGAACAGCTGGCAGAGGCCCGGGCCGCGGCAGCGGCAGACCGGTTTGGGGACGCCGTGATGGCACTGCTTGACACGCGTGATATCGTCCGCAGAGAGGGCGAAAGCGCGTTCAGTACCGTCCGAGCCTCTCTCCGTTCGCTGCTCGACACCATCGAGGCCAGCGACGCGGACGAGTACCTTACCGACACGGACACGGATGTGGGTGACATCCAGCGGGCTGTCGCCGATCTCGACGACGCGATGGAGCTGTCCGCACTGACCGAACACCGCGAAGCGACCCGCGATGTCGCGCTCGTTATTGTCGAAGAACTGGCTGACGACCTTGATGCAGTGGTCGCGAAACTCGACCGAGCTGATATCCCGGACGGCTACTACACCGTTCCGGATGCCCACGACCGGCGGTTCACCACGGACCTACGGGAGACATCGGATCTCCAGAATTTCGAGGATCTCTGGGTCGAAGCGGTCGACGAACTCACTGCGGCACTGGACGCCCTGCAACCGAAAGCCGATGTCGTGAGCGGCTACGACCACGTTCGGGACGTCATCGACACGGAGTTGCAAGCCACCGGCTACGTCGGCGCTGACGATCTCCCGGTCAGACAGCACGAGGAGCAGTTCCTCGGGCTGTACTACCGGGAAAACCCCGAGACGGTCTCGTTTGATATCGACGAACCGAGCCTCTCAATCGACGGCGAGGCCGAGACCTACACGGTCGATGTCACTGCTAAATTCGAGCGCGGTGGTCCGGACCGAGATATCAACATCACGCTCGAAAGCGACAGGCACACCGCAACCGACACCGTGACGACGCCGCTCGTCGGTACGACCACGTTCACCGACGTTCCCTTCGGCGAGTACACGATAAAAGCCATCCCCAGCGACGATGACTTCGGGCCGGCCGAGACGACCGCAGAGGTCGACACTGACTCCGAAGTCTCGCTTGATCTGCCTGAAGTGACACTTCAGGACCGCGTCTGTGACGGCGTGCAGGAGGAGTCCGAGCAGTATCTGGATGATCTCGAAGAGACCTTCGACGACCGGTTCGATGAGGAAGGATATCTCAGCACTGGGATGTCCTACCGTGTCGACGAGAGCTACATCCCCTGTTTGCTGGTCCTGTGGGCTGACCGAGCGGACCACGGCACGACCCAACTCGACGACGGGACCGTTCTCGTCTACGACGGGGAAACACTCGTCGGCGAACTCGAGAACGTCGTGGCGTACAACCTCGAGGACGGCGAGTCGATCGCGTTCGACGAACTTCGGGAGCGGTTCCTCTCCGCACCGGTTCCGGACGCGGCATTGGCTGATATCGCAACCGCAGAACTCGACGACGCAACTGTTGCCGACGATCATCTCACGAAATCATAGCAATGGCACAATCAGACACGTACACCCGCTGGGCCGTTCTCGCATCCGGTGAGGGCGGCGGCCGTATCGCTTCGACGCTGTTCAGTCGCACCGAAAATCCCGGTATCGACGACCGAGTGCTGGTGATGAACACCAACCGGACTGATATCGCAAACACTATCGAGCGACTGGAGCGCAACACTATCGACATACAGGACATACGGGCCGACCACACCCTGGAGTTCGGCCCGCTCGACGGTGTGGGAAACTACTTTCCGGGCGGCGAGCAGTGTGCCGAAATCGACCAGGACCGTATCAACGAACAGATAGTGGAAAGCGGTATCGGTAACTCCGACGCGTTCCTCTACATGATGACTCTCGGTGGTGGGACCGGGAACGGCTCCGTGCCGTACATCATCAAGTCGCTCAAGGACGACCCGCCAAACTCGGCGATGGAGAACATCGTCCACGTCGCACTGGCAGCGTGGCCGTACGACTTCGAGGGGGGCCAGCGGCATTTCAACGCCGTCTGTGGCCTCTCGCGGCTGCTTCGGTGGTACGATGGGACACAGAACGCCGACATGGTTATCCTAGCCTCGAACACCCACGTCTCAAACGATGAGGACCTCAACGGCCCTGATGAAGACCGGTATGAATCCGTGAACCGCAACGTCATCGAAGCAGTCGATATGATGATTGGGGCCGGCCGCCAGACACACAGCGTCGTCGACGTTTCAGACCTCATAACCTGGCCGTCGCGCCTCGATGCCTACCACTTCACGCCCGGCATCGCGATGGATCAGCCCTCGGTGTTCGAACTGGACTTACTGTTCGATAAGGCCGCAGACAACGTGTTCGTCCCGATGGACCCGAGCACGTCCAAGGTGGTGTACGCCGTGGTCCGGGCCCCGGAACATCTCATCGAAGCCGGCGAATACACTGAAGCGGATCTGGAGATGGCACTCCAGCAGTGGCTCGACAACAACGGCATGGACGAGGTGGTCCACCAGATGCCGACGCTGACGCCATCTTCGCGGCAGGGCGACAGTGTCGACGTATTGCTGCTGTTCGGTGGGTTCGATCTCGACCCGCTGCTTGATGCGTCCCGGCCGAAGTTCGACCGAATCATGGACGAGGCTACCGAACACGGCCTCGCAACGGACATCGACACGCCGACGGCGGAGTTCACCGCCGAGCAGTTCCGGACGATTCAGCAGAACCTCGATGAGTACCTTTCGGACAATCGGAGGTGACACACATGGCGATGGCACACCGAGGAAAAACTGGGCGCGTGGTCGTCTGCTGGCTCGTCGTTGCGATAGCTGTTCTCGGGGCCGTCGCTGGCAGCGCCGCGGCCGACCAACACGTCACGGTGACTCGGGATGGAGATTCGGTGACGGTGACCGTCTCCACGGGCGGATTTAACGAGAACGGGATCCAGACCACCAATGTCTCGCTAGGAGACACGCAGGTCGCGAGCTACGACCTGAACTTTTCGAAACAGGAGACAAGCACTCCACCGATACCGGTCTCTGCGTTCCGGAACGTACCCGGAGACCACAGGGAAGCGACGGTGAACGTGACGGTCAACGGGACCACCGTCGGGAAGACGGTAGACCTTCGATACGTTGAAAGAAGCGATAAGGGCGGTGTGGACGGCCGTAACATCACGCTTCCGGTCAACGGAACGTCGGTCGTCGGGATTCCCGAGGGGACGGCTGTACCGGTTGCAATCAAGTACAATTCCGGAAACACGACTGTTGACGGGACGTACAAAGACGGCGAAATTCGCGTCCGAATGGACCGGTTCGAGGGCAACGTCTCGCTGTACGAGACCATCACGTTCGTTGTCCTCCCGGACACTGACCCGGTGGTCTCATACGATGTGAACCCGCAGGCCGAAGCGCCGGCGTACGTCATGCCATCGACAGGCGAGGCTACTGTGAGCCATCCACTCGTCAACAACGGTGAAACGTACGAGGTGTGGGCCAAGACGGAGCGGCCTGGAGGCACGTTCAGCCGAACGGTCACTGCTGGCGGGCCGACGGGGACTGGCGGGACGCTGCCGATACCCGCGCAACTGCTGTACGCCGAGAAGTTACATCTCCGCATTGATAACGGCGACCGTGAGGTGTACAACAAGAGTGGGTCGCCCGAATCGGTCCTGGAACTCGCATCCGCACAGGCGACTGTCGAGTGGAACACGACCAAGCAGAACGTCACCCTCCCAGAGGCTCCCACAGCCCCCTCGTCGGTCTGGATACAGATCAACGAAAGCGGGCCTGTAACGCGATACGACGCGTCGGTCGTGTCGACGGAGGGTGGGACCGCAACGCTGGAGATCCCGAAGCCAGTCCGTGAGAACGGCGACAATTTCACCGTTGCACTGCTCGGACAGGCCGAGGACAATTATCGCGTGGTTTCGGTAACTGCAACGGGTAGTAGCGGCGAGCAAGACGACGGTGGTGCCGGTGTCGATAAGGAGACGACTATGGAACCAATAAACGTACTCAAGGACAATCTCGGCCTCTTACTCGCCGGTGTTCTCGGGACGGGGGCGTTCGGTATAGCTTACGGGCTTTCACAGCGCAAGACCAATTTGAATCATCTGACGTTCGGCGTACTGGTCGGGACGGTCGTCGCCTGGCTCCCGTTCGGCTGGTGGAGCGCTTCGGGCGACCCCGTTGCACTCGGTGTATTCATCGCAACGACAGTTGCGGTTGCCGCCTTCATCCTTGGTATATGGCAGCTTATCACCAAACTGACCGACATGACGATGATGCGTGCGTTGGACACCAGTCTCCTCGTAGTCTGTCTCGGCCTCGTTGGGGTACTGGCACTGCTATACCTCCAGTACCTGCCGGTGTCCTTCCAGCGCGAGATCAGCACTGGACTGGGCTACGGATACGTCGGGACGGGCGCCGTACTCGGGGTTGGCGCGTATAGAACGAACACGGACGCCGCACAGACGCCAACGACCTACCGGACGACGATACGGGTTCACGATTCAGCGGGGACGCCGATTCGGGAACCCATGACAGTCACAGTCAACGAACAGATGGGAACCAAGACGCGTACTGTCGACATCAGTGACGGAAGCGCAACCATCGAACTGGAGGAGGGGCGATGGGAAGCGAAAGCAAAATTCGCCGGTCAGTCGGCTTCCGACAACACACATATCCAGACCAACGATGGCAGACTCGATATCGCATTTGACCGACCTACCGCGTCGGTGACGGTACTTGATCAGGACACTGGCGAACCGATACCGGATATCGACGTGACTGTCTCAATAGACGGGGAACAGCGGTCCGGCCGGACAAGCGAGAACGGCCAGTGGACCGAACCACTACCGGTATCGGCGTCAGCGTTCGAGATGCAGGTCGACCACGAACAGTACGAGTCAGCATCGTGGTCGACGACCGATACCGCCAGAGGTGTCAGTAAAACGTTGAAGCTCCGGCCGCTGGTCGGCAGCGTCCACGCTACGGTTACACTGGATGGGAGAGGCGTTCCCGAGATCCCGGTGACCGTCGAGAGCCAGCGCACGGCGGACTCGGAGACGAAGGCCACGACGGAGGACGGGTCGGTCACGCTGTCGGACCTCCCGGTCGGACGCTACTCGATCAAGCCGTCGCTGGAAGAGTTCCCGTCCCAGTTCAGCGCCGAGCAGGCGTCGGTGACCGTTCGGGATGGCGAGACAGCGCGGACGAAGACCGCCGTCGAGTTCGACTACCGGCTCACGTCGGCGGCAACCGACCGGGTCCGGTCGCTCCGCAGCCGCGCCGACGACATCGGGACCGTGAGCCGCCGTGACGGGGCGATTCCGGCGTACTACGCCAGCGTCGTCGAATCCATCGCCGATACGGCGGCCGAAGTTCCGAACAGTGGCTATCCACTGCTAGTCGCGGGTGTCTCTCCAGACGAGGTCGTCGACGCGGTACTCGACGCCGGCGAGGTCGCAGCGGAGACAATCAGCGACGTGATGACCTCGAAACGAAACGTCGACCTGTTCTCGGCGTGTTCCGATCTTCAGTCCGTCTCGGCGACGTGGCAGGGCCAACTGAGTGTCTCTCGGGTGACGGAGCTGGCGACGCAGGATATCGGGCAACAGCGGGGCGAGATTCTGGACCAGCTTGAGACAGTGGACGAGCGTATCTCGGCCTCGGTCAGCGACATGGCGGAGGTAAGCCCGGCACGGGAGATGTGGGAGGCGGTCCGGACAATGGTCCGGGACAACACGGGCGCGACACAGGTCCAGTCGGCGGCGCTCATCGCGGTTGCGGAGGCGCTACTGGATGCGATTGATGGCCTGTTCGACGACGACGACCTTCGAAGGCGGATGGAACGGACGGTGTACTAACAATGAAAAGCTACTACGTCATTCTGGTTGTCGTCCTCGGGATGGTCACGGTGCCGGCTGCGACCAGTGCGAGCCCGGCCACGTCGACCCCGGTGGCCACTGACCAGCCGACCGCGTTCGCACAGACCAACGAAACAGCGCCGGACTCTGCGTCGGCGTACCTGACGGCGTTCCGAGACCTGAACGGGACGGCCGCGTACACGAGCTACAGCGAGTTCGAGATCATCCGGTCCCAGGCAGTCCTTGCGGTCCAGATCGGGAACTTCACCGAGACGAAAGCCGAGCGGATGGCACTCGTGCTCGACCTGCTGCAGACCTTCGACAGGGCCTATAGCCATCAGCAGGCCGGCGAGTACGGAGCCGCAATCGACGCGGCAAACGAAACAAACGCGGTCAGCAGTCAGCTACGGACCGTCGAGGGTGGCGAGCAATACGCTGTCCTCTCGGCAGTCGCTCTAGAGCGGTTCTACGACCGTACCGGTCGGTCACTCCAGTCTGCCGCCGAATCAGAATCGGTGACCCCAGACCGTATCACGACGCTGCGCCGGGCCGCACTAGCCTACCAGCGAGCGGGAGCGACCGACCGCTACTCACAGGTACTGCTCCGCGTGGAGAGCACCGAGCAAACATATCAGGCAGATATCTCAGAAATGAACACCTCAGCAGCGAGTGCATCGGCGTTCGTCGATAGCTGTACCGACTGTGACAGCGTCACAGGTGCGCTGATAACGTACGGCTTCAGCGTGTTCCCGAAGTACCGGGACGCACAGTCGGCGGCAGTCGAAGCGGAAACCGCCGTCTTTCTGGCGGAGAAACACGGGCTTTCGTCGCGGGCCAGCGCACTGACAACGGTCCAGTCAAGTATCGGGAGCGTCCGGACCACACTGGCGCTCGCGAGTGCCGTTCTCATCGTCGGCTACACTGCAGTCCTCGGACTCGTGTGTTCGCTTATCGCTTGGCGGCTGACAGTCTGGAAGCGGGACTTAGAGGCCGCAGCACACGGCGACTCCGTGCTCGTGGGGGCGATGATCCGTGGATAACTCGACCCGCGTAGCGACGGTTGCGTTCGTAGTGCTGTGTCTCGTCACTAGTGTCGGTCTGGCGGCAGCCTCCAACACGGGCACGCTCGAACTGGAAGCCGCAGAGAGCGGTGACAGCGATACGACGACGCTCAGTTACTCTTTCACGGCCCAGGGGAACGGGACTGCTACTGTCAGCCCGACCAGCGATAGTCAAAGCGCTGGGGACGTGACCTTCACGCTCCAGAGCAGCGAGTCGTTCACAGTCGAAGCCGGTCAGAGTTACACCGTCGAGTACGAGGTGACCGCTCAGGACGGAGCTAGAGAGGGTACCTACGACCTGTTCTCGTCGGTGAGCGGCCCCAGCGGGAGCTACTCGGAAACACTATCAGTGGATGTCGAAGTGCTGGAGCCACAGTTCGATTCGGTCGACTCACAGGACGGCGAGGTGTCGTTCACGACAGACAGCACCGCGTCGACGACTATTGATGTCGATGTGGATAACAGAGGCGACGGCGTCATGACCGGCGTCTCGGCGTCGACAAACGGTGTCCCGTCGGGGATGGACGTTGATGTCTCGACGCCATCGGAAATCGGTGCCGGTGACACTGAAACCGTTGAAGTCGACGTGTCGGCCGAGGAATCCCTTTCAGAGGGGGCACATTCGTTTACTGTGACTGTTGAGGATTCCTTGGGCAACACCGAATCGTTCACCGTTACCATCGATGTCATCAAAGCGCCCGTACTGACCGCAGATGATAGGGACATCGATCTTGGAGACGTTCTCATCGGTGAGTCTGTCTCGGGCGATTTCATTCTGGAGGAAAGCGGTGGGTACGAGGATGTTAACGGCGTGCAGGTAGTCTTCGACAACCAGCATCCCGACGGGGAAATAACGCTATCGGGCGTCGACGGCTACATTGAAGCAAATGGTGAGCGGGTCGGGACAGTGACGATATCACCAGAATCGAGCGCACAGCAACACACGGATCTCTCTTGGGACGCGACACTCCGACCCGACGATCCGGATGGGACCGGCACCACCATCTTGTTCACCGCTCGCGTCATCTATCCTCCCTACTACGAGTCGGTCTCCGCGCCGGACCGCACCATCGCGTTCGACGAGCCACGCGCCCAGCAGAGCGAATTCTCGAACACGGTACCGGTTACAATAGAGAACGGCGGCGACCGGCCGATGGATATCTCGTCAGTGACCCCGACAATTACAGGGAGCGAAATGACGGCGACAGTCGTCGATGCGCCCGACACCATCCCCGGACAGAGTTCCAGAACCGTCGAGGTGCGGGTGACCGCTGACGCCGATTCGGATCCGGGCGACCGGCGGATGAACGTGGCTGTCGACGCTCAAGAGGCCGGACAGGAGCGCACGTCCGCAACAATCTCTGTCGAACACGAGACAGAAATCGACGTGGAGACGACGGACATAGCCTACGGGCGCGTTGTCGCGACCCGAACCGCTACCCGGAACATCGCTATCAGCGAACGATTGGGGTACAACGACATCGAGAACTTCGACATACGTCTGGTGTCTGGGCCCCAAGAAGGCTGGCTCACGCTCGCGGAACGGCCCGACTCACTGGCCGCCGGTGAGACTTCGCCACTGGTTACCTCACTCACCTTCGACACGCGTGCGCAGTTTTTCACCCAGTACACGTGGGAGTATCGCATCACCGGCGATAATATCGAAACACAAACCATCACCGTCACGGCTACGCCGCGACCTGTCGATTTCACGGCGACGGTCGATGACTTGCGGGCGGCCGAAAGTAACGGCGATAACCGTCATCGGACTGTCGCCAGTGAGACGGCAAGCGCGATGGAGGAACTGACGACAGAAATACGAGAGGACAGCTCCCAACAGGCCAGGAACGACGTCACGACCGTCAGCGCGGCCGGTCGAAGCACCGCATTGTTCCTCCGGTACACGATCGACGCTCGGCAACAGATGGATGCCGGAAACCACACTGCGGCACAGCGGTCGCTGACGCGAGCGGCAGCGACGTACAACACGCTTGCGTCTGCGTCCGGCCGCGTGCAGACACCGGCCGCACGCACGCGACTGGACCGCGCTGCCGGTACCGCCGAAGAGATTCTCACAGAACTCCTCGATGAGCAACGTGGCCACTACGAGCAGCGACTGGCGTCGAACGACACGACGATGCTCGAGCGGGCGCAGACCACTCGCCAACTCGCACAGCTTGCAGCCCTCGCTGGCGACGATTCAGAGGCAGAACGGCTGGAAGCGGAGTCTCAATCGGCGTTCAGTAACTACTCCACGCTCGTCAGTGACGGGAACGCGAACCTGCAGTCAGCCCGCCAGGACCAGGCGAATCTCACCGCCGGGACGCTACTGACTGTCGGCGGTCGGCCGGTGTACTGGATAGGGAACCTGGATGGTGTCGAGCGACAACAGTCGGCTGTCGTTGAGTCGTACACGCAGGCTGAACAACAGTTCGAGTCCGCTGGAGCGTCCAGCCGCGCACAGACGGCTCAGTCCGAGCGGATGGCCTTCTCTCAGCGGATGGAGCAGGGCCGACTGCTGTCGTTTGGACTGGCCGGGTTCGTTGTGGTCGCGTTCATAACTGGACTCGGTCTTGAAGCCCGAGCGATCTACCGGTACGTGCAGGACTCGACGGAAGCAGTCAGAGGCGATTTCCTGTTGGCGAACGACACGGCGTAACCAGGTGAGAAACACTCTCTCCGGACTCCGTCTCACCGTTCTCGGTCACGGTCCACTCGTCCACGATATCAGTGTCAGCCAGTTCAGCGTCGGCAGCAGCGACGGGCCCGGTAACATTGAACGTCCGCTCGATATCCTCGTCAGCGACGACGCCCGTCACCGTCACGGTAAACGTCGCTTCACCCTGTGTGGCTGGCTCGATGTCGACGACGTGCCGCTGCGCATTCCCGGCCTCTACGTGACCGATGTCGCGCTCGCCGGTCGCAAGTGGTGTGACCATCCCGCCGTCAGCCTCGACGGTCAGGTCTGACACCGTGGTCCCAGCTGTCAGTGTACACTCGATAGTCGTGTTGCGGCCGACGACCGGGTGTGACTGTGGTACGGCAGAGAGACTGAACAAGCTGTCCTGTTCTGTGTCTGACCCGACCGCCGCGAGGGTCCAGACCCCCACCGTCTCTTCGTCCAATCCCTGGTACTGGACGCCAGCCGAAAACGGGGTATCCGGCACATCCAAGTCGGCAGTGCGTTCGAAAGAGACGGTTTCGCCGGGCGCGAGATCCGGGCTGTCGGAGAGTCGCCATACTCGGTCGGGTCCTGTCTCCGGATCGATGCCGAGTGCGTTGACCCGACGGGGGGTGTCACTAGTGTTCGTGCACCTGAACGCCAGTTTTGTCTCGGAGGGGCCGCCGCTGGCAGTTACACGGAGCAGAAACCGTGACTGATCCACGCTCACTGTCCGGGTTGTGAAGCGGAGCGATTCTCCGCTGTGGGCGACTGTGCCGCCCTTGATGTCGAACGGTCCGGTCTCGAATACGGCGTGGTCACGCTCGATTTCGAGGCGTTGGTCGGGTTCGAGGCGGTCGACGTGGAACTGCTGGCCGGCCAGTTCGAGTGTGATGTCCGTTGCCGGGCGCGTCCCAGTGTTCGTCACCGCAACCGTCTCCGTGAATTTGTGGCCCTTCGGGACCGACTCTGGCACGGCTCTGTTAGTCTGGAGCTCGGGACGGGCCGTCTGGTCGCTGGAACGCTCGCCTCTCGTGTCGGCGGACTCCGCCCCTGTCTGTGATGTTGTCGACCGGTCAGTGACTGGGTCCGACGCCTCCTGAGCGAACTGGGCGGTAGCCGGTGATGCGTGGTCAGAGCGAGTGTCCGAATCGTCCCCGGGTCTGTCAGGGTGCTTCCACGTGTCCCTGGGCAGTGTCTCCTGCTCGGACACGCCGTGGCCCTTGAGCGACGCGGTAACGTCGAGACCGCCCGCGGTGAACGACTCGGTCAGTGGGACGGCAAGGCGGAGTTCTGTATCGCCGGGGAGTTCGACCGGCCGAGTGAGCGATAGCCGGTCCCCGGCTTCCACAGTCAGGCTCCCGACGAGCGTCGCCTCGAACGGTGTGGCGACAGTCACGTCCAGGAAGGGGCTCGAGTGGTCGCCTCCAGCGGAGATATCGAGTGTCGGTGAACCGGTGGGGTGGTCGATAGGTACCGGCATCGTCTCGGTCCGGTCACCGACAGTCACGGACAGCGAGCAGGTCGGCTCGGCGTCGGTCGACGGCAGCGCTGTCACGGACCTACTGTCACCGGCGGGGACGGTAATTGTCTCGTCCTCCGTGGCTATCTCAACTGGCGATGTATCGTCGTTTGTCACTGAGATAGTTGTCTCGATGCCGTCCGGTGTGACACGCTGGTCAGTCGGGACAGCTTCTATGGCGGCTGTCGGGTCAACGTCCCGGTCAGCTTCCACCGTATCCGTCGTGACTGTTGTCCCGTCGGCGTTGAGCGTCACTGTCGCTGGTGTCCCCTCGGTTACGTCTCGGACACGAACACCGACCTCCATGGTGTCCCCGGGGGCGAGCGAAACAGTTGTCTGTTGCCCGCTCACCTGAATCGGGCTGTCAGCCGGCGTCGACGCAGTTACCGGAACGTCGACGTGGTCGGTCCCCGCGTTAGTGACCCGGTAGCGGACTGGCTCCCCTGCACTGACCGTCTCGGTCAGCAGTGTGGCTTCGAGACTGGCGGCTGGCGGTCTTCCGCGGCGAAACACCGTCTGTGTGCCACCCCCGGCAGTGACGACGAACGAGCCGTCAGTCGCTGCGACGACTCTGTCACCGCCCGGCAGCGAAAGGGGTTCGACGGTACCGTGACTATCGACGTAGTTGAGGCCCTCGTCGTCGACCGTCAGAACGCCGTCGTCAAGCGGTGACAGGTCATGGGCGTCCGTCGACTGTGTCCACGTCTGGGAAGCCTCAGGGAGCGACAGTCGGGTCAGCCGGCCGTCTTTCAGTTTCACCACGACAGCGTCGCTGAGGACAGCTACCTGAGCGATGGCTCCATCGAGGTTTCGGTCGAACAGCACGTCGCCGGTGTCATCGAGCGCCGTTAGAAACGACCAGGCGGCGACAGCCACGCGTCCGTGTCCGCCGGTCACTGCCGCGATATCCGAGACGTCAGCGTGGGGCCGCTCGCTGTCGTATAGTTCGGTTCCGGTTTCGGTGTCCAGTCCGACAACACGACCGTCATCGGTGACACAGGCTAGGAGGCCACCGGTTCCAACGACCGCAATCGCCGTCGCCGTCTCGACGGTCGTCGTCCACAGTTCGATACCGCTTGTCGTCTGTGCAGTCACTGTTCCGTCGGCGAGCGTAAACACATAACCGTCAGCCGCCACAGATTCGACTGGCCCGCCGACGGAGAGCGTCCGCGTCCCGTCTTCACCGACAACGTTGATGCGGCCTGCGGGTGTCGCCAGTACCACCGCCGACGTATCGGCGGCAAACATGGTGTCGCTCCCGAGCGAGAACTCCGTGACCGTCGTGTATGTTCGGTCCCCCCATGACATTGATTACGCCCCCGAACTGTCGTCGTTCTCCGCGACGGCGGCCAGTTGGTCGGCCAGTGACCCACTGCCCATCGAGAGGTCTAGCCGCTCGGCCTGCTCACTGACGTAATCGCGCATCGCCGGATATCCTTCCAGAGCGTCGGCTTCGTCCCTGACGCTGGTGACGAACTGTCGTACCGTCTTCGGCTGGTGGTCCTCCAGACGGCCAAGCAGGTACGCTGTGTCCGGCGTGACTGGCTCTCTGGAGTCGTCTATCACGCTTCTGATGAGGTCGCGTTGCAGGTCGGTACCCAGAACACGGTCGGCAATCTCGGCTGGCGTGTACCCGATAGAGGCGTCACCAAGCTGGTCGTAATCGATGTTCGCGTCGCCGTTTGCCGCTTCGAGACTAGCGAGTTCCTTCTCCCAGACCTGGCTCATCACGGCCTGGCCCGGCTGAGGGATGAACTGCTGAAGCGGGAACCGGCGGCTCGCTGCCGGGTCAATGGTAAACGGCATGTTCGTCGCACCGATGACCAGCAGGTTGTCCTCCATCTTGTCGGTCCCCATCTCTTGGAGGAATGCATTGGTCAAGGAGCGTTCGTGGCGCTGGAGATTATCGTCACTCCGGTCTGGAATGAGCGTCTCTATCTCGTCGAAAAAGAGAACGGCGAATCCGTCTTGTGCGACCCGATGAGCCTCCTCAAAGACGGCTTCGACACGACGCTCAGCTTCACCTGGATACCGTGAGAGAATGTCGCCGCCTTTCACCGGGAGGAACTTCACGTCGCCGTACTCCTCCTCGATGTTCGTGTTGTTGGCCGCTTCGTATGCGATAGCCTCCGAGACGAGCGTCTTCCCACAGCCCGGCGGACCATACAGGAGCATACTACCGCCGCGTGACGCGAAACTCTCGCCGTAACGGTCGCTCACCGCCTGCTTTGTCTCAGGATCGAACAGCGCCAGCAGCATCCTAGCAGTCTCTTTAACCTCTTCAAGACCCGCTACGTCGTCCTCGAAGCTAACCGTCGGTTTCTCTGGCGAGACATCGATATCTACATCCATTTCTCCGGCATCACCGCTCCCGGACTGTTCGTCGCGACCCCTGTCACTACTTTTCTGTCGCTCATAGGCCTCCCGATCAAGGAACGTCAGTTCCGTCTCCGGGGTCACGCGGACGGTGCTGTATCGGGCGGGACTCACGGATGCGACATCGACACTGACGAAGCCATTGGACGTGCTGATGACTTCCTCTATGGAGTGGAGCAGGTAGTTGTTCTCCCGCATAAACGATTCAACCTGCTCTCGGGTAGCAGATCCCTGGATGTACAGTTCGGCCTCAGCGCAGTCGGGAACCTTGTTCACCGAGACACCGGTGTCGACGATGAACGTCGACGGGTCGGCGATCTGGTCGCCAGGTCCGAACAATTCGGCGACGTTCTCATGGAGGCGTGCCTTGTTCTTGTTGCCTGAGAGATAGTCGTCGACAGGCTTAGCATAGAAGTAAACGCTCGTGCCGCTGCTCTCTATCTTTACCAGCGTCGTTGAGTTTCCGATAATAGTCTTACCGATCTTGACGTACGCTGTGGGCTGTTCCGTCTCGATTATTGGGGTAAGATTTGTTCGTGTCATTGATGTTGTAGGCTATTAGTTGTCCAGTCAAGAAGACTGTCAAGGGATTCGTCGTTGGTGGTCGTGAAGTGCGTGTACAGGTCTGACCGCGCTATTGCCCGTGAGAGCAAGTCCGTGAGCGCTACCAACCATTCGTCGACAGAGCGCCAGCGGGCGACTATTGCAGCGTCATCGGCGAGGCCGTCGGCTATTAACCGCGAGACGATACGATTGACCTGGTTCGACGCCTCGGTGGCCCGTGCGAGCGTGAATCCGACGACAACCTGCCAGTTCCGGTAGTCAGGATCGACACCGAGTGGAACAGTGACAGTCTCGCCGACGGTTCGGAGACGCTCGCTTTTGAGGACCGAGTCGGGGTCGTGGCCCGCCGCGGAAAGCGAGTCCCGGATGGCCTCTATCGAGACGGTTTCGTCGTAGCGACAGCGAAGTATGGTGAACACAGGGTCAGTGTCGATGGCACTGACAACCAAGCTCCGTTGCAGTTCCGCGTACGGGAACGCACCCTGTAGCTGTGACGCAAGGTCAAGCAGCGTCGACCGAATGTGGGTCACCTCCGCCCAGCACTGAGGGTTATCGGCGAGTTTCGGTGCTGCAAGGACGCGCTCGACGGCGTGGTGAATCTCGCGACACCCGACGACAAGCGAACACGCTAGCATCGATTAGCGCCCCCAGTGTGCCCGACCGCCGCATCGTAGGTCCCGGAATCGGGCATCGTCAGTCCTGATCCATCACCATGTCGTCGGTTGTGTCGCCGAGATCATCGTCGACCGTCTCATTGGCAACTTCAGTCATGGTGTCGGTTGAGTTCAGCGCGTCGCTGACCGCGTCTTTGAGGTCTTCACTGTCCATCTGATCCACCTCTTCGGAGACGCTGGAGGTGTTCGACAGGGCAGTTATCATGTCGGCCATGTTGTTTGCAAGATCAATAGCGTCGTCGGGGAATACCTGTTTGCTAAGCGCCCAACGCCGGACTTGGTCCAGCTTTTCTTCGTAGGTCCCCTTGGCGGCTTCAAGTCGGTCGATGTTCCGGACGAGTTGATTGATTCCCTGTTCGACGGCGCCGAGATTCTCCTGTTCGACTTCGTGGAGTTTCTTGTAGTAGACGAAGTCTTCCTTGAGTTGTTCGTATCGGCCCCGGTCACTTTCGTCGAGATCAGCCGGGTCGGGAATGCCCGATCCGCTCCCCAGCGTTCGGAGCTCCTGTCCCCGCTCTTTCATCAGGCGTTCGGCTTCACTGGGTTCGTTCTTGACCTCCGAAGTGCGGTCTTGCAGCCGCTCTTTTGCCTGTTCGAACTCGGAGAGGGTCCCGTCCATGCGGTCTATACAGGCGTCTATCGCGGCGGCCCAGCTGAGGATACGGTATTCGGCGCTGCCGTTAATATCCGCTTCCTCATCAGCGAGTGCGTTCGGGTCTGACAGTAGTATCACATCGCCGTCGTCGATGGTTATCGCACCTTCCTCAGCGTCGAAGTAGTCGAGTAGGGCGTGTGCTATCTCCTCGTTCTCAGCGAACGACTCACCTCCACTGGTTCTCTTAGTGAGGTTCTTGACTGCTTTGTCACGGCTGATAGATCCTTTCCCTTCTTGGAGGTTCATCTCCCCCATCAGGTCGTTCTGGATTATCGCACCGACGACCGTCTCCCACTTGCCCTTCTCACCGGGTTCGGCATCGAACCACCCGGTCTCGATTCGGACATCGTCGAAGTTCTGTTTCTGCGATCTGGCGATAATGTACTCGCCGTCGGACATCTCCCGCGGTTCACTGAATTCGGTGTATATCTGTGTCATTGGTGTATTCAGGCTCGTTCGCTGCTCCACTCGATATCGACCAGTTTGTCGAACCGGTCGGTGATTGCGTCGCGAAGGAATGACTGGGTCGTTTCTGTCTTGCCGACGTCTAACTCCTCGATCATCGGATGGCCGACTTCCCGGTAGTCTTCGGCCTTAGTCAGGGTTTCATCACTGTCGATGACACGGTCGAAGATCATCTGCGCGTGAGTGTCGACGAACTCGTCAAAGCCGTCGGCGTCGTTCGTACCGGACTGCATAAGAACCATCACCGTACCGTGTCCAGCGCGTTCTGTTTCGAGACCGAGCTCGGGCCTAAGCGTATCCTTCGTTGCCTGAATGACGTCGTCACGCAGTTCTGGCGCCGTACGGAGGAGGTCGACATCGTCGTTGATATTGTTCACAACGATCTGATCGAGTTCAGATTGCGGGATGACGTACCCGGCTTCCTCGAACTCCGTCTCAACGCGTTCAGTCATCCGGTGAGCCAACTCCGCGCAGTAGTCGTCGATCGCGTTCTTGACAAGATACTCGCCGTCGAGGTCAGCGATGAAGTCGTTCTTCTCTAGGAACCGAATGACGTCGTTCGTGGCGGCAACATCTACGACGGTCTCCAGATCAGTGTGTGAGATTGTCCCGTGCTTTGCTTCCTCCTGCAATCGGGAATCAACGCTTGCGTCGCCGGATGTTTCGTCTTTCAGCCGCGGCCCGCTGACAAAGTAGTCGCGGTCACCTGCAGCGATACGCTGGACGTAATTCTCGCGTTTGAGTTCGTCGGTGAAAAAACCCACATCGGTCGGAGCGATGTCGAACCGCGACTCGATTGTCTGGGTGTTCACTACCAGATCGTAGGTAAAGATACTCTTGAGTTCGTCGCTAACACGACTGCCTTCGCGCGTTTCGAACGGATCGTAGTAGTAGACACCGCTCCGACGGCGTTCGAACGGTGAGATATCGTCCTCCGCGATATCCTGTAGTGTCCCCTCAATATCAGACAGCGACAGGCTTCCGGCTTTTGTCAACCCCGTCTCGGAACTTTCGTACTCTGTTTGTATCTGGTCTTTGTGATCGTTTACGTACAGGAACCCGAAGTTGTCGAGCGCAATGTCCCGACATATATCCTGTAGCGCTTCCTCATCGACGGGACGTATCATATACGAAAATGTACGGCTCGGTTAGTAAATGTTGTCCTGAAAATTTCCCCTCAGGGCACTGTCTTGTCGGATGTTGTCTGTTTCCGATGAATCGCTCATTCAGTGTTTAGGTGGGACAGGTGGTTTCACACACCTCCACCATCAACAACAGTTGACCTATCATTCCCAAGATTGTACGAGCGAAAATAGTTGTACAGCCAGAATTAGCGTCGAACCACCCTTGAATAATAAACGAGATGACATATTATAATAGTAGTACAGATATTATTTCACGCCCATAACTACGCAGTTGCGCGCTGCTGAGACCTATTTGGACCGCAGTGTGGATGCCTGATTTTCTGGAGCCTCGAGACGCCCATTGCAATTCTAATCCCGAGACACGAACGTAGACTGACCTTTCCGAATCATGTATGATAGAAATGAAACCCAACGCCCCAGATCAGCATCAACACCGCCGAAATGAGAAGCATTCCACTGATTTGATTCGGAAGAGCGACCCCAGTGATGCGGGTAAACACGTTGCCAGCTACGTGTGATAACTCACGGAATGACGGGAGAAACGCAGTAACGTGCTCCACTAACAGTGCTCCCGCGACAAGCGATATCAGGTGCCCTCCCACATGTGAGCCGCTTGATTTTGTTGGCACACGTGAATGACTATCACAATCGGACAAAAATGTTAGCGGTACCTCCTCCACTAGTCGCTCGATCGGTCGTCCCTCTTACATTATGTCCCTATGCATATTTTAATATGAAATGGATGGTTATAATATTAAATAAACCTCATACCTTTGCGAACATATCTATCCAGACCCATTCGACGCTAATTCTCTATAAATACCTTGTAGACTGTACCATCTGTCCCTTTAATATACCCAAGCGCGACATCATGGGAACGAGATATGGCTATCATCGATGGTTCAGTATCGGGCTATAGCAACAATTGAAACGGTTCACACACTGATCGCACTGATATCGTGCGATCAGGTGTGCATCGATTTTCAATGGCTACTATTGGATCTGCTGAAATGTGGGTAGTGAGGGAGAGAATTACCAGTAGCGGACGCCAGAGATCGCCTGTCCCAGCGGAGGTAACGACTAGATAGATACCGTTGCGACTTCGTGGGCCTGTGAGCCTGCCGCCGAATTGTGTAAAAACTGTGCGGCGCTGTATCCTTCCCTGCTCGCGCCTCCTATCCGGTCGGTGCTCGCTGAAGAAGGGGCTTAGCGCCTCAATTCAGCTAACCACAATCGGTTATTCACTGCTAGAGAACTGGCTCCTGAAACCGCTGGAAAACGATAGTAGCACGGCCTGCCGAGCTTGTCCCGATCTGCCCGTTGGTTGCTCGGCGATAGCAGTACTGTCGACTATATAGCGAACATATAAAATACCTATACGACGACAGCCGACCGTTCGGTCGAGTACTCCGTGTCTGACACTGAGACGAGCCAGCCACAGATCGAGCAGGCGCTCGCTGTCGTTCAGCGGGAGGTCGACTGTATAGAGGCTGAACTGTCGGCTTTCAGTCGCTTTCGGTCTAAGCTCGTGTCCATCGAACCGACGGTGCAATCCGCGGGCATCGCCGACACCGCAGCGGGCGGGGTGTCGGCACTCAGTGCCCGGCGGCCGAAACCAGAGGCGAGCCTGCGTGCCGTCCGGGAAGCCTACCGAGAGACGGTCATGGCTGTGCCACACTTCGAGGCCGAGTACGACGACTCGCTGGAGGCGAACATGTCGATGGAGTTCGGGCCGGAACTCGGCACGCAGATCGCCACGGGAACGCGCCTGACCCCGCAGTTGTACGAGGCACTCCTGACCGCGAGCGAGGGAGCACGCGACGAGCGCGAGACGTTGCTCCCGGCACTTGAAGACGAGCGAGAGTCGTTACAGTCTGTGCGAGCGACACTCGACGACTGTGAACGCCGCGGGGCCGCACTCGGTGCGAACGCACGCCGAACGACTGATCCGGCACGACTCGACAGCATCGACGCGCAGCTCGCCGAAATCGAAGCCGACTGTGAGGCGGCCGCGGCGACCCGCCAGCAGCAACTCCACAACCGGTCGGCCGCCGCCCTCTCCGGTGTTGACGGAACCAGTCTCGCTCGGTATCTCTACGGCGACTGTCCAGTGACGTGTCCGGCGCTCGCTGACACTGTCGACTGTCTCGACACGATCAGGCGGCATCGTCGTCACTGCATCGTTTCGACGAGTTAAGGCGACAAGGCAGCTGTCTATCGTTCTGCGTTTTGCGGATTCGTCAGGACTGCGGTCGCGGCGCAGCCTTCTGGAGCGCGCTCTCGGCGATGTTACCGCCGTAGTCAGCGGTCCGGGACAGGGAATCGACGATGAGGCCCAGTACCTGTGCGCTCTGTGGGTCGAACTCGCGGATCTGCCCGTCGACCTCACGGGCAGTCTCGTCGACACCGGGGATCTGGCTCCGGGCCTCGTTTGCCAACTCGACGGCTTCATCGGAGTCCTCGGTCAACAGGGCGTCCATCGCAGTCTCTGGGACGGCAATCGCCTCTGCTTCCAGCTGATCGAGCAGGTCGGCGGTTTCCCCGGTGATCTCCCCGATTTCCTGGGAGAGGCTGGCGATCTTGGTCGCGTGGTCGGCGATACGCTCTAGCTGGCGGGCACTAGACTGGAAGTCGAAGACGGTCTCGCGCGGGAACCCGATCTCGTTCGCTGCCGTTGGGTTTCGGAGGACGGTTCGGAACACGCGCGAAACCATGTACCAGAGGCGGTCCACGTCGTCGTCGCGTTGCATCACATCTGCCGCAAGGTCGTCGTCGTCTTCGATAAGTGCCTCGACAGCGTCGGAGAGCATCGTCAGCGAGACCAGCCGCATTCGCGTGATCGCGTTGTGGACCGACAGTTCCGACGAATCGAGCAGGTCCTGCAGGACGACCCGGTTGGTTGTCTCCTCGATCATCTCTAAACCGACCAGTCCCTGGGTCGCATCGCGGATGATGCGACGCTGCTCGGCCGTTATCCGAGTCGCTTCGAGTTGGATGATGTCGAAGCCGCTGACGTACATCGTCATCACCGCCCGCGTGAGTTCGTGCCTGTTTTCGAGTCCATCCACGTCGAGACTCCCCTCCACGCGGCCGTTGTCCCGCTGTGGAGCGAGCAACAGCAGGTCCCGTTCGGCGTGGAATTCGACGACGCTGCCCGCGCTCACGTCGTTTTCTGTCGCCCATTCCTTGGGTAGGGAGACGGTGTACGTCGATCCGCCTGTCACCTGGACCTTGCGTGTCTCCATGTGACTGGCACTCGTTCACGAGATGATATAAATCCACTCATATCTATATACTATATCCGAGATCTAATATTTGGGGACATATCCACCGGCTAAACGTCGAATCTGCGGCAATATTTACTGGCATGAGCAATTCAACGGGCTGAAAATGCTACTTCCGGGCGCTCGCCCATATACGCCGTATTCGGGTCTCTAGTGGCCTGAGGAAGTAAAAGTCCAGATATGATTATGCTTGTTTGTGGGTTTTTAACACATCAATTCTATATAGTAGTATAGTGCACAATATATCCATCATAGTAGACTACTCATTATCTGTCTCGTCAGGTTTGTGTTCGTGCGGGTGTACGTGGCGTGCAATCGACCGGACCGCTCGTCGAAGGAAATCAAAGCCCCACCCTCCACGAGCGAGGCCATCAGGTTGAGCGAAGTGTAGGGCAGTTGGCGCACAGTTAGGCGGCCCACTCCGGGCGAGTGACGCTCGTATTCCTGACTGTGCGGGTCCGGTGTCGAATTTCCACGCGGACCTGCTCGCTGCGAATGGTTGTGTCGTACCGAACCTGAACTGACCGAATTAGACCTGTCTCTATCACGACCACTTGCGCGGTGACGTTCCACGCCTCGCTCACGGTGAGGGGGATCACTGTTGCCGGGAGGGTCGACAGTTCCATCGGCCGGAGCACAGCGCCGTCAGTGGTCGGTTCAACCGTTCGGAGATAGGTTGACGGCAGTATTAGATATTGCACCGGAATTCGCGTCGGAATACACCACAGAATAGCGTACGCCGGTAGTAGCTGATGAGCGCGTCGGCGCTCGAAACAGTCACGTCGTGCGGTCGGCCGGGCGAAGGTCGTCGAGTTCCGACTGAACGGCGGCCCAGTCGACGGGTGGTTGCCAGTCCGATAGCATCTGTTCCACCGCATCGACGGACGCCCCGTGACGGTCTCGCCACGTTGGCTGGCCGGCTCGTTCTAGGCTCGAAGCCATATCGGTCACCCGCTCGTCGAGCGTGTCGATGCGTTCCGCGACAGCGTCCCAGTCGGGATCTCCGTCGGTCGCAACTGGCCACGACCGGAGTGTGTCCAGTTCGGCTCGAAGATCCCTGACAAAGAGGGCGAGCGACGCGCGCTGTATCGCTGTATCGGCCCAAGCTGCCGCATCGCCGTCCACCATGACATCCTCGACCGAATCCTCAAGTGCGTCGACTGCTGCCGCGAGGTCGTCCACGTCTGCGTGTACCCCGGCAGCGCGTTCGTCTTCGTCAGTCACCCACGTCTCGAACTCCTCAAGAGCGACCTGAACCTCGTCGGCACGCCCCTGAACCGACGAGGCGTCCTCATACACGTCCCGCATCTCCCGGACCGCGGTGTAGGTGACTCCCGTGTCGCGGCCGGTGATCGCTCCGAGTGCCGCCTGGACGGTTTCGAGGTCTGCCGTCGCTGCATCGACCTCTGCCGCCAGGTCGTCCAATCGTGCCTGGACGACAGCCAGGTCGGCGACCGGTTCGGCCGCCGCTCGTGCGTCCTCCAGGGCCGAAACGGCCAGCTCAGTCCGTGTCTCAGCCGTCGAGAGGACCTTCGCTGTCTCGCTGAGTGCCGCTTCGAAGGCATCGACGGTGATGACTCCATCCTCGGCGACGCGGCTCAGCGTTGCCCTCGCCGTCTCACGGGCAACGTCCTCCGCGGCCACCACGTCGTCGACTGCCGTCTCCAACTGTCGGTCAGCCAGGTTGCGGTCCCCGTCTGCTCGGCTCATGAGCGATCGGTCGCGTCGGAGCGGTATCATCTTTTCCGTCGTTCAATATATAGAAATAATAGCAGTATATTTCCTCACATAGACACTGTATCCATACCCATTGATATTGGGGGGTAGAGGGGGTAACAGGCCAGTATTATAAATCGCTTTAGTTATCCCATCTCCCCTTTCAGTTGATGACGTCAGACAGAGAACGGTCGAAACGGGTGTCACGTCGCAAATTCCTTCTCACATCGGGTGCGGTCGGGGCAGCCGGTCTAGCCGGCTGTGGTGGTCAGTCCAGCTCGGACGGGGGCTCCGATGGAAGCAGCGGTGGCGATGAGACCAGCGACGGTTCTTCGGACATGACCAGTGACGGTTCCTCGGACGAGACCAGCGACGACTCGGGCGGAGGCAACTCGACCGAACTGCTTGACGCCGAGGGTTCCTCGACGGTGTACCCCATCGCGAACAAGGGGAGCTCATACTGGAACTCCAACGCGCCGCCGAGTGACGGCGAATACTGGGGCGAGAACGACGAAGGCAGCGTCCCTGGCTGGGACGAGATCGACACCGACATGCTGCTGGCCGACTACTTCGCCAGCCAGTTCGGCTTCGAGCCCACGGAGCAACGCTCGGAAGCTCCGTTCCAGACCACAGTCGGCCTGAGCCACTCCGGGACCGGCTGTGAGGCCGTCGTCGACGGGCTCGTCGACATCGGTAACTCTTCCGGCCCCATCACCGCGGAGCTGGGATGGAGCGAGGAGAAGCGCGACAACACGGTCGTCGATAACGTCGTCGGTCGTGACGGTCAGCCGGTCGTCGTCAGCAAAGACGTCTCCGACGAAGGCATCGATCAGCTGACAGGCGACCAGATTCGTGCGATATATCAGGGCGAGGTCGACAACTGGAGCGACCTCGACGGAGTCAGCTACGACCAAGAGATCTACGTCATCGGTCGCGCCGAGGGCTCCGGGACGGACACCTCCTTCCGCCTGAACATGCTTGGTGACGCGAACGCGTCGATGGAAGTCGACACCCGCCAGGGCCAGAACCAGCAGGTCGCCCAGCTGGTCTCCCAGAACGACGGCGCCATCGCCTACATGGCGCTGGCGTTCACCAGCGACCAAGTCCTTCCCATCGCCATCGACTTCGAGGGGACGGTCTACGAGCCTGACCGTGACGCCGAACACACGATCTACGACAGCGACTACCCGCTTAATCGGGACCTCCACATGTACACGCTCATCGAGGAGGGCAACCCCAACGGCGGGGGCCGCGACCGGCGTGAGGCCGCCTTCATCAACATGTTCCTGACGGAGTTCGGCCAGACGCTCTTCGTCGAGGACAACAATTACATCCCACTGCCGACCTCCGATCTCGAGGAGATGCAGGAAGCGGTCAACCAAGTCAAGCCCTGACGCTGTCGACTCCGTCTTCGCTTAATGAAATCTTCACGTTCTCATACTGTCAAATCTTAAACTATTACACTTCCCCACATGACTGAAACTACAAACGAGCCGGGGACCGGCACGGGACAACGCAGGATACGGCAGGCAAGACGGTTCGTCGACCGCACCGAGACCGGGGCACTGGTGACTGTCTCGGTGATGTCGGTGGCCTTGCTGGCTGCGCTGGCAGGGTTCCTCGCCGTCTCCTCGCTGACGATAGCCCCGTTCGCGCTGTTTTTGATCACTGCCGGCTATGGCTGGCTGCGGCATCAAGAACTGACCGCACGAGCGTTGACGCTGGCGATGACTGCCTCGACGCTCCTGATACTCGGCCTCATCATCGTGTTCATTTTCCAGGCTTCTGTGCCGGTACTCAGCTACGAGAGCATGCGGGTGTTCGGCGTCGAGGTGCCCGGCCTCCGGATGTTCCTCGAGACGCGGTGGGACGCCGTGAGCGATCCAGTCAGGTATTCGATGGTCCCGATGATCCACGGGACGCTCGTTGTGACGGTCATCGCAACCGTGGTGGCGGCCCCGCTCGGCGTCGCCGCCGCCCTGTTTCTCTCGGAGATCGCTCCGCCGGCGGTCCGTGATATCGTCAAACCCGGCGTCGAGATCCTCGCTGGCATCCCCTCCATCATCTACGGATTCATCGGGTTCACGCTGTTGAGTCCCTGGGCCAGCAGGCAGTTCCAAACCACCGGTCAGGGAACGTACCTGTTTGTCGGTATCGTCGTCGGCCTCATGGCGCTGCCGACGGTGGTTTCGGTCGCCGAAGACGCGCTGAGCAGCGTGCCCGAGTCGATGAAGAGCGGGTCGCTGGCCGTCGGGACGACCGACTGGCAGACGATGACCTCGATCACACTCCCCGCGGCGTTCTCGGGCGTCTCCGCCGCGGTGATACTCGGCGTCGGCCGGGCCATCGGGGAGACGATGGCTGCGACGGTGATGCTCCGGGGTGTCCCGCGGCTCACTGACCCGCTTATCAACGTCTTCTACGGGCAGGAGACGCTCACGTCGCTCATCGCCCGCAACTACGGGGAGGCCGACGGCCTCCAGATGGACGCGCTGTTCGTCGCCGGAACCATTCTTTTTGTCACAGTCCTGATCATCTCTATTGGGTCCCAGTATATTGAGTGGCGGATGCGAAAGAAGCTTGGGGGTGAGGTCTAATGGCGAGCGCGACCGAGTCAGACCTGATCAGCGGCAGGACGGACTCCACCGAGGCCGTCGCTGGGATCGCCGTGGGTCTGGCCGCCCTCCTGTTTGCGCTCTCGCTGGCCACATTCTTCGACGTGGTGTCGGTCACCGGCACCCTCGTGGGAGTTCCGGTCGTTCCGCTGGTCGGTGGCCTGCTAATCCTCCTCGGCGGCGCGATCATCACGTTCGGAATCGGGTCCTACCTCGGCTACGTGGAAACGACACCCAGCCCGACCGCCGGTCTCGTCGCAGCCGTCGCCGCGGCCGTCCCGTGGTTCGTCGCCGGCATCAGCGTCGGGTCGATCATGCTCGGATTCGGTTCTACGGGCGGTGTGGTTTTCGGCCTTGTCACCGGCGCAGTCGCGTTCGCGGCCACCGCGTTCCCCCGCGAGGACCTCGGATCGACGCTCCCGATCGGCGCACTCTCGATACTGGCCGGGCTGGTCCTCCTCAGCGGCATCATCGGGCCGGAGTGGGTCTGGGACCTCGGCTGGGAGCAACAGGCGTCGCTTACGGCCGGGTTTGTCGTCCCGGCGTTGACGCTCGTAACGTCACTGTACGTCGGGTGGGCTGCCGCGAAGGCCTACGGCGGGTTCGGGGCCCGCGGCCGCCACGTCGGCGCGTACGCCCTCGTCTACGTGAACGCGCTATCCATCGTTGCGGTACTCGTCATTCTGCTGGCGTTCACCGTCTTCCGGGGCATCCCGGGGCTGCTCACCGGGGCCGAGGTGGGTCTGGGTGTCGGCCCTGAAATCGGCCTCGGTATCCATTTGCCGGTGTCGCTGCCGTTCGTGATGCATGGTGTTGACCTGCTGAACGACTACCAGGGCGTCTTGCCTGCCATCGTCGGGACGTTCTGGCTGGTGATCGGTGCCGTCCTGTTCGCGGTGCCGCTCGGGATCGGCGCCGCCATCTTCCTCACGGAGTACGCCGAGCGCGGACGGTTCACCCAGGCCGTCGAGGTGGCCACCAACGGCCTCTGGAGCACGCCCAGCATCGTCTTCGGCCTGTTCGGCTTCGCCTTCCTCATCCCCCGCTTTGGCAACGGGAAGTCGTTGCTGTCGGGGATGCTCACGCTCGGGTTCATGCTGTTGCCGCTGGTGCTCATTACGAGCCGCGAGGCCATGCTGTCGGTCCCCGACGAGTACCGCGACGCAAGTGCCGCCCTCGGGGTCACCAAGTGGCAAACCATCCGCAGCGTCGTCCTGCCTGCGGCCCTCCCGGGCGTCATCACGGGGGTCATCCTCGGTGTCGGTCGCATCGCCGGCGAGACGGCACCTATCCTGCTGACGATGGCCGGTGGCACCTTCACCTCCGGCGGCCAAACAGTCGATGTCATCGGTGGCTTCCAGTTTACGGCGACGCCCCCGTTCGTCGCCAATCCGGAACTCCTCCAGGCGACCACGGCGTTGCCCTACCAGCTGTTCGCGCTCATCACCGCTGGCGTGGGGTTGGGTGATAACGTCGCGAACCCGAACGACTTCCGCTGGGCGACGGCGCTGATCCTCCTCGTCGTCGTCCTGTCGTTCTACGCTATCGGTATCGGGGCGCGCTACTACTTCCGACGGAAACTCCAGTACGAGTGATCATGAGCGAAACCACACATTCAGAGAGAACCGATACAGACAGCACGATAGAAACGACCGCGGGCGAGACCATAGAACAGGTCCAAGAGTCTTGGACTGACTACAAGTTCCAGGGAGAGGCCAAGCTCACCAGCGAGGGCCTCGATGTCTACTACGGCGACGACCACGCCCTCAAGGACGTCACCATCGAGATCCCCGAAAAGAGCGTTACGGCGCTCATTGGCCCCTCCGGGTGTGGGAAGTCGACGTTCCTGCGCTCGCTCAACCGGATGAACGACCGCATCCGCTCGGCGCGGGTTGACGGGTCGGTTCAGTTCGACGGCAAGGAGATCTATCAAGAGGGAATCGATCTGGTCGAACTTCGCAAGCGCGTCGGCATGGTGTTCCAGTCACCGAACCCCTTCCCCAAGTCCATCCACGAGAACATCACCTACGGTCCACGCAAGCACGGCGATATCGAGACGGGTCTGCTCGCGCGCCTGCTCGGCCGTGATGACCGGGACGAGGCCGAAGAGCTGGTCGAGCAGTCCCTGCGCCAGGCCGCGCTCTGGGACGAGGTCGCCGACCGTCTTGACGACAACGCCCTCGGTCTCTCCGGCGGGCAACAACAGCGGCTCTGTATCGCCCGGTGCCTGTCAGTCGACCCCGAGGTCATCCTGATGGACGAGCCGGCGTCGGCGCTGGACCCCATCGCCACCTCGAAGATCGAGGACCTCATTCACGATCTGGCCGAGGACTACACTGTCGTCATCGTCACTCACAATATGCAACAGGCGGCCCGTATTTCCGATCAGACCGCCGTGTTCCTCACCGGCGGCAAGCTCGTCGAGTACGACGACACGGACAAGATCTTCGAGAATCCGGAGAGCCAGCGCGTCGAGGACTACATCACCGGCAAGTTCGGGTGACCTATGTCACGCGAGTCGTACCAGCAACAACTGGACGAACTTCGGAAGGACGTGGTCGCGATGGGCGAACTCGTCGTCGAGCGTCTCGATGCAGCGCTTACCGCGCTCCGGTCCGCCGATGAAGACCTGGCGCAGTCGGTCATCAACGGCGACGACGAGGTCAACGAACTGTATCTGGCCCTCGAAGCCGACTGTATTGACCTGTTTGCCCTCCAGCAACCGGTCGCGACGGACCTCCGATTCGTCGCGGCCTCGTTCAAGATTATCACCGATCTCGAACGCGTCGCGGACCTCGCGACGAACCTCGCCGAGTACGCCCTGTCGGCCGACCGTCGACTCGCCCCGGATGTCGATGTCGACACGATCGGCCGCGAAGCCACCGAGATGGTCGAGCGAAGTATCGACGCCTACCGGCGGGAAGCTGTCGAGGAGTGCCGTGCTATCGCTGCTGACGACGATGCGCTCGACACGCTCTGTCAGCGGGCCAGCGAAACCGTCGCCCGGGACCTCATCGAACGAGAGGCCGACGGCGACGACGGCTGGGCGGTCGAGCAGCTGCTCGACGACGTGTCCCGACTCCTGTTGACGGTCCGGGACCTCGAACGAGTCGGTGACCACGCTGTCAACATCGCGGCACGCACCCTGTATATGGTCGAAACTGATTCGGAACTCATCTATTAACCATGGAAACCCGAAAGGTACAGACCGTCGGCGGCGGCACGTACACCGTTTCGCTACCGAAAGCGTGGGCCGAATCGGAGAACTGTACGGCCGGGACGACGGTGAACCTCCACACACACATCGACGGGCTGCTGGTGATTCAGACCCCGGAGTCCCGGACCGCACCGCGGAACCACGTCACACTGGAAGCCGGAAACGACGACCCGGCGGAGATAGAACAGCTGCTTCGGGCCGCTTACGCCGCCGGGGTCGAGTCCGTCGTCCTCGAAGCTCCCGACAGCTTCACTGACAAACAACACCGAGCGATCGAACGCGTCACTCGAAACTTGACCGGCGTGACTGTCGCCGAGGAGACCGAATCACAGGTGACGGTCCAGACGCTGCTCGACGCCAGAGAGGTGTCGGTCAGACAGTCGGTCCGCCAGCTCCAGTTCGTCGCGCTGTCGATGCACCGGGACGCGATGGCTGCGCTCACGACCGGGACGACCGGCGATCGCTGGGCCGACCGGGACGACCAGGCCGACCGGCTGTACGCCATGATCGACCGCTATTTCGAGCGGAGTCTGGGTCGCCTCGACGAGATCGACGCACTCGGCCTGACGCGCCCGGAACTGTTCACTCTCTGGGGGACTGCGAACGACCTCGAACGCGTGGCCGATCACGCAGAACGCATCGGAACGGTCGCCGACCAACTCAACGGCCAGCCCGACGGACCCATTGTCACGGCCCTCGCTGACATTGCACAGGATATCCACACCATCGTCGAAGACGCAGTCAGCGTCATCATCGGCGACGCCTGCGTCGACACCGCCCGACAGACACTGGCCACGCGCCGGGATGTCCGAGAGCGGATAACCAGCCTCGACCGACAACTGTTCGAGGCCGGTGACGCCGACTACCGGCTCACGCGCGCTCTCGATAGCCTCGCCAGAACGGCGGAACACGGCGGTAACATCGCCGAGTTCGGCCTTCGGATGGCCGTCCGCGACGGCGCGCTCACGGCTGACAAAGCCGACACTGACGAGGCAAACACGCCGAGTTCGACAGCCGAAACGGAGTCCTGACGAACGCACAGCACACAAGGGCCATCGGTTCCGAGACCCGCTATGGTCGACTGGGACGTGTACCTCGTCACGCAGGCGTCGCTCTCGGCGGATCGGACAACCGACGAAATCGTCGCGGAGGCGATCGACGGCGGCGTCGGCGTCGTCCAGCTTCGCGAAAAGGATCGGACCGCACGCGAACGCTACGAACTCGGTCTGGAACTGCGGGAACTGACCCGCGAGGCCGGCGTCACGTTCGTCGTCAACGACCGCGTGGACATCGCCCAGGCACTCGACGCCGACGGGGTCCACCTCGGCGACGACGACCTTCCAGTTCCCGTCGCGCGGGAGCTTCTGGGAGACGACGCGCTCATCGGGCGCTCGGTCTCGACCGTCGAAGACGCTCGGGAAGCGGCGGCGGCCGGTGCGGACTACCTCGGTGTCGGCGCGGTGTTTGCCACTGGCTCGAAAGACGATATCGACGACGACGAGTACGCCGTTGGCACCGACCGCGTCGCTGCTATCGCCGAGGCAGTAGACATCCCCTTTGTCGGCATCGGTGGCATCACGGCCGAGAACGCCGCCGAAGTCGTCGAAGCCGGAGCCGACGGTGTGGCTGTTATCACAGCAATTACGCGGGCTGACGACCCGGCGGCGGCGGCTGAAGCATTGCAACACGCAGTCGAACGCAGTCAGTAGCCCCGGCAGCCGTCGACGACTTGCATTCCAACGTTCCTGTGGGAGGGCAACGCGACGACTCCCGAGACAGTACGGCAGTCAGCCCACGATGAAGTCGGGTGCAACGACGGACACAACGACGAGACAGAGGAGCACAAGAATCGCGACGGAGCGAAGGACACCAGCCGTTTGCCGCCGCCGCTCCGGCAGTGCTTCGGCGATGCCGGCTATTCCGGTCCCGAGTACCATGACGAGCAGCCAACCACCGGAAGACCCACCGACAACCCGGCCATAGATATACAGACCGGCGAAAATGAGCGTGCCGGCGGCGTGGACGAGTGAAATTGGGCGTCCGGACGGTTCGCTGAAGATCGTCTCACTAATACTGGAGGGCATCGCCGACATATTATCACCGAGAAATGATAAGCTCACTGGCACATGGTTGAGAGACCCGAGCTGGTCTCAGTAGTGAGCGATCTGCTTCACTGTCGGTGAGTGTCTGACCCGCTGTGTGACACTCGCAGCGGGAGGCTACCGACTGTTCACTCGATGCCCATAGCCCGCTGATTACGACGCCCTCCGGCTACGCCGACTGCTGCAGTTTCTCGCGCAACTGTCGCTCGTCGACGTGGTATTTGAACGCCGGCGAATCATCGACGAGGACATACGGGACGCGCTCGCCGTACTCCTCGCGGAGGTCGGGGTCTTCGTCGACGTCGACGAGGTCCAGCGCGATGGCGGCCCCCTCGTCGTCGGCGACTCGCTCGATTGTCTCGATGGCTTCCTCACAGAGATGGCAGTTCTCGCGCGTGTAGACGGTGATCGACACGTCGCTCATCACTGGAACACGGGGGCGACGGCATAAGACTCTCACTCTCCCGCCGGCGATGGGTTTCAGTGTCTCGCGCCCGTACCTGTGCCAATGACAGGCTGGACTATCGAAGACATGCCTCCGCTGACGGACCGGACCGTGGTTGTGACTGGCGCGAACAGCGGGCTGGGACTCGAAGGCTCGAAAGCGTTCGCTCGCAGGGGCGCAACGGTGGTGATGGCCTGCCGGAGCGTCGAACGCGGTGAGTCGGCCGCTGCGGAGATCCGCGAGGCCGTTCCGAACGCGACGCTCGATGTCCGGGAGTGTGACTTGGCCGACCTGTCGAACATCGCGTCGTTCGCCGACGCCCTCCGGGACGACTACGACGCCGTCGACATTCTCTGTAACAACGCCGGCGTCATGGCGATTCCCCGGAGCGAGACGGTCGACGGCTTCGAGACGCAGTTCGGCGTCAACCATCTGGGCCACTTCGCCCTGACCGGGCACCTGCTGGACCTGCTCGGGGCCGCCGATGGCCAATCCCGAATCGTCACGCAGTCCAGCGGTGCACACGAGATGGGCGAGATCGACTTCGACGACCTCCAGCGCGAGCGCTCCTATGGGAAGTGGTCGGCGTATGGCCAGAGCAAGCTCGCCAATCTGCTCTTTGCCTACGAACTGCAGCGCCGGCTTGGCAACCACGGCTGGGACGACGTGCTAAGCGTCGCCTGCCACCCCGGCTACGCCGATACCGATCTCCAGTTCCGCGGACCGCGAGAGATGGGGTCGACGCTGCGAACCGCGGCCATGGGCGTTGCCAACGCCGTGCTCGCCCAGTCCGCCGAACAGGGCGCGCTGCCGATGCTGTACGCCGCCACCGCCGAGGATGTCATCGGCGGGGAGTACGTCGGGCCCGGCGGACTGTTCGACATGCGTGGCCCGCCCGAGTTCCAGCAGTCCAACGACGCCTCGCGTGACGAGGAGACCGCCGAGCAGCTCTGGGAAGTCTCGACTGACCTCACCGGCGTCGAGTACGACTTCGGGAGCACCTGAGAACAGCCGACAGCGCTGCTGCGACGCGAGCGGGACCGGCAATCCCCACTTTTTCACCGGCGGAACGTGAACTTCGCCGGCACATGCAACCAGTCGAAATCGCGGTCAGGCTGCTTGCAGGACTCGCCCTGATCCTCGCGAACGGCTTCTTCGTCGCCATCGAGTTCGCGCTGACGAGAGCCAGACAGTACACCGAATCGGAGTTCGACGAGCCCGGCCTCCGGCGCGCCTGGGAGATGACCGACGATCTGGAGATCTATCTCACCAGTTGTCAGGTCGGCATCACCGCCTCCAGTATCGCAGTCGGTATCATCGCAGAGCCGGCGCTTGCAGCCATCTTCGAGCCGTATTTCGAGTCGTCGGTCCTGGCCGGTGTCGGCGTCGGCGGCGCTATTGCCTTCCTCCTCATCAACCTCGTCCACCTGACTCACGGCGAGCAGACGCCGACGTATCTCGGCGTCGAGCGCGCGAAGTTCGTCTGCCGATACGGTGCGACACCGCTGTACTATTTTGCCAGGCTCATCTCGCCGATTATCGCCGTCGGTGACGGGGTGGCCAAGTGGACGCTGGGACTGTTCGGCGTCGAAATGTCCGGCGCGTGGCTCGAAGCCGAAGTCGATAGCATCGAGTCCCGCGGGGAACTGCGAAACGAACTCGGCTCCGTTCTGGACCGCGGCGACGTATCGGATGAGCGCCGCGAGGAGGTTCTCTCTGCGTTCCGCGTCGGCGACCGCGAAGTCGGCGACGTGATGATTCTCCGGGAAGACATCGTCGCGCTGTCGCCCACCAACGACGACGCGACCAACGCCGAACGGATCGCCGAGACACCCCACACCCGGTATCCACTCGTCGGCGAGACGCTCGAAGACTTCCTCGGTATCGTCTACATCCCCGCGCTCGTTGACGAGCGTGAGGAGCAGGCCGGCGACGGTGGTCTGCTTGACCGTATCGACCTCGAAGCCGTCGCCTCGCCGCCGATGACGATGTCGCCGGCTACGACCGTCAGCGACGCCATCGACCAGTTTCAGGCCGAGCGTCAGGAACTCGCCTTCGTGCTCGAAGACGGCGAGGTCGTCGGGCTTGTGACGGTCACGGACCTGCTCGAAGAGGTCGTCGGCGACATTCAGGACCCGATGGACGCCGAAGCCGGCGTCGCCTAACGCTGAAAGCATTTACCGGTCGGCCGGCAACCGACGACTATGCCCTCCCGCCGGACCATCCTCGGCACCGTTGCCTGTACGCTCGTTACCGGCTGTTCCGGACTCAGCGCCCCGTCATCGCAGGAAGCCACGACGACAGCGACGCCAGCCCCAGTAGTGCTGTCACCGGTCGACGCCGCAGCAGTGCCCCACACGGCGACCGTCGGTATCTTTTCGGAGACGGTCGAGGAACTCAAAACGGCTACCCGCGATACGTCGGCAGACGTGACCGACCATAGGTGGGCGTATGTGCTTCATCAGTTCGACTGCTTCGCGTTCGACGGGACGACGTACACGGTCGTCGAGCGGACCAGCGGGTCCGTCGGGTATGTCAAAGAGTACAGCGTGAGCGAAGTCGACGACCCCGGGAACGAGTCAACGGTTCGCGTGGCCGACCTTCCGGGCAGCCACCGGCGCGCCGCTGTCGACGCGATTGCAGCGGGAAAGCACCGCTATGACTCCGATAAGGGCGGCTTCGAGCCAAACAGCTCGGTGTACGCCTACAACGGGTCGTACTACGTGTTCTCGCTGGAGGTCACCGCCGACAAGCCCACCGTAGTCAGGTATTCGGTCGAACCGACGGACGGCGACCGATGTGTAACGCTCGAACCGCTGTCACTCGACGCCGCCCAAGTTGAGGCACTCGACGCGACCCTCCAGCCGGATGCGGCGTCGACTGTCACTGATGACCCAGCTCAGACACTCGCAGCGTCGGATGCGGGATTTGTCATCCGGGACGGCACCTGCTACGAACTGTCCCCTCCGAACGACGGGACGGCGACCTGAAACGACTATCGCGGCGGCGTGTAGAAGTTGACCGTCTCCAGTGGCTCGGTCCCGTCGTTTTCGATGCTGTGGCGTTCGCCGGCCTCGATGCGGACGAGGTCGCTGGCGTCGATCCGGTGGGTCTCGCCATCGACTGTGACGACACCGGTACCGCTGACCACGAACAGCCACTGGTCGCTGTCAGCGTGGTAGTTCTCCGGCCCGCCGACAGACTGGCCGGGCTCGACAGCCATCTCCGCGGCCTGTGCCTCCGCAGTCTCCATGGCGACTTCGAAGTAGCGGTCGAACCCGAGATGCGACTGCTCCATACGTTTCGGTCCGTCTGTACGGTAGAATCGCTTTCGGGAGAGCGCACAGCAGGGACTCACTCACTGCTGGTGAGCCGCCCGACCCGCCCGGTGAGCCGGGCTGCGAGCCCCTCGAAATGGGCGGTACTCCAGCCCGCGACGATGAGTGCGCCGACTGTATTGAACACGAGGTCGTTCACGATGTCACTCGTTCCGTGCTGGGCGAGGACCGCCTCGCCGCCGATCATCGACGCAACGCCGCCGCTGGCAAATTCTAGAATCTCCCAGCCGACCCCCATCGCGAGGACGAACAGGACGACGAAGGTCGCGCGGAACTCCCTGTTGAAATCAACCGCCCCGGAGTAGCGTTCGACTGCCCGTGCGATCGCGTATCCCACGCCGGCCACGAGCGATGCCGAGACGGCGTGGGCCAAACTGTCATACCAGCCAAACGCCTCGTACAGTTCGAACGCGCCGGCCGCGTGCAGCGTCGACGCCACCGTGATCCACAGTACGAGACCAGTGTTCATCGCGTAGCCGTACTCCCGGCGGAACAGCGCCGGCAGGAACGTTATCATCAGCGGGCCGCCGCTGTTGACGAACAGCGTCACATTGCCCTGCGCGAGTGCGAATACGGCTATCCCACCGAGGATAGCCTGTAGCGCCCGGACCGCGAGACGATGGCGCTGATCGTCTCCGGGAAGAGACGCTCCCGGTTGGTCAACTGCCGACAGATCCGGGTCAGAGGCGCGCAATCGGGCGATGCGTGCTGACCGCTCGAAGTACAGTTCGAACACGACGCCGGCGACGATACCGGCGGCCGTCGCAGTGACGAGATCCCACATTAGCTCTGTCTGTCCATCGAGAAACGTGGTTCCCAGTAGCGTGTCGGTCGCATAGGTACCGACCGCCCAGACACCCGCGACGGCCATCGTCACGATGACGACGAACACCGTTGCGAACCGCGGCGTCATCGCCAGCGAAGTACACGCATCGAGGACGACGGCCAGCAACAGTGCGACCCCGGCGACCACGAGGAACGGGGTGACCTGTGGAAAGCTACCGAACGCCCGAACGAGTACTGGCACCGCGACCAGTCCGAGCAACTCCGCCGGGACCGTCGTTTCGAGGTCTCGCGTGGCGAGCGGAACCGTGACCGCGATAGCGACGAGGAGTGCCGTGAGTACTGCCCAATCGAATTCGCCACCGGCCGCGAACCGTCCGACGCCACCCATGAGAATTCCCGTTACCGCCCATGCGCCGAGCGCGTCGAGCCGGTGGGAACCGATCAGAGACTGTAGCGAACCCATCACTGTGGATACGCCACGAGTCGTAATCAAAGCACGGCGGTTTCCTGATACTCTTCCGGAGTTGCTTGCCTTTGTGACCGCTGTCACGCGACTGACCGACGGCTGTCTGACGAGGATATATTTCTCTGGCCGTCCAACTCCCCGTAATCAATGGACGAAGCGTTTCTGGACCTCGAATCGATCGAGGTCGAACTGGACGAGGAGTTGCTCGACGCGATTGATGACAAGGCGTTCGCCGACCATCGCGACAACCGGGACGCCGCAATCCGCGACCTGCTTGACGAGTGGCTGAAACAGCGTGCTGCTGAGGATGCGGACGAGAGTGACTGAGCGGGGCCGCGGTCGCCTGTGTGACTGCCTACCGGAGGGCCACGGTCGCGCCTAACTCGGGCGCTGTCGCGTCGTAGCCGTCCTCGCAAAGCGTAGTTGCAAACGCTTCGCAGCGGTCGCCGTGGTTCACGAGTACCGGCGTGTCACGGTAGCTATCGAGGTACGCCAACAGCCCATCCCGGTCGGCGTGTGCCGAAAAGTCGTACTGCTCGACCCGTGCGCTGACTGGCATAATCCGGCCGTCGATCTCGGCACTGCCCGTCTCTAGCAGGTCCCGACCCGGCGTTCCTTCGACCTGATATCCGGTCATCGTGATCTTGTTCATCGGATTGCCGCGGATTTCAGGGATGTACGTCATCGCCGGGCCGCCCGAGAGCATCCCGCTGGTGGTGACGATTGCCGCCTTCTGGTCGGTGATACGCTTCCGCTGGCCGTCCTTGCCCGTGACGAATCGGGCGTGAGACTTCGCCCGCCGGAGCGCGTCCGCGTCCCGAACGAACTCGGGATACTGCCCGAGCATCTCGGTCACTTGCTTCCCCATCCCGTCGACGTAACACGGGATGTCGTGTGCCTCACAGACGAGCAGCATCTCCTGCGTTCGCCCGATAGCGAAGGCGGGTACGACGACGGTGCCGCCCTCCCAGAGTGTCGTCTCGACGCTTTCGACGAACCGCTCCTCAACTGTCTCTCGGGGTTCGTGGTCGACGTCGGCGTAGGTACTTTCACAGATAATCGCATCCGCGTCCGGACGGGCCGTCGTCCCGGCCACGAGGCGCTGGTCGTCCGTGTGGAAATCGCCCGTGTACAGCAGTCGGGTGTCGCCGTCGTCGACGAGGACGTGTGCACTTCCCGGGATGTGGCCGGCGTTGTAGAAGGTGACCTCGTAGCCGGCGGCCTCGAAGGTTTCGCGGTAGCTGTGGGTCTCTGACACTTGCGTAACTCGCTTGACGTTCGTCTCGGTAAAGGGACAGTTGACCGTGCCCCCGTGGAGTTTGAGCGTGTCCCGCGCGAGCGTCATCGCCAGTTCGTACGTCGGCGGCGTCCAGTGGATCGGCGGCCGCGCGTCGCCCGACACCAGCGCCGGGATGGTCCCGACGTGGTCGAGATGGCCGTGCGAGACGACGACGGCGTCCGGCGACGGCGTCCGCACCGGGAACTGTGGCGGCGAGTCGGTCAACATCCCGAAATCCAGCAGCAGCGACTCGTCGATGAGAACGGCGCTCCGCCCGATCTCACCCGCCCCGCCGAGAAACTGCACATCCATTATCGGGATGGACGCGTCGCGCCCGTTTCCGTTCGTCGGTTCTGACTGAACCGTGTCGCCAACCGCTGAACAGACAGAATACATTTGAACCAGAACACGACGATATCTGGACGTTCAGTGGCTATGAATCATCAGGGCGTTGCTTTCGGCTACAGTATTGTGTACAGATAACACATAGGTTGAGCAGTGTTATCACGCTAGCATAAACAATTATTATACTCGGGGCTCATTATCCACCTGTCATGGCGACACGCCAGCAACCCCCGACGACGTACCACACGTGCAGTTGCGGTGAGGAGTTCGACACGACGGAGGAACTCCTCGAACACGCACGAGAGGCACACGGGCTTAGCGTACACTGACTGGCGTCGCGCCGTTTTTCGCACACAGAAATCCCCGACAGCGACAGGTCAGGATGTCTTGTCGATGTCCTGTCGCACGCTGAACCGCGCGTAGCCGCCGTGTGAGAGGTCAAGTGCACCCAGCCACCAGTTCCATCGCTCGGCGAGTTGATAGTCCTCGGGCGCGTCCGCGAGGTTGTCGACGACATCTTCAACGGTCAGTTCCGCCCCGAAGTCGGTCACGAACTGGTCCGACTCCGAGAGGTCCCGCGCCTGTCTGGCGACGACCGTGACGATATCCGGGTCGGCGTCGAAGGCGTCGCGGAGTTCCCGTTCGAGTTCCGTTCGGTCCACACCCGGGTGTAGGACCCGCATCTGACTTGAATGTACGGTTGGAAACGCTGCTGTCTTTTCCGACTGAAAGAGAGCCGTTCGGAACGTATCACTCTCTCGGCTACGGGCGTTGTCACTCACCGAACAGCGCCACAAAAATTCGAAAGTAGGTCTCCAATTTTGCGCCGTCGCTTACTCAGCTTCGCCTTGCTTCACGGGTCGCCCTACGGGCTCCCCGTTTCGCTACGAAGCGAACTCCCTCGCTTCGCTTGCTCGCGGGCATGGCCCGCTCGCCTAACCGAGATTCTCCTGTCGGTCGAATCTCGCGTTAGTCGTCCGCTTCGCCCTTCTCAATAGGCGCACCAACCAGATTGCCCCATTCGGTCCAGGAGCCGTCGTAGTTGATGGTGTCGTCGTAGCCCAGCAGTTCGTGCAGGGCGAACCAGGCGACAGATGAGCGCTCACCGATGCGGCAGTACGCGACCGTCGTGGAGTCGCCGTCGATGCCGTACTCGGCGTAGAGTTCTTCGAGTTCGTCGTAGTCTTTGAACGTCCCGTCGTCGTTGGTGACGGCCGCCCAGGAGATGTTCTGTGCGCCGGGGATGTGGCCGCCGCGCTGCGCGGTCTCCTGGAGTCCAGGGGGTGCGAGGATCTCGCCGGAGTACTCCTCGGGCGAGCGAACGTCGACGAGCGGCAGTTCGCGCTCGATGGCGTTCTCGACGTCCTCTCGGTAGGCGCGGATGGACTCGCGCGGGCCGGAGGCTTCGTAGTCGACCGCGGAGAACTCGGGCTCTTCGTCGGTGAGTTCGTAGTCGTTCTCGACCCAGTACTCGCGGCCGCCGTCGAGCAGCTTCACGTCGTCGTGGCCGTAGTACTTGAACTGCCAATATGTGTAGGCGGCGAACCAGTTGGAGTTGTCACCGTAGAGGACAACCGTCGAGTCCTCGCTGATGCCGTGTGACCCGAGCAGGTCCTCGAAGTCCTCCTTGTCGAGGATGTCACGGGTGGTCTGGTCCTGGAGCTGCGTCTCCCAGTTGAAGCCGATTGCGCCGGGCGCGTGGCTCTCGTCGTACAGTTCCGTGTCGACATCCACCTCTACCAGTCGGTGGGCGGGGTCGTCGCTCTGGAACTCGTCCAGATGCTCGCTGACCCAGTCGGCCGAGACGAGCACGTCGTTAGCGTAGTCAGTCATAATGCATCGAAGCGTAAGTCTACCAGACATATATTACTACGACTTTCGGCATGTTCGGCCACTCATCCACCGTGCCGGCAGATATTGCTTCTACTGGGACATGTCGCTGTCCACTACGTTCGCCGCCCAGCGGACAGGGGCCATGGCGTTCCATGTCCAGATATGAGTCAGGCCGCGCTCTCGCGAGAAGCGGCAGCATTTGCAGCCACCTTCGACCGGCTGTGATGGGAGTTTTCAAGCGGACGGAGCGGTTACGCGTGGACGATGACTGATTTCGTCTCTGCGGAGTGGGTGTCGAGTCGGGGCGACGACCTTCGGGTGGTCGACGTGCGAGACGCGTGGGAGTACGACGGCCTCGGACACCTCCCGAGCGCGGTGAACGTACCCTTCGATTCGTTCCGGGCGGACGAACACGGCGCGGAGTCCGATGACGGTGAGGGGATGCTCCCCGACGAAGACGACTGGGCGAAGCTACTCTCAGAGGCCGGCATTACGCCGGAAAGCGATATCGTCGCGTACGACGACCACCACGGCGTCTTCGCCGCACGGTTTCTGGTCACTGCGGAACTGTTCGGCCACGACCCCGACCGGCTACATCTCCTCAACGGCGACTTCTCCAGTTGGCAACTCGAACGGGAGACGACGAGCGAGACGCCGACCGTCGAGCCGACCAACTACGAGGTGACACGACCCGACTCGACGCCGCTGGTCGGCCCGGATGCGGTCGCTGATGCCGCGGACGACCCTGACGCGGTGCTGGTCGACACACGCGAGGACGAGGAGTACGACGCAGGCCACATTCCCGGTGCAGTCCTGCTGGACTGGCGGGACCTCGTCGACGACGAGACGCGGGGACTGCTGCCGCAAGACGAGGCACTGTCAGTTCTCGAAAGCGCCGGGATCGTCCCCGGGAAACGTATCGTCCTCTACTGTAACACTGCCCGTCGAATCAGCCATACCTACGTCGTCTTGCGGCATCTCGGCTTCGAGCAGGTGGATTTCTACGAGGGGAGCCTCACCGAATGGGAGGCACAGGGGCGGCCGCTGGAGACCAATTGAGTCGGCGTCGCGACCGCTGACACAGTCCACACTACGTCAGTTTCTGCTGGTCTCCCTGTCGCTCGCTCGTCAACAGCGACGACAGTTCGACCAACAGCGCGATGACGACTGGCCCGGCGATGAAGCCGATAACACCCAGGGTCAACACGCCGCCGGTGAATCCGACGAAGTAGAGGCTAGCTGGGAGGCCGGTCGTGTAGCGGGCGAGCTTCGGTCTGATGACCGCGTCGGGGAGGAAGCCGACGAAGACGAGGCCGAGCACGGTTACCAGTATCGCACCGGTGATGTTACCGTTGATGACATCCGTGACAGCGATGGTCAGGACGACGACGCTGGGGCCGACAACGGGGATGAACTGCAGGATTCCGGCGACCACTGCTAGCGCGAACGCGCCCTGATAGCCCAGTATCCAGAACACGAGCCACGCTACGACGAAGGTCCCGAACGCCGTCGCCGCCTGGAGAACGTAAATCGCGTACAGGGTTCCCCGGAGCCGCTGATGGAGTCGGTTGACGACCTCGTGATACGATGTCGGCACCGTCCGGTAGACGGCTTTTTTCGGGGCCTGTGGCTGCCAGAGCATCGCGTAGACGAGAATCGTAAACAGGACGGCTTTCAGCGCCAGGACGGGCGATTCTGCCGCGAGGTCGACTGCGAAATCCGTGAGTATCCGTCGTGCTGATATCAGCGTTGGCGCAATCTCGACCGGATAGCTAAACTCGCCGATATCGATGGTCACCATCGGCGGGAGTTGCTGGAAGAATGTAAACAGGTCACGGCGGCGCAGGTACAGCACGGCCCCGAGCGGGACGACGATGAGTGTCCCGCTGACGAAGGCGATACCTGTCGTCACGGCCGCCGAAAGCCGCTTGTTGAGCCCGTGGCGTCCGAGCCATTCCGAGACGGGGAACAGCACGTATGCGACCGTGATTGCGAAGAATATCGTCGATAGCACTCGCGCGAGCAGGACTGTCGTCAGACAGCCAGTGAGAACGAGCAAGCCCGCGAGGACGTAGGTTCGTCGGCGTGTTACCACGCCCGCCCTTTTCCAGCGGTCGGTAAAAACGTTACCTGCACACGATAGTTCGGTAACACGTCGTCAGGACCGGGAGAACAGCGCTGCTAACTGCTCCCGGGAGAACAGCGTCGTCGGCCGGTCCATGTGGACACCGATCTCGCCCTCGAAGGCTTTCATCCCGGCTTTCTGTATCGGCTCCGGCGCGGAGTAGCCGGCCCGCACCGCGTGGCCCAGGCGGATCTCCTGTCGGAGGTCGTCGCGCCACGCCCGCTCGTACTCGCCCAGCGTCGCCGGGTCCTCTGGGTCGATTTCCCGGGCCGCGTGGTCGGCGGCGGTCATGCCGTAGCGGATGCCGCCGCCGGTGAAGGGCTTGGTCTGGGCCGCGGCGTCGCCGATGAGGAACGACCGTCGGCCGGTGACTCGCTTCGGCGGGCCGATCGGGATGAGTCCTGAACACCGGTGATCAGTTTCGACGCCGTAGCCGTCGACGAACTCCTCGAAACGGCCGCGAGCGTCGTCGCCCGGCGGCACCGCCAGCCCGTACTCGACGCCAGCCTCGCCCCGCGGGATACGCCAGGCGAAAAACCGTGGGACCGTGAGGTGGACATCGACGAAATCGTTGTGATCCACCTCGTCGCTGAACCCGAGGACGCCGTGCAGCAGTTCGTTGGGCTCCGGAAGGTCGAGTTCCCGCCGGACGCGGCTCTTCGGGCCGTCACAGCCGGCGACCATCTTCGCCCGGTGTGTCTCGACGCCGTTATCGCCGCGGACCTCGACGGTGACGCCGTCTCTGTCCTCGGTGACGCCGACGACCGAATGCTCCTCGCGTACATCCGCACCGGCGTCGTGGGCCACTTCTGCGAGATGCTTATCGAGTCCGACGCGGTCGATGACGTTCGAGATGACTTCGTCCTTGTAGAAGGGGTGGTCCTGGCTACCGGGACCGCCGGTGTGAAAGCGTGCGCCAGAAATCTCGTTCTGGAACAGTTCGTCGCGGGCGTCCTCGGTGAAATCCCAGATATCTGTGCTCACGTGGCCCGAGCAGGCCAGCGGTTTGCCGATCTCCCCCTGTTCGAACACCACCACGTCGAGCCCCCGACTCGCCGCCTGGCGCGCGTACCGGGACCCAGCCGGTCCCGCGCCGACCACCACAACATCGTGCATACACATTCTCTCGGTGTCACGAACCAAATAGCTTCTCGATTCAGACGGACTGCTGTCCCTATTTTCGGGGCGACCGCCGGGTCAGCTACTCGCCGTGGGGACCTTTGGATGGCCCTGTCGCTCGGCCAGCCAGCCGCCGTAGCGACCGGCCAGACCGCCGACCACAACCGGAAACACGAGCAGGAATACACCGACTGCCAGCGCCATCCCGACGCCGACGGTCCGGAACCACAGCGGGTTCGGAATCGTCGGGATAGCGACCACCAGCTCTTTCAGCGACCAGAGCGCTGGAATACCGCCGATGAGTCCGGCTCTGACTCCGGCGGCAGTCCCTGTCCCGCCGTGGCGTTTGACCAGATATCCTGCGATGACGCCACCGAGGAAGAGCCCCTGAAATGTGATATCCGATCCTGACCGCAACACGTCTACGAGCGTGAACGCTGCGGGGACAAGGCCGCCGATGAGGGCACACCTCCACGTCTTCGATAGCTTGAATTGGAGGGGCATAGCCGGATGGTTGACCGCCGAACTGAAAAATCACATCCCTGATGATACAAAACTGCTGGCAGCGTCTGTTGCGCCACCGGTCCAAGCAGGGCGTATTTGTCGGTGTAGCCCCTGTTACCGCCTATGACAGAGTATCAGCCCGGGGTGTGTAACATCGGAGCGAACCAGCGCCGCGCCCGCCGACTGTCGGCCATTGCTTCATTCGCGGTCGCCATCGGTGTCGCCCTCGCCGTTGCAGTGGGTGCGGTCCCCGACCTGTCGCTGTGGGCGACTATCCCCTTCGTTTTCGGCGGGTACGTCGGCGCGTTTCAGGACTACTTCCGATTCTGCGTGGCCTTCGGTGCGCTCGCCCGCTACGACCTCTCGGGGTCCGGCGGTTCAAGCGGGCGCGTCGACGCCAGCGAGGCCGTCCGCGCCGATCGGCGAAAAGCGGCGAAGATTCTCCTACTCGCGACCGCCGCGACGGCGGTGACGACCGGCCTCGGGTACGCGGCCATCACCAGCCTGTGATCGGGTACCCCCGTCACCGCAGTGAAAGCGTAAACGCGACGACAGCGAGCAGCAGTAGGCCCAGCGCCAGCGGCGACGGCGTCCCCGTCACGGACCGGTAGACGAGATAGCCGATACCCCCGCCCGCGGTCAGGAGTACCACGACCGAGACGGTGTGGACGAGTTCGACCCGGAGCGTCGGGGCCACGGAGCCCACCTGCGCACCCAACCGCAACGCGTGTCTGGCGGTCACCCAGGACAGCACGACCGGCACCGTCGCGCCCAAGACCCACTCCGGCGACCCGTCAGCACCGGCCTGTAGCACGGCCACGAACAGGCCGCCGACGCCGGCCGTCAGCGCGAACTCGATCCGACGCAGCAGGCCGACGCCAACCGCTAGCCCGCCGACGACGGCGAACGCCAGGGATACAGGGTCGGACGCGACGAATCCGAAAACGGCCAGAACCGAAACCGCGCTGACTCCGGTGCTGAACCGCGGCAGCCCTGGTTCGAACCGTCGGTCCCGCTCAGACCGCCGCGCCACGGGCTTGCACCTCCCTGAGCGGCGTCGTCGGGTCCCAGTCCCGGACCGGGATGTCGTGCCCCCGAAGCGTGGAAAGTCGGTTTTCACGGGCGAGATGCGCGTAGGCCCCGGCGACCGTCGACGGGTCCGTACAGTCCGGGCTGACCACCGAGACACCGTGGCCGGCTCCCTCCAGTTGTCGGACGAGGTCGACACCGTCGTCGTCACAGAGCGGAGAGACGACGACCACCTGCACGTCGGGGTCGAGCCGCGCCGTCAGGTCGTCGACGGCCTCGCGGATCTGCGTCGACTCCTCCGGTGGCGTCCACGGAACCGCGGCGTCGCCGGCTAGACGCGTCCGGATGGCCTCGCGGTGGGCCTCACCGGTCGTCGCCGGCAGCCAGCAGTCGCCCGCCCCGACAGTCCCGATACCGACTGGAACCCCGTCGTCGAGCAGTCGGTCGGCGACGCTGTAGGCGGCCGACGCGCCGTGGCGTGGCGCTGGGACATCGCCGGGTGTCGCCGCGACGTACGCCGCACGGCGGGCGTCGACAACCACGGCGACCCGCGGCTGTCGCGGTTCCTGAAACTCGACTGTCGCCAGGTCACCGGTCTTTGCGCGGTGGTGCCAGTCGATCCTCGACGCCGGGTCACCGGGGCGGTACGCACGCAGCGAGTCGAATTCGACGCCGCTCCCGGTGACTCCTGCCTTCTGTTGCCCCGGCATTTGCGTCGCCTGCTCTCGGGGCGAGCTGGCGTCGTCACTGCGCCGCTCGAAGCCACACGCCAGGCTGTCGTGGCCGTCCGTCACTGCGACGGTCCGGACCGTCTCGCGTGCGCCAGCGAAATCGCCCGCAATCACGAGCGGCGATTCGAACGCGTGGGTGCCCGGGGCCGCCGTCAGCGCGTAGGTGAACGACCGCTCGGTGCCGGGCCGCAACGCGGTGGTCAGCCGCGGCGACCCCGAGTGGACGCTGAGTCCGGCGGGGACCCCGTCCAGCAGCCGGAGGTCCGGAACCGTCGTCTCGCCGACGTTCCGCACCGTCACGGTGACCTCGACGGTAGATCCGGGGGTCGGCGTCCGCGGTTCGAGCGTCCGAGTGAGTTCGATGTCAGCCGTCGGCTCCCAGATCCGGGCGGCCCCGGCGAGTGCGATCCCGAACGCGGCGGTCAGTACCGCTCCGGGAACGCCCATCACGACGCCGCCCGCGCTGGCAAGCAGAACCGCGACGGCGACGCGCCTGGTCCGTCCGGTCGACCGCGTTCGGGGGAGTTCGGCGGTGGGCCAGTACTCGCCCTGGGCCGCCCCGTCACCTATCGTTTCGACCGGAGCGAGCCGGCTGGCCGGGTCGGGCGCGTTGGCTGCCAGTCGCTCGGCTAACTCGGCGACGGCGTGACGCGCCCGACGCACCACGGGTAGCTCGGGTCGAACGAGGGGGAGTGACGCCCGACGCGGCAGCGGCGGGCACAGCCCGTCGGCGAAGAAGGCGGCGGCCGCCTCGTCGTCGGTCCACGCCCCGTCCGCGAGCCGGTCGGCGGCTGCGCCCGGCGTGTCCCCGTCGGTCCGTCCGAGTACATCGACGCCAAGCTCGTGGAGCGACGCGTACACCCGCTCCCTGGGCGTTCGCTCCCGCGTCCCGTCCCACTCGTCCGCGTCGTCGGCAGCGCGGCGACCGACAGTGCTGATCCGGTCGAGCCGCTCGGCGAACGCCGCCCCGGGGACCCGATACTGGGGCCGGGACTCGGGCGTCGGAAGCCGTAGCTCCGAGTCGTCGCTGTCGAACAGCTCTCTGGCCGCGAGCACCACTGCCGCGGCCCCGACCCCGACTGTCAGCAGCGTCGCGGCCACGCGGGGCAGAAGTCCACCGCCCAGTTCGGGTAGTGCCAGCAGGAGCACGCCGGCACTGATAGCCAGGAGGCCGACGATAGTCGGAATGCGTCGCCGCCTCACGATGCATCACCCCGGACAGGCGTGTCCAGCGACAGTGTGGTTGCGACCGCTCGCGCCCGCCGCTCCCGCTCCGGTGTCGCGGCCGCGTCGCCGTACCGGACCGCACAGAACAGTTCGGTCAGCGCCGTCACCGGCTGCTGTGGGAGGCCGGACTCGATTGCCCCCTCCCGAACGTCGGCAGGTGTCACGGGCTTCTCAGCCGACAGTCCGGACGCCTCGCCGACCGATTCGACGTGGGTTCTGAGTGCGGACCACGCCCGATACACGTCGTTTTCTGGTGGCACGTCCCCTGTGAGCAACACGGAATCGGCCGCGGGTGCCGCCGGCGTGGGCGGCGGGTCCTCGTCGTCGGAGTCCGGTTCGGTCGCCTCGCCGCGAGTCAGTTCGTACAGGACGACCAGCCCGCCCAGCACGACGAGCGCGAGGCCGGCGACGACCTGCCAGCGCGGCGGCCCGTCACCTGCGTTCGACGCGGCCGCAGTCTCAGCGTCCGTCTCGGGAATACGGGTCGCCGACTGGGTCCCTTCCGGGGTACCGGGTCCGCCGCCACCCGGCCCTTGCGGGGGCGGCGTCGAATCGCCTGTCGACTCCCCGGTCGTCACCGTCGGCGCTGTCGAGACGGTGTCGAGCGAGGCGGCGACCATCGCCAGCGCGACGACGGCGAGAACAGCCAGCGCCAGCGAGCCGAACCGCGCCACAGTTACGCCTCCCGATTGCCGGCTCCAGCAGGCCGGTGCGACTGTCTTTCCACCATCCGACTCACTCCCCGGCCGCCGGCGTCTCGGGGGCAGCCGGCGACACCGTCGGCACTGCGACGCTGTCGAACACGTCAGCAACGACATCGTCGGCGGTCGTCCCGTCCACGGTCGCATCGGTCGTCAGGACCAGTCGGTGGGCCAGAACCGGCGCACCGACGGTCTGTACGTCGACCGGGCGCACGTACTCCCGGCCGGCGATCACCGCGTGGCTCCGGGCGGCTTCGAGCAGGCGCTGGCTCCCGCGAGGGGAGACGCCGACCTCGGTCCGGGCGTCTCGGCGGGTCCTGTGGACGATGTCGATGAGGTAGCTCAGGATGTCGTCGTCGACGGTCACTCGCTCGGGAACGGATTGCAGACGGCGCACGCCCTCGGGGTCGAGGACATCGTCGACAGAGGGGGCCTTGGACTCCCGCTCGGTCCGCTGGCGGAGTAACCCCCTCTCGGCGCTGGCCTCGGGGTAGCCGATGCTGGTCTTGACGAGAAAGCGGTCGCGCTGGGCCTCCGGCAGGGGGAACACACCCTCGCTCTCGACGGGGTTCTGGGTCGCAACGACGACGAACGGCTCCGGCAGTGGGTGGGTGTCGCCGTCGACGGTCACTTGGCCCTCCGCCATCGCCTCCAGCAGCGCGGCCTGGGTCTTCGGCGGCGCACGGTTGATCTCGTCGGCCAGCACGAAGTTAGCGAAGATCGGCCCCTCGGAGAACTCGAACTCGCTATCGCCCTCACGGTAGACATGCGTCCCGGTCACGTCCGCCGGCAGCAGGTCGGGCGTGAACTGCACCCGCGAGAAGGAGAGGCCAAGCGCAGATGCGAAGCTCCGGGCAGTCAGCGTCTTTCCGGTCCCCGGTACGTCCTCGATAAGAACGTGACCACGCGCGAGGACGGCGGTCAACACGGTTTCGAGGAACTCTCGTTCGGCGACGACGCTCTCAGAAACCGTCTCGAGAAGTCGGTCGCAGTCGGCGCAAGCGTCTGAAACGTCCATCGTACTCCCGGCTGGGACCCCCAATATGTTAGTAGTGTGAACCGATCTTCTCACCGAGAAAACGGGGTCAGACGACGGCCAGCCCGCTCGGGACCTGGTCGTACTCGGCTGTCCAGTCTCTATCGTCAGGCCATCGCCTGACCCACGTCTCCCCCCGGTTCGACTGGAACAGGCCGTGGTTCGTCAACGCGAGAAATCCGTTGTCCGGGTCAGCGGCGAGCACCGGCCGGGCCAGCCCCGACGGTCTCGGCAGTCCGTCCATCGATTGTGTCCACCGGGCACCGTCCCACCGATACACGTAGCTCTCGCCGCTGGTGCTGTGCGCCGACCGGGGGCCGCTGGCGGCCGAGACGACGACGCGGTCCGGGTCGTCGGGGTGAACGGCTAGTCCCCACACGTACCGATGCTCTAGTCCCTCCTGTGGGTGGGTCCACGTCTCGCCGCGGTCGGTCGACAGGGCGAAGCCGTCGCCAGCAGCGGTGTACACCCGATCCGGGGCATCGGGATGGGTCGCCAGCGTGTGGTTGTCCCGCCGCGCGCCGTCGGGATGGTCGACCCACGTCTTTCCGCCGTCCGGACTGCGGACGAACGCGCCGGCCTCGATGGCGGCGTACACCTGCTCCGGGTCGTCCGGGGCGAGGGCGATCCAGCGCACGTGGTGAGTCTGTGGCCGCGGCGGGAACGACCACCGCGACGCCGAGTCGAGGTCGGTCAGCCCGGGTTTCTCGGTCCACGTCTCCCCGCCGTCAGCCGACCGGTAGACCGCGCTCGGCTCCGTTCCGGCCCACACCACGTCAGCGTCGTGTGGGCTGACCGTGACGCTCGTCGCGCGGTCGCCAGCGGCCAGCACCTGCTCCCACGTCGCGCCGCCGTCGGTCGTCCGCTGGAGACCGGTGTCTGCGGTACCCGCGAAGGCACGCTCCGGCTTGGCCGCTCCCGCAGCGACGCACTCGATGTCGTAGCCCAGAAGGCAGTCGTCCCAGCCGCTGTGGCTGTCGCCGACGAGGACGCGGTCCCCGAGCGCGGCGTAGACGGTGTGCATAACCGACTGTACGACCGCCGAGCGAAGAAAGCTGGCGGTGGTCAGCGACTGACCGACCGTGTCAGTGCGAAGACGTACAGCGCGACGAAGAAAGCGCCGAGGAACGCCTCGGACTGTGCCAGCAGGGAGACGGTCGGATCGCTGACCTCGCCGACGCCGCCGAGGAAGAAGGCGATGAACGACCCGAGGCTGAGCTGGGCGTACTGGCCCACGCTCTCGAACAGGGCCGGCGCGATAGCGAGGTACAGGCCGGCGTAGGCGGCGATGAGTACCGCCGACGCCGCGAGCGTGTACGACGCCCGCTCGCCGTAGCCGGTCGTCACGAACAGGAACGCGTTCATCCCCCAGCGGGCGAGCGCCCGTGCTCGCTCTCGCAGGGATGCGCCGCTGTCGCGGACGCGCCGGGACTGACAGCGCCGCCGGTAGGCCAACTGTGACATGAAGAACTCGGAGGCGGTGGTGTTGTCGGCGATGTCGTTCGCGCCGTTTTTCGCCCGGAGGTACGTCACTTCGCCGGCGGCAGCGTCGATTCGCTCCGCTGTGGCCGTCGAAAGACGCTCGAAGGTCGCGCTGGCGTCCGGTCCGAGCGCCCCGTCACTTGCCTGTTCGGCCGCCAGGTCGACCACTGTCGCCGGTTCGTCGGCCGCTGAGTCCGTGCTGTCCGCCAGGGCTCCGACCGCGTCATCGAGGGCGGCCGGGTACGCTAGTGCGACCCGAAGACCGTCCCGAAGCGCGCTATCGAGTTCGTGCAAGCAGTAGTTGGCCCCCTCCAGGTCGAGAGCATCGTCATCACGGAAGTCGAAGCCCGCGAACCGCGTCCGATAGAACACAACTCTGTCGAGGACGCTGTTTGTCCCGTCGCCCTCGAACCTGACTGTTCCCAGCGTCGCCCGCTCCAGATCGTACACAGCGGCGCCCGCGTCCGGCTGGCCGAACGCGCCGTCCTCGACCGCCGTCTCTGACAGCGAGACGACCACGACCCCGTTCGGTCCAACAGCGGTCGGTTGCAGGTCGACCGTACCGACGGTGCAGTCGTGGAGACGGACAGTGCCAAGACAGGTCACGTCCGCCGCACGCAGCCGGTCGATTGTGCTGTCCGCGAACCGCGGGCTTGCCAGCGTCGCCCCGTCCAACTGCAGGTCTGCGATGGCCGTGTCAGCGAACTCAGCCCCGAGTACCGCCGCGTCTGTGGCGTCGAGTCGCTCGACGTCCGCCCCCGTGAAGTCGGTACCCACGAACACCGAGTCGTGGACGACCAGTTTCATCGAGACGGCCGCATCGGCAAACGTCGCGTCGGTGAGCGTCACCTCTGGAAGGTAGAGCCGCTCGGCCTCGACCCGCTCGAAGACGGCCTCGTCGTAGCTGGTCCCGTTGAAGTAACCGCCGCTGAACGTCGCGCCGTAGAACCGCGCCATGCCGAACTCCGCCCACCGAAAGTCCGCCTCGTCGAAGGTGGCATGGTAGAAATCCCCGGTGCCGAACGTTGCCTCGTCGAAGTCGGCCATCTCCAGCGTGGCGTGCTGGAACGACCCTTCCTCGATAGCTGCCCGGTCGAAGGCAGCGTCGGCCATCGACGCCCGGTCGAAGGTCGCGGTTCCGATTGTCGCGTCACGGGCGTCAATCCCGGAGAGGGTTGCGCGCTCGAACGCAGCGGTATCCAGTTGTGCCTCCCGGATGTCCACCAGGTCCGCCGTTACCCCGGTAAACACCGCCTCGGCAATCGTCGCGTCCCTCGCGTCGACCTCGTGGTACGTCCCGTCGAACGTCGCCGTCTCCGTGACCGTCGCGCCCCGGAGGTCGAGCCGCTGGCCGAACTCGCTATCGGTACAGTCAATCTGGTCGATCGTCGCTCCGCGGAGGTCGACCGGATGGTTGTCGCCGGCGTCGACCACCGCGTTCGACAGGTCGAGAACGTCGAAGGTGGCTCCGATGAACTGCTTCGCACGCTTGCGGTCCTGTCGACTCTCGGTAGGATCTCCAGCAATCGCATCGAGGAACGCCTCGGATACGTCCACGCTGTCGGGGACATCCTCGGGCTGGCAGTGGTACGGACAGCGCTCTTTGCCTTCGAGTGCGCCGTGTGGACACTCCCACTCCTGTTCGGTTTCGCCGTCCAACTCCGTGCGGTCGACTGTGAATGCACACTGGCTCTCGGTACGCCCCGACCAGACCATCGTTGACAGAAACGCTCGGCAGGCAGAGTGATAAGCGCTGTCACACCCGTCACAGTAGTGATTAGTTGGGCAGAGATCCTTCGACAGCCAGCACGCCTCCCAGCCCGCGTCAGACTGGCTTCGCGTGGACGGAAACGCGGCTGCTGGCTCTCTCCGCAGGGTTTGATACCGGAGACCGGGCCTACGGCGTCCACCAGCGCAGGCCGACCATCACGAAGACGATCGCTAGTTGCATCAGTCCCTGTAGCCCTCCGAGCCTGGCGTTTCGCATCCCGATCTCCGAGACGAGGTCCACGTCCGGGTTCTCGGAGACGACCTGCCGGTAGATGCGGACCTCACCGGGCAGGACGACGCCGAAGCCCTGCACGGATAGCAGGGTCACGATACCGAGCGTGGCGACGATCCACCACGAAGTCATCGCAAAGGCCGGCAGCGTCGTCACGAGATACGCGCCGGAGCCGACGACGGCGACGCCGAGGACGCCCAGCGTCTTCGGGTCGGTCAGCGCGTCGAACTGGTAGCCGATGAGGAGGATGACCGGAATTAGTGTCGCGGCGGTCAAGATTGCCAGCCACGGGTCGGCGTTGGGGAACTTCCCGAGCCTGAGCGCCAACAGGATGCCGCCGGCGATGGTCACCGTCGCCAGCGTCGGCATCAGGAACGTCATCTTGGGCGTGAACGAGGCGAAGAAGTCGGCCCGTGCTTCTGGTTCCTGACCGCCGAGTACCGGCCCCAGAACGAGCCCCATGAACAGGTCGATACCGGTCCACAGCACCCCGGCCATCACGTGCACGTACGTAAGCGCCCGAATGTTCCCGCTAGCGACGGCTCCTGCAAACGCGATGAGCGGGACGGCCACCGCCCCCGCTGCGAACGCCGGATTCGCCTGCTTCGCCAGCCCACCGATACCCCGTTTCCGCTCGACGCGGTCCGCTGTCGACTGTGCCATGGTTGGGAATATCAGGGTCCGCTACCGGCAAAAACGTTAGTGGCCGTTCCAGCTATTGCCAGCTTTCAGGGTATTAACTGCCTCAGTCGTCGTCCGCGGCCGGCTGTTCGGCCGCTGTGTCGCGGTCCGCCCGCGGCCCTTCTAGGTCGACGTTCGGCAGCAGGTCGCGGAGGTACTGTCCGGTGTAGGATGCCTCGGTGCGGGCCACCTCCTCCGGCGTCCCCTGCGCGACGAGTTCGCCGCCGTTCTCCCCGCCCTCGGGACCGAGGTCGATAATCTGGTCGGCGTTCTTTATGAGGTCGAGTTCGTGCTCGATGACGACGACGGTGTTGCCGTCGTCGGTGAGCCGGTGGAGCACGTCGATGAGCTTGCGCTCGTCCTCCGGGTGGAGCCCAGTGGTCGGCTCGTCGAGCAGGTATAGCGTCTCGCCGGAGTCCTTCTTGCCGAGTTCCTCGGCGAGTTTGACGCGCTGGGCTTCGCCGCCGGAGAGCGTTGTCGAGGGCTGGCCCAGCCGCATATAATCCAGCCCCACATCTTTCAGGAGTTCCAGCCGGCGACGGATGCCGCTGTGGCTCTCGAAGAAGTCGTACGCTTCTTCGACGGTCATGTCGAGCACGTCGGCGATGGTCGCGCCCTTGTAGGTCACGTCCAGCGTCTCGTCGTTGTACCGCGCGCCGCCACACTCCTCGCAAGGCACCGTCACGTCCGAGAGGAAGTTCATGTCGATGGTGACCGTCCCCTGACCGCCACAGCCCTCACAGCGGCCGCCTTTGACGTTGAACGAGAATCGACCCTTCTCGTAGCCGCGCTGTTTCGAGAGGCTCGTCTCGGCGAACAGCTCGCGGATGTGGTCGAAGACGTTGGTGTACGTCGCCGGATTCGAGCGGGGCGTTCGGCCGATAGGCGACTGGTCGATGAGCCGCACCGTCTCGATGTCGTCGAGGCCGTCGATGGCGTCGTGCTCGCCGGGGTTCACGTCGGTGTCGTTCATCCGACGCACCAGCCCCTTGTACAGCACGTCGTGCATCAGCGTGGACTTGCCCGACCCCGAGACGCCCGTGATGGCGGTGAACGTCCCAAGCGGGATGGACACGTCGAGATCGGCGAGGTTGTGCTGTCGAGCGCCCCGAACCGTGAGTTCGCCGTCCGCCGCGCGACGGCTGTCGGGCACCGGAATCGTCCGCTCGCCCGAGAGGTACTCCCCGGTCACCGATTCCTCGGTGTCGATGACCTCGTCCATCGGGCCGTTGACGACGACCTCGCCGCCGCGCTTGCCCGGCCCGGGTCCCATGTCGATTATCTGGTCGGCCCGGCGCATCGTCTCGGTGTCGTGTTCGACCACGAGCAGCGTGTTCCCGAGGTCCCGGAGCTCTTCGAGCGTGTTCAGCAGGCGGTCGTTATCCCGCTGGTGGAGGCCGATAGAGGGCTCGTCGAGGACGTAGAGGACGCCGACGAGGCCGCTCCCGATCTGGGTCGCCAGCCGGATGCGCTGGCTCTCGCCGCCGGACAGCGTCGACGCCTCCCGGTCCAGCGTCAGGTAGTCCAGCCCGACCTCGGTCATGAAGCCCAGACGGGCGCGGATCTCCTTGAGAATCTCCTCGGCGATCTTCCGGTCCCGGGCCGAGAGGTGCTCCTCCATCCCCTCGAAGTGCGCCAGCGCGTCGCTGATGGACATTTCGTTGACCGCGGTTATCGAGGTGCCGTCGACGAGCACTGCCCGCGACTCCGCTTTGAGTCGCGTCCCTTCACAGGCCGGGCACGTCGTCGTCGCCATGAACTCCTCGATGTGCTCGCGGGCGCGGTCTGAATCCGTCTCGACGTGTCGCCGCTCCAGATTCGGGATGACGCCCTCGAACCGCTCAGTCTTCTCGCGGGTCCCGTTCTTGGTCCGCCACTCGAAGTGGACCTGGCTGTCGGTGCCATAGAGGAACTGCCGCTGAATGGACTCGTCTAGCTCCTCGAACGGCGTCGTGAGGTCCACGCCGAAGTGCTCGGCGACGTTGTCCAGTTGCCGCGAGTAGTACGTCCGGTCGTAGCTCCAGGGCTCGAAGACGTGCTTGAGCGGCTTCGTCGGGTCGGTGATGACGAGGTCTTCGCTGACTTCCTTGGTCTCGCCCAGCCCCTCACACTCCGGGCAGGCCCCGTGCGGTGAGTTGAACGAGAACGACCGCGTCTCGATTTCGGAGATGTCGATGCCACAGTGCGTGCAGGCCAGGTCCTCGGAGAGTTCGACGACGATGCGGTCCGAGGTGGCCCCGTCGTCCGCTTCGTCTCCGTCGGCGAGATCACCTGTTGCCCGGGCATCCGACCCGCCGAGCGTCTCCGCCGCGCTCTCGGGCGGGTCCGGCAAGATGACCTTCAGCGTCCCGTCGGCCTCTTCGAGCGCGGTTTCGACGGAGTCCGTGATGCGCGAGCGGGCGTCCGGCGAGATCTTGACGCGGTCCACGACCACGTCGACGGTGTGGTCGTAGTTCTCGTCCAGTTCGGGCCGATCCAGCGTGAGGTCGAACTCCTCGCCGTCGACCTCGACGCGGCTGTACCCCTCGCCGACGAGGTCGTCGAACAGGTCCTCGAAGGCACCCTTCTGGTCGCGAACGACCGGTGCACACAGCTTGGCGCGAGTGCCCTCTGTCAGTTCCAATAGCCGGGAGACCATGTTCTGAGCGGACTGCTCGCCGACCTCGCGGCCACACTCCGGACAGTGGGGCGTGCCGACGCGCGCGTACAGTAGGCGGAGATAGTCGTGCAGTTCAGTGACGGTCCCGACCGTCGAGCGGGGGTTGTTGGCGGCGTTCTTCTGGTCGATCGAGATGGCCGGCGACAGCCCCTCGACGTTCTCGACCTGTGGCTTGTCCATCTGCCCCAGGAAGTTCCGTGCGTAGGCCGAGAGGGACTCGATGTAGCGCCGCTGGCCCTCGGCGTACACCGTTTCGAATGCGAGCGAGGACTTGCCCGACCCCGACAGCCCGGTGACGACTGTCAGCTCCTCGCGGGGAATCTCCACGTCGACGTCCTTGAGGTTGTGTTCCTCGGCCCCTCGGACCTCGATGATATCCTTGCTCATCTTTGCATCTTCGTTGGCCGGCAGGAGGGAAACCCTGTCGGTTCGGGTGCCCATAGGCGACGCCTCGCGCATGACTGGTTTTATTTTGGAAAATATGGCGAAAGATTTACTACCGTTATTGGATATGAGATGGTATGGGTACGAGCGACTACGACATTGCAGGGATTGATCTCTCCGACGACAGCTACACAGTCGAACAGAGTCTGATCCGCAGCAAGTACAAAGCCATGGACGCCGCCGGGAACGTCGTCCTCCGCGGGAAACAGAAGATGATGAAGATGAAAGAGGAGTTCCCGTTCGTCGACGCAAACGGCAACGAGGTGTTTCAGGTCAAGGCCGGTGGCATCATCGACGTGGCCGGCAACTACGTGCTGACAGACTCAAAGACCGGCGAGGACATCGTTATCCTCGACAACGACTACTCGATTTTTCAGGACACGTGGAAGGTTCGGGACGCCAGTACCGAGGCAAAGATCGCCGAGATCAATTCTCAGGGCGCGCTCGTGACCATCGCCCGCAACGTCGTCCCGTTCGGCGGCTGGATTCCCCACAAGTACGAGATCACCGATCAGGACGGCAACCACGTCGGCAACATCGACGGGCAGTTCTCGCTGAAAGACCGCTACGAGATCACTATCGACGACGCCAGCACGGTTCCGAAGGAGCCGATCATCGCCGCGGCGATGGTTATCGACGCGATTCAGGGGAACTGACGCCCCACCGGAATCCTTCTTGCCCTGGCTCCCCCAACGACCGCTATGCGCCGCCGGACGGTCCTCCGACGACTCGCCCTCGCAGGAACAGGTGTCGGCCTCGCTACGGGGACGACCCGAGGTCACCCGACGCCGACCGGTGACGGAACGGCCGAGCCAGCGGCCTCCGGCACCTCGACCGGCGAGGACCCGCTTGGCGTGCTGGAGATGGAAACGGTGTACGAGGTCGTCACCAGTCCCGACGGACACACGGCCTACGTCGCGACGGGTGACGGCGTCGCGCTTGTGGACCTCGTTACGCCGACCAGTCCGCGACTACTCAGCCGCCGGACCGACCTACTGGCCGAGAGCGACGACGGGCCGATACAGCGCGTGCAGGACCTCGCCGTCAGCGGCTCGCGGCTGCTTGCCGCCGGTCCTGCCCACCCTGCTGACGGCGCTCACGGCCTCGTCGTCTTCGACGTGAGCGACCGGCAGGACCCGACACGGATTGCGGGGCTGGAACTGGACACGCGGGTTCACAACTGTCACTTCGACGGCCGCTACGCCTACCTGACCGCAAACGACCGCGACGGCAACCCCTTGCTCGTGGCCGATGTCGAAGCCGAACAGGAAGCCGGCGAGTGGTCACTGCTTGATGCCGGCGACGCATGGACCGACGTTCCGACGGGTCTCTGGCCGCTGCACGACGTGTGGGTGCAAGACGGCCGGGCGTACCTAGCCTACTGGGACGGCGGGACGTGGATCTTAGACGTGTCGGACCCGAGCGACATCTCGCTCGTCTCGAAGGTCCGCGGGCGCTCCCCCGAAGACCTCGCCGCCATCGAGGACCCCGGGACCGAACGGAGCGAGCCGCCGGGCAACGACCACTTCGTGACGGTCGACGAGGATGCCTCGCTGCTCGGTGTCGGCGGCGAATCGTGGGACCTCGCGGACGACGACAGCGGCGGCCCCAGCGGCATCGAACTGTACGACATCAGCGATCCGGCCGACGCCGAGCTGCTGTCGACGCTCGACCCGCCGCCGACCTCGGACCCGTCGCCGGGGGGCATCCTCACGACGGCACACAACTTCGAACTGACCGCTGACCGCTGTTACTCGGCGTGGTACAACGGTGGGGTCCGGGTCCACGACCTGACGGACCCGACCGCGCCTGAACTCGCGTTCGAGTGGCGCGACACTGAGTCGACCTCATTCTGGACCGCCCAGCGGGCCGCCGGCTGTTTCGTCGCCGGAAGTACGAACGCAAGCCAGGGGACCGATGTCCAGCCCGGGCTGTACACGTTCCCGGACCCACAGATACGGACGCCGACGGCTACGGGCGACGAGGACGACAGCGCTAGCGGCACTGACGGCACCGCTCTCGGCGTCGGCGGTCCCGGCTTCGGCGTCGGGTCGGCTGTCGCGGCGGTCGGACTCGCAGCGTGGCGCGCCCGACACCAGCAAGACTGACGCCGCATCGCGTGACTGTGCTCCGTTCTGTTACTCCAGCGCGCTCTTGACAGCGGCGGCGACGCTCCGTGCGCGCTCGGCCAGCGGCTCGGGGACGTGTCCACGCTCGACGGCCGCATCGAGTTCGTCGTCGTCGACCCGCTCGACGGTCCCGTCGGCGTGTTTCACCACGTCGACGTGGAGGTCGACGTACCGGGCAGTGTCGGGGAATATCTCGACGGGCGTACAGACGTTGACGTACGTGCCCTTCTTTTCGCCGTCGCTGTCGCGGTACACCGTCGGGTACCACCAGCGACCCTCCTTGACTTTCGTCTCGGCGATGTCGCCGGCCTCCTTCGGGACGCCCAGCGCGTCGTAGGTGCCGCCGGGACTCATCTCGCGCTCGATGGTCACCGTCCCGTCGTCGTCGACGGACTGGACCTCCCCGTTGCCCAGCGTGATGAGTCGGCCGTCGGGCTTGCCGTGGCCCAGCGACAGGGACCCGCCGACTTGCGGGCCGAACTGCTGGGCCGTCACGGCGAAGGGGAAGTCCGTCTCGCCGGTCCCAATGTCGTCGCATAGCGCTTCGACGTAATCGACGGCGGCGCTGGCCGCGCGGTCGCCGGCTTTCACGCGGTGGTGGCCCGGCATCGTCGCCGTCACCTCGCGGCGGGCCTTGTCGAGGGCGAACCGGCTCTCGCGACCGAACCACAGCCACGCCGTCGCCAGTCCTTCGTCGTAACAGGCCGGTGCGCAGTCCTCGGGCGGGTCGGCTCCCGTAAGCGCGTCGTCGACCGCCGCAGCACGGTCGTTGGCGGCGTCGAGCGCGTCGGCCAGCGCGTCGAAACTCGCGTCCTCGCTCGCTGACTCCCACGAGACGCGCCAGCCGTCCCGGGGCTCCGCGGCGATGAGGTCCAGCATCGCCGGGCCGCCGGTCCCCGACGTCGGCCCGCTTCCGCCGCGGACGAGCGAGAGCAGCGACCCGCGAACCGCGATGGTGGTGTCCAGCACGGGCCGGCCGTTCGTCCACGGCGCGCTCGCTTCGACGACCTGCACCCGGATCGCATGGCCCGTCTCGACGCGCTCGTCCGAGGACGAGTACGGGAGGAAGCCCTCACCGTCGCCGAGGTCGACGATAGCGCCGCTCCCCAGTGTCTCACTCACGGTGCCGGCATAGACCGCGCCCTCGGGCGTCGGATCGGTCCAGTGCAGCGTGTCTCGCCCGAGTTCTGTCAGGCGGTCCGTAACGGCCGCGGCAGCTTCGTGGTCGCCGACGACGCCGACGCCCTGCTGGTCGTCCGTCGTCGTCACGGTGACCGCCGCCCGCTCGTCGCGAAACTCACCGTCGAAGCGGTTCTGGATCGGTCCCGACGCCTGTACGACCTCGTGACCTGCCTCGCGCAGCAACTGGGTCAGCGCCGTCGCGTAGATGCCCCTGACCCGGACGGTCATAGCGCGTCCTCGTCGGCGGCGAAGCGGACCCGCCCGTGGACTGTCGGCCCGAGCGAGAGCTCGACCTTCTCCTCGCTCAGGACGCGCCCACCCTCGACCGGGACACCCCAGGTGTCGAACCGCAGATAGCCCCGGATGTCGTCGGCGTGGGTAAACAGGTCGCAGTACTCGACGGTGTGTTCCTGAATCTCGCTGGAACTGTGGGCGATATCCATATCAGAGTACACCGTCTCGCGGCCGTCGAAGAAAGCTTCGAGCGCAGCGGCCGCATCGTCAGTGGCTTCGACCACTGTGTCGGAGGCCGCTTCGATGGTGTCTTGATCGACACCGGCGTCACGGAGCGCCTGCTGTTCGCGTTGCGTGAAGTGCATACCCGCGAGTCAGTGGCGGGGAGAGGAAAACAGTGCGGAATCGCCTACACGATCATCGCGTTCAGCACGAGCATCAACAGCCCGAACATGACGCCGGTCGCGACGATTGTTCGAGGGTCGATACGGACCGTGTTCTGGTCTTCAGCGTCGAAATACCGGACCAGTCCCGCACTGGACATCAGCCCGCCGCTGTCGCTCCCACTCATACTTCAGGGTGGTGTATCACCAATACTAAGCCTTTCGGGTCGCCCGCGATTGCGTGGCCAAGGTACACATGGATAACCCTTATCAGATACCGCGGGCTAAGACGAACAGAGTACTATGACGGTTACACTGAAGGACTTCTACGCGGACTGGTGCGGCCCTTGCAAAACGCAGGACCCGATCCTCGAAGACCTCGAGGAGGAGTGGACGGACGTCGAGTTCGAGAAGGTCAACGTCGACGAGGAACAGGACGTTGCGAACGAGTACCAAGTACGCTCCCTGCCGACGCTCATCATCGAGAACGACGACGGCATCGTCGAGCGCTTCGTCGGCGTCACGCAGGCAGACGATATCGACGACGCGCTGCAGCAGGCCTCGGCGTAACGCGGTCACTTTTGCGGTTCGTCACACGGCCAGTAGCGATCGCTGGATCACTCCTGTTCGGCCAGTCCCGAATCGTCGATTTCGTCGACGGCGATCAGCATCCGCCCACCGTCGAGTGCCGTCACCATCTTCGACTCGGTGAAGGTGGTCTCGTCGGCCCGCAGTCCTTTGCTCTGGCCGGTCCACTTCCCGCCGCTTCTGACGACGGGAATGACGTGTGTCCTGATGTGCTGGACCTCGTTGCTCGGGTGGAGTTCCGACCAGTGCTCGCCGACGAGTTCCTCCGACTCGTAGCCGTAATACGAGGCGTAGGTCTCATCGACGCGCTCGAAGCGTTCGTCCGTGCCGATGACGCCGACGCCGCTGAGTTTGACTTCGCTGCCTGTTTCGAAGCTGCCGTCCGAGTCGACAGCGTGTTCGACCCGGCGGATGAGCGACGTGTACTGGTCCGTTCCGACTGATTTCTTCAGGTAGTCGGTGACGCCGGCCTGAATGATTTCGGCGGCGACGTCACCGGTCTCCTCACCAGAGAACAGCAACACGGGTAACTCCTGATGTGTCTCCCGAACGGCTTCGAGGAAGTCGATACCGTTCATCTCCGGCATGTCGTAATCGCTGACGACACAGTCGAAGTCGGTCTCCGACGACCGAATCAGCGACAGCGCGGTTTCGGGGTTTGTCTCCGTCGTGACGGTACAATCGAGGCCGCTATCCTCTCGCTCGAGATATAGTTCCACGAGGTCTCCCAACGCCCCGTCGTCGTCAACATGGAGTATTGCGAGCGGCTCTTCGGTCTCCATCCTCTACTAACATGGCTGCAGCACGCAAGTATTTGCTGCTCGCCTGAATCCATCTAATAACTATATGAAACCGCAACCCTCGCTTCGGGCCGCGCCAGCGTTTCATCGCTGGCGACGGGGAAGGGCAGGCCTGCAGTGGAAGCGGGATGCGGAACGGCACTGCTGCTGGCGGCTGTGCGGTCGCGGCGGGCATACCGCTCGCCGATGGCGAGCGGTTTCATCCCGAGCGCGCGAGGAGAGGGGGGTGACGTAAAAAGGTACTACTGGAAGCGCACGCCGAGGTCGTGCAGACCGTCGTTGTGGCGAGCGACGTTGATGAGAAGAGGTGTCAGTCCCTCGATTTCGGCGGCGTTGGCGAGCGGGCCGCCGTCAAGCGCGCGAATCCCGTCGATGCCCTCGGCGAGTTCACAGACAGTGTCTTTGGCGTCAGTGTCGTCGCCGACGACGATGGTGTCCCAGTCGAGGTCGGCGTCGAGGTTAGCGAGGCGACCGGCCGCGAGGTTGTGGAAGGCACCCACGACGGGGGTGTCGTCGGGGGCGGCGTTGGCGGCCAGCTGCGTGACGCTGCCAGCACCGGGCCGGTTGTAGTGGAAGCCGTCCTCGTCACGTTGCATCCCGACAGCGGGGGAAACGAGCGTGGTGTCGTCGAGTTCGTCGGCAACGGCGTCGATTGTGTCCGTGAGGTGGTAGGCCGGGACGGCAGCGACGACCACGTCGGCGCGGGCGGCGGCCGCCTCGTTACCCAGACCGGCGATTGACACGTCGTCGTGGCCGCGGCTGGCCAGTTCTGCCTCGTACTCCTCGGCTTTGTTCGCCGCCTTCTGGGCTTTCCGGGAGCCGATGATGATCGTGTGGTTGGTGTCGTCAGCCCAGCGGAGGGCGAGGCCTTGGCCGATGTCTCCAGTACCGCCAAGCAACGCGATGTCCATACTTACGGCGTAGGCCGACCACTGAATAAACGTTGTGTGACAGGTTCCCTCAGGTGTACGTCTCCCAGGCCTGGTCGAACCCGCCAGCGAAGGCGACGTACAGCGCGCTTCCGAGGCCCGCCAGATAGCTGACCCACTGCGTCGCGACGCCGACGGCTGACGTGTCCCCGAGTGCGAGCGCGAAGACAGTCGAAATCGGAACCATCACGAAAAAGAGGACGATGATGAACATCCCGACACGGCCCGGCCGGTGGACGGATTCGAGGACCTGATCGTGCTCACGCATCGTCCAGTAGGCCGCGACGAGACCGAGTAGCTGGCAGATAACGGCATACAGCGGCACCAGATCGACCGACGGCTCGCGGATGACTGCACCCCCGACAAGCCCGGCCCAGATGCTTACCAGCAGCGCCCAGCCGAACGTCGGCAGTCGTCGCATACCCGAGGTCTCTGTTCCGTCGGTGAAACCGTTGCCGTTTACAACCAGTCGGTGGCCGACGCCCCGGAACCCCAGTTATGCCGTGTCGAGAAGCCCGGGGAGGTCGGTGACCGATTCGATGACGGCACTCGCGCCGTTGTTGGCGAACGTCTGGCGGCCGGCGTCGCCGGTCAACCCACCGGTCAGGACGCCGATGCCGTAGTAGACGCGGTCGTCGTCGGCTTCGTCGGCGTTGACCGCCGTCGCCACGTCGTCGAGGGTGTCCCCGGCGAAGGCGACTCGTTCGGCGTCGAAGCGCTCGGCGAGCGTCCGCAGGGCGGCGGGGTGGGGCTTCCCTTCCTCCCAGTCGTCCATGGTGAAGCGGTGCTCCCCGGGAAGTTCGAGGCCGACGCGCTCCAGCGCGATGTCTGCCTCGGCGGCCGGGCGGCCGGTAACGACGCCGACAGCGAAGCGGTCCTGCAGGGCCGACAGCGTCTCGTCGTCGACCAGTAACGGCTCGTCGTGGATGTAGCCCGGCGCGGCAAACGGCGGCTCGCCGCCCTCGATATCCCGGTAGAGGTCGGTCCCGAGATACAGCGTCTGGAACACGTCCCGGAGCTGTTCGCGGTCCCAGGCGTTGAAAACCCGCGTCTCGGCCGGGTCATCGAGCAGGTCACGGACCACTGCCTCGGCCGCGTCGAGACCGCCGCCACGCTCGGCGATAGCGTCAGTGAACGCCGCTATGTCGGCGACAGTCGACTCGCGGCCGGCGAGAACGAACAGCGCCGCCGCGTAGGTCAGTTCCCAGTCGTTGTTGAATCCGCCGGCATCCTTGAACTGCTGGACCGCCGATTTCTCGATCGTGTCGCCGTACACCCGGTCGATGGATTCGATGATCGCCCGGCGATAAGAGTCGGCCACGTCCACCAGCACGCCGTCGATGTCGAGGACGACCGCGTCGATTTGCATGGGCGAGCGAAGGCAGTCCTCACTCAAGCGCCTTGCTATCTTTCGCCCGGTACAGCGTCTCCCCGCCACGGAGCTGCTCGCGCTCGGCGGCGACCGTCGGCTGGTCGCCGCCCAGCGTCGTGAACCAGAACGCCGCTCCGACGGCGTCGGCAACGGTCAGCGTCGGCCGGTGCAGTTCAGGCGGGAGATTCCGGGCGAATACGATGTCTGAATCCACATACACGGACTGATCAGGATCGAGAATATCATCCACGACAAACTGCACCCCGTCGGGGACCTCCCGTTCGACGATGTCCGTCGCGGTCACAGCCACGCCCCGCTCGGCTAAAGCATCGGCCACGTCAGGGTGGTTTCCGATGCCGACCTCGACGACGGAATCGACGGACGCCAGTCGGTCGACGAGCGGGTCGGTGGTGTCGGTCACGTCGTACAATTTATGAGATGCGGGCGCATATGCGTTCCCATGCACGTCGACATCGTGCCGGTGGGCGAGGTCTCAGCCCAGGTCAAACGCGAGGCCTCGGACGGACTCCGCTCCGTCTACGACTGTGAGGTCTCGATGCACGAGCCACAGTCCATTCCCGCCGGCGCGTACGATGGGGACCGCGACCAGTACCGCGCAGAGGAGTTTATCGACCTCGCCCGCCGGGTCGGCTCTGGCGGTAAGAACATCGCTATCACGCCGAAAGACCTCTTTTACCGCCGTCGAAACTACGTTTTCGGGCTCGCGTACCTCGGTGGCTCCGGCAGCGTTATTTCCACGTACCGGCTCCAGACATCCTCCGATGGCGGCTTCTCGAACCGCTCTGCCGGTGAGATCTTCTCACAGCGGGTTCGAAAAGAGGTCGTCCACGAGGTCGGCCACACGCTCGGGCTGGAACACTGCGACAACAAGCGCTGCGTGATGAACTTCTCCCCCACTGTCCGACAGGTCGACGTGAAGGAAGTCTCGCTGTGTGGCTCTTGCCAGCGAAACGTGCTGTAGTTTGCGAACGGATACCAAACTGATTCGGTATAGCGCCTACACTTCTGTGGTACTTGTACACATACGCGATGAGCAAGAGTCAGTCCCCCGAACGCGTTGCGGAACTGCGAGACATCTTCGTGACGGTCACTGGTGATGAAGCGGTTACTGAGTCTCAGACAGACGAGCAAACGGACCGCGAACTCGACCCTGACGAGGAGTTCGATCCAGAAGAAGTCGCCGACGGGTTAGACGATGCGGTTGCGGGGTCTGAGACGGGCAGTGACAGTGATCCCGCGGCGTAATTCTCGTAGGGTATAATGCGGTCCAATCCTGCTGTCTCCAGTCCCGACCACGCTGTGCCTACGGCGCGTAGTAGTACTCGCCGGCGTTCTTCTGCTCGCGGTCCAGTTGCGAGTCGGGCTTGTTGATTCGCGGCCGGGAGGTCCGCTCGTCGCGGCGGAACGTGATGTCGAGGTTCTGGAGGAACTCGTTCATGCCCTCGCGCATACCCTGTGGGGGCGCGGCGTGGCCGTTCTTGGCCGGCTCGCCGTCGAAGACGAGCAGGCGGTCGGCCAGCAGGTCGATCATGTAGATGTCGTGATCGATGACCATCGCCGTCGCGTCGTGGTTCTCGGCGTAGCGGCGGATGGCGGAGGTGGCCATGACGCGCTGTTCCACGTCCAGATGGGCCGAAGGCTCGTCAAGCAGGTAGAGGTCGGCGTCCTTCGAGAGGCAGGCCGCGATGGCGACCCGCTGGCGTTCCCCGCCAGAGAGGTCGGTGAGTTGCTGTTCCATCACCGACTCAAGCTGCAGCGGCTGGGCGATTTCGGTGTTCCAGTAGGAACTGCCGAAGTCGTCCGTAATCGACGCGAGGAACGCGTCGACCCGCATCGGCTGATCGATCTCGATGTACTGGGGCTTGTAGGCGATGTCGAGGCTGGTGTCGATGTCGCCCGCAGTCGGTTCCAGCCGGCCGGCGAGCATCTTCGCGAACGTGGACTTCCCGATCCCGTTCGGGCCGACGACGCCCAGCACCTCGCTCTCGCGGATGGTGCCGGCATCGACGGACAGCGAGAACTCGCCGTCGCCGTAGCTCTTCTGGAGTTCGGGGTACTCGATGACCACGTCGCCGGTGGAGGCGGTCCGCGGTGCGTGTTCCTCGAACTCGATTTCCGTCTGGCGGACGCGCATGTTCTCGTTTTCGAGGTAGCCCGAGAGGTACTCGTTGATGCCCTTCTTCGTCGATTTGGGCGGCGTGATGATACCGAACGCGCCGGGCGTCCCGTAGGCGACGTTGATGTTGTCCGCGAGCAGATCCAGAATCGCGAGGTCGTGCTCGACGACGAGCATCGAGCGGTCCTCGTCTTCGGCGAGTTCCCGGATGAGCCGCGCGGCGGTCATCCGCTGGCCGATGTCCAGATACGGCGTGATCTCGTCGAGGAAATAGAAGTCGGCGTCACGCGCCAGCGTGGCGACGAGCGCGACCCGCTGGAGTTCCCCGCCCGAGAGGTCGTCGATGTGGTTGTCGACGACCGGGCCGATGCCGGTTCGCTCGATGAGATAGTCGAGGTCGCCACGTTCGTCAGTCTGGTCGAGTAGCTGCCGGGCCTTGCCGTCGAACTGGTCCGGAATCCGGTCGACGTACTGGGGCTTGCGAGCGACGGTCACGTCGCCGTCGCGCATCTGTTCGAGGTACTCCTGCAGGGCGGTGCCGCGGTACTCGTCGAGAATTTCGTCCCAGTTCGGTTCCTCGCCGTAGCGGCCCAGATTGGGCTGCATCTCGTCGGCGAGGATCCGCACAGCGGTGGTCTTCCCGATACCGTTCGGGCCGAGAATCCCGGTGACCTGCCCCTCAGCAGGGCTTGGGAGCCCGTACAGCGCGAAGGCGTTCTCCCCGTAGCGGTGGACCGGCTCGTCGGTCAGCTCCTGTGGGAGGTTGATGATCTCGATCGCGTCGAACGGACACTTGTTCACGCAGATACCGCAGGACTCGCCCAGACAGATTTCCTCGGAGATGCGGACCTGATCGGGCTGGCCCTCGAAAGGCTCGTCCTCCTCGTACTCGTCTTCCCGCTTGACGATGCACTCTTTCCCGCTGCGGTTGGGCGGGCAGTAGTTCATGCACTCGTAGTTACAGCGGTCGGGCTGACACCGCTCAAGGTCGACGACGGCGATACTGTCCTCGGCCATCGTTACGCTCCCGTCGTCAGCAGGATGCCCCACGAAACGAACCACAGTGCGAACGTCATGAAGCCGACGTAGAGCACGTCCTTCGTCGAGAGGTCGTCCGTGTCGATGCCGATCACCCGCAGAATCGGGAACTGTGCTGCGATAGCGACCGCGAGGACGAGCACGCCTTGTGGGTCGTTTGGCGTGGCCGCTAGCGCGTTGGAACCGAACGCGGCGGCGATGCCAGCGACGGCTGTCAGCGTCGTGACAGAGAGCCCCCGCATATGGGAGCTCATTCCGTCCGCCGTTTCCGTAGCCATACCACACGTTCCACTACCCGCAACCAAAAGGTGCGCGGTTCAGCACTGTGACGCGGTCGCGAATGCATGTGCCGGTGAGACTGACTCCTCAATCTTTATGCGCCCGGCGCTTGTGATTACGGGTAATGACGGACTCTGATGGGGAGGCCATCGCAGACCTTCCGCCGAGCGCAAAGCTCGTGTACAAGGTTCTGGAGTACGACGGCCCACTGACACAGAAAGGCATCGTCGAGGAGTCGATGCTTTCGGCACGGACCGTCCGCTACGCTCTGGAACGACTCGACGAAGTCGGTGTTATCGAAGAAGACGTGTACTTCGCCGACGCGCGACAGAACCTCTACGAGATTACCGAACAACCGGCAGAAGCAGACGCCGCAGTTTCGGACTGACTCGCCTTCTCGTTCGTTGTTTCCCAGCGCGGTCAGGAGCTTGCAGTTACAGCGACGCGACCACGTCGTCCGTCGTTGCGATCGTCGCGAACTCACCACGCAGTTGCGCCAGCGCCGTTCGATGGACGAGGTCCGGTTCGAAGCGTTCCCCGTCGAGCGTTCGGTCGAACGTCGCCGTCGCGTCGCCCGGGACGACGACATCGAACCCGCGGTTTTCGGCCATCCGCGTCGTCGTTGAGACGCAGTGGTCGGTCGTCAGGCCACAGACGACGAGCGTCTCGGAGGCGTTGTCGTGGAGCCAGTCCGCCAGTCCGGTGTCGATGAACGCGCCGTTGACGCGCTTCTCAAACGTCGCTTCCCCCGAGTCGGGCCCCAGTTCAGGTTTGAACGCGAATCCCGGTCCACCGCGTCGAAGCGGCGACTCCGGCTCCGTCGAGTTATGCCGGACGTGCGCAACTGGCAGACCGCGCTCTCGCCACGCTGTAAGCAGGCGTGCCGCGTTCGCCTCGGCGTCGGGGTTGCTCCGCGTCCCCCACGCCGGGTCGTCGAACCCCTGCTGGAAATCCACCAGCACGAGTACTGGCGTCTCTGGTAATGCGACCATTTCAGTCGGCCGGCTCCGGTGCGGGTGTCTCGACGAGCCACTTCGATTTCGGATGCTCGCGCGTCACAGTCATCGGACATTCCTCCGGCGACGCGTCCTCGTCCGACGACAGCATGTACTGGGGCCACTCCCGGTCGCCCTCGACGCCCCAGTCGCCCAGATCGGCGTGAGGACAGACGCCGTCGTACTCCTCCAGTCGTCCCTGAATGACATCGCGGGCGTGCTGACCGGCCTCGGTGTCGGCCGTGACGTTCAGGTCCTCGAACAGCGCCCGTGGCTGGAACGTAATTTCCAGCCCGACCGGACAGTAGCGGCTCTTTCGCGTGTCGTAAAACGGCGCGCGGCAGGTCGGAAACATCGGCTTGCCGCCGAAACAGAACTCCCAGTGGGGGTCGTCCGGGTCGGTCGGAATATCCTCGGGCCACGGCTCCGGGTCGTGGACGTGGAGGAACTGAAGAATGTGCCAGAGTCGGTCGTGGTACTCGGCCTCTGTCAGTGGCCGTTCGGGTGGCCGGAAGAAGGTCACCAGCGAGGCCCGCTCGCTGTGGTCCTGATAGGTGTCGAGGTACTTCAGTAGCGTCTGGCCAAGGTCGAACAGCGCGTCCGGGTCGCTCATCGACGGGACGGCCGTGTACAGCGGCTCGCCGTCTCGAACTGACTCCGCGCCGAAGAAACAGGGGAACGGAGAGCCGTTTCGCTCACCGGTCAACCCCTCGCGGAAGGTCCGCCAGTGGGCCCCGACCCACTCTGGCGCGTCGCCACGCTCCACTCGGGCGGCCAGCGTCTCCTGGTCTTGTAACTTACCGACGACTGCATCGGTCATAGCTACACTGTCGTGTTCCAGCGGAATTTAGCTGTCGTTTTCGCCGGCTCGGCCCCATTTTCCCGGCGATAACCGCACGACTGGCCTGCTCGCCGAACCCTACGACGGCACGACGGTAATCGTGCTTCCGCGGTCGATAGCTCGCTCCAGTTCCTCGGCGATGCCCGACCCGCGCGAGACCTGAATCTCGCCGCCACGGGAGACGGTCGCGGTAAAGAGGTACTCGCCGTCGGCCTGCAGTTCGACCGTATCGCCGGCGTGACCGTCGAGCGGCACGATGACGTGCCGGGAGGTGACCTCCGGCTGGACGATTTCGCCCTGCTTGCCGCCGGACTCGGTCTGGGGACCGCCTGACTGCCCGGAGGGGCGTTCCTCGAAGGTCCGTACGTCGATGTCGATACCAAGGCGGTTTTCCACGTCGGAGATACGGCCGCCGCCCTTGCCGATGACCTGCGAGATGTCGTCGTCCTCGACCCAGACGACGGCGGTGTTCGGGCCACGGAGTTCGACCTCGACGTGGCCGCGAGCGATAGAGCGAATCTCGCGTTCGACCTCCTGTTTGGCGAGGCGGTCGACGCCGGAGTCTGGCTGGTCCTCGTCGTCGTTCAGCGGGACGGTGACGACCTGCCGGTTGAACGTGTAAATCTCGTATTCGGGACGGCCGGTCTCGAAGTCCTTGACCATGATGACCGGTCGCGCGAGGTCTTCTTCCATGAGTCCTTGCGGGACCTTGACCTCCGTCGACACGTCGTAAACCGTGTCGACCTCTCCGGCTTCGATGTAGACGACGGTGTCGACAATCTGGGGGATGAGCCCCAGTTCGACGCGGCCGATGAGTCGCTGGAGCGCGTCGATGGCGCGAGTCGCGTGGACGACGCCGACCATGCCGACGCCGGCCAGCCGCATGTCCGCGAACACTTCGAAGTCGTCGGTCTTGCGCACCTCGTCGTAAATGGTGTAGTCCGGCCGGACCATCAACAGCGAGTCAGCGGTCTTCTCCATCGAGCCGCCGAGTTCGGTGTATTGCGTGATGTTCGGGCCGACCTGGAGGTCCCGCGGTTTCTCCATCGTCTTGACTGCGTAATCGGCGTCGACGAGGAACTCGCCGACCGCCTGCGCGAAGGTGGACTTCCCCGCCCCGGGCGACCCGGAGATGAGGACGCCGCGCTGGTGTTCGGTGAAGCGGTCCCGGAGTTCGTCCGCGTACTCGTAGTCGTCCAGTTCGGTCTTGACGATGGGCCGGACGGCCGTGATTTCGAGTGCGTCCGAGAAGGGCGGTCGCGCGATGGCGATTCGGTAGTCCCGGAACTGGGTGATGGTCATGCCGGGCTCGTCGAGTTCGAGGAAGCCGTCCGGTGCGGCGCGTGCGCTCTCCTCGATGTCGGCGGCGTACTCCCGGAGTTCGCTTTCTGTTGCGGGGTCATCACGGATCGGTGTGTACTGCATGTCGCCGATAGAGCCCTTCTTGGCGTAGGGCTGGACACCGACCTTGAGATGGACGCTCATCGTCCCCTCATCGAAGAAGTTCTCGATCTGCAGGCGGTCGACCGTCCGCTTTACCGACTCGACGAACTCCACTTCGAGCCCCTTCGCACGGGCGACTTCGGCCTGTACGTCGTCGCTGGTCACGAGCGTCGCGTCGCGGTCACCGGCGATGTCCCGAATGAGCGCGTCGATCTGTCCCTCGCCGGCCTCACGCTTCTCGATGGCGTCGGGCCGTCGGCCGACGTACTCCACGTCGATGAGGCCGTCTTCGGCCAGGTCGACGAGCGTCTGGAGTTCTTCGAGCCCCTCCCAGCCTGTCTCGCGGCCGTCGTTCGCCTGTGCTTCGAGTTCGCCGACGACGGCCTCGGGAACGACGACCGTCGCGCCGGCAAAGCCCATGCCATCGACATCCGTGTCGGGGTCGGCATCAGCCTTCACTTGGTCGGACACGCGGCCGTCGATGACCACGCTCGTGTCCGGTACAATTTCCATACGCGAACGTTGGAGACTGCCGTTGATAAGGGTGTGGAGTCTCCCGCTCCGGACCGACGTTTGACAGTGAATAGTGTGCCTGCTCACTCCGGGCCTGGCACACGGGTGGTGTCAGCCGCGCGCAGGCGAAACAACGACCGCTCCTTGCCGTGGGATTCAATCATCACATCCGATTGTTCGGTGAGCCATGTCGGGACAGCAGCGACGTGGTCAGCGTGCGCCTGTGGGCTCGCATCGCTGTCGGGCCGGAGGCGCGCCGGCTCCGAGTAATGTGTGATTGGCCGGACGCTATCCCACGTTTCCCGGGCCAACTCGAACCCCGCACGATAGGTGAGCCCGCGGTCAGTGAAGCTGTGATGGTGATAATCGAACGTCACAGGAATATCGACCTGACTGGCGACATCCGTGACCAGTTCTTGGACGCTCCACAGCGACTCGGCGTCGTCGTTCTCGACAGTCAGCCGGTCGCGAGCCCGCGGCGCAAGGTCGCTGAGGACATCGCAGAACCGGTCGGCTGTCGCCGCCTTGTCACCGTAATGAGCGCCGATATGGACGTTAATCGCGTACCGCGGCGACCGCGGGAGCCCCATCAGGTCCAGCCAGCGGCCGTGGTGTTCGACCGACTCGACGGAGCGAGCGACGGTATCCTCGGACTCGCTCGCCAGCTTACACCAGTGGCTCGGGTGGAAAGTCAGGCGCATATCGTTGTCCTGTATGAGCGCGCCACACTCCGCTGCCAGTGACTGGACCCGCTCGTAGTTCGGCAGGGCAGTAATGTCGAACTGTGAGTTCCACGGGACGAGTTTGGAGCTACAGCGATAGAAGTCGATGCCGTGGTCGTGGTTCCACAACAGAATCTCGCGAAGGTCCTCAAAGTTCTGCGCAGCGAGCGTGGCCGCGTACTCGATACCCTCGGACTCCCAGGTCTTCTTCTGCATGTCGCGATTGCACCGTCGAGGCGGGTCACGCTCTCGGAGCGTCCGGTTCATCGCAGCGTAGCCCAGCATTACCCGAGTATTGCCGCTCGGGACACACAGGTGTTCGGTTCGAAACGGACACCGGAAGTCTCAGCGAAAACCGCGCCCTTCCAACCCGTTTCAGGGCTGATACAGAGTCATCGAGGGACTGACGCCCACCATTCGGATCGGGTCGGCATGGACCGGCCAGCCAACGCGAGCGTCGCCTGCCGCGGATTTTTGTTCCGCCGGCTCCCGACCCACGAATATGGATACACTTGCGTCGCTGGCTCAGGACCTCGTTTCGATCCCCAGTCACGACGACGAAGCGGCTGCTGGGGAGTATATCACATCGTGGCTCCGGGAGCACACCGATACACGCGTCAGCCGCGATGACCACGGCAACGTTATCGCCCGCAAGGGTCAGGGCGACGACTCGCTCGCCCTCGTCGGCCATCACGACGTGGTCCCGCCGGACGAATCGCAGGTCGATGCCGACGACGAGTACGTCGTCGAACAGCGCGACGGCCGCCTCTACGGCCGCGGCGCGGCGGACATGAAAGGGTGTGTCGCTGCGGCGATGTTGGCCTTCCGGGACGCCGACCCCGCCGGCGAACTGGTCTTCGCCTCCTTCGTCGGCGAGGAACAGGGCGGTATCGGCTGTCAGGCCGCTATTGAGGATGGGTTCGCGCCCGATTACGCCGTCGTCGGTGAGGGGTCGACTGGCTACTCCGCACCCGGAACGACAGACGTGGCCGTCGCGCACAAGGGCCGGCGGGGATCGACTCTCGTCGCCGAAGGCGCGGCGGCCCACGCTAGCGAACCCGCCGTGGGCGCGAACGCAATCTATCGTGCAACCGACGCCGTCGACGTGGTCCGGGACCTCGACTTCCCGTCGACGACCGTGCTCGGTCACGAGATGAGCGGGAGCGTTGCCGTCACCGAGATCGACGGGGGATCAGCTTGGAATGTCATCCCCGAGCGCTGTGAGATCACGGTAGACGAGCGAACGGTCCCCGGCGAGCGCGCGCCGCTGGACCGAGTCGAAGCTGTCGACGGCGTGTCCTGGCGCGTTGACCAGGACCTCCCGCCGATGGCCTGTGGGGACGCCGACTTCGCGGAGAGGGTGCTGGACGCCGCTACCGCGGCTCAGGACGCTACACCCGAACACGTCGTCAAACCGCACGCGACCGATGCCGGCTGGCTCGCCCAGGCCGGAACGGACTGCGTCGTTGTCGGCGCGGCCGAACCCGGCGAGGCACACACCGCCGACGAGAGCGTGTCGCTAACCGTCGTCGAACGATGTCGGAACGTCTACGAGCGCGTCGCCGAGTCGTGGCCGTCCGAGTGATCGGCGACTGTTCCGTGTCGCCTTGATATGCCCTGTTAGCCAGTGCACCCCTTACCGGCGGCATCGGGTCTTTACCGTCGCCGGCCTAACCCCGCCGTATGGCAACAGCGAGCGAGGACAGCGAGTCCACGTACGAGCAGTTTCTGGATCACGTCCGCCGCCTCCACTACGTCCAGGACGCCGGCGGCGTCCTCAACTGGGACCAGCAGGTGATGATGCCCGACGCCGGCACGCCGGCCCGGGCGAAGCAGACCTCCGCCATCTCCACGCTCCATCACGAACTGCTGACTGACGACGACTTGGCCGACTGGCTGGACGAACTCGACGATGCCGACCTCGACCCCGAGCAGGCGGCTGTCGTCCGGGAGGTCCGGCGGGACCACGAGCGGGCCACCAAGGTTCCCGCCGATCTGGTCGAACGCATTTCCGAGGCGTCCTCGAACGCCCTGCCGGTCTGGAAGGAGGCCAAGGCCGAGGACGACTTCGACGCCTTCGCTGACACGCTCGAAGAACTCGTAGAACTCCGCCGGGAGTACGCCGCCGCCATCGACCCCGACCGTGACCCCTACGAGGTGCTGTTCGAGGAATACGAACCGTACCTTGGCATCGACACCGCCGAGGACGTGCTGACGGACCTGCGAGACGCGCTCGTCCCGCTCATCGACGACATCGCCGACAGCGACGTGACGCTTGCGGACCCGTTCGAGGGGACGTACGACGACGACACACAGCACGCCCTCGTCGAGACGGCGCTGGACACGCTAGGGTACGACTGGGACCGCGGCCGCCTCGACACCGCGCCCCACCCGTTCTCGATGGGGACGCAGTTCGACGCCCGCGTCACTACCCGATTCACCCCCGAAGAACCGCTGGACGCGCTGGGCTCGACCATCCACGAGTTCGGCCACGCCACCTACACGCTCGGCCTGCCACAGGAGCAGTACGGCACGCCGCTGGGCGACAACCGCGACCTCTCGGTCCACGAGTCACAGTCCCGCTTCTGGGAGAACCACGTCGGTCGTTCACGCCCGTTCTGGGACTTCTTCACCGAGACGGCCAACGATCACCTCGGGACTGACGCCACCGCCCAGCAGTTCTACGAAGCGTTCAACGAGGTGTACGACGACAATCTCATCCGGGTCGAAGCGGACGAACTGACTTACCATATGCACATCATCGTCCGCTTCGAAATCGAGCGCGACCTCATCCGCGGGGACCTCGACGTGGCGGACGTGCCGGCGGTCTGGAACGACAAGATGGAGGAGTATCTCGGCGTCCGTCCCGACACCGACGCCGAGGGCTGTCTGCAGGACATCCACTGGACCAACGGGTCCTTCGGCTACTTCCCGACCTACACGCTCGGGTCGGTGCTGGCCGCGCAACTGGACCACCACGCTCGGCAGGACATCGACGGCTTCGACGACCACGTCCGCGCCGGCGAGTTCGACCCGATCCACGACTGGCTCACCGAGAACGTCCATCAGCACGGCGCACGCTATCGGACTGACGACCTCGTCGAAGAAGCGACTGGCGAATCCTTCACCGCTGAGCACTTCCTCAACTACGCCGATGAGAAGTACCGCACGCTGTACGACTGCTGACACGATGGTCGACGAACGCCGTTCCAGATATCGACTCTGATACTATTGGGCAACTCGTTTTATATTCCCCGTCCATTGTGACGACTACTATGGCTGAGAGACCGACGGAAAATGTACGGGGCCAAACAGGTTCGGGGATCGACGACAATATCGACGCGGACATTCAGAGTGATATCTCGGAGAATATCGACACGGAGGCCGGCTACAGTCACGCCGCCGCAAGCGAGATTCAGACGATGCTGTCCGAGTTGGAGGGGTCGTCAGTCGGCATCGCGGAGGAAACCGCCGACATCCGCGAACAGGCCGCCGAGCAGTACGAGAGCCTGACAGACATCGCAAACGAAGTGTCGAACCTCTCTGCGTCGGTCGAGCAGATCGCCTCGTCGTCCGAAGAGGTGTCCGCGGCCTCCCGCGAAGCGAAGGAACTCGCCGAGCGCGGGCAGGGGAACGCTGACGATGTCCACGAGGCGATGGAGAACATCCAGCAGGCGGCCGACAGCGTTGCCGAGGACGTCAAGACGATTCAGGAGAGCGTTCAGGAGATCGACGAGATTGTCGACGTCATCAACGACATCGCCGACCAGACCAACATGCTGGCGCTGAACGCGTCCATCGAGGCCGCTCGCGCCGGCGAAGCGGGTGAGGGGTTCGCCGTCGTCGCAAACGAGGTCAAGAGCCTCGCCGAGGAGTCACAGGAGCAGGCGACGACTATCGAGCAGATGATCGATGGCATTCAGGACGATACCGAAAACGCCGTCGAGAGCCTCGAAGAGAGCAACGAGGAGATCGACGATGGGATCGACACCGTCGAGGAATCGACCGAAATTCTCGAAGAGATCGACGACACCGTCCGCGAAGTCAACAACGGTATCGAGGAGGTCGCGACGGCCACGGACCAGCAGGCCGCCTCGACCGAGGAAGTGGCCAGCATGATCGATCAGTCCGCGGACACAGCCAAGGATATCGCCGACAGCACGGCCGATATCGCCGACGAATCCGATGAGCAAACAGATCTGCTCACCGAGATCAATCAGGCGATAGACGACCTCGTTGCGGACCTCCAGCGCAACAACTGAGTCGGCTGGACATCTCGGCCCTACAGCTCAAAACACTCGAGACGAACCAGTCGTTTATTTCTCCGGGTGGCGTACGACCACTATGCGACCGGATCTGGACCCAGAACAGCTTGACCGCTACTCCCGGCACATCATCATGAACGACGTCGGGCCGGAGGGCCAGGCCGCGCTGCTCGACACCGATGTACTGGTCGTCGGGGCCGGCGGCCTCGGCGCACCAGTCCTCCAGTACCTCGCGGCTGCGGGCATCGGCCGGCTCGGGATCGTTGACGACGACGTGGTCGAGCGGTCGAACCTCCAGCGGCAGGTCATCCACGGTGATGACGACGTTGGCCGGCCAAAGGTCGACAGCGCCGCCGAATTCGTGACCGGGCTCAACCCCGACGTGACCGTCGACCGCCACGAACTGCGGCTGGCGCGGGAGAACGCGACCGATCTAGTGGCCGACTACGACATCGTCGTCGACGCCTCCGACAACTTCGCCACGCGCTTTCTTGTCAACGATGCCTGCACGCTCTCGGGCACGCCGTTCTCCCACGGGGCGATCTTCCAGTTCGAGGGGCAGGTGACGACGTTCTCGGGCGACAGTCCGTGTTACCGCTGTCTGTTCCCCGAGGCCCCACCGGAGGGCACCGTCCCCGACTGCGCGACTGCGGGCGTTCTCGGTGTCCTGCCGGGCACTATCGGATGCATGCAGGCGACCGAAGTCGTCAAACTCGCAATGGACTACGGTGAGACGCTGGAGGGGCGACTCGTCGCCTACGACGCCGCCGAGATGTCCTTTGAGGAGATTCCCGTCGCCGCCAATCCCGACTGCCCGGTTTGTGGCGACGACCCCGCTATCGCGAGCATCGCCGACGCCAGCTACGAGGGTCGTTGTTCACTCGCCGAGGACTGACTGGCACCGTTCCGTTCTCCCGTCTAATTCTCACGGCTGATACTGTGGAACCGAGGTTTATCCACCGATAGCCCAGAGTAACGGTATCGCCTCACATGTCCCAGCCCGACCACGCCTCTCACCCCCTCTCAGTTCGCTTTGAGAAGCCCAGCTACGTCGAACTGGTGTTCTCGCTGGTGCTCGTCTGGGGCTTCGGCGACGCGCTGTCGACGCTGTTCGCTGCGCAGTTCGCCGGGCCGGGGCTGGAGGCCAACCCGTGGATACGAGTCCTCCTTATCCACGAACCGCTGCTCGTGATTGCGCTGAAGATGGCAGTCGTCCTCTACGTCGGCGTCGTCCTGCTCGAATGTCGTGACGTGGTCGAGCGGGTCCCGCTGTGGCGGGCCTGGCTCCTGTCTGTCGTCGCCCTCGGTGCGGTCGTCGTCCTCGGCAACACGTACGTCGGTTTGGCCGCAGCCGCCGCTTAGGCCCGAACTGTCCCGAGTTCTACGACGGCGTCCCGCGGCGGTGTCTCGAACAGATCTGGGTGGACGAGCGCCGCCAGAAACTCAAGCGTATCCACAAGCCGCGGCCCCGACCGATTCACGTAGTGGTGGCCGTCCATCACGTACGTCCGGCCGTCCCGAACCGCAGTCAGGTCGTCGAACCCGGGTCGTCTGGTCAGGTCTGTGAGGTTCTCGCGGGTCTGTGCCACGTCGAAGCCACACGGTGCGGCCACCAGCACCTCTGGGTCGTATTCGACGACTTCCTCCCACTCGCGCGGCCGGGAGTGAGCGCCGGCTTCCTCCATCCCGTAGGTGCCGCCCGCCATCTCGATCATCTCCGGGACCCAGTGCCCGGCAGCCATCACCGGGTCGAGCCAGTCGAGTACCGCCACGCGAGGGGCCGTCTCGGCCCGCGTCGCTGTCGTTTCCACTGCTGCGACGCGGTCTCGGAGGTCCGCAACGAGTTCGGCGGCGCGCTCGTCGCGCTCGACCGCCGCGCCGACCCGGTGGATGGAGTCGAACAGGTCGTCGAGACTGTGGACATCGAGTGTCAGTACGTCGGCGTCCAGCCCCAGTTCCTCGACGGCTTCGGCGACCACCACGTGGTCGACGGCGCACACGTCACAGACGCCCTGAGTGACGATGAGGTCGGGGTCCAGTTCCGCGAGTGTCTCGTGGTCGATGGCGTAGACGCCGTCACTCTCTTCGGCAGCCGCGACCTGCTCGTTGATCTCGCCGCTCGACGCCTCCGGGTCGATGCGCGACCGATTGACCGACGGCTTCTCGCGGGCTGCCGGCGGATGGTCACATTCGTGTGAGACACCGACCGGCTCGACGCCGAGCGCGTAGACAATCTCCGTCGCCGAGGGCAGGAGCGTGACGACTCGCATACCCTGACCTTGGCCCGCGCGAACAAAAGCTTGCGTCCGCCACATCGCCCGCGCGCTTCGTTACGCTTACCCTCTGTCGCCGACGAGACGCGGGCATGGAAGTCAAGTCGCGACACCACCTCCGTTCGGACGAGGTCGACACCATCACGACGGCGCTGTCGGACAACCTCGGTGTCGAACTCGACGCGGACAGCTTCGAAAAGGTCGAGTTCGACGACAGCGACTGGGACGTCGTCCTCGTCGACGGCGACCCACTCGTCCTGTATCTGAACGGCGAACCGTTCCTCACAGTACAAGGTGCCAATCAGCATCCGCCCCAGAAACACATCGTCACCGTCGACGCCGGGGCCGTCTCCTTTGTCTCGGACGGCGCTGACATCATGCGGCCGGGTATCACTGAGGCCGACAATGACGTCAGTGAGGGCGACCTTGTCGTCATCAACGAGGAGTCCCACGGGAAGTTCCTCGCTGTCGGCCGTGCACAGACCGACGGCGACGACATGGTCGGCGACAGCGGGAAAGTCGTCAAATCGCTCCACCACGTCGGCGACGACCTGTTCGAGTTCTCGGTGTAGCGCGATCCACTGGTATCGTACTCCGGTCACACCAGCGGTCGGAGCCCGAATCGGTCGAGGGAACGGTCTATGCTGATTCTAACAACCGCTTCGGCCACGCCAGCGCCCACGGCCACCCCGAGCAGCAGCGGCCAGACGGTGAGATACGACGACAGCGGGTGGAGATGTGTCCCGTACAGCCACTGAGACACTGTGTTGCCAAGCAGCCAGAGCGTCACGAGGACCGGCGTGACAAGCGAAAGGCGGCTACAGAGATACAGCGGGACGGCGGCTACGAGGACCATCCCAACGGCGGCGTAGCCGGCCCCGAACACGAGTTTCGTCGGGTCCTGCGACGAGAAATGGACGCCGTTTGCAAACAGCCACGACAGCACGCCGACGGCATAGAGAACGCCACCGACGGCTGCGACGGTGCGGGGAGTCATCCTAATGGAGGGCGGACGCATCGGTGTCAGTATTCGTTCCGTCATCTGAATAACGTTTTGTGCATCGCAGGCCGTCACCACGCCTGCTCAGGGGGTGCTATGGAGATACGTTCGATGGACGAAAAGTTGAAACGGGTAGCGCACGCCGTGAGTGACATGGGACTGATGAGCAAGATCCTCGGGGAGTCTGGATCCTCTCGGAACACCGAGGATTACGTCGAACTGGACGCGAACGAATTCGAGATGACCGGGACGGAACTCGAGCGCCAGGTCCGGATCGCCCGTATCAGCGACAAACAGGACGTCATCGACATCAAAGACGCCGTCTACGACGGCGACGTGGTCGTCGCGGACATCACGCGCCACTCCACGCAGGACCGCACGATGGAACACATCAGCGACGAACTCAAGCAGGTCGCCAACGAGGTCGGCGGCGACATCGTCCAGAAGGACGATGACCAGCTCATCATCACGCCGGCTGGCGTCGGTATCTCCCGCGAGCGCCTCGGTCGGTAGGGGCTGTTCCTTTCTTTACGGTACCGCTCCGCGTTGTCTTTCCTGTCAGTTCGTCTCAGTCTAACTGCCGGTTTTCGGGGGCTTCAATGCGTTTTTCGGTGTCGCCACGCTAAGGGCGGCAATGACTGAACCGGCGATACGCGCCAGTGGATTACAGAAGCGCTACGGCGACGTCCAGGCGCTCGACGATTTGGACCTGACAGTCGATCAGGGTGAGTTCTTCGGACTCCTTGGCCCGAACGGCGCCGGCAAGACGACGTTCATCAACACGCTGGTCGGCCTCGTCCACAAGGACCGCGGGACTGCCGAGGTCTTCGGCTTCGACGTGGAAGACGACTACCGGGAGGCTCGCGACCGAATCGGCGTCGCGCCACAGGAGTTCAACGTCGACCGTTTCTTCCCCATCATCGAGGTACTCGAACACAAGGCGGGCTACCATGGCATCGGTCGGGCCGAGGCCCGAGAGCGCGCCGAAGACGCCCTGAAGACGGTCGGCATCTGGGACAAGCGCGACACGCGCTTCGACTGGCTCTCCGGCGGGATGAAGCGCCGCTTCGTCCTCGCCCGTGCGCTGGTCTCCGACCCGGACCTGCTCATCCTCGACGAGCCGACGGCCGGGGTCGATGTCCAGCTCCGCCACGACCTCTGGGAGATCATCAATCGGATGAACGACGCCGGCACGACGATTCTGCTGACGACCCACTACATCGAGGAGGCCGAGCGCCTCTGTGACCGGGTCGCGATCATGGACGACGGACAGAAGGTCGAGGTGGCGGCCCCCGACGACCTGATGGCCCGCGGGACGGATACCATCGTCCTCGAACTCGCCGAGATGCCGCGGACGGCCCCGAGACTCGACGTTGAGGGCATTACTGACATCGAACTGACCGATGAGGGGCTGGCCGTCACTGCGATGGGCGGGAGCCAGACCGCGCCGTCGATCATGCGGGAACTCGAAGCACAGGGCCACACCGTCACCTCGCTGGACATCCGCCGCGCGTCGCTCGAAGAGGTGTTCGTCGACATGACCCGCGACGACCGCGAGTACGCGGAGGTGTCCGCATGAACCAGAACGCGACGCAGTTCCTGACGCTGGTCCGTCGGGAAATCCTCCGGTTCGTCCGCCGCCCGTACAACACCTTCCTCCCGCCGATCATCACGAACGCGCTGTATTTCTCCGTGTTCGGCGTGATTCTGGGGAGCCGAATCGGCGAAATTGCGGGCGCGAGTTATCTCCAGTTCGTCCTGCCCGGACTGGTTGTGCTTGGGGCCATCTCGGACAGCTTCGAGAACGCCTCCTTCACTATCTTCCACGGGCGCTGGAACGACTACATTCAGGCTGTCCTCACCTCGCCGATGTCGAACCGAAGCATGGTGGCGGCCTACGTCTCGGCCAGCGCGCTCCGGGGAATCGTCACGTCGCTGCTGATCGTCGGCGTGGGGCTGATATTCACTTCGGTTTCAGTCCCCAACCCCGTGTATCTCGTCTCGTTCCTGCTGGTGATTACCACATTGTTCGGCGGGCTCGGCGTCATCGGCGGCCTTTGGGCGAGCGACTTCGACTACCTCACGGTGATGAACCAGTTCATCCTCCGCCCGCTGGTGTTCTTCGGCGCGGTGTTCTACTCGCTTGAAGACCTCCCTGCGTTCTGGGGGAGCGTCTCGCTGCTCAACCCGATGGTGTACATGGTCAACGGCGTCCGCTACGGGATGATCGGCGTCACCGAAATAAACCCGAACACATCACTGGCCGTCCTGACCGGAACGACCGTGGTCGTGCTGTCAATCGACTACGTGCTGTTCAGACGCGGCTACGGACTTGCTGAATAGCACCCTTCTGACTGTCGAATCTTCCGATCAACGGCTGTATTTTCCCGCGAATATCGTTCCGATAAAACGGGAATGTCGGGCTCGATAACTGACCTGGCCGCGAATGCCGGATTGGGTCCGCTCCGGCGGGCGGACAAACTATGACAGGCTGCCCCGGAGCTGGCTCCGTGGCAACACGAGGGGTGTCTCGTGCCCCGGATACTTGTGCGCGCCTCCGGGCGAGGCGTATGTGAACTTATGCCACAAGCGTATTTAGATGTGACGCCCGTCTGACGCTGAGTGATACTGGCGGTACTCAGTGTCGATATCGGAGAATTTCCGGATGCCTACGCGGGCCGTGCCGAACCGATACGCAGTATCAGCCTGCCGGCACTCGTGGACATTGTGCGCCCGACGACCGCCGTTAGACGTTGTCCGGGGCGTCGGCGTCGTCCTCGACCGAGCGCTTCAGCGAATCGCGTCGCGCCTTCGCGTCGCGGTCGGTTGCTTCTTCCAGGAAATCGTTCTTCACGGCGACGGCGTCCTCGGCCGCATCGACGTTGCCCTCGGCGATGACATCCTCTGCCGGTCGCTCGTCGATGTGGAGCGCGAGCTTGTCCTTCTTGGAGCCATACTCGACGCGGCCCGCGACAACCCGGTCGAACACGGGGTTGTCGGGGTCGTCGACAACCAGTAGGTCGTTGCCCTCGTACTCTTCTGTATCCGTTACCTCGCCGAAGTACTCCTCGACGAACGCTTCCATGTCAGGGACGCGGTCTTCGAGATGCTCGCCCCGTCGCATCTTGTACTCTCGCATGGGCGAGTTTTTGCGAGGGGCTGTCTTACCCTTTGCGTTCACTCCTCGCCACGGGTGATAAGTGACCCCTTGTGACACTCCGGACAGAAGTCCCCGGCGCGCAACGATGTCGATTCTACCTCGGTAGTGAACCCACACTCCGGACAGGCGAACTCGCCTTCCGGAACCGTCACGGCGCTATCGCTGGTCGGCTCGACATCCGAATCGTTGTCCGTTCCGGTGTCGACCGGCATCGTCTCCGGCGACCAGCCGTCCCCGTCGTCTCCCGGCTCATCGGGCCACTCACCGGGCTGGCGGTCGTCGTCGGTCGACTCCGATTCCTCTTCCTCGCCGAGGATGAGGCCGTCGTCCTTCTCCGGATCAGTCTCGTCTTCGGTCACCGGCTCCTCGCCCTCTGCGTCCGGGACGTCGACCGTCGTCGTCGGCTCGTCCAACTCGACGTCGCCGCTCTCTTCTTCCTCCTCGTCGCTGTCGTCGATGATCTCGGCATCGTCGGCCGACGGATCGACCGGCTCGCCGTCGTCCACGACGTCGTCGCCGATCTCGCTGTCTCCCGGTGTTTCGACCGGGTCGTCGACGCTGTCCCAGCTGTCCGAACGCTCTGCACCCTCATCATCGGACTCGACCGTACTGTCAGTCGGTTCGTCTTCCGGCGGTGACTCGGTTTCCGCCGTTTCGGATTCGGACTCGTCTTCGACGAGGTCGCTGGCGATGTCCGACGGCGTCTCGATAGCCGTTACCTCCTTGTTCTCCGAGACAATTCGCGTATTTTCACACCGCTCACAGGTCTCCCGTTCCTGGATGGTGATGACGACTTCGCTACCCTGCTCTTCGCGCTCGCGCTCGACGGTGGTCTCACCGTACTTGTGCCCGAGGACGGAACATTTGAGACCCATTGCCAGAACTTCCCACCGTGGTGTACTTAAACCCTGCCCGTTGGCTCGGCCATTCGTGACAGAACGCTACCTGTTTCACGACCGTGATGTGTTAATTTCAGTTTGGATTGTGAAATTTTATAACTGGTACCGGTGCTACGCTACCCCAATGCAGCGGACGACGACACTCGTGGTGTCGGTCCTCGCCCTCTCGGCGCTTCTCGGCGGGACAGCGGTGGCGACCGAGAACCAGCCACCGCTTGCCGACGCCGGACTGGACCAGTCCGTTCAGCGGGCCACGACGGTTCAGTTGGACGCTAACGGCTCGCGCGACCCCGACGGCTCAATCGAAGATACCGAGTGGTCTATCGAAACGCCGGACGGTACGACACGCACACCCGACTGCCCGACCTGCGTCCAGACGACGTTCTCCCCGGCCGACACCGGCCAGTACAACGTCACGGCCACTGTTACTGATGATGACGGGGCATCGCGTTCGGACACGCTCCACGTCGACGTGGTGGCCGCTGGGGGGCCGTCAGTCTCAGTTTCGGCCCCGCCCGCGGTTCCCGTTGGCCTCCGGCGGAATCTGACTGCCAATGCGACTGCCGGCGATGCCGACCTCCGAACACTCGCGTGGGTCGTCAACGGCACCGCGCAAAACCAGACGCGACTCACCGGCGAGAATGGGACCTCGACTATCACGCATACGTTCAACAACTCCGGTTCTGTGTCTGTCCGTGCGGTCGCCTACGATGCCGCCGGACGGCGTGGCGTCGCCAACCGGACGATTCAGGTCGCCGGCTCGTCCGGCAGTGGTGGCGGTGGCAACAGTTGCTCGGGTGGCAGTGGGAACTACTACGTTGACGGGCAGAACAGGGGCTGTACGAGTGCTGCCATGCGAATCGGAGATACTTTTGTCGATACTGACGGACGGGATGGCCTGCATGTGTACATTGACAATGAGCTCACTAAGATAGCAGACGAAAATGAACTGGATTCGCTCTCTGAAGACGGTTATGGCGGAGTATTCAGCAAGGAGACTGTTAATGAGATATCAGATGAAGCGGAAGAGAGGAAACGCTCAGCTTCTGATGGTGACGATGATGGCGGTGGTAACGATAGTAATAATGATGAATGCAGTTACTGCAGCACCGATAGCACTGCTAGCAATTCTAATTCTGACGGTAGTACTCGCCCAGGCTCTAGCGTGCCAAACGATCTAGATGGAGATTCCAGTAACGATGACGATGATGACGGGGGCTATGACTGGAGCTACGATGATGACGATAGCGGCAGTAGCGACGATGATGATAACGACGGTGGTCAGTTCAGTGGTGAGGGCGGCGACGATGATGATGATGACAGCGGCGGTTGGTTCGGCGGAGGGAGTGACGATGACAGTAGTGACGATGGTAGCGATGACGATGACGGCTGGAGTCTCTGGTAGGTATTTTCAGTATTATTTTCAGCGTAGGTTTTATAAGAAATAGAAATTGATTTTGAGATAGAATGAATCGAAATCACAGTATTGCAGAGGTTGTTGTTTACATACTAACGACAGTTGCAGGCACTCTGCTACTCCCAATCGCTGTTCCGGCTTTCATGTGGTGGAACGGGCATGGCTATGCAGATGAATACCTATGGCTGTCTGATATCCAGTCAGGTAATGGACTTGCCAGCGGCTTGACTCCATTTGTTTTCGTAGTTGTCTTCGCTGCTCCTATTCACGATATTCCGATTTTCGCCTCTGGCGGTGGGACCGTGCGTGCCTCATCAGTGAGACTGGACGATAGCGGGCCGGCAGCTAGTTCGACGTCAAAACTAATGCCGACCTCAACTGAGGTCCCGATCCCTCTGCTCTTTGAAGAGGATAGCAGGGATACAGACCTCAACAACGAGACTCAAGAACTATGTTAGATACTAACACATCATATAGTGCTGTCGCTATCGCTCTCCTGATTATGTCTGCCGGATGTTCCGGCTTCGTGGGGGGGAGTGGGCCAACCGAACAGACAGCTGCGCCAACGCAGACGCCAGCAGCCACACCTGAGCCTACACCCAAGGCTACTGAAACGCTAACGTCCGAGCCAACGGCCGAAGCTACTGAAAGCTCAAACGCTGAGCCAATAGAAACCGAATCCGATAGGGAAGAGCTAACGAAGACTGAGAAGTTTGCAGAGTTCGATGAGGATATGCACCGAATGTATCGTATAACTAATAGAAGTGGCGTGCTTGAAGAAACCGAAACCTTCCCTGAGAACGACACTTATCATGTGACTGTTAATATGCGGGATACCACAAACCGGACTAAAACCGTAACCGATCGGCGTGACCCCCTTTTGAATTATTATGCCCTTGTGGCTAATTATAATGAAAACACAAGGGGATTTGACGAAGAGGACCACACGTATATTCCTGACACAGTCAACGTAACGTTTGTTACGGAAGACGGTGAGATGTTCGAGACGCGGTACATCAAGTACGTCTGGGCGTGGAAGTATTCTACCGGTGATTGGTCAATGACGGTGTATGCCGGAAAATATGCCGGGACCGTGAAGAAGGGACCAGGATATCATGAAAAGTGGAAGTAGAGGGCCAGTCATCTCAATATTATGAGTTACAGAGCGGTTGTCGGTGACGACCGCACTGCCTATGAGTAAGCCAAGTATATTTTCCACTTGTAACGGTCCGAAAGGACCGGTTGCAGAATCTAAGTGACTGGACGAGCGAGACGGCAAGCCCCATCTTCGACACCGGTGTTGTACGGTTTACTTCACAGAGCAGTATATCAAAATTCCGAGGGACAAAGATTAGACCCAGCCGGTTTTAGAGGGACATATGAGAGCGAAGCCGGAGTATCGCGACCGGGACGACACAGAGGTTGCGGTGCTCGATGCGCTCGCTGACCGCCGCGACGAGGGGATGACTGTCTTCGAGCTTCGGTCGCGGACGGAAGAGAACATTGATCGCATCGAAGACGCGCTCGCGTCTCTCAAGGCGGACGGCCTCATCGAGGTTGAGGACAACGGAGAGCGGACCGTCATTCTCCCGGGAGAGGGCGTGGTGGGTGAGTCGGTGCCGGACGAAGACGAATCGATTCTCGACCAGATTCGCAAGCGGCTCCCGTTGTAGCCACAGCCGAGTATCACACCACGTCCGACGGCGCGGCTGCGCAGTTGTTCGGACCGAGTTCGAGATCGAACGCGGTGTCGTCGTCGGCCGTCTCCGTTCCGAGGTTGATGGCGATAACCCGCTCGAAGTTGGCGGGGCGCGGCGGAATGTCGTCACAGACGTACTCGACGAACGCCTCTCGGTCCATCGCGAATCCCGGGAGCCGGTCGCGGAGCGTGCCGAGGGTGGCCGTGAACGTGCCGTCGTCAGCCGGCACCGTCGACTCGCTGTAGTGGCCCGGGGCGACGCGTGTCTTGTCTGGTAGTTCCCCCAGTCTGTCGGTCAGCGTGCGATGGAGGTCACGGGCGAGGTCACGAGCGCTGTCGGCTCCGGCTTCGAGGTCCGGGCGGGCGACGCTGTCGAGGAAGACGCTGTCGCCGGCCAGAAGCACGTCGCCGATAGTAAAGCCAGTCATGCCGGTCGTGTGGCCAGGCAGAGGGTGCGGCTCCAGTGTGGCTGACCCGACCTGAAGCGATTCGTCGTCGGCCAGTGCAGTCACATCGTCGACACCGCGGGCGACTGCCCGCTCGGAAAGGATCGGTTCGGCATCGATTTCTTCGGCGAGGCGGCGGACGCCGCTGATGTGGTCGGCGTGGACGTGCGTGTCGATAGCGTGGGTGACCGAGGCGTCGCGGTCGGCAGCGTCGGCGACGTACCGGTCCGTAAAGGCCCGGAGCGGGTCGATGACGGCAGCCGAGCCGTCGCTGACGATCATGTAACCGAGACAGCCCGACGACGGACGACGGTACTGGAGGACAGTTGCGGTGTCACACGGAATCTCGCGAGCTTCGTAGAGCCGCGCCCACCCCTCCATGCCGTCGCTGAGGTTCTGCGCCTCAACGCCGTGTTCAGTCAGCAGTCCGGCGACGAAGGCACTGGCCTCGCCGCGGCCACAGACGACCGTTATCGGTCCGGTGCCGGCCACCTTGGCGACAACGTCGTCCACCTCGCCGGTCACCTTCGCCTGGAGGAACTTCGTAAAGGGGAGCTGTGTTGCCGTCACGGCCTCGCCGCGAATCCGCCACTGCTCGTACTCGTCGCGGTCACGGACGTCGAGTAACCGGACCGATTCGCCGGTGTCGAGTTTCGCCTGCAAGGCTGCTGCGGATAGTGACGGCGGCTCCGTCGGCGGGTCAGGGTAGTCTTCGGCCATACCGACTGTAGCGCTCCCCGGTGGATAAATCGGGCGGGGATTTCAAGCCCCTGCCGCGCCCAGCGGACGTATGGACGCCGGAGCCACTATCGATGCTGTGCGTGACCAGACTGAGACGGAACGGGACAGGCTGGGATCGGACAAAGTGCTTATTGCAGCGACAGATGCGACACTGGAGACAGATGGGGTGCTCACGGCAGCGGCGACCCGCGAGGCAGGGCTTGCAGATGCCCTCGGCCAGTGGGCCGCCGAGACAGACAGCGACGTGGCGACGCAGTTCGAGGCAGCCGCAGAGGCCGCGACAGAGCGAGCGGACCGCATCGGTGGGGACGCCGGTGACAGCGACGGGTTCATTGACCACCTCGAAACCGTCAGTGGGACTGCACGGCGTGTCGGGGCGGGTCTCGTCGCCGCGCCGCTGGTTGCCGACCGGTTCTACCTGCAGGTAGTGAGCTTCTTCATCAACGAGGCGGACGAGCAGCGAGCCGATACGTTCCGCGAGATTCGAGAGGAGGCGTCGGCACTCGACAACGGGAAGACCGCCCTCGAACATCTCTCGGAATCCGACCGCGAGGCGGCAGCGGCGGCCGCGACGGACGCTATCGGAGCCGCGTACGATGATTACGCAGAAACGCTGGAGGCGATGGGACTGGACCCGAAGCCGATCTGCTAATCCAGCCGGTACGTCGCAACACGGTTGGCGGCATAGAGGAACCCGGCGACAGCGCCAGCGACTGCGATCCCGCTGCTCGCCACCAGACCTCCGCCGAGGAGCCAGATTTTGTCGAACGGGAGCGCGAACAGGTCACGGACAGCGAGCAGGTACGTCAGGCTCCCCGGTGCGACGGCCACGCCGAGGATGAGGAAGTACAGCCCGAACGCCCAGCCGCTCGGAACCACCACTTCGCGGCCCTGCACCGATGACGACTCGAATTTCGGGAACACGACGCCGGCTCCGACGGCGATGGCCGGCGCGGCGAGGGTCGCGACGAGTGTGATTGTGAGTCCGGCAGCGAGCGTGACCGGCGGCGTGCCAGCCGCGACGCCGAGGCCAGCGACCAGTAGCGTCGTCACCACGACACCGGGCAGTGCGCCCGCGAGGACGAGCCCGGTGACGAACGCCCGTCCGGAGACGTTGGCGGTTAGCGTCAGCGGTAGCACTCCTTCCTCGCCGCCGAGCGGATTGAGCGAAAACGCGGCCCCGAAGGCCGCTGAACTGGCGAGGCCGGCACTGAGCGGGAGCGTCGGCGGGACCACTCGATCCAGAATGACGATCTGGAGATGATACACCAGGAAGAAAAACGGCATGATCGCGAACTGGACGGTGACGGGGGCTCGCTTGGCTCGGAGCCACGACTTCTGTGCGACCACGCGGGTCGCTGTTGGAACCCGTCCACTCAGCAGACGGTCCGAGAGCGTTCGTTCATCAGCGTCGAACTCGTGATCGGGCTGGACCGGATCGACATACCAGACCCGGCCGACTAGCCACAGACACGCGACTGCGCCGACCGGGAGCGCGCCGAGAATCCCCGCTGTGGCGACGGTGGCAGCGACCGGATCGCCGCCAGTCCCCAGCACGAGCAGGACCACGTCGGCGGGCCACGAGAGCGGGGACTGGGTCGCCAGTTGGAGCACGCGAAGCTGTACTGTCGGGACGGTCGTCATCGCGACCCAGCCAAGCGGCAGGATGAGCGAGACGGCGGCTCCGACGCTCGCTCGATGCCGCGCGATGAAGGCCGAGCGGTTCGCGACCAGTTTTATGACCAGCCCCAGACCGAAGCCGAGGACCGTTCCCAGCAGGGCAACCGTGACCGACCCGATGAGGGCCACGACAGCGATGAGTATCCCGGCATCACCGACTGCAAGTCCGCCCACCAGCGCCAGAATCGGAACGGCGAGCGCAACCAACACTCGACCGACCTCGGCGGCGAGCAACCCGGCCGCCGCGTCCTCGTAAGGGACTGTCGTCAGCAGGCCGTCGGCGGCGTCCGGTTCGCCAGCCGACTTCACCGTGTGCTGAAGCGTGAAGAAGCCGACGAGTCCGAGCAGCCCGACGATGCCCGCCGTCGTCGCGAGTCTGACCGTGTGGGTGTCGCTGCCAGCGAGCGCACCGCCGAGAAAGAATGCTCCAGCACCGATAGCGAGACTGTATGTGGTGATGCCCAGGCCGCCGCCAAACAACATGAGCGTCCCGCGCGTCGTGCCCATGAGCTTGCGCCAGGTGCGCCGAAGCTCTGTCCGCACGATCAGTCGCATCCGCCGTCCGTTCGGCCGCTTCATCGCTCTCCCGGGTGCTCGCTTGTCACGTCGAGGAACACGTCTTCGAGCGTGCTCCCGGATTCGACGCTGTTGGTCAGTTCCTCGGGAGACCCCTCCGCCACGAGGTCGCCGTCGTACAGGACACCAACGGTGTCGGCCAACTCCTCGACGACGGGCAGGATGTGCGTCGAGAGAAAGACCGTCGTGTCAGCGGCCGCGACCTCGCTGATGGTATCGCGCACTGTCCGAGCCGCCCGTGGGTCCAGCCCTGAGGTCGGTTCGTCCAGAAACAGCACGTTGGGGTCGTGCAACAGCGCCTGAACGAGACCGAGCTTCTGTTTCATCCCCTTCGAGTACGTCTCGACGCGCCGGTCGGCGTCCGTATCGAGGTCGAATCGGTCGAGGAGCGACTCCACGCGGTCCCAGTCCTCGTGCCCGCGCAGGCCGGCGACGTATTCCAGTTGCTCGCGGCCGGTGAGTTCATCGTACAGCGGCGGTTCTTCGGGCAGGAAGCCGATGTGTTCGACCACCGCGGCGCGGTCGGCGACCGACTCGCCCGCCACCCGTGCGGTGCCGCTCGTCGGGTTCGTCAACGTCGTCAGGATGCGAATCGTCGAGGTTTTGCCCGCACCGTTGGGGCCGAGAAAACCGAAAACACTCCCGCGAGGAACCGTCAGGTCGAGGGATTCTATTGCCGAGACGCCGCTGTAGCGCTTCGTCAATCCCTCGGTGACGATTGCGGGTGCTGGAGGGCACATACGGGCAGTGCCGCACCGACTGTGAAAAGGTCTTGCTGTTGGCGAGTCCGCTCCCCGAGCCTGCCAGCGTTACTCCTCGACTGCTGCGTCGGCGGCATCGGCTTCAGCGTCTTCATCCTCATCATCGTCATCAGGATTTTCGACGACCTCGATGCCGCGGTTGTTGACTGCTGACGGATCGAGCCCGACCTCCTGTAGGAAGTTCTTGTACTCGCGCTCGCACTGCTCGGCGTCCTTCTGGCGGTCGCTGGCGCGGTCACACAACGCGATCAGGTCTTCGGGCACGTCGTTGGTGTAGACGATCCAGTGGTTGATGAGGTCCGAGAGGCGGCGAATCGGCGAGGTGAAGTGGCCGTAGATCTCGAAGTTCAGGGCGTGGTGGCCGCCGAAGGGGTCGTTCATGTACTTCGCGCGGGGCATCACCTTCATTACGGCCCACTGGATCTTGTCGAGCTGGCGACCGGGTGCCTGTTCGAGCGTGGCGTTGACGGCCTTCCGCGGGTCGTCCCAGGCGTCGCCGGGGATGGAGACCCCGTCGAGTTCCTGAATCTCGACCAGCGCTTCGTCCCACTCGTCGGGACTTGGCTGTGGGTGGACGCGGTACATCGCCTCGACCCCGCGGTCCCACATGAGTTCGTGCGTGACGGCTTTGTTCGCCTTCAGCATACACTCCTCGATGATTGTGTGGGCGCGGTCCCGGGCGGGGTTGAGGACGAGCGAGCCCTCCTCCTTGCGCTGTTCGTGCATCGCGTCAGCCAGTTCCCAGACGCGCTCGGTCTTCTCCGCGAGGTCGACGCTCTGGTCTTCCAGCACGTCCTCCGCGGTCTCCGGCTCGTCCAGCAGGCGCTCGGCCTCGGTGTAGGTCAGTCGGGCGTCCGAGCGGATGACGGACTTGTAGATGTTGATATCCTCGTAGCCGAGATTCTCCTTGTCGAGGTGCATCTCGACGGTGTGGGCCAGGCGGTCCTCGTTGGGGACCAGCGAACACACCGTCTCGGCGAGGACGGGTGGTAGCATATGGACGGTGTAGGCCGGGAGATAAACGGTGTTCCCCCGCTCGACGGCCTGCTCCCACATCTTCGTGTCGGGGTTGACGTAGTGGGTCACGTCGGCAATGTGGACCCAGAGGACGATCTCGTCCTCGCGCTCCTCGATGGAGATGGCGTCGTCGAAGTCCTGGGCGTCGATAGGGTCAGTTGTCCAGGTTGTCATCTCCCGGAGGTCCCGTCGCTCGTCAACCTCGTCTTCAATCTCTGCCTGAACGCCCTTCGTGCGCTCCTTGGCCTCTTCCAGTACCTCCGGTGGGAACTCGTCGGGGATGCCGAACTTCTCGAACAGTTCCTCGCGCTTGTTCTCCAGATGGCGTGCCATTTCCGGGTCGATCTCGACGGGGCCTTGCCCCTCGGCGGTCCCGGCAGCCGCCTGCGCGTCCTCGGTAGTCATGTCACCCGGTACGAACAGGGCGTAGTTAGGGCTGTCGGGGTGGGACTGGGCCGTGACTTCCGTGTCTCATTCCCTGTGCGCGTCGCCCTCGGAGAGTTCCCGGAACCGTTTCAGGAACGTCTCCTGATCGGCCTCGCCGGCTCCGGCGGCATCGAGCGTCGTTTCGAGGCCGTCCCGTGGCTGCTGGCACAGGTCGGCAAAACAGGCTTTACAGAGGTGTTCGAACGTCTTGTTCCGGCGGTCCCACCGATCGCCGTGTTTGTCGTACTCGCGAGCCTCGGACCGCGAGACGGACTCTCCACACGCGATACAGGTGACCGATTCCGCCCGGGAACTCCGGGACCCGAACATACGAACCAGTTGCGACTGACAGCGCTTAGAGTTTTCCGCACGGGCAACAGTTCCCCGTTCCGGGCCACACGTTTATTCACCCGCCGCCATTACACAAGGTATCGGCTATTCGGAGCCAGGGACACTGAATGAAGCCACCAGAGACACTCGCTCACTCGACGTTGGACACGCTACCCATCAATATCGCTGTCCTCGACGACGAGGGGACGATCCTGTTCACCAACCGCGCCTGGCGGGAGTTCGCGGGCGACGAGGACGGGGAGATGGAGGGGACGAACTACTTCGCGACGACTGATGTCGATGCAGACGAGTACGCCGGGCAGGCGCTCGGCGGCATCGAGTCGGTCATCGACGGTGAGCAAGAGCTGTTCACGATGGAGTACCCGTGTCACTCTCCGGAGGAAAAGCAGTGGTTTCTGATGCGGGTCGCACCGCTGCCCGACGACGAGGCCGGGAGTGCGGTCGTCGCACACATCGACATCACCCAGCGGAAGCTCGCCGAACTGGCGGCCGAGCGGCGGAGCGAGGAGCTCAAAGCCGAACGCCAGAACCTCAAACAGCTGGTCAACCGGGTCGACGGGCTATTGAAGGCGGTGATGGGCGACGTACTGACCGTCGACTCGCGCGAGGCCATCCAGCAGACCGTCTGTGACCGGCTGGCCGAAGTCGACTCCTACCAGTTCGCCTGGGTGTCCGAACTCGATCTGCGCGACGAGACGCTGTCGTCGACAGCGCTCTCCGCGGACTACCCGACGACGCTATCCATCCCGCTGGACGCTGACGATCCGGTTGCGGAGGCGGCCCGAACCGAGGAGATGCAGGTCGTGACCGGCGATATCGACGAGCAACACAGCCGACTCGCTGACTCCGATGTCGCGTCGGTCGCGGCAGTCCCGCTCGTCTCCGGCGAGTCGCTGTACGGCGTGCTCACCGTCTACGCCGACAGCGACGACGTGTTCGACCCCCGCGAACAGGCCGTGCTGGGGACCATCGGCCGGGCGACCGCGGCGGCTATCGACGCCCGCGAGACCAGCCGGCTGCTGACCGCCGACAACGTCACCGAACTCGAACTGCAGGTCACTGACTCAGGGGTTTTCTACATCGACGTAGCGAGCGAACTCGGCTGCTCGATGGAGTACGGCGGGAGCGTCCCCGATGGTGAGGAAACGGTGATGTTCTTCCTCGTCGAGACGGACGACCCCTCGGCAGTCTGTGCCGTCGCCGCCGACCACCCGCAGGTGTCTGGCGTCTCACACGTCTCGACGGCGGACTCGTCGGCGCTGTTCGAGTTTACCGTCTCGGACCCACCGATCGTCTCGGTCGTCGCCGACCGCGGAGCCCAGACGGGCGACATTCTGGTCGAACCGGGGAAGGCGACAGTCACCGTCACGCTCCCGGCGTCGATGGAGACCCGAAGCGTGGTCGAGCAGGTCCGCAACCAGTATCCGGAGACAGAACTGCTCTCCGTACGGGAACGGGACGAACCGCCAGCCTCCCGGCAGGCGTTTGTCGCAAACGTCGAGGAGCGGTTGACCAACCGCCAGCTAACGGCGCTCCGGAAAGGGTTTCTCGGCGGCTTCTTCGACTGGCCACGCGACGTGTCCGGCGAGCAACTGGCCGAGTCGATGGACATCTGCCCGTCGACGTTCCACCAGCACCTCCGTGCCGGTGAACGAAAGCTACTGGAAGAAGTGTTTGAAAACTGGTAACCCGTGCCTCTGAACTCCTCTCCTGACGGCGGATTCCTTGCGCGATCCCCGAAGCAGTTTGGTAGTCCGCTTATCCCGATAACAACCGTATATACATGTAGTGATATCGAACCAGTGTCCTATCTGTCGTCAGCGAACGGACAGGACACGCCGCCCCGTGATAGCGGTGCAACCACGGGCCGACCGGACCATTACGCACAGCCCACCGACAAGCGCGCGACGCATCGTCCGCCAATGACTGCCCGATAGCTTTCAATGCACTCCGATAACATCCAAACCAGCAAATCGATACAGCAGGAAACCGGACGGACGTTCCACCTCGCGACGCGTCTGCTTCCGGAGCGTATCCGCCACCCGACGTACGTCATGTACGCGTTCTTCCGGGTTGCGGACGAGGTCGTCGACCAGACGGACGGGCCGCCGCCGACTGTCCAGCACGAGCAACTGGAGGTAATTCGCGAGGCCGCACTCGGGAACATCGACCCGGAAGAAACCGACCACGAGGCGGTCATGGCGGCGTTTCAGGACCTGGCCGAGCGTCACGACATCTCCGAGGAAACGATCAACGTCTTCATCGACGCGATGGAGATGGACATCGCACAGGCCCGCTACGAGACGTTCGAGGACCTCCGTGAGTACATGGGTGGCTCGGCCGTCGCCGTCGGCCACATGATGACCGAAGTGATGGACCCGCCACAGAAGGAGGAGGCCCTGCCCCACGCGACGGCACTGGCCGAAGCGTTCCAGCTATCGAACTTCCTGCGGGACGTTCGCGAGGACATCCACGACTACGGCCGGGTGTACCTCCCACAGGAGACGCTTGACCGCCACGGCGTCACCGAGGAGCAACTGGCTGACGCCGAGGTCGACGACGCCTTCCGCGCCGTGATGCAGGAGGAACTGGCCCGGACCGATGAACTGTACCGCGAGGGCGTCGCCGGTATCCGATACCTCCCGGAGGACTGCCAGTTCGGCGTGCTGCTGGCTGCGGTCCTGTACGCTGACCACCACCGGCTCATCCGCGACCGCGGCTACGATGTGCTGACGGAGACGCCGGACCTCACCCGTCGCCGCCGGCTGTGGCTCCTCGCCCGCACGTGGTGGCACTGGCGGCGCAACGGCGACCCCGAAGCGACGTTCTACACCGTGAGCGCTGTCTCTGAGCGTGGCCCCGGCGAGACGCCAACGGACACTCACAGCCACGGGCAGCCCACGTGGCGTGGATGACAGGCACGCACCGGGCATCGTTTTTGACTCCCTGTTGTACCTGAACTAATGTTGCCCACGCTCACGTATCTCCAGTTCCACGCCCTGTTCGTGGTGCCGGTCGTGGCCGGATTGGCACTGACAGCCACCTATCGCCTCGGGAGCCGACGGGACGTACTCACAGGGACAGCAATACTCGCAGGACTGGCCCTCGTCTACACGACGCCGTGGGACGGCGCGCTCATCCGACGCGGCGTCTGGTGGTACGGCGACGGCACCGTGCTGGCACGGTTCTGGTCGATTCCCCTCGGCGAGTACCTCTTTTTTATCCTGCAGACCGCGATGATCGGGCTGTGGGTAGCCCGGTTTCGGGTGGACACGGAGCGTCCGCTGACCATGCCAGTACGAACGCGACTCGTCGGGCTCGCCGCTGCGCTCGCCGTCGTTCTGTCCGGCCTCGCACTCCTGCGCTCTGACTCTGGGCTGTATCTCGGGTCCCTGCTGGTCTGGAGCGGGCCGATTCTCGCTATTCAGTGGCTGTTCGGGTGGCATTTCCTCGTCGGCGAGTGGCGGGTTGTGAGCGTTGCGACACTGGTTCCAACGGCCTATCTCTGTGGTATCGACAGCGTTGCCATCCGACTCGGCGTCTGGACCCTCTCGAAACAGTACACGACCGGGCACACGGTTCCCCTGCTCGACCTGCCGATTGAAGAGGCGGTCTTCTTCCTGCTGACGACGCTGTTCGTCGTGCAAGGGGTCGTACTCTACGTCTGGCTTATGGACAGATGGGAGTGAGTCACCGCACTATCGTCGAGCCGTCGGTTCGCTACCGGGTCGCACTGGCTCCCGGCTGGATCGCCAGCCTCGCCGTCGTCGCTCCATTCCTCGCCGGGGTTTCGATACCCCCCGAGCTCCAGTACGTCCCGCTGGTCGTCAGTGCCGTCCTGCTTGGCCTTCCCCATGGCGCGGTCGATCATCTCGCGGTCGCGCGCACCCGCGGCGAGCGCCCGGATTGGTGGGCTATCGCCCGTGTGTTCGCGCTCTACGGCGTTGTCGGCGGTGCCTACGCCATCGCCTGGTTCCTCGCACCCGCCGCGGCCTTCGTCCTGTTCATCGCGGTGACGTGGTTCCACTGGGGGCAGGGCGACCTGTACGCGTTGCGTGCGCTGGCCGACGCTGACCATCTCCAGTCACTTCCCCAGCGAATCGGAACCGTCCTCGTCCGGGGCGGCCTGCCGATGCTGGTCCCGTTGCTCGCGTTCCCGGAGTGGTATCGCCGCGTCGCGACGGATCTCGTCTCGCTGTTTGCGCCCGACGCTGTGGCAGCCATCGGCTGGGCGTTCCAGACCGACGTTCGGACTGCGCTTGCCATCGCATACGGCGTGCTCGTCGTGGCGACGCTGACCGTCGGATTCGTCCGTGCCGACGCTCGCCGGCCGTGGCTGCTTGACGCCGGTGAGACGCTGGGCTTGCTCGCGTACTTCGCCCTCGTTCCGCCGGTGCTCGCCATCGGGGTGTACTTCTGTCTGTGGCACTCGCTGCGCCACGTCGCCCGCCTCCTTCTGGTCGACGACGACGCCACTGCCGCGCTCGCAAACCGCGACCCAGCGGCGGCACTGGCTCGATTCGCCCGCGACGCCGCCCCGCTGACCGCCGCCTCGCTTGCCCTGCTCGGCGGGCTATACTTCCTCGTTCCGAATCCACCGGGGTCCGTGCCGGAGTGGGTCGCGCTGTATCTGGTGTTCATCGCTGTCGTCACGCTGCCCCACGTTGTCGTTGTCAGTATCATGGACCGCGAACAGGGCGTCTGGGTGTAGCCTCCCAACGACTTCGTCGAAGTCACGCGAAAAGCATGAGTACCGTTCCGGAAACCGCGAGCACAGCGCCGAACGCAGTGACCATCGCGACCCGTCGTCCCACGCCCGATGTCGCATCGGTCACGAGGCTGTAGACGCTCACACCTGCCATGAGGACACCGCCAGCCGCCATGGCAACGCCACCGACATCGCTGCCGCCGCCGGTCCGCACCGTGACGAACCCGTTGATTCCCAGCGAGAGGCCGATGAGCAGCATCGAGAAGTGGTGGAGGCGTGCCGCATCCATACTGGCGGGTGACACCACTGTGACAAGAGCGTTCCGCTCCGGGAGACGACCTCGAACGGGCGGCGCTGTCCCGGTTCTCGATCCGTGACTTGGCCAGTCCTGCCGGACCCACAGCTCTTCGGAATGAACGCTAAGACGCAAAAATACTGGATAGAACCGCTACGTCGGCGTTACTTGCCCTTGCCGCGGTTGCTGCGCAGCGACGGGCGGGTCTTCTCGCTGCCCTTGCCCTTGCCGCTGAGGCCGCGGTTGCGGCGGCCGGCACCGGTCAGACCGCGGAAGACGCGGTCGGCCTGATCGTCGGCACAGATCCACGACAGGTCGTCGTCGTTCTGGATGGCCGGGTGGTTCGGGTCGATGAGGATGATCTCGTGCCACTTCTGGCGGCCGTCCTGACCGACGGAGTAGCTGTTGAGCACGCGCAGGTTCGGGAAGGTGCGGGAGGCGCGTTCCTCGGCGACGCGCTGGATGTCCTTCCGGCGGGTGATGCGCGTGACACCCTGGCGCTTGGAGCGGCGACCGGCCTTGTGGCGGCGCTTGCGTGCGCTGCCCTTGCGGACGGAGACGCGGGCGACAATAACGCCCTGCTTGGCCTTGTAACCCTGCGAGCGGGCCTTGTCGAGGCGGGTCGGGCGCTCGATGCGCTCGACAGCCCCTTCGTTGCGCCATTCCTGCTGGCGCTGCCACTGTAGTTCTGCGAGCTGTCCGTCGCCTGGGTTCTTCCAGGCATCTCGAATGTACGAATATGCGCTTCGTGCCATATGTATTCACCACGGGCGTTGCGTGGTTCAAGTCGCGTTTCGCGACTCACATCCCGACCTGCACACGCAGGTGCCCGCTGGTGCCCGTCGCCCAGCGAGTTACTCCGGAGTTTGCCGTTCGGACTCTTAAGCGGTTCGGACCAGACTCGTGGATGCGACCCGGTCACGAAGACCCAGTGATCGCTGAAACCGTCAGATATCTGTATTTTAGCAACACAAACCGTTAACTTGCTCGCGGCCAGAGAGTCACGTATTACCATGACAGACCTTGGTGGCTTCCAGGACCACGTGGCACGGATCGACCTCGGAGACGGGGACGTAGCCTACGAAGGTATCGACGAGGAAGACGCGAAAAAGTATATCGGTGCACGCGGACTCGGCGTCAAATACGTCTTCGACCAGGGACCTGACGTGGACCCGCTGGGGCCGGAGAACCTGCTGGCGTTCATGAACGGGCCGCTGACGGGCACACAGGTGACGATGAGCGGCCGTATCGCCATCTGTACCAAGTCGCCGCTGACGGGGACGGTCACTGATTCCCACCACGGCGGCTGGTCGGGCGCGCGGCTGAAATGGTCGGGCTTCGACGGACTGCTGTTCGAAGGCCAGGCCGACGAGCCCGTGTACGCGCTCGTCGAAGACGGCGAGGTGGAACTGCGCGATGCATCCCATCTCTGGGGCCAGGGCGTCCACGACACTATCGACGACCTCGAAGAAGAGATCGAGGGCGGTTCGCTGGGCAAGAACCTCTCCGTGATGGCCATTGGCCAGGGCGGTGAGAACGAGGTCAAATACGCCTGTATCGTCAACGAGGACGACCGCGCGTCGGGCCGCGGCGGCACCGGTTGCGTGATGGGCAACAAGAACCTCAAAGCCGTCGTCGTCAAGTCCAGCACGCGGATGCCCAAACCGAAGGACCAGGAGACGTTCCAGGAGGGCCACAAGCAGGCGATGCAGGTCATCCAGGAGTCCGACGTGACCGCGCCCAACGAGGGCGGGCTCTCGATGTACGGGACCAACGTCCTGATGAACCTTACCGAGGAGATGGACGGCCTTCCGACGAAGAACGCCAAGTACTCCTCGACGCGGTCGTACTCGGACGCCGAGGGCGACGGCGAGCGCATCATCGACTCGGAGAACGTCTCGGGCGAGAACGTCCGGGAGAACATCCTGGTCGACGAGCCGACCTGTCACTCCTGTCCGGTCGCCTGCAAGAAGGAAGTCGAGGTGCAGGCGATGCACAAGGGCGAGGAGATGAACGTCCGCACTGAATCCTACGAGTACGAGTCTGCGTGGGCGCTCGGCCCGAACTCCGGCCACGTCGAACGCGACAAGATCGCCGTGATGCTCGAACGGTGTAACGACGTCGGTGTCGACACCATCGACGTTGGCAACACCATGGCGATGGCGATGGAGATGACCGAGGAAGGCAAACTCGACGAACTCGGCGACGGTCTGGACTGGGGCGACGCCGACACGATGATCGACATGATCGAGATGATCGCCCACCGCGAGACCGAACTCGCGGACCACCTCGCCGAAGGGCCGGACCACCTCGCCGAGGAGTTCGACGCCCACACAAACTCCCTTGCGGTCAAAGGGCAGACGATGGCCGCCTACGACCCGCGTTGTATGAAGGGGATGGCAATCGGCTATGCGACCTCGAACCGCGGGGCATGTCACCTGCGTGGCTACACGCCGGCGGCCGAGATTCTCGGTATCCCGGAGAAGGTCGACCCACGAGAGTGGGAGGGCAAAGGCGAGCTGTGTGCCACCTTCCAGGACCTGCACGCTATCAGCGACTCCTTCGACATCTGCAAGTTCAACGCCTTCGCAGAGGGTATCGAGGAGTACGTCCTGCAGTACAACGGCATGACCGGGCTGGACGTGAGCGAGGAAGAACTGATGGAGGCTGGCGAACGAATCTACAACCTCGAACGGTACTACAACAACCTCGCCGGCTTCGACGGCTCCGACGACGACCTGCCAAACCGGTTCGTCGAGGGCGACGAGCACGCGATGCCGGCCCAAGGCGGTTCCGAGGGCGAACTCGCAGAGCTCTCGAAGATGAAAGACGAGTACTACGAGGTGCGTGACTGGGAGAACGGCGTCGTTCCCGACGAGAAACTCGACGATCTGGGAATCGACATCGGCCCCGGTACCGGCGTCAGCTCCGGCGGCGCAGCGGCACCGAGCGACGACTGAGATAGCCCCGGCCGCCGAACACATTTCACTTCTCTAATGCGCAAGGAAGATATCGACGACTTCGAATTTCAGGTAGAGTCCCGACTGACCAGCCACGGCGTGTACGTCACCGACTTCGCTGATGAGGGCGATACGTACCGGCTCACCTACGAATCGATTTCGGCCGACGAGGCGGCCGTTATTCCTCACCGGGAGATCGGCCGTGTCATCAACGTCTTCCGGGACCTCCACGCTGACGACTGGTCGGGGGTCGACATCGAGGCGACGGTGACGGACCTCGAAGACACCGAACTCGGCGAGTGGTCGGTCGACAGCGAGTGGATCGACCAGCTCGAAAACGGCGACCTCTCGGAGACGGCGTTTTCCCAGCGCGTGCTGGAGACGATTACGGTGCGAAGCTGACTGCCAGTACGTCCTTACGGGTCGGAGCTGACTGCCAGCACGTCCCTGATTTCCAGCGTCGTCTCGAACTCCTCGCTTCTGTCAAGCCGCCGCCCGTCGCGCTCGAACTGGGCGGCGTGGGCCCGCCGAACCGCGTCCTGTTCGCGGTCGCTCAGTCCGAGTTCTGTGCCGATACTGTCCCAGTGGCCCGACTCGGCACAGACGTAATCGGCTTCTCTGGGGCCGCTGATGCGCTCGTACTCCCTGTCGTAGGTCTCTCGGTTTTCCCGGAGATACGTCTGGACCCGTTCGAGCAGCTCCGGGAGCTGGTCGAGTGGAATGCTCGCACGGGTGCCGGCCAGCAGGATGATCTGTCCCTCGATCGGGTACGATGAATCAGCCATCGCGTCCCGGTCAGCCGCCCGCCCGCATCGCCTTCTGTGCAAACTTCTCGATGAGCGGCTCCAGCGTCTCGGGGTCGCCGTCGAACTCGATGGTCACCTCGTTGAGTTGGAGACTCGGGCCGATGGCGACTTTCTCCTCTGACAGTGTCGCTGCCCAGCCGTCGCCTTCGACGGTCGCTTCGCCGCGTTGCTCGCCGCCGAGGTTCTCCAGATACCCGATAGCGGCTCGAACTGAGATGCCGCGAAAACTCCGTTCACGCTCCATCGTGTGGTCGTTACGGGTGTGGTCGTCTAAACCTATCGGCGGCACTGCGCCGTTCTGCCACACCCGCGCTCTCCCGAACGGATGCCACCGCTTCCGGACGGCTACGGCTTATCCCGGCCGGATACCGTCGTCGACGATGCGGGCGTTGCGCTCGCGGTTGATGCGCTCGTCTAAGTCCTCGTGGTCGTAAATCTGAGCGATGACGGCGGCGTGGAGGTCGCGCCAGGCCATCGCGTAGATGGGTGACTGGCCCCAGGCCCGGAGTTCGACGACGTACTCGTCGTAGGCCTCCCATCGGTTCTCGAACTGCTCGATGTGGTCGACGACGGCGCTGGCCGGCTCCGCAGAGTCGAGCGCGGCGTTGAGTTCCCGTTCCCAGCCGCCGACAGCCTGTTCCATGTCGCGTTTCGTATCCTCGCTGTCCGGCGGCAGCGACTCGACAATCCCGGACGGAATCCCTAGTTCGATATTGTTCATATCGCCACACAGAGTTCGGCGCAAATAAACCCCAGCGATGGGCGAACATGTTCGTGTTTATTGATTTGTAAGAGCGGGGTGTAGCACACATATGAGTAGTGAGACACTGGAACGGCAGGCGTCGGACCCAGACCTGACCACTGTCGAGGTCAGGTGTACCGGCCACGTTCGCCGGGTCGTCGGCGAACCGTCGCTGTCATACACGTTCGAAGGGAACACGCTACGTGACTTCCTCGATGCGTTCTTCCGCGAATACGACGTGAGTGATATGCTCATCGCGGAAACCGAAGCCGACGCCACCACCGAGGGCTGGGCCCCGGAGATGGCGGACCTGCCGGGCGACTGGGCGAAAAACCCCGAAGGCGAGCAGACCAGATGCTACGCGCGAGTGGCGGTCAACGGCGAGTTCAACGAACACCTCGACGGACTGGACACGGAACTGGAAGCCAGCGACCGCGTTGGGCTGATGTTCCCGTTCATCTTCTGTTGCTGATTCGGCAATCGACTCTGGAAGGACGCTATCCCCCGGCGACTGGCGGGAACACGCTGAGCTCGTCTCCGTCCTCCAGCGCGGTCTCCAGCCCATCGAGATGGGTAATATCCGTTCCGTTCCGGAGAATCGTCAGGTACTCCCGCAGGTCGCCATCCTCGAACAGGTCCATCTCGGTGAACTCCTCGGAGAGCTGTCGGAGCACATCACCCGCCTGCAGGTCGCTTTCGTACTCGCGGTGAACCGTTTTTTGCCCGACGGCTTCCCGGAAGTTGGCGAAAAACCGCAGCTCGATTTGCATACCGCTGGATTGGCGGTCGAGTGGCTTAAATCACAGCGCTCGGACCGCGTGTCTCGAACGAGCAACGGGTTCATTCGTTGTATTCAATCTATCATGGACCTCGAATTCCTATTCGATGGGAACGACTTCGACCCGTTTTAGCGTCCTAGTCCATGACTCCGCACATGGAACGTGTGGTCGCAAGCGATGACCCGATGATAGATGTCGACCGACTGCGGGCGGAACTCGACGCTGATGTCGTTGTCGCGGAGACAGACGACGAGGACGCGCTCCGGGATGCCGCCGCCGGGGCAGCGGGGCTCGTCGTTGACGTGAACACGCCGGTCACTGCCGCGGTGCTCAACACGCTGGACGACCTGCAGATCGTCGCGCGAGCGGGCGTCGGTATCGACAACATCGACGTGTCCGCGGCGGCAGACAACGGCGTGACCGTCACCAACGTCCCCGAGTACTGTACCGACGAGGTCGCTACCCACACGGTGACGCTACTGCTCGACTGTATTCGGACGCTCACGGCCTACGACCGCGACGTTCGCGACGGTGGCTGGGGCTGGGAGCGGACCCGCCCGGTACATCGCGTCCGCGACCAGACGCTGGGTCTCGTCTCCTTCGGCCCCATCGCACGGCGAGTGCGCGACCAGCTGCGGGGCTTTGACCTCGATGTGATTGCGTACGATCCCTACGTCGACGCCGAGGAGATGGCCGAAGCCGATGTCGAGAAAGTCACGCTGGAGACGCTGTACGAGCGGGCTGACTACGTCTCCCTCCACGCGCCGCTGACCGAGGAGACGGAAGCGATGATAGACGCCGACGCGCTCGCGGCGATGCGTGACCAGGCAATCCTCGTCAACACCGGCCGCGGCGGCCTCGTCGACGAAGCAGCGCTCCGGACGGCACTGGACGACGGAACGATTGGGGGCGCCGGTCTCGACGTGCTGATCGAGGAACCGCCGACGGCGGACCATCCGCTGGTCGGCCTTGACAACTGTATTGTCACGCCCCACGCGGCCTGGTACTCGGAAGAAGCCCGCGACGACCTGAACGCCGCCGTCGCCGCGAACGTCAGGGCCGTGCTGGCCGGCGAGACGCCGCCGAACCGAATCGATCCGGAAACGGACTGGCTGTAAATATACGGCCGGGTTTGCCTGCTACACCATCAAAACGGCTGCCGGCGAGTGGCGTTATCTCGACTCAACATCTGAGGAATTCACGACGCTGGTCGCCGAGTGCGCTCTGGCCACTCCCCGCCGTCTTGATATCCCGAACGAGATTCGAGAGGTACGCGCGAAGACCGGGGTCACAGGTCCCGAATCGTCTGGCCTGGCGGTAATCACACCAGAGCGCGACCGGCAACAGCGGGGCCGCGAACAGTCCGGACAGCGTGACGCCTAACTGGAACGGGTGACCGGTCGGGACGGCGAGCCACGCGGCGGCCACGACCGCCCAGAACACCACCCCGTAGACGACGGTGTGTCGCCAGTTGTGCGTCGGTAGTTCATATCCGCGAATACGTGACGGCGAGTCGTCCGGTGTGTCGCCAGTGACCGCTCCGCCGGACGAGTCGCCAGTAGATGGAGAGACAGGACACGACATACTCCTTTGAAAACGTGCTTCGATAATGACGGCTTGTTTGGCATACGCCGAACGAGACAGTGCGTATAAGCCACTCGACACGCAATGGGGTGTACATGCGAGAGTTCATCTTCACTATCGACTACGAGCGGAACGTCGACCCCGTCATGGACGTGTTCATCGACTATCCGGAAACACACTCCCGGACTATTGCGTGCAACGTCACACGAGACGGGATGTGGCGGCTCGAACGCGTCGCCGGTCCGGAAACCGCCCTCGAACAGCTTGACGACGTGTACGATGACCCAGTCCAGTGTACTGAGTGTATCGGGACCCGCAACTGCAAGACCGACTGGACGTACGAGGTCATCGGCTCGGACCCTGGCGCTCGGACGGTGTACAGCTACCGGTCGGAAGCCGGCGACTGCCACTCGATTCCGCGGCTGGCCATCGACCACGTCGGCCGCGGCGTCCTCGTCGAGACCGAACGCCGCGGGAGTCGGTGTGAGTGGCGACTGCTCCTGTGCAGCGACGCCGGCGTCGACGGGCTGTTCGAGGAGATGGAATCCGAGCTTCGCGAGGGACTCACCGTCGAATTCCGGCAGCTTAGCTCGCCTTCGTACTGGGTCGACGAGGCCGTGACGCTGGCGGAACTCCCGCCCGAGCAACAGGCCGCCGTCGAGGCCGCCGTCGAACACGGCTACTACCGGACGCCGCGGGACACCTCGCTCACCGAACTCGCAGAGACCCTCGACGTGTCGCGGTCAACGCTCCAGTACCGTCTCCAGCGGGCTGAAGCATGGATCGTCCGGTCGTTCGTCACGCGGTCGATGGGGCCGGTTCAGGCCGACGAGGACGTCGCCGAGGGCGGACGCCTCCGTATCGGCCGCTCAGGCGTGTAACCGGCGGTATTGTCTCTGGCACCATCACCTGACCGGCTTGCACTACCTGCATACTGCCGCGTCGCAGTTCAGAACGGGGTAACAGCAGGCGGGGAGGCATGCGTCGTGGTATGCCAGACATGACATATCGTCACTACTTCTCCGAAGTTCGGCATGTGCCAAACGAGTCGTCATGGGGGATGCACCCCTACAATTGGGTACGACCGCGGGCGTTCCCACGCGCTCGCAGAGGCACACTATGACGACACGCAGCATCTATTCCCCCGACGAACGCGATGAAAGTGCGGACGAACAGGCCGAGTCCGAGGCGAGTACCGGCCACGCCTGCCCGGACTGTGGCGGGAGCCTCGTCACCGACGACAGTCGCGGCGAGACGGTCTGTGAATCCTGCGGCCTCGTCGTCGACGAGGACGAGATCGACCACGGGCCGGAGTGGCGCGCCTTCGACAGCCAGGAGCGCGACAACAAGCGCCGCGTCGGCGCGCCGACGACCGAGATGAAACACGACAAGGGCCTCTCGACCAACATCGGCTGGCAGGACAAGGACGCCTACGGAAACTCCCTGTCGACGCGCCAGCGCGAGAAGATGCAGCGCCTGCGCACCTGGGACGAACGGTTCCGAACCCGCGACCACGCCGAGCGCAACCTCAAGCAGGCGCTTGGCGAGATCGACCGGATGGGAAGCGCCCTCGGCGTCCCCGAGAGCGCCCGCGAGACGGCCAGCGTCATCTACCGCCGTGCCCTCGACGAGGGGATGCTGCCCGGCCGCTCCATTGAAGGAATGGCGACCGCCGCGCTATACGCCGCCATCAGGCAGGCGAACCTCCCACAGACGCTCGACGACATGGCCGTCGTCAGCCGCGTCGACGAGATGGAGTTCACCCGCGCGTACCGCTATCTCAACCGGGAACTCTCCCTGCAGGTCGGCCCGCCGGACCCCGCGACATACCTCAGCAAGTTCATCTCTGAACTCGGCGCCGACGACGCCCTCGAACGCCAGGCCCGCGCCCTCATCGAAGCGGGGAAGGAAGCGAACGTCCACAGCGGCAAGAGCCCTGTCGGCCTCGCCGCCGCGGCCATCTACGCCGCCGGCCTGCTGCTCGGCGAGGAGATGACGCAGGAAACCGTCAGCGAAGCAACGGACATCAGCACCGTGACGATTCGCGAGCGCTACCGCGAACTGCTGGAAGCCGAGGCGGAACTCGACGACAGCGCCGTCGACGTGACGAGCGGCGCCGAATCCGGCGCGAGCGCCTAATACGACCGCTACCCCTTCGTTCTCCTAGCTTCGGTCTCCTTCGAAATCTTCCAGCCACCCACGCACGGCGCTCTGTATCGCACCGGTGGTACTTCCGACGTGTAGTATCTGATACCCCGACTCTGCCTTCTCGTTCACGTTGTCCATCCCGAAGCCGAGGCCGCCGACGGTGATATCCGCCTCGACCGCCGCCGAGCGGACTATCTCTACGGCGTCCTGTACCTCCGGGTGATCGATTTCGCCGGGGTGACCCAGCGACACCGAGAGGTCGAACGGCCCGATGAACACGAAGCCCAGTTCTGGCACGTCCAGAATCGCGTCGATGTTCTCGACCGCCTCCTTCGTCTCGATCGTGGTTCCGATCAGCGTCTCCTCGTCCGCGGCCTCGATGTAGTTCTCACCCAGGCCCCAGCGGCGCGCCCGGGGCGCGGCCAGCCCCCGGTCGCCCGGCTCGCCGTCGTATCGGAACCGCCCCGACTTGACGGCCGCCCGGACTTCCTCGGCGGTCTCGACTCGCGGGAGGAAGACGTTCTTGACCCCCAGGTCCAGCGCCTTCCGCACCAGCGTTGGCGACGTATCCGGCAACCGAACCAGTAGCTCCGTTCCGGTCCCGTCGGCCGCCCGCAGGAGATCTTCGACGGTCGCCGCGTCCCACGGGTCCGGCCCGCCGTGTTCGAAGTCAAGCCAGATGAAGTCGACGCCGAGGTCGCCGTAGAACTCTACCAGCGTCGGGCTGTACGTGTTGTCGAGGACGCCCAGCGCGACACCGCCGCTGTCGACTGTCTTGCGGAGTCCGTTCGTCGGCAGTGGTTCTGCCATGTCTGGTCTGTGCTGTGCGGTACCAATAAACGTAGTGCGGAAACAGTTACCCGGTACTGCTCTGCCGACTGTCACGCGCCTACTGTCCCGGTAGCGGGCAGAGGCTCGCAGTCAGAACAGCGATTTCGTCAGTGTGGTTGTGCGCGCCGTGGGCCTGCCCGCGCTCGTTCAGGACGACGCCCGGAGCGGCGATGGTTTCCTCGGTGTCGTCCTGCTGGACGGTCACTTCGCCCCGGACCACGTGGAACACGTTCGTCGCATCCCCATGTTCGTGCGGGTCGATTGTCGCGTCCGGCCCCAGCGCGAACGCCTTCACCAGCACGTCGTCGGTCACTGCCAGTTCCCCGTCGATGACTTCGCCTGCTGCCGGTTCGGCATCGAACGTTGCTAATCTGTCGAGTGACATACCGGCACGTGGGCCGGGGCGTCCTTAGCCGTTCGGCTGCTGGGAAAGTCCATGTCTGTTTGTCTGGGTACGTGTGCTGTTCAGACTCGTCTCACGAGACACTCACACGACTCACCCATCTGCCAGCCGGAATGCGAGACTGTACATCGTCCCGGTTCGCTCGGAGCCGATAGCCGCGACCAGATCTTCAGCCATCGCAGTCAGTGGCTCCCCGAGCGAATCCGGAAGCCTCGCGGCGTACTCACGCACCACTTCGGCGTGGGCATCCAGATGGGCCTCGGTCCAGGGAACCGGGTCCAGCAGCGTCTTTTTTTGCTCGACAGTCCAGCCGTAGTCGACGAACACCGCGGCCAGCATGGCGGGCGGGTAGAACGTCAGCGCCGGCCGGCCGTCAACCATTCGTGCGGCGGTGTTCTCCAGCGCGAACAGTCGGTTGACAGCTGCGTCGGCGGGTGGCACCGCGTAGTCGTCGACGACGAGGCGGCTGTCGGGCCTCGCGACCCGCGTCAGTTCGGCCGCGACGGCGTCCAGTTCAGTCGGTGGCAGGACGTTACACAGTCCGTGGGCGGTGACGAGGTCGACGCTGTCTGTCGCAAGCGGTGTCGCCCGGAGGTCGGCCTCAAGGACGACCAGCCGGTCGGTGTTTCCGTCGCCGATGCGGTCGCGGACTGTTGCGGCGTGGTCGGCGTCGTCCGTCACCGCGTACACCCGCTCTGCGCCCGCGGCCAGCAGCCCCGCCGTCGTGTTCCCGACGCCGGCCCCGGCTTCGAGACAGACCTGCCCCTCGACCTGCCGGTCTGCGAGTGCCGTCGTTACTGTCTCCGGAACGTCGTCCACGTTCAGTGGTGCAGTTGCTCGGGTACCGGGCTATCGTCGTGGCGCGCTTCCTCGATGAGCGCGCGCTGCCGGGCCTCGTCCATCCCCGTCGAGCGGCTGGCAGCGTCGAGCACCATCGCGACGAGTTTCGGGTCGCCGGGGCTGACGACGGTGTCGAGGCCCTGGGCGGCGGCGAAGTCGAACCGCTCGCGGATGACCTCCGGCGTATCGACCGGCTCGTACCAGTTCGCGTACGGGCGGTCGGCCTCGGCCAGCTCGTCGGTCGGTGGCCACGACCCCTTCGCGAACGCCTTGATGCCCAGCGTACCGATGCCTTCCGCCTCACAGCGTTCCAGCACGGCCTCGTAGTCGTACTCGTCGCCGTCCTTGCCGGCGACGACGGGGTTCAGCGGGAACATCACCGTCTCAAGGTCGTCGATGCGGTCAATGGCGTCGAGGATGAGTTCAGGGTTGCCGTGGCTCGTCAACCCGATGTGGTCAATTTTCCCGTCGTCTTTTGCCTCGCGTATCGCGTCGAGCGCGCCCCCGTCGGCGGTGATCGTGTCCAGTTCGTCCTCGTACTCCAAGCCGTGGATCTGGTAGAGGTCGATAGTGTCGATACCGAGGCGGTTCAGCGACCGGTCGATTTTCCGCGCCGCTCCCTCGTACTCTCGTTCCTGAGTCTTACAGCCTAGAAAGATGTCGTCGCGGTACTGGCGGAGCTTCGGCCCCAGTTTCAGCTCCGCGTCGCCGTAGGTCGGTGCCACGTCGAAGTGGTTGACGCCGTGGTCCAACACGAGTTCGACCAGCTGGTTCGCACCGTCCTGTTCGAGCCAGTTGAGTGCGATCGAGCCGAACGTCAGCACCGTGCTCTCCTGTCCAGTGTCGCCCAGTGCTCGGGTCTCCATACCGGTTCCACGCCCCGGAGACCAATAACCGTTGGTCGCTGCCGTCTCAGACAGTCTGGATACCGGACTGCGAGGGGGTGTGCCGGCCGGGGTTTATTACGCCCTCAGTCCGAACGGGATGTATAGATGTTTGGGAGAGAACAACTGTTCTCGGCGATGACGGCGTCGTACGTGATCGCAGTCACGCTCGCCCTCGTCATCGCCGCGATATTCGCGCCGGTCATCTGGAACGGCGTGCCAAGCGGTGGTGACGACGACCCGAGCGTCGCCGTCGTCACCCTTCGCGGCGGCACAACTGACGCTAACGTCAACGCTGTCAAGCAGGACCTCCGCGAAGCACGAACCAACGAATCAATCGAGGCAGTCGTCCTCCGGATCGACAGTCCCGGTGGGCCGGTCGACTCGAGCGAGGAGTTCTACCTCGCCGTGAACCGGACCGCCAGCGAGATGCCCGTCGTCGCCTACGTTGAAGGCACGGCCGCATCGGGCGGGTACTACGGCATTACGCCGGCCGACGAGATCGTGGTCAAGCCGAGTTCGAACGTCGGCAGTATCGGCGTCATCGTTCAGGCCCCGCTGAGTCTCATCGAGCAGGTCGAAAGGCAGGGCGAGACGTTCGTCCGTTCGGGACCGGATAAGGCCCAGATAAGCAAAGACAGCCTCCGCGAGGACATCGAAGTGCTCCAGCGGTCATTCGTCGGCACGGTCATGCGCCACCGGGGCGAGCAACTGACGCTCTCCCGCGAGGAGGTCGCGAACGGCGGCACGTACCTCGGCGCACAGGCAACCCAGAACGGTTTCGCCGACCGGATCGGCGACACTGAACTGGCCATCGAACGGGCCGCCGCACTCTCAGACGACATCGAAGGCGACCAGTACGACGTGACCTATCAGGGCAGTGGCGGTGCCAATTTCAACGTCATCATCGTCCCTGCCGGCGCCGAGACCGTTCAGGGCGCGAACAACGTGACGTATCTCGTCCATCCCGACGACAGTGAGACGACGTTCCGGGAGCCGGTGAAGTACTACGCCGTCTGGGGAATCCCCGCTGAGGACAACAATGCAACGGTGATTCGCAATGACTGAGGGCCGTATCGTCAAGCCGCTGGCCGTGTTTATCGTCGTTCTCGTGGTGATACTGGGTGGCACGTTCCTTCTCGCAGTCGCCAGTCCGGGGTCGTCGGGACCGCCGGACGGCCAGTCTATCGATGGCCAGTCGCCGTCACAGTATCAGCCTGACGCCGTCAACGCACCCGCCGACCCCGAAGAGGGTGAGATTTCGGTCGACGCCGACACGAGCGACAAGCGAATACTCGTCGATACGAGCCACGGCAATCAGGTGACCGAATCCGAACTCGAACCGATCACAGAGGCGGTGTTCGAGGCGGGCCACACTGTCGAGTACGGCACGTCCGGCACCGCCTCCTTTGCCGATTCGCTCGGCCGGTACGACGGTGTACTCATCGTCCAGCCGCTCGACAGCTACTCACAGGCGGAACGCGATGCACTACAGGAGTACACGGAGGACGGCGGGCGTGTCGTCGTTCTGGCTGAGCCAACACAGACCCGCCTCTCGACCGGATTCACCCAGTCGACGACGACGGTGTCGTTCGGGGCCAACAACGCCACCGAGCGCTACGGCATCCGGATGGGTGCCGAACAGCTGTACAACGTCGACGACGAAGCCAACGACAACAACTTCAAGGCTATCTACGCGTCGCCGAGCGACAACGGTGAACTGACCGACGGTGTCGAGACGATTACGTTCGACACCGCCGGCTACGCGGTGATGAACGGTGACGCCGAGACGAAGTTCACCGCCGCCGAAGGTACACGGACGCTGGAGACGCGCCGCACCGGCACGTACGCGACAGTCGTTCGCAACGACAACATGGTGTTTGTCACTGATTCGACGTTCATCAGCAGTTCCGAGATATACGACGCCGACAACGAGGTGTTCATCGGGAACCTGCTTTCGTTCCTGCTCGACGGCGAGGCACCCGATCCGGGCGGTGGCGCGACCCCGGATGCCGGATTCGGAACCGGCGGTGATACTTCGACCGAAACACCACCGGAACCGACCTCCAGCCCGACTCCGACGCCCGCACCCCCAAGCGGGACCTGAGCCGGGCTGCTCGGGCTGCCATTGGTCGCGGCTTCACTGATCGCTAATGCTGACCGTCGTCTCGCTGTACAGGCCACGCTCGGCAGCGTCGGCCACACTTAGCCCCGCTCCGATAGTGTACTCCCCGGCCGGCGCGGGTTCCCACTCGTCGTCGCTGACCCGGAACATCCGGTCCCACCGCCGTCTGAACTGCTTTCGCTCGCCGCGGTCGAACCGGAGACTGCCGTCATCACCGGGTACGCTGTCGACGTGGGACGCCTCGGCCACTCCATCGACGTACCACGTCCACGGCCGCGGCGAGTCCGTCGGGAGCGTTATCGGCACTGGAAGCGCGTTCCGCATCGTCACGACGAACGGTACCTCGGTTCCCGCCGGATACTCAGTCTGTGGCACCTCGATATCGACCGACACCGCGCGATAGCGGAGCCACGTCGGCACTAGACGGTCGCTCCAAGCCCCGCCGTCGATACTGCGTGCGGCCTGTGGCCGCGCTCCACGCTCGGTGGGCGCCCCTGGCTCATCGTCGTCGCGATGGAGCGCCCCCGAGTCGTAGATGCGACGCATTGTCAGAGGGTGGACCGGCGCACGCAAAAGTGTTATTCGGCCCCGCATGACTGTGCTGTCGTGGTCGGCCACGTCTGCACGCTAAGCATTATGATTGAGAGAATCGACGGAAAACTCACGTCTATCTGTACCTTTCACACACCACGTATGTTATACACAGCCAAACATAATAAGTGGCCTGACCACTGAGACAGCAGCAAGCCCTCTGCTCCGATGCTATCGACAAGTGACACGGTCCGGTTGTTGCACGTCGACGACGAGCCGGATTTCGCTGAGACAGCCGCCGCGTTCCTTGAACGCGAGAACGATCGACTCCAGGTTGAGACGGCGTCGAGTGCGGAAGACGCGCTGGAGCGGCTCGAAGCGTCAACGTTTGACTGCATCGTGTCGGACTACGACATGCCCGGACGCGACGGCATTGAGTTCCTCGAAGCCGTCCGCGAGGAGTACCCCGACCTCCCGCTCATCCTATTCACTGGGAAGGGGAGCGAGGAAGTCGCGAGCGACGCTATCTCGGCCGGTGTCACCGATTACCTGCAGAAGGAAGGTGGGACAGACCAGTACACACTACTGGCTAATCGGGTCCAGAATGCGGTGGCGGCGAGACAGTCGGCGACCGAGGCCAAGCGCCGGCGACACCGACTCGAACAGATCCTCAAGACCGTCCCGTCGTGTGTCGTGCAACTCGACCGCGACGGCCAGTTCGTGTTCGCCAATCAGCGCGCCGTCGACGTTCTCGGTCTGTCGCAGTCGGCGGTGAAAGACCGGGCCTACAACGATCCGGAATGGGAGATTCGGGACCTCGATGGGAACCCGATACCGGACGCGGAGCTCCCGTTTCGGCAGGTTCTTGAAAGCGGCCAGCCCCTCTCCGACGCTCGGCACACGATTCACTGGCCGGACGGCACGGAGAAGGTACTCTCGGTGAACGGTGTGCCGCTGTTCGACGATGACGGGGCTGTCGAAAGCGTGGTCTGTACGCTGACCGACATCACCGATAAGCGCGACCGGAAACAGGACTTGGAGGAAACCGAACGCCGCCTCCAGCTGGCGCTAGAGGCCAGCGAAACGGGTGTCTGGGAGTGGGACTACGAGACAGACGAGGTCGCGTGGAGCGACACGCTCGAACGACTCATGGGCTTCAAACCCGGCGAGTTCGACGGGACGCTGTCGTCCGTGCTCGACCTGATTCACCCGGAGGACCGCTCCAAAGTCCGCAAACAGATAGAGCAGGCAGTAGAGACGGACGGCGTTTACGACGCGGAGTTTCGGATGAGCGACATGGACGGCGACGTGCGGTGGGCCTCCGTTCGGGGACAACCCATCGAGGATGACGACAGTACACTGATGGTCGGCGTCCACCACGATATCACCGAGCGAAAGGAGCGTGAGCGTGACCTGCGGATAACAGAGCGCCGACTCGAGGCGATTCTGGAAAACACCACGACCCCGATGTTCATGAAAGACGACGAAGGGGAGTACCTCTTCGTTAACCATGGCTATCGGGAGATGACCGGACTCACTGATGCGGAAATCGTCGGCCGTACGGACTTCGAGTTGTTCCCCGAAGAGACAGCTGAAGCGACGTGGGCAAACGACCGCGCTGTCCTGCAAACCGGGCAACCGCTGGAGGTCGAGGAGCGTGTCGTTATCAATGGCAGGGCACAACAGTACCTCTCGACGAAAGTCCCGATATACGACACGGGTGAACGGTCCGACCCGGATACACCGGTCGCCGTGTTCGGCGTCGCCAGCGACATTACCGACATCCGCGAGCAAGAGCAGGAACTCCAGCGCGAGCGTGACCGACTCGCCGAGTTTGCCAGCGTCGTCAGTCACGACCTTCGCAGTCCACTGAGCGTCGCACAGGGACGACTGAAACTCGCCCGGACAACCGATGATGAGAGTCATCTAGAGGGGATCGAGAGTGCACTCGATCGGATGGAGCGAATCATCGACGACGTATTGCTCTTGGCTCGCCAGGGATGAGACATTCAGGAGACCGAGCCAGTCTCGTTCCGTGACGCGGTCACGGATGCCTGGAAAATGGTCTCTCAGGACGCCGAGGACGGGAATCTCGTCTTTGCCGACACCGACGAGCGGGACGTGACGATTACCGCCGACCGGCCGCGCCTGCTACAACTGCTCGAGAACCTGTTCCGGAACAGTGTGGAACACGGCTCCACGCACAGTCAGTCGGCGGTCGACAGCGCTGTAGAGCATGGGTCGGCGGAGTCACGTTCACAGGGACGGGCGGATGTGGACCACGGCGCTACGAGTAGCCAGACGAGGCCGGAGGACACAGCCAACACCGGGGGCGTAACGATCACTATCGGTGCCACCGAGGACGGCTTCTACGTCGCCGACGACGGCCCCGGTGTTTCGGAAACCGAGCGCGAGACACTGTTCGAAGCGGGATACTCGACCGACGACGACGGCACCGGGTTCGGGCTGGCAATCGTCGACCGTATTGCCGAGGCTCACGGCTGGTCGGTCGGCGTGACGGAGAGCGCCGACGGCGGGGCACGCTTCGAGGTCACCGGTGTCGAGTTCACGTAGCGGGCGGTCCGGGTCGGGTCGCCGTACCGGTGATGTGTCCGGGACTAGCTCCTCCGCGTTGGCGTCTCCGGATACGCGTCGTCGTACAGCAGACAGGCGATGCGGTGGTCGTCACCGACATCGAACAGCTCGGGATCGGTTCGCTCGCAGGGGGATTCGAAGGCGTCGTTCAGCGCCGTCCGCGCGGCCTCGAAAGCCCCGTCGTACAGGTGATCGAGGGCCGTCCCCAACACTTCCTCGGCCTCCCGGTCGCCGACCGTCTCCGGGAGGCCGAATTCGGCCCGGACCCGGGCTTCGAGAGCGGACCGCGAGAGTTGACGCAGGTCTTCGTCCTCGACACCTTCCCGCACTGCGGTTACCGCTTCCAGCGAGTCGGCCTTGCGGAGCCGTTGTTTCAGGTCCATCAGCGACCGCCACTCGGACTGTGCCATGTCTGTCCCCTTGGGCTGGATAACCTTCGGACAGCGGGTGTGGAACCGACAGCCCGACGGGGGATTCAGCGGCGATGGAACGTCGCCGGAGAGGAAAATACGGTCGCCCTCCCAGCCGGGGTCCGGCTCCGGAATGGCGGACAGCAGCGCCTCGGCGTAGGGGTGATACGGCGGCTGGAACACCGACTCGGTCGGGCCGACCTCGGCGAACTCCCCAAGATACAGGACGCCCACGCGGTCAGCAATGTGTTCGACGACGCTGAGGTCGTGGGCGATGACGATGTAGGAGAGGCCGAACTCCGACTGCAGGTCCGCAAGCAGGTTCAGAATCTGGGCCTGCACGCTCACGTCCAGCGCCGAGACGGGTTCGTCACAGACGATAACTTTGGGGTCGACAGCGAGTGCGCGGGCGATGCCGATGCGCTGGCGCTGGCCACCGGAGAACTCGTGGGGGTAGCGGTGGGCGTGCCGCTGATTGAGTCCCACGGTTTCTAGCAGGTCGCTAACGCGATCGGCCCGGGCCTCGCCCTCGGCAATGTCGTGGATGTCCAGCGGCTCACCGACGATGTCACCGACCGTCAGCCGCGGATTGAGGCTGGCGAAGGGGTCCTGAAAGATGTACTGGATGTCCTTCCGGAGCGCCCGCAGGCGGTCGTCGGAGGCCGCCGTCAGGTCCTCGCCCTCGTAGCGGACCGTCCCGGCCGTGGGCTCGATGAGTCGCAGGAGGCTCCGGGCGAGCGTGGTCTTGCCACAGCCAGACTCCCCGACGATACCGAGGGTCTCCCCGGGGTATAGCTCCAAGTCGACGCCGTCCAGCGCCTTCACTTCCTGACTCCGGCCCAGCAGGGTGTCGACGAGGCCCCCGCCGGACTCGTAGTACTTCGTGAGATTTTCGACCTCCAGAATCGGGCTGTCTGCTGTCTTAGCCATCGCTCAGCCCTCCCGCATCGTCCTCCCCGTCGTCGTTCTGGTCCAGCAAGTCGGTGTCGAGGCCGACGGGATCGGAGTCTGTCCGGACCGGTTCCGAGTCCGGTCGCCGGACTCGGGGGTCGGACCGGGTGCCGTCGGGTTGCTCCGCTCGACCTCGCACTTCGACCTCGTAGTCCAGTTCGTTGTCGAGGTCGCCCGTGTAGGCTAAACAGGCCGCTGCCCGGTCGGACAGCCCAACGCCCTCGCCGGTGTCGGGGTCGACGAGTGGCGGCTGCTTGCGCGTACACACCTCTTCGGCGAAGGGGCACCGAGGGTGGAAGCTACAGCCCGAGGGCACCTCCACGAGGTCCGGCATCGTCCCCGGAATCGTCTGGAGCCGGTCCTGCCGGTCGCCAATGCGGGGAATAGCGCTCATTAGCCCGACGGTGTAGGGGTGTTTCGGGTCGTAGTACAGCTCCTCGACGGTCGCCTTCTCGACGGCGCGGCCGGCGTACATCACCATCACCCGGTCGCACATCTCCGCGATGACGCCCAGATCGTGGGTGATGAGCTGAATCGCCGTGTCGTACTCCTCGGCGAGGCGTTCGAGGCGGTCCAGGATCTTCGCCTCGATGGTCACGTCCAGCGCCGTCGTCGGCTCGTCGGCGATGAGGAGGTCGGGGTCACAGGACAGCGCCATCGCGATGACGACCCGCTGTTGCATCCCGCCGGAGAACTCGTGGGGGTAGTCGTCGTAGCGGGCTTCCGGCTCGGGGATGCCTACGTCATCGAGCAGCCGAATAGCTCGGTCGCGGGCGGCCGCGTCGCCGTAGTCGAGGTGGTGACGGATCGCCTCGGCGATCTGCTCGCCCACCGTGTAGACGGGGTTGAGCGCGGTCTGTGCGTCCTGGAATATCATCGCAATGTCGTTGCCCCGGACATCACGGACCTCGGATTCGGACATTTCCATGAGGTCTTCGCCGTCGAAGCGGACAGTCCCGCTCTCGATACGGCCAGGCTCCTCGATGAGTCGCATCACCGACAGCGCGGTGACGCTCTTGCCCGCGCCGCTCTCGCCGACGACGCCGAACTTCTCGCCGTGCTCGATGCGAAAGGAGAGGTCGTCGACGGCGGTGACGACGCCCTCCTCGGTGTAGAACTTCACCGTGAGGTCCTCGACTTCCAGCAGCGCCATCAGACCTCGCCCCCGCGGGCCACGTCTTCGCCCTCCTGGGCATCCAGCGCGTCGTTGATGCCGTCACCGATGAGGTTCATCGACATCACGAACAGGAAGATCGCGCCGCCGGGGAAGACGGTGACCCACCAGGGAATCGACCCGCCCGGCCCCTGGACGATGGTTTCGCGGGTCTGGTCCAGCATCGTGCCCCACTCGGCAGAGCTGGGCGGGAGGCCGAGGCCTAGGAAGCCAAGCGCCGCCACGCCGATGACGACGGTGCCGATGGAGAGCGAGGCCTGGACGATCAGCGGCGCGATGGCGTTGGGAACGACGTGTCTGAAGATGACACGGCGGTCCCGCGCCCCGAGCGCCTTTGCCGCCAGCACGTACTCGTTTTCTTTGACCTTCAGAATCTCGCCGCGTATCAGCCGGGCGTAGCCGGCCCAGCCGATGGCCGTGAACGCGAGCACCAGCTCCCAGTACCCCTTGCCGAGCACGGCGACGATAATCAGCGCCAGCAGGAGGCCGGGGAACGCGAAGATGAGGTCGAGTAGCCGCATCAGCACCTCGTCGACCCGGCCGCCGTAGTAGCCGGCGACCGCGCCGTACACCAGCCCGATCGCGGCGGTGACGAGGACGACGATGAAGCCGATAGAGAGGCTGAACCGGCCGCCGTACAGCACGCGGGAGAACACGTCCCGCGCGGAGCCGTCGGTCCCGAACGGGTGGGCCAGCGACGGGGCCTCGTAGGCGCTCACGTCCAGCCCCTGCGCGTACAGTATCGCGCCCGGGTCGTACGGTGCGAGCGAGATCGGCTGGACGGTGACGCCGGCAATCGTGACCGGACGGGCAAACAGCGCCAGCAGCGACATCGCGATGACGATATACAGCCCGAGCATCGCGCTGCGGTTCCGGCGGAACTCCCGCCAGGCGCGTGTCCAGCGGCCCTCTGTCTCCGTGTCTCTCGTCTCTGTCCAGTCGGATAGCGGTTCGCGGGACTCGACGCGGTCGGCGTCGAACCCCGTTATCCGGATGCGTCCTCTGTCCGTACTCATGGGTCAGTCATAGCGGATTCGTGGGTCCAGCACAGCATACATAATGTCTGCAAGCAGGTTCGCGAGGATGATGATCACGCCGGTAAACAGCGTGATAGCCATGATGAGGTCGACCTCGCGGCCGATGATCGCGCCGACGAAGGCCCGGCCCAGGCCGGGCCAGGCGAACACCTGCTCGACGACGACGGCACCGGCGAAGATGCTCGCGGTCAGGAACGCGGCGATGGTGGTCACCGAGATGAGCGAGTTCCGCAGGACGTGTTTCAACACGACCGTCCGCTCGGGAAGTCCCTTTGCCCGCGCCGCCGTGACGTACTCCTTGTTCATTTCCTCGGCCATCGACGAGCGCATCACGCGCATCAGCGTCGCCGACGACGCCGTCCCGATGGTGACGCCCGGCAGGACGAGATACCACAGCATCTCGGCTGAGAGTAGCGGTTTGTCCGGAGCCAGCACGGGCCAGAGGTCCAGCCAGAGCGCGAACACGAGAATGAGCATCAGGCCGAGCCAGAAGTTCGGCAGGGAGATGCCCGACAGTGCGAACACCCGCGAGAGGTCGTCGCCCAGCGTGTCCTTGTTCACTGCGGCGTAGATGCCGGTCGGGATGGAGATCAGCAACGCGATGGCCCAGCCGAACAGCCCCAGCGCGATGGTTTCGGGAAGCCGGGCCATGATGTAGGGCAGGACCGGCTGGTCGACGCTGATGACCGTCCCGAGATCGCCCTGCAGGACGTTGCCCATCCACGTGAGGTACTGCTGCCAGACCGGCCCGTCGAGGCCGTATCTGGCGCGTATCGCCGCCTCCTCGGCCGGCGAAATCTGTGGATTCAGGGCGACCATCTGGTCGATGGGGTCCCCCGGTGTCAGGTGGACCAGCGCGAAGGTAAGGACCGAGACGCCGAACAGTATCGGCACCGTCGCGGCAACGCGAACCGCGATGAATCGTCTGAGGCTCATCTACTGACTCACTCCCGGTCCAGATACGCGACCTGCTGGTCCGTCGGGTCGTGCAGCCCGTAGGGAAGAATCCCGCCCGAGAACGTGTACGTGTTGTGCCCGACGTAGTCAGTCGACAGCGAGGAGACGTTCGTTCCGAAGACGGTGTAGCTGTTCGGGGCCTGCTCGATGAGTCCTCGCCACACCTGGTCGTACTGCTCCCCACGGAACGCGGGGTCCTCGACGGCCTCGACTGAGAACCGCGCTTCCGTCGCGATCTCGTCAAGCTCCGGGGTATCGACCCGCTGGAAGTTACAGCACTGGCCGAAGTTGTCGATGGAGTTGACGGCGTCGTAGAAGCTCCCGGGGTTGAACGTCCCGGAGAGGCCGATGAGGACGATGTGGCCCTGCTGGTGGTACTCCGGGCCGAGGATGCGCTGGACGAACGTCGTGAACTCGAAGGTCTCGACGCCGATGTCGAAAAACTCCGTGTTGCTCATCACCTGCGCGATGAGTTCGGCCTCGCGAACCCGGTCGTCGGAGGTGTTGGTCTCGATTGTCGCCTCGATGGGTGTCTCGACGCCGAGGTCGTCGACGGCCTCCCCCAGCAGTTCGGTCGCAGCCTCAGTGTCCTGTTCGGTCTCCGGGCGCAGTTCCTCGACCAGCGCCTTGTAGTTGGCTGATCCCTCATCGGCGGCCAGTTCAGGCAGCGGCGTGTACGCCGGGTTCCGGTACCCGTTGTAGATGTTCTCCGCGATCTGAGCCCGCGGAATCAGCTGATTGACGCCCCGCCGAATGCGTTCGTCGTCCCACGGCGACTGGGTGACGGGGTACTGGAGGAAGTTGTATGCCCCGGCGTTGGTTACGCTGAGCCGGTAGTCCTCCGCACTCCGGTACTCGCTGTAGGTGTCGCTCGTGAGCCCGTAGGTGAGGTCTATCTCGTTGTTGTTGAGCGCGGCTGCACGGGTCGCGTCGTCGGTAACGATGGAGACCGTGACCTCGTCGACGACCGGGCTCGTCGGGAACCTGTCCGGGCCGTCCCACCACTCCAACGCGTCGAGGCCGAGGTCGTCCAGCCAGTAGTCGTCGAAGGTGCTGAACTGGGCGCGCTGTTCGGCCTCGTAGGACTCGAACTCGAAGGGACCAGTCCCAATAGGCGTCAGGTCGTTTCGTGGGTCGGCTCCCGTGTTCGGGTACTCCTCGATGTGCTCCATTGGGTACACTGTCGTCGCGAGCTGGCTGTCGGCCTCGGCGTCTGGCTCCTGCCCGTAGATATCGACGGTGTAGTCGTCGACGGCCTCTGCGTAGAGGAAGGAGTCGAAGGTCTGGGCCGAGATCGAGGAGTTCTCCAGCACTTCGTAGGACCGCGCGACGTGCTCTGCGGTCATCTCCTCGCCGTTGTGGAAGGTGACGCCCTCGTGGAGTTCGGCCCGGTACTGTATCCCGTAGGTGCCGTCCTCGACAGCGTCGGGCGCTTCGTTGACCGTCAGTACCTCGCCAGCATCGGGGTTCCTGATGATGATCTGGTCGTCGGCAACGAGGTTCCCCTCGTCGTCTGTCTCCGCCGACACCATGTACGGCTCGTAGGCCCCGTCCTCGACTTCCTGGACGTCCATCCGTTCCCACGTCTTCGCGAGCCACGGGTACACAGTCCCCGCGGCGTCCTGTGTGATGAGACTCTCGTAGATGAGCCCGTGGACGTTGCCGGCTGGCGCGCTGGTGCTGTATGACGGGTCGAAGGAATCGATACCCGCACCGAGGCCGAACCTGAGTGTCCCGCCTTCCTGAATCTCGTCGACGGTGACCTCAGCCCGCTCCCGGACCGGGTCGAGGCTCTGGCCGCCCTGGCTTTCGCCGTCCCCGCCTCCGTCACTGCCGGCGCTACAACCGGCGAGCGCCACTACTGTTGACGCGCCCGCGGTCTTGAGGACACGCCGTCGCGTCACTGTACTCGTGTCCGCAGCTGCGTCATAAGGCATTCGCGTTGACCTCGAAAGTTATGAGTTATGTTGCCTTCCCACACACTTATAGCATGACGGCGTTCGGGGTCAGGCAACACCTTCGGAGCGCGACAGTCAGGGAGTACACTATACAGAGCCGATACAGACCCCGCGGCCGAGCTTCACCGCCAGCAGAACGACGCCAGTGGCCGGCCTCAGACCGGCGATACGTCACCCTGCGACCGCCTGTTGTTCGAGACCGTGTCTAGAGGGAACGACACGTGGGATCGGTCCTTCGAACTCGGCTCGATGCCGGACGCTCTCCGGGACAATCCAACGAAGCCCCGATCAAACGTGGGGCCGATGTCTACAGTCGCGATTCGGGTTCGAACGGCCGTTTAGAACGGCTGGCCGTAATCCTCGTACTCTCCATCTCGTTCATGTTGCCGATCTTTGAGGTGGAGTAGTCGCTCAGTTGCTGTCTCTATCTGACGCCGCCGAACCTGTCCCTGCGGCGTCCTGTCTCCGTCCTGTCTCGGCGTCACAGGGGAGCGTAGCCGCCAGCCGCTCGGCGACCATTGGACTGACCAGACCAGCCAGTTCCATCGCTTCCGTCTCGTGGTCGTCGAGATCCAGCACGCCTCGGAAGAACCACGAGACGGTCACGTACGTCTCGTGTAACTCTGTGGCTTCCTCGCGTCCTGATTCGGTCAGTGTCACTCCATCGTAGGGCTCGTAGAAGACGAGACCGTCTTCGGCGAGCTGCTGGCACATCTCCGTCACCGCCGCTGGTGACCGATCGAGCATCTCCCCCAACTCTCCCGGCGCGACTGGCGGGTCGTCTCGGTGCTGTGCGATGTAGATCGCCAGCAGATACTCCGGTGCCGTTCTCATCGCTCCGCCGAATCCGTCCCGTCCCCGCCGCTTGTTGCGGGCGTACCGGCCGTCGATTCCCCCGTCGACAGCTCATCGGTCCCGAAGACCACCGCGTAGGCCCAAGCCCACAGTCGAGCGCGCGACCGTTGCGGGCGTTTATCCATCGTCCGGTTCCCCCGATATCCCGCTATCGCTGTCGCCACTCATCAGGCAGACGCCCCCCGATAGTGTCGGCAGAGCACGGGCGGCCGAGCAACTGCTCGCCGTTGGGGCCTCGGGATATGGCCCCAGTGTACACCGCCACCATGCGGAAGGTGCCGATGTAGTCCTCGACGATACGAAACCGTTCGCCATCGACCCCTCCGGGGGTCTCTCCCCGTTTGTGCCCTCCACACAGTACCGTCGTCTGCCATATATTTTAGGCCCACCTAATAATATAAAACGTCTGCGATTTTAGGGCTGCCTAATACAACCGACAAGTCGGTAAACGGGACAGCCGAATCCACAGTCCGGCAAAGCGATCCGTCGCGTGGCACTCGGCCTCGCTACCGGGAACACAACTACCTCTGTCACCGCTGTTTCGAATCGACCCGGTCAGTACGGTTTAGTCGATTTGATATCGCACTATATGATTTATCGACCTCGCGATCGGCCAAACTCCGGCTCGTCCGTGAACAGCCAACAGAAGGTGAGTAGCGGCTAAAACGTCGCTATTCGGTAAACTCGGTAATAGAATCGAACGCGTCGGTCGCCAGCCGCTCGGCGACCGCGTCTCTGTCCACGTCGCTGATCTCCTGTGGGTATTTTCGCTCGAAGTAACTCACGATGTTCTCGACATCGCGAGTTAGCAGTTCCCGGGCGTTTTCGTGGTCGGTCGGGACGGCCTGGGGCCAGTCGAAGACGACGACGCCTTCGTTCGTGACGAAGACGTTGTACTCGCTCATGTCCGCGTGAACGTACCCCTCGCGATAGGCCGTCTGCATCTCCTCGAGCACGAGATCCAGAATCGGCAGTACCTGTTCCGGTTCGAGTTTCGTTCGGGAGAGTTCGACGCCGTCTATCTTCTCCATGACAATCGCATGGCGGTTCGTATCGATTGGCTGTGGAACTGCCACGTCCGGATACAGCGTTTCGAGGGCATCGTACTCCCGCTCGGCGGCCTTCCGGGCGGTGTAGAGCCAGGAGACGTGGTCGCGATCGGCAGTGTACTCCCGCTCTTTCATCACTTCGCGGAAATTGGTGTACCCTTCGCGGTGGTATTTCAGCGCTACCGGTTTGTACGACTGAGCCTCGTACACGTCGCTTTCCTTGCCGACACCCAGCGGCGAACCAACTCCTTCGATAGTGTCGCGCTCGGCAAAGGTATGCAGCGCAAGTGTATCGTACCCCTCGAAAGTGAGTTTGAACCCCTCGTACTGGATGGTCTTGCGCTCGACCAGCCCCCGGTCCGCACATCGGTCAAGCCGGTAGTCGACATCTTCCGTCGTCAGCCGGGAGAACTCGGTCAACTTCTCACGGGCGACGTACTCCGAGAACCGCATCCCCTGTTCGACGCCAGAGAGCAGATGGAAGTCCTCGGGTTCCAGCTCCGCCATCACTGAAGCCACGTTCTGGACCATTAGGGTCCTCTACTGGGCCAACTGGTAAAAGGCCGACGCGTTCGGCGAATGGCATTGATAAATTAGTGCTCGCTATACTAAATCTCGTCTCCGCCTCGTTGCTGTTCGGCTTGCAACCGGACTGTCGATGTGCCGATCAGTACGTTTGTTGGGAAAGCGGAGTTGTTCTGTGGGGTGTCGATCTTATACGCCGCTGTACCGAGCACCGTTTCAAACACCGTTCAGCGTCGCCGTGTTGAGTCGGAGCAAAAGCAGTCCGCTCGTAAGAAGGCACAGGCTCCCTTGTGCAGGACAGACCAGTTCCAGTATTAGGTATCTAACTACACTCCGATACGGACTCGGTTTCGGTGTTTCGCGATCGCAACAGTGTCTGAGACAATATCCTGCCGAGTAGGGAATACTTTAACCCAGATAAGTACATGTTCTCATAGTAGTACTATCGTTCGGATATCACTGCTGTACTACCGTTTCTGTAGCTCAAACCACGACTGAGTACTCCGTGAATGCGGGCTCCGAGCGGTTGCAGTCCCCATTATATGAACCGTGTCTGGAAGCCACCGCGAGTAACGCATTAGACTGCAAATACAATCATAACCTCGGTAGCTGTATATGTAATGCGAACAGTGGATGCCTTCATCTACTTCATATGTTCTAAATTAGTCTCTACTTTTGGTCACCTGAACACAAACACCCTGTGTGAGCAGACGAAACAAAGACCAACTCAGAGATCTGCTTCGCTCGCTTGCCCTCCATCCCCACGATAGACGACTCGCGTTTCCAGTGTTGTTCGCCGTCGGCACACAGGTGTACTTTTTCCTGACAATCACACTCAGTTCTCCTCGACCACCCATGGCACCCGACGCTGGGATCTTTGAGCATCTTGGCTGGTATCTGACACACGGCGGTCGGTTGTACGTCGACGCCTGGGAACCGAAGCTTCCGCTGTCCTACGAGACGACCGGGATACTGGCATTGCTGTCCGGTGGCGATATGTACCGTCTCCACCTCTTCAGCGTGGTGCTGATGTGCGGTGCGGTGTGTGCCATCGTCGGACTCGTTGTGATACTCGTCTACGACGTCACCGGCGATGATATCGTTGCGCCGCTGGCTGGCCTCTCGATGTTCCTGTTGCCGGGGTTTGCTGTCCGTCCGGCGTATGGGTTCAAAGCGAAATATCTTCTCGTTCTCTGTGGGTTACTGGCGATATATCTGTACACGCGTGGCTACCCGGCACTGAGCGGTGTCGCTGCGGCAGCCAGCGTGGGATACTGGCAGGCTGGGGCCATCTTCCCACTGATTGTGGTCGGCTTAGCGATTCAGCAGCGCGACACACGGGCGCTTGAGCGTGTCGTTGCCGGCGGCCTCGGGTTCACCGTCGTCATGTTGCTGCCAGTGTTCCTCCTCTGGCACTCAGCCGCAGAGATGGTCGTTCAGGTCGTTCTCGTCTCATTACAAACGGAAGAACACGCGTCGTTGCTCACTCGGGTTGTCGCCGGTGTCGTCCACTTCAAATGGGCGTCACCGTTCGTCTTGCTCGGTGGACTTGGCCTCGTTCACACTGTTCGATGCTGTTTCACCGGCCATGATGGCGTTGTCGGACGCACCGACTGGTGGATTCCGGTCGGTGCAGCGTGGTTCGCGTTTCTGATACTGTTCGTCGATTTCGAGACTGGTGGCTACACCGACCTCATTCCGGGCCTTGCGTTCGTCGCAATCGGTGTCGGGGTGATCGCGACGGTGCTTCGCGACCGGCATCAGACGACGTATCTCGGCGGCGCTCTTGCACTGGTCCTCGTCGTGAACGTCGCCTTCCTCGGTAGTGTCGGCGTTATCTTCACACCCGTCGAGACACCGGGTCCGGAACCGATGTCGGATCTCGAAACTCACGATCTCCCGGAAGCATACGACGAGGCCGAACCAGTTCCCGATGTCCGGTACATCTACTGGCAACAGATCGAGCCATCGACGTGTCACTACCGACTCTCGGTGATGGAGTTGCGGTGGCTCGACCGAATCGACTCGTCGGTAGACAGCCGCTGTCTCGACTTGGGGACCGCCAGAGGCCGACTCGGGAACGGGTAGCCAGTTACGACTCCGCGGAGTCGTAGTCGGAGAGCGAGGTCTGTGTCGTTTCGACCGAACCCGTGATGATGTAGGGGACGATAATCCGGAAGAACTGAGCGGCGAGCACCAGCAGGATTGGACCCAGGAAGATGCCGTAGAAGCCAAACGCGATGGGGCCGAGGATGTACGCGAACATCAGCAGGCCGATGTGGGTCAGATCACCGCTGACGTACGGGCGGATCAGGAAATCCGGGATGGTGTCGACGACGACAAGCGTGACTACGAGGAAGAGGACAACCCAGGCCAGGGCTGCCGTCTGTCCCGTGATGACCGCGGAGACCGCAAGCAGTGCAGCCACGGGCAGGTAGACGATCTTCATCCCGACCACTGGAACGAGGCTACCGATGCCGGTGAGCGCGCCGACGAGTGGGGCAAACGGGATCTGCACTGAGCCGGGCGCGACCAGATTGTACAGCGAGAACACGAAAATCCCGATAACGCCCGTCACCAGTGCGTTCAAGATGTTCCCGAAGAGAATCGAGGATAGTTCCTCGTCGACCGCCGCTGCGTAGTTGCGAAGGACACCCGACCCATCGAAGGTGTCAAGGAACCAGCCGACGAGCCGTGGTCCGTCGGTAAGCAGGTAGTACGTTCCGGCGAACATTATGAACACACGCAGCAGCAGCGCCGTCAGCATACTCAGGGAGCCGATGATCGTATCGGAGACGCGTCCCAGCCACGACTGGACTGTCGTGTTTCGCAACAGGTCGATCACCTCATCCGGCCCCATTGCCAACACATCTGAGAACCCGAGATCGGCGAGCGGCCCCGGCGGCGAATTACCCTGGAAATCCTGGAACTGCGACAAGTACGCTGCGCCCAGGCCACCTTCGCCGAAGAACGACTGTAATTCGGGAACAATAAGCATGATCGTGTAGCCGACCAGAAGCACGAACGGTAGCAGGAAGAAGAAAATCGTGGCCGCTGCATGGATCTGCTTCTGGTAGGGGACGGCCCGACCCATGAACGACTCGGGCAGCGGGAGCCACCCGAGCCGCCGATAAATCGGTCGGCTGGCATAGTACAGAAAGACAGTAAACACGAGCGTCGGAAGGAACTGGGACAGGACGAACCCGACCACGAGGAACAGTGCTACGCCCGCGGTGGCAAGGAGGACGCGCCGTCCGAGGTCGGTACTGTATTCCATATGTTTTCAGTACAACATCTCGATAAAAAATAAAACCACCGGTCGGCCCGATGGCTGTCAGGATGAGCGGGGCAAAACGGGCGTTTCACGGCATCGGTTGTGGCTACAGCCCTTCGAACTGCGTGATCGCCTCGCGCCAGTCTTCGGGGATCGGGCGCGAGGACTCCGTGTCACGGTCGTATGTAACGACGGTCGTTTCCCCGGTCGCAGCCACACCATCCTCGGTCCGGACCTCGTACTCGAAGGGGAAACTCTTCTCGCCAAGACGTGGAACCCGGACGGCAACGGCGACTGAGTCACTGATCTGGACAGGCTGGATGTAATCGATTTCGAGATTCGCGATTACCATACCGGTGCCCGACTCGCTGCCCGAGAGCAGCGCTTCGCCACAGTCGACCACGTCGTGTAGGTAGTCGATGCGAGCCTCTTCGAAGTAGGTCGCGTACGTCGCGTTGTTGACGTGGCCGTACGTGTCGATGTCCGTGTATCGGACCTCAACTTCTGCCGTGTACTCGAAGCTCATGCCAGCAGTTCCGCGTGTTTCTCTTTGAGCTTCTCGATTTTCGGCGGGATGGTCAGCTGACAGTAACTCTGGTCCGGGTTCTTCTCGAAGTAGTCTTGATGGTACTCCTCGGCGGGATAGAACGTCTCCAGTGGCTCGACTTCGGTGACGATGTCGCTGTCGTAACCCGGCTCTATCTCCTCGATGAGGGCTTCGACGGTTTCGCGCTGGGCCTCGTTGTGGTAGAACACAGCCGAGCGATACTGCGTGCCAACGTCGTTACCTTCCCGGTCTTTCGTCGTCGGGGTATGCGTCGTGAAGTGGACCGCGAGCAGGTCCTCGTAGCTCACCTCGTCCGGATCGTACGTAATCTGGATACACTCGGCGTGGCCCGTTTCTCCACGGCAGACCGCCTCGTAGCTGGGGTCGGCGACGTGACCGCCGGCATAGCCCGAAACCACATCGGTCACGCCGTCGATCTGCTTGAACACCGATTCCGTACACCAGAAGCAGCCGCCCGCGAATGTCGCTTGTTCAGTCATCACCGGACGTACGTGCCCGGCGTACAAAACTCACTGGCTATGCCCGTCGCAGATGAGTGCCGGCCTACCGGTCGACCTCCCCCATGATAGTGTCCAGGCTGCCGATTGTCGCCACGAGATCTGGCACGTATTCACCGCGAGCCATCTCGGACAGCGCCTGCACGTGTGAGAAGGAGGGGCCGCGGATCTTGAACCGGGCCGGCGTTTCCGTCCCGTCAGAACGGATGTAGATACCGAGTTCGCCCTTCGCGGCCTCGACGGCGCGGTAGATTTCGGTGTCAGGGTCGGGCCGGAGCGTTCGGGGGACGTTCGCCTGTATCTCGCGGTCGTCCTCGGGCCAGTCCTCCAGCAGGTCGACGCACTGGCCGATGATCCTCGCGGATTCCTCTACTTCGCGCAGGCGCACGAGCAGGCGCGAGAAGTTGTCGCCGCCCTGCTCGGTGACGACCGACCAGTCGAGTTCGTCGTAGTAGCCGTACGGGTCGTCCCGGCGGAGGTCGTAGTCGACGCCGGAAGCCCGCGCGACCGGGCCGGTACAGCCGTAGGCTTTCGCGGTTTCAGCCGAGAGATGGCCCGTGTCGACTGTCCGGAGCTGGAGGATCTCGTTGCTGGTGAGCATGTCGTGGTACTCTGTGAGCTTGTGGGGCAGGTCGTCGAGGAACGCACGGATCTTCTCGAAGAACGCCTCGCGGGGTTCGGGCAGGTCCCAGGCGACCCCGCCCAGCCGCAAGTAGTTGAACATCAGCCGCTGGCCGGTCAGGTCTTCGAGGATGTCCTGAACGAGTTCGCGGTCCCGGACCCCCCACTGGAAAGTGGCGGTGAACTCCCCGACCACGTCCAGCGCGTAGGTCGCGACCGCGAGCATGTGCGAGAGAATACGTGAGAGTTCCCCGCCCATCGTCCGGATGACCTGCGCGTACGCTGGCACCTCGATGTCGGCGAGGTCCTCGGCCGCGCGGGCGTAGGCCCACTCGTTCAACAGACCGGCTCCGCCCCAGTCCCAGCGGTCCGGGTAGGGCATGATCTGGTGGCGGTAGGTGCCCTGCTGACACATCTGCTCCTCACAGCGGTGGATGTAGCCGATGTCGGGGTCGACGGCCGCCACCTGCTCGCCGTCGAGCTGGGCGTTCAGGTGGAGGACGCCGTGCGTCGAGGGGTGGTGTGGCCCCATGTTGAGGTGCATCGTCTCCGGCCCTTCGCGGTGGTCTTCGAGCAGTCGCTCGTGCTCGCGGAAGGAGACGATCTGTGGCTGGTTCTGGTCGTAGTCCCAGCTCAGTGGATGGCCCTGCCAGGTTTCAGGCAGGAGAATGCGTCGGAGGTCTGGGTGGTCCTCGTACTCAATGCCGACGAGGTCGTAGGCCTCCCGCTCGTGCCACGCCGCCGTCGGATACACGGGCGCGGCGGACTCGCTGGTCGGCGACTCCTTAGGTGTCGGAACGACGACCGAGAGCTCCTCTGTCGGGTCGGCGTAGCGCCGCAGATGATAGATCGTCTCGAATCGGTCGGCGTACTCCTGGGCCGTGACGCAGGCGCAGTGGTCCAAGCCGGCATCCTCTTTCAGTGTTGAGAGGACAGTCTGTACCTCGTCGGCACGGATGACAACGGCTGGGGCGTTCTCGTGGGTGTCCGTCGTGAGGACGTGGTCGCCAATCGGGTCGATGAGTGGATGGACATCGTCGGTGCGGTGGACTGTTTGGGCCATCTCCGTGGCCGTGCGTTCGCTGGCTGAATGCCTCGGACTATCCCCTCATGCCCGAGGTTATTTTAAATGCCTCCCGGAACAGTCAGCTATGAAGTACGTCACGCTCTCGCTGTGGATGGCCCCCGAGGTCCGCCACCCGATGCACCAGTTCGTCGTCGAACACGACGGCTACGAGGCGAGCTATCTCCTCCGGGGCAACGACATCGGTGCCGACCTCCAGACGCTGCTGTTTCACGTCGACGGCTTCCCGCCGGAGCCCTACCGGGCGGCACTGGAACAGGCCGACACCGTCCGGGAGTACGCAATCTCGACGTGCCCCGACGAGACGTTCTACCTCTACGTGCAGGACTCGCCGTCGGCGACCGGTCACGACCTCGTCAATGCTCTCACGCGGGCCGGTCTGGTCATTGTCTCGCCGGTCGCCTACCGTGCCGACGGCACGGTCGGACTCACACTGGTCGGTCCGGGCGGGACGGTCCAGCAGGCGGTCGAGACGGTGCCCGACGGCGTCTCCGTCGACGTTCGGGAGGTGGGGGAGTACGACAGCCGGCGGCTCGACACTGGCGCGGCACTCACTGACCGGCAGTTTGAGGCCGTCGCCGCCGCTGTCGACTGCGGGTACTATGGCGACCCCCGCGAGGGGAGCGTCGATGATGTCGCCGATGCGCTCGGCTGTGCACCCGGAACTGCTGCCGAACATCTCAGGAAGGCCGAGGCCCACGTGATGGCCGACATACTCGAACAGCGTCCCGTCTCAGTGGAGTAGTCTGGCGTCTCCGAGACCCACCCGAGTGGCTGTGCTCCCGAAAAACTATAAACTCTGGAACAGTGTCATCTAGCGCTGGATTGCGGCCACACGATAGGGGCCAGCGGTGGCCCACTCAGGACAACACTGACCATGGACACAGTAACTATCGACGACGTACCGGTTGAACGGAATCCGATGGAGGTACATGATATCCGCAAGCCCGTCTCCCGAAAACTCGGGACCGAGCATTTCGCGGCAAACTACTTCGAACTCGAACCCGGCGACTCCTTCTCGGGGAGCCTCCACCGCCACCACGACCAAGAGGAAGTGTTCTACATCGAACAGGGGCAGACCACCTTCGAGGTCGGCCTCGACCGCGAGAAGGTCGACGTTGCGGGCGGCGAACTGATTCGCTTCGAACCCGGCGAGTTCCAGCAGGGGTACAACTCCGGCGACGAGCGCGTCGTCGGCTGGGCCTTCGGAGCCCCCGGTGCCACGCACGACTGGGACGATCTGGAATCGAGAGCGCACTGCCCGGAGTGCGACGCGGAGACGACCCAGAGCGTTGACCTCGTTGGCGGCCGGTTCCAACTCACCTGTACCGAGTGCGGAAACGTTCAGGGCTAGCAGTCGCTTCAGTTTTTGTGGAACTACAGCTTCAGCCGATCGCCCCTTTCAGTCCTGCCCAGTATTTCTTGTCCAACCGGCTGTGGGTGGACTGAAAGGGGCCGAGCGGAGGACGAGTCTGGCGACAGTAGCACCGCAGTGAAGCGAGGAGCGCACGGAGTCAAACGAGTCGTCCGCGAGGGGGCTTTCTGGTTCTCTGAACCAATTTCGCACACTACCTCTCTCAATCGTTACTAGCCCACAATTCATATCGCATCGCGTCACGAAGCCCGGGTATGTCACTGGCCGACCTGGAGTGGCGCGTCATCGGCGAGGAAAAGCGACCTGGACCGATGACGATGGCGTTGGAAGCGGCCGCTGCCGAAACCGTCGCTGCCGGCGGGCCGGCAACGGTACGAGTGTACACTTGGCCCGATACGCTGTCGCTGGGCTACGGACAGGACCCGGACACGATCGACTGGGCGTTCTGCGAGCGCGAGGACATCGGGGTGACGCGGCGGCCCACCGGGGGCGGCGCGATCTACCACGACAGCGTGGCTGACATCTCCTACGGTATCATCGCGCCGGCCGAGGCCGTTCCGGGCGATCTGATGGCGTGCTACGAGCAGTTCTGCGAGCCGGTTCTGGACGCGTTCGAGCGCATGGGCGTCGACGCGTCGTTTGCTGACGACGAGCGGTCGGCGGTCCACCAGCCGGCCTGTTACCTGCGACAGCTTCACCCGGCCCACGACATCGTCGGCCCTGACGGCCGTAAACTCAGCGGGAACGCGCAGTACCGTCAGAAGGACGCCGTTATCCAGCACGGCTCTCTATCCGTCTCGCTGCGTCCCGACCGCCACTGCGGCTGTTTCACTGCCGACCCCGACTCGGAGCGGTTCACAGAGCGCGTCGGGGCGATAGACGAGTACACCGAGATCGACCGCCCCGAAGCCGTCGAGACGCTCCGCTCGACATTGGCCGAGTGGGTCGACGCGACCGAGGGTTCGTGGACAGATGACGAACTCGCACGCGCACGCGAACATGCAAAACAGAAGTACGACGCAGACGAGTGGATTCGACGGTCGCCCTGACGCTGGCGGCACAGTCCTGCGATGACGGGCGTTCCGGGCCGCCACGAGCCGCGTACTACCCTGGAATGTCGGCCTTCAGAGTGTTTCCTCGACAAACTGCGAGACGATGCGGTCCTCGGCAGTCCGGAGCTGATACTGCACGGTCGACCGGGGTTCGTCCAGTATCGATGCGAGGTCCTTGACTGAGACTTCCCGCGGCCGCTCGTAGTAGCCGTGGGTCACGGCGGCCTTCAGCACCCGCCACTGTTGGGGAGAGAAGTTCGCCGCGACCCGTTCGGTCGCCTTCCAGTTTCCGGCACTGGTAATGTGGGACACTGAGAGTGTGACGCCATCGCGGAGGCTCGATTCGATCTTGTCGTACACCTCGCCGATTGGGTTCGATCCCGGATAGAGGACGCGCCAGCGGTACTCGTCGCCAGTTCGTCGGGATTCGAAAATAGTCCCTTCGCGGACGTGCCGGTGCAGGAAACTCGGCAGCGACTGACAGCCGCTGATTTCACGACGTAGCGTGTACACTGTCCGCGACGTCTCCCCGTGGTCCAGCATGTGGTACGTCCGCGTCGTCTCACAGCTCGCGACGTCGAAACACTCGTTACAGCGGTCTTCGTCCAGAAAGACCTCGTCGAACGCACGCAGTGCCTCGGGCGTCCCTTTCGCGTGGTCCAGTCGCCACATGTGGTCGTCACCGACGAAGATAGCAGAGGACCACACGGAGAGACTCTCGTACTGCCGGAACACGTCCATCAGGCTATCGGCCCCTGCGTCGAACTGCAAGACGAACTCGAACTCGCGTGTTTCATCTACTTCGGCCTGTGGTTCAGTCATTTGGCTATTGCTAATTTAGAACATTCAGTATAAGTCAATTACTGGGCTATCAAGTCCACTTGAGCTTTTCAGTTGTCTTCTGATAAGCGACAGCCGCCGATTGGCTGTGGGCCGTACGTCTCGAATGATGGGTCTACAGACTAGAGGACAGTTCTGACAACAGACCTACGCCACCGTTTTGTGGAACCCCAGCCAAGCCATGGCATGGTCTCGTCCCCCGCTGATGACGACCCTGCCGACACCTCCACCGACGGCAGCGTCGCAGCCCTTTCCGAGGAGGAACTGTACGCGATTGTCCGTGTCGCGGCCGAGGACGCGGTGCTCGGCGCGCTCGGGACGCTCATGCTGGTCGGTATCGGAATCGTGCTGATTGCCACCGGTGCGTCCGCGCTGCTGACATCTGTGACACCGGTCTCGGTGCTCGTCTCGGTTGTGCTCATCGGCTTCGGCGTCTATCTCACCACCTCGAGTCTTGGTGTGATTCCGCCCGCTCGCGAGTGGCTCTGACTCCGGAACCTCTTTTGTCGGCCATCACCGACCGGTGTGCATGGTACGAGTCGGGGCACACACCTCCATCGCCGGCGGCGTCTACAACGCCGTCGAAGAGCAGGTCGAGTACAGCGGCAACTGCGGGCAGATCTTCTCGCACTCGCCGCAGGTCTGGCAGGACCCGAACATCGACGACGACGAGGCCGAGCAGTTCCGCGACCTCACAGCCGACCACGGCGTCGGCCCATGGGTCATCCACTCGTCGTACCTTGTCAACCTCTGTACACCGAAAGACGATCTCCGCGAGAAGTCCCTCGATTCGATGCAGAAGGAGGTCGACGCCGCCGCGAAGCTGGGTATCGAGTACGTCAACGTCCACCTCGGCGCCCACACCGGCGCGGGTGTCGATGGCGGCCTCGACAACGCCGCGAGCGTGCTGGACGACCTCGACATCCCCGAGGGTGTCACCGTGCTGGTCGAATCCGACGCGGGCAGCGGGACGAAACTCGGCGGCCAGTTCGAGCACCTGGCAACGGTCCGCGAACGCACGGACCAGGACATCGAGTTCTGTCTCGACACGGCCCACATGTTCGCCGCAGGCTACGACCTCTCGACGCCCGAAGCCGTCGACGAGACGCTCGCGGAGTTCGACGAAGTCGTCGGCGGCGAGGACCTCGCCTGCGTCCACCTCAACGACTCGAAACACGAGTGCGGGACGAACAAGGACGAACACGCCCACATCGGTGAGGGCCACATCGGCGAGGACGGGATGCGCGCGTTCGTCAACCACGACGCCATCCGCGACGTGCCGCTGGTGCTTGAGACGCCAACCGAGAACGGCAAGAGCTTCGCCTGGAATATCGAGCGCGTCAAGGAACTACGCGGCGAATAGGGCCTTTCGACCGCGATACTTTTGGGGGCGACTCAACTGTGAGGAACTGTGCGCAGGTTCTCCGCCGACTACCTCGAAACCACCCGCCGGGGGATGTGGGCCGACTCCCGCGAGGCGCTCTCGGGCTTGCAGTTGGGCGAGTGCGAGCGCGTCCTCGACGTGGGCTGTGGGACCGGTGAACTGACCCGCGTCCTCCGGGAGGAGACCGACGGAACGGTCGTCGGCCTCGACGCCGATACGGACCTGCTGGCCGCCGCCGGCGACCCGACTGTCTGCGGGGACGCGACGCGGCTCCCCTTTGCCGACGACAGCTTCGACCTGGTGGTGTGCCAGGCGCTGCTCATCAACCTCCCTGCCCCCGAGATCGCGGTCCGGGAGTTCGCCCGCGTCGCCACCGACCGGGTGGCCGCCATCGAGCCGAACAACGCCGCCGTCACCGTCGAATCGACCGTCGACGACGAACCCGTGCTGGCTCGCCGCGCTCGCCGGCTCTTTCTCGATGGTGTGCGGACGGACGTGACTCTCGGGAGCGACGCCGCCGACGTGTTCCGCGACGCGGAGCTAGCTGTCGTCTCGACGACGCAGTACGACCAAGAGCAGCGCATCGAGCCGCCCTACGACGACGTGGCGATACAGGCGGCCCGGCGGAAAGCAACGGGAACGGGGCTGGCTCACGACCGCGAGACGATTCTCAACGGCGAGGCGACGCCCGCCGAGTACGACGCGCTCCGGGAGCGCTGGCGGTCGATGGGCCGTGACGTGATCGAGCAGATGCAAGACGAGGCCTACGAGCGCCGCGAGACGGTGCCGTTCTTTGTTACCGTCGGCGAGGTTCCGTGACCCACTCGCTTCCGGCTTCGGGGAGCAGATAGCCCGCCAGTCCGTAGACTGCGATGTCCAGCAGGCTGGCGAGCAGACCGACGACACCGCCGACGACAGCGGCCACACCGGCTCCGATGAGCAGGACCAACAGCACCGCCTGGAGGCGAACCCCGCCGCTCTGGAGCGTCGGAACGAGCACCACCGCGAACAGTCCCAGCAGGAACGTGACGCCCGCGACACTCCCGGCAGCGGTCCCGTGGAGTACGAGCGTGCTAACTTCGGCTGAGTCGAGCGCCACCCGGCGGTGAATCCATCGGACCGCCAGAACGAACAGCGCCCAGAGGTAGCAGAAGACGGCGACGCCGACGAGGGTGTTCAGCACGGCGAGCAGGTCGGCGAGGTCGCCGCTCGCGTGGGCGGCGAGGACGCCGAGCAGGACAAACAGGGCAGTGTCGAACGTGGCGAGCGTCCACGTCACGAGTGACACCGGTTGCGTGGAGATCTGTGTGGCGTCGCGCGCTGGCTCAGTCTGATTCCCTTTTTCAGCCACGGCCTCCCGCTCACGCTGGTCCTCACCCATGTGCGAGGACCTCCGCGAGGACGACGATGCCCAGCATGACAGCCGCCGTCGCGCCGTAGACCCGCGAGAGCGTTCGTCGAAGGGCTGGGGGCAGGTCGTCGAACGTGTTCTCGCGGTCACTGGCTCGAACGAGGAGCAGCGTGCGGACGACCGATCCCCCGAGGAAGCCAACGACGACTGCGAGTTTTACCAACAGGGTTCGTCCCCAGCCGGTTCCAGGACCTGGCGGTCCGAGCGCACCGAGGTTTCCGACGCCGGTGAACACCAGTACACCGACCCCTCCCCAGAATAACCATTCAAACTGTCGTGCGGGCGCGAGTGTCGCGATAGCGCCGCTCCGATAGCTGTACCAGAGCACGGTCGTGCCGCCGACGAGAGCCGCCATCGCGAGGACGTGGAGGGTTCGTATGGCGAGGGATGTCAGGGCTCCCATGGTCGGCGGTACTCGGCGCGGTCTCATAGAACGGCGGGGTGTCCTACCGGTCGATTGTTACCACGCCCTCGCCCGTCGCCACGTTGTACCGCGTCGACGGGTCGACGGTCAGGCTGACGACGCCGCTGTTGACCGCGTCCGGGCGCTCGAACCGAGCCACCGTCGTGCGGGCGGTGTAGTCGGCGGTGTAGACGCAGGGCCGGGTGTAACAGCCGAAGGCGTGGATTCCGGTGTCGGTCGCCTCGATGCGTTTCAGATGAGGCAGTATCGACCCCGATCCCCAGCCGGTCTGGACAACGAAGACGGCCCGGCGCTCGAAGTCCGTCTCGGAGACGAACGCGTGAATCTCGTCCCCGTCGTCGTTGAGTCGGTCGACATCGTCTGGCCCGGTCAGCAGCGTCGCGTAGAGCTGCTTGCCGTTTCCGCCGCTGTCGTCGCCGGGCGAGAACTGTAGCCCGTCGTCGCGAAACACCGTTCCCCGCGCCGGCCGCTGGTCGAACGCCAGCGACGGCTCGGCCGGCATGTTGGCACAGAGGTACAGCGGGTCGTAGTCCTCGTTCTGCCCGTCTCCCGAGCACGCGGGCTCCTCGATGTCGTACGGCGGCGCGTCGACCCGATCGACGCCCGCGGGGAGTCCGCTCGGCGTCTGGGTCGGGGTGTTGGTCGGCGTGCCCTGATCGGTGTCGTTTCGCGGCGTCGGGTGCGTCGGCGTCGTCGCGCTGCCGTCGCTTCCGCCCGAGCCGTCGTCGCCAGCCTCAGGAGCTAAACAGCCGCCGAGGACGGTCGACGCGAGGCCGCCGACCAGCCCCAGTGTCTCGCGTCTCGTTCGGTTCATACGAGACGCTCCAACCGGCGCGGATGTATCCCTTCTGTACGCTCAAAACCGCGTTGTAGTTGTCATGGGCTGTGTTCACGCCCGATGCCCCGCCTGGAACGATGTCGCCCGCCGATAGACCCTTGCGGGGCAAGCGGCTACGAACGAACGTGCCGATTCGCGTCTTCCCATGATACCACCGCTCGTCCGTCGCTGTCCGGAGTGCCGCCACGTGACTTGGAGCCGTCGGTTCGCTGCCGTCGACGACGGCGAGCGCGGCTCGCGGCTCGTCGAATGTCCCGCCTGCGGACACCGGTTCTCGACGGTCGACGCGCTCTGGCTACAGTAAGTCAGCTTGTCAAAGTCAGTGCGATATCCCCCTACACCACGTCGCCCCGAACTGTCGCCCCCTCCTGCTGTGCCCGGTACTCTTTGACCGCGTCGGCGGCGTCGCCGGCCTCCGTCTCATCCATCCCGAGCATCGACAGCGACTGGGTCAGCGTCGGGAAGACGAACTCGTTGTCACGGAGCTTCTGGAACGCGTCGGGCGACCGTTCGCCGTCGAGCCACAGACAGGCCCCGCGGGGGTCCAGAATCTGCTCGTAGTCGTTTCGCATCTTTGCACCCTTGAGCCGCTGGGTAACGTTGTCCTCGAAGGAGGCGTTGCACACTTCCAGATGGACCGGTTCGTCGTCGTTCAGGAGGTGGGCGGCGAGACACTTCTCGGGGGCGGCGTGTCCGTTGGCGTTCGCGCGGATGTACTCGGGGTGCTCGTCGGCCCACGCGGCCCGGACGGTCTTGCCGACGCCGTCGACGCCGTGACTGCGCTGGAACTCCTCGGCGCGCTCCGGGGCGTCCTTGAACAGGATGTCCTTGGTGACGTACACGTCCAGCCGCTCGACCGGGTCCAGCCCGAGCGCCACGTCGCCGTACACCCACACCTCCCGGACCGGGACCGGCATCGTCTCGTCCTCGACCGTGGCGACGATTTCTTCGACCCGCTCGACTGCCTCCGGACGGTCCAGACTCATTGCCTGCCCTACTACGTGCGCGGCCTAAACGCTGACTCTCCGGAGCCGAACACTGATACCACTGTGCTGTCTCCACGACGATATGTCAGCGCTTCAGGCACAGTTTCAGAACCTGGCTGAATGGGCCGACGACTCCTCGCCGCTGTACGCCCATCTCTGCCGTGAGGCGGCTGAGGACAGCGATATCCCCGACATCGCAGCGACCGTTCCCGAGGGTCGTCAGGCCCCGCACCTCCTGCTTGCCGCGGTCCATTATCTGCTTACCCGGAACTCGGATCATCGGCTGGCCGAGTACTACCCGAGCATCACCCAGCCGGCACGCGACCCCGACGACGAGTGTTTTCAAGCCTTCCGCGAGTTCTGTCTCGACCATGCCGACGACATCCGGCCGCTCCTGCGGACCCGGCGCACGCAGACGAACGCAGTGCGGCGCAGTGCGGTCCTCTACCCGGCCATCTCGCAGGTGGCCCGCGCCGCCGACGGGCCGCTCGCGCTGGTGGAACTCGGGCCGAGTGCCGGCCTGAACCTGCTGTTCGACCGCTACCGCTACGATTACGATATTCGTGTAGTGGGTAACAGTGATTCACCGATTACCATCGAGAGCAGCGTCCGACATGGCGATCCGCCGCTCCCGGAGACGCCGCCCGCCATCCGCTCCCGGGTCGGGCTTGACCGCAATCCGCTTGACGTGACCGACGAGGTCGACAGGGACTGGCTCCGCGCACTCGTCTGGCCCGAACACGAGGCGCGGCGCGCCGTTCTAGACGGTGCGCTGACGGTCGCACGGGACGACCCACCTGCGCTCATCGAGGGCGATATGCTCGATGACCTGCCGGCGGTACTCGACGAGATTCCGTCCGACGTCCCGGTCTGTGTCGTCAACACGCTCGTGCTGTATCAGGTTCCAGCGGAACTGACCGAGGCGTTGGCGACGTTGCTCGAAGACCTGATGGCCGACCGGCCGCTGCACTGGCTCACCGGTCGGCGGGACCTGTCGGGCGGCGAGTCAGTGGGACTGGACTGGAAACGCCAGACCGACGATGGCATCGAGACCACCCACCTCGTCGACTACGAGCCACACGGCGCGTGGCTGTCGTGGCAGCCCTGAGCGCACGCACGGGCATCTACGTCGACAACGCGACGGGCGGCTGTCGGGCGTTCACCCGGGCTTATGTCCCGGCCGCAGGAACGTCGGGTATGCAGATCCGCGTGTACGACGAGGGGGCTGCCAGAGACTGCCTGTTCGTCCTCGGCTGGGGGAACCGGTGTCGACACCGGAACGTCCAGTGGCTCATCGACCAGCTTGCCACGGCGTACCGCGTTCACGCCGTCGAACTGCCGACACACATCACCGACTATCAGCGGGAGTGGGTCGGTCCGATTCAGGAGTACGCCGCCGACCTCGGCAGGTTCGACCTGCTCGGACACAGCGCGGGCGGACTGACAGCAGCCCATCTCGACGCCGACGGTATTGGCAACCGGGTGTACCTGAGCCCCTGGTGGGACAGTGATTTCCCGTTTCCGGGGCCGGTACTCGACGCCATCGCATCGCTCCCGATTACCAGACCGTTCATCCCTATCGATACCTTGGACGCCGACGCTATCGGCGACTTGGCGACGGCCCAGCAACTCGCGGAGGCTCCGTCGTCGGTTTCGCCCGCCTTCCTTCGGACTGTGTTTCGGGCCCAGCGGTCGCTGCCGCCGGCCCGGGACACCGCCGCGGCGTTCTGCACACTCACGGACGCCGTTGTCGACCCGCGTGCCGTCGGGGAGCGCTTGCCGGCCGACCGTATCCGACTGTACGACGGCGGCCACGAACTGTTCTCCTCAAGCGGCCGCGAGCACACCGTCGAGACGGTCCTCGATGCGTTACAGCGTGGTCCTGACGCGCTGTGAACGGCGTCTCTAGTGAAATCGCTGTAAGCCGCCGTGCCGGACCCGAGACGAAACCCTCTCACCATTGCGGCCACGACTACTCGCTACGATGGAGTGCGACAAATGCGGCGAGAACGCGGTGTTACACGCGGCCTATTCCGGGCTTCACCTCTGTGAGTCTCATCTCTGCCGAGCGGTCACGAAACGGGTTCGCCGTCGCATCCGCGAGGACGGCCTCGTGTCCGACGACGCCACGGTCGAGGACCCCGAGACGTGGGTCATCGGACTTTCTGGCGGCAAAGACAGCGTCGTTCTCACGCAGATTCTCTACGACACGTTCGCCGAGGACCCCCGCATCGAACTGGTCGCCCTTTCTATCCACGAGGGCATCGAGGGGTACCGCGACGCGAGCTTAGAGGCCTGCGAGGAACTGACCGACGACCTCGGCATCGAACACGTCACCGTCTCCTACGCCGAGGAGTTCGGGGTCCAGATGGACGATGTCGTTGAGGACGACCCCGAAGGGATGGCTGCCTGCGCCTACTGTGGTGTGTTCCGCCGTGACCTCCTCTCGAAGTACGCGGAGGAACTCGACGCCGATAAGCTCCTGACCGGTCACAACCTCGACGACGAGGCCGAGACGGCGCTGATGAACTTCCTCGAAGGCGACATCTCCCAGATCGCCAAGCATTTCGAGGCGTCGCTGGGGCCGTTCGACTCGTCTGCCGACGCGCCCACGGAACAAACGCGCGAGGCCCAAGACCACCACATTCCCCGGGCCAAGCCGCTCCGTGACATCCCGGAGAAGGAAGTCGCGCTGTACGCTCGCTTCCAGGACCTCCCGGCACACATCACCGAATGCCCACACGCCGAGGAGGCTTACCGTGGTGAGATACAGGAGCTTATGCTCGGTCTCGAAGAGAATCACCCCGGCACACGCCACTCGATTATGGCCGGCTACGAGAAACTCGCGGCGTTAGCCGCCGACACTTACGGCGGCGAGAACGGCGACACCGACTACGGCGAGTGCGAGAACTGCGGCGCGCCGACGGCGCGGGACCTCTGCCGGAAGTGTAATCTGCTGGACGCCCTAGAAGCAGTCTGACGCGTTCGCCGTTTCTGTCTGACACCGCGGGTCGTTGTCTGCTACTTCGCTGAACCCATCGCTCGTGGCCGTAGAACCCGAAAAAAGAACCGTGGACGTCGCTACTTGTTCGTCCGGATGACGTCGAGTCCGTTGTTCTTCTCGCGCTGGTCCTGTCCGCCGTCAGTCTCGCTGTACCCAGCGTTGCGACCGCCGCTGTTCTGATTCCCGCTGTTCGGGGCGGGACTGTCGAAGCTTTCGACGTTGTCGGACGCGTCGAAGGACGTGTCGTCACCGACTTCCTGAATCGCCTCGCGGGACTTGTTGGCCTGCTTCTGGGTCGTCGGACCGAGCACCTGGGCGGACTGGACGCCGGTCATGATGGCCATGACCCGCACCTTGCCCTTGTACTCTTCCTGAATCCGCGCGCCCCAGATGACGTTGGCGTCGGCTTCGAGCCGCTCAGTGATGTTCTGTGCGATGCCCTCGGCCTCCTTCAGCGTGAGGTCCGGACCGCCAGTGATGTGGACTAGGCCACCGCTCGCGCCGCGGTAGTCCACGTCGAGCAGCGGGTGGTTCATCGCGTCCTTGACCACTTCTTCGGTCTTGTTCTTGTCCTGGGTCTCGCCGACCAGCATCACCGCGACGCCGCCCTGATTCATGATAGATGTCATGTCGGCGTAGTCGAGGTTGATGAGGCTCGGCTGAGTGATGGTCTCCGAGATGCCTTTGACAGTCTCAGCGATGATCTGGTCCATCACGGAGAACGCCTTGCCGATCGGGAGGTTCGGGACGTAATCGAGCAGGCGGTTGTTGTCCAGCACGATGATGGAGTCCGCCTCGTTGCGGAGCTTCTCCAGCCCTTCCTCGGCCTTGACCGTGCGGGCCCGCTCGACGTTGAACGGCGTCGACACCATGCCGACGACGATTGCGCCCTGCTCCTTGGCGATCTTCGAGACGACGGGGGCGGCCCCGGTCCCGGTTCCGCCACCCATGCCGGCGGTGACGAACACGAGGTCAGCGTCGCCCAGCACTTCCTTGATCGTTCCCTGTGCCATCTCCGTGGCGCGCTCGCCCATCGACGGGTCACCGCCGGCCCCGAGGCCGTTGGTGAGGGACTTGCCGACCAGAATCTTCGTGTCGGCTTCGATCATCTTGAGGTGCTGTTTGTCCGTGTTGATGGCCACGGTGTCGGCGCCCTCGACGCCGATGTTGTACAGGCGGTTGACCGTGTTGTTGCCGGCGCCACCACAGCCGACGATGACGATGCGCGGGTCGCCGAACCCGTCGACGTCCTCGTTGGACATCTTCTTCTGTTCTTGCTCGTCGCGTTCGAGGGCCTCGTTAACGATATCCTGCATCGTTACACCTTGGCCCAGGACCGCTTCTTTTCGGAGGCCTGTTCGGAGCCTTCCTCGGCGAGCATTTCCCGAACCGCCGAGCGAATCGCTTCGCTCCGATTGGGGTACTCGCCCGTCTCGACCATCTGTTCGACCTCTTCAATCTGCTGCTTCGGAATCCGTAGTGTCACACGCTCCATGTTTGGTAGTTTCCCCTTGGGTAAGACGGCCCGGACGGGATCCGTTTACGCCCCGCACGAGTGTTTACACAGCGAAACCGCAGTACGAGGGCGGCATCCCCTCGCGTTCGCCGCTGTGTAAGACGACCGTCTTACGCAGAATAAACCACTGACCCTGATGTATTAAAACTTACGGGCAGTGTCATACACTTTCCCGTTTACGGCGTTTGAGGGCGCGTAACGCGTGCAAACGCTAGTTTAGGTCTGATCAAGTACATCCGCCGCGGGCGTTCGTCTGCCACAACCCGGGCAGAAACCCCAGTCCGACCGGAGCTCATCACCGCAATCACAGAACACCCGGCGGGATGCCTTCTCACCGCAGTTCGGGCAGTAAACGTGGTCAGAACCCAGGTTTTCACCACATTGTGCGCACGTCTTACGTTCTTCTACCTCGGTTCTGTCCCGTGTTTCCGGCTCTGTCTTACGCCCGCTCGTATCAGACGTTTGACTTTCGTCGTGGGACCGCCCGCTCTCGGTACTTGTACCTCGGTCAGCGGTGCGCCGTCGTTCGGTTTCGGCGTTCGCTGCCCCTGCGCTTACGCCGTCTAACGAGATGTTTACGTTGACATCCTGCGGCTGCGAAGGTGGGCGTTGCGTCTGCAGTCGGTCGGCGATGATGCTGTCGACGCGGTCTTCGATGAGTTCGTCGATCGTCTCGGCGTCGGTCACTGACTCTGACGCCGACGACGATGGTTCCGACGCTGACGGTGACGCGTCTCCGAGGTACTCCCGGAGCGCCTCACGCATGACCTCGCTCTTCGAGGCATCGAACGCCTCGAGTTGGTCGATGAGGTCATCGTCAGCACGGAACGTTATTTTACTCATCGGGCTCGATGAAGGTATTATACAGGCTGGTATTTTAATCTTCCCGCGCTGTCTGACGCCCGTCAGCTACCGGCATGACGCGATACATCTCTGTTCGGTCAGACACCGTTGATAGACCGCTTCGATCCGCTATCGGGAGATCGGAAAGCGGGTCAGACGTGTCAGACGCCGGTCGGTGTGTCACTCCGCGTCGTGTGACCGTTCGGCGAACCCTCCACGAATAACAACCCTTAAGTCCAGACGGCGGGGTATTTTCGGGTGTCGACCGCCCTTAGCTCAGACTGGTAGAGCAGTCGACTGTAGATCGACTTGTCCCCCGTTCAAATCGGGGAGGGCGGACTTGGTTTTCAGCCGAACTATGGCTGATAGCGTACGCCATGTTTGCGCGGCGTAGAACCCATCTACCGCTTGATTCACTTTCCCGCGAGCGACGGGAAAATCCAGAGTGGAGCTTGATTCCAGCTGGGGGTCGCCGCCTTCTCGCGAATTTCATAGCTGAGAGGAGTGGTCGGCGTGAGCCGTTCCCACCCCGATGCGGACGGCCTCGATGTGCCGAAGACGGCCGTGCGAAATCGGTCCCAGTACGCGGACACCCTTCACCGACCACGCCGATGCGGACGAACCGAAACCTGCGTGTGTCGAATCAGACTATCGGTCTGACGCCGACTTCACGGACGTTCCGGTTGCAGCGTATCCGCACTACAAGCTCTGTGAAAATCCGGAGTGTTTCGGGAGTGAGTGGTGGTGAGTCCGCAGTCGTCACCCTTCAACTTCGAGCCGGACCTGTCGCCGCTGACTGACGCCAAGCAAGAGGTGTACGAGGCTGTGGGCCCGAAATACTTGCAGTAGAGATTATGACTGTCTATCGGCTACAACTGAGGTGGTTCCTCACCAAGGATGTCCTCAATCGCCTCTCGGAACATCTGGAGGTTCTCCTGTGAATCCGGTGCTGTTGATGCCTTCGTTCCCGGAAGATTCGTTTCCTTGGCCAGCTCGATCTTGCCGGAGAAGCCTTCTTCTTCCTCAACAAGGCTATAGTACTCCATGAGTTTTTCTCCCATATTTATACCTCCTCGTAGAAGTCTTCAAGTGCGTCAATGTACGGGTCGGCTTCCTCACCCCACTCATCAAGCGGTTTGATAACCCACTCGCAGACGTCGTCGCCCATACCAACACAGCGTGACTCCATCTCTAGAACTGGCGTCCCCATGAACCCGCTACACCACGCCGAGCCATACCCCATGAGACTCCAGCAGACCGGGTGGTTGCTCTCTCCGTTATGTATGAGATGCTGCTGTGCTTCGTACGAGTTGTGCCAGAGGCCCCTGAAATAAAAGTCGCCAGCCTCGCGGTCGTATTCCATTTCGAGTGGCTCGACAGCGACGATTCCTTCCTGGGTGTGGAGTGCAGGACCAACCTCCAATAGATCTCCGGGAGTCTCCCAGTCATAGCTCGCCTGCATCTGCAGGAAATCGGCGTACCCTGACTGAAAGCCGAATCGGAGGAGTTGCTCTCGGGCTTCCTCAATCCCCATCGAGTCGATGAGCTGTTGCCGGAGGAGCCCGATAGCATCGGCGTTGAATGACACCATCCGGTTGTTCTTGAACACGTTCACGCCCTGCTGCGACCCGTAGGTTAGGTCGCTCTCTAAGTCGAAGTCTGATGCCTGCATCTACGCCTGAGTAACTGGCAATTGTACAAATTTGTATGGCTCTCAGTATCAGATATTGTAATAGAGCCGTAGTCACACCTCTATAACAGCAATGCGAGAGCCGCGGCAACGGACCTAAGCAGATCGGGAGTTGGAGCATTCCATGTTTTTGACTCCATAAGAAGCTTTATCAGGGATTTATATGATATGTGATAGACAATATTCGATCGTTTTGGTAGCTACACCCCCTGTATTGACCACGGCCGGGTCATGAGTTACAACCCGATGAGGACTTCAACAGAGCCGAACGTACATAAAAGCGAACGCAGGCAAATTATTGAGTCGGTGTTTTAGCTCCGGTCTGCACCTCGAATCGCGTGAGGTAGCTTTGAGAGTTCTGTCTCACTCCCACGAAAGCGATACTTTGAGGAATTGGTTTTAATGACGAGTGTTGCCTTCGCCATTAGGTGTCCGGCGAATATTGAGATGGCTCCCAACATGAAGATAATAAGAGCGATGGCCTGACCGCTTGGCAATATAACTGACAATAGAAGCCAGAGAATCCCTGAGAAAACGATTCCCAAAAGCCCAGCAACTGTCGCTCTATTGAGGTATGACGGTGGGGAGTAATCGATCTCGGAAATACTGTCCACTCGAATATCTGTGATTGACTTGGCGGTGTCAAAGACCAATCGAGAATCCGTGCAAACGAGTTTGCCCGTGCCTGTTAACGGGGGAGTTGGCGTTGTCTGATCAACCTCTGCGGATGCCAGACGCGACTCATTATTTTTCACATAGTCATCTGCATTCATATTACGATACTAAATACGTCCGTCAGTATCTACTTTAACTTGCGCGTTACTTCCCACTTTAACACTAGCAAGAGGTATAGGCAGGAGAATACCTCACGTCGTGGAGGACAGACTTGCCTTTCGACCCTGCCCCATCCGGCCCACTGGAGGCGGTCAGCCGGTGAGCGTAACCGGGCGTTCGGCAGCGAGCATGATGTCCTGCGTGGTGCTCCCGAGGAGGACGTTCGCGATCCCCGACCGCTTGCGTCCGCCCATGACGATGTTATCGGCATCGCAGTCCGTTGCGGCGTCGAGTATCTTCCGTCCGACTTCACCGCCGACGGCGACCCGTTCGACGGAAATCCCCGCTGCTTCCAGATGCTCGGCGGCAGTGACGGCGGCGTCGACCTCCTCGAACTCGTGCGGTGGAGCCCCTTTGTAATCCTGATGTGGGAACACGAAGAGGACCGTTGCTTCGACTGACTGGGGGGCATTGGGAAGGGAGGCGAGGTATTCAGCCTGGTTCTGTGCTCGCTCTTCGCTCGTATCGACCGGGACGAGTACCTGCCGTATCCCTTCGCCGGGCACGACGGTCTCACCCGTGATCGTGACCGGTCTGTCGGCCGAGAGCAACACGTCCTGTGCAGTGCTCCCGAGCAAGACCTTCGAGACGCCCGACCGCTTGCGTCCGCCGACAACGATCTCATCACTGTCCAGTTCAGTCGCGGTACGGACGATCTGTTGCGCAACGCCGCCGTCATCAACCATTCGAGTTACGGAGACGCCGGCTTCTTTCAGTTGATCGGCTGCCTGAACGGCGGCGTCTATGTCACCGAACGCCACCTCGTCGGCATCGGCGAATTCGTCGGGCGGCATCACGCAGAGCACTGTCGCCTCGACGGTTTCAGTGGCATCCGGGAGCTGTGAAACGTATGTCGATTGATTGGACGCGCGCGCCTCGTCCCTGTCGACGGGTATGAGTACACTGTACATCACACGGAAATGGTACCTCAATTGAATTAAACCATGTCACAAATTCTCACGGGGTAAGAAAACCAGTGTGGCAGACCACGTCGACCGACCGGACGGCATGGATCGTACCGCTGGGACGCGCTCGAAGCAGTAGATGCCACGGCGCTTGAAACAAAGTAACAAGCGATGGGATCGCGAGAGCTGTCGAAGATGAACCCGGCAGAATCTCGAATCGAACTGCCGGTGTCGGCTTGGCGTCAGAACCGCTCGCTCATCGCTGCCAGCCCGGCGTCCACGTCGACGACCGCGCCCTGCTCACCGAGTGCGTTGCCCAGCGCCGCGAGCAGGTAGCTGACGTTCTGCCGGCGGGCCGAATGGCCCATGCAGCCGATGCGCCAGATGTCGCCCTCCAGTGCGCCCAGGCCACTGGCGATTTCGAGGTCGTACTCGTCCAGCAGGTGCTGGATGACTGCGCCGTCGTCGACGCCGTCGGGCACACGGACGGTGTTCAGGCTCGGGAGCCAGAAGTCGTCGGGGGCGTTCATCTCCAGCCCCATGCCCTCGACGCCGGCTTTCAGCGCGCCAGCGACGCCCAGGTGGCGGTCCCAGCGTTCTTCGATGCCTTCCTCGGCAACGAGGCGAAGCGCCTCACGGAGTGCATACACGTTCGTGATCGGGGCCGTGTGGTGGTAGGCGCGCTCGTCGCCCCAGTACCCTTCCAGCAGCGAGATGTCTAGATACCACGAGCGGGCCTCGGACTCGCGGGAGAGGACTTTGTCCATCGCGTCGTCGTTGAGCGTGAGCGGGCTCGCGCCCGGCGGACAGGAGAGGCACTTCTGCGGGCCGGAGTAGGCCACGTCGATACCCCACTCGTCGACGCGGAGTTCGACGCCGCCCAGCGAGGTCACGCTGTCGGCGATGACCAGCGCGTCGTTTGCGTGGGCGATGTCAGTGAGTTCGGGCACCGACGGCTGGAGGACGCCGGTGCTGGTCTCGGCGTGGACGAATCCGAAGACGTCCGGGCTGTGTTCGTCGAATGCCGCTTCGACCGCCGCCGGGTCGAGCGGCTGGCCCCAGGGGGCGTCGACGGTGACGACCTCGCCACCCGCGCGCTCGGCCATGCTCGCCATCCGGTCGCCGAAGTAGCCGTTCGTCGGGACCAGCATCGTGTCGCCCGGTTCAACGACATTGCCGATGGCCGCCTCCATCGCCGCGGACCCGGTCCCGGAGACCGGAATCGTCCACTTGTTGTCCGTCCGGAACGTGTACCGGAGGAGGTCCTGAACTTCGTCCATGATCTCGATGAACGAGGGGTCGAGATGGCCGACCAGCGGCGTACTCATCGCCTTGAGTACGCGCGGGTGTACGTCGCTCGGGCCGGGGCCCATCAGCGTCCGGTCCGGTGGTGACAGCTCTCCGACAGCGGGTGCCTCGTCCATATCGTCTGTTACCCGGTGACTGGGCATTAAAATCCGCGGTCACGACGCTCTGTTCAGGGCGGGGTCGGTCCCACGCCTCTGCTGAGAGCGTAATTCCCTCACTGCAAGCGTACAGTAAATCTCACTTTTGTGTCGCCAGTCATTGGCTGCCACTACCCTCCCCCATAATCACAATCGCCGGACGCCACTGTTGTGAAGGGTGTGAACAATCTACCCTGTTTTTACTCTCGTACTGCAAAGGTGGTGTGTGGTCGTCGATGGGATTGTTCGATAACGCTGCGTCCCCTGGGGAGGAACCGAGACGCCGATACACCTGTCTGGTGTGCCAGGCGTCGTTCGACGTTCAGTACCACTCGTGTCCGGACTGCGGTGCGTACGACATCCGCCGGACGAAGTGGCTCACGTAGCCCCCGGCGTCCACGTTGGCACGTCCACCGGACTGCCTGCTATCGGGCTACACTGCCCTTTTTTAGACTGGTGCCGCGTACCACAGCCACCAAGTGACCGCCGACGGTACGGTCGTCCGTGAACCGACGACAGTTAGGGATGACAGGGCACGACGTGACGGATGTCGGACTTGGCACCTGGAACATCGGTGGTGACTGGGGCGACGTCTCGGCGGAGGAGGGTCGGGAAACGGTCCGGACCGCGCTCGACGCCGGCGTCGACTTCATCGACACCGCCGACGTGTACGGCGACGGCTTCAGCGAACAGCGCATCGCGGAAGTGCTCGACGAACGCGAAGTCCGCGACGAGGTGACCGTCGCAACGAAGGCTGGCCGCCGGCTCGACCCCCACACGGCCGAGCGCTACAACTACGACAACCTTGCCGACCACGTCGACCGCTCGCGGGAGTACCTCGGGGTCGACTCGCTGGAACTCCTGCAACTACACTGCCCGCCGACGGACGCCTACTACCAGCCCGAGACGTTCGACGCCCTCTCGCGGCTGAAAGACGAGGGAAAGGTCGATCACTGCGGCGTCAGCGTCGAACGCGTCGAGGAAGCGCTGAAAGCCATCGAGTACCCGCAAGTCGAGACCGTCCAGATAATCTTCAACATGTTCCGCCAGCGACCCGCGGAGCGGTTCTTCGAGGAGGCCAAGCGTCGCGACATCGGCGTCATTGTCCGGGTCCCGCTGGCCTCCGGACTCCTGACCGGCAAGCTCGCCCGAGAGATGGAGTTCCCCGAGAACGACCACCGGAACTTCAACATCGAGGGCGAGGCGTTCGACCGCGGCGAGACCTTCGCCGGCCTCCCGGTCGACGAAGGCTTCGATGCCGTCGACGAACTCCGCGAGCACGTCCCCGAGCGGATGACGATGGCCCAGATGGCGCTGCGCTGGATCCTGGACCACGACGCGGTGTCGACTGTCATCCCCGGCTCGACCAATCCAGAGCACGTCCAAGCGAACGCTGCAGTCAGCGAGATGGCCCCCCTCTCGAATCAGGTCCACGGCGCGGTGCGTGACATCTACGAGGCGCACGTCTTCGATGACGTCCACCACCGCTGGTAGTCACCGCTCCGCCGATGTATCTGACTACATATGTGTTTGCACGACGGTAGAATACGATTGAAGTAGCAAAATTCGGGTCAAAATTCTATTGCGAAGGTCGCTTTCGTGGGTTGATTATTATACTAAATTTGACCATTCTGGCGACGGTATACATACGAATACAGACAGTTTTCGGACATAGTCGTGTCAGAATATGACACTGAGTCTGACGTGCTATTGAGCGTGCCGCGAGGTCGTGAAGATCTCGCTGCCAGTCCAGTTCATCCGTAACGCCGTCGTGATGAAGTGCCAATCAGTGCTGCCGGACATCAGCATCGCGCCCATCGATGTCGGGCTTCAGATCCCGGAGCCGACCTTGGACTGGCACTGTCGGACCGACGTACCAAGGACCAACGCCGGGTGGGCAAAACCCGGCGTGGAACCGTCCCGTACAGGGGAGCATGGAACGGTGGGCGTCGGGAGAGTACGAGCACGAAGCGTGCTCGCATACTGTCTTCCGCGTTATCCGATGTTTGTTATACAGCTCTTTATATGGTGTCAGCCGACAGGCTGAGCGACAGGAGGACGCTACTGCACTTCGTTCACGCCAGCTGGGAATACATCGCCATTGAACGCCGCAACTGATGCTCCGGCAGGTGTTACAGCTCTGGCTTTGGCTATTACTGACCGTCTGTGGCGAACTAGCCACCCGCTACCGGCCGGACTGTGGTGAATCACTACGCCGTCCCGGCGTGAGACAGGTTGGCCCTCGGTGGACCCGTCGCAGTGGTTCTTACTCTTCGGTGGTGAGTTTCGGGCCGGGCTTCCAGGTGTTGCCTTCGAGGACAACGAGGTCGTAGCGTTCGAGCACCTGAAGCGTATCGACGACCGCCTGGGCGTCGAAGGAGACGGTCATATCTTCGGGCAGTTGCTGGGCAATTGCACTGCGTGTCCCACCGTCCATCCGGACTACCGTATCAAGCAACTGTTCGAGGTCGTCGAGTAGCGAGACGAGCGACGTCGACCCCTCGTCTTCTGTCGCCAGTTTCGACATGACTTCGTCGTAATTCCCCGATATCTCCATCGATACTGACACGGTCTCGGCTTCGATGTCTTCTTCGTCTCCCATAGGGGCAGATATATGCACACTTGTAGAAATACGTTTCCATATTTGTTACAACAGACGCATCTACCGGCTGTTTCACTGCAAAAGTGAGTTGTATGTCTGTTATTACCTATCCAACACGTATAGCTATAATCATGTAATAAGAGGGTATTTTGGCCTAATATGATTGTGTACTCCTCTATTTAGTAGTCAAATTTTCTATCCAATATCAGTCTGTCGGAATAATTGGATAAATTTCGCATATTTGAACATATATTCTTCGCCAGGACTGTTACCATGGTCTCGGTAATCTCACATCATCAAAGACGCACTGCCCCTGTTGTGATCGTTCGGATAGGTCGAACGATATCAAAAGCGCCTGCGTCGTAGCGTAAGCCCGACCCGGTGGCAGCTAACTCGTCCACGTCGACTGGTACTCTGCCGCTGTGCCGGTGTATCCGCTCCCACAGGCGACACACGCTCGGGCAGTCTGCTCTCTCTTGTCCCGCCGGATAACAAAAGTACGGTTATTATTCGCTTGAACTGAATAGTCTCCTGTCTCTTCCGCTGGACGGGGCTATCGGCGAGCCACAGTGCCGTGGAACACTGCCAGTTTCAGCATACGGAACAAGCAACACATCGATTGTGTTTGATCCCGGTGCGCTCTACGTTTGCCGGCAATGGACCGACATGGTAGGGGACAGCGGCAAGTGCGTACAGCCACGTATGAGCCCATTTCACGGGGCGCTGTAGTCCGATGGATGGCCACCCGTTACTTTCACTGTATTCGGCATCTGTTCGAGAATACGAACTATCGACAGCGAAGTGCGACTGCGCGAGTGCCAGCCGGCGACGGACGTAGTGTTAGCACACGTCCGAGAGTTCGGTTCGCCGACGCTCGCTCAGTGGATGCCGACGTACGCCTCTGTGATGTAGTCGTTGTTCTGGAACTCCGCGGCGGAGCCACTGAGCTCGACCCGGCCGGATTCCAGCAGTGAGAGCCGGTGGGCGTGGCGCAGCGCGAACGTGGCGTTCTGCTCGACGAGCAGGAGCGTCTGGCCCTGGTCGTTCAGCGTCTCGATGGCGTCGCTGATGTCGTCGATGATGACGGGAGCCAGCCCGAGCGTCGGTTCGTCGAGGACGAGCAGTTCCGGGTCGCCCATCAGCGCCCGGCCGACGGCGAGCATCTGCTGTTCGCCGCCACTCATGGTCTGGGCCTCCTGGTCCCGGCGGTCGTCGAGCCGCGGGAACAGGTCGTACACCATCGTCAGGTCCGCTCGGACGGCGTCGCGGTCCTCGCGGAACTGCGCGCCCATGAGCAGGTTCTCGTGTACCGAGAAGAACGGGAACAGGTCGCGGTCCTCGGTGCAGTAGATGAGGCCGTCGTTGACCAGCTGCTGGGGGTTGAGGTCGGCCACGTCTCGCCCGTTGAACCGAATCGTCCCGCCGTAGTCGAGGAAGCCGGCAACGGCGTCCAACAGCGTCGTCTTCCCCGCGCCGTTGGGGCCGACGATGCCGCCGATCTCCCCGCGCTCGACGGTCAGCGAAACGCCGTCCAGCGCCTGAGACTTGCCGTAGTACACGTCGAGGTCTTCGACTTCGAGCAGCGGGTCGCTCATTGGACCGCGCTCACCTCCCCGGCGAGGTAGGCGTCCTGAACCCGCTCGTCACCGACGATGTCGGCCGGGTCACCCGACGCCAGTTTCTGGCCGTTGTGCAACACGACGACCCGGTCGACGAGGTCCATCAGCCCGCGCATGTTGTGGTCGACGACGACCATCGTGATGCCCTGCTCGCGGAACGACTCGAACTGCTCGGAGAGCCGACGGACCTCCGTCTGGTTCAGGCCGGCGAAGGGCTCGTCCAGCAGGAGGAGGTCCGGCTCTGTCGCCAGCGCCTTCGCGATTTCGAGGCGGCGAACGTCGGCGTGGGGCAGGGAGCCGGGGTCGTCGTTGAGGGCGTCCTCGATGTCGACCTGTGCGGCGTAACTGGCGATTGCCTCGTCGCTCGCGCCGCCGTCGAACGAGCGAATGCTGTTGGGGAACGTGAATAGCTCGATGTTCTCTCGGACGGTCATCGACCCGATAGGGTTGGACTCCTGAGAGACGCGTGACAGGCCGCAGTTCACGATTTCGTGGGTCTTGTCGTCCGTGATGTCAGTCCCGTCGAAGCGCACCGTCCCGCCGGTCACCTGGTAGATGCTCATGATGCAATTGAACACGGTCGTCTTGCCGGAGCCGTTGGGGCCGATGAGGCCGAGTATCTCGCCGCTCTCGACGCCAAAGGAGAGGTCGTCGACGGCGACGAGACCGCCGAACTGCTTGGTCAAGTCCTCAACCGACAGCAACGTCACCGTCGGTCACCTCCCAGCGCGCCGAGCGCACGCCAGAGGAGACGGAACAGTCCGTCCCGGGCGAACACCAGCACGAGGAGAACGAGCAGCCAGAGGGCGAGCCAGCGCAGTTCCTCGCCGAGGCCGACGAGGAACACGTCCCGGAGTCCAATGAACAGGAACGCGCCGCCGAGCGGCCCCAGAATCGAACTCATGCCGCCGATGACCGCCATCGCTATCATCTGGATGCTGTTGTCCACGATGACGAACGTCTGGGGGTCCACGCCCGCATTGACGTGGGCGAGCAGGACGCCGCCGATGCCCATCGGGACCGCACTCAATACGAACGACCAGAGCTTGAACTTCGTCGGGTCCAGCCCGGCCGCGGAGACGGCGTCCTCGTTCTCCCGGATGGCGATCAGCACTGTACCAATATCGGAACGCCCGATGTAGGTCAGCGTGGCCGCAACGGCGAGCATCGGCACCACAACCATGTAGTACTGCAGCGTCAGGTCGTAGGTGAACACGTCGACGCGGATGCCTCGAAGGCCGTTTGTCCACTCGCTCAGGGCCTTCGTCAACCGGTAGAACAGCAGGACGGTGACGAAGGTGACGAGCGAGAAATACGGGCCACGGAGCCGGAGCGAGGGGACGGCGATGGCCAGCCCCAGCGCCGTCGTCACGAGTATCGACAGCGGGACTGTGACAAACAGCGATAGCTCCGGGTTCAGATGGAGCACCAGCAAGCCGGTGGTGTATCCGGCCGCCCCAGACAGCGCCGAGTGGCCGAAGCTGATGTAGCCGGTGTAGCCGCTCTGGATGTCCCAGCCCATCGCGAAGACGGCCCAGACCGCGCCAAGCGTGAGCGGTCTGAGGTAGTCCTGGCCCCACAGCGGCGCGGTGACGAGGCCGCCGAAGGCCACTACGAGCAGCAACAACTGCAGGCCGGTGACCTCGCCGAAACGCTCGCCGAGTCTGCGGTTGTACCGCTCCGCGACCGGCCAGAGCAGCCGTTCCGCTGGCCGGCCGACCGCCCCGACGACGCCGGCCCCCTGCGCGAGGAGGGTGTCTCTCAGGACCGATTCGGCGCGGCCAATAAGCCGGCCGATACCCCGGCCGGTCTGTTCTCGGTCACTCATGGACGAACTCCGTGCCGTACAGGCCCTGTGGCAGCACCAGCAGGACGACCACGAGGACCACCAGCGACATGATACCGCGCACGCTCTGTCCGAGGAACTGTCCGGTCGCCGTCTGCAGGTAGCCGACGATGTAGGCGGCGGCGACCGACCCCTTGATCGAGCCGATGCCGCCCACGACGACGATGATAAAGGCGAGCGCGAGCGGTTCCAGCCACATCGTCGGTTCGGCCGCCCCGATACCGCCCAGGAACACGCCGGCGATGCCAGCCAGGCCGCCCGCGACGAGCCACGTGCGGGCACGCACGCCCGACACGTCGACGCCGGTGAGCATGGCCCCGCGCTCGCTCATCGAGGTGGCGCGTATCGACCGGCCGCTGTCGGTCTTGGTGACGTAGTACCAGAGCAGCCCCATCGCACCCCAGGAGGCGACGAAGGCCGCGAGTTCCACGTAGAGGATACGGGTCCCGAGCGCTTGGACCTGCAGCACGCCCGGTACCACACTGTACTGGTAGGGCTGGGCGTGGAACACGAGCGTGACGAGTTCGGTGAAGGCGATGGCGACCACGATGGTCGCGAGGAACGTGATGACGACGTTCTCCTCGATGGTCCGGACCAGCACGACGTAGAGACCGTAGGAAATGAGCCCGACGATGACGATTGTGAGCGGGAACGCGACTATCGGATGCAGCGTCACGCTCGCGAGGATACTGTCCGAGACGAGACTCAGGTAGGTGTACGCGCCGGCCATTATCAGCGCGCCGTGGGCGAGGTTCAACACGCCGCCGACACCAAACACCATGGTGAAGCCGATAGCGATCAGGGCGTAGACGGCGCTGATGAGCGCGCCGTCGACGATGACGCTGGCAATGTCTCCCAGCATCGTTCACCCCATCCACGGTGGCGCGGCGTGTTCGGCGGTCCGCAAGCCTTCCGGGTAGACGCACTCCAGAGACCCGCCCTCGCGCCACTGGGTAAGCGGGTAGTTCGTGATGAGGCCGTCACTGTCCCGCTTCTCTCGGAGGTCGTGGGCGTACGTCTCGTCGGCCCCGTAGAACTGGACTTGCCCGGCCGCTCCGGTGAAGTCGGTCTGGAGCAGCGCGTCGACAATTGTATCGAGGTTGTTCTCCTGATCGACGGTACCGGCGCGCTCGGCGGCGTTTTTGAAGACGTGTATCGCATCGTAGGTCACAAAGCCCATGTACATCGGCTTGCTCGGCGGGTCATCGGCGTCCCCGTACTCCTCCATGTACGACTCCGTGAACGGGACCGTCTTCGACGTGATGTCGGTGACACCCGCCGCGCCGGACTGGGTCGTCGTCTCGTAGGCCGCCGCACCTTCGGTGAGCTGGTAGTACGCCGGCAGCATCGACGCGACGTGGACTCCTTCGATGCCAAATTCGTACTCGCCCTCCGCCCAGCGGGCCGCCATCGGCCCGCCGTTGATGTGCGCGAAGAAGCGGAACATCGCGTCCGCGCCCACCTCGTCCACGTCGTCTAGCACCGACCCGAATGAGGTGGTATCAGTTGCCAGCCCGTTCACCATCGGTACGTCCAAGTCCGCCTCCCTCAGCAGGTCGACCAGCCGGTTCCGGAACACCGTCGTCCACTCGGCGTCGTCGGCGACGACGGCGAACGTGTTCCACCCGTGGCGGTCCGAGAGGTGGCTGGCGTACTGGCTGATGACCTCCGCCTGGAAGTGGGAGTTCACCGGCCCGACCCGGAACGTGTTCTTGTAGCGCTCGTAGTCGGACGCGACGAACTCCGTGACGGTGCTCGGCGCGGCGGAGCCGGTGACCAGAAACGGCGTGTTGAACTCCGACACCAGGTCCATGATGGACTGGGTCACCTCGCTGGAGAACGTGCCGACGATGGCGTCGACTTCCTCCTGTCGGACCAACTCGCCTGCGACGGTGCGCGCCTCGGACGGCGACGCCCGCGTGTCCTTCGTAACGAGTTCGACGGTCTGGTCGGCGATACCACCGTCGTCGTTGATTTCCGCGACCGCCATCTCCGCCGACCGCTTCGAGCCGATGCCGAGTGGGTTGTTCAGCGGTGCGAGGTGGCCGATGGTGACCGTCTCGGAGATGCCACCACCTCCATCAGGGTTCTCCCCACCACCGCCGCCGTCACCGCTGCAGCCGGCGAACAGTCCGAGCGCTGCGCTCGCCCCGGCCGCTCTGATGAATGACCGCCGACCGGTACCGTTGGTATATGCTGTGCTCCTGTCGCTGGGTGTGCTCGTTGGGTCTGCCATGGTCTACCCTCGTTGGGTGGTACCACGTTCCAAACCATTCACATTAAAGATGCGGGAGAGTCCGCAGTCTGTTCCAACCTCCCTCACAGGTACAGCGGGACGGTCACGATGGTCTGGCCATCAAAGCCCATGCCGACAGTGGGCGCTCCGTGGCCGTCTGCCCCGGCACGCAGAAGACACAGTCGACCAAATCTATATTTGGGTGGCCATCACACATCGAATATGGCGTTTAGCTTGACGGCCGAGCAGACGGCAGTCCGAGAAGCAGTGCGTGAATTCGGCGAGAACGAGATAGAGCCGCTCGGAACGGAATGCGACAGGGAGAAGCGCTACCCGGAGGAACTGATGGAGCAGGCGGCACAGTACGACCTCATCGCGCCGGAAGTCCCCGAGAAGTACGGCGGTGCGGGGATGGACAGCCTCACTGGCGTCGTCGTCACCGAAGAACTGTGGCGTGCCGACCCGGGTATCGGGAGCGCCATCGGCTCCCGTGGCTTCGGGTCGAGCATGATTCAGAAGTACGGCGACGAGTGGATGAAAGAGAAGTGGCTGCCGAAGATCACCAGCGGCGAGTCGGCGTGTGCTAGCGCCATCAGCGAACCCGCCCACGGCTCGAACGTGGCCGGTATCGAGACCTACGCCGAACGCGACAGCGACGGCTGGGTACTCAATGGCAACAAGATGTGGATCACGAACGGCACCGTCGCTGATGTGATGGTCGTGATGGCAAAAACCGACCCCGACGCCGGCCACGAGGGCATCAGCGCGTTCCTCGTGCCGACGGACACCGGCGGCCTGCAGGCGGAAAAAATCGATAACAAACTCGGCATCCGCGCGTCGGACTTGGCCGAAGTAATTATCGACGACGTTCGCGTACCCGAGGAGAACCTCATCGGAGAAGCGGGCGCTGGCTTCTACCAGTTGATGGACTTCTTCGCGAGCGGGCGGGCGAACGTGGCCGCACAGGCCGTCGGCACCGCGCAAGCCGCTCTCGACGACTCGATCCAGTACGCGAACGAGCGCGAGCAGTTCGGCCAGCCGATCAGCGAGTTCCAGGCCATCGAACACAAGATCGCGGAGATGGCCACCAACGTCGAGGCTGCGCGGTCGCTTACGTATCGCGCCGCCAGCGCCATCGATTCTGGCAACCTCGATGTGGCGACGAAGTTGGCCAGCATGGCGAAGTTGTTCGCCAGCGAGCACGCCGTCGACGTGGCCGACGAGGCGATTCAGGTCCACGGCGGCGCGGGCTACGTCACCGACCACAACGTCGAGCGGTACTACCGCGACGCCCGCATCACCAAGATCTACGAGGGGACCAGCGAGATCCAGAAGAACATCATCGCCGACCGCGTGCTGTGAGACTGCACTAAAGCTGAGAGATCGCGCAGCCTACCGCCGGAGCGTCAGGAACTCGGCCGAAAAGACAGCTTCGTCGGCCTGATTCACCGCGGTGACTTCGGTTCGGACGACGCCCGTCGCAACCGGATGGTCCCGCCGTTCGGTGTCGACAATCTCGGCCTCGACGTGAATCGTATCGCCTAGGAACACCGGCTTGACGAACCGAAGCCGGTCGATGCCGTAGAACGCGACCATGTGGCGCTTTTCGGCCTCGTCGCGGGCCTGCCACAGCAGGCCAGTGACGACTGAAAACACCAGCGCACCGTGGGCGATTCGTTCGCCATACCCCGAGTCGGCCATCCGCTCGGCGTTCGTGTGGAGGTGATTGAAATCCCCGCTGACACCCGCGAAGTTGACCACGTCGGCCTCAGTGATGGTTCGCCCCGACGTGGTGAAGCCGTCGCCGACTTCGACTGCATCGAACTCGCCGGCCATCTTACCGGCCCTCACAAGCGGCCGTGGCACGACGCTTCGGTTGCTGGTCGAGTCGGCACTGCCGCGTTCGCACCCGCCGGTCCCGGGACTGTGGTCCGCTACTATTGCTAGACATACACATCGTCACCGTGTCCCGCACCGGTGTTAATGCTACCGGGGATCGCCGGTTACTCGCGACGCCACCTCAGGGAGACACAGCGCCCACAGGCTGTTCTGGCTGTTCAACTATATTCAACGGAATCCGGCAGAGAACACTCAGGACGTAGCTTTATTGCGGATGCCCGAGATGTCCGATGCGATGTCAAAGTCACACACGGAGCGGTTTCGCCTGGAAGGTCAGCGGGCGATTATAACGGGTGCATCGAGCGGCATCGGCCGGGCAATCGCTGAGGAGTTCGCGGCCGACGGGGCCGACGTGGTTGTCTGCTCGCGCGAGCAGGACAACGTCGGACCGGTGGCCGACGAAATCAACGACAGCGACCGGCCCGGTGAGGCGGTCGCTATCGAATGCGACGTGACAGACCGCGAGGCCGTCGAGGCGCTAGTGGAAGCGACCGTCGACGAGTTCGGCGGGCTGGACGTGCTCGTGAACAACGCCGGGGCGAGCTTCATGTCCGGGTTCGACGATATTAGCGAGAACGGCTGGAAAACCATCGTCGACATCAACCTCCACGGGACCTACCACTGTACGCAGGCGGCCGGGGACGCGCTGGCCGCGGACGGTGGCGGGACGGTCATCAACCTCTCCAGCGTCGCCGGGGAACAGGGCGCACCGTACATGAGCCACTACGGGGCCGCAAAGGCCGGCGTCAGCAATCTCACGTCGACGCTGTCGGCGGAGTGGGCCGACCGGGACATCCGCATCAACTGCATCGCGCCGGGCTTCGTCGCCACGCCGGGCGTCGAGTCACAGATGGGCGTCAGCGCCGACAACATCGACCGCGAGGCCGTCGAGCGCCGCATCGGTCTCTCGGAGGAGATCGCCGATATCGCGCTGTTCCTCGCCAGTCCGGCCTCGTCGTACATCGTCGGTCAGACCATCACCGCCGCCGGCGTCCCACGGCTTGAAGAGACGCCTGACATCTGAGCGCTGGGAGTTCCAGTCACGCCGGTCGGAGCCGCGGCCTCACTTCGAAACGCCGAGCCAGTCCGGTAACTTTCGGAGATCGTCAAGAGCCACATCCACGGCGGGTCCGTCCTCGGCCCCGTAGGCGACCGTCCACAGCCCGGCCCGCGTTCCGCCGTCCATATCGTGCTCGTAGCGGTCACCGATCATCACAGACTGTGCCGGTTCGACCCCGGCCTTCCCGAGCGCCGTTTCGAACATCGCCGGGTCCGGCTTGGTTCGACCGACGGCCTCTGAAGTGGTGTACGAATCCATCGCGTCCCAGACCTCGAAAGTCCGCAACAGTTGCTCGCCCTCGTCGTCGTCCACATCGCTGATGACGCCCTGATGGAGCGGCGCGTCTGCCAGCGCCTCGATCGCCGTGATGGCGTCGGAGTTGGGCTCGACCTGTTCGTTGCGGATTTCCTGAAACAGTGCTTCCCACTCGGTTTCCTCGGGACTGACTGTCAGAATTTCATCGATTGCCCGCCGGTACCCCTCGCGGGCTGGCCGGAACGCTGTCCCCTCGCGCTCGCCGAAGTATGTTCCGAGGACGTCCCGCCATCGTTCGAGGGCCGCGTCGGAATCCGCGGTCGCCGGGTACTCCGCACACAGGCGTTCGACAAACTCGCGGTGGGCCGCCCGGACGGATGCCATCCGGAGGATCACGCCCCCGATGTCCCAGAAGACGGCCTCGACATCTGGACTCTCGCTCACGGCAGCGGCTTGGACTGGCCCGGGTATGAAACTACCGCCGACGCCCGGTTCCGTGGGTGCGTCGCGATGGGTGTGCGGGACGCTACGCTGGAAAATAAACGACCAACCACGCGTTCGCTGTGCTCCAACACTTATGATGTCGACGTGCGAGAACGAGAATGTGCCATGATATCGTTCACCGATTCCGAGGCCGCGACTACGCTTGCCGAGCGTGCCCGAGCGTTGATGGACGAGGTCGTCATCCCGCGGGAGCGAGAACTCGCGGGCGGGACGGCTATCTCCGACGCAACAGTTCGCGACCTCCGCGCTGCCGCACGGGAGTACGACGTGTACGCCCCGCAAATCCCCGAAGAACACGGCGGGATGGGCTACGATTTCCGTGACGTGTTGCCGACGTTCGAAGAAGCGGGTCGAAGCCTCCTTGGCCCGATTGCGATGCGCGTCGACGCGCCCGACGAGGGGAACATGCACCTGCTGGAGATGCAGGGTACCGAACTCCAGAAATCGGAGTACCTCGACCCGCTCGTCGAAGGCGAGATACAGTCTGGCTTCGCGATGACGGAGCCGATGCAGGGCGCGGGCTCCGACCCGAAGATGATACGAACCACGGCGCAGAAGGACGGCGACGAGTGGGTCATCGACGGCCACAAGTGGTGGACAACCGGCGGCGTCGACGCCGATATCCTGCTTGTCTTCGCTCGGACGGACGAGGACGTCCACCCGTATGAGGGGTGTTCAGTGTTCATCGTCCCGGCCGACGCCGACGGCGTGGACATCGTTCGGAACGTCCCGCATATGGGCAGCCAGGGTGACCCGAAGGGCCACGCCGAGATCGAGTTCAACGGCGTTCGCGTCCCCGAAGAACACCTGCTGGGCGAGGAAGGCAACGGCTTCCAGCACGTCCAGCAACGGCTCGGCCCGGCGCGGCTCACCCACTGCATGCGTTTCTCGGGGATGGCCGAACGGGCGCTGTCCATCGCCAAAGCCTACACCACCGAGCGACAGGCCTTCGGCGACTCCGTGGCGGACAAACAGCACGTCCGCTTTGAAATCGCCGAACAGGAGACACAGATTCAGGCCGCGCGGGCGCTGGTCCGGGCCGCCGCGGACGCCATCGCCGCCGGCAAGGAAGCCCGCGTCGAGGTGTCGATGAGCAAAGTGTTCGCCGCCCGGGCGACTCAGGACGCTATCGACACCGCCGTCCAGTTCTGTGGCGGCAACGGCATCGGACGGGACCTCCCGCTTGCTGACTTCTATGAACTGGTCAGGACGTTCCGCATCGTCGACGGGGCCGACGAGGTCCACCTGCGAACCATCGCCCGCGAGGCGTTCGAGGACGTGGACAGCGAGGAACTGGAGCCGGTGCGTCGCTACCGCGAGTAGGACGGGGCCGTCAGCGGCAACGGTCGCTACTCTCCTTCGAATTCCGGTTCCCGGTCGGCCGCAAAGGCCGCCGTCCCTTCCGCTACGTCGTCGGTCGTCAGCAGGAGCGCAAATGCCTGGCTCTCCATTTCGAGGCCAGCGTCGAGGCTCTCGTCGGCCCCTTCGTTCATCACGCGCTTGGCCTTCCGCAGGGCAATCGGCGGCCCGGAAACGAGGTCCGCGACGAACTCCCCAACCACGTCATCGAACTCGTCGGCGTCGACGGCCCGGTTGATGAGTCCCCAGTCGGCCGCCCGCTCGGCGGAGATGTGCTCGCCGCGGAACACGAGTTCCTTCGCCCGGGCGTCGGTCAACATTCGGATCGCGCGCTGTGTCCCACCGCCGCCGGGGAGCAGGCCGAGCGTGATTTCGGGGAAGCCGAACTCCGAGTCGGTCGTCGCCAGCCGGAGGTCACAGGCGAGGGCGAGTTCCAGCCCCGCGCCGAGACAGTAGCCGTCGATGCGCGCCAGCGTCGGCCGGGGGTACTCGGCGACCGTCGTGAACACTTCCGTCGGCTCCGAAGTCTGTGCCGGATCGCGGTCTGCAAAGCCTGAGATGTCGGCTCCGGCAGAGAAGGCGCGGTCGCCGGCCCCTTCGAACACGACGGCCCGGACGTCGTCCTCGTCGACCGACGAGAGCAGGTCGACGACCTCGTCCGCGAGGGTTTCGCTGATAGCGTTCATTCGCGATGGACGGTCGAGTTCCACTCCTAGCAGGCCATCGTCGTCGAGTTCCCAGTTGATCGTGTGGTAGTCACCCGGGCCGTCGCCGGTGTCGTACTCGTGGAAACCCCGTCCTGCTTCCGTGCCGGTGTGGCCGGCTTCCACGAGTTCGACGAGGTACTCCGCTGGCTCGTAGCGGTCGTCGCCGTGTTCGTCGTAGAGCGTTCGGAGTTTTTCGAGGATGTTGTCGAGGCCGATGTCGTCGGCCCGGCGGCAGGTCCCCTCAGGGAAGCCCGCCCCGAGTCGCATCCCCGTGTCGATGGCCTCTGCCGTTGCCACGTCGTCGCCGACGAGCTTTGCGGCCTCGTTCGTCATCACCGCTTCGACGCGGAGATGGTCGAACCCCTCGGCATCCTCGGGGACGTACTCCGGGCCGTCGCCCTCCTCGTAGTCGTAGTACCCCTTGCCGGTCTTGCGCCCGAGGTTTTCGTTTTCGACTTTCTCCGCCATGATTGGCGGGACCGGCCTTCCGGCCTCCCTCCGGACGTGGTAGCCGATGTCGATGCCGGTCAGGTCGCCGAGTTCGAACGGCCCCATCGGGTAGCCCCGCTCGTGGACCATCGCGGCGTCGGCCTGCCGGATAGTCGCCTCGCCCGCCGAGACCATCCAGGCCGGTTCGCTCATGAACGGCCCGAGGACGGAGTTGACGACGAACCCGCGCACGTCCTTGCGGACGTAGATCGGCGTCTTGCCGAGAGATTTGATGAACTCGTAGCCGCGCTGGGCCGTCTCGTCGGTCGTTGCCTTGCCGTAGATGACCTCGACGAGGTCCATCTTCACTGGCGGATTGAAGAAGTGCAGGCCCAGCACCGAGTCCGGTCGCTCTGTCGCTGCGGCGATCTCCGTGATGGACAGCGAGGAACTGTTCGTCGCCAGCAGCGCATCTTCGGGCGCTGCGGCGTCGACGGACTCGAAGATGTCCTGTTTCACCGAGAGCTGTTCCGGGCCGGCCTCGATGACCAGATCCGCGTCGCTCACCGCCGCTTCCAGATCGGTCGTCGTCGCGACCCGCGCCGCCACGTCGTCGGGGTCCTCGTCGAGTCGCCCCTTCTCGGCGAGCTTTTCGAGCGACCACTCGATCTCGTCGTAGCCGTCCTCGACGATGTCCGCCTCGATGTCACGCAGCACGACGTCGTAGCCGGCGATTGCCGTGACCTCGGCGATGCCGTGGCCCATCGTTCCCGCACCGAGCACTGCAACTGTCGCTATCTCTGGCTGCTCTGCTCGCATACGCGTAGTGTCTATTGCAACACATATCAATCATCCCCCTAGCGTCCGTTTTGTGTCGCAATACGTCGAGGATTATTACCAGCCAGAAAGCCCCCGGCGAGCTGTGTATGTGGTTGCTACAATCTGCCGGGGCTTCGACACGCAAATCGGCTCTTGCTTCGTCGCTGCTAGAGCGGTTCGTCGCCCTCGATAATCCGGATCGCGCGGTCGGCCAGCGCCGGCACGCGGTTCTCCATCAGCGGATAGAACGGGTCGTCGGCGTTCCCTTCCAGATAGCGCCGGTAGAACATCTCCCCAAGGGCGGCGAGCTTGTACACGGCGAGCGTCCGATAGAACCGCTCGTGTTCGAACGTCAGGCCGGTCTGGGCTTCCCAGCGGTCGACCAGATCTTTCCGGGTCGGGTAGCCCGGTGCTTCGATGAACTCCATCGCAAGGTCGGGAATCTCCGGTTCGGGGTCCTTGGCGTCACGCCAGTACGAGAGCAGCCAGCCGAGGTCGGCCCGTGGGTCGCCAAGCGTCGCCATCTCCCAGTCGAACACGGCGGCGAGGTCCGGGTCGTCACCGGGGCCGAACATCACGTTGTCGAGCTTGTAATCGCCGTGAACCAGTGTCTCCGGATGGTCGTCGGGACACTCGTCCTGAAGCCACGAGCCGACCCGCTCCAGTTCAGGGACAGTGCGGGACTCGGCCGTCCGCTCGAACGCCCACGCCAGTTGTTTCCCCCAGCGCGTGACCTGCCGCTTCGCATACCCTCTCGCACGGCCGAGGTCTGACAGGCCGACGGATTCGGTATCAACCTCGTGGATGGCTGCGAGGGTGTCCACCAGTTCGGTGCCGACTGCCGTCCGGGCGTCGTCGTTCCCGAAGCGCGCTGGCTCGTCGTCTCGGATGACGGTCCCTTCGACGCGGGCCATGACGTAGAAATCGCTGCCGATGACCGACTCATCGTCACAGGCCGTCACCGTCGGCGGGACCGGGACGGCTGTGTCCTGCAGCGCGTCGATGACGCGATACTCCCGCAACACGTCGTGGGCTGTCTCGGCGGTCTGGCCCGGCGGGGGCCGCCTGACGACCAGCTCACGGTCACCCCAGGTGACAAACAGCGTCTCGTTGGAGTGGCCCTGCTCGTGGCGCGCAACGTCGAACGTGTCGACCGGGCCGACTTCCCTCGTGAGGAACTCTTCGAGCGCACTTTCGTCGACCAGTCGCTGGTAGTAGTCGGTGCTGTGTTCAGTCATGGTCGCTGATTGGGTTCCGTGTCATGAAAAACTGCGGGTCGTGTCACCGTCCGACGAACTCCGGCCGGCGGTCGGTCAGGAACGCCTCGACGCCCTCCTCGTGGTCGGCCGTCTCGAAGACGATACCCTGGGCAGTTGCCTCGTCGCGCTGGGCGCGGTCGAAGGACTTCTCCAGGCCGTCCTGAAGCAGCCGCTTTGAATGCCGGAGGGCAACGGTCGGCCCATCGGCGATGCGGCTGACAGTCGCCTCGACTTCGGACTCGAACGCTTCAGCGTTGTAGACGTGATTGAACAGGCCCAGCTCCGCGGCTCGCTCGGCGTCGAGAATCTCGCCGGTGAACACTAGCTCCTTTGCGACGTTGGTCCCGACGATACGGGGGAGTAGATACGACGTGCCAGCGTCGACGCTGAGGCCGACCTGCCGGAACACGAAGCCGATACTGGCCGCCTCGCTCGCCAGCTGGATGTCACAGGCGATCGCGAGGTTCGCGCCGGCCCCGACGGCCGACCCGTCGACCTTTGCCACGGTCGGGACCGGTAGTGCGACGACTCTGGCGATGGTGTCGCGGGTCCGGCGAGCCAGTTCGCTGACGGCGTCGTCGGTCGGGTCGTCGTTCGTGAGCCGCTCGCTCATTCCCTCGATGTCGCCGCCGGCCGAGAACGACTCGCCAGTGCCTTCGATGACGACGCATCGAACATCGGACGCAGTCTCGATGGTATCGAGGTGGCGCTCCAAGGCGTCGTATACGGGCTGTGTGAGTGCGTTCCGCGTTTCCGGTTCGTTCAGCGTCAGCGTGGCGATGCCGTCGTCGATGGAGAGCAGTACGGACTCGCTCACCGGATATCACTCCGTTGTAGCTGCATGGGTTCGCTTCACACGGTCTCGGTATAAATTTACCGCTGGTTTACAGTTTCAGTCAGCGCTGGCCACGAATGGAGATGGCACGCCACAGGCCACCACAGCTAGCAGGGCTAGTTTTAACATATCGGTGTGTGTTGACACGGAGTATGCCAGGTGGTGCACCACTCAACCTCCGGTCGTTCCTGTGGCGTGGCGAGAACGTGTTCCCCGACAGCGAGATCGTCTCGCGGACACATCAGGGGATTCACCGATACACGATAGCGGACTACGCCGAACGCGTACGGAAGCTAGCCTCGGCCCTCGAACAGTCAGGTATCGAACGCGGCGACAGGGTCGGGACGTTCGCCTGGAACAATCACTGGCACCAGGAAGCCTACTACGGGGTCGCCTGCATGGGCGCACAGGTCCACATGATTAACCTCCTCTTGCCCGACGAGCACATCCAGCACATCGTAGCCGACGCCGAGGACGAGATCCTCATCGTCGACCCCGTCATGCTAGAAAAGCTCGAAGGGGCGTACGATGAGGAAGCCTTCGCTTCTGTCGAGCAGTACATCGTGATGGGCGACACTGTCCCCGAAACGTCGCTGGAGCCGGTCGTCGACTACGAATCGTTCATCGCCGACGGCGACCCCGACTACTCCTTCCCGCAACTGCCCGAGGACCAGCCGGCGGGGATGTGCTACACGTCCGGGACAACAGGCAAGCCGAAAGGCGTCGAGTACACCCAGAAGATGTACTGGACACAGGTCATGTCGCTGATGACCAGCCAGGCCGGTATCAAGACCGACGACGTAGAGCTGACGTACGTTCCGATGTTCCACGTCAGCGGCTGGTGTCGTCCGTTCACGACCATCGCTGCCGGAGCCAAGACGGTCCTCCCCGGGCCGAACCCGTCGGCCGAGGACTTGGCGAAGCTAATCGAAGAAGAGGACGTGACCGTCTCCGCAGCGGTCCCGACTGTCTTCATGGACCTGCTGGAGTACGCCCGTGAGACCGACGTGGACTTCTCCTCGGTTCGGTACTTCACCAGCGGCGGGTCCGCGACACCGCGGTCGCTGATGGAAGATTACAAGCAGGAGTTTGACGTGGACCTCATCTCCGGCTACGGCATGACGGAAACGTCACCGGTCACCCACGCCTACGAGCCCAAGCCCGGAATGACGGACCTGCCGGAGGAGGAACTGTTCGACCTGCGGAGCCACTCCGCGGGGCTTCCGATTGCCGGGCTGGAGTTCAAAGTCGTCAACACCGACGGCGAGGAAGTGCCCTGGGACGGCGAGTCGCTGGGCGAACTCTGGATGCGCGGCCCGTGGGTCACTCAGGAATACTACAACGCCCCCGACGCGACCGAACAGGCCGTCACCGACGACGGCTGGTTCAAGACCGGTGACATTGTCCGGGTGAGTCCGGAGGGGTACGTCGACGTAGTCGACCGGATGGACGATCTCGTCAAGAGCGGCGGCGAGTGGATCGCCAGCGTCGAGGTCGAAAACGCGGTTATGGGTCATGACGAAGTCGTCGAAGCCGCCGTCGTCCCTGTTCCCCACGAGCGGTGGGACGAACGCCCTGCCGCGTTCGTCGTCACACGCGACGCTGTGTCCGATGAAGCCGCGCTCCGTCAGGAAATTAAAGACCTCGTCGCCGAGTCCTATCCGTCGTGGTGGGTCCCCGACGCCATCCGTCTGGTCGATGGGATCCCCAAGGGTGCGACCGGGAAATTCTCCAAGCAGACGCTCCGTGACGAGTACGTTGACGAGTCGGTCATCGAAACCGTCGCCGAGAACGCCCCGGCAACGTAACTCGGCCGAAACGTGGCGGACCCTCTGGCTGTCAGGCACCGTATCGACGGCAGCGTTCCAGACAACGTACAGCCACCGACACTGAGCCAGCCCCAACGAGTCCAGTCGCGGATAGGTATTTATGATAGCCCTGTGATGATTGTGGTATGCGAGCAGCTGTCATTGAGGAGCACGGCGAACCGCTCACGATTCAGGACGTGCCCTACCCGGAGCCCCAGCCGGACCAGATCGTCATCGAGACCGAAGCCTGCGGGGTCTGCCGGAGCGACTGGCACGCTTGGCAGGGGGACTGGGAATGGTTCGGCATCCAGACCGGTCCCGGGCAGATTCTTGGTCACGAGCCGGCCGGGGTCGTCGCCGACGTGGGCGCAGATGTCGAACAGTTTTCCGAAGGGGACCGCGTCACGGTCCCGTTCCACCTCGGCGACGGGTCGTGCCAGTACTGCCAGCGCGGGCACGCCAACATCTGCGAGACGTCGATGCCGCTTGGCTTCCTTGAGGCCGCACCGGGGGCATTCGCCGAGGCGTTCCCTGTCCGCGAAGCCGACTTCAACTGTGTCACGCTGCCGGACGCCGTCGACTTCACTGAGATGGCCGGGCTCGGCTGTCGGTTCATGACGGCGTACCACGCGCTGACCGACCGGGCGGATCTCAGGCCGGGAGACGCCGTCGCGATCCACGGCTGTGGCGGCGTTGGACTCTCGGCAGTCCATATCGCGGATGCGCTGGGAGCCGAACCGATTGCGGTCGACGTACAAGACAGCAAGCTCGACCGGGCGCGGGACCTCGGCGCAGCGACGACAATCAACGCTGCCGAGGTGGACAACGTCCCCGGAGAGGTTCACGCAGTCACGGACGGCGGGGCCGATGTGGCTATCGACGCGCTGGGTATCGCGGAGACGTGTCGCAACGCGGTCGGCTCGCTGGACAAGCAGGGCACCCACGTGCAGGTCGGACTCACGACTGACGACGAGGCCGGGGAAATCTCCCTCCCGGTTGATACGATGACCCTGCAGGAAATCGACTTCCATGGCTCCTACGGGATGCCGCCGATCCGGTACGACGAACTGTTCCAGCTCATCGACGCCGGGACGCTCGAACCCTCCAAGATCGTCGGGGAGACGCTTTCGCTCGACGACGTGCCGGCGACCCTCTCGTCGATGGGCGAGTACGAGACGGTCGGAATCCCCGTCATCGACGAGTTCTGAGAGACGCCGGCACTGCGCTGTGATCGTCGGTCCCTACGAACGGTTCGCTGCCAGCCAGTCAACGGCGAAGTCTACCATCGGCTGTTGGTCGAGGAGTTTCGACTCGCCGACGCCGACAGTCCCCGTCTCGACGGCGCTGGGGTGGGCACGCTCGAACGCATCGCCGCAGGCCTGAAAATCCGTATCGGTGAGTTCGATGTCCGTCCAGTGGGACCACTCGCGCTCGCCCTCGACAAGGACGGCGCTGGCGTGTCTGGTCGTGTCGGTATCGATATCGGCGCGGTACTCGGCGAGGTGCAGCGAGGTGTTCGTCGCATGTGAGGTTCCGAGAAACGGGACCCTCCCATCACGGTCGTAGACGTCTGCCAGCGGTGATGCTTCCCCGAGCGAGTAATCGTAGGCGTGCCCGTCAGCGATGGCCTCGGCATCGGTACCCCATGCAGCGAACGAATGCTGTGGGTGCTTACTCCGGTAGACACTCGGATACGTGCGAAAACACTCGGCGATTGCACCCATTCCCTGCGTTGGCGTCACTGCTGGGCGGTACGGTGGGAACTGCTCGCGAATCGTGTCGGCCCACGAGTCCGGGACTGGTGGGTTCCCCATATTGTCGGGGTCTCTGTTGCCGGGCGAGTGCGTTGGCATCACTACGGTCCCGCGCTCGGTGACGACGCGCTGCAGGGCGTCAACCACCGCTGGTGCGCCACCACAGACCCATCCCAGTTCGGACAGCGACCCGTGGACCAGTACTGTTTCCCCGCTTTCGAGACCCAGCGTCCGGAGGTCGTGTGCTATCGAATCCACGGTGACCGGTTCCGCTGAACGGTCACTTGGGCGCGGCGTGTCCATGAGAGACGATAGCCGAAAGCGGGCATAAGTTTCGTGTTCCCAGCGACACCGAGCTGCTGTTGTAGGTGCCTACTGTAGCCCCGAATCCACTGGCTTAGAGCAGCTGGTAGTCGCGCTCTTCGTGCTGGACGGAGATCCACTTGGTCTCGGTCAGTTCGTCCATGATCCACTCGCCGTTGTACCGGCCGATCCCGGAGTTCTTCATTCCGCCGAACGGGGCGTTGGGTTCGTCCTGAATCGGGTGGTCGTTGACGTGGACCATCCCGGCGTCGATCTGGTCGGCGATGGACCGCCCGTGTTCGACATCACCGCTGTACACGCCCGCAGCGAGGCCGTACTCGGTATCATTGGCGAGTTCGACGGCTTCCTCATCGGACTCGAAGGGGATGACTGGAGCGACGGGGCCGAAGTGCTCGTTACATGCCGCGGACATATCGTTGGTACACCCCGAGAGGACGGTCGGTTCGAGGAACAGGTCATCCGCCTCGCCACCTGTTTCCAGCGTCGCGCCGGCATCGACAGTCTGCTCGATGAACGAGGTGAGCTGGTCGACCTGGCTCTCGTTGATGATCGGACCGAACTCCACGTCCTCGTCGAGCGGGTTCCCGATAGTCAGCGACTCCGCGTGCTCGACGAGCTTCTCGACGTACTCGTCGTAGACGTCCTCGTGGACGAGATGGCGGTTGATCGAGATACACACCTGTCCCTGATGGCCGAACGCGCCGACGGAGCCGGCCTTGGCGGCTGCCTCGATGTCGGCGTCCTCGGTGACGACGAACGGGCCGTTCCCCCCGAGTTCGAGCGCTGGGAGGGCGAGCGCGTTCCCAGCCTGACTCGCTACTGACCTGCCGACTGCCGTCGACCCGGTGAACGACATCACGCGGGCAGTCGGATGGCCGGCCATCCGGTCGCCGATGTCGGAGCCGTGGCCCGTGACGACGTTGACGACGCCGTCCGGGAGACCGGCTTCCTCGGCGATGTCGGCCAGCAGGAGCCCGCCGGTAATCGGCGTGTCCGTCGCAGGCTTGAGGACGACGGTGTTCCCCAGTGCGAGCGCGGGACCGAGCGCTCGCGTCGTGAGGTGCAGCGGGAAGTTCCACGGCGAAATAATTCCGACGACCCCAGCGGGCTCGCGGACGATGTGATGGTCCTTGTCCTCGTGATACATCGAGTCACGGACCTCCTCTTCCGGCGGGACCATCTCCAGTGCGCTCTGGAAGTCCGCCATGGCGAAGTTGGCCTCGGCAGTTGCTTTGGCCTGGACGCTGCCCGACTCCGTCGCGAGCAGTTCGACGATCTCGTCGAGTCGCTCCTGCATCACCCCGATCATCGCCTCGACGTACTCGTTGCGCTCCTCGCGCGACAGCGCCGCCCAGTCGGACTGGGCCGCCTCGGCGGCCTGATAGGCGTCGTTGACATCCCCCTCCGTTCCGGCGGGTACCGCCGCGATTTCATCGCCTGTCGCGGGATTAGTCACCGGAATCGTCTCAGATGCGCTGGCGTCGCGCCACTCACCGTCGATGTATAGTCGGCTCCACGCCGTCTGGCTATCTGGTTGTGACATTCCATAGTATCGACAGCGCCACGGACTTTTAGCACTTTGGCAGCAGGCAAACGCTTAATTGAACCCCGGCCACAGATCCTATATGATCGATTACCTCGGTCTCGAAGACGACCTCGGCGAGGAAGAGCGGATGGTCCGTGACACAGCCCGGGAGTTCGTCGAGAACGAAGTCAAGCCGGACGTCGGGCAACACTGGATCGACGGCACGTTCCCGACGGATCTCATCACCGAGATGGGCGACCTCGGGTTCTACGCCCCAAACCTCGATGGGTACGGCCTGCCGGGCCTCAGCGAGACGGCGTACGGCCTCCTGTTGCAGGAGCTGGAGGCCGGCGACAGCGGCCTGCGCTCGATGGCCAGCGTGCAGGGGGCACTCGTCATGTACCCGATTCACGCCTACGGCAGCGACGCCCAGAAAGAGGAATGGCTGCCGGCACTCGGCAGCGGCGAGCAGGTGGGCTGTTTCGGCTTGACAGAGCCCGAACACGGGTCGAACCCGTCAGCGATGGAAACGACGGCCGAGCGCGACGCCGACGGCTACGTCCTGAACGGCTCGAAAACGTGGATCACGAACGCGCCTATCAGCGACGTCGCAGTGGTCTGGGCAAAGGTCACATCCGCCGACGGCAACCCCGTTCGGGGCTTCCTCGTCGAAACGGATCGTGACGGCGTGACGACGAACAAGATCGACGAGAAGCTCTCGCTGCGGGCATCGATTACCGGCGAGATCAGCCTGCAGAACGCCCGCGTCCCCGAGGAGAACATCCTGCCGGGCGTCGAGGGGATGAAGGGGCCGCTGTCCTGTCTCACCCAGGCCCGCTACGGTATTGCCTGGGGGACGGTCGGGGCCGCGATGGACTGTTTCGAGACCGCCCACGAGTACGCCACCGACCGAGAGCAGTTCGGCAAGCCGATCGCCGGCTATCAGCTCCAGCAGGAGAAACTCGCGGAGATGGCGACCCAGATATCGCTGGGTCAGTTGCTCGCCCACCGGCTCGCAGACCTGAAGGAACGCGGCGACCTCCGCCCGGAACAGGTGTCGATGGCGAAGCGAAACAACGCACGAATGGCTCGCGAGCAGTCACGAGTGGCCCGCGAGATGCTCGGCGGCAACGGCATCACGGCTGATTACTCCCCAATGCGGCACCTGACGAACCTCGAAACCGTCTACACTTACGAGGGGACCCACGACATTCACTCGCTCATCATCGGTCACGACCTGACCGGTATCCCGGCCTTCGAGTAGAGGCCGTCCGACACATTCCGGGATACGGAACGACCGCGCGCCGGCGCGAAACAGCACTGCTCAATCGTACGTGAGGTCGATCTTCAACTCGCTGGCTTTCCGCTCCAGCAGGTCGGGGTACGTCGATTCGATGTCGTCCTGGCTTACCCGGCCATTCGGTCCGAAGACGCTCAGCGCGCCGATAAGGTCGTCCTCGTGGTTGTACACCGGTACGCCCGCTGCTCGCAGGCCGTCCATGTGCTCGGACATGTTGGTCGCATAGCCCCGCTCGCGGATCTGTTCGAGTTCCTCGAACAGCGCGTCCCGGTCGGTAATCGTGTTCGACGTCAGCTCTTCGAGGGCAGTAGTTTCGGCGAACTCCTCGATGCGTTCGTCAGCCCACTCCGCGAGGATGGCTTTCCCCGAGGCGAGCGCGTGCAGCGGCCGGCGTTTGCCGATCATCGTGTCGCTCTGGAGCGGGTTCCGGCCGCCGGCTCGGTGCAGATACACGCCCTCGAACTCTTCCTCGACCAGAAATAGCGCCCGCTCATCGGTCTCTATCGCCAGTTCGATGACTTTCTGCTTGGCGACGATGTAGCCCGGCCGCCGTATCCGCGGCGGTTCGCTGAGTTGCAGAAATTGGAGTGACAGCCGATACTCCCCGTCTTCCTCGACGAGATAGTCCATATCGTGCAGCGTCTTGAGGTGCCGATACACCGTGCTCTTGGCCAGATCCGTCTCCGCCCGGATGTCCGCGATTGTCGCGCCTCCCGCGTCTCGAATCAGCGCGAGAATCTCGAACGACGTCCGGGTCGTCGACACCTCAGACGTTCCGTTCTTGTTTTCGAGCATACGGAGTTGTGATTTCTCAGTGTCATCAACGTTTCGCACAATCGACCATGATGGTGCGATAGCTCGAATGCAGTCAGTAGCTATCCGCTGTTCGATTCCATCGCCGAACCGAACCTAATTTGTAGTACGCGACTGGATTTTACACAGACCATGTCACGGCTTAGCGCAGACGATATCGAACAGCTCCGGGCCCAGTTCGAGCGCCAACTCGATGTCGGACTGCACCACGGCGCACAGCTGGCAGTGTACGTCGACGGCGACCTTGTCGTCGATTTCGCCGGCGGCTCCACGGGTCCCGACGGCGACGAAACGACGCCCGAGACGCGTCACCTCCTGTTTTCCTGTACGAAACCGTTCGCCGGTGTCGGCCTGCACCAACTCGTCGAGCAGGGCGAACTCGACTACGACGATCGGGTGGTCGAGCACTGGCCGGAGTTTGCCGACAACGGCACACAGAAAGCATCGATCACTGTCCGGCAGGTGCTCAGCCACACCGCCGGTATCCCCTTCGGTGAGTTCGACGACCAGCCCGAGCGATGGGGCGACTGGGATGCCGTCGTCACGGCGATGGAAGACATTGAACCCGTGTTCGAGCCCGGAACGACCCCGGCGTATCACGCCATCAACTACGGCTGGCTGGTCGGCGAACTCATCCGACGCTGTAGCGGCCAGCCGGTCGAAGAGTACGTTGCAGAGAACGTGTTCGAGCCACTGGGAATGGACCAGACGGGCATCGGGCTACGGGACGACGAGCCCGACGACGTGGCAACCCTATCCGGCTACGAAGCGTTCGAGCGGTGTCACGACGTCGAAGAAGGGCTCGAAGACCCTGCCGCGGAGTACGCCGCGGCGTTCAATCAGGAGGCGATGCGTCGGGCAGTGATTCCCGCGGCCAACGGCATCGGCACTGCCCGGGACATGGCCCGGTTCTACGCCTGTCTCGCAAACGGCGGGTCACTGGACGGGACGGAACTACTGACCGAAGCAACCGTCGACGAGGCGACCACGACCCACGCCGAAACCGAATCCGACGGCACGCTGTCGCGTCCGGCCCGCTACGGACTTGGCGTCTGGACTGGCGGGTTGGCCGCGGATATGTTCGGGGCCGCCAGCAAAGAGCGGATGTTCGGCCACGCCGGCCTCGGGAGTTCGTTCGGCTGGGGCGACCCCGAACTGAACGTCGGGTTCGCGCTCGTCACGAACGGTATCCGCGAGGAGTCCTTCGAACACGCCGCCCGCGTCGGCCAGCTTTCCGACGCCGTCCGGCTGTTGTTACAGGACTGAGCGCAACACCCACTGACACCTGTCGCCACAGGGGTTTTCTGACCGTTTGCGTCTCCAGCTAAGAGACGGTTGCACGACCCGAGTCTTTGTATGGCCCGCGGCTAACCCTCCGATATGAACTTCCCCGACCGAGGCGACGTGGACCATCTCATTGATCCACAGCCGCTGCCGGACTTCGCTCGTGTCCAGTACGAGCCGGAGACGGCCGCCGTTGACGACCCGGCAGCCGTGGCGCAGGCTGAACTCGACCGCCTCGATCTTGACGGGTTGGAACCGGGCACAACCGTTGCCGTTGCCGTCGGCAGCCGCGGCATCCACTGTATCGACGACATCGCCGAGGCTGTCGTCGAGGCCATTCGCAGTAGGGGATTCGAACCAGTCGTCGTCCCGGCGATGGGGAGCCACGGCGGAGCGACGCCCGAGGGCCAGCGCGAAGTGCTGGAGAGCCTGGGCATCACGGAGTCGCGCCTCGATGCCCCCATCGACGCTCGGATGGACACTGCACAGGTCGACACCGTCACCGTCGGTGAGACCGAGTTTCCGGTCCACGTCTCGACGGCGGCACGGGAGGCGGATGCCGTGGTTGTCGTGAACCGAGTAAAGCCCCACACCAACTATAGCGGCCGCATCGAGAGCGGGCTGACGAAGATGACCGTCGTCGGGCTGGGCAAGCAACACGGCGCGAAGGCGTTCCACTCGACAGCCATCAAGGAGGGATATGTGGAGACGCTGGAAGCCGCGCTCCCGGTTGTCGAGTCGGCGCTGCCACTGGTCGGCGGCGTGGCGCTGGTCGAGAACTTCCACGAGGAGACAGCCCACGTCGAAGCGATTCCGGCGGGCTCGTTCACCGACCGCGAGCCAGCGCTGCTGGAACAGGCCTACGACGAGATGGCGACGCTCCCGGTCGACGACATCGACCTGCTTGTCGTCGACGAACTCGGCAAGGATGTCTCCGGCGCGGGAATGGACACGAACGTCATCGGCCGCTACCGCGTGCTCAACGCGCCGGACCCCGACGAACCGTCGATCAAGCTGCTGTACGCCCGCGGGCTCACAGAGGCGACGAAGGGCAACGGCAACGGTATCGGCCTGGCCGACATCACCCGCCGGGCCGCCGTCGACCAGCTGGACCTGCAGAAAACGTACGCGAACGCGCTCACCAGCGGGTCGACAGCGAAGGCGAAGCTCCCGCTCGTCGCGCCGGACGACGAGTTCGCCATCCGGACGGCGCTGTCCGCACTCGGTGGCTACGACCCTGACACTGTCCGGATCGTCTGGATACAGAACACACAGGACCTCTCGACGCTCCACGTCTCCGACCCGCTAATCGATGATCTGCCGGCCGCCGCCGCAGTCACCGACCACGAGTCGCTCGCGTTCACCGACGGCACCGCGTCGTTTACCCGCGATTGACATTTGGGTGACGACGGTCCCCGTCATGTATCTGGAACAATTTCTAACAACTGTACATTCGTTTCTCTGGTTACAACTCACCAGTTGGATGAAACTATCGGAATAGGATTTCAGTCCGAACTGGCAGAGGAACGGGATGCAAGCAGAAGCGGGAGGATTGCGTTCTACTTTTAGGTAATTAATTTATATCGGGTGGCCATCTATAGCTATATCGAGTTCGAAACTCTCAGAAGGAAACTATATGAACATTTTATCGAATATATGGAGTTAAGAACGCAAAAATAACATAGAAAATCTGCATATGGGGCCAAAAGCCGATGGGAGCGCAATATATGGCGATATATCTGGCTCAATCATCGTCAGATATAGGGGTGTCCGGACACTGTCGGTCCGGATTGCTCTCTAAGCTCCGCGAACGGTCGCTGACCCTGTCACACCGACTGTTCGACTGTCGGCGTGTCCGGTAGTCGCTCGGCGACGACTTCGATAGGATGGGGCGGAATCTCGTCGACGCCGTCGCGGTCACCCAGCTGGGAGCGGCAGGACCCGCCCGGTGCAACGACCCGATCGCCGTCGCTTTCGTCGACTTTGTCGAACAGCAGCTGCCCGATGGTTTTCGAGAGGTCGTAGTGCTCGTCGTGGTAGCCGAAGCTCCCGGCCATGCCACAGCACGTCGAGTCGAGCGGGTCAACCTCGTAGCCCACGCGGCGCATGACGCCGACGGCGTGGTGGTCCTTGTTGGTCCCCTTCTGGTTGCAGTGGCCGTGATAGCTGACCGCGCCGGCGGCCCCGAGCGAGCGGTCCTCGACCGGGAGCGCGTCGTCGAGCCGGAACGTGTCGAGATATTCCAGCACGCCGTAAGCGCTGTCGGCCACCTCCGAGACATCGGGGCCGTCGAGCAGGTCCCGGTACTCGTCCTGGAACATCACGGCGTCGGAGGGTTCGACGAACACGACGTCCCAGCCCTCGGCGACGCGGTCCGACAGCCGATTTGCGTTCGTCTCGGCACGCTCGCGAGCCAGGTCCAGCATCCCGGTTGAGTACGCCGCTCGCCCTGACGGTGCGGTGTTGTCCGGAATGGTGACGTGGACGCCAGCGGCTTCCAGCGTTTCGACGGCGGCCTTGCCGGCGGCCGGATACGAGTAGTTCGTGTACGTGTCGGGGAACAGCAGGACCTTGCGGTCGGCCTCGGCCCGTGAGAGAGTCGAGCCGCCGCGGGCGTCGAACCAGTCCCGGAGCGTCTCCCGGCTGAAGGTGGGGAGTTCGCGCTCCGGCGCGATACCGAACACTTTCTGCATGACCACCCGTGCGCCCGGGATGTCTGTCGCCCAGTTCGAGACCGGCGCCAGCGCCGACCCGATTTTCGAGGCGGTGTCGATGTTGGCGAACAGGCGCTCCCGGAGGCTGGTCCCTTCTTCCTGATGGTGCTGGTGTTTCAGCTCGGTCTTGAGTTTCGCCATATCAACCCCGGTCGGGCAGTCGCTCTTGCAGCCCTTGCAGCCGACACAGAGGTCGAGCACTTCCTCCTGGAAGCGCTCGGAGTGGATTTCGTCCTCGTCTAGATCACCACTGATGGCCGACCGGAGGAGGTTCGCACGGCCCCGCGTCGTCTGGACCTCCTCCTCCGAAGCGCGGTAGGTCGGACACATCACGTCCCCGTCGGTCTGGCGGCAGGTCCCACAGCCGTTACACAGTTCGACAAGCTCCGAGAAGCCGCCTTCATCCTCGAAGTCCAGCGTCGTCTGTGGTTCCAGAGACTGATACTCCGGGCCGTACCGGAGGTTCTCCCGCATGTCTGCACCGACACCACGGTTGGCATCGGGGCCGATGTCCTCTGGCCCCTCGCGGTAGACGACGTTGCCCGGGTGTATCCACCACTGCGGGTCGAAGGCCGTCTTGACCTCCTTGAACGCATTCCAGAGCGTCTCGCCATACATCTTGGGCGTGAACTCCGTCCGGGCCATCCCGTCGCCGTGCTCGCCGGAGAACGACCCCTTGTGTTCGAGCACGAGGTCGGTCACGTCGTCGGTGATGGAGTGCATGGCCTCGATGCCGGATTCCTCTTTCAGATTGAGAATCGGCCGGATGTGGAGCGTCCCGGAGCCGGCGTGGGCGAAGTACGCGGCGGAGGTGTCGTGGTCAGCCAGCACCTCCTCGAACTTCTCGACGTACTCGGCCAGTTCGGCGGGGGGGACCGTCGCGTCCTCGATGAACGGGTACGGCTTGGGGTCGCCATCCATGGACATCAGGAGCGGAATCGCCGCTTTTCGGAGCTTCCAGAGGTCGGCCTGATCCGCGTCGGTGTAAGCCTCGACCACGTCGAAAGCCGTTCCGTTATCGAGGAACCGCTCGTTGGTCCGCGCGATGGCCGCCTCGAAGTCGTCGTGCAACTCCGAGTCGTATTCGAGCATCAGCGCGGCCGCCGCGCGGTCCGGAATCGGCTCGACGTACTCGGCGTAGCCGTCGGAGCCGGCCGCGAGCCTGAACACCTCGTCGTCCATCAGCTCGACTGCGCTGACGTCGTAGTCGAGCGCGACCGGGACGGCCTTCATCGCGTCGGCGAGCGTGTCGAAACAGTACAGCGCCAGTGCGGTCTCCTCGGGGACGGTCACCAGCGAGAGTTCGGCCTCGACGATGACCCCGAGGGTTCCCTCGCTCCCGACGAACAGCTTCGCGAGGTTCAACACCCGCTCGCCGTCGTCGTTCTCGTAGATGACGCGGTCGAGGTTGTAGCCCGACACCCGGCGCTTGAGGTCCGGGTAGCGGTCCTCGATTTCCTCGGCATTCTCCTCGACGACTTGGCGGACCGTCCGGTAGATGTCGGCCTCACGGTCGTCCTTGCGCACGATGTCGTCCCACTCCGGCGAGTCGATGACGACCTCGCGGGCGTGGATGAGTGAGCCGTCAGAGAGGACGGCCTTCACCGCATCCGTGTAGGCGTCGGTGATGCCGTACCTGACGGAGTGTGCGCCGGTGGAGTTGTTTCCGATGCCACCGCCGACAGAGGCGCGGTTCGACGACGCCGGGTCCGGGGCGAACTTCAGGCCGTACTCGGCCAGTGTGTCGTCTAAGTCGTCCTGCACCACGCCGGGCTGGATTCGCGCCGTCTGTTCGTCCGGCCGAATATCGAGGATGTCGTCCATGTGCCGGGACATATCCAGCACGACACAGCCCGGGCCGACAGTCTGCCCGGCGAGCGACGACCCGGTCCCGCGAGGGAGTATCGGAACGCCGTGGTCTGTCGCCACTTCGACGGCTGCCCGAACGTCGTCGATATCAGTCGGATACACGACTCCTGCCGGTTCAGCGCGGTAGATGCTCCCGTCCGTCGCGTATAGAATCCGGGCGTATTCGTCGAACTCAACCCCACCTGCGACCTGCGAACGGAGCGCGTCCGCCAGGTCCCGATACGCGTCGACATCCGGTCGATCCAGGTCCAGTTCCTGTGCTGACCAGGTGTCCTCGACATTTTCGATCGCCATACGGGCATTCAGGAGTAATAATCATTAAACTCTATGGCATGCGGTCACAATTCGCTCTTGACGCCCGCCAGCTATTTGCCCGAGGGCACTGGAAGCGATGTATGGCCAGTGCAAGCATACTCCACATGTGCCTGAACGTCGCCGACGCCACAGAATCGATCGCGTTCTACGAGCAGTTCGGTTTCGAGGAGTCCTGGCAGTTCACCACGCCGGACGGCGAGACGACGAACTACTACGTGGCCGACGACAGCGGCGTCGAGCTGCAACTATCGGAAACCAACGGGGAGACGAGCTTCGAGATGGGGTCCGGCTGGGACCACCTCGCACTCAGCGTGGACGACGTCGACGCGACGGTCGAGCGAATCGACCACCACGGTGTCGTCAAAGAGCCAGGTCCACAGCCGGAAGCCGGTGCGTACACGGCTTTCGTCGCTGACCCCGACGGCCATCACGTCGAACTCATCGAACCGCTCGAAGACTGAACTGCGCCCACGGCGTTTCGAGTGACGAAATACTGAGTCCGACCGTCAGTTCCCGACGGCCGCGGCGCGTTCGACGATGTCGGCGCCGTACATCTCCTCCAGTTCCTCATGCTGGTCCGGCCGGTGCTCGTACACGTCCTGGAACAGCGTAATGGGCGTCTGTGCGGCCTGATAGGTGGCTTCGTCCCACATCCGGTCTTTACTGATATCGACTTCGACGCCGTCGATGACCAGCGTCGCGGCCTGGGTCATCGCGATGGCTCCCTTGCCGGCCGCCTTCGCGGCCTCGAACTCTTCCATGGAGTCGACGATGTCGTTCATGCTGGGGATATACGCGGTGCGGTCGAGCAGTTCCTCGGTGAGTTCGTCCTCGTCCAGTTCCAGTCGCTCACCGCCCGCCTGCAGGACGTAGCCGCCGTCGCCGTCCGCCTCCAGCGAGAGGTCGTCGCCGTCGTACACCTGCTTGCCGTCCTGTGCTTCGAGTTCGACTTCCTGACCGCCGGCTTCGAGGAGCCAGCTGCCAGTCTTCGGCGGGAGCGGAGCAGTGTTCGCCTCCACGATTTGCCCCGGCGTCAGCGACCAGATGCCAGTCATCCCCTTCGCGCGGTTGTCCTTCATCCGCTCGCGGTACCCCTCGACGTCCCGGATGTCGTCGTACGGGCCGTCGACGGCGATGAGGCCCGCGGCGCTGGCACCCCGGGAGGTGTTGTGGCGCAGTTCCGGCCACGGCGGGAGTTCGCCGGTGGGCGTCATCGCGCGCATGTCCTTCGTGTAGTCGACCTCGCCGTCGACGAGCAGGAACATGCGTTCGAGGTTGTTCGAGGGCTTGCCCATCTCGTCCCGCAGGTCACCCATCGCCAGTTCGGCCTCGCCGCTCTCGACGATGACTGACATGGAGAGGCTCCCCTCTTCGAGCCCGTGTTCGTTCTCGATGATGGTGAAGAACTCATCGGCCTTCTTCCAGTCGTCGATGTCGCCGACCTCCGGAATGACGAAGCCGTCGATGTGTTCGACCGCCCCGTTTTCGGGGTCGGTGATTTCGAGCATCTGCTGGAAGCCCTGATAGCGGGTCGACGGCGACTCGCGGTGCCAGACGACGCGCGGGTGGATCTCACCGGGGAACTCGGCGCCCTGATTGGCGACGACCTCGATGATGTTCTCGACACCCTCGTCGCGCATGTTCGGTGCCGTCGCGTCCTCGTTGTCCGGAACCCAGACATCCGGGGCCTGCAGGCCACGGAGCTGGCCGGCGCTTCGTAGCATCTTCGCTGAGTCGTCCTCCCCGTCGACTGCTGTCGGAGAGGTAAAGAACGTTCTAACGAACTCGCGGTCGTAGTGTCGCGTCACACTCATAACTCGTCTCAAAGAATCCAGCGAAACCGCTTAAATCTACCGTCCGTCTCCGGCCGAAACATCGACCAGCGTGGTCGTTCCACCGTCTCTCAGCAGATTCGGAAATGCGAAATATTCGTGCTATATTACATTCGATCATCTGTTCATCCGAGCGACATAACGGTCAGTGGTGCACACTGATCTGTCGGCATCTCGTGGCCGTTCAGTCGCCACATCACGAACTCCCAGCAAATTCGGCCGCTGTTTTCACCCCAGCAAACTCCACTTTCTGTTTCGTCTTTTCGAATATCTGTGCCGGGCATGGAGCCGAATGACGCCTATTTCGGGTACGTCCTGTCTCGGAAGTCACCGCAGAGCGGTTGTCACAGCCGATACGGCAATTTTATTCGAGCGGCACCAGAACTGGTGTCTAATGACACGGGCAAAAACGGACTCGGTCCGGGCGACACAGACCTCGCTGTCGGTCCTCTCTGGTATCAAAGACCTCGGCGGGAGTGCCACGCTGGTCGAACTCGCCGACTCGCTGGAGCCGGCCAAGAGCACGATATACAAACACCTGGTGACGCTGGAAGACGAGGGCCTGGTCGTGGAACGGGACGGCGAGTATCGCATCGGGCTCCGGTGGCTGGAGTTCGGCGGCATGGCACAGCGCTACGACGGCATCTATGAGGTCGCAAAGCCCGAGGTCAGGCGGATGGCCGTCGAGACCGGCGAGTTGGCGAACCTGATGATCGAAGAGCAGGGTTACGGTATCTACATCCACACGACCAGCGGCGATCAGGCAGTCGCGCTCGATACGCGTCTCGGGAAGCGGATTCACCTCCACAAGACCGCCATCGGCAAAGCCCTCCTGTCGAGTTTCGACGATGACCGGGTCACAGAAATCATCGAGACCCGGGGGCTGCCGGCCGAGACGGACAACACTATTACAGACCGCGAGACGCTGTTCGCGGAACTGGAGACGATCCGAGAACGCGGCGTCGCCGACGACACCGAGGAGCGGGTCGATGGAACCGGCTGTGTTGGGGTCCCCATCGATACCGGCGACCGCCGCGAGGCCGCCATCAGTATCACCGCGCCTATCAACCGACTGCAGTCCCCTGGCCGCAAAGCCCAACTGATCGATACGGTGAAGCAGGCTGCCAACGTCATCGAGGTCAATCTGGCCCACGAATAACCGCTCTGCGTTATTAACAGAACAGCCGCCATCCATCGTTGACAGCTGGGGTCTGGTGGAATCTAATACCAGTACAGTTGTTATTCGGAAATCGAGTGTCAGCTATCTGTGATAGACAAGGTGGACTGAGTTAGAGAGATATCCTGCAGCTCTACCTCTATACTATCCCTATACTAGGCTATAGAATGTCATCTTAGATGTTTCTGACCCTGATTTGGACATGAAAACCTAAATACCAGATTAAGTGGTAAAAATAGATATTATATGGCCTCGTTATAGGTCCGATAGGATGGGTATAGTTGCGTATCTGTACTGAGTACACAAAGGCGGATATAGAAAGTCTAGGATCGGGTTACGGTTCGGCAGCTATGCGTATGGCTATACCGCTGATATCACCTGTAACTATCCGGAATACCGGGTGCATCGCTGGAAAATCATCTGCCACTCCCATCGACCGGCGTTGTTCCTGTGGGGGCGAACGATCACTGGTAACACAGACTCACGGCGAGAAGAGCGAAGTACGTCACGAATCCCCAACACGCCGCGGCGACGACGACCGGCCCTACGAGAGCGGCGAGCACCAAAGCGCAGGTCAGGAGCGCGACAGCCGAACCCGTCCGCACGCCGCGGCGCTCCCACAGCGACGCGACGGGCGTATCGAGCACGAACAGCGCCTCGACACCCAGTGCGCCGGCCACGCCGACAGCGATAGCAGATTCGGCCCAGAGCGTGTCGAGCGCGTCCGTTTGGCGGAGATACATGACGAGTACAAGTCCACAGAGCAGCGCGAACCCGGCATCGCGTCGGTAGTCGGGCACAGGGGCGGTACACGCCATAGTCAAAAAGTAATGCCGCTGGCGGCGGGACGCTCGCGGCTACCCCAAGTACAAAGACACTGACAATCGCAGTGCACCTATGCACCATCCTGGACCGCCGCGGTTCGTGGCGACGGGTGACGAGATCGAGCTCGCACCCCGGGACCCGGACCCAACAGCGACGTACAGTTGGCACGTCGCGCGCGCACCAGTACAGTCAACCGCCACACTCGGAGATGACCCGGTCGAACAGTTCGTCCCCGACACGCCGGGTAGATATGTCATCCGCCTCAGCGCACCGGACGGCAAGCACGACCTCACCGTCCGCGCGTTCCCTGGGACCCTCAAATCGGGCGGGACACACACCTCCGGACTGTCCGGTCGCTCAGGCGAGCGAAGCGGTGGCGTCTCCGGTGGGCAAAGCGGCTCCGGGCTCAGCGGGAGCGGCGAGTACACACAGGCAGGGGACGGCAGCGACGGCGGGGGTGGCGGCGGTCGGCCGCGTCTGACATTGCGGCCGGAAATCGAGGGCGACGAGGCCGTCGTCCGCGCGGACTGCAGCGCCCATCCGGAGGGGACCGAGACGGCCGGCGACCTCGCCGTCGAGTTCCTGCTGGACGACCGCGACGACATCGACGCCGACGCGGTGACCCGGGACGGGACGGACCTCCGGATTCCGCTGGACGCGCTCCCGGACCGCGCTCGTATCCACGCCGTTGCTGTCGGGGACTACGGCTACAGCGTGCCCGACGCCGTCGAGTTCACTCGCAACGGGGACGGTGTCGAGACGGTGGTGAGCGGCGCAGGGGTCGCCGCCAGACGCCCGTACGACGCGCCGGCATGGGCCGAGGACTCGGTCATCTACGAGATCTACGTCCGCACGTTCGCTGGCGAGGGCGACGATTCGCCGTTCGACGCGATCATCGACCGGCTGGACTACCTTGACTCGCTCGGCGTCGATGTCATCTGGCTCACGCCGGTGTTACAGAACGACCACGCACCGCACGGCTACAACATCACTGACTTCTTCGAGATCGCGTCGGATCTGGGTACCCGCGCGGACTACGAGCGGTTCATCGAGGCAGCTCACGACCGTGGGTTCAAGGTGCTGTTCGACCTCGTCTGCAACCACTCGGCCCGGACCCACCCCTACTTCGAGTCCGCCGTGGAAGGGCCGGACGCCGACTATCGAGAGTGGTACGAGTGGCGAAGCGACACCGAACCGGAGACGTACTTCGAGTGGGAGCATATCGCTAACTTCAACTTCGATCACCTGCCGGTCCGCCGGCACCTGCTCGATGCGGTCGCCCAGTGGGCCGAACTGGTCGACGGGTTCCGCTGTGACATGGCCTGGGCCGTCCCGAACAGCTTCTGGCGCGAGATCCACGACTACTGCAAGGACCGCGACAGCGAGTTCCTGCTTCTGGACGAGACCATCCCGTACATCCCCGACTTCCAGGCCGGGCTGTTCGACATGCACTTCGACTCGACGACCTACGCCGCGCTCCGGCAGGTCGGGGGCGGCGGCGATGCCGAGGCGGTCCTCAGTGCTATCGAAGGGCGAGCGGAGATCGGCTTCCCGGAGCACGCGTCGTTCATGCTGTACGCGGAAAACCACGACGAGACGCGCTATATCGTCGATTACGGACGGGATGCCGCCGAGGCTGCCGCGGGCGCGCTGTTCACGCTCCCGGGCGCGCCATTGTTGTACGCCGGCCAGGAGTTCGGCCAGCGCGGCCGGCGCGACGACCTCGCGTGGGACCACGCCGACGAGACGCTCCAGTCGTTCGTCAGCGACCTTTCGGCAACCAGACACGACCAGCCGGCGCTGTCGGCGGATGCGGACCTCGTCCGAATCCCGTACGAGGTCCGAGACGGGCCGTCCGACCGCGTCGTCGCGTACGCTCGGACGACTGACGAGGACGCGGCTGTCGTAGTGCTCAACTTCAGCAGCGAGCCGACGACGGTCGAGCTACCGGTCGGGACCGACGACACCGACCTCGTTTCCGGGGAGCACCGTGGGGGGGCTGGTGACGGGGACACGACCGTTACAGTCGATAGCGTGGGCGTGTTCCCGACTGACAAGAGCAATCTGAATCAGTAGTCCAAGCGACCGGGCCCGTTCAGCATCAGCGGCCCGCCCTCTTGGGGTACACAGTCGTGGCCCCGAAGTATCACTAATTTGTCCGAACCACAGGAGTTTATAGAGATTGGTCTGCTTTGATGTGTATGCGGCTTTCGACAGCGCTCAACGAATACAAGCGGACTCGTCACGAGCGCTTTCCAGAGGAGCGCAGGACTGTTTCAGGCTCTTTCTCGGGGCACGGTGATCGACTCGTACACGTCGGCGAAGACGGAACGCTAAAGGATTATTCCGACTCGCTCTCCGGGCTCTCCGGTATCGACCGCTCCCGACTCGGAGTTATGCTTGGAGACGAGACACGGTGGTTCAGTGACTTGGAGACGATCCGACAGCACTACTACCGCGAGACACGACTCGTCGAGACCGAATACGACGCGGGATCGTTCACGGTCCACCAGTACGACCTGACGCTGGGACGGGCACACGTCACGCACGTCGCGATGCGCGGGGCGGTTCCACAGAACGCCAAACTCGTGGCGTTCGTCACGCTGGCCCCCGATAGCAGCGACAGCGGCGTCGGCTCGCTGATTCACGAGGATGCCGGACCCGACGACTCGCGGGTGCTTGAAGTGTACCACCGGCGAGAGCACGATTACCTCGCCTCGTCGACCGGGCTGGACGCCGTCGCCGGGCAGCGACCGGAACGCCTCGCCGAGATACTTGCGGACAGCCCGATCGAGTTCCCTCGGTCGGAGCCGGTCGAACGACGCGACCAGACCCGCCTCACCGGCGACTTCCTCGTGACCGCGCCACTCGACCGATCCGGACGCAGCAAGGACACGACGCTGGTCAGTCAGCTCTCGAACCACGACGAGGTCGACCGGGAGACGGCACTGCTCGACCTCGCCGACTGCGTGACGGAGCACACGACCTCCGACGACCTCCGGCAGGCCGGACGGGAGCGAACGCGCATCGACGTGGTCGAAGCCATGCCACGCTCGGACTCGATACGGATGGACCTGCGGGTGCTCGACCTGCTGTCCTCGCCGACAGGCGGCCGCATCGCTGCCCCGGAGTTCGACCCGTTCTACTCGAACTCCGGCGGCTACGGCTACGTCTGGTTCCGCGACGACGCCTCCGTCTCCCGGCATCTGCTCGAAGCCGGGTCCCGACTCGATGTCGACACCGTGGAGATGTTGCTCGAGAGCGCGGAATTCCTCTGTGACAGCCAGCTCTCCGACGGGCGGTGGCCCCACCGCGTCTGGGCCGATACCGGGGACATCGCGCCGGGCTGGGCAAACGCCAGAGTCGAGCACAACGCCGAATCGCCGGAGTATCAGGCCGACCAGACCGCGACCGTCACCGCCTTCCTCGCGACGTTGCTGCGAACGCACCGCAGTAAGATGGACGCCGAACTGACCGCAACGGTTCGAGGGACTATCGAGGCGGCCGTCGATACGCTCGTCCAAGACATCGCGGCCAACGACCTGCCTGAGTCGTGTCAGAACGTCTGGGAGGACTCGGTCGGCCAGTTCACGCACACCACTGCGACGTTCATCGAGGCCTTCGCCGCGGTGGCTCGCGCCCCGATGGCCGAGTCGGTTTGCGAGCGGAGTCTGGCGGCAGCCGATCGGTTGCTCGACGGGCTGGAGACGCTCTGGGACGAAGATCTGGGCGTGTACGTGATGGGGCTAACGAACGGCACGCCGGACCACCGTATCGACGCTGCGGGGCTCCATCTCGCAGATGCGCTGCAAGAGTACGACAGCGTCGAGTCGACCGCGCTTACTGATCAGCATCTCACTCGGCTGGCAGACCACGTGAGTACGACGCTTGACACGCTCTTCCGGAACCCCACAGAGAGCCGGGTCGCGGGACTGGCCCGCTACGAGGGCGACCGTTGGCGGACCGGCCACCAGGACAGCGAGAAGATCTGGACCGTCACGACGGCGATGGGGGCACTCGCCGCCGCCCGCGTCGGCGACATGCTGAACGACCGCGGCGAGGGCGGCGACGCCTACCTCGACCGTGCGAGCGACCTGTACGAACTGCTCGAAGAGGACGGACCGCTCACGACCGACGCCGGCTACCTCGCCGAACAGGCCTTCGACGACGGCGCTCTCGACAGCGCGACGCCGCTTGGCTGGTCCCACGCGTTGCGGCTTCACGCGACCGCACGGCTGGGCGAACTCAACGCGCTCCCGACGACATCGGCCGGGACTGAGGGGCCGAGCGAGCGCCCGACCTGGACCACCGGGGAGAAGTACGGCGTCGGTACCGTCGCCGACCACGACGAGCAGGACCCCTCGCGCGTCTGGTTCACGCTCACCGAGGGCGCGCTGACGGAGGCCCGCTACCCGCAGGTCGACCTGATGAACCTGCGGACGCTGGATTTCCTGGTCCGGTGTACGGACGAGACGGATTACGCCGTCCGGACCCACCGCGAGAACCGCCGGACCGACGACAGCGTCAGGCGACGCGTCGAACCCGTCGACGACGAGGCGCTGCTCTATCGCCACGTTTTCACCGAGACCGGCGACGGCCAGGGCCACGAGTGGACGCTCACCGTCGACTACGCGACCGACCCCGAACACGACGCCATCGTCGCCGACGTGTCTTTCAGCGCCGACGACGGCAAATCATACGACGTGTTCTCCGTCGCAGACATCGCACTCACGAGCACGGTCACCGAGGACCGTGCCATCAGATACGGTCAGCCCGGGAGCTACCACCTCGTCGGTCGGAACCCCCGCGCCTACACCGACCAGACGGACAACGACTTGCTCGTCGACGAGAACGGCGACGCCTACTCTATCGCCGTGGCGATGGCCGCGGCCGGGCGCTTCGACTGGGCAACCGTCGGTGCGGCCGGCAGCGACCACCTCGACGGGCTGTACTCCGACGGTGATCTCCCGGACCCGGTCGAGTCCATCGACGGGACGAACCTCGTCCTCATCGGTCGGCTGGATTCGGGAACCAGAGTCAGCGACACGGTTGCGCTTGGCTTCGCGCGACAGGCTGACACCGCCGCCGCGCTGGGCGAAGCCGACGGCGCGCTCGACCGCGGCTACGAGACGGTCAGTGCCGAGTACGCTGACAGCTGGGGCGACTTCCTTTCGGACAAGCAGCTCCCGGACTCGGTCGCTGACGACGACGCGCTGGCGAACCAGTACAGAACCGCGCTGATGACGCTTCTGGCCGTGGAGGACAAGACCTACCACGGGGCGTCTATCGCCTCGCCGTCAGTGCCGTGGGGCGAGGCCGTCCACGCCGAGGAGCCCAAGGGTTACGGGTACAATTTCGTCTGGTCCCGGGACCTGTACCAGGTGTTCAGCGTGTTCGACGCCATCGGGTCCCTAGATATCGCGACGGACCAGCTGGAGTACATCTACCAGTACCAGCAGGACGAGGCCGGCTTCATCCCACAGAACACCTACATCAACGGGACGACCCGCTGGGGCGGCGAGCAGATGGACAACATCTCGTTCCCGCAGGTGATGGCCTACCGCCTCGCCGAGAGCGGCGTCGACTTCGAGGACGTCGAGTACAGCTACGAGAACGTCCGGCGGTCGGCCGAGTACGTCGTCCGCCACGGCCCCGAGACTGCACAGGAGCGCTGGGAGGAGGAGGCCGGCTTCTCGCCGTCCTCGATTGCGGCCGAAATCGCGGGGCTCGCGTGTGCGGCGAAGCTCGCGCTGGACACCGGTCACGAGGCCGACGCGCTCGTCTGGCTGTCGCTGGCTGACCAGTGGGCGAACAACGTCGAGGCCTGGACCGCGACCGAGACCGGGACCGAGCGCCACACCAACACGCCCTACTACACGCGGATCACGCTCGATGGCAACCCCGAGATGGGACACCTCCGGACGCTCGCCAACGACGGTCCGACGCTCGACGAACGCAACATCATCGACGGCGGCTTCCTCGAACTCGTCCGGCTGGGCATCAAGCCCGACGACGACGAAACGATCCGGAACTCGCTCGTCGAAGTCGACGACACGATCAGCGTCGACACGGAGTACGCGCCCGGGTTCTACCGGTACAACGGTGACGGCTACGGCGAGCGTGGCCGGGACGACCAGGGCGCGCCGTGGACGGTCGAACACAAGGGGAAGGGTCGCCTCTGGCCACTGCTCACCGGCGAGCGCGCCGAGTACGAACTCCATCGTGACGACCCGGACATCCCGCCCGAGAACGGTCTCCGAATGATGCAGGACGTGGCGAACTCGGGCCGGATGATCGCCGAACAGATCTGGGACCGGGGCCACGCGACCGAGTACGACTGGGAATTCGCCGAAGGGACCGGCTCGGCGACGCCGCTGGCGTGGTCGATGGCCCAGTACGTGCGGCTGGCCCACGGCATCAGCGCCGGCGAACCGGTCGAGACGCCCGCGTTCGTCGACGACCGCTATCGGGAGCGGCGCGCGCACACGCCCGACCGCAGCCCCGCACTCCGCGTCGACACGCAGTTCCGCGGGAACGAACTGGTCGTCTCCGGCGAGACGACCGGCGTCTGTGTCGTCGTCAAGACCCCTGCCGACATCACGTACATCCCCGTCGAGGACCGTGAATTCGAGGTCGCGGTCGACGTCGACCCCGGTGAGAACCAGGTGATCGTCGCCGCCGCGGACGACGAGGATCTGGTCACTGCCGGAACAACTGTCTGGCAGCTAAACCTATAGGAAATCCAACAAGTAGTTACCACTTTATAATTCGGGTCTGACTGTGGGATATGGACGCGATAGTTTTAGCTGGCGGCTACGCGACACGGTTGTGGCCGATCACGCGACGTCTGCCGAAAATGCTACTCCCGGTCGGTGAAACGACCGTTATCGACGGCGTTCTCCAGTCACTGGAAGACGACGACCGAATCGGGACGACGTACCTCAGCACGAACGAGGCCTTCGCCGACGAGTTCGAAGCCCACATCGACGAGATGGGCTATGAAAAAGTCCAACTCTCCGTCGAGAGTACGGCTGACGAAGACGAGAAGTTCGGCGTCGTCGGCGCGCTCGCACAACTGATCGACCGCGAAGGTATCGACGACGACCTGTTCATCATCGGCGGCGACAACCTGATCGGCTTCGACCCCTCGGAGTTCCTCGACTTCTTCGAGGCGCGCGACGGGCCGGCACTGGCCGCCTACGACGTGGGCTCGCGGGAGAAAGCCAAGTCCTACGGACTGGTCGAACTCGACGGCGAGCGCGTCATCGACTTTCAGGAGAAACCTGACCATCCCAACAGCACGCTCGTCTCGATTGCCTGTTACGCCTTCCCGGCCGACTCGCTCCGCTTCGAGGAGTACCTCTCGGGCGACAACAACCCCGACGAACCGGGCTGGTACATCGACTGGCTGCAACAGCAGGAACCGGTGTCCGCGTTCACGTTCGACGATGTCTGGTTCGACATCGGGACACCCGAGTCGTACTTCGAGACCGTCGAGTGGAAACTCGACGGCGGGTCGCTCATCCACCCCGACGCGACCGTCGAGAACTCCGAGATCGGTGACACCGTCCACGTGATGGCCGGCGCAGAAGTGACCGACAGCAGCCTCGACCGGACCATCGTCTTCCCGGACGCCGAGGTCAACGACTGCGACCTCGACGAAACGATTCTCGGTGAAGACGTCCACGTCGAAGGGTACAACATGTCAGGGTCGCTCATCATCAACCGCTGATGGCTCGCTCACCCGAGCGACTGCTCGGGCGTGGGATTCGGTACGGCCCGCCCTCGGTCACCGGACCGCTGGCGAAGGACTAAGTGACACAGCGTCGTTTACTCGCCGTACGAGAGATACCTGACAACATGGCACAAACAGAAACGGAGCCAGTCACGTTCGAGATGACAATCGACGACGGCCGGACCAGAATCGACGTCTCGGGCGACCGCGACACGGCCGTCGTGGTCCGCTCGAAATCGGGCGAGAAGATATACCTGCCGCCGGAGGATTTCGACCGGCCGCCGGAGGACAGGCAGACACCCTACGACAGCCCCTACCAGTCGGCTGACGGGACCGCCGATAGCCCGTATCGGACGCAGACGGACACAACGTCCGTGACGGGACTGGAGCCAACCGCCGACGGCTACCTGATCGTTCATCCGGAACCGGTCACGGACGTTCGCTTCCTCCGCTGATCGCGGCCGGTCAGGCCCCGTTCAGAACCTCGTGGTAGAACTCGACGTGTTCGTCAGCGACTTCGCCCCAGGTCCGAACGTCGTACTCGATGGGTGTCGACAGCGATAGCGCGTGCTCGATCCCCTCGGCGATAGAGTCCGAATCGGGTTCGACCTCGATGACACAGTCTTCGTTGAGAAGTTCCGCGGCCCCGCTCTCGCAGGCGACGACGCGCGTCCCGACCGACAGCGCTTCGACGATAGTGATGCCGAACGGTTCCGCTAGCGACGGCGAGACGAACAGGTCGGCGCTGTTGTAGTAGTCTCCGAGTTCCGACTGGGGGAGATACCCCGGGAAGTAGACCCGATCCTCGACGCCCAGCAGCTCGGCGAACCGTTCGAGCTGTTCGGTGAGATGGCCCGAGCCGCCAAGCACCAGACTCACGTCGTCCCGGCCGAGCTTCGAGAGCGCGTACAGCAGGTACGACAGCCCCTTCTGGTCGGTGTGCCGGCCGACGAAAAACAGCATCTTCCCGTCGATACCAAGCTCCGCCTTGATATCCCGGCCCGTCGGCTCTACCGACGAGAACCCGTTGTAGATGACCGTCGAGTCGGCGTCGTACTGCTCACGGATCCGCCGTTGTGTGAATTTGCTCACCGCGACGAGGTGGTCCGAGCGGTTCGCGACCCGCTGTTCCGTCTCGACTTCCCGCTGTGGCGGCGTCACGTTACGGTCCGCCGACAGCGAGTGGAACGTCGAGATCCATTCGAGGTCGTGGGACGATTTGGCCCGTGATCCGGGGTTGTAGCCGAACCAGTCGTTCGTGTGGATGATGTCGGCGTCGGCCGCCTTGTCGGCGAACTCCCCGGCCAGCCGGCCGATGCGGGTGATGATGTCACCGCTCCCCGTCGAGACGCCGTGGATGCCGTCGCGGTCCGGCGGCGCGTACTCCGCGGGTAACACCAGCTCGAACTCGACATCGTCTCTCGGTTCGAGCTGTTCGAACAGCTCCCCGATAGCGGTATCAAGCCCGCCGGTGATGTTGGGTGGGAACCCCCAGCCAAGCATCAGAACGTTCGGTGGCATCTCTGTTACTGGCTCACTCATCGTAGCATCAAATGGATACAATATATATGTTTGCGTGCGCCGCTCTCTGGACCCTCAAGCAGTTACAACAGCAGTCAACAACCCCGCCCATTGAAATGCCTGTCAGGGCAACAGGTGCGTATGCAATTCCAACGGCAGAGTGGCGTGTTCCTCCACCTGACGTCGCTCCCGGGGCCACACGGTATCGGTGATCTCGGTGCCGGAGCGCGGGCGTTCGTCGACTTCCTCGACCGGGCGGACCAGTCGCTGTGGCAGTTCTGCCCCTTCGGACCCACGGCGAGCATCCACGGGAACTCCCCGTACCAGTCGTCGTCTGCTTTCGCCGGGAACCCGCTGCTCATCGACCTCCGCAAGCTTGTCGACCGCGGGTATCTAACCGAGGGCGATATCGAACCACCGGAGGACCTCTCACAAGAGCACGTCAACTACGATCGCGTGACCGAGTTCAAGAAGGCCCGACTCCGAGACGCGCACACCGCCTTCGACGAGAGCGCAAGCGACGCAGACCAGCAGTCGTTTGCCGAGTTCTGTGAGCGTGAGGCGGGCTGGCTGGACGACTACGCGCTGTTCACGGCACTGAAAACCGAGTTCGACGATGCCGGCTGGATGGACTGGCCGGACGACATCAGAACGCGCGAGCCAGCGGCAATGGAGCGATATCAGGAGGAACTGGCCGACGACATCCGCTACCACAAGTTCGTCCAGTGGTGTTTCGATAGCCAGTGGCAGGCACTAGCCGAGTATGCGGCCGAGCGGGATATCGGCCTCGTCGGCGACCTCCCCATCTACGTCGGCCTCGATTCGGCGGACGTCTGGGCGCATCCCGAGGTGTTCCGACTCGACGACGGCCACCAGCCTGCGGAAGTGGCCGGCGTTCCGCCAAATCCCGGCGACGACGGACAGCGATGGGGGAATCCCGTCTATGACTGGGAGACGCTCCGTGCGAACGACTACGGCTGGTGGGTCGACCGGTTCGAGCGGCTGTTCGACCTCGTCGACATCGCCCGCATCGACCACTTCAAGGGCTTCGACGAGTTCTGGTCGATTCCCGCAGCGGCGGACGACCCGGCCGCCGGGCAGTGGCGCGACGGCCCCGGCGCGCACTTCTTCGAGACAGTTAGGGACAGGCTCGGAGACCTCCCGTTTTTCGTCGAGGATCTTGGCTTTCTCGACGAGAGTATCGTCGCGCTCCGGGACGAGTTCGGCTTCCCCGGGATGCGGGTCCCGCAGTACGCCGACTGGTGCGAAGAAGGGCACATGTACCAGCCGATGCACTACCCGGAGTCGGCCGTCGGCTACACGTCGACCCACGACACGGACACCATCGTCGGCTACTATCGCGGCCTTTCGGATCGCCAGCGTGACTGCCTCCAGTACAACCTCGGCACTGACGGGGAGGAAATCAACTGGGACCTGATCGAGGCGGTGTGGAACTCGAACGCCGTCGTCGCGATGACGACCATGCAGGACTTGCTCGGCCTCGGTAGTGACGCACGGTTCAATGTCCCCGGCACGGCGACCGGGAACTGGCAGTGGCGGGTGACCGAAGCCGCGCTTGACGCCGACGTTGCCGAGCGGCTCCGCCAGGTCACCGACAGGACAATCCGATAAGACCCTTCAGAACTGCAGGATGCCGTCCTCCGTGACAACCGTATCGAGCAGGCGGGTCGGCGTCGCGTCGTAGCCCGGATTGCCGATGTCGAACCCCTCCGGCGGTTCGAGCATCACGTCCGAACCTTGCCGGAACGTGTTTCTGAAGGAGAAGCCGCTACCGATGAACTTCGACGAGGTTCCGACGACAGTCACGGGAACATCCATCTCGTTAGCCGTCGCGGCCAGCGGTAGTGTTCCGATACGGTTGTACACCGTGTCGTCGATGAGGCAGTTCATGCCGACGAAGACGCGGTCGGCCTCCGAAAGGTAGTGGCCCGCTGCACCGTCGACGATGAGCGTCACGTCGGCCCCGTCGCGGTCGGCCAGCTGGCGGGCTGTCCGTCGGCCCAGGAAATGCGGCCGGGACTCCCTCGCGTACAGATGGAATTCCTTGCCGTCGTCCAGCGCCGCCATGAGCGTCGCCATCACCGTCGAGGAGTTCTCGTGTGTCACCAGTACGTCGCCGTCGTCGATGAGCGTCGCCGCTCGCTCCGCCGCGCGGTCCTTGCTGGTCTCGATTTCCGTGACGACCTCGTCGATCGTGTCGAGCAGTCGCTCCTTGGCCGCCGAGACAGAGTCGAGGTCGGCGTCTTTCAGATCCGTCACGATGCGTTGCTGCGTGGTGTACAGAGGCGCGTGCGAGCGGTTCGCCCGCTGGAGTGCGCTGCTGTTGCGCTCGACGACGCGAAGGAAGTCCTCGACCGTGTGGCACTCGCGGTCTGTCAGTTCGCGGAGCGCCTTGGCGGCTTTCACGGCGGCAATCGAGGAGCTCTGTGTTTCCATCTCCTCGATCTGCCGCACGGTCTCGTTTATCATGAGAGCATGTGCGGCTGCCACCCTTATAACGGTACAGTCAGCCGATAGTCCTCTTTCTCGGCTTGGGTCAGGGCAACAATGAGCGTGGTTACGCTGACCCGACCACGTCTTCGTCAGTCGGGCCCTGCCCGTCGAACTCGGCCACGAGCGCGTCCAGTTGTTCTGGGTCGTCGACGTTCGGGAGTGTCTGGTCCGCAGTCCGGCAGGCAGCGTCGACGCCGAGGTCGTCACAGACGAGGTCGGCCGTCGCCTCGGCCATCTGTCGGTAGGTGGTCAGCTTGCCGCCGACGATGCTCGCCATGTTGTCGACGCCGTCGTCGGCGTGGTCGAGCAGGAAGAAGCCCCGCGAGATACCACGGCCGCGCTCCGCCTCGTCGGGCGCGTACAGCGGCCGGACGCCCCACCAAGTCCGGACTTCGGACGCGTCCGCGACTGCCGGCAGCATCGCCGCACATTCCTCGATACTCTCTTCGACTTCCCACTGCTCCGTCTCGTACTCGTCCGGGTTGCGGACCGGCACGCTCGTCGTCCCGAGGACAGCCTCGCGCTCGTGTGGCACGACGATATCGCCGTCGTCGGGGTCCCGACAGCGGTTGAGCACCGGCCCGAGGTCGTCGTACTCGACAGAGACCATCACGCCCCGCGTCGGTTGCATTTCGACGTCAAGGCCGGCCAGTGCGGCGAACTCGCCCGCCCACGCACCGGTCGCATTGACGACGTAGCCGGCTTCGATAGTGTCCTCGACGGTCCCGCCGACCCGCACACCGGCGACTTGGTCTTCGACGAGTACGTCTTCGACGGGCGCATGTGGGTGTATCGCCGCGCCGTGGTCGCGTGCGTCTGCGGCGTTCGCAGCGACGAGCCGCGACGGATAGATGACGGCGTCGGGAACTTCGAACGCGCGCTCGACATCTGACGCGAGGTCGGGCACGCGCTCACGGGCCGCGTCGGCGTCCAGCGTCTCTACGGGAATACCGATCTCCTCGCAGGCCGCCCGCTTGGTCTCGAAGTAGTCAGGGTCGTCTCCGGCAAGCTGGACGAACAACCCACCGGTGTCACGGATGCATTCTCCGGCGATTTCCTTGAGTATCCGGTTTTCGGTGATGCACTCCTCGGCACCGATCTGATCCGCCTCGGCGTAGCGGGCCCCGCTGTGCAGCAGTCCGTGTGAGCGCCCGGAGGTACCGCTTGTCAGGCCGTTCCGCTCAACAAGCGTCACGTCGACGCCACGGAGTGCAAGGTCACGAGCGACGCCAGCGCCGGTCGCCCCACCACCGACGACGAGGACATCCGTCTCAATTGCCATGTATATGATTAGGGTAGCTGACGTAAGGGTCCTCCGATACCGGGGGTTTCGGCAACTGTGCGACCCGTTTCAGTGACAGTCCCCATCTCAAACGACGGCGACGCACACGGCGTAACAGTGCTACTGTTTCGAGCAACTAACAGCCGGTTTCGGCGGCCAGTACCGTCGACCACGCGCAGGAAAAACAGCAGAGATGCCGTTTCGAGCCGACTGTCGCTACATCGCGTTCGACGAGCGCCGCGGCGGCCTCAGATATCCTGCCCGGTCGGCCTGATCAGGAGTTCGTTCACATCCACGCGGGCGGGCTGGCTCGTCGCGTACACGATGCCACGAGCGATATCGTCGGGGTGGAGCATCGGGAGGTCCATCTCCGCGAACCGCTCCAGCACCTGTTCGTCCGGCACGTGTGTCGCGAGCTCCGTATCGACAGCCCCCGGTTCGATAACCGTCGTCCGGATGCCCTGTGTCGTCACTTCCTGCCGGACTGCCTCAGTGAACGCGTTCACCCCGAACTTCGTCGCGTTGTAGCCGCTCGAATCGGCCGACGCGCGGCGTCCCGCGACGGAGGAGACGTTGACGATGTGGCCACTCTCCTGCTCTTGCATGACCGGGAGTACCGCGTGGGTGAGGTTCATCAGTCCGAGCAGGTTCACCTCGACCATCTGTCGGAGGTTCGAGCGGTCTGCCCGTTCCAACGGTTCGAGAAGCATCACGCCGGCGTTGTTGACGAGAATATCGATGCGACCGTACTCGTCTGTTGTCGCCTCGACCAGCGAGTCGATGTCGTCCTCGTCGGTGACGTCGGTCGGTACAACCAGCGCATCCCCACCAGATGACTCGATTCGGTCCGCAAGGGCCTCCAGTTCGTCAGCGCGCCGGGCTGCGAGAACGACGCTCGCGCCCGCGTCGGAGAGGGCCTCCGCAGTCGCCTCACCGATTCCCGATGACGCGCCGGTGACAATCGCAACGTCGCCTGCAAGTCGCTGTGTGCTCTGGTCGTCGTCTGTCTCGGATTTATCTGCCATCAGTGTTCAGTAGCTGCGACAGCCACGAGCGTGCTTTGCTTACTGATAAGCCCATTTATAAGGTGGCAGGGAAGCCGCGGTCAAACAGGAGCGTGGTTACTGTGCGAGTGCGTTCCGGAACTGGTCGGGACCGACCGTCGAACTGATGAGCTGTTTTTCGGCTCGGCGCAGGAGGTCGGACGCTGCGGCGGCCGACACGTCGAGTTTGTCGGCGAGTTCCGCCGTCGAACACCGACGCGGGGAGTCGTAGTACCCCGAGGAGAGGGCGATGGACATCGCCCGATACTGCCTGTCCGTGAGGCCGAACTGGTCCCGTTCACCGGGATTCTCGGGGTCTGAGGCGATGTTCAGTAGTTCGAGCGGGATGTCGTTGACCGCACACCGGTCCTGTAGTGCACTGAACGCGTCGTAGTCCGAGAACACCTTCTGTTCCCGTATTCCTTCGCCGGTGACCGTCGCATCCATCGCAACGCCCTCGAACTCTTCCGGGTCATGTGACGCAATGAGACTCGACGCGTCGTCGACGACCACTTTGTAGAACCAGCCATCGGCCGTCTGCCCGATCTCCGCCGCGTCGGTGATCTGTGGCCGCGCGTCGAGTTCGCGCTCGAAGGCGTCGCGAGAGCCAGCGTCGACGCTAACTGTAAGCAGCAGTCTTCCGTCTTCGAGGCCGACAGCGTTCGAAATCGAGAGTTCGCCGCTCGGAATTGAGTCCGCCACGCCGACCAGCGGAAGCGTCTCGTCCGCGAGAAGGATTTCAGCAACGATGGCCATAGCGTGCCATCGGATTCGACGTATATAGTCACCAGCATAGCGATTACAGGCACGTGCCGACAGCCCCGTTCCGCGTTCGCAGCCGCTCAGTCAGAACTGGACGCCGCCTCACCATTCAGCAATCGCTGTAGCTGTTCGATCAGGGAGCGGCTTGCGGGCTGCCCACGATACACCCGCACGGAATCGAAGCCGGCGTAGCCGTGGTCCCCGGAGTCGTCGCGCTCCCAGTACAGCCATGCTGTCTCCTCCCCACCGTCGAAGCCCATCTCGTCGACTGGGAACGTGAGAACGAGCGACGCCTGGCCGTCCGCAGCATCGTCGTCCGGTTCTCTGATCTCGCCCCCGTCGACGGGCCGAGCACCCTCGCCGTCTTCCAGTACAAGGCGCGAGCCGAACCGATAGCGGACGGCCCGCTCCGTAGGGTCGAACGTCTCGCTGTCCCCGTCGCTGTTGACGAACTCTGACTGCTTGACTGCGACGGTGATGGTGTCGTGCTCCGACAGGTCGATGAAGTTCTCCGCGTTCTCGGGCTGGATGTCGATCGCGAGCTGAACTGGGAAATGGGCCGCCGCGACACTGCTCAGGCTCGGAACCGCTGCCGCGGTCGCTGCTGTGCCAAGTGCTCCTTTGATGACCCGTCGTCGTGTGGCGGTTGCCGACTTTGTGCTATCATTGCTCGTCGCTGACTGCCTTTCTTTCATCCAAATGACCGATCCGCTGGCACAGTTATGATAATTCTGGTGCATATCTCGAAACACTGAGTGATGGCAGACAACGGCCTTAAAAGCAGTTTCAGATCGCTTACTTAGCGGTTTTTTGACGTTATCAGAGGACCCTATTGTGTTCGTATGCTTCTATGCTGACAGGCATTTTTATGGCTTGTCCGGTCCCTCGTTACCCTGAACTAGACTATTATATTTTAATTAAATTTCTCAAAACAAAGCCTACAACTTTAAATACAATAGTTAATTTAAAGCTGCGTATGACTGCACAGGCTGGCAGGGAGACCGCACCGGAGGTTCCCGCACCGATGCCACCGGACGCCGCCGACGCCTGGTACGCGCCGGACGTTCGTGAGCAAGACGAGGTGTATCCGGGGGTCGTCGTGACTGTTCGACGGGGACGGAATGGGTTCCGGTACGACGTCCGCGACCCGGTGCTTTCAGCGGCAGAGGCCGACGCACTGTCGACTGTCGAGTCACACTTCGCAGGTGCGAACATCGAGCGTCCACGGACGCGTGAGGGGGCAGTGGAGCGAATGGACGGGGGGTTCGACGCCAAACACCGTCGGGTCATCGACCGATTGATCGACGCGTCGCCAGCGAGCCGTCGTCGAATCGAGTATCACGCGCTCTCGTCACTGGCGTGTTTCGACGACCTGACTCCGTATGCGCTGGATTCACGCATCGATGTCGCCGACGTGACTGACGACGGTGTCGTCGTCCATACCGATGATTACGCCCCGGCCGAAACCGACCTCGGTCCGGACCCAGCGTATCTCAACCGATTCGCGAGCGAGCGCGTCGAACGCCACACCGTCCGGTTTCAGGGCTTCGCGATTCCGGTCGTCGTCTACCGCGAGCATCTCCTCGGTGCCGATCCGTTCACGACGAAGTACGCAGTTCGAGAGCCGGACCTGCTCCCCGGCGACGAACAGCTCATCGAAGTGTGCAAGGAGCGCGTCTGGGAGACCGGCGTCAACGGCGTCGTCGAGGACCGCGTTGAGTTCGTCCGGGAACGCGCTCGATCACTGCTCGCCCGGCAGCTAACTGTCCGTAACACGACAGAGTGGGTCGACGCTGCCCGCTACCGGCTACGCTCGGCGCTGGCCGAACTGGATCTGGCCGTGCCGCCGGTTGACCACCGGTTCGCCGACGACCGCCTTGACGACCTGCTGTACTACGTCCTTCGGGATCTAGTCGGCTACGGAAAACTTACTGTCCCGATCCGGGACCACACGCTAGAGGACATCGAGGCGAACCGGGTCGACGAACGCGTGAAGGTCCTCCCGCGCGCCGACCTCGGCCACGACGGCCGCGTCCCGACCAATCTCGCCTTCGACTCCGAGGCGGCCTTTGTCAACGTCGTCACGCAACTGGCCGCCGACGACGGCGTTGAACTCAACGCCTCGAACCCGAGCGCGAAGGTCAACATCGACCCCGACGGCGACGGCCTCCACGACGCCGACGACACCATCCGCTGTGCCGTTGCCCTGCCAACTATCAGCGAGGGCGGGCCCCACATCTCTATCCGGAAACAGTCGGGCGATGCGATGACACCGGTCGACTTAGTCCAGCGTGATTCGCTGCCGACGGAACTCGTCGCGCTGCTGTGGCTCCTGTATGAATCTCACGGCGTCGTTCTCTTTTCGGGACCCACCGGAGCCGGCAAAACGACCCTGATGAATGCTCATATGCCATTTATCCCGTACCGGGACCGCCCCATCAGTATCGATGAAGGGTCACGCGAAGTCCGCATTCCTCACGAGACAGGCGTTTCGCTCACCACTCGGGACCACGAGCGGGACCACCGCCGCGTGACGATGGCCGATCTAATGACGCAGTGCAATTATCTCAATCCGGATGTCGAGGTCATCGCGGAGATCAATACGGCTGCGTCGTTCGAAACCTTCGCTGAAACGCTCAACACCGGCCACGGCGTTATCGGGACGACCCACGCCGACGACATCGAATCGCTGGTCAACCGCGTTATCGAGAAGGGCGTACCGACCTACCTGCTCAAAGAGATCGACCTCGTCGTGTTCCCTCGGCACGTCGATGGTGAGCGCTACGTCGGCGAGGTAGTCGAGTTCGTCGACGACCCGTCTGTCGTCGAAGGTGGGAACGACCGGAGCGGGACGATACACAAGGACGGGACGACTATCCACTGGAACTCCGTCTGCTGGCGACGGCCCGACGGGAACTTCGAACTCTCCTACGACCACCCGCAGTTCGGCGACGACCGGCGGCAGGTCGACACCGGCATCTTCGACCGACTCTCGGATCTCCGTGACGAACCAGTCTCGGCCGTCGAGGACGCGTTCCACCGTCGCCACCGTTACGTCCAGTACCTCGTTCAGGAGGGGCTGACTGATTTCGACGACCTGTTCGGCGTGCTGGCCGATCTGGAGACGAACGAGGCAGCGACCGTCGAGCGACTGCGGCGACAGGCCGGGACCCCCGATAATCCGCACTTGGAGGTCGGTACGGGTGACGACTGAGGGCAGCGGGACACTCGGCTTGCTCGACCGGGGCCTGTACGCCCTGTTTGCCCACCATGCAGAGGACGACCGCCACGCAAGTACGCGCGACCGCTACCGGGCCGCCTATCCGAGCGCCGGCTTCGGCGTCTACGTCGCCAGAGTGTACGGGCTCTCGTGGCTAGCGCTCTGTGTCGGTGTTGTCGGAACTGCCACGATAGCGATGCTCGTGCCGCCAGGGACCTTCGACTCGTTCGTCGCGGTACTCCAGCAGAGCCTTCCAGTGATTAACCGACTGGCGCTACCGGAAGTCCCTCGCCTTCTCGTGGCCACTATTCTCGGAGCCGTCGCTGGACTCACGCTCAAACGGGGCGTGTTCGTCGCCGGGAACCGGTATCTCTCGTGGGTCGCAAGCGCGCGGCGCGCAGACATCGCAGCCACGCTCCCCGGCGCAGTCCGATACCTCAGAGTTCTCGCCTCCGGTACCCACGACCGGCGCGAGATGCTACGTGCCGTTGCCGAACAGGACGCCTACGGTGAGACGGCGGTCGCCTTCCGGCGTGCACTCAATCAGGGCATTCTCACCGGGAGTCTTGACACCGGAATTGAACGGGTCGCCAGCGAAACCCCTTCTCGGGACCTGCTCGCGCCGTTCCTACTGAAGTTCCGCGAACACGCGAACCAGAGCGCCGAGGCACTAGAGGGATATCTGGAGATGGAGGGTCGCTTGCTCTCACACGAGCAGAGCCGACAGCACGAACGGGCGACCGGCTATCTCGAACTCCTCGCGGAACTATTCGTCGTGTTGCTGGTGTTGCCCGCGCTCGTCGTGCTCATCGTCACTGTGATGGGTATTCTCGCACCCGGCCTCTCCGAACCCGTTGCGACGCCGCTGGGCGAAACGACTGTCCGTGCCATCGTCGTCTACGGGAGTGCAGCGTTCGTGATGGCTGCCGGGTTGCTGGCGGCATTTGTCGTTGCTGCGCTTCGCCCGCGGAACACTGCCGCCCCAAGCTACAGCCTGCCGGATAGCCCCGTCGCCATACTCGCAACGATTCCTTCGAACCCTGCGAGCGCACTCCTCGCCTGCGTACCACTGGGCGCAGTAGTCGCAGCAGGCCTCTGGTCACTGGGCTACCGTCCGGTCAACGTCGCGCTCCTCTCGTACGCCACCGTCGGCGTCCCCGTCGGTGTGGTAACGGTCCGCCGGGCCAGAGCGGACGACGCGAAAGACCGAGAGATTCAGGACTTCGTTCACGCCGTCGCCGGCCACGTCGCGCTGGGCCGCCCGTTTCCAGAGGCGGTCCGACGTGTCGCCGACGACGTGGAACTCGGCGCGCTCGCTAGCGATGTCCAGTCGCTCGCATTCACGCTCTCGCTGGGCGATAGTCCAGGTGATTCCGCGGCCGACCGCCGAGCCGCAGCACTCGATCAGTTCGTCGACCGCGTCGGAACGCCGATGGCAGAACAGACCATCGGACTTGTCGTCGGCGCGTTAGATACAGGAAGTGACGCGGAAGACGTGTTCGAAACGCTCCAGACAGAGATCGGCCAGCTCTATCATCTCCGGAAATCGATCCGTTCCGCTCTGCTCGTCTACGTTGCCGTCGGCTGGACGACAGCGCTGCTCGTCATCGGTATCACCGTCGCCGTCAACGTCTACGTCCTCGATAGCTTCGCACAACTGTCGTCAGTTTCGGGCGGTGCGAACATCGCCTTCGACCCAAGCGCAATCAAACCCGTCCGGGAGCAACACCGGTTCTACGTCGTCACGCAGGCGACGATGCTGGCCTGTGGTTGGTTCGCCGGCACGGCGAGTCGCGGCGTTTACGAAGCGCTGTTGCATTCCTCGGGACTGGTGCTCGTCGCTTACGTCGTCTTCGCGGGGGCTGGTCTGATTTGAGGTCCGACACTGACGCCCAGTCACACGTCGTCGGCGTGGTGCTGTTGCTGGGGCTGACCGTCGTCGCGCTCGGTGGACTAACGGCTGTTGTCGGGACCGTCGTCGACGGCCACACTGCGACCGCCGACGAGGCCCGCGTCGCCAACACGTTCGAGACGACGTTCCGGCCAGTGGAGCAGACGGGCCACCAGACGGCCCGTGTTCGGTTTACTGAAGGACGACTGACCACGGTAAAGCGAGAGCTCCGAGTCCGCAACGACTCCGGCATCCAGCGAACGGTCCCAATCGATGCAGTGGTGTACGAGTCCGGAGACAGCTCTGTCCGATTTCTCGCCGGGAGCGTCGTCCGCGGGACATCGGGGAACGCGTGGCTCGAATCGGACCCGCCGGTGACAGCGACGCGGGACGACACGGCGGTCATCGTCGGCGCGCCGCTCGTCAACGCCAGCGGTGGCACAGTGTCCGGGACGGGTGGTGTGTCTGCAGACATCCGTCAGAACGTCAGCCACGAGCGTGAACGGCTCCCGCCCGACAACTACAGCGTGGCTATCGAGACGGAGACGCCCCGGCCGTTCGCCGAGTACTTCCAGCGTGTCGGTGCAACCACGCAAGTCAAGGACATCGACGGCGACGGCGTCCAGAGCGTCGTAGCGACCTTCCCGGGCCGCCGGACACTGTATCTGGTCCGCCACGATATGCGGACGGAGGTGGGGCATGGATAACCGCGCGCTCAGCACGGTTGTAGAGAAACTGCTGAGCATGGGGATTGTGCTGCTGTACATCGGATTAGTGACGACCACGCTGTACGGCGGCACTGTCCCAGCGTATCAATCCGCTGTCGGGGCGGAACTCGGCGACCGAACGCTCGCCGAAGCGACGGCCCGCGTCGAACAGGCTATCCCACCCGATGCCCGGACCGTCTCGGCGACGGTTCGGGTGTCGCTACCGGAGACCATCGACGGGGCAGGATACAGCATCCGGACTGACGGAACTGCTCTGGTCCTCGACCATCCCGACCCAGAGATCGGCGGCCGTACACGGCTGGTGTTGCCCGATAGCGTCGATACTCTCGAAGGCGAATGGCAGAGCGGCAGTCCAACCGTGGTCACGGTTTCCGGAACGCGAGGGAGCGTGACGGTGACTCTGGAGGCGGAGCGATGATCACGCTAACCGATCGCTCTGACGGTGACACACGCGCCCAGACATCATTACCAGCGCTCGGCGTCGCGCTCGTGCTTTTGACTGTCGTCACCGGACTGGGGGTCGCCATGGCCGACACCGCAATCGCCGGTGCGGATAGGACCCCCGACGAGCGACGGGTCGCCGCCGCAATTGCTGACCGGCTCGTCGCGGCGGACGGACCGCTGGCCGCCCGGAGCAACGTCCTCAACCAATCTCGGGTGGACGACTTCGACCAGTCGGCGCTGGAGCAGAATGCACCGCCGGCCAGCGAGTATGCGGTCAGCATCGAGTTGGCTGACGAGGAGATAGCACGTAGCGGCACGGTACACGATGGGACACGAATCAGTCGTCTCGTCGTGGTCGAGTCCCGGGAATCACGAACACTCACACCTGACCTGGCGACGACCGACGCGGTGACGCTCCCCCGCCGGAGCGCGCGGGCGACAGTGACAATCGACCCGCCTTCCGGTACGACCGTCTGGACGGTCCGTGCTAACGACCGGGTCGTGCTTCATAACAGAAGCGGGCTGGACGGCAGCTACGAGGTTTCGCTGGTGCCCTACGAGACGACGGAGCTGCGCTTCCAGCGCGCCGGACGACTCGAACCCGGCAACGTGACTGTAGAGTACGACGCCCCGCGGTCGACGAAAGAAACCCTGGTGGTGACCGTCGATGTATAGGGCCCAGCTGCCGCTGTCGCTCGTGGAAGTTGCCCTCGGGACAGTGCTGATTCTCGGCGTCGCGCTCGGGTTTGCTCTAGGGACGCCAGCGCCGGACACACAAGAGCCACAGCTCGACGCCTACGCTTCGGATACGGCGGCGCTGCTCGCTAACGACCCGCCGCGACACAGCGGAGCGACGCGGCTGCAGGAGATCGTGTCGAGTCCGACGGCCTTCGATCGCGAACGGGACGCGCTTTCGAACCGGGTCGCCCGCATCCTGCCCGACAACGTCCTCTTCCGGGTCGAAACACCGCACGGGGCGGTCGGGACACCGACGCCACAGGGCGTCAGCACTGGAACCGCAACTGTGCCAACGGGACACGGGAGTGTCCAAATCATCGTGTGGTACGCATGACCCGGCGCGGACAGCTCGTCCTCGTTGCGGCCACCGTTGTGGCTGTCGCACTTGTCCCGATTCTCTTTGCGTCCCTGCAACTGGGCTATCACGACGACGTTCGGGCGACGGCCGACTACGACGACGATCCCTCGGCTGATGCGCTTCGGGTTCTTGAGCGAGCCGTTGCAACCGAGAGCGCATCCATCCCGAGCCAGTACGCTTGGTCGGCGAACGATTCGGCAGTGGCGGCCGTTCGCACTGGAATGGAACCTCGGCTCGACCGGCTCCAGACATCCCAGATCGAGGACGGTATCCACTACAATATAACCTACAACGGTACTGCGGCACGGCGGTGGAAAGACGCGAACTGTCCCTCCGGACCGGGCCGCCAGTTTGGGGACTGCGTCGCCGACCGTGGCGTCGTCGCTCAGGATCGGGTGGGCCGCACACACGTTCTCGCCGTCGGCTTCGACGTGACGACGACGACCGAACGCGGCGAGACCACTGTCACCGTGGTTCTGGAAACCAGCGGTCGGTCCTCGCGGTGACTGTCTAAAACAAAAGCTACCTCTCCCGGCGCAAATCAGGAGACTGTCCGTAGTATGTTACTCCGTTTCACCCGGCGTTTCGGTTCGAACCTGTGACCGAATCTGTTCGAACGTCGCTTGCGAGAGGATGCCGGTGACACTTTCGATGGAAAGGGTATCGATGAGGCCGGCCGGCGGGCCAGTGACCAACAGCGCACCCGCCTGTGAAACGGAATCGTCGACAGTGAGGCCGAGTTCAGATGTCGCACGCTCTTCGAATGAATTGATTGCGTCCTCAGCAAGGTTCTCCTGTGCGGTGCGGTACTCTGCCTGCGCCTCGCTCTGTGTGAGGTTCCCCGCCTGGAGTTCGGACTGGATCTCCTGTTGTCGTTCCCGCAACTGGGTCTGGTCCGGTTCAACCACGACTGTCACCGTTGCAGGCTCCCCGTCCGCGCTCTGGCTTTGCGACCCTGTTCCCGTGTTCGTTCCGTCGCTGTCGCCTCCCTGAAGGGCGTTACAGCCAGCGAGCGACACTGTCGCGCTCGTTCCGGCGAGTTCCATGAAGCGGCGGCGTGTAGACTCGAATTCCATTATCGACTAGCGCGGGTCCCGCGGTGTAACCCTTCTGGTAGCCGACCGCGGCTCCCTCCAGTCCCTGCGGTCGCTCTCCCGAACACTGTGGCTTCGAGAGACGAAAGACAGTGGTGCCTGTGGTCCAATGCTGAATTAATAACGCGTATGGCGGGACTGGAGCCGGGGAGCACGCTGGAGACACCACGGCAAGACGCGATTCCGACGCTTGCCGACGACGAGGCTGGGACGGTCGTCTGGCACCGTGAACACCTTCGGATTCGTGACCAGGCTGCAGTAGCGAGGGCTGCAACGTCCGAGTACGTGCTCCCGCTGTTCGTGTTCGATCCGGCGTTCTACGGCGCGGACGGCCTCGCCTGTGACAGCCGCATCCGGTTCCTGCACGACTGTCTGGTCGACCTCTCAGACCAGTACCACACCGCCACTGGTCGCGGGCTCACCTACGCACATGGGGACCCGGTGGCCGTACTGAGGCGGTTCCGCGAGGCCGGCTGGGATATCGTTACGATGGCCGTTCCCACTGGACGCTATGGCCAAGAACGGGACCGTCGGGTGCAGGAACAGTGCGGTGTGACATTCATCGACGGCGACGGGCTGGTCCGCGACCGAGCGGAGACCCGCGATGGGTGGCAGGACGACGTGTCGGCGTGGTTCTCCGCCGACCAGTACGACTGGAACCCGAGCACTGTCACCTCACGGAGCTTCGACAGCGGTATCGACATCGGCGTGATCGAGGACCACTACGATGTCACGCCGTCGAAGTCCGACGTTCCCCGCGGTGGGACCGGGCCAGCACGCGAACGGCTGTCAGCGTTCGCCGAGCGGATCGACGACTATCCGGGGAACATCTCTGCGCCGACGGACGCGCGAGACGGGACCAGCGGACTCTCGCCGTATCTCGCCTTTGGCTGTCTCTCCGTGCGACAGGTCATCCAGTACATCGACGAGCACGCGCCCGATGGTCGAGGCAAAGAGATGTTCGTCTCGCGGTTGTTCTGGAACAAACACTACGAGCAGAAGCTCGAAGACTGGCCCGGCTGGCTCAATACGGCAGTGAATCCGGTGTTGAAGGGGTTTAACGCGGAGCAATACGACCCCGATCTGGTGGCCGCTTGGAAGCATGGACAGACCGGGTTCCCGATGGTCGATGCCTCAATGCGGTGTCTCAAACAGACGGGCTGGCTCAACTTCCGGATGCGGGCGATGTGTGCCTCGGTCTACTACCACCTCCTCCAGCAGCCCTGGCTGATCGGCGCGGACTGGTTCTATCACCACCTCATCGACGCTTCTGCGGCGATCAACTACACGCAGTGGCAGTCCCAGTGCGGACTGATAGGCAAGCCGGCCCTTCGGCTGTATAACCCCCGCAAGCAGGTCCGCGATCAGGACCCGAACGGCGAGTTCATCCGCAAGTGGGTACCCGAACTCGATTCGCTCCCCGACGAGTACCTCGACCAGCCCGAGCAGACACCGGTCCACGTGCAGGCGTCCTGTGGTGTCGACATCGGTGAGGATTATCCGCACCCGGTCGTTGACTACGACGCGGCCCGACAGGCGTTCCAAAGGCGATACGAGGCAGTGCGTGCCGACGCAGCCGACGCCCTGCGCGACTCGACGATTGCACGTCGCGCCTCGTTCTCTGGTGGCCGCGACGCCGCTGCACGTATCGCCGCGGAATACGGGACGGATGCCTCGAACGGCGAAGAAGACGGCGGGACCCAGACCAGTCTCGACTCGTTCGGCGACGAGTAGCTTCAGCACTCGGTCAGTGTTGCCACACGCCAAAGAGGCTAAGACAGTCGCCAACCCACACGTGTACAATGGCGGAGGGTCCGGACGATACCGTTTTCAAGGACTGCCAGTTCCTTACTGGGTCACCACAGCGGTTCGCGGTGTTGGCCCAGCTCCGGGAGCGGCCGGCACGGCCAACCGATTTGTGTGATACGGTAGATGCGACCCGAACCACAATCCAGCGGATACTCGCGGGCTGCTCTGAGCGCCAGTGGGTCGTCAAACGGGACGGTGAGTACCGGCTCACGGTGACTGGTCAGCGGGTGTTAGACCAGTACACGGCACTCATGAGCGAGGTCGAACGAGCTCGGGCGGTCGGCCCGCTGGCCGTCCATCTCGGTTCTATGGCGGCGGACCTCCCGGCGGAGCTGTTAGACCCCGATTGTCTCACGACGAGCTCCGAACAGAACCCGCTGGCCGCGATTGATCGGTTCACGGACTGGTTGCACGAGGTCGACGGCGACGTTCGGGCCATCTCGCCCATCGTTACATCGGTGTTCAACGATGTCGCGGTGGATCTGCTCGAAACGGGGACGCATATCGAATTCATCATCGACCACGGCGTACTCGAACGGTCCGCGTCCGATTTCTCGGACGCACTGGAGCGAGGCGTCGAACACGAGAACATCGATACGTACGTCCACGATACGCCACTCGATATCGGCCTCGCGCTGGACCGCTCACGGGTCTGTCTGGCGGCCTACGACGACCGGAACAACGTCCGGGCAATAGCCGAATCTGATGCCAAAGCGGTCTATAACTGGGCTGAGACAGTGTTCGACCGATACAGAGCGCGGTCACAGCCGCTTGAATCCGTCCTGTCGGTGCAGGAAAACAAGCAGTAATCCAGTCGCTCACGGATGGAGTCCGGTGTGGAAGGGCCGAAGGGAGCACTGGTCGGCGCGCCAGCACCCACTGGAGGGCGGGATTGCGTATCCCCGGAACATGCTATAGCCGGTGGGTGCCTATACTTATTCGCTGTAACTGTTTCGGGATATAACACATGTTACAGGGGCTGTAACAACTGCGGAAATTCGTGCCAGTCTGACCCGACATCCGGGATCGTTTTGTGACAACAACCGGCTATGTTTCTATAATTTCATCCAGAATGAAATAATAGCCGACAGTATAAGTGTGTGGCAATCGTTGACAGAAGTATGTCTCCGCCTGGACGAGAGATCCAGTACACTGAATCGGACGTTATCGAGGTGTTCAGACACCGGAACGATTACGCGGAGCCACTCACGGCGTCGGAGGTGGCGGACAGACTCGGCTGTTCGCGCCGGACTGCGCTGAATAAACTCCACGACCTCGAATCAGAGACGGATATCACGAGCAAGAAAGTCGGGGGCCGGTCGCGGGTGTGGTGGATCCCAGTCCGAGCAGACTGATCTCGATTGGTGTAGATTACTTGCAGATAATGTCGATCTCGGGGCCTACGCATAGCGGTATCTTGCGACAGCAATACCGACGAGCCGTCATGGACTCCGTTTCGGGGTGAAACCGGGGCCGTGTCGCGATGTACACACTGAAGACCTGTCGCGAAGCAGACCGATAGCGGCAGTAGTGTATCGAATTCTCTCTAAGCAAAGCCGTCAGAAATCCCACTCTTGTGCGCGTTCGCGGGCCTCTGAGCGTGCCTGCTGCTTGATGGCCTCGATTTTCTCGGCGTCGTCGAGGAACGCTTCGACGGCACTCTGGTCGGCGGTTCCGTCCTCGGGTGCTGTCGTGTCGCCGTCGCCCATCGCTGACAGCCGCTTGTCGGGGGCCGCCCGTCGCGTACTATCGGCCAGCGCCGGGTCGCCGCCCAGCCGTTCGGCGGGCATTCCGGGCGGGACTCGGAGGTCGGCTGCTTCGTGTGCCGATTCGAGGTCGGTGGCGTCGAGCGTGTACAGCGAGACGTGGTACGGCCCGGGGACGGCGAGGTCTGCAAGCGCCGGCGGACCACCGCGGTCTGTCCCGGTGTGATAGACCAGCACGGGGACGCCGTCAGTGAACGTCATGACCCCCCGCCCCTCGCCATCGAGGAGGAGCGTCTCCTGGGACTCGAAGACGGCGTAGCCGGTCAGTTCGCGGTCGAGTACGTCGGCAAGCGTGTCTCGCGGATCCGTGACGACGCGGGATTTGTCGAGTCGGCCGCGGGGCAGTTTCATAGTGACTCGGGGATGACGGCGCTCTGGAACCGATCGGCGGCGTCGGCGGCTGCCCCATCCCGCACGGTGAGCGATTCGGCGGCCGCTCGGTAGGCCGTCGCCGCCTCGCATTCGGGAGCGTGGGCAAGCAGCGGTCGGCCGGCACGCCGTGCCTCACGGGCCCGCTCGCTTTCGGGGACCACGGCCAGCGTCGGCCCGTCGAAGTACCGCTCGGTCTTCTCCGAGACCTGCTCGATGGATTCGGACTCGCGGACCTTGTTGAACAGGAGTCCGGCTACGTCCGTGTCGTAGGTCGTCGCGTACTCCTGGACCTTTAGCCCGTCCGAGATAGCAGGAATCGTCGGTTGAAGGACGACGACGATGCGGTCGGCCAGCACGATTGGGAGGACGGCAGTTCGGCTGTCCAGCGCCGGCGGCGAGTCCAGCAGGATGATGTCCGTGTCTTCCGCAAGCGCCGCAACCACGTCTCGAAGCCGGTCCGGGTCGGCGTCCCTGAAGCCGTCGAGGCTCGTGCCACAGGGAACGACGGTCAGACCGAACCGGTCATACGTAGCCGCCTCGACGGGTGCCTCGTCGGCCAGCACGTCGTGCAGCGTCGTCTCGGCGTCGGAGAGGCCGGCGTGAAAGAGGAGGTTCGCCATGCCCGTGTCGGCGTCGACAACTGTCACGTCGTAGCGGTCGGACAGCGCCATCCCGAGGGCGACGGTGCTCGTCGTCTTGCCAGTCCCACCCTTCCCACTGGCGACCGCGAACACTTCGACCATTGGGGAATATTGCGGGCTAGCTATATATAAATTTCCGGAAGTTGAAGTAGTATCAAACACTCACCGATCAGGCAGTCCGAGCGGTCCCAGGTCGACGTGATCGTCGATGAGCCCGGCCGCTCGTTCGTACGGGTCGCCGTCGGCTCGCTCGGTTGCGGCTGGAAGGTCCATACCAGCACTTTCGAACGCATTTCTCACGAGGGCATTTATGGCAGTGTCGTTGACAAAGAGGTCGTGGAGGTACGTTCCCAGAACGCTGTCGGTCGCCGCTCCGTCACTGTCGAAGGGGCGGGCTGCCTCGCCGGTCAGTGTTGAGTCGCCCATGTGAATCTCGTAGCCCTCGACGGTCCCGCTCGCCCCGGAGAGCGGTCCGACACCGTCGAGGGCCCGTTCGACGTGTTCGACTGTCTTCGATTCGCTGAACGCCGTCGTCACCGGGAGCAAGCCAAGCCCCTCGATCTGGTCCGCGTCGCCGGTCCCTTCGACTGCAGCGTTCGTGATTTCCTCGCCGAGCATCTGGTAACCGCCACAGAGGCCGACGATGGGACCGTCGAACGCCCGCAGTCGGTCACCGAATCCAGCGTTGGTGAGTTCCTGTAGGTCGTCGACCGTGTTCTTGCTCCCCGGCAGGACCACCGCGTCGGCGTCGGCGAGGGCGGCATCGGGCGGAATGTACGCGACCCTGACGCCGGGTTCGCGGGCGAGTGGCTGAAGGTCGGTGAAGTTCGAGATTCGCGGGAGCCGCGGGACCGCGACGGTGATGCTCTCCTCATCGGGTACACCGTCATCGTCGCCGACGACGGACCGCTCGCCGACCGGCGGCAGCGCAACGCTGTCCTCCTCGGGGAGGCCCGGGTCGTCGTAGGGAATCACGCCGAGAACTGGGACGCCAGTTCGGTCCTCAAACTCGTCGATACCCGGCTCCAGCAGTGAGCGGTCGCCGCGGAACTTCGTGATGACCGCGCCGGCCACCTGTCCCCGGATGTCATTGGGAACGAGTTCGAGCGTCCCGACGAGCGAGGCGAACACGCCGCCGCGCTCGATATCTGCGACGAGTAAGATGTCGGCGTCGGCGAAGCGCGCCGTCTCAACATTCGCCAGGTCGCGGTCGTGCAGATTGATTTCGGCGATAGAGCCCGCGCCCTCAGCGACAATCACGTTGTGGGACTGCGCGAGTCGGTTGTGGGCCGCGCGGGCCGTGTCCAGCGCGTCACCCCAGTGCTCGTCGTAGTAGCCCCGGGCCTCGAAGTGGCCGACGGCCTCGCCGTCCAGAATGAGCTGTGATTCGCCGTCGCCCCGCGGTTTCAGCAGCACTGGATTGTGGTCGGTCGACGGCGCGACACCGGCCGCGCGGGCCTGCACGTACTGTGAGACACCGACTTCGCCGCCCGGTGTCGCCCGGGCGTTGTTGCTCATGTTCTGAGCCTTGAACGGCGCGACCGAGACGCCACAGTCGGCCAGATAGCGGCAGAGCCCGGCCGCAACGGTCGACTTGCCGACGTGGCTGGCCGTCCCGGCGACCAGCAGCGTATGAGCCATCGAGCAGTGCTGGGGCCGCCGCGAACATCAGTGATTCGGCAGAGGTTCTTTCTCCCGGCCTTCCGAGTTCCCTCTGTGACAGACGAACGGCTACAGGCGTTGCACAGACACCTCGCCGAAACCGGGGAGCGGCCGGTCGAACGAACGGCCAGCCGCTGGCTCGGGGAGGCGGAAGCCGTCGCCGCCGACATTGCTGACGGTGAACTCCCCGAAGACGTGCTGGCCGAGCGGCTGACGACCATCGACCACATTCTGTCACACGTCGACAGCACCGACGACGCCATCGCAGACAACCACGTTGAAGCGGCCCGCGAGATCGTCGACGATCTACTGGACGAACGGTAGCGCTGTTCGGGATACTGCGTTCAGAACTCCGTCCCCTTCCGCGCGCCCTGGCCGGCGTCGATGGGGTGTTTCTCCTTGCTGACCTCGGTGATGAGGTCCGCGTGGTCAGTCAGGAACTCGGGCCGCTCGTGGCCACCCGTGAGAACGAGTTCGAGGTCCTCGGGCTTGGACTCGATAAGCCCGAGAACGTCCTCGGGATCGACGAGCCCGCGGTTCGCAGCGTAGAGAATCTCGTCGAAGACGAGCATGTTGACACCGTCTTCCGGCGGGCCGTCGGCGTCTCGCGGCATCGAGAGGTCGGCGTCAGCGCTGGCCTGTACGAGCTCCCGAGCGCGGTCGAGCGCCCCCTTGGCGCGGGCCTCGTGCTCGTCGTCCTCGCTCCCGTCGAGGAAGCCGTGCCAGCCGTAGTGGCCGGCGTTCTCGTAGGAAAATCCCGGCAGGGCGGCGATAGCGTTGTACTCACCGCGGACATCCTCGACGGTGCTGGTCCCGCCTTTCATGAACTGCAGGAGGTGGACGCGGTAGCCGTGACCGACGGCGCGGGTCGCCATCCCCAGCGCCGCCGTCGTCTTGCCCTTGCCGTCGCCCCACCAGACCTGCACCAGTCCGAACTCTTCGGGCGCGCTCGGCTCGATGGGTTCGGCGGTTGGGCCGGCCGTGTTGTCGGTCATGCCCGTCTGTTCGGCCGGATTCTGTTTAGCCGTTTGGACTGCGGGACTGTCGTATGACACACTGTCCTTTCACGGCTCGAAGACCTCGGTATCCCGGTCGGTAACGACGCCATACTCCGCGTTTTCGACAGTCGGCAGGGCGTCGCCCCCGTAGCGGGCGGCCAGACTCGCTCTGATAGCATCGCGGACACAGACGCGGGTAGCGGCCCCGATTTCGGTCGCACTCCCGGCGAAAGACGCGCGCTCAGCGCTCGGGACACAGCCGACGATGGCCGCGTCCGATGTGGTTCCGGGGACGCCCGCCGCGTCCAGCAGCGTCGCAGCTTTCGCCTCGACGGCGGTGGCGAGTAGCGTCGCCAGCGCGCCCTCGTCCAGCGCGCGGTCGACGCCGACGACGAGATTGACCGTGCCGGGCCGCCAGTCGGGGCTGTCCGCCGTATTCGACGCAGTCCCGTCGGAGCCGTCGGCTGTCTCCGCTGCCGACATCGGCAACGCGGCGGGGTTCGAGAGGCCAGCTGTTGCCAGCACCGACACCGGTCCGCTCCGGGCACAGCGGGCGTGCTCCATGTGGACGCCCGTGAGTAGCGCCGGGCCAAGGGGGAAATCGGCCCCGGACAGCCGCTCGGTGCGGTAGGCGTCGAGGTCGGTCCGCTCAAACCCCTCAGGGACGGTGACGTTGTAGACGGCGTCCACGGTCCGGTAGCCGCCGTCCCACGCCGTCGAGAGCCAGCGGGCTCCTTCACGGCGAAGCTGACAGACGCCATCCCGAACGGTCGTCTCAAACATCCAGCGCGTCCAGCAGCCGGTCGTCTTCTTCGGGTGCTCTGACAGCGACGCGGATGTGCGAGTCCAGCCCGCGGAACGTCCGGGCGTCCCGGAGCGCGATACCAGCCTCGCGGGCCGAGGCGAGGATGTCGTCGACGGACTCGTCGGCCTCGCTGACTGACAGCAACAGGAACGGCGCATCGGAGGGGAACACGTCGAAGCGGTCGCCGAGGCGCTCCCGCATCCGCGCTCGCTCGTCGGCGACACGGGCTTTCGTCTCCGTGACGAACTCCGCTTGCCCGTAGCAGTGTGCCCCAACCGCCGCTGCAGCGGCGCTCATCGACCAGGCGCGTCGCGCGGTCGCGAGTCGATCCCCGGCGTCACCGGTCCCGACGGCATAGCCCATCCGGATGCCGGGAAGGCCAAACAGCTTCGTCAGCGAGCGCGCGACGATGACGCTCTCGCGGCCCGCCAGTGACTGCTCGTCAGTGAACCCGAGAAAGGCTTCGTCGACCAAGAGGGTCGTCCCGGCTTCGCGACAGTCATCGGCGAAGGTCCGTAGCGCTGCCGGGTTCGCTGTCTCCCCAGTCGGATTGTTCGGGTTGCAGACGATGGCGAGCGCGTGACTGTCCGGGTCGGCGGCCAGCAGTTCGTCGTGCGGGACGAACTCCGGCGTTCCGCCCTGGAGACGGACCTCGCGGGCGTACTCGCCGAAACTGGGATACGGGACGAGGACGCTATCGCCCGCCCGAACCGTCGTCTGGATCGCGAGGCGTATGGCTTCGAGGCCGCCGGCCGTGGGGACCACCTGCGCCGGGTCGCAGTCGACGAAGGACGCCGCGGCCTCGCGGAACGCGGGGTAGTCGTCCGCCGGATACGAGCGGGCGCCCTCGAACGCCGCCCGGTACGCCTTCTGTGCGCCCGGTGGGACCCGGGGGTTCGTGTTCGCGCTGAAATCCAGTAGGTCCGGATCGTCGCTGCTGCCGTGTGGCACGCGCCCGTCCGGACCGATGGCGTCCCCGGCACCGTCGCCGCCACTCGCCCGCAAGCCCTCCACCGAATCAGGGTCCATTGACGGGTGCTACGGCGGGCGGTATGGAGAAAGTTTCGCGCGGCCGGTGTCTGTGGTTACAGCCACTGTCCTGCCACGCGTGCGTCAGCGAGCGTGTTGACGTTGACCGCGACGCGTCGGTCCCGCGTGAGCCAGGTGTCGTCGGAGCCGTCGCCGACGACGTTGACGCCCGTCGGCGCGACTTCCCGGTCGCCGTCCTCAAACGTCGTGTCGTCGCTGACGCCGAGATTGCGCTTCAGCGAGGCCGGGACCAGAACCGATAGCGAACCCCCGCTGTGCTCGTCCAGCACGCGGTCGACTACCTCGCCATCGAGCAACGGCAGGTCGGCGGCGACGGTCAGCACCGGCCGGGAGAGTCTGTCATCAGCCAGCGCTGCGTCGAGGTCCGCGACGTACCCTTCACCCGGCGACTCGATGCAGGGAACGTCCAGATGCGACCCCGTATCCGGCGCGTTCGGCGACGTTGCGGCGATAATTCGCTCGGCGGAACTATTTTTGAGTGCACCGACGACACGGTCGACCATCGGCACGCCGCCGATTCGAAAGAGCGGTTTCTCGACCTCAGTGTCGAGTCGCGTCCCGCGACCGCCACACATCACGAGAGCGTCCACGCGAGCACCCCCCAGTCGACGAGCGGTATCGACCAGACGCTACCGAACAGCGACCACGCGGCGACGCCGGCGTGGAGCGCAATGGCGCGGGTGAGTTCGTTGGCCGCACCGAACGCGTCGCCGCTGACGCCGCCTAATCGGCGGTCGGCCCAGCGTGAGAGGCCAAGCGCCAGCAGCGGGCCGGTGAGAACTGCGACGATGGTTGCCGGAACGGCGATCACAGCAGCCGGGAGCGCGACGGCGAGCGAGCCGACGAGGTGGCGCGGGCCGTTCCCGTCGATGACCGTCGAACCGAACCCCTCGTGGCTCGGGCGGCCGACGCAGGCCAATGTCGCCATCGCGAGTTTCGCTCCCACCTCCGCGGCGAGGGCCAGCGAAACGGCGACTAGCGGTGGAAGTCCGGCAACAGCCACCGTGGCCAGCGCCAGCGCGAGGAGGACGGTCCCTAGCGCGAGGACGGCCCCGACGCCGATAGTCGTGTCCTGCATCACGTCGCGGCGCTCCGCCGGGTCGCCGTGGACGACGGCGGCGTCCCCGAGGTCCGCGAGCCCGTCGGCGTGGTTGACGCCGGTGACGAGGACGACGCTCCCGAGATACGCCGCGGCGATGACCGGGGCTGGGAGCAGGCCAGCGGCGAGAAACGGGAGCGCGACGAGGCCGCCGACGACGTAGCCGGCCAGCGGGAACGCCGCCGGCGTCGCGACAAAGGCATCCCACGCTTGTTCGCTGTGGCCGACCGGGAGCCGCGAGAGGAATCCCAGCGCCCCACGGACCGCGGTCAGAACCACGCGAGCACCCCCAGCCCGGCTAGCAGGTACGCCAGCACCCCGGCGACGCCCACCCGCGTCACGCTACGCTGTGCCGTCGCCACGTCGGGGAGTCCGCCCGCAGGGTTCAAGACGTACACGCCCGGCTTTTCGAGTCGAACGTCAAGCGCCGCGGCGGCCGTCCCCATCGGCCACCCGGAGTTCGGCGACGGGACGCCGTCCAGCCAGGCCCGGGCGCGGGCCACTGATTGAGGCGACCCGCAGGCGGTGGCGAGCAGGAGCGCGCTCACCCGTGCTGGGAGCCACATCACGGCGTCGTCGAGCCGTGCCGCAGGCGTTCCGATGCGTTTCGAGCGGTAGCCAAGCATCGAGTCCATCGTGTTGACGGCCTTGACCCACGCCGCTGCACCGGCAGCGGCGGGAAGGGGTGACAGGCCAACGCCCGCAGCGACGAGGCCGGCCACGACAAACGCGGCCAGCGACGCGACGAGGCCGTCGGCGAGGTTCTCGGACGCGCTCTCGACGGCCGCGCTCCGGACCTCGCCCGCAGACAGATCGCTCGCGTCTCGGCCAGCGAGTGCAAGGAGCCCGTCCCGAGCAGCTGTGAGGTCGGTGTCGGTGTCAGCGATGACACCCTGTGCAGTCGAAAGAAGACTTCGGAGGCTCGTGGTCAGGAACAGCGCGAGGCCGGCGAGTGCGACGGCGGCGAGGGGCGTGAGGCCGGCAGCGAGTGCGACGCCGCCACTGACGACGACAGCGACCCCGAGCGGCAACAGGGTTGCGGCGAGTGCACCGACGGTAAGCGGGTGGTCCCACTCGCGGTCGACCGTCCCGACGAGCCGTCCGAACCACGCGACGGGATGCAGGCGGGTCGGCGGCTCACCGATCACAAGTTCTAGTCCCCCGGCGATGGCCACGGCCAGCGCGCTCAGCACAGTTTTCCCTCGCGGAGTTGTTCGGCTATCGCCGGGAGCGAACGGTCCTCCAGCAGCATCGACTGCGCACCCACGCGGCCCGCGCCGCCGTCCGTCCGGGCGTCGTCACCGACGTGGACGAGGTCGGCAAGCGCCACGTCGAGTGCGTCGGCGGTCGACTCGAAGATATTTGGATGGGGTTTCCGCCAGCCACAGCCGACGCTGGTGACGACGGCGTCGAACGAGTGGTCGCTCCGGGCTTCGATAGCTGCTCGTTCCAGCGTTCGCTCGACCAGCCCTGGGACGCTGCAGTTCGAGCAGATAGCGACCGGGCCTTGCTGTGCTGCGGCGTCTACCGCGTCGATGGCCCCGTCGCGGACCGTGACTGGGCTGTCGAAGGCGTCGAGGACGGCCCCGGTCGCCGTCTCCTCCGTGACCTCGATTCCGCGGCTGGCAAGTGCCAGCCGAACGTGCTCGTCCAGCGGCGCTTCCCGGCCGCGGTCGTAGTCGCGATGGGCCGAGCGGTAGGCGTCCTCCCAGTCGTCCGGCACCCGAACCGACCGGGTCACAAGCGCCTCAGCAACGGCATCCCACGGCTCCGACGGCCGGTCTGCCGTGACGAGTGTCCCGAACAGGTCGAACGAGAGTGCCACACCTGTGTGGTTAGTGCAAACTCACTTGAACTGTGGGGGTAGGACGGAAACGGTCGCCGGACGCGGTGTTGCTGTCGGGACGTTCTGGGCGTGCGTGTCCCACACGCTACGCGAACCCAGCTATAGAGCGGGAGTCGCGACGGGTCTGGCTTGCGGCATTCCAAACCGTTTATACCCAAACAGGGGTAATCCGGCGGTATGGCAAGAGAGCAGACCGAAGTTCGAGAGCTCGACGAAGGTAGCTACGTCATGATCGAAGACACGCCGTGTAAGATCAACTCCTACAGCACGGCCAAGCCGGGCAAGCACGGCAGCGCCAAGGCCCGAATCGACGCCAAGGGCGTCTTCGACGGGAAAAAGCGCTCGCTGTCCCAGCCTGTCGACGCGAAGGTCTGGGTCCCGATCGTCAACCGGAAGCAGGGTCAGGTCGTCTCGACTGACGGCAACGACGCCCAGGTCATGGACCTCGACACCTACGACACGTTCACGATGCGCGTCCCCGAGGACATCGACCTCCAGCCTGACGACGAGATCGAGTACCTCCAGTACGAAGAGCAGCGCAAGATCACACGCTCGTAACGATGTTGCCCGGTGCGGGGGCCGACCGCGGGGCGGCCGACTACGCGCTCGTGGGCGCGCCGCTTGACGCGTCGACGTCGTTTCGCCCCGGGGCCCGGTTCGGACCGCGCCGCGTCCGCCAGTTCGGCCAGCAGTTCGACGACTACGACCACCGCACCGACCAGCACTTCACAGATTGTTCCGTCTACGACCACGGCGACATCGGTCCCACGGCCGACGTTGCCGAGTACCTCACTTTCCTCCAGGGCACCCTCTCGGATTTCGATAGCGAGGGGGCCGTCCCGCTCGTCGTCGGTGGCGAACACACCGTCTCCGTCGCTGGTGTGCGCGCGCTCGATCCGGATGTGTTCGTCTGTCTGGACGCGCATCTGGACCTGCGCGAGTCCTATGCCGGCGACGAGTACTCCCACGCGACAGTGACCCGCCACGCGCTCTCGGTGGCTGACGAGGCAATCGTGCTGGGCGCACGCACTGGCTCGGAAGCCGAATGGGACCGCGCGAACGAGGACGACGTGACCGTGGTTCCGCCGGAAGACGTAGCCGACTGGACGCCCGGGTTCGCCGACGAGCGAGTGTACCTCTCCGTCGATATCGACGCCGCCGATCCCGGGTTCGCGCCGGGGACCGGGACGCCGGAGCCGTTCGGTCTCGAACCACGCGAGCTGCACGACGTAGTCCAGACCGTCGCACCGCACGCCGTCGGCTTCGACGTTGTCGAGGTCAACGACCGCGACGACGGTCAGGCGGCGACGCTGGCCGCGAAACTCCTCCGGGCGTTCGTGTTCGCCCACGCAGACCAGCGCTAAGCCGGAATATATCCGGGTCCATTCCCGCCGTCCGTTCAGCAGATGACTCGGTCGATATCTAGCGGGGATGCCCGCCGGACAACTGCGTCAACCGGGTCTGCGACGGACGAGAGGTTGTCCGAGTCGCCATCGAGGACCAGTAGGGCGGCCCGGCGACCGGGTTCGATGACACCGCAGTCGAGACCAACCGCTTCGGCTCCAGCGGTCGTCGCCATCCGGAGCACCGTCCGCGAGGGGAGGTCGAACGTCTTCGCGGTGTACTCCATTTCACGGAACATCGATGGGGCATTCAACATCACGTTGTCCGTCCCGAGCGCGACGTCTGTGTACTCAAGCAGCGTCTCAATCGGTGGCCGGCCGACCCCGAGGACGCGATTCGCACGGGGACAGACCGCGATGGGGACGTTCTGGTCAGCTACCCGTTCGAGGTGCTCCGTCTCGGCATGGACCATGTGGACCAGCAGCTCCGGCTCCAGATCTAGTGCCGGGTTGATATCGGTGGCGTCCGGTTCGCCGGCGTGGATAGCGAACGGGGCTCCACGCTCCTCAGTGGCGGTCCGCCGGGCGGTGAAATCGTCGTCGTTCGCGCCGCTGGCACCGAATCCGTCAGCTATGTCAAGCACTTCGGAGTCGTCGCTCCCGAAGATGAAATCCTCGATATCGAGTCCCTCGGCGGCCTCACGTAGCGCCCGCGCCCCGTCTACGCCGAACTCCCGGAAGTCGAGAAACGCCGCGGTGCCGGTTCGCTGCATGAATCGAAGCGTGCGGTGCATCGCGGCAATCAGCGTCTCGTCGTCGGCCGCTGCGATCTGCTGGTGTTTCAGGCTGTCTGGTGGGACCACTGCTTCCTCCAGTCCAAGACCGACGGCCGCCTCCTTCGCAACCGAGTCTCCAACGTGCGTGTGGGCGTTGACGAACGCCGGCAGGACAATGCGGTTGTGGTCGCTTTCGTCGGCCGGCGTCTCCTCGATGGCCGTTATGTACCCGTCCTCGACGATAACGCTCCCGTGGATCGGTTCGAACGACCGCCCGGCAAGGATGGTGCCCTCGATTCGCTCCATGGGATAGCGAGGGAGCGGAGCTATATGTGTCTCATGGAGGCACAATCCGCTCTGTTCATCGCGTGGGCCACGGTACACTGATACGGCCGGCACTGGACAGTTCGCGTATGAGTATTGGTCCCACAGTTCCGGAGGGCCGCGCGCTGTCGCCGGACGATTGGCCCCATCCGGCCGAGCGTCGGTACGCGGACGCCCAGGCTCGCCTCGCCCACCACTACGACCTCGCCGTCGAGTCACGAGTGACAGAGACGGACGCTGCGGGTCGCGTTCACTATCTCGCTGGCGGGAACCCGGATGGGGACCCCGTCGTTCTCCTTCACGGCGTCGGTACACCGGCGGCGACGTGGCTCCCCCTGTTCCCGTCGCTCACCGACGAGTACCGCGTGTACGCTCCCGACCGGCCCGGGCTCGGCCTTTCTGCCGCGCCGAGCTATCGGGACCGGGACCTCCGCTCGTTTCTGGTCGCATACTTGCTGGAACTGCTCGACGACCTCGCTATCGACCGGCCCCACGTCGTCGGCAACTCCCACGGCGGCTTGCAGTCGTTCCTGCTCGCACTCGACCACGACCGCGTGGACCGACTGCAACTGGTCGGCGCACCGGGCGGCGTCTCGCGGGACCTCCCGCTCCTGTTTCGCCTGCTGACGGTTCGTGGCCTCAACCGCGTGTTGCTGTGGCTGCTCAGCCGTGGCGACCCAGTCGAAAACGCGAGGCAGTCGATGGAGCGGGTCAACGTCGTCGACACCGCAGCGATACCGAACGTGTTCTACGAACTGCTCGCCGCCGGCCAGGACCTACCCGGGCGGCCGGAGAGCCAGCAGTCGCTGGCGACCGCACAGGGCTCGTACGGCCGCGCCCACCCCCTCTTTGATATCCGAAACGAAATTGTGCGGATCGACCGCCCGACGCAGTTCATCTGGGGGACGGAGGATGCTTTCTACCCGCCAACTGTGGGCCGTCCCGTCGCCGAAAAGATGCCCACCGCCGAGTTTCACGAACTCCCGGGAGACGGCCATACGCCGTGGCTGGAGCCCGGTGACGACGTCGCAGAACTGGTTCGGGCGTTCTTCGATGAATGAGTGTTTTCACTGTAATGCACCGTAAACGCCGGCTCAGCTCCGTTCTGTTCGGACCGCCGTGGCCGTCGCCACTTGCTCGGCATCCGACACAGCAAGTAGTCTTTTAGTGAACAGACCATTTCTTTTTCGAGCATGGACCAGCTATCGTCGTGTTACTTCTGTGGCGGCGCGCTCGATGTCTCACTCTCTGAATATCCGATTATCCCGAAATCGCTGGACCCGGAAGCCGAGAAACAGGGGACCGTCGTCCTCTGCTCGACCTGCCGGGAGAAGCTCGCAACCATCGTCGAACCGGCCGTCGAGGCGGCGAAGGTGGACGCCCGCGAGACAGCGGAAACGGCTGGCGATGCTGGGACAACGGAGTCGCCGGGACTGCTGGACGAATCCGAGACACCGACGACTGACGACCCGCTGACCGACGAGCCGACAACCACCGACAGCGTGGTTGAAACGGCCGATGATGTCTCGCTGCTGGGTGACGATAGCGCGAGCGCGGCGGGACAGGAACAGTCGTCGCAATCACCGGAAAATGAGGACACGGCTGCGGAGTCCGATTCGACGAACGCGGCGGCGGACACCACGGACAGGCAAATGGCGGAACCGACTGCGTCGAGTGGCTCGGCGGCCAGAACTGAGAGCGGAGACACCGAACGTGGTTCGGACAGCGACGACAACTATGGCAGCGACGACAGCCCCTCGCTGACGAAACTGGAGTACAACAAAGTGATGCGCTTGCTCCAGAACCGCGAGATGCCAGTCGACCGTGCGGAGATCCGTGAAGTCGCGGTCAACGCCTACGACATCGACGGTGAGCAGTTCGACGCCATCATCGACGCCGCGGTGGACCGGGACCTCATCGGCCAGGAAAACGGCCAGTTGGTCGAATCGAACGGGTAGCCAGACGCCGGTAGAGAAAAGCATACCACCGGCCGTCTCGAAGCCCGCGCTATGAACGCCGGAGACATTGCGGCACGTCTTGACGAGAGACTCGATATCGAGGCTTACGCCGACATCGATGCCAGTCCGAACGGCCTCCAGGTCGGGCCGGCGAGCCAACCGGTCGAGCACGTCGCCTTCGCGGTTGATGCGGCCGTCGAGACTATCGACCGCGCCGACGAGGCGGGCGCAGACCTGCTCGTGACCCATCACGGCATCGTCTGGGGCGGGATGGAGCGCGTGACCGGCACCAACTACCGCCGCGTCGCGCCGCTAATCGACAACGACCTCGCGCTGTACGTCGCCCACCTCCCGCTCGACGGACATCAGTCGCTCGGCAACGCTGCCGGCGTCGCGGACCTGCTGGGGCTCGACAACCGTGCGCCGTTCGGATCGATGGGTGGCGAGTACATCGGCCAGCGTGGAACGCTCTCGGAGCCACAGACGGTCTCCGAACTCGCAGGTTCGCTCGAAGGCAATATAGACACTGGCGGACAGCCGGTTCAGGTACTGGACTTCGGGCCGTCAACCGTCGAGGATGTCGCCGTCGTCACCGGTAGCGGTGTCGACTGGCTTCAGGAGGCAGTCGAAACGGACGCCGACGTACTCATCACCGGCGAGGGGAAACAGAAGGTCTTCCACGAGGCACGCGAGCAGGGAATCCACGTCATTCTCGCTGGCCACTACGCGACGGAGACGTTCGGCGTCCAGTCGCTCCAGACCGTCGCCGAGGACTGGGAACTGGAGACGACCTACATCGACTGCCCGACCGGCCTCTGAGGCGATGGCCGAGGGCGTTTCGTTCGAGGGTATTAGGTCAGATACGGACCTCATCGCCTGGTCGCGGGAGTACTGCCGGCGAGTCCGCCGCGAGCAGGGCGTCTCGGTTCGGTTCGACCTCGTCGACTGGGAGGTGTCCCATCGAGCCAAGCGACGGGCCGCTGCTGTCAAGCGGCCGAAGCTGGACGACGCCGCCGTCGGCGAGCGATACGACTGGGACAGTGTCGGCGGAAGCGACGGCCGTCCGCTCCCGTGTACCGTGTCGCTGACCTGGGACGCGTTTTCGGCCTTCGACAGGGACGCCTGGGAAGCGACGCTGCGCCACGAACTCATCCACGTCGAGCAGTACCAGCGCGACGGGACGACCGACCATGGCCGGTCCTTCCGAAAGCGGGCCGCGCAGCTCGATACTGATATCCACTGTCCGGCCTTCACCGACCCGAAGCACGTCCTCACCTGCACGGCGTGTGGTGACCTCGTCGCCCGCCGCTATCAGGACTGCAAGCTCGTCGAGCAACACGAGCAGTACCGGTCTGACTGCTGTGGGGCCTCGCTGGAGCTGGGCTGACTACAGCAGGAACCTGATGGCCCAGAGGACGCCCATGCCGGTCACCATTGTCGCGAACACGTCCTCGGTCCGCCAGGCGACACCTGCTGCGAGCGCGCCGGCAACGAACTTGTCCGCGGCGAAACTACCGGCATCGAGGGTCACGAACGACGGGAGGACAAGCGCAGCGAGGACGGCGGCGGGGACGAACCGCAACACCCGCTCGACGACCGGCGGAATCTCGTCGAGCCGACCGAACAGCGCGATGAAGGAGAGCCGACAGGCGTACGTCAGCACGCCGATGACGGCGATGACGCCAGCAATCTCGACCGGGCCGTAGTTAGTCGCCATCGGTCCCTCCCGTGGCGGACTCGGTGAGCACGCCGGCAGTGATACCAACGCCGGCCGCGACGAGCAGTCCGAGATTGAGCGGGAAGCCAGCGCCGACCACGGCGATGGCACCGCCGACGACGGCAGCGACGGCGGTCGCCGCGTCTTCGATTGCCGGAACCAAAATCGCGAGGAAGACGAGCGGGATAGCGAATTCGAGGCCCCAGGCGTCGGGGATGCCGGTGCCGAGCAGTGCTCCCACGACAGTCGTGACCTGCCACACCACCCAGAGCGTCACGGCGACGCCGAGGTAGTACCACTTCCGTTCCGTCTCGCTGTCGGACCGGTAACTGGCGACCGACAGCGCGTACGCCTGATCGGTCAACACGTAGGCGAGGACGGCTTTCCACCGGCTGGTGAACTCACGGAAGTACGGCGCAATCGATGCCGAGTACATCAGCAATCGGAGGTTGATGACGACTGCCGTCGCAACGACGACCGTCAGCGGTGCGTTCTGTCCCAGCAGTTCCAGCGCCGCGAGCTGTGATGCGCCGGCGAAGACGACCACAGACAATCCGACTGCGGCTGGCAGCCCCAGCCCGGCGTTAACCGTCGCGATGCCGGCAACGAGGCCAAACGGGATAATCCCCAGTAGAAGCGGCGCAACATCGCGAACGCCGCGCCGAAACGAAGCGGTATCCATAGCGTCCCATCCAACGCAGGGGTGTCTAAGCCCTCCGTTTCAGCGGCGGTATGTGATTATCAACCAATGTATAGCCCGTATCCACCGTGACGAACCACGACGTTGAAACCCGCCCGCGCTCGACTGCACAGCAATGAGCGACCACACCGACGAGCGAGAGACGTTCCATCACGACCCTATCGGGCACGCGGAGGCCCGGGCCGGAATGACGGTCGGTGAACTGGCTGATAGCTACGGTGAGGCCGGCATCGGCGCGAGCGACATTCACGAGGCCGTCGACATCTACAGCGAGATGCTCGACGACGATGTGACGACCTTTTTCGGACTCGCCGGCGCGATGGTCCCGACCGGGATGCGGGCTATCGTCAGCGAACTCATCCGCGACGGCCACATCGACGTGCTCGTCACCACGGGCGCGAACTGCACCCACGACAGCATCGAGGCCATCGGCGGCAAGCACCACCACGGCGAGGTGACGCCCGAAGGGCAAACCGAGCGCGAACACGACGAGACGCTCCGGGATGAGGGCGTCGACCGCATCTACAACGTCTACCTGCCACAGGAGCATTTCGCCCTGTTCGAGAACCACCTCCGGGACGAGGTGTTCTCGACGCTGGAAGACGAAGGAGCGGTTTCGATCCAGCGCATGACGGAGGAACTGGGCCGGGCCAACAGCGAAGTCAACGAGCGCGAGGACGTGCCCGAGGACGCCGGCGTGCTGGCGGCGGCCTACGAGAACGACGTGCCGGTGTACTGCCCGGCGTTCCAGGATTCGGTGCTGGGCCTGCAGGCGTGGATGTACTCACAGACCAGCGAGTTCACGGTCGACGCGCTAGCGGACATGACACAGATTACGGACATCGCCTACGAGGCCGACAGTGCCGGCGCGATGGTCGTCGGCGGCGGCGTCCCGAAGAACTACGTCCTCCAGACGATGCTGGTCTCTCCCGATGCCTACGACTACGCCGTCCAGTTGACGATGGACCCCTCGAACACCGGCGGTCTCTCCGGCGCGACGCTTGACGAGGCCCGCTCGTGGGGGAAACTTGAAAAGGACGCCCGGAATGTCTCGGTGTATGCTGACGCGACGATTACACTCCCACTGGTCGTGGCCGCGGCCCGCGAGCGGCACAGTTCGTAAGCCTGTGGACTCGGCCGCATACGGCTACACGCCTGACCGTTGGAACACATTTCTACTGAGAGGCATATACTCCTCATATAAACGGTCTTTCACGACCGCTCGGCAGCCGTACCTAGTATGTCACAGTACATCGGTCGGCGGACGTTCGTCGAAGGGACGGCGGCGACGCTGGCGAGTTCCGGGATTGCAGGGAGCACGACGGTACAGGAATCGGATGCCGGTGAGACCGACACCGATGACGGCACTGACACCGGGGGCGATGGAATGACCGACGACACGACGCTCATCGCCCACCGCGGGTTCGCCGGCGTCTACCCGGAAAACACGGAACTGGCGGTCGAGGCCGCTTCGTTCGGCGGGCCGGGAGCCCAGACGGCCCACCGGCGCGCCGACATGGTCGAGGTCGATGTCGTGCCGACCGCCGATGGCACGCTCGTCACCTTCCACGACAACGGACTGGCCGAACGCGACGGCGGCGAGCGCGGGCTGACAGACACTGAGGGACTCGTTTTCGAGACCGACACGGATACTGTGACAGGCGCGACTGTCTTGGGGACCGAAGAAACGGTCCCGACGCTTGAGACCGTCATGGACGCGATTCCACCGAGCGTCGCTGTCAATCTGGAGTTCAAGAACCCCGGGAGCGACGACCTCGCGTTCGCCGAGTCGCTGTCGGACCGGGCGCTGTCGACGCAGCGAGAGTTGTGGCGACCCTACACCGAGCGCACGCTCGACCTCGTTAGCGAGTACGACAACGACATTCTCGTCTCGTCGTTCTACGAGGCTGCGCTCGCGACTGTCCGCGAGTACGACGACTCAGTCCCCGTTGCCTTCCTCTTCTGGGACAGCATCGAGGAGGGGCTGGAGGTCACCCGCCGCTACGACTGCGACGCGATGCACGTCCCCCGCAACATGGTTCAGGGAACGTCCTTCTTCAACGACGGCGAGTACACCGAGTCCGATCTGAACGACATCGATCTCGTCGACGTCGCCGACGACGAAGACCGAGACCTGAACGTCTGGACGGTCAGTACGTGGTATCAGGCCCGAGAACTGGTCCGGGCTGGCGTCGACGGGCTCATCTCCGACTACCCCAGCGTACTCTCGTTTCAGGACTGACGAACGCCGATGCCGAATGTTGAAGGGGCGACCGGCCGACGACGCTAGTATGGAAGCACCGACCGGGGACGCAGGAATCTACGCCCGCGAGTCGTCGTATCTCGACCGGTACGTCCAGCTTGGAGAGGCCGGTGACCGGATTATCTCGCTGTCGTTTCCGTCTCAGCCAGAGGCCGACGCCGGGGAGGACCACGCGCTGCTCGACCGCATCGACGAGTACCTTCAGGGGGTCGAGGACGACTTCACCGACGTCACCGTCGGCCTCACCGTCCCGACCGACCAGCGCACAGTACTGGAAGCGGTCCGAGAAATTCCGTACGGCGAGGACGCCTCCGTCGCACAGGTCGCGCGCATGACGCCGGACCTGGACGATGACGACGAGGACGACCTCGCACAGGTCCGGGAGGCACTGGCCGCGAACCCCGTGCCGCTGTTGATTCCGGATCATCGGGTTCGGGATGGGCCGAGCGCAGCGCCGCCGCCCGTCGAGCAGAAGCTCCGCGCTATCGAGGATCTCTAAACCCAGAGCCGGTCGACGCCCAGTCCCTCGTGGACAATCAGTTCGAGGGCGTTGACGAGGTAGTGGGCCACGACGACGGCAAGTAAGCTGTTTGTCGCGATGAATAGGCCCGCGAGCGCCAGCCCCAGCGTTCCGGTGACGACGATGCCCACCCGGCCCTGTGCGCCGTGGCCCAGCGCGAAGGCGACAGAGGCAACGATGGCCATCGCCCACGCTGGCGCGTTGAGGCCTGCTACGGGGACGCCGATAGCCGCTGCCCGGAAGAGCAGTTCCTCGACGACAGCGATAACCGGGAGGACGCCGCCCAGCAGGATGACCCAACCGCCGGCCGAGTTCGGAGCGAGCAGTTCTCGTAGCGACTCGTCGAAGGCGACGCCGAAGCCATCGGCCAGCGCGGCGGCGAGTTCGTTGCCCAGCCAGAACCCGACCCCTGCGCCGATACCGATAGCTAGCGCTGGGAGTCCCGTCGAGAGGGAGTCCATGGCGATGCCGAACGCGCTTGCCGGGATTTCGAAGTAGAACGCACCGGCGACCAGCAGGACGCCGAACAGCCCCTGCGTGAACGCGACGTTGGCAAGTAAGGCCCCTGTTGAGAGGTCACTCGGCGCGAGCGTATCCTCCATTTGCCGCCGCTGGGCCGCTGCCCGCCGGGTCTCGAAACGCGGGATGGTCGGGTCGCCGTCGGGCATCGAGACGCCGTCAGCTGTGGAGGAAACGCCGCCGTCGGGCCGTACGGCTCCCTGCGAGAGCCGTGCGAGACCGAGAAGTGCGGTTAAAAGAAACCCCGTCAGGCCGACGAACGCGGCCCACTCGGGCATTTATTGGGGACTTGGACTGCCGCTCTGTCGGCCGACCTCGTGGTCGAGTGCCTTGCCCGTGATGGACTTGAGGCGGTCGACCAGCGAGTCCTTCTCGGCTTCGCCGGCGAGGGCGACCTCGAGGACCTCTGAGATGTGCGAGACCGGAATGATCTCGATCATGTCCTCGTACTCGTCCTCGATCATCACGTCCTGCGTGTTCGCTTCAGGAATGATGACCGTATCGAGGCCGGACTTGGCGGCCGCCTCGATCTTGTGCGTGACGCCGCCGACCGGGAGCACGTCACCCCGGACCGACAGCGAGCCGGTCATGGCGAGGTTCTGCTTGATCGGGACGTTTTCTATCGCGGAGATAACCGCGGTGGCGACGGTGATAGAGGCGGAGTCGCCGTCGACGCCGCCTTCACCGGCCTGGACGAACTGGATGTGAACGTCTTTCTCGGAGATGTCCTCGTCAGAGAACTTCTTGATGATCGCCGAGACGTTCTGAACGGCTTCCTCGGCCATCTCCTTGAGCTGTCCAGTGGCGATAACCTGGCCAGGACCCTGTGACGGGCTGACCTCGGCCATCACGGGGAGGACGATACCGCTGTCCTCGCCCATGACGGCGAGCCCGTTGACACGGCCGACTACGTCGCCTTGATTGACGGTGAGCTCGTAGTCCTTGCGGCGCTCGATGTAGTTGTCCGCGAGCTGTTGCTCGATGGATCGGGAGCGCCGTTTGGCCTGCAGCACGTCCGCTCGCTCGGTGCGGTCACGGTCCTCGGCGCGGGCAATGTCGCCGGCGACGCGGACCAGTCCGCCAAGGTCACGGAACTTCAGGCTGAGGTGGCCTTTGCGGCCGGCGCGACGCCGGGCTTCCAGGATGAGTTCCTGGACAGCCTCCTCGGTGAAGTGCGGGAGCCGACCGTCGTTTTCGACCTCCTGGGCGATGAACCGGGCGTACTTCCGTCGCATCTCGGGGTCGTCCTCGATGGTGTCGTCCATGTACACCTCGTACCCGTACCCCTTGATACGGGACCGCAGTGCGGGGTGCATGTTCTCCATCGCGTCGAGGTTCCCCGCGGCGATCATGATGAAGTCACAGGGGACGGGCTCGGTCTGGACCATCGCGCCCGAGGAGCGCTCGGACTGGCCCGTAATGGAGAACTCGCCCTCCTGAATGGCCGTCATCAGCTTCTGCTGGCTGCGGATATCGAGCGTGTTGATCTCGTCGACGAACAGCACGCCCTTGTTGGCCTGGTGGATCGCGCCGGGTTCGACGCGGTCGTGGCTCGGCGTCTCCATCCCACCGGACTGGAAGGGGTCGTGGCGAACGTCACCCAGCAGCGCGCCGGCGTGGGCACCCGTGGCGTCCTCGAACGGCGCGGTCTTCTGGTTGGCGTTGTTGACCAGCAGGTTCGGGATCATCGCGTCGCTGCCACGCGAGCCGTAGCGGAACGCGAGATAGATGACACCGGCCGCGAGAATCCCCAGCAGGACTTGCTGGACGAGGATCAGGGCGTAGCCGATGACGATGGCGATGATGATCCACATGAGGAAGGTTCGCATCTGGTTGCGCTTGCGGGCCTCCTCCTTGTGGGCCTCGACGATCTGTTCCCCTTTGCCGCCGGGGACGGTGCGAACTTTCGGCTCATTGCCGTCGTCGGGATTGTGGTAGACAAGAACGTCCTGCAGTTCCTCCCGTGGGAGCAACTGGGACATCGCCTTCGCCAGCATCGACTTCCCCGTCCCGGGGGAGCCGATCATCATCACGTGGCGGCGCTGCTTGGCCGCCTTCTTGATCACGTCACGGGCGTGGTCCTGCCCGATAACCTGGTCGACGAGTCGGTCTGGCACTTCGATGTCGGCGGTCGAATCGATTTCGAGACCGCCGAGGAGATTTTCCTCGTCTCCGTCCAGTTCGGACTCGCCGTCAACTTGGACATCGCTTCCGAGTGTCGTTTCGGACGTTTCTCCCTCGCCCCATCGGTCCTCTGAGGGGTCGGATGGCTCGTCGGCTGAGGGGTCAGAGGCAGGCTCGTCGGGGTTCTGTTTGGCCCCGTTGGTCGACGCCTCTTCCTCCCCAGCGTCGGATGCCTCCCGGTCAGGGTCGGGAGTCGCGTCGGTGTCGGTGTTGTCGCTCATACAAACGTTGCTAACATACTCACGGAAGGCCTGTCGACTGATATACTTTCTCCCCGTGTCGGTTGTTGCAACACCCCTAAAACCGCAGTACAGCGCCCGAATTGGGTGGGGCTGTATTTCCGTAGTACCGCGTCGTCGGGTTTATCAAACCACCACACCCACTGGGGAATATGCGTGGGTTCTACATCGGTCGCTTCCAGCCCTACCACAACGGCCATCACTCGATGGTCGAGCGGATTTCGGAGGAAGTCGACGAGCTCGTTCTGGGTATCGGAAGCGCCGACGATTCACACACCACACACGACCCCTTTACCGCCGGTGAGCGGATCATGATGATCACGAAGGCCGTCGCGGAGTACGACCTGACGACCTACGTCGTGCCCCTGGAAGACATCAATCGCAACGCTGTCTGGGTGAGCCACGTCGAAAGCATGTGTCCGGACTTCGACGTGGCGTACTCGAACAATCCGCTGGTGGTCCGCCTGTTCGAGGAGGCCGGCATCGAGGTCCGTCAGTCGCCGATGTTCGACCGCGACCGGCTGGAGGGCAGCGAGATCCGCCAGCGGATGATCGACGACGAGTCCTGGCGTGACCGGGTCCCGTCGTCAGTCGTGGAAGTCATCGAAGAGATTCACGGCATCAAGCGGCTCCAGCACGTCTCCGACAGCGACTCGCTCGAACGGTACGCCGCCACGGGCGAATCAGTCCCCGAATCGCTCGACGACCTCGACGACTGATGATTACGCTGAGTTCAGACTTCGGGTCTCCCTACCCGGCCGCGATGAAAGGCGTCATCTGTCAGGCGACCGATGCGCGTATCGAGGATATCGCCCACGATTTTCCACGGCAGGACGTGCGAGCAGCGGCCTTCTGGCTCACGCAGACGCTCCCGTACTTCCCGCCGGCAGTTCACTGTGTCGTCGTCGACCCGGGCGTCGGAACCGATAGGGACGCTATCGTCGTCCGCACGGGCGACCATGCGCTCGTGGGCCCGGACAATGGCGTCCTCCTGCCGGTCGCCCGTGAACTGGCTGCAAACGAGAACGACGCCCCGGACGCGTTCGAGGTGTTCACCTGGGCCTACGACGACCCGGCGAGTACGACCTTCCACGGGCGGGACGTGTTCGCGCCCGCCGCGGCGGCCGTCCACGACACCGGCGTCGACAACCTCCAAACCCGGCCCGAAACCACCCCCACCGACGACTACGTCGACCTCCAGTTCCCGGCGGCCGCGGTCGAGGGTGACGGAGCGACCGGCGAGGTCCTCGTCGTCGATGACTTCGGGAACGCTGTGACGAACGTTCCCGGCGAGTTCCTCGCGAATCAGTTCGGCGCGACGGTCGCAGTCGACGGGGTCGAGGCCCCAGTCCGCCGAGCCTACGCCGCCGTCGACCGAGGTCAGCGACTCGTCACCGTCGGCAGCCACGGGAACGTCGAACTCGCCGTCAACCGCGGCCGCGGCGACGAAGCGTTCGGCGTCAGTACCGGGGACGCTGTGGACCTGTCGCTGTAATAACCAGTCACTGTCTGGCGGTTTAGGGACACCAAAAGATCGGTGGGCTTAAGTCTTTTAGGCGAACCTAATCGTCTGTATGCCACAGAGACGTGACTTGCTGAAGACGGTGGGGATCGCTGCGACGGGACTGCTCGCCGGGTGTCCAGGGGTGGGGTCGTCCGACTCGAACACGGCGTCAGCTGATACCGAAGCACCGACAGAACAGGCAACGACCGCGGAAACCGACGATAGCGGCGAAAGCAGCGTCTCGGTCGGACCGATGACTGCTGTCGCGAGTGAGTGGAATGTCTACCGGGCGCGGCTGTACGACGCTGTCGCGCTGGGCCGGGCCGGCGCACCCGGTGCAGGGGCGAGTGTCGCCCAGAGCGTTTTCGCCCGGTTCGAAGGCGCGTCCGGTGAGTACGGGGCCCACGAACAGCTTGAATCTACATCCGAGTCAGCATACGAGGGGTTCGAGGATGCCCTCGGGGCGGTCCAGTCGTCGCTGTCAGAGGGCGACGTGTCCGGGGCCGCCTCGGCCGTAGACGAGGCGTCGGGCCACCTCCAGACGGCCCAGCAGGCCGCTGCCGGACAGCAGGCCACCAGAGTGCTGGACCTGCTCTTGCTGGGTAGTCGAGCGAGCAATGCTGCCATGGCTGGGACGCTGGGCGCTTACGAGGGAGCCGCCACTATCGCGGAGGAGACGATGACCGCGTTCGAAGACGCGCTGGTCTACAGCCAGATTGAGGAGGCGGACGCGGAGTCCTACGAAGCCTTCGAGAACGCACTGGCCGGCATCGGTTCCGCCGCGGGCAACGAAGCGGCAAGCGGCGTCACTGAACAGGCCCGTGCCGCGCTCGATGCGACCGTTTCGGGCGCGTACGCACTGGTTCAGGAAGCGTCGGTCGCTGGCGCGGGCCACCTCGCGACGATGCAGGCCCGTGGCTGGGATGCGGCCGCGCTCGCCTCCGCCGGCGGTCCCGGGCAGGCGTACGCGCACACGGTCACGCTGAACAGCTACCGTGCTCGCGTCGCCGACGCAGACTGGCTCGCCGCCAACGATGCGACCGATGCAGCGTCGACCGCCGTCGAGAACGTCTTCGCTCACTTCGAGGGGGCGAACGCACACGACGCGCTGGAGGAGGCCGACGGCGAAGCCTACGAGGCATTCGAGGGCGGGCTGGATGACCTCTCCAGTGCTATCGGGAACGGGAACGCGGATGGTATCGACAGCGCCACCGAAACGGTCGATACGAACCTCGTCACCGGTATCGAAGCGCTGGTCGGCGGCGAGGACGCCCGCGCGGCGCTGGAGTCAGCGTTCTTCCGCGCCCGTATCGCGGACGCCCGCGAACTGTATCGCCTCGGTGACGCCGACAGCGCGGCGACTATCGTCTCGGACGTATTCGCCCGCTTCGAGGAGAACGAACTCGGCTTCCACGAGACGATGGAACACGAGAGCGAGGACCTTTACCACCGCTTCGAGGAAGAGCACCTCACCTCGCTACAGTCGGCTTACGAGAACGACGACAGCGAGGCCGTGGCGACACACCACGACGGAGTCCAGCAGGCCCTGCTCGACTTCGAGTCGGCCCTGTCGACGGCCGTCGCCAGCGGGGCGGAGGCGGACTATATGATCGGCCGGGCCTTCGACGCGGCCGGACTCGCGGCGCTGTCAGAAACCGACCGCGCGGCGACCGTCATTCAGGACACCTTCGCCCACTTCGAGAGCGGCGCGGCGGGCTTCCACGAAGCGCTGGAAGAGGCCGACGAGGAAACGTACGAAAGCTTCGAATCGACGCTTACGGACGTTCGCTCCGCGGCCGAGGACGGCGGGGATGTCACCGCTGCGGCGACGGCGTTCAACGACGAGGCCATCGCGGCGGCGTACGCCATCGCCGGGAGCGCCGGCGGCAACGGGGAGGCCGCGGCAGCCATCGTACAGGACGTCTTCGCGACCTTCGAGGAGGCTCGGGTCCACGAGATGCTGGAGGAGGCGGACCACGACGCCTACGAGAGCTTCGAGGCTGCGCTGAGCGACTACTCGAAGGGACTCACGAACGGCGACGGCAATCCGACAGTGCTTGCGGATGCCACGCGAACCGCGCAGTTCGCCGTTGTCGGTGCTGTCGACAGCGCCCCGAGCGGATCCGGAGGCCACGGCAGCGAGGAGTCCGAAGACACCGAGTCGTCGCTGTCCGGCGGCCCGAACGTCGTCAAGGGCGTTCCCGAGGACGCCGACCACGTCGTCGACATGGAAGCAGTGGCGTTCGCGCCCGAGGAACTCACGGTCAGTGTTGGTGACACGGTCGCCTGGAAACACGTCGGTGGCGAAGCGCACTCGGTCACCGCTGTTGAAGAAGACCTCCCGGAGGACGCGGCGTACTGGGCCTCCGGTGGGTTCGAAAGCGAGTCGGCTGCACGCGAGGGCTGGGAGAACGGCAAGGGGGCCGTTCAGTCCGGCCAGAGTTACGTTCACACGTTCGAAACGGCCGGCGAGCACGCCTACGTCTGCATTCCGCACGAGGCTGCAGGGATGGCTGGCACCGTCATCGTCGAGGAGTAATCGACACCATCTTTTTGGCCCGCCTAGAAACCGGTGGCTTTTTGTGTTTTAGGGTAGCCTAAACAATTGTATGCCGGACGAACAGGCCACATCGAGGCGGGATATTTGTCGCCGTAGCGAGTCGGGTACTGCCGTCCCTGTCGTCCGCGCAAACGCCGCCCGACAGGAGGTGAGAGTCAGGACGTGAGTGTGTACTGACCTGTCAGTCTCGACCATCTTTCGCGGCGACGGCCACCGTGGGCATAGCCCGTCGCCGCACGCCACGAGCTTTTCGTGTCTGTCCCGTGGGCGTCTCGCCCCAAGGACGCCCCATTTCAGGTCCTTTGCTGTGGACCACACTGGAATCACCGATTCTCGCCAGCCGCCGGTATACGCTTCGTCTGCGCTGCGACCGACTTTCGGGACAGGCGTTTTGTCGGTCCCAGCCTTGGCACCCGGTATGAACGACGAGGAACCAGCGGAGAACATCAGCGGCGGGACCGCTGGCGGTGGCCAGTCGGCAACGTTCGACCCGGAGACGGCGGGGACGCGAGCCGAAGCCGTCGTCGACCGTCTCGGCGAGATGTACTGGACGAAGACCTACGGCGGCCGGGACGCCTTCGAGTGCCTCGTCCGGACGATTCTCAGTCAGAACACTTCCGACAAGGCGAGCCAGCCCGCCCACGACGAACTGATGGCACGGTATGGCGGCGATGAAGATGCGACCAGCGAGGGGGACACTGGCGGGACCGACCTCGCCCGTGCGCTGGCCGACGCCGACCAGCCCGAACTCGCTGAAACCATCTCCTCGGCCGGGCTGTACAACCAGAAATCCGAGCGCATCATCGCACTGGCACAGCGCATCTGCGAGGAGTACGGCGGCGAGGCGGGCTTCGACGAGTTCGTCAGAGAGAGCGACCCCGAGGCGGTGCGGTCGACACTGCTCGACATGAACGGTGTCGGTCCGAAGACTGCCGACTGCGTCCTGTTGTTCGCGGGCGGTCGCGGCGGCGTGTTTCCAGTCGATACACACGTCCACCGCATCGCCCGCCGGATGGGACTGGCCCCGGCCGACGCCGACCACGAAACCGTCCGTGAGTATCTGGAGCGCGATGTGCCCGCGGAGAAGTGCGGGTTCGGACACACCGCGATGATTCAGTTCGGCAGGGAGTACTGCTCGGCCAGAAAGCCGGCCTGTCTGGACGACCCCGATGCGTGCCCGCTGGCGGGCCACTGCGATCAGGTCGGCGTGTATCCGGCCACTGATGAGGTCGTCGACCCCTCGGAAACTGTCTGACGCGCTTCAGAGTATACTGTCGGTACGGCCGATGTGTGCTGATCGCTACTTCTTCCCGTTAGAAATTAAACAGAAGTGCGTTTCAGGAAGGATCTTAGTCCCCCGAAATTGACAGCATTCGTATGTTCCGATCGGTATCCGACCGTGGGTTAGTGCGCCGGTACTATCTGTACCGTGCCACGATCGCTGTCGGATTTATCACTCCTGTTTTCACTCTGTTTCTCCTGCGAACGCTGACGTTCACACAGGTTGGTATCCTCTCAGCGACCTACTCAGGGTTATCTGTCGTCGGCGAGATCCCAACAGGCTACGTCGGTGACAGGCTCGGGCGGCGGGCGAGCCTCCTTCTCAGCGTGCTGTTCACCGTTGTCTCCCTCGCGGGCTTCGTTCTCGCGTCGGGTTTCCTCTGGTACGCCTTCCTCTATGCACTGTGGGCGCTGTCGCTGACGTTACGCTCGGGTAGCATGGATGCGTGGCTGTACGATACGCTCACTGAACGACTCGATAGTGGGCAGTTCAGTCATATCCGTGGCCGGGGCGACGCAGTGCAGAAGTGGACTGCAGCGGTATCGATGGTTGTCGGTGGCCTGCTGTACGGGTTGCACCCGAGCTATCCGTTCGTTGCTGCGATCGGTTTCAACAGTCTCGGCTTCCTCAGCCTGCTCTCACTGCCGAAAAATCGCCAGTACGCTGCCCGGGGTGATGACGGGAACTCCGCCGACCGTCTCGATCCACTGGAAACCGTCTCCGTCATCTACACGTATCTGGCTCGACCGCCGCTTCGGGCACTGATCCTGTACATCGGGCTGTTCTATGCCGTTTTGGGCGTTTCCAGCACCTACGTCCAGCCGATGGTCGTCGAGACACTGGGGCCGTACGCCACCGCTATCGGCGTTCAGATTCCTGCCGGTGGTCCGATCGCGGCGGCGCGAGCAGGCGAGGCCGGCGCGGCACTTGCCCTCGGACTGGGGGTGCTGTACGCCGTCCTGACAGCAGTGTCGTCCGCTGGCGGCTACTACGCCGGCACAATTGAGGACCGTCTCGGGGTCCACAGAGCCGTCGTCGTCGTGCCAGTTCTGACGGCTGTCGCGCTCGTGATACCGCTGTGGATCGCGCTTGCGGCACTCCCGGCGTTCGCGACGATGCGAACCGCGAAGCCGCTGGTCCAGCCGATCGCTAACGGATACGTCAATGACCATGTCGAGGCGGTCGGACGGGCGACGTTGCTCTCCGCGGTGTCGATGTTGAATATGCTACTCCGGACGCCACTGGCACTTGCTGCTGGGATGCTGGCGGATGCAACCACGGCGACCACGACAGTCGCAGCGCTTGGCGGCCTGTTTCTCGTCACTGGCGGAGCGGTCTGGCTGTTGGGCGAGATTGCACCTGAGACAGTGGCTGTTTCTGGTGACAGGGCCAGCAAATCAGCGTCGTAAATCTATCAGTAGTCGGCCGAGAATCTTACCGGGCCGCGATTAGATCGAACGCCCCCGGAACGACGAGAGCATCTCCTGACTCCAGCGTGGTTCTGTCAGTTCGTCTCCCAATTACGCTCGGTGGCCCCAGCGCTCGCCGTCCTCGGCGTAGCGGGCGCTCACGATCCGGTTGAACTGCTCGTCGGACAGCGAGATGTCCGTCGCACCGACGTTCTCGTCGAGTTGATCGACGGTGCGGGCACCGACGATGGGGACGCAGGTGAAGTCCGGCTGTTCGATGAGCCAGCGGAGCGCGACCTGGGCGGGGGTGGCATCGAGTTCGTCTGCGACGGCGCGGAGTTCATCGAGGACGTGCCAGCCGCGCTTGGAGAGGTAGAAGTCCTCGAAGCGGTCGGACAGCGAGCCCCGCGAGCCTTCCGGCCCTTCGAAGGCCGTCGGGTCGTCGTCGTCCGTGCGCTCGTACTTGCCCGTGAGGAACCCACCGGCCAGCGGCGAGTACGGACAGACGGCCATGTCCTGGTCGGCACACACATCCAGGTAGTCTTTCACGTCGTCGCGGTAGCCGGCGTGGAACAGGGGCTGTGTCACCTCGAAGCGCTCGTAGTCCTCAACGTCGCTCTTCCAGAGGGCTTTGGTCAGCTGCCAGGCGGCCATCGTCGACGCGCCGAGATGGTGGACTTTCCCCGCACGGACGAGGTCATCAAGCGTCGACAGCGTCTCCTCGATGTCGCTGTGCTCGTCCCAGCGGTGGATGTAGTAGAGGTCGAGATAGTCCGTATCGAGGCGGTCCAGTGTCCCCTCAATCTGGGCGCGGATGTGCTTGCGCCCGAGCCCGGAGTCGTTGGGACCGGGCTCGCCGCGGCCGTCGAAGGGGAAGTACACCTTCGAGGCGATGACGAAGTCCTCGCGGTCGTAATCGTCGAGCCACTCGCCGATGTACTCCTCGCTGGTCCCGTTTGGATTGCCGTAGACGTTGGCGGTGTCGATGAAGTTGATGCCCCGCTCCCACGCCGCATCGAGGAGTTCGTGAGCCTCCTCGCGGTCGGTCTCGACGACGCCGCCCGTTTCCCGGCCGAAGCGCCAGGTACCGAAACACAGCTGTGAAACCGTCGTTCCGGTCGAACCGAGTCTAGTGTACTCCATATCGGAGCCACGTCGGGCAACCCGAAAAAGGGGCGCGGTCCCGGCGAAGGCTGTCCGGTATCGGCCGCTCACTGGCTTTCTTGTTCCCGCGAATCAGAACTGACTGCCAGACGGTCGCGCGGCCGCAGCGACCAGCCCGGTCACAAGTACGAACGCCACCAGCGAGAGGTTCGGCACTGTCAGGCCGAGTACGCGGTACTGAATCTGTGCACAGCTGATCGCCCCGATACCACAGGTCGTCTGGCTCACCTGCAGCCAGGAGTGGTAGGCCGCGATGGCGGCACCCGGCACGGCAAGCGGCAGCGCCGTCCGGATGACACCGGGTCGGCGTTCGATGGCGGCGACGCCGAGAATGACTACCAGCGGGTACATTAGGATTCGCTGGTACCAGCAGAGCCGGCAAGGCGTCAATCCGAGGCCAAGCGAGAGATAGAGGCTGCCGGCCGTCGCAACGGCGGCGACAGCGGTGGCGGCGGCCAACAGGAGCCGAGGTCGGTCGGAGACGAATCGGGAGTCGACCACAGGAAAGCCAGTGTTTGCTGGCGGAAAAAGCGTTCCGAGAATCAGCCCCTTTCTTGGCTCCCGCTTGACCGGAGCGCCAGCGCTCGCTTTTTCAGGCCTGCCGCCGACAGCCAGCGTATGCCCGACGATTCGGACCCCGAGGCGAACCTCGAACAGTGGAAGTCCGCGATGCAGGAAGAGCACGCTGAGGCCATCGCGAACCCTGACCCCGACGAGTCCCACCAGATAGAGGGCGTGGCACAGGTCACATATCGGGTGACATTCGACTACGACGCTGACGAGGACGTACTCGACCGGGCCAGCGCCGAGGAGGTCGACGACCTGACCGACCCCGACCTGCTCTCCTGTGCATGTGGCGTTCGCGGGATGACGCCCGAGGAGGCCCGGGAGCACATGGCCGCCGCTGTCGAGCAGGGGTAACGTCTCGCGGCAGGCGTCGGCTCAGTCGTGGATAGTCACGCCGTCCTGGTCGACCGAGATGTCGAGCAGGCTGGTCACATCGTAGTCGGTGTCGTCGAGCGCTGAGTCGCCCTGTTTCCGGAAGACGACGACGATATCCGAGATGTTCGCCCCGATGTCGTCGAGCGCCTCGCAGATTGCGGCCATCGTTCCGCCCGTCGAGAGCAGGTCGTCGACGATGAGCAGGTCGTCGCCCGCCTCGATGTCGTTGATGAACATCTCCGACTCGGAGTAGCCGGTGGTCTTGTGCAGCGGCACCTCATCCTCAAGGCCGTAGGAACGCTTCCGGATGACCACGAGCGGGATATCCGTCTGCAGTGAGAGCGCGGTCGCGATGTGGATACCCATCGCCTCCGGGGCGACGATCTTGTCCACGTCGAGGTCGGCCGCCCGCGTCACGCCGACGACGACCTCGCGGAGGAGTTCCGGCTCCAGCATCGGGACGCCGTTGCTGAGCGGGTGGACCAGATAGGAGTATCCGTCCTTGTCAATGATCGGGGCCTCGTGTAGCGACTCGCGGAGCTTCTCCATGCCCCCGTTACCTGAAGCGGGACAATAAACTGTTCGAGGCTCCGCCGCGGTGTGTGCAACGGTAGCACGCTGTGATTCGAACGGTTCGCGGACACTTCCCGCACAGCGGGCGGCGTCAGTCCGCCGTCGAGGCCGAGCGGTCCTGCTTCCTCTCGAACGGGCTGTCCTCGATGATGTCCCGGGCGGTGTGTTCGCCGCTGATAAGACACATCGGCATCCCGATGCCGGGCGTCGTGTAAGCTCCGGTGTAGTAGAGCCCGTCGAGGCCGGCGCGGTGGCCGGGGCGGAGCGGTCCGGTCTGGAACAGCGTGTGTGCCAGTCCGAGCGCCGTCCCCTGGGGGTCGCCGTAGCGCTCGGCGAACTCGCTGACACACGCCGTCTCTTCGACGACGATGCGGTCGCGGAGGTCCACGTCGGTCTGTTCGGCGAGGTCGTCCAGAACGAACTCCCGGTACTCCTTGCGGATGTCAGGGCTGTCGTCCAGCCCCGGCGCGATTGGGACCAGAATAACGACGGCGTGGTGGCCGTCGGGAGCGACTGTCTCGTCGGTCTTCGACGTGACCGAGAGATAGTAGGCGGGGTCGTCGGGCCACGCCGGGCGGTCGAATATCTGCTGGAAGTGGTCGTCCCAGTCTGTCGGCAGGACCAGCGAATGGTGGGCAAGTGGGTCCACGTCGCCCTCGACACCGAGATACAGCATGAACGCCGACGGCGCGTACGTCTGGTCGTCCCAGTGGTCCGGGTCGTGGTCGCGAACGGCGGGGTCGAGCAGATTCTGCTCGGTGTATGCGGGGTTGGCGTTACTGACCACGAGGTCGGAAGTGACGACGCCGTCCTCGGTGGTCAGTTCGAACGCCCCCGCCTCGCCGGCGATGTGCTGGACTTCAGTTCCAGCCTGGATGTCGACGCCGAGTTCCCGAGCCAGCGACCCGAGGCCGTCGACGACGCCGGCGATGCCGCCCTCCGGGTAGAACACGTTCATGTTCAGGTCGACATGGCTCATGATGCTGTACAGTGCCGGGGTGTTGTGTGGCGCGCCGCCGAGAAACACAAGCGTGTATTCCAGCAACTGCCGGAGTTTCGGGTGGTCGATGTAGCGGCTGACGTAGTCGTCCATCGACCCGAACAGCCGTGCCCGCGGCGCGAGCGGGAGGAGGTCGGTGTCGACGTAGTCACGCAGCCGTTCGCGGCCCTCGTAGACGACCCGGTCCATCGCGAGGTCGTAGTTTTGCTCGGCTCGGTCGAGATACTCAACCAGCGCGTCGCCGGCTCCGTCCTCGTAGGACTCGAACACCTCGTACGCGTTCTCGCGGTTCGGCCGCATCGTCACGCGGTCGCCGTCCTTCCAGAACACCCGGTACTGGGGGTCGAGCCGCTCCAGTTCGTAGTAATCGCTCGGCTCGCGGTCGAAATGCCCGAAGAAGCGCTCGAACACGTCGGGCATCAGGTACCACGACGGGCCGGTGTCGAACCGGAAGCCGTCGCGTTCAAGCACGCCTGCATGGCCGCCGAGGCGGTCGTGGCGTTCGAGCAGTCGCACGTCGGCCCCGGCGTCGGCTAAGTAGCACGCAGCCGAGAGGCCGCCGAAGCCGCCGCCGACGACGGTCACCGTCCGGTCGCGAGGAAGGCCATCACGCATAGCAGCCGCTAGCGACTATGCCTGAAAAAGGGTTCCTCGGATTCCCAAGACCTCACAACGGATATCTATTCAGTCAATCCATCGGTCTGTTCCCAGTCTGCTGGAATCCATTGCATCGTTTATTGTGAGTATTTCCCTAGGCTCGCGATATGCCCACGACCAGCCTAGGGTCCGTCTGGCAGCGGCATCGGGACACCGACCGCCATCCGTCGCTTTTGCTTTCGCGGGCGAGCCTGCTGGTACTTGCTGTCATTTTCGGTCTCCTCGGCGCTGCCGAGGTCAGAGTCCCGCTCCGGGCCCAGATGGTGGTGTACCTCGTCGGGATGGTCGCACTCAACCTTCCCCACGGCGGGTACGAGCACTTCGAGAACCTCCGTCGCCGCCGCCCCTCATTCCGCTGGCGCTACGTCGCGGTGTATCTGGCGGCTATCGGCGGGTTCGTCGGCCTCTTTCTCGCCGCGCCAGTCGCCGGCCTCGCGCTGGCGCTGACCGTCGCCATGGCGAAGGGGGGCCTCGGCGGCCTGCAGGTGCTGGAGGCTACGAGCGGTACCGACCACCTCCGGACCCGGTTCCAGCGCGGGCTGGCGGCGGCTGTCCGCGGCGGTGCGGTGATGCTCGTCCCCATCGTGTTCTGGCCGCAGACGTTCCACGCGTTTAGTTCGCTGATGGTTGGCCTCGTCGAACCGGGGGCACTTTCGTCGTACGCGGGGTCGTTCGACACAACTCGACTCGTCATCGGGTCGGGCTACGGGCTCGCCCTGACGGCGCACATCGTGCTGGGCTACATACGCGGCGGCGGCCGCTCCTGGCTCGTCGACGCCGGGGAGTCGCTGTTGCTCGCGGTGTACTTCGCATCTGTGCCGGTCCTCGTCGCCGTCGGTCTGTACTTCCCGTTCTGGTACTCCGCCCGACAGGTGGCGCGGACAGCGTCCGTCGAGACAGAGCCGGTCGGCGACGAGCGCTGGGACCTGCTCGGCGGCGCGGACGCCTCGACCGTCGCGTTGCGCGCCTGGATCGTCCTCGTCCTCGGGGCGCTGGCCACTTTTGGCGTCCTCGTCGCCGTCTACTGGGCGTTCCCGAACCCGCTGGGAACAGGCAACCTGCTCCCTGGTGCGGTGGCGTTCTGGAGCATGTTCATCAGTATTGTCGCGCTCCCGCACATCGTCGTCGGGTCACTCCTTGACCGAGACCGGGGTATCTGGTACGTGCCGTGACGACCCACTTCCGAGAAGGACCGCGACGCCGGCCCGCAGATGACTAGGTTTCTGTAGCTGGCGACCGCCTGCAACGATATGTCCGAGTTCCGCCCCGTCCCGGCGACTGACCGCGAAGCCTGCCAGCGGATACTCCAGTACGCGTTCGCGCCCAGCAAGGGGCCTGTAATCCCAGACTCAGACGGCGACTGGCCGCCGTCGCTGTTCGACCAGCGAGGCCTCTACGACGACGACACCCTCCGGGCGGTCTGCAAGCTGTACTTTCTCGACACGACCGTCCGCGGCACGGCGACGGCGGTCGGCGGCCTCGGTGCGGTCGCGACACCGCCGGAGCATCGCGGACAGGGGTACGCTGCTGACCTCTGTCGCCACGCATTGCGCGAGTACCGCGAGGCTGATGTCGGCTTCGTCACTCTCTGGCCGTTTTCGACGCCGTTCTACCACCGTCTGGGATGGGGAACGGCGAACACCTCTCGCCGCTTCGACCTGCCACCGTCGGCGCTCCCGGACGATGACACTGCTGGACAGATGATCAGCCTCGACGCCGACGACTGGGAGCGGCTCCGCCGGGTCGAAACCGCTGCGGCTGCCGGAACGGCGCTCTCGCTCCGGCGCTCGGAAGCGTGGTGGCGCGAGCGGACCCTCGCCGATTGGGACGACGACGGTGTCCCGTACTGCTACGGCTACGAACGCGACGGCGACCTCCGTGGGTATCTCGTGTACACCGTCGCGGACGATGCCGACCACACGCTCTCGGTCTCGAACTTCGCGGCCGTCGACGAGGAAGCCCGCCGCGCGCTGTTCGCGTTCCTCGGGAATCACGGGGCACAGATCGAGCGCGTCACGCTCCAGCTACCGCCTGACACTGACCTCCTCCATCGTGTCGACGACCCCGGTGCGGTCGACTGCACAGTCGAGGCCGGGCCGATGGTTCGGCTCACGGACGTGAGCCACCTCGAACGCCTCGACTGGCCCGGGGGCGATCTCGACTGTACGCTCTCGGTCAGTGACCCGCTGCTCGACCGCAACGACGGTCTGTTCCGTCTGTCAGTGAGCGGTGGGACCGCGACGGTCGACCAGCTTCCATCCGCCGACTCGGCAGCCGATGTGGCCGTCGACATCGCGACGCTCTCCCAGCTGGCCGTCGGTACGCACGGCGTCGCTGCAGCTGAACGCCTGGCTGGTCTTGAGATACACGACGAGGCGGCTCGCGAGCCGTTTACGGACGTTTTCAAGCCCAAATCTGTCTATCTGGGCGAGTTCTTCTGACCGTCACTCACTCGGCCGACAGCGAGTCGTCAGCGTCGCCCTTGCTTATCTCGACCGTCGAGATTCGGGTGCCGTCGACGCTCGTCACCTCGAACACGTGTCCGGCTGCTTCAGCGGTGTCGCCGACCGCCGGCGCGCGGTCGAGCTGACTCAGCACCAGTCCGCCGATGGTTTCAACCGCGTCCATATCGAGGTCGACACCGAGCGCCTCGCCCACTGTCGATAGCGGAACGCCGCCGTCGGCGTCGTACCTCCCGTCGCTCTGCTTGCGGATCGCGTGTTCGCGGCCATCGACATCGAACTCGTCGCGCAGGTCGCCGACGACGGCCTCGACTACGTCCTCGATCGTCGCGATACCCTCCAGCGACCCCCACTCGTCGATGACCGCGGCCATCTGCCGGCGGTCTTGCCTGAACTGCAACAGGAGATCGTTGATCGCTGTCGTCTCCGGGACGACCGGTATCTCGCGGGCGATGTCGCCGGCAGTCACGTTCTCGCTGTCTTCTTCGCCGGCCCGCAACACGTCCTTGACGTCGATGAACCCGACGATCTGGTCGCTGTCGTCGGCGTCGACCACCGGATACCGGGTGTGTCCCTCAGCGAGGACGACCGACCGGATATCCGACAGCGTGGCGTTGGCTGGCACGCTCACAACGTCGGGACCCGGGACCATGACCTCCCGGACGACCGTATCGTCGAGGTCGAACACGCGTTCTATCATGTCGACCTCCGCCGCGTCGATGTTCCCCTCTTCGCCGGACTGAGCAAGCACCCGGCGTATCTCGCGCTCGCCAAGTGTCTCGTCCGTTTCCGACGCCGGTGGGACACCCAGTAATTGCGTAAAGGCGTTTGCCGAGCCGTTGAACACGACGATACCGGGATAGAACAGATAGTAAAGCGGCTTCATCGGCGGCGCGAGCAACAGCGAGAGCCGCTCAGTCCGAGCAATAGCGAACGTCTTCGGCGCGAGTTCACCGAAGACGACGTGGAGGAACGTGATGATGGTGAACCCGATTGCGAACGCAACGACGTGAAGGAGGCTCTCCGGCAGTACCGGGGCGAGGACGGGTTCAAGCAGCGCTGCGACGGCGGGCTCACCGACCCACCCCAGTCCCAGCGAGGCAAGCGTAATCCCGAGCTGGGTCACCGCGAGATAGTTGTCTAGGTCCGCCATCACTGCCTGAAGCGAGCCTGCGCCGGCCCGGCCTTCGTCAGCGAGCTGTTCGACCGATGTGCCGCGAACGCGGACGAAGGCGAACTCGGCGGCGACGAAGAAGCCGTTCAGTCCGACGAGTACGAGCGCGAGTACGAGCTGTGCTGCCGAGAGCGCGAGGTTTACCATCGTACCCTCCGAGCGGAGCGCGTCGGTGTGTGCATACACACCCATCTCCGTCACCGTACTAAAACACTGGAATGTCCTCGCCTGTACCGCCCTTGCTTCTCAGCGGTACGCGGCGCGAACAGTGTCCGCGATGACACCGGGCTCTCGGTAGTGTTTGCTCACCGGGGGCACCTCCTGATCGAGGTCGAGCATCTCGTAGACGGCGGTCATCGCCGACCGGACGGAGTACTCGACGGTGAACACGACGTCCCGTGGCTGTTCGGCGTACTGTCCGAGGAACGCCAGATTGTGCGACCCGTCCGGAACGACGTCGGGCCGGTCACCAGGCTCCCGGGGCTGGAAGTGCGCCGTGATGAACGGCATCATCACCGGGATGCAGGTCACGTCGTCGAGTATCTCCGGGAGCCGTTCCTCGCACTGCAGGTGGTAACACAGCTCCTGCAGGATCTCGCGGCCGGTACACTCGGACATCGGTTTCTCCACGTAGTTCCCTTCCCGATCCGGGAACAGCGCGTAGCCCCAGAATACCTTCACGTCATCCGGCTGGTTCGCGAAGTGGGGCTGGTCGGCGACGACCGTCGACAACAGCCAGTTCGACCCGAGGTAAGTGACGAGCCCGTTGCCCGGTTCCTCGTTAGTGAAATCGACGATGTGGTCGAACAGCTCGGTGTTGTGCAGGGTAACGGTGAACGACTCCCATTTCGTCTCCGTGACGTTGTCCGCGAACACCGACGGATTACCGAACTGTGGGTTGTCCTCGGCGATGGACTTCCACAGCTCCCACGACGCGCCAGTTTCGTTCAGTTCGGGGGCCTCGTCCATCCCGCCGATAGACGAGCCGTCGGTCATCGACCCGTTCGTCACGAACACGAGGTCGGACGGCTCGACGGGAACCGTCTCCGTTCCGCTGTCGGTCTCACAGTAGAGCTGCTCGACGGTGCGCCCCGTCCGCGACGGGACGATGTCCATATCCGTCACCTCGTGGCCGTACTCGAAGGAGACGCCCCTGTCTTCGAGCCAGCGCCGGAGCGGGAGGATCATCGAGTCGTACTGGTTGTACTTCGTCCGGTCGATACCCTCCATGGTGTGCAGGCGCGGGAACTCTTGGAGGAAGCGGTACATGTACCGTCGGACCTCGGCGACGCTGTGCCACGGCTGGAACGCGAAGATGGTCGCCCAGACGTACCAGAAGTTCGTCTCTAGGAACGACTCATCGAACCACTCTTCGATGCGCGTGTCACCGAGTCGCGGTTCGGGCGTGAGGAGCAACCGAACGATCGACTGCCGGTGCTGGCGCGTCAGTCCGTACTCACCCGCGTCGATCCGTTCGCCCTCGCGCATCAGCCGTGTTTTCGCGTACGAGGGGTGCGCTTCGTTGAACTCGTCCATCACGTCTTTGACCGAGCGCGAGTCGTCTTCGAGCGACGGAATCGTTTCGAAGAGGTCCCACGTACATTCGTACGCCGGGTAGTTGAACATCCGACCGCCCCGGATCAGGTACGCCTCGTCCGGGTCGCCGGCACCGTCCATCGCGCCACCGACGACGTCCAGCTTTTCGTAGACATGGATGTTTTCGCCGGGCATGTTGCCGTCCCGGACGAGGAACGCCGCGCCAGCGAGGGAGGCAATACCGCCCCCGACGAAGTGTGCTTCGCGGTCAGTGACGTGTGGGTGCTGTTGAATCGTCATTTTGGATCACCGTCATGTAGTGCTACGCAAGTCCCAGCCCTAACCGTTGCCAACATATGTACAGCAATTTATAAGAGAGGTCATTTCGCCGAAATAGCCGCGCTCCGACTAGCCGGCTGTCACTGTTCGGAGCTGGCAATCGTATGGTCGATCAACTGGTCCGTGCCACGACGGAGGCGCTCCGAAATCGCGGACGTGGTCGTACCGAGTTCCGCTGAAAGTTCCGTCAGGTCTGCCCCACGAGGGACGGCGAAATATCCCAGTCGATGGGCTGCCAGCAGCGCCTCTCGCTGCGGAGCGGTGAGCCCGTAGTTGTCGCCGCCGTGCTCCGTCTCGCAGAGCCGATGCGGACGGAACGCGACACTGCTTGACTGACAGGCGTCCCGGAACGCTTCGAGATCTGCTCGGTCGGCGAACTGCGTGCTCACCTTCCACCCGTGCTCGGTCACGAGCGCACCCATCGGATACGTCTGCCGGTCGACGAGTTGGGTGTACATTTCGACGTAATCCGTATCGAGGACGACCCGATACCGTGACTCGATGATATCCGAGTCCATGGCGACGAACTCCACGACTGATTCGTCGCCGAGCAACGCCGATTCGAGCGCGTCCGGTTCGACGCCCGTTGCGGAGAACACGAGTGCCGGCTCGTCGGTCGTGCCGGAGACGACATTGTCGACGATCAGTCGGGTGTTCAGTTCGGCAGCGACTGCACACAGCGGCATATCTGCGGACTGCAATTCGAATTCACAGATGACGCTCATGTGTGTTGCTCAGCCGAACAAAATAAAGGCATACTGGTGATTCTCACGCGCCGAAACCGACCGGCGAGGTCGGGTCAGCGTTGCGGCCGACATATGTAGCAAAGCGCACCCGCGTCACGACCAACACACGTAGCGAACCGGTACAGGAAGCCGTGTGTACGGGACGGTTTCGAGCGTCAGCCGGGGGCTGCTCCGTTGTCGATCAGCGGTCTCGGGATCGCTGGCTCTCGTCGACAGCGACGTCAAACTCGGACAGTAGCGTCTTGAGCTGTTCGGCCTGTCCGCTCAGCGACTTGATGCTGTCGTTAATCTCCGACATCGAGGCCGCTTGCTCCTCTGCGGCGGCGGACACGCTCTGTACCTCATCAGCAGTGGATTCACTGAGGTCAGCGACCTCCTCGGTCATCGACACCGCTTCTTCAGTGCTGGCGGCCTGGTCATCGGTGGTGTCGCTGATCCCCTGAACGCCGGCGTCCGTCTTGTCGGCGTATTCCGATACTTCTGTGAATGCCGCCATGACTTCTTCGACCGCATCGATGCCTTCTGCCATCGATTCCTCAGCCACTCTGGCTTCGTCGACGGTTGTCTCCGTCTGTGACTGTACGTCCGTAATGAGTTGCTCGATCTCGGTCGCGGATGCCTGCGTTTCCCCGGCGAGTTCCTTGACCTCGTCGGCCACGACGGCAAACCCTTCGCCGTCTTTGTCGGCACGGGCAGCTTCGATGTTCGCGTTCAGCGCGAGCATATTCGTTTGCTCGGCGATATCAGCGATCAGCTCAACGATGGTGCTGATCTCCGCCATTTGCTCGTCTAACTGTTCAACGTTCTCGACAGTCGTGTCGATTGCCTCCTGTACCCTGCGCGAACTTTCGAGCGCGTCTCTGGCCGTGTCCTCGCCTTCTCGGGCGACGTCAGCGGTCTGATTCGAGTGGTCTGCAACCGAGTCAGCGGACGCAGCCACCTCTTCAATGGCTGCCGAAAGGTCAGTCATCTCTCCTGAGACTGTGTCCAGCATATCGCGTTGCTCGTCGGCGGCAGCCGCGATCTCCTGAACCGATTCGCTGACCTCGCCGCTCGCACGCTCGGCGTCAGCCGCCCCGACTTCAGCTTCCTCGCTCGCGGCTGTGACGGTATCCGCGAACTCCTGAATGTCGACGATAGTGCGTTCCCACTGTGCGAGCATATCGTTGAACGACGAGGCGATAGCCGCCATCGCCTCGTTGTCAGTCTCGCTTTCGGGCAGACGACGGGTCAGGTCACCGTCTGCGCACGCTTCCATCACGTCGCTGTATATTTCTGCTTGCTGTTCGAGTTCCGCTGCAAGCGCTTCAGCTTCCTCCTTTGCCTGCTCAGCGCGCGCACGCTCTTCCTCCGCTTCCTGCTGAGCGTCTGTTGCTTGCTCACGGGCAGCTTCGGTTTCGTCGATTTTCGAGACGAGTGCATCGCGCATACTCCCGATAGACGTGAACAGTTGACCGATCTCATCTCGGCGGGAGCTCGAAACGTCGACATTGTACTCGCCCTCCTCGATGGCGGTCGCGGCCGCGGAGAGCTGTTGTACGGATGTCGCCGTGTTCCGTCCAATCGTTCCACCGATGACGACCACACCACCGAGTGCGATCAGAATGAACGCCAGAATATCAGTTCGGATCTGCTCGCTCAGTGCGAACGCGTTCGCTGCAGGTGTGTGCTTGATGACGACCCAGTTTGTTCCGGGGATGGTCGCGTACGCGGCGACGTAATCGGTGTCAAGCACTGCTTCCTTTGCTGGCGTATTGGTGAAAGTACCCTGTTCAGTAGCTGTACTGATCTCGGGGATATCAGCCTGTGACTGATTTGGGATGTACGGCTGTCCGACAGCATCGGTACCGGCGTCGGAGAACAACACCTCAGTCGAACTTGAGGTCGGACGGACAACCTGCGTGAACGTCCCGTCGATACCAGTGCTGAACTGCTTGCTCAGGTCGCTGGCGTCGTACTCGACCACGAGTACGTGGGTGAAATCGGCGGCAACACTCATCGAACTGACCACTCGCTTGCCGTTCGCGTTCGTGTACGGGTTGGATGAAACCACTGTGTCGCGGCCGATGGACCGAGTCCGGTCGACCCACGGATGTGCGTCCGATGTGACGCGCGTTCCGCGGAGCGTTTCGTCAGTACTCGCCACAATCCTTGCCTCCCCCGCTGTGCCGACGGTGGGGTCTGCAAGGTGGACGGCAACGACGCGGTCGGCCTGTAGCTCGTCTCCGGCCAGTCTTTCCATGTAGGCCTGCTGGTCCTCGCGCGTCGTGTTGAAACCGAGCAACGGATTGTTTGAGGCGACGAGCACCGGCCGCTCGTTCCGCTCAACCCACTCGTTCAGCAGGCCGGACTCGGCGTTGACCTCCTGCTCAAGCTGTTGTGCTGTGTCGTCTTCGAGTGTGGCAGTTGCGTTCCCCTGCACCCAGAATCCGCCGGCCGCAATGAGTACCACAATTACGAGCAACGCAACAGCGAACTTGACGATGTACGACTGAAGTGGCAGTAGCGCAACGGCTTTCGCTCGCTCCAGCCCTGTCGTGTTCGAGGCCGCTGACTCTGTCGCGTCTGCTGATTCGTCGTCACCGTCGCCTGAATGTGTTGTAGGTTCGTCCATACTGATTCAGATGAAGCCGTTGGCCTTGAGGTGCTCAACAACCGCCTGCTGGCTGCCGACCTCGGTTGCGTGACTGTTCAGCTCTTGCATCGTTTTCGCGTCAGGAATGGCGTCCGGCATCTTGTTCAGTGCCGACACCACGGCGTCCGTTGCGACGTCCTCGTGAACGACGCCGACCGGGTGGAAAAACGGCCAGAAATTCCGGTCGTCATCGAGGTACACGATATCTTCAACGGTTGTGAGCCACGCGCTGGTGCTGTACCCGAAGCTGAGATCAGCGTAGCCTTCGTCGACGGCCGTGCCAGCCGCCTGCGCCGACGCTGCCTCGATGAACTCCTGTTCTGCCTCCCAGCGCTCCACGTGCTCGCTCTCAAATCCGTAGTACTCGAGCAAGGCATCGAAACCGTCGCTACGATCCCTGAATCCGTCGCCAAACGCCGGTCGGATATCGTAGTTTCCGTCGTTGACGTAGCCGGCGAGATCACTGATTGTCTCGATACTGGTCCCTTCGATAGCGTCCTCGCGGATGAACACGGCCCACGTGTTCTGCCAGTCTGCGCGGTCAAGGATCCGAATCGGATGTTCTGATTCCATCTCGGATTTTAACGCGGTGTACTGCTCGTCTGGCGTCTCGAAGGTCGCTTCGTCGTGCTGGGGCGGGTGCGCAGCCCACAGCGACCCCATGTAATCGTAGTATGCGTGGATGTCCCCGGCCTGATAGGCCTCGGCGTGTGCAGCATTCCCGCCGAAGCCGGTTTCATCTACGAGACTCACACCCGTGTTGTTGGCGAGCAATTCGTAGGCGAGGTATCCGAGATTCAATTGCTCTGTGTAGCCTTTCGAACTGACAACGACTGACTGGGAGCTGTTGGTTGACCCGGCCGCTCCGTTCCCACCGTCGGCTGTACTTGATTCAGCGTCTCCACCACTCGAACAGCCACCCAGTGTGGCCGCTCCGCCCGCCGCGAGCATTCCAAGCACCCGCCGCCGGCTTCCAGTCCACGGCTGCTGTCTTTCATCTTCCATTGCTCAATCTGTAGCTAATGACCGGGAAAAAGCCGTTGCCGAGAGTATCAGCAGTGATACTAGAACAATAAAACTGTGTATAATTTAGCTTCTAATCGTGGTAAATACTCATAGAGAGCATTTCTACAGGAGGGGGGGTCACAGTGACTTTCGTTCTAGATACGTCCCATGTCGGTGGCAACTGAGCTCTAGAGATACCTGCAGAGAACCGTCCTCAATCACAGCTAGGGAGTGGCAAAGAGCCTCGGCACTCATAGGGCTCGTCATCAGCAGGGAGTCACCCCGGTTCGGCCCAGTGAGTCGTCGTCATCGGCCGCCAGATGGTACCGCCGCCGGCGACAAGACGGTTACTCATCGGGGCCACACAGTAGAACAAACGCTAAACCAACGCGGGCCAACCAGTCGTACATGAACAGACGACGCTTTCTCACGCTTTCCGGGGTGGGTGTCGTCGGCGCAGTCGCAGGCTGCAGTAGCGAGGCGGACAGCGCCGAATCCGTTGACAGCCACCCGGCGGCCGCCGATCTCGACGCCCAGCCCCGCCGCGGCGAGCTGGGTGGCCACGTCATCCTGGCGTTCGAAGACCCCTCCTGTCCCACGTGTCGCCGCTTCCACGAGAACACGCTCCCGGACATACGGGAGAACATCGTGGACACGGGCAAAGGCGCGTATGTCGTCCGGACGTACCCGGTCATCTACCCCTGGGGTGAGCCGGCGACACAGGCGCTGGAGTCGACGTTCGCCCGTGACAGCGAGGCGTACTGGTCGCTGTTCGATCACTACTTCGCCGAGCAGTCGTCGTTCGACCCGGACAACGTTCTGGACCGGACGGCGACGTTTCTCACCGAGGAGACCGAGGTAGACGGCGAGGCGGTCGCGCGCGACGCCCGAAACAGGGTACACGACGACGCTGTCCAGGCCGACATCCAGGCGGCCGAGGACGCCGGATTGGGTGAGACGACGCCGATCATTCTGCTGTTCGAGGACGGTGAGTTCGTGACGAAAGTCAACGGGAGCGTCAGTTACGACCTCATCGCGGAGGCACTGGGAGAGCGCGACGAATGAGCATCACGCGCGGGCTCCGACTGCCGACGACGCGCGGCGACTGGCGACTCATGGGTCGGACGGTCAGGCTCGTGCTCACACTTCCGGTCTATGCGGCGGTCGCGGTGATCGCTGCCGCCGTCTCGCTGACGCTGTTCGTCGTCTCGCTGAACGTCCCGCTGGTGCTTGACCTCGTGGTCGGTGGGTCGCTCCCGCTTGCCAGCCGACTGCGCGTGCTCGCCGAACTGTACCCGTTCATCGGCACGTCGTTCAACCCTGCACAGGGAATCCTGCTGGTCGTCGTCGCCGTCCTCACCGGCGTCGACATCGGTCTGGTGACGTACCACTTCCGCGAACACGGTCTCGACCTCCAGCAGGGCGGTGCAGGCGTTGCGGGCGTCGTTCTCGGAACGCTCGGCGCGGGCTGTGCGGCCTGTGGGTCGGCGGTGCTGCTGGGGCTGCTGTCGCTGCTCGGCGTCTCGACCTCGCTGTTGTTTCTACCGCTTGACGGGCTGGAATTCGCGTTGCTTGCGCTCGTGGTGTTGACCCTCTCCATTTACTGGCTCGCCGAGGGGATGCGTGGCGGTGAGATCAATGGGTGTCCGGTCGACTTCTGACTGTGTCGGTGGCGGGTCTTCGTTTCGCCACGGTCACGGAGTCCCCAGCCGTTCCAGCGGGAGAAAACGTATAGTGTCGTCGGCCGAACACTACTGCCGAGAAGTATGCCCGAGACGGAGACCCAGGTGACGGCCTCGATGGAGTCCCCCACCGAGTACGAGCACCTCCACCGGAAGCGGAAAGAAACGGCCGGCACGGTCGAACTGGCCGAGGTCGTCGACGTGTGGGTCGGCGAGAGCGAACTCGTCTGTCGGTTTCAGTTCGACTGGGCGACCGAGACGATACAGCGACGCTACGACCTTGACAGCGACCGCGACATCGCCAAGGTCGAGCGGCTCTGTGAAGCGACCGGCCTGCAGTTCGAGCAGGCCAGTCATCTCGAGGGGTCGCTAATCGAACTCGAATACACCGGCTCCCAGTGGCTTCCGCGGCCGGAGGCCGCCTACACCGACGGCGAGGGGTCGGCCGCCGAGACGTTCCGTGCGGAGTGGCGGTTGCTGGTCGATGAACTGGCGCAGTCGCCCGCGTTCGTCCGGCGGGGCATCGAACGCGTCCGGGGGCTGTCGACGACGCAACTGATCATCGGCGTCATCCTCGTCAAGAAAGTCGCCATCATTGCCCTGCTGGCTCACCTCTTGCTGTAACCGTACGCCTCCCGGCCGACAGTGTGTAAATCAGTACCTGACTCGTTTCAGTCGCTCATCGCGGACTCGGTGCCAGCCGGCGCATCCACACCGTCGGTCCCGGTGGTATCGAACTGTGAGAGTTCGTCGTTGAGCGTCTCGGCGACGTCAGCGAACCGCTCCACCGAGTCGACCATCCCGGCAACGGTCTGGCCCTGCTGGTCCACCGTCGTTGCCATCTCACGGGCGTCGGTTGCGGTCTCCCCGGCGATATCGTTGATGTCGTCGATTATCCGCACGACTTCCTGTGCGCTGGTCGCCTGCTGGTCGGTCGCCCGGTCGATCTCCTGAATGCCGCCGTTAACATCGACAGTGGCGTCGACCACGTCTTCGAGCGTCGTAATCGTCTCGGAGATAGTGCTGCTTCCGCGGTCGACAGCGTCTTCCATCGTCTCCATGGCGTCGACGGACGTTCCGACCTGCGACCGCAGCGATCCGATGAGGTCCTCCACGTCGCCGGTGGCGGCCTGTGTCTCGGTCGCGAGCTGTTTGATTTCGTCCGCGACGACGGCAAAGCCCGAGCCTGCCTGGCCGGCACGGGCGGCTTCGATGGAGGCGTTCAGCGCGAGCATATTCGTCTCCTCGGCGATACCGTCGATGACTTCGACGATCTCGGCCATGTCTTCGGCGATATCGTCGAGTTGCTTGACCTCGCTCGCGGTGCTCGTCGAGTAGTGTCGGATCTCGTCGACGGCGCTCTGGGCCTCCGACGAAGACCGCTGAGCGTCTCGGCCGAGGTCCGCGGCAGTGTTGCTCTGGTCAGCGATTTCAGCGACGGAGGACGCCATCTCCTCGACAGTCGCCGAGAGGTCACTGAGTTCACTCGCCGCATCGTCTAGCTGCTGGCGCTGGGTTTCTGCCCCGTCGGCGATGTCAGATGCGGTGTCGGCCACGGACTGTGTCTCGTCACGGACCTGCTGGCCGTCGGTCAATACGGTTTCACTCCCAGTGGCGATACGTGTCGAGGTCGACTGGCCGCTGCCGATGGCAGTCTCCAAGGCAGCCAGCGTCTCGTTAATCGCCGTCCCGACGGCCGCCATGGCGTCACTGATGCTGTCAGTATCGACGCGGGCAGTCAGATCGCCGGCGGCTGCGTCGTCGAGTGCTGTTCGGTACTGTGTCGCTTTCAGTTCGAGGTGACTGCTCAGCGCCTCCATCTCGCTGCGCTCAGACTCCGCGGTTTCACGGGCCTCCTCGGCTGCTTCGCGCGCTTCCTCGGCGCGTTCTTGGGCTTCGTTTGCCTCCTGGATGCTCTGGCCGAGCGAGGTCGCGGCCCGTTCGAGTTTCGTGTACGCGTCTCCGACCTCGTCGATCCGGTCGACGCCGAAGTCGATGTCGTACTGGCCGTTGTCGACTGCCGTCGCCTTTCGGTTGATCTCGATTATCGCGCGGTACATCTCACAGTAGCCCAGAAAACCGGTCACGGCGACGACAAACCCGATGAATATCGCGGCGGCTGTCACGGAGGAAAACAGCACGACAGCCAGCGCCGGTGCGCCCACAATCGACATCGCTGCCAGCAGAAAGACACGGGCGCTGAACGTCCGGCGGAGCGGCGTCGGCAGGTACGGTTCGATCGTCATCGGCACAGTGCCGACCGCAAGCATAAGTCGGCCAAGCGGGCCCGTCGAATCATCCGTCGTCGTCATTGAAATCGCCTCGGCGCTGCTGTCAAATAGACAACGGAACGGGGTCGTACGAGGTGCATGTGAAAAATTCACACCGGCGTTTAAAAAATCGCACCCCCAGAGTATCAGCGGTGAATCTTACAGTATCAGTTCGTTGTCGTAATTTCGACGACGTCGCGGTGATCGAGTTCAGTGTCAGCGCCGATCTGTCGCTCGGTGCGCACGTCGTGGGCATGGAGGAATCCCTCGCCGATATCGGTGTGCAGGAAGTACGCGAAGTCCTCGGCGGTCGACCCGTCGGGGAGGACGAAACAGTCCTGCAGGAAGGTCCCGTCCTCCTGTGGCTTGCGAGCGCCGGGGAACACCGCGATAGCCCCCAGTTCCTCGAACAGTGCGGTTTCGAGGGCCTGCTGGACGCCCGTGCCGCCGAACTCGGTGACGAACTCCCGGATCTGTTCGAGGCCTGCGGCCTTCTCTTCGGGCAGGTCAGCCGTCACGGTGAAGTCCTCGTCGCCCGGTCGGTAGTCAAGCACGCCCTGCTCGTTGCCGTTTTTCAGCGCCTTCTCAGCATGGGCCGAGACGGGCACGAACGTGAGGTGTTCGTACTCCGGGTCCTCGGTGACGGTCTCCCAGTTTTCTTGGGCTTCCGGGGTGTCCATCTTGTTCGCCGCGATGAGCATCGGCTTGGTCCGGATGCGGATTTCCCGAGCGAGTGCCTCTCTGTCCTCGTCGTCCCAGGCGTCGGGGTCGAGTTCCAGATCCAGCGCGAGCACGACCTGTTTGATCTCGTCGGCGTTGATCTTGAACGCCGACATCTGCTCGGCAAGGTCGTCTTCGATGGCCTTGTCCTCGCCGTGGTAGCCCGAGCGGTAGCGTTCGATGCCCTTCTCAAGGATGTCGAGATACCACATGTCCAGTTCGTCTTCGAGGAAGTCGATGTCCTCTCGCGGGTCGTGGTCCTCGGTGGGTTCCCCTTCAAGGTCTGTTTCGCCGGTGAAATCCACAACGTGGACGAGCACGTCGGCCTCGTTGAGGTCCGTAAGGAACTGGTTCCCCAGCCCTTTCCCCTCGTGTGCGCCGGGGACGAGGCCGGCAACGTCGACGAGTTTCGTTGGGACGAACCGGACGCCCTCTGTACAGTAGCCGTGGTTGGGCGTGCAGGTGTGGTCGAATTCCGGGGCCGCACAGTCGACGCGGACGTACGCTTCGCCCATCGAGGGATCGATTGTGGTGAACGGGTACGCGCCCTCCGGCACATCGTTCATCGTCGCCGCATTGAAAAACGTAGACTTGCCGACAGAGGGCTTGCCGACGAGTCCGATCTTGTAGCTCATTGCACCGACGAAGCGGTTTCAGCGGCTTAAACGCTGTTACACGAGCTACGAGAGCGTGTGAGTCACACACGCGGTGTAACTCCCGGATGGCGTTTACAGTCGTCGCTCGTAGACGTTCACCGGATGTTGCTGTCCATCGACCTCGGTCGTCCGCTCGCCGACCTTCTCGAAGTGGGAGCGGTAGAACGCGTTGCCGACCTCGTTCTCGGCCAGCACCTCGTCGCGGATCTTCCGCACCGAAAGTTCGTGCAGGTGCTGTTCGCCCCGATGGAGCAGCTCCGTCCCGATCCCTTCGCCCCAGTAGTCTGGATGGACGTACAGGTCGAGGTCGCCGAAGCCTGTCGCGTCCGTCATCCCACAGCTCATGTACGCTACTACGTCATCGTCGGCTGTAGAGACGAACAGACCGACTTCTTCGAGTTCGATCATCTGCTCCAACAGCGGCGGCGCATACCCCTCGTTGAGGAGACTGTTCACCGTCTCTTTCCCGAGGACATTGTCGTATACCGCGTGCCACGCGGCTCTGGCGACCCGGCGGATATCCGCGATATCCATCGATTCGGCCGGTCGGATGGCTGTCTGGAACGACATGTGTGAGCAGTTAACGCGGAAGAGTATAGAAGTGTGCCATGGTTGACAGCCTGCTGGTTCGCTTGTATTCTGCTCCCCGAGAGAATAGGACAACTCTTATGTACACTTCTGTACGTTAGTGTTCAGTAATGGACGACAGTGAGGAGATAGCACCAGCGGTTCAATCGATTCTCGACGCGGCGCGGGAGCGCGGTGGCAGCGGAGACCGGGTATCGGTGACGCCCCGCTCGCTGCCCGATGCCTTCGACGCGGCGGTGGTCGACGGGCGGACGCCGGTCATCGCCGAAATCAAGCCGACGAGTCCGACCGCGGACGGCGAGCGGACCGACGACCCGGTCGACCTCGCACGACAGATGGTCAAGGGCGGCGCGGCGGCGCTCTCGGTGTTGACGGAGCCGGACCACTTCGGCGGGTCGGCGGCGACGCTCGAAGCTGTGCGGGACGCTGTCGACGTGCCCGTCCTGCGGAAGGACTTCATCCTTCACGAGGCACAGCTGGATGTGGTCGAAGCGGACGTGATACTGCTCATCGTCCGCTTTCTTGAAGCGGACGGGACCGATGACCTCGCAGATCTCCTCACGGCCGCGCGCGAGCGTGGCTTCCAGGTCCTCGTCGAGACTCACACCGCGGCAGAGGTCGAGAAAGCGCTCGACGCCGGCGCGGACATCATCGGCGTCAACAACCGCGACCTCGGCGAGCTGGCGGTCGACCTCGGAACGTTCGAAGCCGTCGCGCCAGACGTTCCAGAGGGCGTCACACTCATTGCTGAAAGTGGCATACAGACAGCGGACGACGTCAGGCGGATGCGCGACGCCGGTGCGGACGCCCTGTTGATCGGTTCGGCGATCATGGACCACGACGCGGCGACGGACGTGGAAGCGAACACGCGGCGATTGACACGCGCGGACACTGATGCGGTTGAGACGACAACTACAGACACATGAGCACTGACGACGCATACGATCCCAAGTTCGGCGAGTACGGTGGACAGTACGTGCCCGAGGCATTGATGCCAGCTATCGAGGAGCTGACCGACGCCTACCAGCGGTACGTGCTCGAAAACGAGGACGGCTTCATGGACGAGTTCCGGGAACGGCTGGCCGACTTCGGTGGCCGACCGACGCCGCTGCAATACGCTGACCAGCTTTCGGCCCGGTACGACACGGACGTCTACCTCAAGCGCGAGGACCTGCTTCACGGCGGCGCACACAAGCTCAACAACGCGCTCGGGCAGGTCTTGCTAGCGAAGTACATGGGCAAGGAGCGGATTATCGCCGAGACCGGCGCGGGCCAGCACGGCACGGCGACGGCGATGGCGGCAGCTCACTTAGACATGCCCTGTGAGATCTACATGGGCGAGACCGACATCGCGCGACAGCGCCCCAACGTCTTCCGGATGAAAATAAACGGCTCGGAGGTCGTCCCCGTGACCGTTGGCCGGGGCACGCTCAAGGAAGCGATCTCTGAGACGATGCGCGAGTGGGCGACTACCGTCGAGAACACTCACTACGTCATCGGAAGCATCGTCGGTCCGCACCCGTTCCCGAAGATGGTGCGTGACTTTCAGGCAGTCATCTCCGAGGAGGCCCGCGAGCAGGCTATCGAGAAAATGGGCGGCCTGCCCGATTCCGTGATGGCCTGTGCTGGCGGCGGCTCGAACACGATGGGGACGTTCGCGCACTTCATCGAGGACACTGGCGTCGACCTCTACGCCGTCGAGGCCGGTGGCTCCTCGCTGCAGGTCGATGAGGAGGAAGGCGTGGCACCGAACTCCGCCACCCTTTCGACCGGCGACGAGGGTGTTCTTCACGGCGCGCGCACGAAGCTCCTGCAGGACTCCGACGGCCAGATCATGGAATCGCACTCCGTCTCGTCGGGGCTGGACTACGCCGGTGTCGGCCCGGAACTCGCCCACCTCGTCGACGAGGACCGGGTTACGCCGGTCAACGTCGACGACGACGCCGCGCTGGAGGCGTTCCACCGCCTCTCTCAAGACGAGGGTATCATTCCGGCTCTGGAGACGGCCCATGCCTTCGGCTATCTCGAAGAGCACCACGACGAAGTCGGTGACTCCGTTGTCATCAACGTCTCCGGCCGCGGCGACAAGGACCTCGAAATAGCCATCGAGGAGACCAGCAAGCGAGACCTCGATATCGCGCCCGATATGTCTATCTTTGAGCGGGTCGGCGGGGGTGGCCTCTGATGGGGCTCGAACGCGCTTTCGCTGACGAGCCTGCTTTCGTCCCGTACCTCGCGGCCGGCGATCCGAACTACGAGGCGTCACTAGAATACGTCGAGGCGCTGGCCCGGGGCGGCGCGGATGCCATCGAACTCGGCCTGCCCTTCTCCGAGCCGATTGCCGAAGGCAAGACCATCCAGAACGCCATCGTCCGCTCGCTGGAAGCCGGGATGACGCCCGATCGCTTCTTCGAGTTCGTCGAGGACCTCGACGTGGACGTGCCGCTGGTGTGTATGACCTACTACAATTTGATTTACCAGTACGGCGAGAGCGAGGGTCCGCGACCGTTCGTCGAGAAGGCCGCTGCGGTCGGCATTGAGGGTCTCGTCGTCCCGGACCTGCCCGGGGAGGAGGCCGGCCCGCTCCGGACGGCCTGTGACGAGTTCGGCCTCGATCTGGTGTTCATCGTCGCGCCGACGACGAAGGGCGACCGGCTCGAACGGATGCTCGAACAGGTGTCGGGCTACGTCTACGTCCAGGCGCGTCTGGGTGTCACCGGCGCACGAGAGGACGTGGACGACGCCACCGAGGAGTCGTTGGCCCGGCTCTCAGACTGGGACGTGCCAAAGGCCGTCGGGTTCGGTATCAAGACCGGTGACCACGCCGAACGCATCGTTTCTTCCGGCGCTGACGGTATCATCGTCGGCTCCGCACTGGTCGATATCGTTGCAGAGGGCCACGAGAACGGCGATTCGGCCGACACCGTGGCCGACCGGCTCGAAGCGAAGGCTCGCGAACTCAAAGAGGGCGCACTCCGGGGAGCGGCAGGACGACCGCAACCGGAACGCACATAATCGTACTTGCCACACTGTCTCATAACATGACTGCAGGAAAACGCGCACGACTCGAACGCATCGGGACAGACGACACATACGTCATCGTCCCGATGGACCACGGCATCACAATGGGGGCTGTAAAGGGCCTCAAAGACATCGAATCGACCATCGACGCGGTCACCAGCGGCGGCGCGGACGCCGTCCTCACCCAGCGAGGTATCGCCGGGCGCGTCCATCCGAACAAGAACGACGCGGGCTATATCACGCATCTCAATGGCTCTACTACTATCGGACCGGACGAGCAGGACAAGCGGACCACGGGGACGGTGGAAGACGCCATCCGCGCCGGAGCCGACGCCGTCTCGTTCCACATCAACGTCGGCAGTCAGTACGAACCCGAACAGATCGAAGAGCTCTCCGAACTGACGACTGAAGCCAGCCAGTACGGCCTGCCGGTGCTGGCGATGGCTTACGCCCGCGGCCCCGACATCGACGCCGAGAACGAGGACTACAACCAGTCCGTCGGCCACGCCGTCCGACTGGCCGAGGAACTGGGCGCGGATATCGTCAAGACCGGCTACACCGGCTCCGCCGAAACGTTCCAGCACGTCGTCGAGTCCACGTCGCTGCCGGTGGTCATCGCCGGCGGCTCGAAGGGGAGTGACGAGGACACCGTCAGGATGGTCCGCGGGACGATGGACGCCGGGGCCTCCGGCGTTTCGATGGGCCGCTCTATTTTCCAGCACGACGAACCGGAGAAGATTGCCCGTGCTGTCTCCGCCGTCGTCCACGACGATGCGACCACCGAGGAGGCGCTCCGCGAGGCGGGACTGGCCGTCGAGGCCTAAAAGCCAAACAGCGACCGCATTCTCTCGCCGAGACCGTTAGCTTCGTCTCCGTCGTTGGCATCCGCGTCGCTCTCGTGGGGAGCGTTCGACGGTGAGTCACTGGGTTCCTGTTCCGGTCCGTCAGCATCTCGTAGTGTACCGGCGTCTCGCTCTGCCTCGTCGGCATCTTGCTCCGGCCCGTCGACCAGTCCTGAGTCGCTTTCCACCAGATCAGTCCCGTCGATTATCGATGTGGCTTCGTCTTCGGCGTCCGCCTCCGAAGTGGCTGGCTTACCGAGATCGGTCGATTCGGCTACGTCCTCCGCTGGCGGCTCGCCCCCCCTGTCCTGCTTGGCTGGTGCTGGACCGGTCGGATCGCTGTTGTCCCTGATTGCGTCCGATGGGTGGACCGTCTTGCCGCCGTCCGTTGTCCCGGGGATGTGCCGCTGTGGTGGCTGTTCCGCTGGCCGGGTCGTCAGTTCTGGGTCGTCCGAGTCGGGTGGCTTCCCCGAACCGGCCGCATCTGCCGTGGTGTCAGTCGACGCCTTCTCAGTATCGACGAGCTGCTCCGAAATCCGCTCGTAGGCGATCGCGGCACCGCTGTTGGGCGCGTTCCGGACGACGGGCGTACCACTGTCCTGAGAGTGCGGGACGGCGTCGTCCTCCGGGACGTGGCCGAGCAGTTCGACGTCGAGGAACTCCGCGATTTCATCGGCACCCGGCGACGCTCCCGTCCCGGATTTCGTGAGGACGAGGCCCCGCACCGGCGCTCCGACCCGCTCTGCGAGTTCTTTGGTGTTCGAAACGTTCCGTATCGATGCCACGCGCGGCGTCGAAATGAGCAACACGTCGTCGGCGAGCTTGAGCGGCTGAATCGTCTCATCGCTCAGTCCCGCCGGGGTGTCCAACAGGACGATGTCGTGGTGCCACCGGAGGGTTTCGACGATGCCGGGCAGCCGGTCGAGATCGGTGTTCGCGTACCCTTCGAGCGTGGTCCCGCTCGGCACGATTGAGAGGTCAGCGTCAGTCTCATACATCGCCTCTGTGACTGCCGCCTCGCCGGCGAGTACGTCGTGAAACGTCGCGTCCTCGTCGGTGTCGATGTCGACATCGAGAAAGTCGACGAGGTTCGCCATCGCGAGGTCCATCTCCACGACGACGGTCGAGTATCCTGCCTTCGCCAGCAGTGTGCCGAGGTTGATGCTGGACGTCGTCTTTCCGATCCCCCCTTTCGCCCCGGCGATTGTGTAGACGTGGTTAGTAACCATCCGTAGCTGGACCGTATTGTGTGGATGCTTTATTAGTAAAGTTCACTGATAAGTCTACTGGCCAACATTTAATTGCGATAATTGGGAACAAATAAATAACAAATGTTGTATACTACAAATTATAATTTCAGGAAATACGGCTAATATCGTCTGATATGGGCATATGCTTTCCCCGTACGCCACTCGACAGGCCGACCCGGGTTCCGCCACGTTCAAGCCTCGCCGTTGCGGACGTGGGCGTATGACTCGAAGCGTTTGGCTCAAAGCCGACAGCGAGGTCGGCGACTGGGAGACACGGAAACGCCGGATAACCGCCGGTATCGAGGCCGGCGTCGACTGGGTACTGGTCGACGAGGAAGACGTCGACCGCGTCTCGGAACTCGGGCAAATAAACATCGCCGCGTTCACCAACGGCGATGTCCACGTGATGGAGGCCGAGGCGGAGGACTCAAAAGCTGATGCAACCATCGTCGGGAAAGACGGCGAGGGCGACGGGACGGTCGATCTCCCCTCCGACTTCTCCGGCTCCGCTGACCTCTCGACGCTCCGACAGAACGGGGCCGCCCCCGACGGCGGCTACGTGCGTATCTTCGACGAGGACTATGAGGCCTTCGCCGAGGCGGTCGCCGCCGAAGCCGACTTCACCATCGTCATCGGCGAGAACTGGCAGATCATTCCGCTCGAAAACCTCATTGCCCGCGTCGGCGAGGAGACGGACCTCATCGCTGGCGTCCGGACCGCCGAGGACGCCCGGACGGCCTACGAGACGCTGGAACTGGGGGCCGACGGCGTCCTGCTGGACACCGACGACGTCGACGAAATCCGCAAGACAGTGGAGGTCCGCGACGAGATGGGTCGGGAGTCGCTCGATCTAGAGTACGCCGAGGTCACCGCCATCGAGCAGACCGGCTCCGCCGACCGCGTCTGTATCGACACCGGCAGCCTGATGGAACACGATGAGGGGATGCTCGTCGGGTCGATGGCTCGCGGACTCTTTTTCGTCCACGCCGAGACGGCCGAGTCGCCGTACGTCGCCTCTCGGCCGTTCCGCGTCAATGCCGGCGCAGTCCACGCCTACGTCCGCACCCCCGACGGCGGGACGAAGTACCTCTCGGAACTCCAGTCCGGCGACGAGGTCCAGATAGTCGACGCGAACGGACGCACCCGCGAGGCCATCGTCGGCCGCGCGAAAATCGAGAAGCGCCCGATGTTCCGCGTGCAGGCGGAAACTACGGACGGCGACCGCATCGAAACGCTGCTCCAGAACGCTGAGACGATCAAGGTCCATACCCAGGACGGACGAACCGCTGTCACAGACCTCGAACCCGGCGACGAGATTCTTATTCACCACGAGGACACGGCGACGCACTTCGGCGAGCGGATCGAAGAGAGCATCATCGAAAAGTAAGCCGACTGCGTTCGAGGCTGACCGAACCTGCAGGTTACTGCTGGTCCGCCTCGACCGGTTCCAGTTGCGTCGTACACCAGTGACAGAAGTCGATGTCTTCGTCGAGTTCCTTGCCGCAGTTCGGACACGTCGTGCCGGCTTCGACTTCCTGGGCCTGATTCTCGTTGACCGCGACCCAGTAGGCGTCGACGACGTTGAGCGTCGTAATCACGACCGAACCGATCGTCACCTCGGTGGGTCTGGACTGATACGACGACGAGATAGCATCGAGGCTTAGCTGGGTAACAGGGTCGATAGCGCCAGTGGCGACGAACACCACCGACAGCATGAACAGTAACCCGAGCCACAGCAGTCCCCGCACCCACTTTCGGAGGTAGAAGTGTCCCAACCCAGGGAAGATGAACGCAAGCACCACGGCCAGCAACGGCCGCTTGCGTCCTTTGTCAGTCATACTCGGCGAATCTATCTCGCACACCCCTATATCTTCCGAAGGATCACTAGCCGGAGGAAAGCCCCGTAGCGGGCGGCTACACCCTCAGCCGTCGCTCTGTAGCTGTCCGACCAGGGTCCGGAGCGTCGCCAAGTCGTACTGGCCTGGAGCGGTCGCGTCAGCGGGGTCGACCGGTGCGTAGCCGATGCGGGAGCCGTACAGCGGGGCGACAGCTCTGGAGTGCCGACCGGCCGCACCCATACACATCGTGGCGACCTGTTCGCCGTCGGCAGTCAGTTCGCGGGTTGCCCCGAGCATCGCCAGTACGTCGTCCGGCGACTGGGCTGTGCTGGCCATCTTCCCCACGTCACCGTGCGAACAGGCTCGATCGAGCCGACTCACGATCGCGTCACGGTCGGGCGTCGACTCGAAGTTGTGCGTCGAGACGACGACGGACGCTCCGTGGTCACAGGCAACGTCGGCGACGCGGCCGGCGTCGTGGTCGCCGGCTCCCTCCAGCGCCGCGAGTTCGAGGTCGACAGCGGTCACGGCGTCGTGTTCGAGTGCGGTTTCGAGCGCGTTGAGGCGACCCGCGGTGTCGGCGGCTTCGCCGCCCTCCCACGTCGGCCGGTTGGTGACGAGTATCGGGAGGTCACCATCGTAGGCGTCCAGTTGTGCCAGCGGCTCGTCGGCGAAATCCATCCGTAGCTCCAACCCGTCGGCATCGGCCCGGGCGGCCGGTTCCACCCCGAGGTCGTCGGTGGCGGCGAGCAGGGTGAACGACTCGAAGTTCATAGGTCGGCTTCGACGGAGCCGCACAAAAAGCCGTGCTTACTCGACCGGCTCGTGGACGGACCGGAAGCCGTCGTCGGTCGCCGTAACGGTATCGACTGCGTAGAACTGAATCCGTTGTTCCTGTTTCGTGTTGACGGCGAAATCGTACTGCTCGGCCTCGTATCCCGGTTCTTTCCCGTCGGCGCGCCGCTGCTCTACCCACGAGCGGTGGTCGGCGAGGCGCTCCTCAGCGATGGTTCGAGAACGCTCCGGGGCGGTGGCAACCCGGTCTTCTAGAGCGGACAGCAGGTCCGGGTCGCGGTCCACTCCGACCGAGTTCCGGCCGGCGATCATCGCCGCCAGCGTCGTCGTCCCAGTGCCGAGAAACGGGTCGAGTACGGTGTCGCCGTACACCGAGAACATCGATATGAGCCGGTAGGGCACCGTCAGTGGAAAGGCACCCGAGCGGTCCCGAAGCCCGTCGTCGAGGTTCTGGGTCTCGCCGGGGAGTTCCCAGAGGTCGGAGAACCACTCGTTGCGCTCCTCCCAGAAATAGGCGCTCTCGTAGCGACGGTCCGCGCCCGGTTCGAGGCGGCGGCGCTCCCCGTTGCGGAACACGAGGATGTGTTCGTGTTCGAGCGTCGGGTAGGCGTTTGGCGGCACCATCCCAGATCCCATGAACTTCGCGCCGCTGTTGGTTGGCTTACGCCAGAGGATATCAGGCAGCGCGCGCAGTCCGTGATCGGTCAGCCGGTCGGTTATCTCCGCGTGGTTTGGATAGGAGCGAAACCCATCCTCCAGAGACCGCGTCGCATCCCCGACGTTGATACAGGCAATGCCACCGGGAACCAGCACGCGCTCTATCTCGGCCCACACTGCATCGAGTACCTCGTGCATCAGTGTGAACGCCCGGTCGCCGTCCCCGTCGTCCAGCGCCGCTCCGATGGCGGGGTCCAGTTCGGTGAAGATGTCGTCCCACATCTCGATCATCGGGTACGGGGGGGACGTGACTACCAGTTCGACGCTGTCGTCGGGACACTCAAGCGTACGGGCGTCACCGGTTCGAACCCGGTGTGTCGTCTCCATACCGGTCCCAGCGGATGAGACGACTCTAGTCTTGCGGTTATCGGTCGACGGAGTACACGCTCTGCGTGTGGCAACCGATGGCAAAAACAGCTCTCACAGCGATGCAACGCGAATACCGAGGTTACGCGACGGGCAGGTCCTGCTCGGCTTCCAGCAGTTCGTGGTAGCGGTTGCGGATGGTGACCTCGGAGATGTCGGCGACCTCGGAGACGGCGGCCTGCGTCGTCTTCTCGTTGGTCAGCAGGGCGGCGGCGTACACCGCGGCAGCGGCGAGACCGACCGGTGACTTGCCGGAGTGGACGCCCTGTTCCTTGGCGTTCTGGAGGAGCTGACGGGCGCGGTGCTCGGCCTCGTCGGACAGTTCCAGCGAGGAGGCAAAGCGCGGGACGTAGCTCTCGGGATCGGCTGGACGGACTTCGAGGCTGAGTTCCCGGACGACGTAGCGGTAAGTGCGGGCGATCTCGCTCTTTTCGACCCGGGAGACCTCCGTGATCTCGTCGAGCGAGCGCGGGACGCCGGCCTGTCGCGCGGCGGCGTAGACGGAGGCCGTCGAGACACCCTCGATGGAGCGGCCGGGCAGCAGGTCCTCGTCGAGTGCACGGCGGTAGATGACGCTGGCCGTCTCGCGGACGTTTTCCGGGAGTCCCAGCGCAGAGGCCATCCGGTCGATTTCGCCCAGCGCCTGCTTGAGGTTGCGCTCCTTGGAGTCCCGAGTTCTAAAGCGCTCGTTCCACTTGCGCAGGCGCTGCATCTTCTGGCGCTGTTTGCCCGACAGGGAGTTCCCGTAGGCGTCCTTGTCGCGCCAGTCGATGTTGGTCGAAAGGCCCTTGTCGTGCATCATGTTCGTCGTCGGCGCACCGACGCGGGACTTCTCGTCTTTCTCGCTGGAGTCGAACGCGCGCCACTCGGGCCCGCGGTCGATTTCGTCGGACTCGACGACCAGCCCACAGTCTTCACAGACCGTTTCGCCGTGTTCGTCGTCGATAACGAGCGAGCCACTGCACTCCGGGCACGCTGTGCTCTCCGATTCCGTCGACTCCGTCGTCTGTTCGTCACGCTGCTGTCGTGTCCGTGTGTGTTCACTCATTGGTTGCGAAGGCGGGTGCTCACCGGGTGGGAGACATCACAGAACCCGGAGGCAGTCGGTAACACTGTATTCGAACGAAAGTCATTAAAACATTCCGGTATTGTCATGGATACCACCGATACACGTCACGAAACCCACGTTTGTGCATTAGTCCCATGACCATTCATATAATAGCTGCCGGGTATTTTTGACTGATTTCCCACAACCCAGTTATAACCGTATACGATGGGTAGAGTCGCCCCCTTCGCCTTCACGTCCTACTGAAACGTCTCGACGACGTCGGGCATACACCCCTCATCGGGCTCGTAGTAGGAATTGTGATCGGCGACGGTTTCTGTGACATCATAATCGGTGTAGTTCTCTGGGGCGTCTCCGGGACTCTGCACACCCGTTTCACCGACCGCTTCCGCCCACTCGGCAGCACTGAATGCAGTCCCCAGCACCGCGTCGTCGTCCTTGTGGAAGTTGTCGAAGGACGTGGTGGCGTACTCGATAGATTCGCCGTATGTCTCGTCGACCTCAACGACGGATTCACCGATAGCGCCGCCCAGTAACGCCACCGACTTGACTGCATCCTCACGACCACGCTCGTGAAGCGACGCCACCGCTTCTACAGCCACCTTTGCGCCGAGCGAATGTCCGATTACCCGGACTGGAAGCCCACCGCTGTCGTTGTGGTCGACAACCCACTGTGCGAGTTTTGGACCGTTTTGTTTGGCGATGGCGACACCCTCGTACCAGCCGATGCCGTCGCCCTTGTCAGCATCCCAGGTAAATCCTACGTTGAACTGGTCGTATTCGTTCTCTTCAAGCCCGACCTGACAGGTGTAGGCGGCGTTTCTGGCATCCGTCTCCCCGAGACTCCAGCCGTGGACGAAGATGACGAGTTCCGTATCGTCGCTGGCTCGGCTAGAATCCCAGTCCCCGATTGTTTCGTACTCTGTCTCTGTATATTCAGACTTCAGTGTAGCGTCGTCAGTGAACTGATCACGCGTCGAAACGAGCGGGAATTCCGCTGGAGCCGTGTACTCTCCGTCATCACCACCGAATTTGCCGCCCCGTACAGAACCACTCGCACCGAGTGCCGCCACCGATGCCACAGCACCGGTTGAGGCCTTGAGGAAACTGCGTCGCGTTTGCCTGTCCGGTTCGCTCGATTGTATGATACGTTGAAACATAGCAGAACTGCGTAGATTTCCACATTATATAATATTAACTACTAGATTAAACATTGTTAGTAAGGTCGCCCTTATTTATAATATTCGTAAAGAAATACACCGCTCTGGTGGCTGGTAGCTGGAAGAGCAGTCTCAGTAGAGTGCTGTTGGACTGTCCTAGTATTGCCAGCGCAATCCCAGTCGTGACGGAGTGTGGGGGGCGTCAGAACTGCGATCAGTCGTTCGTTTCCGGTTCGATAGCGTCTGTGGACTGAGACTCTTCGACCGCCGTCGTCAGCGAGACGTTGAGCCAGGCCATCGATGCGACGCCGCCGATGATGGTGACGATGTTCTTGACTGCGTGGTCGACGATAGCGACGCCAATGGCCGCGGCGACGCCGACCGGCGTCAGCGACGCGACGATGACGGTGAACGCTCCCTCGTAGAGACCGACCCCCCCGGGTGTCAGCGGCAGGACCTTTGCGAGGTTCCCGACGCTGACCGCAAAGAAGCCAACAGCCACCAGCGACGGCGTCAGGCTGTAGCCGAAGGCCGCGAAGACGATCAGGGCCGTTATGACATCGAACGTCCAGATGAGGAGGCTTCCGATGCCGACACGGGTGAAGGCCGACCCGTCGGCGGCCACTGTCTGCACATCGCCGACGAACCCCTCGATGACGCCAGCGACGTGGTCGGCGTAGGAGTCGCTGCTCAGCCGGCCGATGACCGCTCGAACGAGGTTCCGGTCGCTCCGCGCACTGGCGACGATAGCCACCACCGCTCCGATAGCGGCGACGCCGACACCGCCGGCCACGGCCACAGCGGTCCGTCCGCTGCTGGCCGCGTCGCCGCCGACAGTGTCGCCCGTCAGCGCCGTCAACAACTGCTCGGCCGAGCCCGTTACAGCCAGCCCGATCATGACGACGCCGGCCAGTAGCGTGATCGTCAGCAGGTCGAACACCCGCTCGACAGCCAGCGATGCGAACCCGGATGGGTACGGAATCGAGCGGCGGGCCTTGATTACGTACGCCCGGACGGCGTCACCAGCCCGCGCCGGGAACACGAGGTTCCCGGTCTGGCTGATGAATATCGCCCCCGTTAGGAAGCCCCACCGCTCCCGATACCCCATCGAGACGAGGATATCCCGATACCGAATACCCCGGAGCGGCCACGAAACGGCGTAGACGACGGCACTCAGTGCGACGATTTCGGGGGCTGCGCCTGCCATCTCGGCGAGGACGCGGTCAGGGTCGAGATACTGTGTCATCAACAGGAGCGCAATGACGACGAGCATCGTGCCTGCGCCGAGCGACACCTCCCGCGTGATTCTGGGGCTAACCGACAGCTCCCAGAAGGTCCGGAGTATCTGGCTGCCCATCCCGAACACGTCCCGGACGATATCGACCTTCGAATCGCCCTTGGGTGTCCAGTCGACAGGGAATTCCTTCACCCGGTAGCCGTTGCGCTGAGCCTTGACGAGCAGTTCCGTGTCCCAGAACCAGTGCTCGTCCTGCACGCGGGGCAACAGCGTTTCCAGTGCCTGCCGGTCGAAGGCCTTGAACCCGCACTGGTGATCCTTGAGATCCGAACGGAGGACCGCCCGGACGAGCGTGTTGTAGCCGAAGCTCGGAATCCCACGCTTTGCGGGCCGGTCGGCTCGGTTTTCGGGCATCCATCGTGACCCCGTCGCCACGTCGTAGCCGTCGACACGCACGGCGTTGACGAGTTCTTCGAGATGCGACATATCCGTCGCGAGATCCGTATCGAAATACACCAGGGTCTCGCCGTCGGCCCGCTCGAAGGCGTACTCTAATGCGCCGCCGCGGCCGAGCCGGTCGTCGCTGTGGACGTGTCGGACCCGGCTGTCCTCGTTCGCGAGTCGCGTCGCGATTTCGGGTGTGCGGTCCGAGCAGCCGTCCTCTGCGACGATTACTTCATACGCGTCTTCGGGGAGAAACGAGGCGAGCGTCTCGAGCGTTGTCGACACTGTCTCCTCGATGGTGTCTGCTTCGTTGTAAGCGGGGAGAACGACACTCACCTCGACCGCAGTCATACGCTCTTGGTCATCCCCGGAGTGAAAAGTACTTTCCGTTCGTTAGGCTGAGGGGACCGGAGCCGCCGTTAGTCAGCGCCTTCCCCCGACTGGGTGGTCGCGAACCGCTCGATGGATGCGACGTCGATGTCCCCGACCGACTCGTAGGGCCTGTTTACCACCACGTCGCCGGCGGTGCTCCGGCCGATGCCGGGAATCGCGGTGAGTTCGTTCATCGACGCGCTGTTGAGGTCCAGCGGGTAGGGGACGCCGGTGACCGACCGGTAGCCGTGGTCGGTGACCGCGATGTCGACGACGCTGCCGAGTTCGCGCTCGCCCGGAATGCCTACGAGTAGCGGGTACGTCCCCAGTTGACGGCCGAAGGTCTTGCCGTCCTGGTGGTATTCCAGATGCACGTCGGGCAGAACCGTTCCTGGCGGCGCGACCCGCTGGAGCATCGGGTTGTCGATGGTCTCCCGGACCTCCTGTTTGTACTGCTTGAACAGTTGCTTGTGGTCCTTGGCGATCTCCGCGCCGGTGTCGGCCATGTCGGTCCCCTCGAAGGCCATCACCTGACGGATGTTCACCCGCCGGAGCATCAGCCCCTCGTCGTAGACCCGCTGGAGGAACCGCTTGTTGTGCTCGAAGGTCTCCCGCGTCTCGCCTTTCAGCCCGTGGACCAGATTGATTCCCGGGAGCAGTTTGGGGAGCCGCCGGGCGGCGTCGTCGCCGAAGTTGGGTGCAGTCCCCTTCTCTCCGCCAGGCCGCCAGCCAGCCACCTCGTTGACGATCTTCACCGCCTCGAAACACTGGTCGGCAGTGACGTTGAGATTGTTGTCGCTCATCACGTTCGGATCGGCCGACTCCAGTCCGAACGCGGCGGTGTCACCGGGCGTGTTGTGCTCGGCAATGATACGAATTCCCTCGCGGGCCTTCTCGGGCCACTTCACGACCGTAATGGGGTTCATGTTGTCGAGATGCAGCGTCTCAAGGTCCGGGGCGACCTCGCGGATGCCACCGTAGAGCCGCCGCAGGGCGTCGGGATTCGGTGCTTCGCCGTCGCCGCCGTACGCGAGGATGTCGGCCTGCCGGCCAAGCCGGAAGTGCTTCACACCGCGGTCCGAAAGGGCGTCGACCTCGTCGACGACGCTCTCGGGCGGCCGGAAGTCCGGGTTGCCGTACATCGGCTCCGTGCAGAACGAACACCGGTACGGACAGCCCCGGGAGGTCTCCATCTCGCAGATGAGGTAGTCGGGATGGTTCGGGTGCTGCTCGACGACGAACGCGCCGGCGCGTGCCCATCGGGTCTCCTCCTCGATGTCACGGTAGCGGTCGTTGAATCCTTCCAGACCGGATTCCACGAGGTCGAACACGGCGGCCTCCACGTCGGCCATGGCGAGGAAGTCGAAATCGAGGTCGTCGCGGGCCGTCTCGCTCGCGCCCTCGTTGGCATCGCCGACGCCGAAGCGGACCGGGCCGCCCATGATGGACGTGCCGTTGGCCGTCCAGGCCAGCTCGCGCACTTCGTCGGGTTCCGCCGGAGTCCCGCCGACGTACTTGCCGGGGACGGTCATGCCGCCGACGTACACCATGAGGTCGGCGGCCTCGACATCTCGCCAGACGGCGTTGTCGTCCCGGAGTTCGTCGATAGTGTGATACGTAATCTGCTCGCGGGGGACGCCGGCATCGACGAGCGCGCCGGCAGCGTACCGCGGGTACGTCGAGATGTACGGCGGCACCCCGAAGTGTGCGGGCTCGTCGACGTAGCCGTCGACGATGGTCACGTCGAGCGTCTCGGGGTCAGTCATACCCCTCGCTTGACGTTCGACGCCTAAAACCGTGTCTGGTCCAGCTTGCCTCGCGTTCCGGTGAACGGATTATTTGAACGCCGGAAAGCTCCGGACGGTTCTGGTCGTCTTTCGGTGTCCTCTCCCAACGTCCGGGTGGAATGCTCGGGCTGGACGGCGGTTTCTGCCTCTCCGCAGTTTCTGGACGAACAGCGTTTCAGCGAACAGTGCGCACACATTCGCTGCCGCTTTGCTGTCGTCTACAGGTCGAAGAGGTAGGCGGGACTCGCCGCGCGAAAGACGGGAGAGCCAACGAGCGCGGTCGTGTCATGGAGCGCGACTGCAAAGCCGAACTCGGCGTCTTGGTTGGGGTTTTTCGGAACCAGCCGTCGCGTCCCGGTCCAGTCGTCGGCCGCCCTGAACACGTAGGCGTGGCCGGACTCGCCCGCATCGGGTGCTCCAAGGACCGCCAGCCCGTCAGTGTACGCCACCGACCGGCCGAAGTCGTCTCCCGAATCGGCAGCTGTGGCGGTGAGCCGGGCCCGGCGCGTCCATCCGGTTTCGGTTTGTTCGAACATGTACGCACTGTCGCCCCCATCGCCCGGAGCACCGACGACTGCTGTGTCGCTGTCGAGCGCGACTGCCTGTCCAAACAGGCCATCGTCCACCGGGTCGTCAGGCGTGAGCATCGTCTGTTGCAGCCACTCGCCATCCGCCTGCTCGTAGACGAACACCGCGCCCGTTTCCTGGCCATCCGACTCGGCGTAGGGCGCACCGATCAGAACAGTGTCGCCGGCAACTGCAACAGCGGTCCCGAAGAGGTTCTCGGCGTCGCTTCCGAGCGCGGCCTCCTGTGTCCAGTTCGTCCCGTCGCGCCCGAACACATACGCGCTCCCGCTCCACGACTCCATCGTCGTCGGATTGTTGTTGTCGCCGACGACAACCCGTTCGCCGTCGAACGCGACTGACCGGCCAAAGTCATCCCTGTCTTCGTTGGGGACAAACTGATGTCGCTGTCGCCACTGGCCGTCGTCCCGCGCGAAGAGGTAGACTGCACCCCCTTCGGAACCGGCACCAGGGCCACCGAGAATCGCTTCCTCACCGACCATCGCAGCCGAGATATTGTAGCCGCCGAAGTTCTCTTGATCGTCAGGAGTCAATACTGTGGTCAAGCGCCAGTCGCCGTCAGCCTCGAACACGTAGGCCCCGTCGCTTTCGGCGAGGACGACTGCGGCGTCCGCCGACAGCGCAACGGCCCGGCCGAAATCGTCGACGGTCCCACTGGGTGCGGGGGTGAATACAGGGGTTCCGGCCTCCTCCGTCACCCCTGCTGAGGCTGTCTCAGTGGGACTCGAGATGGCTGTTGTGGTCTCCGTGCGTGTCTCAGAGCGTGTGGACGGCGACGGCTCACCGTCCGTTGGCGGGGGCAAAGTCGCGGTGGGTGTCGCTGTCCGTGTCGGGGTGGCTACCTCATCCCTACCGCCGTTGGTGAACATATTACACCCGGCCAGTCCGGCAGGGACTGAGACGCCAAACGCTCGAAGGAGGGCCCGTCTGGAAACCATTTCGTAAAATATCAAAACCTATGTATAAACTTTTTATGAGGTGTTCAGAGAACGGGAATCAGGTCTGAATCCACGTACTGCGCTTCCCTCTCACTCTGAAACCGCAGCGGCGACCAGTTCGGCGTTCTTGACGTTGGCCTTCCAGTAGGCGTCGAAGAGGTCACCGACGACCGGCACGCTCCCGAGCACCGCGTCCACCGCGATGTTCGCGAGCAGTCGAATCACAGTTTGTTTCGGGACGCCGAGTCGCACGGCTTCGGCAACGATGTACAGCGAGCACACTGCCGTGGCGAAGTCGCCCGCAACGGGTAGCAAGCCGATTATCGGATCGAGCCCGATTCGAAGCGTTGTGCCGGGTATGCGGACGCTCTCGTCAAGAATGTGAGCGACAGTTCGGATGCGACCCAGCGCCGCCGGTTCCGTGTCCATGGTTGACACACGAGTGGGGGCCTAATGCTCTCATTGCTTGAGTGACAAATCTCGGCTGGGCAACGTTCAGTCGTCGGCGACAGCGGACGACGTGACCGAATCAGCCTGCTCGGACCCGTCGTATCGGCCACCGAACAGCGTTGTCGCGAACAGGATCAGCGGCGAGAGGAACGCGAAGAAGTAGTACGGGGCGTACGCGAGCGTTCCAACCCCAAAGACCGCAGACATATAGACGGCACCGGCGTGCCACGGGAAGAGCGCGCCGGTCGGAGTACCGGCGGATTCGATAGCCTGCGAGAGGTCGTCGCTGGCCAGGCCGTACTCGTCATAGAGATTTCGGAGCGTGAGGCCGGGGACGACGATGCTCATGTACTGCTGTGCCGAGAAGGCGTTGACGAAGATAGCCGAAATGCCGGTCCCAATGACTAAGCTACGCTGGCCACGGACAGCGGTTGCGAGATGGTGTGCGAGCACGGCGAGGACGCCGGTCCGTTCGAGGAGCCCACCGAGACTGAGGGCCGCAACGACGACGGCAATCGTCCAGGCCGATCCCGAGACACCACCGCTTGCCAGCAGGTCGTTCACGAGCGCCGTCCCCGTTTCAGGGGCCGTCCCGTCGAGAAAGACGGTCCAGGCGGCAGTGAACGAGCGGCCCTGCACGAAGATGGTCGTGAAGGCTCCAGCAAAGACCCCGGCGACGAGCGTCGGGAGTGCCGGGATTCCGTACAGCGCCAGCCCGAAAGTGACAACGAGCGGTATGAGTACCAGCACCGAGAGGTCGTAGCTCCCAGCAAGCGCGCCCTGTATCTCGGCGACGCGCCCAGTCGGGATTTCGCCGACAGCACGCAGTCCCAGCGCAGCGTAGAGCAGTACTGAGAGGCCAAACGCCAGCACAGTCCCGTTACGCATCGCCCGGATGTGGTCGTAGAGGTCGGTGTTCGTCACGGCGGCGGCGAGGTTCGTCGTATCCGAGAGGGGTGACTGCTTGTCGCCCGCGTATGCACCCGAGAGGATGGCACCGGCAGTCATCGGTGTCGGCACACCGAGACCGGAGCCGATACCGATGAAGGCCACGCCGAGCGTGCCGGCCGTCGTCCAGGACGAGCCGATTGAAAAGGCGACGACCATCGCAAGCAGCGCTGTCGCCGGGAGGAACACGTTCGGCGTCAGTATCGAGAGTCCGTAGTACATCAGCCCGGGGATAGTTCCCGCACTAACCCACGTCGCGATGAGGCCATAGATGATGAACAGGATGAGAATGGCCTGCAGTCCCATCAGCAGACTGTCCGCGAGCCCCTCGTAGAGATCATCCCACGAGTAGCCCAGCCAGTATTTGCCGACTGCACCCGTCAGCACGATGCTCCAGAGCAGCGGCCCGTGTGGGGCCAGCTTCAGATATCCCGATCCGATGCCGAGGAAGAGCACGACACCGAGTACGGGGACCAGTGCCTGCAGTACCCCCGGACGGCGCTCCTGCGGGATGTCCTCGTACGTCAGCGGTTCGAGAGTGAGTGATGTCACGTCTATCCCGCCCTAATAACTTGTGTGTATTAAAACGAGCGATAATATCTCTGTAGCGCATATGTGACGCTGTCACGTTCAAGGCTAGCGTTACCAAACATCGACACAGCAGACCCAAACCGCGGCTAACGCGCATCTGACTGTCGGCCACGCTGGCTCCTATTGACAGGCTCGAATGAGGCAATCAAATATTTCGTGACAGTGCAGTCGGTCGCATCACCGCTACTAATCTTCCGCCGAAAACGCTCGGACAGCAGCAGTCTCAGTCGTCAGCGCTGACCGCCCGGTCGTCGGCCTGTGCGTGCCAGAGATCAGCGTAGTCGCCGTCGGCCGCGAGTAGGTCGGTGTGGCTGCCGCGTTCGACGATTTCGCCGTCGTCCATCACGACGATGCGGTCCGCGTCCTGAATCGTGGAGAGGCGGTGCGCGATGACGAAGGCGGTACGGTCCGCAACCAGTTGTTCGATGCTCTCTTGGATGCGGTCTTCCGTCTCCGTGTCCACGTCGCTGGTCGCCTCATCGAAGATGATGATTTCAGGATCGTTCAGCAGGGCACGGGCAATGGCGACGCGCTGGCGCTGGCCGCCGGAGAGCTTGATGCCACGCTCGCCGATCTGCGTGTCGTACCCATCCGGCAGCTCCTCGATAAACTCGTCGGCCTGTGCGGCTTCCGCCGCGTCGCGGACGCGGTCGCGCGCGACTTCCCAGCCACTCCTCCGCGCCTCGTCGTCTGACTGCTCGGCGTCGAGGACGTCGCGGTCGCCGTAGGCGATGTTCTCGGCGACCGTCCCCGAGAACAGGTACGGCTGCTGTTCGACGATTGCGATCTCGTTTCTGAGGCTCTGGAGGCCGTATTCACGCACGTCAACGCCGTCCACTCTCACCGCACCGCTATCCACGTCATGGAACCGCGGCACCAGTTTCAGCAGCGTTGATTTACCGGCTCCAGTCGCCCCGGCAAGGCCGATTGTCGCCCCGTCAGGTACATCCAGCGACACGTCGCGAACGACTGCCGGTTCGTCGCCGTAGCCGAAGGTCACGTCGTCGAATTCGACCGACCCGTCGATGCCAGCAGGTTCGTATGGGTCCTCGGGGTCGGTGACTTCGGGCTCCTGACCCAGCAGGCCGAACACGCGCTCGGCGCTGGATTTGGCGAGCTGGTACTTGTTTGCGGACCGCCCGATTCGGCGCATTGGCGAGTACAGCCGGCGGATATACAGGAAAAACAGGGCAAACGCTCCGGTAGACAGTGCCGCTTCGCTCTCAGGATTCGTGATGAAGTCCATCCCGGCGACATACAGAATCAGAACGAACGCGATCCCAGTAAGCAGCCGTAGACCGGCAAAAAAGGCCCGCCGGATGCGCAGGGCAGCCACTTTCTGGTCGTGATACTCTTGGCTCTGGTCGGTCACCCGTTTGCGCTCGAAGTCGTAGCGGTCGAACGCCTTGATGACTGGCGCGCCACTGAGGTTGTTCTCTAGCCGGGTGTTGAGCCGCGATACTGTCTGGCGGATGGAGCGATATTTCGGCTCGATCCAGGTGAGGAAGAAGCCACTGGCGATGCCGATGAGTGGGACGGGTCCGAGCGCGATGAGCGCCAGTTTTGGAGAGTACCGATAGAGGATGACCGCGATGCCACCGACAGTCGCGACCACTCGAATCATCTGGCGGAACTCTGTGTTGAGGAACGACTCCAGCCTGTTGATGTCGCTGTTGAGTATCGACATCATCCCGCCGGTCTGGTGGTTCGCAAAGAAGGACAGCGAGAGGTGTTGCAGGTGGTCGTAGGTGTCGTTCCGGAGGTCCCGCTGGATTTTCTGTGCGCTCGACTGGAGAAGATATCTGGAGGCAAAGCGCGTCGCCGAGCGGAGCAGGTAGGCGATGGCCGCAATGGCGACCAGCCGCTGGAGGAACGCGATACGGGCAGCCTCGCCCGTGATTTGGCCGGGGGGCAGCAGACCGGCGTCTGTCAGCAGCCCCGGTTTGCCGCTGCTAAGGACGACGCGGTCGATGGCTGCGGCGACGATTATCGGCGGCACGAGGCGGGCGAACCGGGTACAGAACGCCGCCAGAATACCGACGAATAGCCGGAGCCAGTACGGCGTCGCGTAGCCGACGAGGTTGACCATCGGGTGGCCATCGACGTTCTCGCGGACACCCTCGAAGCCGCCCTGGTCGTCAGGCATAGACGGTAGTTGGGCCGGAAACTGATATATGCCGGGCTTCGGCCCGAAGACGGTCCCCTCACTGCGTCGTCAAACGTAGATACAGCCTTCACTTTCGGGACCCGAGGTGAGCGGTCTTGCGCCGTCGGCCAGCCGGCTCGCGGAGATGACGGCGGCCAGCGAGTCCAGCGCGTCGTGGTTCCCGAGGTAGGTGTCGCGATGTTCACCAACGGTGACGCTACAGGCTTCGACCGCCGTGACGTTTGCCTCCCGGCGCTGTCGGGGGTCGTCGACGTTCTTGTACCCCTCGCGGTAACAGCCAAGCCAGCCAAAGGTTGCGGCGGGGTACACTTCGGCGACGAGCGTGTCGGCGTTCCAGCCTTGCATCGGTACGACGGCTGTTGCGTCGTCGTCTCGCAGTTTCCCGAGTACGTCCCGGACGCCGTAGAAAGTCATACTGCGCGTCCGGTTCGTGTAGGGACACAGCGCGCCGCGTCGGAAGTCCGTCTCCCGGCGCAGGTCACGGCTGCCAGTCGTCATCTCGGCGGTGTGCCGGCACGCCTCGGAGAGCGACCCCGGGTCGGTCGGGCCGCTCCCGCTCGCAAGCCAGTCGACGAAACCGGCCCAGGTCCCGCCACACTGCGCGTCAAGGAGCGCCTGTGGCAGACTGAACGGGAAATCCATCCCGACCGTGCCCACATCGTCGTCGGTAATGCGGTCGACGAGGCCGGCGTGGGCCGCTTCACGGTCACGCCCCCACTCGTCCGTCCCGCGGTAGCACTGTTGAATCTCCAGCCCGTCGTCCGTCGGTATCGCCTCGGTGACCCAGAGCGCGTCGCCAGCGGTCGCTGCGCCGCTGAAATCCACCCCGAGGACGCGTTCACTCATACACCCGAGTACGCCGGTGACGGTATCAATGTTGGGACTGGCAGGAACGGGATGCCCCCTTCCCCGTCCGTAAGGGGTTTGTCCCCGACGGACCAACGAAATAGTATGCCAGCCACCATGGAGGTCGTCTGCACGGACGACAGCTGCGAACTCGACATGTTCGAGATGCACTACACGTACGATATGCCGGACGATGTCGAACTCGCGGCGTTCTCCTGCCCGTACTGTGGCGGGACGGACTGCCTCGACGAAGTGGAACTATGATGCGGGACATCGGCTCCTCGATCAGCGACGCGATATTCGAGAACATCGGCCGGGCCGCCGGCCGGGTGCAGGAGAACAAGCCGCTGGCCTCGGACCTGCTGGAGTCGGACGACTCCTACCTCGTCGTCTTCGACGCCCCCGGCACGACGGCGTCGGACATCCAGGTCCGGTACGTCGACGACCGTGTTGAGGTCCGTATCGACCGCTTCCGTGACTTCTACGAGGGCTTCGAGATGCGCTATCCCGGGCGCGGGCTCGCGCTCGATGGGAGCGTCACCCTGCCGAGCGACGCCGCTGTCGACCCAGAGACGGCCCAGGCCACGCTCAAGAGCAACGGGACGCTCCACGTTCGCATCCCGAAAGCCGAGACGGGCCACGACGAGGACGAAGCGACGGATGTCGGCGTTGAAACCGACGACAGCGAGCCCGACGAGGAGACCGAAGCGGCTGGGGAGGGCGAAACGGCCGACGTTGAAGACGTGACCGAATCAGGCGACGAGGGCGAAGACGACAACGCCTGACTGCCCTGTATACCTTTTCTTACAGCGTATTCACTCGTCCCAATCACGCGTCGGGTCGTCCAGCGCGGCGAATTCTTCGGAGCCATCGAACCGTGTCGGGTCGATGCGGTCGGGCAGGTTTTCCGAGAGTGGGTTCGGGCGACTGAGTACGTCTGCGGCGACATAATTGCCCATCGCCGGCGCGCGCATGAGCCCGTGGCCCTGCCAGCCAGTCGCTACCCAGAGCCCGTCGGCGACCTGCCCGGCCAGCGGCGCACCGTCGGGCGTCGCCGTACACAGGCCGGCCCAGGCTCTGTCACAGGCCGGCGTCAGCGCCGACGTTTGCTCGACGCGGTCGAGGCTCCGAGTGACGAACTCGGCGTCCGCGTCGGGGTTCCAGTCCGTCGGGTCGACCTCGTGTGCGCCGTCACCGACAAGTAGTGCGTTGCCCTTCGGCCGCCAGTAGAACTCCCGCGTCGCGTCGTAGAACGACGGCAGCGTGGCGTCGACCGGGTCAGTTACGAGCGCCTGCGCTCGGTAGGCTTTCAGTGCGAGCGAGACGCCGACATCGGCGACGAGCGGCTTCGTTTGCGGGCCGGCCGCGACGACCACCGCGTCGAACGGCCGAGTCTCGTCCGCTGTTTCGACGGTTGCCGGCGAATCGAGCGAGACCGGGGTACCCGTTTCGATGGTTGCACCCGCTTCGCGGGCCTGCTCTGCCAGTGTCGCCACCACCTTGTCCGGGTCGAGTACGCCGGCGTCGCGGGCGAGGCCAGCCACCTCGATGCCGCTGGTATCGAGTGTGGGGTAGCGGTCACCGAGTTCCGCCGACGTGAGCGTCTCGACCCCGACGCCGTTTCCCTGCATCTGCGTGATCTGCTCGCGGACGGCCGTGGCGTCGCTCTCGTCGCGCGCGACCCAGACGTAGGGCTGGGGCTCGAACAGGTCCATATCACGGTAGCGAGCGAGCGCATCCGCGGCGACGGCGGCGTCCACGTCGTCAGCGAACGCGTCGTAACAGAGGCCGGCCGCCCGGCCGCTCGCGCCGCTCCCGAGGGTGTCGCGTTCGAAGACCGTCACAGACGCGTTGCTGCGAGCCAACGCCAACGCGGTCGACAGGCCGACGGCCCCGCCGCCGATGACGGCAACCGTCATTTACGAGAGGAACGGGTCGAGTCCACGCGCCGGGTAGCCGACAACCGTGTCGACACCGATGTCGTGGAGTCGGTCGGTTCGCTCGGCAACTGTTTCGACGGAGCCGACGAGCGCGTAGTCGCGGATCGCCTGTTTGAGCACGTCTCTGGCCCGGTCCGTCGCTCGGCTGTCCGTCGGCGCACCCTCGGGTAGTGCGTCCCGAACTGGGCCGCGCCGGGCCGCGTAGTCGCCGACGGCGTCGAGCATCGCGTCTTCACTGTCCGAGAGTACCAGCGGGGCGTAAACGGCAATCGAACCGTCGAAGCCGGCGGTCCGGAGTGTCCGAACGTCGCGGACGGTCGTCCGCGAGAGGAGTTCGTACTGCGTCCCGCCGACCGCCAGCGCGAGGCGTTCGATGCCCTCGGTACCGACCCAGGGGTCGCTGGTATCGTCGACGGCCGCCCGTAACCGCGGTGCGACGGCTCGTTCGGCCTCGTCCGCTGAGAGATACGCGCTGTGGCCGGCGACCAGTACGTGTCCCGCACCTGCCGGCAGCGCGTCGAACCCGCTGTCGTCGCCCAGCGGGTCGAAACCGTCGGCCCGAACTGGCGCGGTAACACGCACGTCAGTGGTCGACGCCAGCTGTTCGATGGTGTCCGGCTCCGGAACGTGGGCCGCTCCCTCGTAATCGATTGCGAGTGTCTCAACGTCGAGGGCTGCCGCTCGCGACACGTCTATCTCCGTCGGTTTGAGCGCTACCGCGTCGATGCCGGCGGCCGCCAGTGTCGCACCGGTAAGCGTGGTCATCCAGTACGCTATGAACGACATCGGGTCGCAAAATCCTGTCGCTCTCGGTCCCGCCACAACCGGCCTTGTTTCACTCGGCTTCGTCGCGCACGCTCGGCGGCAAGTCGTCGTCCGGCTCCATATACCGGTCAGGTTCGGGCGGCATCCGCCAGTCGGTCGCGAGTTCGAGCAACTGGACGAGCATTCGTGCCGTCGCGCCCCAGACGGTGTAGCCGTCGACGTAGAAGAAATGGAGCCGTATCTCGCCGTAGTGGGGGTGGTCCCGGTGTTCGGACTCGTAGTTGTCCAGATCCGTTAGCTCCGACACCGGCAGGGTGACTATCTCGGCGACTTCTTCGTCCGAGGGCAGATAGTCACGGTCCGGAATCCGCCCAACGAACGGGCGCACGGAGTAGCGAGTGATGGTCCGGATATCGTCCAAGCGACCGACGACATTGACCGCCAGTGGGTCGAGCCCGATCTCCTCGTTGGCTTCCCGGAGCGCCGTCCGCAGCAGGTCATCGTCTTCGGGTTCCCGGCCACCGCCGGGGAACGACATCTGCCCGGGGTGGTCCGACAGGTGGTCGGCACGTTTCGTGAACAGTATTGCCTCGCCCGCAGGTCGCGTGACGACCGGGGCGATGACGGCGGCCTCCTGTGGCTCATCGTCCACGACGACTGGCTCGTGGGCCGCGACCCGGTCAAACTGCATAGCATACTGTAGGTAACCGACCGTCTTAATTCGGGCGGCTCACTCCTACGAACTAGCCGGTTTAATGGTGCAGAATACGGAATGCCGCCCCTCCCCCATTGAAAGCTCGAATCGAATCCCGTCTGATAAAAACGAACGCTGGTCGCGTTCTGACGTTGTCACCAGTCGATCACACGTCGTCGAGACGGTCCCGGAGACCGTCCATCTCGACGTTCTCCCAGGCTTCGATGTCGTAGCTCACGTCGAGCAGTGTCTCGACGCGGTCCTCGTCGCCGTTCTTGACGGCCATCACCGCATCCTCTCGGAAGCGGGCCTTGACGGCCTCAATGACGGCGTCACGCGCGAGGTCGCGGGCCGGCACGTCCATGATGTGCGGGAGGTCGACCGCGCCGTCGGGCAGGGCCGGGAACGCGACCGGGCCGACGACCAGCAGCGTCTCGTCGGTGTCGGCGGCGTGGTCGTCGACGGCGACGAGGTGATACGAGTCGATAGCGTCGTCGATAGCCGCGCTTACCGCGTCCGGGTCGGTGTCGATGCCCTGCTTGAAGGCGAGTTCGCCGCAAGCGTCGACGAGTTCCGCTCTGGTGAGCGAGCCGAAGAGGTCGACGACGCCAGCCAGCTCGTCCGGTTGCAGGTCCATACAGGTGACGCGGCACCGAGCGGCTTCAGCCTTTAGGCTCGGGCTGCGCTCGGCAGTCGGCCATTGAGATGCAGCGATACCATCGCGACGAGGACGACAAGTAACGCGATTCCCATGCCGCGAAGCAGCGTCGGAAACGTGACGCCGGCGTCGAGCAGCCGTCCGACGATTGCGCTTCCGGGAGCCTGCATCACCATCATGCCCGCGCCGTAGGTGGCGTAGGCGCTCGCGCGGTGGCGGTCCGGGAGCGAGCCGAGCAGGTACGCGTCCACCGCCGGGAAGATACTGTGGATGACGTAGCCGACGACGACGCTGAACGCAGCCAGCGACCAGAACCCGGTTAGCGACGGCAACACCAGCACACAGCCAGTAAAGGCCGCAAGCATCGTCAGAAGGTACGGAATCGACGGGAGCCGATCGGCCAGACGGCCGCTGACGTAGAAGGCCGGCACCCCGGCTCCGAACGCGAGCAACAGAAGCGTTCGTCCCCGTCCGGGCGTGAGGCCGACGCTCGTGGCGTAGGTGACGTAGAAATTGAACAGCCCGTTCCAGACCAGTCCCGCGACGCCGATAGTAGCGACGCTGGTGACGATGATGTGCCACTGGGCACGCGCCGCCCCGAGGAGGTCGCGGTCTTTGCTCCCGGCGTCTGGAAGCTGGGCGCGCCTCGCAATGAGCGTGAACGCGACGGTTACCACTCCTGCGGCGACGGCGATCCCCTGTAGCGCGGTTCGCCACGTGCCGACGACAAGGACGAACGATATCAGCGCCGGCGCGCCGACAGCGGCGAGCTGGGCGGCGACGCCGTGTTGCCCGAGCGCGCGGCCGGGCCGCTCCGGAAACAGTTCGCTGACCAGCGTGTTCGCCGCGGTCAGGTAGACACCGCTTGCAAGCCCCATGCTAAATGCGCCGACGAGCAACAGCGTCGGGTCGAACGCGAGGGCGGTGAACGTCGTCCCGAGAGTCAACACGACACCGGAGCCGAAGATGACCTTCGCCCGCGATATCCGGGTCAGCAGGACGCCGGTGGGGAGCCGAGGGAGGGCGCTCCCGGCCCAGACCATCGTTGCAAGCAGTCCGAGTGTCGCATTGGAAGCGCCCGTCGTCGTCCGAATCGGCTCGATAAGTGGTGCGAAGACGACTCTCGCGAGGTTGATGCAAAACACCATCCCCAGCAGCGAGCCGAAGATACGGCGACGAGACACGACCGGCGATAGATCGGAACACCTGAACAACGTTCCGGAACGCCGCCACGGGGTTTTTACACGCGGGTAGCACACTGGCAGGTATGGACTCAGTGAGGAAGGCCCTCCGGGCCGGCGATGTCGAGAAGGACAACTACGGACGGCTCTCCTGTACCAGTTGTGACGAGCCGCTCGCGACGGAGAACGACCCGGACGAGGTCGGGAAAGTGCGCGTCTGCCCCGAGTGCGACGGCAAGTGGAAGGAACTCAGCTAGCTACTCGAAGACGGCGTCGAACGCATCGGCACCGAGCGGTTCGTATCGGCCCGCATCGACGTTTTCGCGGGCGTGCTCGACCGAGCCCGTCCCGACCAGCGAGCAGGTCACGCCCGGCGCGCTGCGCGCGAAGTTGATGGCGCGCTGTGCGCTCGTCTCACCCGAGAGCTTCGCCGCCACGTCGTCCGGGACTTCCGCGGCCAGCTTGCCCTGCATAATGGAGGCGCTGGTGAACACGTCTAGCCCGGCCTCGTGAGCGAACCACAGCGCCGACTGGGGTCCCTCTGCGCCGTCGTGGGACTCGACAGTGAACGCGTCGGCCATCGCGACGTTGAACGGCAACTGAATCGCGCGGAGGTGCGTCGCCGCGTTGCCGGCCGTCTCTGCCGCGGCACGGGCGCGCTCGACGACTTCCGGTAGCGAGAGGTAACTGTCGTGGTCGGCAGGCACGCGAAACGCCTCCCACGTCGCGACGCCGTAGTGTTTGATGTCGCCAGCCGCTGCTCGCTCCTCCAGTTGCTCGAAGGTCGCCTCTAGCTGGTCGTACACTGCCTCACGGGACTTCGATTTCAGTTGCGTCTCCGGGTTGTGGACGTAGTAGAGATCGATGGTGTCCAGCCCGAGGTTCGTCAGTGACCGGTCGACCTGGTCGTCAATGTAGTCGGGTGCGATGCAGTGCTGGCCCGCAACGAGGTCGTCGCGGTCGACGATGCCGGTGTCGAGGTACTCTGACTGGACGAACGCGCCAGGATCTGCTGGGCGTTCCCCGTCAAATGGGATGAACCCGCCTTTCGTCGCAACAGCGATTGCCTCCCGGTCTACCTCCGCGTCCGCGACGGCATCGCCGACGACGCGCTCGGAGCGCTGATGGCGGTAGTTTATCGCCGTGTCGACGACGTTGATGCCGGATTCGAGCGCCGTGACGATAGCGTCGTGATAGCTCGCATCCCGCTCGTCGGTCGGGTCGCCCAGATACGTGCCGATGCCGATACTGGAGACGACGCCGTCGCCGAACCGCCGGTAGAACGTGCGCGCGAACTCGTCGTGGTCGTCCCGGTACGCCCAGGTCGCCTCCCGTGTGGCCATACCGGCCGTTGGTCGGGCAGTGACAAAAGGACAGAGATTCACTGGAATCAGTGAGGGCGCTCCAGTCGCTCGCTACAGCTCGCCGCTCATCGCGTCGAACACCCGTTCGCGGAAGTCCTCCCGGGAGACGCCGTCGCTGGGGCCGAGGCCGGCCATGTGCTCGACCGGGACCTTGCCACCGCCCATTCGCGCGTGGCCGCCACCCTCTGCCATCGGGATGTCGTCGACGACGGCCTCTATCGCCCGCCCGATGTGGACGCGGTCGTCCCGCGAGCGCCCGGCGATACGCATGGTGCCCTCCTTCTCGCCCACGACGACGACCGCGGAGACACCCTCTAACGTCTCAAGTTCGTCTGCTGCCTGTGGAATCGCGTCCGTGTTCGACACCTCGCCCACATCGCTGAACGCGTAGGGCGCTCGTACCTCTCGTTTCCCGATAGCCCGGGATTTCACGTCGAGCACTTCCGCGTCGACCTGCGGGTTCGCGATGCGGTTGAGCAGGTCGCTGTCCATCCCATCGTAGAGGTACGCGGCAGCCGCGAAGTCCTCTGACTTACACCCGTTGGTCAGCGACCGGGTGTCCGACTGGATACCGTATATCAGCCCTGTTGCCAGCGCACAGGGGACGGTTTCTGCCGGTGCAGCGTCGATATCGATACCCCCGTTCCCCTGTGTGTCGCTGAACTCGAATTCTAACTGATTGAAGTAGCTCGCGAAGATGGTCGCACAGGCCCCGTAGTCGGACCGGATGTCGGTGAACTCATCCCCGCTGCCGTTGCCGGGATGGTGGTCGATGACGGCGACTGGCTCGACCTCCTCGGCACCGGGGAAGCCGCGTGCCGTGTTGTGGTCGACGAGGACGACCGCCTCGCCGTCGATGTCTTCGACAGTTTCGATATGGTCGAAATCCAGATCCAGCACTGTTTGGAAGGCCCGGTTTTCCGGGCGGCGTATCTCTCCGGGGTACAGCAGCGACGCCGACGTATCGGTGCCGGCGACGAGTTGGTTGACGGCCAGGGCAGAGGCCATCGCGTCCGGGTCCGGGTTCGGGTGCATCAACACCGCGATCCGGTCGTAGCCGGTCAGCGTCCGACGCAGTCGCTCGCCGGGCGTTCGGCTGAGATACCGACGCAGCCAGACGCCAGCACCGAGAAGGACGAGGAGGGCCACAGCGACACCAGCGATCAGCAGGGGATTCCCGCTAGCGAACGCCGCGGCGGCGTCGATCTGGAGTCCGCCGCCGGCAACGCGTGTCATACCACGCAGTTCGCCAGCCTATCAGTAATAAAGTTCGCCCCTTATACAGCTAATTTTGCCGGTATTCTCGGACGGCGTCGCGGTACCCCTCCCGGAACGTCGGGTACTCGAATGTATACCCGAGTTCCCGGAGCCGGTCGTTCGAGCATCGCTTGCTCGTCTGTATACGGCGCTTTGCGGTCTCTGAGAGGCTATCGTCGGCGAGTCGTTCCTCGGTCGTCTGTTTCGGCGGGAACGGGACCTCACACTGTTCGGCCAGCCAGTCGGCAAAGGCCCACTTCTCGACGGGTTCATCGTCGACGACCAGCACGACTTCGTCACGGTGGTCTGCAGTCAACAGGTGGCGCACGGCCCCGGCCGCGTCGGCCCGGTGGACCATGTTCAGGTAGCCGGCCGTCACTGGGCCCTCAAGATACCGCTCCAGTCGGTAACGGTCCGGGCCATACAGGCCGGCAAAGCGAGCAACTGCACCGTGGCCGCCGTGTTCCACGGGACGCTCGCGAGCGACCCGCTCCGCTTCGGCTAGCACCTCTGTCTTCTCTGTCTGAGGGTCCAGCGGCGTCTCCTCGTCGACCCACGCACCGTCGTGGTCGCCGTAGACGCCGGTACTGGAGGTGTAGACCAGCCGTTCAGGGGGGTCGGTCCGTGACCAGAAGTGGTCGATAGCCGTCCGGAGTCCCTCGACGTACACCTCGCGGGCGGCCTCGGCTCCCCGCCCGCCAGAGCTTGCGGCGAAGACGAGCCAGTCGGTGTCCGGCACCGCAGACAGCGACTCGGCGTCGGTTACGTCGGCCCGGACCGCCTCGAAGCCGGCGTCCTCGATAGCCGCGATACCGTCGTCGGACCGGCGAACGCCAACGACCTCGTAGTCGTCCTGCAACTGCCGCCCGAGTTCGAGGCCGACGTAGCCACAGCCCAGAATGGCGACGCGCTCCGTCACCGCTTTTCCCCCTCGATGTAGCTGTGCAGGAGGGCGTACTCGGCCAGCGTCACCGGGTAGCGGCCTTCGATCTTCTGCTGGATTTCCTTCGGCTCCAGTTCGTCGTCGATGCCAGAGGCCAGCGATTCTACGTCCATCACAGCTGTCGTCATCCCCATCAGGAGGATATCCTGAGCCTCGGCTTGCAACGCGTCAGCGTCCGGCCGGTTCGGTCCGGTCGCCAGTACGGCGACCGCCTCATCGAGCGTCCGGTCGGCGATATCGCCGTCGGCGAACGCTGTTACTGTCGCTTGATCGAGACCGGTCTCGGCGACGATTTTCTCGACGCCGACTGTCTCGACCGTTTCGGCCAGCACGGTGCTGTAGGCCGCCAGTAACTCCTTGGAGGACTGCTCGCCCGCGTCCGGAAACTCGCCTCGAAGCATGGGCATCGATATGGCCCCGGGGTATTTTACTTCGGTCATGCGGCCCGGATTCAGGAGCCTGCGTCCGGCCACCCGCTGGATTCCTCCACAGCATTGCCGCCCTTGTCACCGACTCCGCGCGGTTTCGGTGGCACCACGACGACAACGCCTGTATCGGCTCGGAACGAGACGCGGTCGGCGGTACCCAGTCGTTCGGCCTTTCGGTCGTCGTCAACGTCGAGCGTGACGTCGTGGCCATCGCGTGCGTAGGTGGTCCGCGCGCCGGGTTCGCTCGGCGGGCCGTGGCTCGCGGAGACGGCGAACCGTGCGTACTCGCCTTCGACAGTCACCCACCAGATGTTCGCTGTCGCGTACCAAGGGGTGACTGGTGGTGCCAGCGGGAGACCTGCCGGGAGCCTGTCCGTCCCAAGCCGCTTCTTCGCGAACTGCTGAGCCTTCTGTTCACCGGCACTTGCCAGGGCGCTGCTCAGTTCGGATTTCGCCACGGACCGCACCGTCGAGGCCGTCCCGTTCGTGGACCCCAACGTCGGTCTGGTCGCCGGTGTATCGACCGAGAGCAGTCGCAGGCGGAGGCGGTCGCGTTCGACCCGCGTAAGGTTCAGTCGGGTACCGGCGACGCGGGCGACCCGTTCCTGAGCGGAGCCGTTGGTCAGGGCCAGTGCTCGGGCCGCCGATGTTTCCCACGGCGACATCGCTTCAGTGACAATAGCCTTGCTCTCGCCCTGTTTAGCCTCGGTGTGCTGAGAGACTGCCAGCCAGAGTGTCGTCGTCATTTCCTTGTTGGCCGCCTCGACCTCCCGCTGGAGTGCGTTGCGTTCCGAAGCCAGCGTGGCGTTCGACTCCGCTTCGAGGGTTTCGTTCGCGGCCGAGAGTGTGTTCGCTGCCGTTGCGAGGCGTACCCTGTCACCACTCTCGAACGTACCGCCAACGACGGCGTCAGCGGCGTCGCCATAGGGGACTGTGAACACGTTCGCGTTCCGCGCCACCAGCGGATGCTCGCTCCCATCCAGCGCGCGATACCGGCTCTCGTTTAGCTCGGCCAGCGTCAGATACGGTGTCTGCGCATCGACCCGCGTTCTGACAGGGCCGGCCGGACCGACCGGCACCGGACGCGAGCGCGGAACGGGCGTCTCCCGCGCCGTTAACCCTTTCCGGAGGGTACGCAGCGACCCGTCGGTATGTTCCGATAGCTGTGTATCGACTCGCTCTCGGTTGCTGTCACGCGCTGTGGCCTGCCTATTCAACTCCGCAGACACCGCATTCAAATAGGTCAGCCGGGCCGCGACGCGTGCCTTCTGTGCCGCGCTGTCGTAGGTGTCCGGCACGGCCGCAAGGGTTGCACGACGTTTCGCGACCCGTTCTCGGAGTTCCTGCGGGGGATTCGTTTCGAAGGTCCCGACGTGTCCACGCTCGACGGTGACGGTCGTGTTTCGGACTGACGCCCGTAGGTCCATCAGGTCCCGATACACCCAGTCGTGCAGTTCTGGCGGTCGGTCGGCCGTCACCGTCGCCTCCGTCCGGCTGAGGCTATCGTCGATGACTCGCTCAGCGGTCTCGTCTCGCCCCCCGGTGTGGCCGACGAGCGTGTCCATCGCTTTCGGTTCCACGTCGGCGAGGTTCGACCCGTTCAGCGGACTCGGGCTGGCGTCGTGTGCGGTCCGAATCGAGCGGTTCGGTGCCGGTGAACGGCCGTGATGGCGGCCGACGACGGCGACGGTCACGCGATAGCGCGCGGTGCTTGACGTCGTTGTCCGCTCACGTACTGACCCGTTCTGCCAGACGGCGGTCCGCGTGTACTGACGCTCGACAGTCCGGCTGAACGTCTCCAAGGTATGCCAGTCGTTTGGCGTCGCGACGCGACCACTGGCGTTCCCAACTGCCTCCGTAGCGGTGGTCGTCCGGTCGGCGACCAGTGTCCACCCGGTGCCCGGCGACGGCGGCGTCCCCGGCGGCCCCCCGCCCAGTCGATGCTTGTCGGTTTCCAGCGCTACCTCGACCGTGTATGCGTCTTTGAGCGTCTCGTTGAGGGCTGACGGCTGGGTGACTGACCGGAACGCAGTGTCGGCTGTCTCGTTGACGCCGACGGTCATCGAATCGGTCGAGCTTGGACCCGTTGTGGATTTCGGACGCGGCGGTGTCTCACTGATCGGCTTGTACTGGGCTTGGCCGACCACGTCGCTGGAGACAGCAGTTCCCCTGCTGCCCCGAATGATGTCTTTGATCCCAGTCACCGCTGTTGCCTCTTTCAGCGCACGGCGACCAGCCGGGTCGCTCCGTCCGAAGGTTGATCGCTGGACGCCGAGCAGGGCGCCGTTCGTCGCCAGCGAGACGTGCCGGTTTGCGACGACGTTTTCGATGCCAGCGCCGCCGTATTGTGCGTAGCCTCTCGCCCACGCTATCGGGTACAGCCGGGCAGTCATTCGCTGGCTCAACCCCGGCCTGTCTAGACCGTTGTTCAGACGCGTCTGGTAGGTCGACACTTGATCGTGGAGCATGAGCGCCTGTGTCGGGACGACGACAGTCGGCGAAATGCGCCGCGTCGAGACCACCGCTCCGTTGCGCCGGACCGTCAGAGTAACATTCTCGACTGCGGCTCGCATCGCGGTTTCGTTCGGCCCAGCGCGTTCGACCGAGACACGGTGTTTCGCTGTTCGGAGGTCGGTTACGTTAGAAACCGCTGGCAGGCTGGCGGTCACAGTCACGTCACCGCTTCGGCCGGAGACGCGCTCCAGCCGGTCGGCGACCCGGAGATAGGCACGGATTCTGAGCGAATCCCGGAACGCCGTCGAGTCGTTCAGGACCCGGCCAGCCGCTGTGTCGGCCGGCGTGACGGCCGGATTCGCCGCTGCCTGCTGGCCAGCTGTCGAGACGCCGTCTCGCACGGCGACCTGTGTCTCCGCCGTGGCTTGATTCAGCGCCCGTTCGACCGCCGTCTCGCTCGGAGCCGGTTTGGTGACGAACGTCGGGGCTAGCGTGAGACTGCTCACCAGCAGGAGAACGCCGAGCAACGCGAAGGGGACTCGGCCACGGGTGTCGTCCCTCACGGCGACCACGTCCTGACAGTGACGCGGACGCGGCTCGCCCGAACGGCGCTGGCAGCGTCCGCCGGCGAGTCGTACCGCGACCGCATATCGGTTCGAAGCCGCGCTGCGAGCGCTTCGGTCAGGTCGCGGTTCATCTCGACCGTCGACTGTCGTTCGACAGCAACGCTCGTTCCTGTCAGATCGGCCATGCGCTCGTATCGCGTCGCCAGCAGCACGTCTGCGGGGTAGTCGCCACGGAGGGCGTACCGCGACTGCGTCGGCGGGAACAGCCCGTCGACGATGCTCCGAGCCACGACCGTCGCCACGCCGTCGTAGCCGTTTGTCCCCGCCGCTTCGCGGGCTGGCTCCGAAACGTTCTCCATCCCGCTCGGGACGGTTACCGTCGCCGCTCGAACGTCTACAGTACCCGGCGGCTGGTCGCCGACGCGGTACTCACCGCTGACTGGCGCACCGCGATACGGTGCCCAGGTGACGCGGACGGCCGTTCGATGCCCCTGGCTGTGGAGTCTATCACGCGTCGCCGCCGCGACTCGTGACTCGAAGTCCGTGCCGGCGCTCGATACCCGATCGCCGTCCACGGTGACACCGCTCATCGCCGCCTCACCGAGTAGTTCTGCGACGGTCCCGTGACTCGTCCGCTGCCGCCGCGTGGCGTGGTCGGGTGGCCTGCGGTGCTCTGACGGTGGGACGAGCAAATCGTACTCGACGCTCGCGGTACTCGTTGCCAGCGTCGACGCTTGGTCAGCCGCAGGGTTTGTGGTCGCCGCCGGCTTCTCGACCCCGACGCCGCTTACGAGAGTCCCCGCAGCAGCACCGACGAGCAGGAGGAACACCGTCACGTCAGCGACGGCACTCATCGCCCTGTTCATCGCCACACCCGCACGGTGAGCGTTCCGCGACGGACTGCTCCCGCTCCGACTCGCACGCTCACCGTTCTGGTTTCGGTGTCGGCGCTCTTCGGTGGCTTTTGCCCACTGCTCCATCGCTCGCCGGTCGTCGATGTGATGGTCGCGTTCCCGTGGTAGTTCGCTGGCACCGCATCGAGCGCGCTATTGAGTGCCTCTGGCCGAACGACGCCAACCGACGAGAGCCGCTGTTCCACAGCATCGGCGGTCGGCGTGGCGATATTGCGCTCGTCGTTGAGGGTTCCGAACGCTTCGTCGACCACGCCAGCGTACAGCGCCACGCCGAGCGTGACGGCGAAGACAGCGACGAGCGCGGCAAGCGGTTCCGTCGTCGCCCTATCCGACGATAGTGACATCGGTCCCTCCCCAAGCCACATGCCTGACGGTCACCCGGTCCGGAGCCGGTCGCCACCTGTCGTTTGTAGTCTGGGCCTGACGGGTATCTCGATGGAACGCCGCTGGTGATTCGTACACCGCCTTCGGCCGCGCACCGTCGACCACAGACTGTAGCTGCTCGGTCCGCGCCGGGACAGCCGTTCGAATCAGTCGTGCGGTGGCTGTCCCACCGTCGTTGCGAAGACGGATTTCACGGCCATCGAACGCCCACTCTGTAGCGACGAGTCGTCGATGTGCGACGGACCCGGGCGGGCTGGTTGTGACCTCATCGATAGTCGCGGCCGCTGCCGTCGCGTCCGGCGGTGCGGTCGTCGGGAGGCCGACGACGACGCCGAGGACGGCCACGCTCACTGTTCCCAGGCCGACCCAGAGATACAGCGTATCGACGTGCGTTTCGAACATGGGACATCCTGGCTGCGTTTTCTGATTTAAATTCTCAGACCAGCATCTCGGTGGCGACAACGGCGACGAGGAAGGTCGCTGTGGCCGACAGGAGCGCCAGACCGGTTCGATAACCAACGAGCGCGCGGTCGAGGCCCCGATGCAGACCCGTCGCTAGCGCCGTCAGCAGGACAGCCAGAACGAGAACGTACCAGCCGACGACCGGCCCCAGCAGTGCACTCGGAACGGTAGCGAACTGCTCGCCGCCCCCCATCGATCCGGCCAGCGCGACAGTCGCACCGCCGATAAGCGGACCGAACAGCGCGGCGGTGTTCGACAGCGTTTCGGTTATCTGCGAGAGGTCCCTGCGCGTCTCGCGCTCGATGGTCCAGAGTGCGTCCAGATGCTCGCCCATCGTTGTCACGGACGTTCCCGCCGGTGGCCCGATTGTCGCGGCTGTATCCAGCAGAGTCGCCGCTCGACGGGTACGGCGGCTCGGGACCTCAGCGAGCGCGCCGCCGGGACCCAGAAATGCCCCCTCGACGCTGGTGCCGAGGCGTTCCTGACGCGCGACGGCGGATTCGATCACGGCGCTGGTCGGTTCGGGAGTCTCGTCGACAGCCTCGACAAGCGCGGCTTCGACCGACTGGCCGCGGCCCAGTCGACGACCAACAGCCGATAGCACGTCCGGGAGGCCCGATTCGACATCTGTGACGTAGTCGCGCACCTCGGCGACGGGGCGGTAGTAGCTGACGAGCGCGCTCCCGACGCCGGCCCCAAGCGCGCCGATGGGAGACGCCCACGTAGCGACAAGTGTGCTGGCAAGGAACCATCCACCGATTCCGGCGATGATGCCGCCCGCGATCGACGGGAGCGCCGACGCCGGCACGTCCGGATGGCTCCGCGGAATTGTCGCCGGCGGGAACGCGACCGGCCGCCGTCCCAAGAGCCAGCAACAGGCGACCAGCAGCGCGGCGGGCAAGACGACGCCGTAGATCCCGACCAGCACAGGGGCGGTCACTGGCACACCCGCGGCAGCGGCGGCCGGCAGCAGCGACGCCATCGCCAGTGGCAGGAGAACACCGAACGCGTACAGCCCGGTCGCCGGTCCTTGGAGTGAGGCCGCGAAGGCCGCCATCTCATCGCGCGTCCCGTCGAGGATGCATCGCCGCGCGCGTTCGAGAACTTCGGGCCGCTCTTCGGCTGGAGCCGCCGTCGCGTTCTCGACCAGCCCGACTGCGCGTTCGAGCGCGGGGAAGCGGTCGCTCCAGGCTGTCGCGAACGTTTCCAGACCGCTCCGTGGCGTCCCTGCGGCTCGCTGCCGATGGTGTTCCAGCCGGGTAGCGAGCGGGCCGTCTCCGGTCTGCCCGGCGAACGCCGCCGCCCGCTCAGCGCTGGGCCATAGCGTCGCGCCAAGCACCAGCGTCGTGACGAGCGAGGGCGCGGCCCCCAGCGTCCGAATCCGCTTCGCCTCCGCCGTGAAGGGGATACCGTACCGCCCCAGCGCCGCGACACCCAGAGACAGGCCGAGGAATCCGAGGCTGACAGTCGTCGCCAGCAGTCCGGTCACCATCACACCGACGAGTAGTGCGAGCAGGGAGCCACACACCGCAACGGCGTAGCTCGCCGTCAGCAGTGTCTCGGGCGGAGCCGAAACCGAAAGCAGCCGACACGCTCGCCGGTAGTCGTCCGGTACCTTGACAGTGCCCGGGCAGGCCCCAATGAGCGCGGTTGTGAGCGGTGCGGCTGATTCCGTGTTCGCGTCGTCACGAGAATCGTCTGAATTGCCGGCGTGGCTCACGGCTGGACCTCGCCTGTGGGCAGCTCGTTCTCAGGCGTCTCGACAGCCACCGACTCCTCGAACCGTTCGGTTCGCGCCTCGATAGCGTCGAGTACCTCTGCATAGGACTCCCCGGGCGCGGCGAGTGACTCCACCAGACGGCTGTTGCCCCGCGTCAGGCGACCGGTAGCCGTCGCTGTCGATCCGTCGCGCTCGTAGAGCATCTCGAAAGAGACATCGTCGCCATGAGAGACGGTTTCGGCGACAGATGCGATGCCGCGGCCGTGCGCCGACGCGGGCGGTGCCAGCGTTATCACAAGATCCGTCGCCGCGAACGACTGGACCGGGACGCCGAGGTCCGACACCAGCCGTTCCCGAACGGCTTCGGGGCCGTTACCGTGAATCGTTCCGAGGACGGCCCCATCGCCGCCACCGACACGCATCGCCTCGTAGAGAACGCTGGCCTCCTCGCCACGGACTTCTCCAACGGCGAGCGCGCCCTCGCCGAGGCGGAGTGCTGTTCGCAGGGCCTCTGTGGCGTCGACCGACGGTCCTTCTTCGCGAGCAGTCCGAAGCGCCTGCACGTCCCGTCCATCGGACCGCAACGACGACGCTGGAAGTTCGGGCGTGTCTTCGATCAGGATGGTCCGGACCTCGTGAGGGAGTTCCCAGAGCAACGCCCCGAGTGTTGTCGTCTTGCCCGCGCCGCGGGGGCCGGCGACGAGGCAGGCCCCGCCGCGCTCCGCGACGATGGAGAGCAATCCGGCGACGGCGGTCGGCATCGTCCCGTTGTTGACGAAGTCGGCCAGCCGCCATACGTCGCTGTCGTGGGCGCGAAAGGCGAAGGCGAGGCCGTCACTGACCGGTTCGCTTACACCGGCGACGCGGATCTGCCGGTCAGCGACTGTTGCTGTCGCATCGAGCGTCGGGTTCGCTTGCGAGAACGCTCGACCGCTCGACCGTCTGAACGTCGACGCCAGCGTGTTCGCGCCCGCCGGCGTCAGGCGGACGTTCGTTCGCATGGTCTCGCCGTCACACTGCACTCGGAGCCGGGTGTCACTCACGGGGGCTGTCGCGAACACGTCGGACACCCGCTGATCGGCGAAGATGTCTTCCAGAATCCCGAGCCCGCCCGTGTGTTTTTCCAGCACTGCACCGACCGCAGTTGCTGTCGTACTGTCGCCGGCCACCGCGGTAGCTGCGTCGTACGGGTGACAGCCATCATCGACGGCAGCGGTCGCGACTCGCTCGTACGCTCCGACGAGCGTCTCCATCGTGTCCGCGTCGAACCGCTGTTCGCGGGGCTCGATGTGATACATCGGTAGTTGGTCGCCGTGCGTGTCGTATCGCCGAACGACAGCCTCTGTCGGGAGCGTCTGCTGGTCCCGGAGCGCCGAATCCGCTGGTGGTGCTGCCCCGACACGGGCGTCGCTAATCGTTGGTCCAGTGTATGCAGTAAGCGCCTGTTCGCTGGTATCGAAGCCTTCTGTGGCGACAGCCAATCCGGTTTCCGAAGCCAAGTCAGCGACCGGCCCCGCTCGACCGACTGCCTCCGCGGCGGCACCAACGGGGTCCCGGCGGGCACAGGCTGCGAGGCGGTCGTCCAGCGAGGCGACTCTGGTTGCGAACCGGCCAGCAGCAGTGAGTACTGCCGCCGGCCGCTCGGCGTACACTCGCTCCTGTCCTGCCTGTTTCGTGACGACAGTCTCGATACCGGTCGACGTGAGCGACTCGACGACTGTCGCCCGACAGTCAGCCGACGCGGCGAGGTCGCCGCCGCCCGGACACTGGTCCGCTGTTACCAATAGCCGCCCACCCTCGATGGCTGTTTCACAGCAACAGCCGGACGCGGTCGATGATCCGAAAAGCCACTCACGCATGGCCGTGCCTCGCCGCGGCTTCGGACTTAAACCGATGGACCCGCAGTATCCGCTGGCCATCTGACCGCGTCAGCACGAACACGAGCCGATGTGTGCCGGGTTCGTCGAGTCGGTCGGTCGCCGCTGTCGTTCGGATCGAAATACCGACCAACCGCTCGGTCTGTTTCCGGGACTCGACTGTCCAGGTCGCGATACCGACACCGGCCCGCTCCGCGAACTGTAGCTGACTGACGCCGGCGTTCGTGTAGGTCCGCACGGGGAGTTGTATCTCCACCACGCGTCGCGCATCGCCGTTCGTCGTCGCGTCGTCAGTCTCGACTAACGTCGTCAATTCAGCCTCCAGTTCGTCCAGTTGACGCTCCATCGTATCGCTGGCTGTGTCAGCTCTGGCCGTCGACAGTGCTGGCGCTGATACACCGACAAGTGCGGTCATGACTGCGACAGCGAGGACCAGTCGGTATATCACAGCAGCGCGCGGATGCGCCCGACGATGCCCGCGTCAGGAGTCCCGTCGTTGTCGGGGTCACCGCCGTCGGTGATGGCGGAGAAATCGGTCGGCTCTTCGGTTGTGGCGTTCGTTTCTGTGCGATCACCGCTATCCGACAGACCTGGATGGCCCTGTGCTGTCTCCGCCCGTAACTGATCTGTCCCCGCCGCTGGTGGGTCAGATGTCGACGGCGACGACAGTGCTTCGTCGAGTCGGATTTCCAGTCGGTCGGTCGCCGCCAGCGCCGCGTCGGCGCGTTGCTCGACGTCTTCGTTGACCGCGCGGATGTTCCCCACGTAGCCGCGAAGGGCCTGTGTCGCGGCTTCGAGTTCCGCCGTCCGCTCGTCGATGTCGTCGATACGCTCTTCGACGGTGTCCATACGGCTCTCCAACTCGGCGAGTTCCGTTACCTCCGGGAACTCAGTCGTTCCGTCCGTGACCGTGCGTTCGACTGTACGGAGCCGCTCGGCCAGCGTCTCGATATCTGTCATGCTTGGTGCTGGTTCCGTGCTGGTACTTGAACGCTCGGACGGGGTACTGCGGGAAACGTACCGGTCGTTGTCAGAAAGCGCTCGTCCAGCCTCACCCGCCGAGGATGAACAGCGCGAGGATGATGGAGATGAGCAGGGTTACCAGAATCAGCAGCGCGACGACTGTGATTGACGAGAGCGCTTTGTCGTCGGAGCGGAGTTCGCACAGCGGCATGATGCTGAACTGTTAGTAGTTCTTCGTCCGGTAGCACTGGTGCTGGACCGTTAGTTCTATCGAACCAATCACCACACTGATCTGTACGCGCTTTCGGTCGGTTCGGTCGAGTGATTGTCTCCAAGGCGCCAGTATCTGCCCCGGAGCCAGCAAACGTTCATATCGGATGCCGTGGCCACGCCGTTCTATGGCCGATAGCGACCAGGTGAAAGCGGCACTCGCGGCGCTCGCTGACGGGGAGGGCGACAACAGCGACGGCGGGGGCGGGGCTACCCGAGCAGCCGACCGGGAGGGCGGTAGTAGCGCAGGCCGGATGGAGGCCCATGAGACGGGTGGTGACGCCGGCTACCGGACGGTCATCGAACGAGCAATCCGGGCAACCGACGATTTAGACGAAGCGGTCGCCTTCGTCGAGACGTTCGGCGTCGGACGACTCGAAGCAGCCGTCGCACAGGCCGAACACGAGGTGAGTGGGCTGGCAGACGAGGGCCGGGCGGCTTTGCGAGCGTTCCGGCGATACCGGGACGCCGCGGCGGGACCCAGCGATGGATCGTAGCCACCGGGCTGACCACAGTGCCGCCGACCACTTTCACTCCGCTCACGATACCCCTTTAGGTGGCGCTGGCTTACGGGTGGGCAAATGACACGGGTGATACACACCGGCGATACCCACGTCGGGTATCAGCAGTACAACGTCCCCGACCGGCGGGACGACTTCCTCGATGCGTTCCGGCAGGTGGTTCGAGACGCCATCGCGGACGACGCCGATGCCGTTGTCCACGCCGGTGACCTGTTCCACGACCGCCGTCCGGCCCTCGCAGATATCATGGGCACGCTGAACGTTCTCGAAGAACTCTCCAAAGCCGATATCCCATTTGTTGCCGTTGTGGGTAACCACGAGGCAAAGCGCGACGCCCAGTGGCTCGATCTGTACGAATCGCTGGGCTTGGCGACGCGGCTCGACGACGAGCCGACCGTCATCGGCGACACCGCCTTCTACGGCCTCGATTTCGTGCCGCGCTCGCAGCGCGACGACCTCGACTACGACTTCGCTGCCCACGATGCGGACAGCGCCGCGCTGGTCACCCACGGCCTGTTCCAGCCCTTCGACTACGGCGACTGGGACGCCGAAGAAATCCTGACCGAATCGTCGGTCGAGTTCGACGCGATGTTGCTCGGCGACAACCACGACCCCGGCAAACAGCAGGTCGAAGACACCTGGGTCACCTACTGTGGGTCGACCGAGCGCGCGAGTGCGAGCGAGCGCGAGGATCGCGGCTACAACATCGTCACCTTCGACGACGAGGTCCGGATCACCCGCCGCGGTCTCGACACCCGCGAGTTCGTCTTCGTCGACGTAGACCTCGGGCCCGAGGAGGGCGTCGAACGGGTCCGGAGCCGCGTCGGCCAGCACGATCTGGAAGACGCCGTGGTCATCGTCTCCATCAGCGGTGACGGCGACCCAGTTACCCCAGCCAGCGTCGAATCGTTCGCACTCGACGGGGGGGCGCTCGTGGCTCGCGTCACTGACCACCGGGAAATCACGGCCGAGGAGCGAGAAACCGATATCAGCTTCGCCGACCCGGACGACGCTGTCACCGAGCGCGTCCGCGACCTCGGATTGAGCGAGGCCGCTCACGACATTGACGAGACGATCCGCGCCTCGAAGGTCGCCGACGCGAACGTCAAAGATGAGGTCGAACGGCACGTCCGTGAACTGCTCTCCGAGGAGTCGGATGCCCTCGCAGCCGACACGGAAACGGCTGCGAGTGATGAAGCGCCCGACACCGCGAGCGTAAACGAGGATGATACCGACGACAAGGCACCGGTCAACGGGGCCGATGACGACGGTCAGGCGAGCGTCGAGGAGTTCCTGTAATGGAGGGTCGACAATGAAATTCAAACGCGTCAAGCTATCCAACTTCAAGTGCTACGACGATGCCGACCTGCGACTGGACAACGGCGTGACTGTCATCCACGGACTCAACGGGAGCGGGAAGTCCTCCCTGCTTGAGGCCTGTTTCTTTGCGTTATACGGCTCGAAGGCGCTGGATGAGAACCTCGGCGATGTGGTTACCATCGGAGCCGACGACTGTACCGTCGAACTGTGGTTCTCCCACGCCGGTGGCGACTACCACCTCACGCGCCGGGTCCGCGCGACTGGAGCACAACCGACGACGGCGAAGTGTGTGCTGGAGACTCCCGACGGAAACTACGAGGGGGCGCGCGACGTGCGCCGGCGGATTACGGAGCTCTTGCGGATGGACAGCGAGGCGTTCGTCAACTGCGCCTACGTCCGCCAGGGCGAGGTGAACAAGCTGATCAACGCCTCCCCCAGCGACCGGCAGGACATGCTCGACGACCTCCTGCAACTGGGGAAACTGGAGGAGTACCGTGAGCGGGCCAGCGACGCCCGCGTCGGGGTCGGTCGCGTGCGTGACGACAAGCAGGGAGCACTCTCACAACTCGACGAACAGATACAGGAAAAAGAGGCGAAGGACCTCCACGAACGCCTGAACGGCCTCGAAACAAAGGAGTCAGAACTGCAGGACGAGATCGAACACATCGAGGATCAGAAGGCTACCGCCGAGGAGACGCTCACGCAGGCCGAGTCGGTCCTCGAAGAGTACGAGGAGAAACGCGACGAACTGTCGACCCTCAAAACCGACATCGAGGAACTGGAGACGACCATCACCGAGACCGAGACGGAACGAACCGACCTCAAAGAGCAAATCAGCGACTTGCAGGACCAGCGAGAGTCGCTGCGGAAGGACCTCTCGGAAACCGTCGCTGAAACCGACCTAGACCGTTCGGAGCCGGACCCGGAAACCGTCGATGCGCGACTCGACGAACTGCAGTCCCGCGACGACGAACTGCAGAGCCGCATTGAGGACCAGCGGGTCGACGCGAAGGAACACAGCAGCACCGCCGATGCGCTAGCCGAGAGCGCCGCGGACCTCGAATCCCGAGCAGAGGACAAGCGCGAGGAAGCCGACGAACTGGAAGCCGACATCGAAGCTGCACGGGAGACCATCGCCAAGCGACGGGAGCAGATCAGCGATATCGACGACCAGATCGCCGATCTCGAAGCCAGGTTCGAGGACGCGCCGACCGACCGCGGCGGGGTACAGTCACACAGAGAATCCGTCGCCAGTGACCTCGAAGACGCCCGACAACGGGTGACCGAACTGGAGACGAAACTGGAGAGCGAGCGCGATGCGCTGGCCGAGGCGGAGGCGCTGCTGGAGGCCGGAAAGTGCCCCGAGTGCGGACAGGACGTGGCCGAGTCGCCACACGTCGACTCCATCGAGGACGACCGCGAGCGGATTTCGGAGCTGGAGGCGACGCTCGCGGACGCCCGTGAGGACGTGTCGAACCTGCAGGCAGAACACGAATCGGCGACGGTCTTGGTCGAGACCGCGGACGAACTGGCGACGCTGGAGAACAACCGCTCGACCATCGTGCAACTGGTCGAGGAGAAAGAAGACGGGCTAGACGCGGACCAGGAGCGCATCGAGACGCTCCGCGAGGAAGCAGCGAAACACGAGTCCGAGGCCGAGACGAAGCGCGAGAAAGCTGCCGAAGCCCGCGAGCAGGCCGAGGACTGTCGGTCGGTCGTTGCCGAGTGCAATCAGGAGCGCCAGCAGGTCAAACAATCGATAGAGAAGCTAGAGCGAGTCGAAGACCTGCTTGCGAACATTGACGACTGCACTGATGACATCGAACGTCTGCGCGAGAAGCGCACGCAACAGGCCGAACTGAACGACCAGCGCCGCGAACAGCTCGCGGAGAAGCGCGAACGCAAGCAGGACCTAGCCGAGTCGTTCGACGAGGAGCGCATCGAAGAGGCCCGCAATGAGAAGCAGCGCGCGGAAAAGTACATTGAGCAGGCCAAGGCGGCGCTGGCCGAGAAACGCGAAAAACGCGACGAACTGCAAAACGCCATCGGCGGCGTCACGAACGAAATCGAGGAACTGGAGTCACTACGGGACCGGCGCGAGGACCTCGAAGCGACTCTGGAGAAACTCGAAACGCTGTACGAGGAAACCGAGGAGCTACAGGAGATGTACGGGACGCTTCGGGCGGAACTGCGCCAGCGCAACGTCGAGACGCTCGAACGGATGCTCAATCAGACGTTCGACCTGGTGTATCAGAACGACTCGTACTCCCACATCGAACTTGACGGGCAGTACCAGCTGACGGTGTACCAGAAGGACGGCGAGCCGCTGGAGCCCGAACAGCTCTCCGGCGGCGAGCGGGCACTGTTCAACCTCAGCCTTCGGTGTGCAATCTATCGGTTGCTCGCCGAAGGTATCGAGGGGGCCGCGCCGATGCCGCCGCTTATCCTCGACGAACCGACGGTGTTCCTCGATTCGGGCCACGTCACGCAGTTGCTCGACCTCGTGGAGTACATGCGCGACGAGGTCGGTGTCGAGCAGATTCTCGTGGTCAGCCACGACGATGAACTCGTCGGTGCGGCAGACGACCTCGTCCGCGTCGAGAAAGACGCAACGACCAACCGCTCACGGGTCGAGCGGGTCGAAGCAACAGTTGCGGAACTGGCCTGACCGCAGGTCCGACGCTGAGCTGGCCTCAGCCGCGGAGATGTGCCAGCCCATCGCTGGCCGTTTCGGTCGTGTCGTAGCCACGCTGGCCGTGGACCGTCGCCTCCGTGAGCAGGCCGGCGGCGCGGAACTCGGCCAGCAGGCCGTGCAGGTCGCTCTCACAGAGGTCGTAGGCTGAGAGCAACTCCGCCACGGAGAGCGGCCCGCGCTCGTCGAGTTCCACGAGCAGGCCGAGCGCGCGCTCATCGTGGGCCGCTGTAATGACCTGGCGAGCGGTGTCGGGAACGCCTTCGGCGGCCGTGGCCAGCGGCGATTCGCCATCAACGGGTTCGAGATCAGCGTTTGGGAGGTGTTGCTGTTCGCCGGTTTCAGGGTCCCTCACCAGACTCGAATCGGTGGACTCCTTCAGTAGTAAGTACCGCGTGCCGTCGTCGTCCCGCACAGTACGCATATGGCCGTTCGTAGCCGACCGGGCCGGTTAGCCGTTGTGGTCGCCTCACTCCGTGCCGTCGGGCTGGGTATCCGTTGTCTCGGTTGGTTCGTCCTCGTCGTCCGATTTGCGCTCCCGCTCGAACTGGACGTACCGGAACGTTCCGTAGCCGAAGGCGATGACGCCGACGAGGAAGATCCGAATCCCGAGGTCGACCTGTCCCTCGAAGTAAGCAAGCATCGGGCCGAGCGAGAGCGCCAGCAGCGCGACGTTGAAGACGATGACGAGCTTGACGAACAGTCCCGTGGCGTCGCCGTCGTAAGCGCCGTCCGACGGCGATGGCACGTCCGGCCCGAGACTCTCCGGGTCGAACTCTTCGGGCTCATACTCGCTCTTTTCCGAGAGGACACCGCCGCTCTCGTTCGGGTCGTCCTCGCCGGGGATATCCATCACACTAGCTACGACGGGTGGACGCTAAAAGTACTTCCTGTCAGGCGATCTCCTGTAAGGTAAGCGCCGTGTCAGTCTGCAGCCACGCGAGAGGGTTCTCGGCGTCGTAAAACACTGTCCCCTCCTCGGTCTCGTAGGTCTCGGTCGTCTGGATGGCGTCCGGGAGCGCCGGCTCCGACCGCAGTTCTTCGGACCTATCCGCCTCGCCGTGGGGGGATGCGTGGTGCGACATTGGCCGTCAAACTTGGGTATGTTACTCGATGGCATATACTTTCTGCCTGTGGCAATACCCCGTCGACCGTCGGTGTTTTTATGCGGCATCTCGAAACACGGCTAAGAATGAGTGACGGGACCCAGGGCACGCTGGGGGACTTCGAGCAAGACGCGGAGGAGGACCGCCCGGTCGCCGACGAAGCGGCGGCCATCGCGGGCAACGGTGGGAGCGATAGCGGGGACACGAGCGTTGTCGACATCGACGAGCGGCAGTTCCCGCCGGTCGAGGAGACCGTCGAGTTCGTCGTCACACAGGTCGACTACACCATCGAGGGACAGGGCGACGACGAGTTCCCAGTCGTCCACGTCTTCGGACGCACCGACGACAACGAGCCGGTCCATGCGCGTGTTTTCGATTTCCAACCCTACTTCTACGCACCGACCGACAGCGTCACCGAGGACGAACTCCGCCAGTACGACAGCATCAGCGGGTGGGAAGAAGCCGACGGGGACGGCGAACCCTACGAATCGATTCGCGGCGAGCGCCTGACGAAGATATTCGGCCAGACGCCGCGCGACGTGGGACAGATCCGTGACGACTTCGACCACTACGAGGCAGACATCCTCTTTCCCAACCGCCTGCTCATCGACAAAGACATCACGAGTGGCGTTCGCGTCCCTGCCCGCGAACTCGACGATGGGAGTCTGAAGGTCCATCACGAGGAGGTTCGGCCGGTCGAGGCCCACGCCGACCCGCGAGTCAACACCTTCGATATCGAGGTTGACGACCGCCATGGCTTCCCCGAGGACGGCGAGGAGCCGATAATCTGTCTCACCTCCCACGACTCCTACCGCGACGAGTACGTCGTCTGGCTATACGAGTCCCCCGACGGCATCAACGGCCCCGAGGCACTGGCCGGCTACGACCCGATTCGGGAGGACTTCGAGGCCGACGTGCGTGTCTTCGACGAGGAGGAGGCCATGCTGGAGGCGTTCGTCGACTACATCGTCGACACCGACCCGGACGTACTGACGGGCTGGAACTTCGATGACTTCGACGCGCCGTACTTCCTCGACCGCCTGGAGGAACTCCAGAGCTACAACCACGACTTCGACCTCCAGATAGACCGCCTCTCGCGGGTAGACGAGGTCTGGCGCTCAGGCTGGGGCGGCCCGGATATCAAAGGCCGTGTCGTCTTCGACCTCCTCTATGCCTACAAGCGCACCCAGTTTACCGAACTCGAATCCTACCGTCTCGACGCCGTCGGCGAGCAGGAACTCGGTGTCGGCAAGGAGCGGTACACCGGCGACATCGGTGACCTCTGGGAGCAGGACCCCGAGCAGTTGCTGGAGTACAACCTCCGGGACGTGGAGCTCTGTGTCGAACTCGACCGCGAGCAGGACATCATCGACTTCTGGGACGAGGTCCGCACCTTCGTCGGCTGTAAACTGGAGGACGCGACGACGCCCGGCGACGCCGTCGACATGTACGTCCTCCACAAACTCCACGGCGAGTTCGCGCTCCCCTCGAAGGGCCAGCAAGAGAGCGAGGACTACGAGGGTGGCGCAGTGTTCGACCCCATCACGGGCGTCCGCGAGAACGTCACTGTGCTGGACCTGAAGTCGCTGTACCCGATGTGCATGGTGACGACCAACGCCAGCCCGGAGACGAAAGTCGATCCGGAGATCTACGACGGCGACACTTACCGCGCGCCCAACGGCACCCACTTCCGAAAGGAACCGGACGGCGTCATCCGGGAGATGGTCGATGAACTCCTCTCAGAGCGCGAGGAGAAGAAGGCCGAGCGAAACAGCTTCGACCCGGACAACCCCGAGTACGAGCGCTTTGACCGCCAGCAAGCAGCGGTGAAGGTGATAATGAACAGCCTGTACGGCGTTCTGGGATGGGACCGCTTCCGGCTCTACGACAAGGAGATGGGTGCGGCGGTCACTGCCACCGGTCGGGAGGTCATTGACTACACCGACGAAGTCGTCGCGGACGAAGGGTATGAGGTCGTCTACGGCGACACCGACTCCGTCATGCTCCAACTCGGAGATATCGGCCCGGATGATGTCGACGGGGACGCGACGGTCACCGACGAGATGCGCGAGAAACACCCAGAGATGGGCGACGACGAACTCGAACTCGTCGCTGCGACCATCCAGAAGGGATTCGAACTGGAGGAGACGATCAACGACTCCTACGACGAGTTCGCGATGGAGCGGCTCAATGCGAGTGAGCACCGATTCCAGATAGAGTTCGAAAAGCTCTACCGGCGGTTCTTCCAGGCCGGCAAGAAGAAGCGCTACGCGGGTAACATTGTCTGGAAAGAGGGCAAACACGTCGACGACATCGACATCACCGGGTTCGAATACCAGCGGTCCGATATCGCGCCGATCACGAAGCGGGTCCAGAAGGAGGTCATCGACCGTATCGTTCGCGGCGAGGACGCCGAGTCCATCAAGCAGTACGTCAGCGACGTTATCGAGGACTACCAGGACGGCAACGTCAACTACGACGACGTTGGCATTCCCGGCGGCATCGGGAAGAAACTCGACAACTACGACACCGACACCGCGCAGGTTCGGGGCGCGAAGTACGCCAACCTCCTGCTGGGGACGAACTTCCAGAGCGGCTCAAAGCCGAAGCGACTGTATCTCGACCGGGTCCACTCGGACTTCTTCCAGCGCATCGAGAAAGAAGAAGGGCTGGACCCCCAGCGGGACCCGCTGTACGGCGAGTTCCGGCGGGACCCCGATGTGATCTGTTTCGAGTACGCGGACCAGATTCCCGAGGAGTTCGAGATCGACTGGGACAAGATGCTGGATAAGACGCTGAAAGGGCCGATTGCCCGCATTCTGGAGGCAATGGATATCTCTTGGGAGGAGGTCAAGTCCGGGCAGGAACAGACGGGACTCGGGAGCTTCATGTAACCCACAGAAAGCAGGTGGTTACTGCTGCAAGAAATATTGTTTCTATATACAGAAGTTGAGTTCACGGCAATGCGAAAGCTTCATGGGTGAAACGTACCTTCTTTCGGTTGACCTAAGAGATACCTATGGCTAAACTCGAAATCAACAATCTCCACGCAGAAGTCGCAGAAGAGGACGGTGAGACGATTCTCCGCGGTGTCGACCTCGAAGTCGAGTCCGGCGAGATCCACGCGCTGATGGGTCCCAACGGCTCGGGCAAGTCGACGACGGCGAAGATCATCGCCGGCCACCCCGCCTACGAGGTAACCGACGGCGAAGTACTCATCCACCTCGAAGAGGACGAGTTCGGTGACGAAGAGATCCCGGAGGATCTCCGAACCTGGAACCTCCTCGACCTCGAACCGAACGAGCGCGCTGCGCTCGGCATCTTCCTCGGCTTCCAGTACCCGGCCGAGATCGAGGGCGTCACAATGGTGAACTTCCTCCGCACCGCGCTCAACGCCAAGCTCGAAGAACGCGAAGAGCTCTTCGAGGACGACGACGAGGAAGACGAAGCCGACGCAGAGGGTGGCGACACCAACGAGGACGCCGCCGGCTACGACACCTCCCCGATGGAGGGCAACGTCGAAGAGGGCGAAATCGGCGTCGCCGAGTTCCAGGAAATCCTTCAGGAGAAGATGGAGCAACTGGACATGGACGAGAAGTTCGCGTCCCGGTATCTCAACGCTGGCTTCTCGGGCGGCGAGAAGAAGCAGAACGAAGTCCTCCAGGCCGCGATCCTCGAGCCCTCCGTTGCCGTGCTCGACGAGATCGACTCCGGGCTGGACATCGACCGACTGCAGGACGTCTCCAACGGGATCAACGCGCTCCGCGACGAGCAGGGCGCGGGTATCCTTCAGATCACCCACTACCAGCGCATCCTCGACTACGTCGAACCCGACCACGTCCACGTGATGCTTGACGGCCAGATTGCCACCTCCGGTGGCGCAGAACTCGCCGAAAAGCTCGAAGACGAAGGGTACGACTGGGTCCGAGAGGAAGCCTACGAGGCCGCGTAACGCCCTTCCGTACACAGCGATAACACTACACACACTATGAGCTCAGATCAAGACCACCTCAAAGAGACCGACACCGAGAAGCGCTTCGAGTTCAAGAAGGAGGAGAAGTCCGCCTTCGAAGCCGAGAAGGGCCTTACGGAGGAGACCATCCGGGTCATCTCCGAAGACAAGGACGAGCCCGAATGGATGCTCGAACGCCGTCTGCGCGCACTCGAGCAGTTCCACGAAATGCCGATGCCGGACGGCTGGCCGGGCGCGCCCGACCTCTCCGAGGTCGACGTCGACGAGATCGTCCCGTACATCCGTCCCGATATCGAGACCCGCGGCGGGGTTGACGACTGGAACGACCTCCCCGAGGAGATTCAGGACACTTTCGACAAGCTCGGCATCCCGGAAGCCGAAAAGAATGCCCTCTCGGGCGTCGGCGCGCAGTACGAGTCCGAGATTGTCTACCAGAACATGCAGGAGCGCTGGGAAGACAAGGGTGTCATCTTCTGTGACATGGACAAGGCTGTCCAGGAACACGAAGACATCCTCAAAGAGTACTTCATGACCAAGGCCGTGCCGCCGAGCGACAACAAGTTCGCGGCGCTACACGGCGCTATCTGGTCCGGCGGGTCGTTCGTTTACGTCCCCGAGGACACCACGGTTGATATGCCCGTACAGGCGTACTTCCGCATGAACTCCGACGGCATGGGCCAGTTCGAGCACACGCTCATCATCGCCGAGGAGAACTCCGAAGTCCACTACATCGAGGGCTGTTCCGCCCCGAAGTACTCCGAGTTCAACCTTCACTCCGGCGGCGTGGAAGTGTTCGTCAAGGAGAACGCCCACGTTCAGTACTCGACCGTCCAGAACTGGTCGAAGAACACGTACAACCTCAACACCAAGCGCGCCATCTGCGAGGCCGACGGTACGATGGAGTGGGTTTCAGGGTCGATGGGCTCGAAGGCCACGATGCTGTACCCCTCCACCGTTCTCAAGGGGCCGGGCGCGACGGACAACCACATCACCATCGCCTTCGCCGGCGAGGGTCAGGACATCGACACGGGCGCGAAGGTCTACCACAACGCCCCCGAGACGAAGTCCACCATCGAGTCCAAGTCCATCAGCAAGGACGGCGGCCGCACGAACTACCGCGGTCTCGTCCACATCGCCGACGGAGCCGAGGACTCCTCGACCTCCGTCGAGTGTGACGCGCTGATGTTCGACAACGAGTCCACGTCGGACACGATGCCGTACATGGAGATTCAGGAGTCCAAGGTCGACGTTGCCCACGAGGCGACCGTCGGCAAGATCGGCGACGAGGACGTCTTCTACCTCCAGTCCCGCGGACTGGACGACGACGACGCCAAGCAGATGATCGTCGCCGGCTTCATCGAGCCGATCACGGAGGAACTGCCGATTGAGTACGCCGTTGAGCTGAACCGCCTCATTGAGCTTGAGATGGAGGGGTCGCTCGGATAACCATGAGTACGCAGGTACACGCCAATCTCACAGAGACCCAGGTGGAACAGATTTCAGACGACCTCGGCGAACCCGAGTGGCTGCTCGAAACCCGGAAAGACGCGCTCGCGGCGCTCGACGAGCTTGACATGCCGGACGTCATCCGGACGCCGGGTCGCACCTGGACGAACCTCGACGCGCTCGATTACGAGTCCCTAGTCGACCCGCTCGACTACGCACAGGACAAGGACCGCATCGATGCCGAAGGCGTCGAGGTACTGTCCTGGAGCGAGGCGCTCGACGAGCACGCGGACCTCGTCAAGGAACACTTCGGCAGCATCGTCGACCCACAGCGGGACTACCTCACTGCGCTGTCGACGGCTCTGTTCTCCGCCGGGACCGTCGTTTACGTCCCCGAAGGTGTCGATGCCGAGGACGTGAAGATCCGGACGACGATGAACAGCCAGTCGCTGTTCAACTACACGCTCGTCCTCGCAGAGGAGTCCTCGTCGGTGACGATTCTCGAACGCCAGGGGACCGGCGAAACGACCGATGCCGATCAGTACTACTCCGGTATCGTCGAGGTCGTCGCCGAGGAGAACGCCTACGTCCAGTACGGCGCGCTCCAGAACCTCTCAGAGGAGACCTACAACTTCCAGGTCAAGCGCGGCCACGCCGACACCTACGCCACGGTCAACTGGATCGACGGCAACATCGGCTCCCGCCTGACCAAGTCCAACGTCGAGACGCGACTGCTAGGTGACTCCTCCGAGTCACAGATTCTGGGTGCATTCTTCGGCCACGAAGACCAGCACTTCGACATCGCGTCGCGTGTCTGGCACGAGGCCGAACACACCATCGCCGACCTCGTCACCCGCGGTGTCCTCGACGACGACGCCCGCTCGGTGTACGAGGGCGTTCAGGACGTCGGCCGAGAGGCCTGGGACACGTCGTCCTACCAGCGTGAGAACACGCTCATGCTCTCCGACGATTCCGAGGCCGACGCGTCGCCGAAGCTCATCATCAACAACCACGACACCGAAGCCTCCCACTCCGCGACGGTCGGGCAGGTCGATCAAGAGGACATGTTCTACATGACCTCTCGCGGTGTCGACCCCGAGAGCGCGAAGAATATGCTCGTCGAAGGGTTCTACGTCCCGGTACTCGAAGAGGTGGAGGTCGACGAACTCCGCGAGGACCTCGACCAGCTCATCTACGAGCGTCTGCGAGAGTAATCGCCCGATTACTCTCGCAGGCTCACCAGAACTTGCTCTGATGGTGTCTTCGGGAGTGAACGGTAGCGAACGACCGAAGGCTCAAAAGAACTCGTTCTTTTGATGTCTTCGGGAGTAGCGAGGTCCGTAGCGACTTCGAACGTTGCGTGACGAGTTCGGTTCTGTCGCCTTTTGTATCCGGTCGCGTGCAGCGGTCACCAGTCGCTCTTGTCGCCGCGAAGCCAGACGTAGTCACACGAGTCCAGCAGGAAGGTGACGCCGCCGTCTTCGATGTGGTAGCCACCGTCGCCGAGTTTCTTCGACGTGTCGGCATCAGGGACCTCCCACTGAAGGACGGATTTGCGGGACTCGTCGGAGAAGTTGTGGGCGAAGATGAACGCGGTGTCGTCGGTGTCGACGCGGTGGATGAGCACGTCCTTGTGGCCGGACTCGGCGAGGTGAAGGTCGCCGTCGCTGAGTTCGGGGTTGCGCTTGCGGGCCGCGATGATGTGCTGGATGCGCGACAGCAGCGAGTCAGGATCGCCCTGCTAGTCGGCGACGTCGTACCCGTTGTCCCGGAGCGGACTTGGGTAGAACGGTCGGAGCCAGAGGCAGGTGACGCTGAGGTCCTCAATGTAGTCGAGCTTCTCGATGAGGCCCTGGAAATCGCCCCAGCCGTCGCCGTCGCTGTCATTGAACGTCTTTACGTCCAGTGTGTAGATGACCGCGTCCTCGTGCCAGCCACGTTCTACCATCGGTCGTGTGTGCTATCGAGTCCCATCCTCTGGTAGTTTCGGGTGGTCACCGGCCCACAACTCGAGTCGGGTGGTCGCGACAGCGGCCGAGAGTTTCGCCCTCTCCGTTGAATCACATTGGGGGGCCTTCGGGGCGACGCAGCCACGGGACCGACAGGGAATGGGCCCGACGACAGGGAACCGCTTAAGTCCAGCCCTCCCCGAACTACGTGTATGACTGCAGCACAGCGCCGATTGGGGGTGTTGCCGTGAGTCTCACACAGCCGGTGGCGTCCGACCATCAGCTCGCCCGGCTGCTACAGATCGGTATCGTCTTGGAAGAGGTCGTCGAGGCACGGTCGGCCAAGCACGCCGAGGAAACGGGTGAAAAACATGAACAGGCTGTACTCGATCTCCTCGAACACGCCGAGACCGAGTCCGCCGAGCACCGCCGGCAACTGGAGGCGCTCATTGACGACCTCGAAGCGGACACCGTCCCCTTCGAGGAGATCGAGATGCTTGTCGAGGCCCAGTACGAAGCCGACGAGGACTTCGACGGCGTGCTGTACGACCAGCTCTGTAACGAGGAGACGGCGTACAAGTTCTATGACGACCTCATCGACGCGATCGAGGCGTCGGACGTGACATTTACCATTGACCGCGAGCGGCTGCTGGCCGTGCTGTCGGATATCCGCGAGGACGAGGCGGAGGGTGTCGAAGACGTGACCGACCTGATGGAGGACTACCAATGAACACGCAGGCCCAATATCTGAAAGCGATCTATCTCACGCAACAGCAAGAAGACGGTCCGGCATCCACCGGCGACGTGGCCGATATGCTCGATGTCAGCCCGGCTAGCGCCAACGAGATGATCGGCAAACTCGAAAACCGAGGGCTGCTGAACCACGAGAAGTACAAGGGCGTCGACCTCACCGACGACGGGATCGCACAGGCTCGCGAGGCGCTCCAGAACTACTGCATTATCGAGCGGTTCCTCATCGAAGTGCTCGAGGTCGAGGAGTTCCGGGCCGAGGCAAAACAACTGGAGGGTGTCATCGACGAAACGGTCGCTGATCGCCTCGATACGATCATCGACCGCGAACCGCAGTGTCCGGACTGTTTCGACCCCGAGGGCGATGTCTGTGGCCTGCTCGAAGTCGAGGCCGAAGTCACCAGCGACTGACCGCCCGCTCTCGAAGCGTTCAAGTGCGTTCCGTCGATTATTCCGAATACAGTAAGTGCAGTCCCGTGGTGTAGTGGCCAATCATAAGGGCCTTTGGAGCCCTTGACGGCGGTTCGAATCCGCCCGGGACTATTCTGTCCGAACAGTGTGAAGACGAATAGCGGCAGGTGGATTCGAAACAGGGAGTGGAGCAACGTGGAACGACCGCGGTTCGAATCCGCCCGGGACTACTTTTGTCGCAAATAACTTCAAGAGCGACAAATGTGCAGCTGATTCGAAGCACGTCACGAGTGGAGCGAAGTGACGGCGGTTCGACTCCGCTCGGACTGTACACGACCTGAAGTCGAACAGCGCCCGCATTCCGGTACGACGCGACAGCGAGTGGACAGGAGTCAGTCACAAGCCGGCTGAGGCCACAATTCGCAGTGTCCCTGTATGAATAGCCTAACGAGTGTCCCAAATTCTGACATCGAACTGTAGATTTATGATGTTCCGTGCCAACTAGTGGCATATGAAAATCAGAGAGGCAGTGTCGTCGGACCGGCCGGCTATCCGTGACGTGGCGCGTCGCTCGTTGGAGGCGTCGTATTCGCTGGGACCGAAGGCGATTACGAGCGCGATCGAGGAGTGGTACGACGAAGAGCGCATCGAGGAAGTGCTCGACGATGAGAGTAATCGGTTGATTCTCGTCGGCGAGCAGGATGGGCAGGTGGTCGGCCTCTCCGAGAGTGTTCTATCAGGAGATAGTATCGGGACGATTCTCTGGCTGCACGTCGACCCGGCGTACCGTGGCGAGGGTATCGGGTCAGCGTTGTTCGACGAGACTCACGGGGAACTCCATGACCGGGGTGCTGAGACACTCCAAGGGCGCGTGTTGGCCGACAACGTCGAAGGGAACAGCTTCTACGAGGACCGCGGTTTCGAGCGCGCCGGCACGGGTGAAGTCGACATCGCCGGACGGACCTATGTCGAGAACCTCTACACCGACGCCGACGAACTTGGCCGCGAACGGATAACCGACGACGGCCGGACAGTCTACGTCGATCACAACAACCACGAGTCCGGGTCGATGGCGCCGTTCCACGTGGTCCACGTCACAGAAGAGGGCAGCGACCGCTACGGGTACTTCTGCAGTAACTGTGAGACACTGGCGAACGCGATGGACTCGATGGGTCGCATCGAATGTGACAATTGCGGGAACGTTCGCAAGCCGATGCGCTGGGACGCCGCCTACCTATAATTACGGCGGCGACTGCCCTCCCCTGCGCTGTGACGATTCCTGCCTGTTCGCCGGGACCAGTATCAGCTTGTAGTACAGTCCGAACAGACACAGGGCAATACCGATGCCAACGAGGACATCAGTCATCGCATGTTCGTTCGCCGCGTGGGTCACGATCGACACATCGCCGACGGGCGTGTGGAGTGGCTGGAGAGGCATATGTACCGATTTATCTATTAGCTGTAAAAAGCCGGACTAATGTTCCCAGCCGCTGAGAACCAGCTGCGGCTGTCGCCCGACAGAGACCTCACCTGACATGGAATCGGGGACAGTGATGGCGGCTGTCCGCCGCTCGGACACCTGCTCCGAAGACCGGTTTTGCGACGCTGTTTGTATCCAGAAACGCCGGGTGTGGCAGCCGTTCTCCCTGTCGTAACGCTAAAGAGTCGAACGTACGTCTATATGTGTAAGATGAATATCGAAATCCGTCTCCGGAGGTGGTGCTGTGGGCGTCGAGATTAGGGAGTCACCTGTCTCAGCCGACGCGTTCGAGGAAATGAAGGAGTTCGTCCACGACTACCTCGCGGCGAGCGTCGAAAACGAAGAAGAAGGCGGTCGCATGCGCTGGTACCCGTGGCACTCCGCGGAGTATCGCTTCAACCACATCCTCAACGTCGTCGACATCGCGACAAAAATCGCCCGCAAGGAAGGGGCGAACGTGGACGTGACTCGCGTGGCAGCCTTGTTTCACGACATCGCGAAACTGGAAGCCGAACAGGACCTCCACGCGGAAGCCGGCGCGCGGATCGCACGCGAGTATCTGCGGGCACACGGTGACTACCCCGAATCATTTATCGAGCAGGTCTGCGCCGCCGTCGATGCCCACTCGTATCAGGGGCCGCTGGACGATCTACCCCTGGAAGTGCAGTGTCTCATCGAAGCGGATATCCTAGACAAGGTCGGCGCGAACGGGACCGCCCTGATGTTGCTGCGTATGGGCTATGAATCCCGGACGCACATGGATGCGGCCGAGATGGTCGACCGTGTTATCGAGCGCGGCGAAGACGCGCGCGAGCGTGTCCAGAGCGACACCGCCGAGTCCATCGTCCATCAGCGGCTCAAGCGGACCCGCTGGTTCCAGGAGTGGCTAACGATGGAAGTCGCCGACATGGCTGTCGAAGACGACCTCGACGACGTAGCGACCGGGATGGGCGACTCATAGCGCCCGCAGCAGGAACAGAACGCCAGTCCCGGCGAGAACAGCGGCGCTAACCCACGCGATTAGCGGCGCGAGCCGCTCGATACGCGTTCTCGCGGCGACAATCGCCGCCGGAAATCCCGTAATCCAGAGGCCGATCCCGCCGAAAAACCCTCCTAACAGCACCGGATGACCGGTTTGTATTGTTAGCGTGTCAGTCCCGACCGCAGGCACGTACGACGACACGTCGACCACACCGGGTTCGAGGAGGCCGATGCCGACGGTGAGCCAGAAGATGACCTGATAGGGATTTGTCAGCGCCAAGACGAGGGCCTTGCGAAAGCCACGGCTATCCCCGGCAGTGACCGACGAGTCCCCCTCGGTCACGACCGTATTGGCTTCCTGAACTGCGCCGTACGCGAACCAGAGCATCAGGAGCCCGCCGGCACCGACCATCACGCGTTGAACGCCCGGCGTCTCGGTGATGACTGTGGCGGCACCGAGCACGGCGAGCACGAGAAAACAGGCGTCGGCAGTCATCGCGCCGAGGCCGGCAAAGAAGCCAGCCCGCCAGCCCCGCAGTGCGCTCTCCTCGGCGATAACGGCGTTCATCGGGCCCGGCGGCGCGGCGAGTGCGAGGCCGAACAGGACCCCACCGAGGGCTGTCGGGACGAGCGAGAGTGCGCCGAGCTGGAGCAGGCCGAGTGAGTGATGCATCTATTGTCAGTGAAAACAGAGAGAAAATCCTGCAGAGTTACAGCTTGCCGGCCTTCTGGAGCTTCATCAGGTCCTCGGTGTCGAGGGTTTCGCCTTCCTTGAACTTCTGATAAATTTCCTCGGCTTCCTCGCGAGCGGCTTCCTGCTTCTCCTCGCGCTGGGAGCGCTCCTGCTCTTCTTCCTTCTTGTCGAGTTCGCGGAGGCGCTTCTGGACGCGGACGAAGTCCTCGTGGTGCTGGTCGGCCGCTTCCTGCGCGTCGACGAACTCCTCGTGCTTCTCGTCGGCCTCGTCACGGATCTCGTCGGCCTCGCGATAGGCCTCGATCATCTCGTTGTGGTGCTTCTGGGCCTCGTCAGCCAGTTCCGTGACCTTCTGGTGGTGCTTTGAGGCTTCCGAGCGGACCTCTTCCGCTTCCTCTTTGAGCTCTTCGAGGTCGCCGCCCTGATCGAGCTTCTCCTGTTTCTCCTGGAGCTTCTCGCGTTTGGTCTCGATCTTCTCGATGAGCTCTTTCTCGTCTTCCGAGGAGAGCACTTCGGTCTGTTGCTTGAACTCGAGGTCTTCGATCTCCTCTTTGAGTTGTTCGACCGACGTGCCCTCGTCGAGTTCGAGGTCGTTTTTCAGGTTATCGACCTTGTCGAACAGCTCGTTTGCTTCCGCATTGAGCTCGTTGCGCTGGTCCTTGTGCTCTTGGACCTGTTCGTTGAGCTCGTCGCGCTTCTCGCGGTGTTCCTGCGCTTCGTCGACCTTCTCGCGAGTCTTCGCGTTCAGGTCGTCGCGAGCGGAGGCCCGCTCGGACGCCATCTGGTTCAGCTCGTTTCGTCGGTCGCGGAGCTGGCCGGCGAGTTTGATGAGCTCGCCTTTCGATTTGTTTTCGAGATCCTCTTCGGTTACTGTAACGTTCTTTGATTCGTCTATCGAGTCTGCCATTGTTGAATCCTCTATGCCATCACCGCTTCAGCACAGACAGTCGGCCCACTACTGAGGGGCTGACACCAATAACAAGGGTTCCCTCTCATGTTGGGCTGAAAGCGATACTGCCTGAACGCGGAAGCGTTCTGGTGTCTACAAATAGAGGTGGATATTGTTTAAACATTCCGGTGCATTGAATACCGCGTCAACGTCTCACACGCCATATTTCAGGGGTGAGACGGCCACTATCGCATCGAGTTTCCATGGCATATCACGCACCTGTATTACTCGCTAATACGATACTCGTTCTTGACGACAGTCTGGCCGTCGGTGGCTGCAAGCGTCACATCGTCACCAGCTGAAAGGGTGAGCGTGTCGACGGTGACGCGTGCAAACGGACCGACAGTGTGCTCGGCCTGTTCGCGATCCCCGTTGCAGTCCCACTCCACGGTGAGGTCCGCTTTTTCTGGACGGTCGTGGAGGACAACGATATCCCGCTCACCGGGCGTTGCATCCGAGAGCATCACCTGTGTGGGCTCGTAGCTGTCGGCGAGACCACTAAAAGCCGCCTTCTCGGAACCATCCTCGGCGAGCAGTCCCATGCCGGCGTCACCGACATCTCGGAGGCTGTCCACGACGATGAGCGGCGCGTTGCGTTGACGGAGCGTTTCGGCAACCTCGCGGACGACATCGGCCTGATACGTCTGCGATGCTTCGATTCCACCGTCGACGTGGCGGTCGTGGCAGGCGCTATCGAACCCAGGACTGTCGCTCGGGTCCGGCGTTCCTAGCGAACCGGCGCCAAAGCCGGCGACGACGTCGCCAACGTCGAACTGCGAGCAGAGCCACGGGAGGTCGGCCGTGTCGCCGTATCGCCAGCCCGGATACAGCGTGACCGCATCGGGGTCGATTCCGGGGGGGCCGACGACTGGGAACGTCGGGACGGAGTCGACGGCCGACGCCACCGATGTGGCGTCCGCGTCGCCGTAGCTAGCCCGCCAGGCACGCCATCGAAAGCGAAGTCGGTCGAGAAAGCCCGATCCCAGCCCATTGGCGTACGACGGCACCGGCTCGTCGTGGACGCCGACCGCGGCGAAACTAGGATGCTGTGCGTAGGTCGCAGTGAGCCGTGCTGCGAGACCTTGCCCTCGCTCCGTGTCGAACGACCCGGGGCCGGAAAGTGGGAGGTCCTGCCAGAGCAGGACGCCGTGGTCGTCACAGGCCCGGGCCACTTCGGGCGGCGTCCCCTGCGCCCGTACCCGAACCAGATTTGCATTGGCGTCGACGGCCCGCTCGACGTCCTCCGCGGTCGGGTCCAGCAGTGTCACGCCGCGAACCGGCACGTCTTCGCCGTTGACCTGCAGGCCATCGTCGTACGAGACGGTACGCAGTCCCGTCGTCACCGAGTGTTCGTCGTCGCCGAGTTTTGCCCTGAGCACGTAGCGGGACTGGTCGCCGCGGTCGTGGGGCCACCACAGCGACGGGTCGCGCACGTCCATCGTGTAGGTCACCGTCGTTGTCGCTTCGTCGGTCGAGACACGGGCGCGGTCCATCATCCCGCCGCCACGAACGTCACCCTCCGGCCGGAGCGAGAGTGTAATCCGGTCGTCGAGTGGCTCCGCAGTCAGGACGGTCGCCGACACGTCCACCGTCGCGTCGGTCACGTCTTCTTCCGATAGCTGTGGCTGGACCGAGAGTTCGCTCACACACGGGTCGGGTCGGGTTTCGAGGGTCGCGTCCCACCAGATGCCCGGAACGCAGCGTTCCGGCGGCAGCTGATCGGTCGCGTGTAGACCGCCGAAGCGGTCCTCCGGCGCACGACACTCCACGACGATCCGGTACTCCTCGCTCTCGGGGAGTCGGACCCGGAGCGGCTCGAAGTAGGCGTCATGACTCGTGAGCAGATCGCCGTTGCACCACACGCGTGTGTGCGCGTAGGTTCCATTCAGTACGAGCAGGGCGTGTGCGTCGCTCTCGCCCCGCGGGTCCGAGAACGTCGTTTCGTAGGCCACGGCCTCGGCGCCGGCGAACTGTTCGGGCCGGCCGGGCACCGATACCGGCTCCCACGACTCCGGGGACGGCATCTCGTCGTCCGGCGCAACCGCCGCGCCGCGCCACTCCAGCGACATACCTTGTGGCCCGTTCCCCGAGGGCATATCCTTTGCCCCACGCCTTCACTTTCACTTTCACTCCGGGGATGGCTCGCTTTGACATAGGTAGCCACCTACTATCCAGATATGCTCACCCAACTGCACGAGGCGGCGACACCGACCTGCGAGGCCCAGCACTGCGAGCGCCCGCTCGGCGAGCCAGCGCTGGTGTTCGAGACTGAGGCCGGCCGCCGCGAGGCCTACGAGTGCGCCTGCGGTGCGGTGACGGTTACCGTCGCCCGGTCGGAGTCGTCCCGCTGAAGTACGCCCGGCAGTGATCGGGAGGTATGACACTTGAGGAGGTGGTCCACGCACAGGGCCACGAGAACGTTTCCGGCGAGCACGCGAGCACGCTGGAAGTGACGAGCGACGACTTCCTGACTCCTGCAGGTGACTGTATTCTGGCTATCGAAGCCGACCGCGTCCCTGCCGACTTCGACAGCGAATTCGTGACGGCCTGTCAGAGCACTGACGCGACGATTACGGCGACTATCGAGGCCGGCGACCACACCGTTACGGTGGCCGGAACCGGCCACCCCGACCTGTCCTTCGAGAACGACCGTAGCCACGTCCTGCGGACGAGTGACTACGTCGACGACCGGACGGTGATGGTAAACGCCGACGCGGCAGCCGGCGACGTGGACCGGGACCTCGTCGACGCGCTCGCTGACGGCCACGATGCGACGCTGACGCTGTCTGTCGAACCGAGTGGCGACTGAGCGGTAGTTTCTACAGCGGTCGCGCCGCTCTCTGGCGCAGTCAAAAGAAAACAGGTTGTGAACACTCGCGACGAGACGCTCGAGTCTCTAACTCGACGAGATGACGTCGTCGATGCGGACGATCATCGTCGCCGCCTCGGTGGCGGAGTCGACCGCTTCGCGCTTGACAGCGGCGGGGTCGAGGATGCCGTAGTCGACGGGGTCACCGACGACGCCGGTCTGGCCTTCGCTGATGATGCCAGCGATGCCCTCGCTCTCGTGTTCGGCGCGGAGGTCGACGAGCGCGTCGATGGCGTCGAGACCCGTGTTCTCCGCGAGGGTGCGGGGCAGCACGTCGACGGCGTCGGCGAACGCTTCGACGGCGAGCTGCTTGCGGCCCTCGATGGACGCCGCTTCGGAGCGGATGTGGTCGGCGATGGCGATCTCGGTCGCGCCTGCGCCGGGGACCACACCGCCAGCGTCGAGCGCGGCGATGACGGTGTCGAGCGCGTCGTTGAGCGCGCGTTCGAGTTCGTCGACGACGTGTTCGGTGGAGCCGCGAGCGATGACCGTGACGGACTCGGCGGTCGCGCCGCCGGTGATGAACGTCACGTCGTCATCGCCCTGCTTCTCGACGTCGACGCTGTCGGCGTGGCCGAGCGCGTCCTCGTCAAGGGATTCGAGCGAGCCGACGCGCTTTGCGCCGGTAGCCTCGACAATGTCTTTGGCGGTCGAGGAGCTGATGCTGTCGGCGACGAAGACGCCTTCCTTGGCGAGCTGGGAGGCGACGCGGTCGGCAACATCCTCAGTGACGAACGCGACGTCAGCGCCGCTTTCGAGGACATCCTCGGCGTAGCCCTGCAGTTCGCCCTCTTCGGCGTCGAGTGCGGCGTTGAGCTGGTCGACGCTGGAGACGTTGTACTCGGCGTCGATGTTGCTCTCGCGGACGTCGAGCTCGGTGTCGATGACCGCGATGGACGCGTCCTCGACCGAGGTCGGCATGTTGTCGTGGACGGCCGTCTCGTCGACGATGACGCCCTCGACAAGCTTGGTCGCGGAGGAAGCCGCACCCGTCTGGGTGTGGACTTCGATGTTGTCCCGGCGAACGCCGTTGTCGCTCTTGGCGTGGCGGACGGCGTCGACAACGACTTCGGCAAGTTTCTCGGCCTCGACGTCACCGGTGCCCTTGCCGGTCATCGAGGATTCGGCGACTTCGACGAGCGTCTCGTCGTCGAGGTCGACGTCGAGGACGATCTCGTTGATGGCGTCCTGTGCGAGTTCAGCCGCGGCGGAGTACCCCTCGACGATTGTTGTCGGGTGGACGTCGTCGTCAAGCAGGTCTTCGCCCTTCGTCAGCAGTTCCCCGGCCAGCACGGACGCCGTCGTCGTTCCGTCGCCCACTTCGTCCTCCTGAGTCTGGGCGACTTCGACGATCATCTGGGCCGCAGGGTGTTCGATGTCCATCTCGGAGAGGATGGTCGCCCCGTCGTTGGTGATGACCACATCACCATCGTCGGAGACGAGCATCTTGTCCATGCCGCGGGGACCGAGCGTGGTCCGTACAGACTCGCTTACGGCCTTTCCGGCGGAGATGTTCGATGACTGTGCGTCCTTCCCGTGTGTGCGCTGGGCGTCCTCATCAAGGATGAAAAGAGGCTGGCCGCCCATGCGTCGCTGGCCAGATGACATATGTGTTGAACCTCACTTAAGACAAGGCAAGCGGTTCTATATAAAACTTTCTAACGGCGTAGACCACTCGTCGGGCGACAGCGCCGTGCTGTCCCTGTAATCCCGGCCGGACCTACACACCTTTTAATATGGGTGTATACACACCGTATAGTAGATGCTGGAGTTGGAGCACGGCTTTCGCGTCGTCGACGTGCACGCACGGCTGGAACCCGACGAGCAGCGCCGACCCCGAGACGGCATGGGTGACCCGGAGCAACTGGAGCGGGAGATGCACCAGGCCGGCGTCGTCCGCTCCGTCGTCTTCCCCGGCGAACGAGACGGCTCGTATCTGAAAGCGAACAACGCCGTCGCCCGGATGACCGTCGAGCGGCCGATGGTGGCCTTCGCCAGAGTCAACGGCTCTCGGGCTCCGGGGACCGGCCCCGGATCGACGCTCCGCAACCTCGCAAATAGCCGCACGGAGGCCCACACTTCCCCGGAGGACATCGAGCAGTACGCCTACGACGACCGGTTCTACGGCTTCAAGCTCCATCCGCCGACCGACGGGTTGCCAGACGAGGACGTGCTTGCAGAACTAGAGTCAGTATCGCTGCCCGTCATCGTCCACGGCGGCGAAGGCTTCCAGCCCGAAGCCGTCGCCGAATCGCTATTGACGTACGACTTCCCAGTCATCCTCTCACATTTCGGCGCACATCCCCTCCGGAAGGACCTGATGGAACGAGCCATCGATCTGCTGGAGGGCCACGACAATCTGTATCTCGATACCAGTGCGGTCCGCTACCGGGGGCCGATGGAACGGGCAGTTCTGGAACACCCCGACCGCGTCCTCTTCGGGAGTGGTGTCCCCAGCGTCCACCCGAACGTGGCCGTGATGGAGATTCTGACGCTGGACGTCCCCGAAGACGCGATGCGCAAGGTGTTCTCGAACAATCCAAACCGCGTCATCGAGGCGCTGGCCCCCTGATTGCCGACTACTCTCGTTCCGGTCGAACGGTTGCGGCCAGTATCGGCTACCGCCAGTCGTACACAGTTACTGCGCGGTCCGCACGCGCGGACCGACCGTTCGGATTCCGGCGGGGCGTCCGGTCGGTCACTCGTGCCCGGACGCCGTCGACGATTCCTGACCCGACGCCGCCGAACACGTCCTGCCCGTTGCCGAGCCACTGCGACGGCGTCGTCTCCCCGCGCACGACATCGACCAGTGCGTCCTTCGCGTCACCGACTGCGTGGCTGAGGATTCGCCGTACCACGGTCGGGCGAACGTTGTAGTTCTTCACCAGCCGATACGCGAGCGAGCGGTACTTCCAGTTCCAGTCGGTCTCCGTGATGCCGCCGTCGGCCTCGAACTCGCGGCTGACACACATCTCTGTGCGCCAGTCGACGTCGTACTCACTGGCGGCCATCCGGTGTGCGAAGTCCCGGGCGCTGCCAACGTTCAGGTACTCGTCGAACCCGTCGAGAGCTTCCAGCACTTCCGCGTCGAACGCGACGTTGCCGGGGTTGAAATACGTCACGTCGCGGCCGGCTATCGTCCGTGTTTCCTCTGTCTCGGTCGTCATCCCGGCCCACAGTTGCTGGTGTGTCGGCCCGGTGATGGCCTGAGTTGCCCCCGAAAGCCCGGTTCTCACGGCGTCAGCCCAGCCGGATTCGACCGAGAGCGACTGATGGACGAGGGCGATAACGTCCCCTGTCGCTCGGTCGATCCCGGCATTGCGGGCGACTGTGACCGAGCGGTCGGCGATTTCGACAAGAATAGACACGTCGTCCCGGTCGCGAATCATGCCAGTCGTGCCGTCGGCTGACGGGCCGTTGACGACGATCACTTCGGCATCCGGGACCTGCTCGGTGAGTGCGTCCAGACAGCCGGCCAGCTCTTCCCGGCCGTTCAGCGTCGGGACCACTACCGAGATATCCATACCTCTGGGTAGGACGGCGAAGGCGCTTAAAAGTCGCGGGAGACGGACGCGGACTTCCCGATACAGAAAACGGGTCGTTCGAGCCGCGGTACGCTACACGTGGGTGTTCCAGTACGACACCGAGGCCAGCTTTTCGCCGAGGGGCGTACCGCCGAGCGCCGTATCGAGCGACCGGAACGAGGCGGCCAGTTCGTTCGGAATCTTCCGATAGAACCCGTACGGAAGCAGCCAGTCGTGGTTCGCGTCGGTCAGTTCCAGTCCGGCCCCGTCCAGCAGCCGGTCGATCTCCCAGCGAGAGTAGAGCCGCGACCCCATCGGGAGCGCCCAGTTGTATATCGACCGGGTCGAAAACCGGTTGAAGGTATCGAAGAAGACCTGCTCCTTCGAGACGCGGCGCATCTCCGCGAGGAATGCCGCCGGCGTATCCGCCAGATGGAAAAAGCGCATCGCAAACACGGTGTCGAAATGGTCGTCCGGGAACGGCAGCCGGGCCGCGTCGCCTCGCATGAACTCGACGTGGTCGTCGACATCAGTCGCCTGTGCTTTCTCGCGGCCCTGCTGGAGCATCGGTCCTGAGATGTCCAGCCCGGTGATGTTCGCACCGCGCTCGGCCAGCATCACGGTGAACCGTCCGGTCCCGCAAGCTACTTCCAATACGTCCTTGTCAGCCACAGGGCCGATCGCGTCGAGGACGGCCTGCTTCTCGCGTCGGTCGATCAGCCGACCGCCGCGGGAGAACCGCTTGGCCTCGTACTCTTCGGCCACGGTGTCGGCCTGATACCACTCCTGCCCTTTCACGGTGTATTGCTCACCCCGCGGGGGATAAAACGATACTGGAATCCCCTTTCATCGGTCGGGCTGTTTTCCAGTCAGGCTAGACCCGCTCGCGCTCTCGACCTGATAGTTCTGGGCGTACCTTCTGGATAGCGACTGGAACCACACGACGGCGGCTCTGTATAAGGACACATTAAACACTTCATAGAATCTGTATTGTTTGGTCATGCATATAGCCAAGTTTTACCAGTAAGTCTGGAATATCAGCTACTATGAGCGCATTAACTGAAAACGCTGCACCGGCACCATTCACCGACGAGGAGTTCCGCGACACGCTGCGTGAACTCCCACCGAGCGCGAAGCTCGTCGCGAAGGTGCTGGAAGACGATGCTCCGCTGTCCCAGGGCGACTTGGCCGAGAACTCGCTACTCCCGGACCGCACTGTCAGGTATGCTCTGAACCGCCTGGAGGAGTCCGATCTGGTAGACTCGCGGTACAGCTTCACTGACGCACGCAAACAGGTTTATTTCCTCACGGTCTGACCTGCCGACATGGACTGGCAGCGGGCCGACGTGTCCGTCCCGACACGGGCACCGACCGGCAGCACGGCAGCATACGTTTGCGGCGACGAGGCGGCTCTTCTCGTAGACCCCGCGGCGACGGATGATGCGCTCGATTCGCTTCTCAGTGACCGTACCCTCGCCCACATTGCGCTCACACACTATCACCCTGACCACGCCGGTGCCGTCGCACAGTACGCCAGAGAGACGAACGCGACGGTCTGGGCGCGCCGTGGCCGGGCAGCCGCATTCGAGGCTGCGACCGGTGTCACCCCTGACAAACTGTTCAGCGACGGAACGGCGATTCCGACCGATGCTGGCCCGGTGACCGTCCTCGACACGCCGGGCCACGCGCCGGAGCACGTCGCCTTCGCAACCGACGGGACCGTCGTCTCCGGCGACCTCGCTGTCGCCGAGGGTAGCGTCGTCGTCGGCGCACCCGAGGGCGACGTTCGGGCCTACCTCGCGTCGCTGCGTCGTCTCCACGCAAGAAACCCCAATGCACTGTTGCCAAGCCACGGACCGCGTATTGAGGCCCCACGGGAGACCTGTGTGCGCCTCATCAATCACCGACTGGAACGCGAGCGACGTGTTCGGCGGGCTGTCGACGAGGGAGCCGACACCCTCGACGACATCCTCGACGCCGCCTACGACAAGGACCTCACTGGCGTTCGCGACTTGGCCCGCGGGACAGTACTGGCCCATCTGGAAAAACTGGCCGTTGAGGGCGCTGTTTCGTGGGACGGCCAGCGGGCCGCACCGAATCCAGCGGAGTGACGCGCCCTTTTTGCCTATCGGCCCGCTATCGGGGCTGTGGACTCCCTGGAAACCGAACTCGAACGGGCCCGTGCGCTCGACGAGTCGGAACTGGCCGACGCTATCGAGACAATCGGGTTCGAATGCACCCGCTGTGGAGCCTGCTGCAAGGCCGAGTCAGCGTGTGGTGAGAGTGGAGAGAGTGACGACGAGGCTAGTGACGTCGCTGATGGTCACAGTGGAAAGACTGAGCCCGCCGAAACCAACGCCGAACCCCACACCGCGACCGTGTTTCCCGACGAGATCCGGCAGCTACAGGCGGCCGGGGAGTACGACTTCCGCGACGTGGCCCGGCCGATGCCGTACGGACTGGCCGACGGCCCGGACGGCCCCGAAGGCGAGACCTTCGAGTGGGCGCTCCAGACTGACGACTGCGGTGACTGTACGTTCTACGCTGAGGACGACGACGGGACAGGTGCCTGCACGGTCCATGGCGACCGCCCGCTCATCTGCCGGACCTACCCCTTCAGCGTCGCGCTCGGCGGGACGAGCCAGCCGATGGGCGAAGCCGTCGACGAGGAGGGAATGGTCCGGGCCCACGAATGCGAGGGACTCGGTCGGGATATCTCAAGAGCCGACGCCAAGGAGTTGGCTGCAGCGCTCAAGGAACGAGCCGTTCGGGAACTGACGGAAGCAATCGGCGTCCGTGACAACTACCGGCCGGTCGACCAGTCAGACGGACAGGTCGTCGTCTACGACTCCGAAGGGGCAAAGCGCCCCGACGGCAGCCCGTACGAGTAGCGTCACACGTCGTCGATGATTTCGCCGACCGCGAAGTTCGACTTGACCTCGGTGACTTCGATCTTGACTCGTTCGTCAATTTCGGCCCCCGGAACGATAATGACGTAGCCGCGCTCGACGCGGGCGATGCCGTCGCCCTGCTTGCCGATGTCTTCGATTTCGACGTAGCGCGTCTCACCCGGTTCGACCGGCGGCTGTGGCTGATCCGGTGGCGTGTCCGACACCGTCTCCTCGTCCGTCTCTATACCCTCGTCTGCGGAGATGAGCGCAACGCGGTAGGTACTGTCCGAGTCGACTGCGCCCGTCTCGACTTCTCGACGCGGGACCTCCACGACGTACCGGTCCCCCTCGTCGCGGATATCAGCACTGAACAGACACAGCAATTGATCCGAGATTTCCAATGTGATAGACCTCCGTTCGGCCACAAAACGGGCCATTACTAAAGAACTGCCGGAGCGAACGACTGTTACTGTCCCAACTGCGGAGCGATGACGAGCACGCACGGTGTTTCCCGCTTGTACCAACTACCTGTCCCGTGGCCCAACTCGCGGCAGTATCTCCACTTCGAGCAAGAGAAAACCGCAAGACGGCGAGCCGTTAACCGTCTGTACCAAATCCCATAAGGGTGTCTCGGTACTGTTAGTAACTGTACTAATGAGCGCCACCGCACAAACCACCGACAGTCCGCTTTCGGACAAGCAGCGACGTATTCTGGAGTATCTCCGCTCTAACGCTGACGACCAGACGTATTTCAAATCGCGGCTTATCGGCGACGCGCTCGATCTCTCGGCCAAGGAAGTCGGGACCAATATGACCGCCATCGCCGATGGCGACTACGATCTGGCCGTCGAGAAGTGGGGATACTCTTCCTCGACGACCTGGATGGTCGAAACCTGAACGGGAACCGGCTCGGCCGGGAGACATTGGCGCTCCCACTTTGTCGCCCGAACGGGTCCGCGGTGTAGGCCTGCGTAGAGGAGTCACGGTGCTGTCGCTCACTTTTCGTTGCAGCCACGTTACCCTGATAGGACAGAATATATTGTAACGAGCGAATGTCCATATTGATAACCATTGAGGTCATAGTCTATTGCATCAATGGGCGAGGCTGGTTCCGCCATTCAGGTTCTTCACGTCGACGACGACCGGGAGTACACGGAGATGACGGCGGCGTTCCTTCAGCGAGAGTCGGTCGATTTCACTATCGAAACCGCGACGAGTGCATCGGAGGGCTTGCGGTTGCTCGACAGGGAGTCGGTCGACTGTATCGTTTCCGACTACGAAATGCCCGGCGAGAACGGCATCGACTTCCTCGAATCGGTCCGCGAGGACTATCCAGACCTCCCGTTTATCCTGTACACGGGCCGTGGGAGCGAAGCCGTCGCCAGTGACGCTATCTCTGCAGGTGTCACTGACTACCTACAGAAAACAGCCGACACCAGCCACTACGCCCTTCTCGCGAACCGGATCGTCAACGCCGTCGAACAGTACCGGTCACAGCGTGCCCTCGAAGCGAGTAAAGACCGGCTCTCGCTGTTTATCGACCAGTCGCCGCTCGGGTTCGTCGAATATAACCAGGACTTCGAGATCGTTCGCGTCAACGACACCCTCACAGATATATTCGGCTACACTGAAACGGAACTGCTCGGGGAAACGTGGGAGATGTTCGTGAGTTCTGAGAGCTACGACGACGTCGATGCGGTTACGTCCGCTCTCAGTGAGGCCAGCGGCGGTTACCACAGTATCAACGAGAATGTCCGGAAAGACGGCGAGTGCATCGTGGTTGAGTGGCACAACCGCCTCGTTACCGACGATTCAGGCGATGTTGTCACCATCTTCTCGCACTGTCAGGACGTTACGGAGCGCATCGAACACGAACAGAACCTCGCCCAGTTACGCGACTTCTTCGCCGAGGCGGAGGAACTCGGCGACCTCGGGGCCTGGGAGTTCGACGAGAGCGGGATGTCGACTTGGACAGCGGGCACCCGCCGCATCCACGAGGTCGGCGACGACTTCGACCCGACAGTTGAAGACGGGCTGTCGTTCTACCATCCCGAAGACAGAGAAACGGTCGCGGACGCAGTTGACGCGGCCCTCGAACACGGGGAGTCGTACGACCTTGAGGTCAGACTCACCACCGCCAAAGGAAACCGCCGGTGGGTCCGGACCCGCGGCAAACGCGTCGAGGGCACGGAGAAGCGGACAGTTCGGGGCTTCATCCAGGATATCACCGAACAGAAGGAGCGCGAACGCCGCCTCCGTGTCCAAAACGAGCGACTGGATTCGTTCGCCAGTGTCGTCAGCCACGACTTACAGGGCCCACTGACAGTCGCACAGGGGCATCTAGAACTGGCACAGCAGGACGTGACCAACGACCACCTCGACAGCATCGATGCCGCTCACGAGCGGATGCAGACACTCATCGACGATATCCTGACGCTGGCACGGGACGGACGTGCGGCGACGACCACCGAGCCGGTCACTCTCCAGACTGCCGCGACCGCATGCTGGGAGACTGTCGAAACGGAGAACGCGACTCTGGAGGCCGATACGGACAGTGTTGTGCTCGCTGACCCTCGCCGGTTGCAACGCCTGCTGGCGAACCTATTTCGGAACTGCGCGACGCATGGGGTGGAGTCCTCGCTCTCCCAGCTACAGGGTGAGCACTCGGAGCGTGGGTCGACGAGCAGTCCGGGACAGTCCGGTGGGGCCGTCGAGAACGACGGCGGTGTGACAGTCACTGTCGGTGATATTGACGACGCCAGCGGCTTCTACGTCGCTGACGACGGCCCGGGCATCCCCAAAGACGAACGAGACGCCGTGTTCGAAGCCGGCTACTCGACTGCATCCGAGGGCACCGGCTTCGGCCTCGCAATCGTCGCCGATATCGCTGCCGTCCACGGCTGGGACGTCAACGTAACCGACAGCGAGTCGGGCGGAGCCAGGTTCGAAATAACCGGCGTCGACAAAGAGACGTAAGCGAGAAACGGATGCGACCGGGCCGACAGTGGGCGGAGCCTCACGGGTCGTAGCGCAGCAACGAGTCGGCCTCGCCGGCCAGCGCGGCGACATCGTCGCCGAACGAGTCGGCGTACCGGATCAGCAGGGTCAGCATGGTCTCGGGTTCCGTCACCGCGTACCCGTCTTCTCGCGACAGGAGCCCGGCAGACTCCAGATCGGCGGCGTAGTTGCTCACCGTCGGTCGCGATACATCCAGTTCGCTAGCCAGTTCTGACGCCGTCACGTCCGGGCGACGCAGCAGGGTGACGAGCATCCCGCGGGCGGTCGAACGCCGCAGGTAGCCAAGCGCCACCTGCTCGAACTCGGAGAACTGGCCGGCCGGGAAGTACCGTCGGTAGTCGCCGTCCTTCTGTGAGGTGACGACGCCCTCGTTTTCCAACCGGTGGAGGTGGTGCTGGGCCTCACCGGTCCCGAGTTTGAGGTCGTCGCGAAGCTTCGAGAAGTGCGTCCCGGGATGTGTCGAGACGTACCCGGCGATGGCGTCGGGCGCGTCGCTCTCGCTCCCGCTGTCGCCGAAGCGGGCAAACGGGCTCGCTGCACCGAGGGCGGCAAAGCGACGGAGCGTCGCTCGCTTGTCCTCGTCTACGTCGCCCTCACGCGTCATTGCTACCGAAAAGGTGGGTCGGTAATAAAACGTCTTCGCCTGATTCTCAGTTAGTTGTCTTTGTCGACTTCCGACGTTCGCGTCGTGTCGTCCGGACCGCCGGCCACATCAGTCGTCGACGAGTCGTCGTCGATTTCAGCGTCCATCTCCTGAATCATCTCATCGGCGCTGTCGAGGCCACTGTCCTGACCCTGCTTGATTTTCTGTGCCTCTTCTTCCATAGCCTCGACATCGACTTCGGCTTCCTCGTCGATCTGGCCGAGGATTTCCTCGATGTCGTCCAGACCGAGCATCTCACGGGTCTCGTCGTCGAAGTCAAGCGCCTCCAGCGAGTGCCCGTTCTGCTTCACGTCCGAACCCTGGAGGTGTTTGCCGTAGCGGCCCACCAGTGAGGTGAGTTCCTGCGGGAGGATGAACTTCGTCGACTCGCCCTGGCCGATCTCGGCGAGCGTCTCCATTCCCTTGTCGATAACGGCACGCTCGCCCATCGATTCGGCGGATTTCGCACGCAGGACGGTCGAGATTGCGTCACCCTGTGCTTCCAGGATCTGGCTCTGCTTCTCACCCTGTGCACGGATGATGTTAGACTGCTTGTCACCTTCCGCTGTCTCGATGGCGGAGCGCCGTTCACCCTGGGCTTCCAAAATCATAGCACGGCGTTTCCGCTCGGCGGACGTCTGTTGCTCCATCGCCTGCTGGACGTCCTTCGAGGGGTTGACCTCGCGGACCTCGACGCTCTCGACACGGACACCCCACTCGTCGGTGGGTTCGTCGAGTTCTTTCCGGATTCGGGCGTTGATTTCGCCCCGCTTGTTCAGCGTGTCGTCCAGTTCCATGTCACCCAGCACGGCACGGAGGGTCGTCTGGGCGAGGTTAGAGACGGCACGCTCGTAGTTGTCGACTTCGAGGAACGCCTTCTTCGGGTCCATCACCTTGATGTAGACGACGGCGTCGGCGGTCACCGGCGAGTTGTCGCGGGTGATAGCCTCCTGCCGTGGCACGTCAAGCGTCTGGGTACGCATGTCGAACCGCGTCACATCGGAGACGAAGGGATAGATGAAGTGAATCCCCTGGTCGAGGACGCCGCGGTAGGTACCGAGGACCGTGTAGGCACCTTTCTGGTACGGGCGGATGATCACGACGCTGGAGTACACCAGCGCGATGGCGATCAGGAGGAATATGACGGTAACGAAACCGACGAGTCCTCCCAGACCTTGCAGCGGTGCTGTCGCGGGGAACATGACAATGAGAACTCCGGAGCGCGCAAGGAAAAGGCTTCGGTGTCCCTGTCACAAACTACCGAATTACACACCTACGCCCGCTCGGACTCTCGCTCCGGTTCGGCGTCGTCGTTCTCGCTGCCCCGGTTTCGATCACGTTCGAGCGCGCGGTCGATCTCGTCGCTCGCCGACTCCACCGCTTCGACTTCGAGTACGTTCCCGCCGCCGGGGTCGATGACGATGACCTCCGTCCCTTCCTCTATCGGGTCGCCGGAGCAACGAGCCTGATAGTACGGATTGAAACCGCCGTCTTCCAGTTTGACCTCGCCGTCGCTCCGGGTTACGCGCTCGGTAACCGTTCCGAACTGGCCCGTAAGCGAGTCAGAACTGAGCGTCTGGCCGCGGCCCGGCGCGGCGAAATCGAGCTTTCGATACCCCCAGAGCGTGATCGCTGTTGTTGCGAGCACGACGACAGTAAGAATGAGCGGCGCGAGGATTCCCAGGCTCGCTGGGATGAACAGCCCGACCAGCCCCGCCGTCAGCAGGGCCACGCCGAGCACGAAAAAGTGGGTCCCGGGGGCGAGCGCTTCGCCCACGATGAGGCCCGCACCGGCCAGAAACAGCAGGATGGAGAGCGACATACCTAACAGTGGTTCGGCCTGCAGCGGGGCAACTGTCGCCAGCGGGTTCACCATGCCCTGACTTAGTGTCGGAGCAGGATTAAGTGTCGGGGTAGAGAGCGCGACTCCGGAATCGCCGGTACAGTCTCACACGTCGCTCGTCCGGACGAAGAACCCATACAGCACAGCGGCTCCGAGTGCAACGGACAGAACCACGCCACCGAGGACGGACGGCGTGTACATCTCCGCTCCGAGAAACATCCGTCCGAGCGCGAGAATTGCGATACAGACCCCCAACGCGACGAAGACGACATTCTCAGGCTTCGGTGCGTCGGGTGTCACTTCAAGATTCGGGGCAAAGGAGCCGGCGACTGCGCCCTCCTCGTCGTCGGGCGCGTCGCCGTCAGGGCCTTCCTCGACCTGAATCACGTCGGCGTCCGTCGCCAGTTCGTACTCTTCGGTGAACGTATCACCCGTAGCGGCCGCATCGTCTCGTGCGGCCCCGTCGTCATCCATGGTCTGCGATACGGGCCGTGACTACAAAAGCGCTGGCGACTGCGGTTACTTGATGCGGGTCCCCAGCGGCGCGTCCTCGTGCGTCGTCAGCAGGTCCGCCTCCTCGCCGGCGGCCAGCACCATCCCGTTGGATTCGATGCCGAACAGTTCGGCTTTCTCCATGTTCGCAAGCAGGATGACACGCGTCCCGGGGAGGTCCTCAGCGTCGTGGAGCTGTCGGAGGCCAGCGACGACTTGCCGGACCTCGTGGCCGATGTCGACCTCTAGGCGAAGGAGCTTGTCCGCGCCCTCGACCGGCTCGGCGCTCCGGATCTCGCCGACGCGCATGTCGACGCCCTCGAAGTCCTCGAAGCTGATGCGGTCCTCGACAAGAGGCTGGAGGTCGGCGGTCTCCGCGTCGTCGTCCCCTTCGTCTTCGGCGGCTTCGCCGCCTCCGTTCGAGGCTTCTGCCGAAGCCTCGCTGGCCTCCTCGACCCGTTCCTGCAGTTCCTCGTTCAGCGCCTTGATGTGGTCGTCCTCAACCTGCTCGAACAGTTCCGCGGGGTCGTCGAACTCGGCCGGCGGCGCTTCGAGCGCGCTGTCGAGGGTCACGTCGGCGACGGAACCCTGTTCGCCCAGTTGGCCCCAGAGGCGCTCGGCCTTGCCCGGCAGCACAGGCTGCATCAGCACCGCGACGGCCTTCGTTAGCTGGACGCAGTCGCGGATGACCTGCTCGGCTTCTTCGGGGTCGTCGTCGACGAGGTTCCACGGCTCGTTGCGCTGGATGTACTCGTTGCCGTAGTTCGAGAGCTCGATGGCGATTTCGGCCAGTTCGCGGATGTCGTACTCCCGGACGGCGGCCTCGAAGTTCTCAATCGCGTCCTCGATTCGCTCGCGCACGTCGTCGCTGACCGTGGCGTCGGGCGTCCCGTCGTAGTTCCGCTCGGCGAACAGCAGCGACCGGTAGATGAAGTTGCCGACGTTGCCCACGAGTTCGCCGTTGACCCGTTCCTGAAAGCGGTCCCACGAGAAGTCCACGTCGGTATCGATCTGTGCGCCGGTGGCGATGTAGTACCGGAACAGGTCGGGGTGGAAGCCGGCGTCGAGGTACTCGTCGGCCCAGACGGCACGGTTCCGCGAGGTCGAGAGCGCATTGCCGTCGATGCCGACGAATCCGGTCGCCAGAATGGACCGGGGCTCGTTGTAGCCCGCGCCGCGAAGCATGGCGGGCCAGAACACCGCGTGGTGCTGGATGATGTCACGGCCGATGACGTGGATGATCTCGCCACTGTCGTCGGCCCACTCGTTGTCCCACTCGGTGCCGTGGCGCTCCTCGACGTCGATCTTCCAGACTGCTTCCCAGTCGTACTCGTCGCCGACGCGCTCGGAGTACTGCTTCGTCGAGGCGACGTACTCGATCGGCGCGTCGACCCAGACGTACAGCACCAGTTCGTCGCCGCCGTCGACATCCTCCGGGTAGTCCACGCCCCAGTCCATGTCCCGTGTGATACAGAGGTCTTGCAGTTCGCCCTCGATCCACTCGCGGGGCTGGTTCTGGGCGTTGTCGGTGCCTTCCAGACGGTCGAGGAATCCCTGAAGGTATTCCTGGAAGTCAGCAAGCCGGAGGAACTTGTGCTCGCGGGTGCGGTACTCGGCGGGGTTCCCGGTCAGCGTCGACACCGGGTCCTCGATTTCGCCGGGTTCGAGGTGGCGCTGGCATCCCTCGTCACACTCGTCGCCGCGGGCCTGCTCCCCGCAGTAGGGACAGGTACCCTCGACGTAGCGGTCGGGGAGAGGCTGGTCCTCCTCGGTGTCCCAGGCGACCTCGATCTCCTTCTCGTGGACGTGGTCGTTTTCGACCCACGAGCGGACGAACTCCTGCGTGAGTTCGACGTTGGTCTCGTCGTCGGTGTGTCCGTAGTTGTCGAACTCGATGTTGAACTGCGGGAACGTCTCGGCGTAGGTCTCGTGGAAGTCCAGCGCGAACTCCCGCGGTGCGACACCCTCTTCGGCGGCGTTGACCGCGACTGGCGTACCGTGCATATCTGATCCCGAAACGAACGCCGTCTGCTGGCCGATCCGCCGGAGGGCGCGTGACAGTGCGTCCCCGTCGACGTACGTCCGGAGGTGGCCGACGTGCAAGTCACCGTTCGCGTAGGGCAACCCACAGGTCACGACCGCCGGCTGGTCCGTCGGAAACTCGTCGTGGCTCATACCTGTTCGTGTGCCACCGACGGGTCAAAAGGGGGTTGGTTTCGGCGTGGGAGCGACGCTCCGGTCACAGCAACGCGAGCGTGCCGCTGGCAAGCCCGAGTGTCACGACGAGCCGCCCAGCACTGCCGAAGAACGTCGCCGCGCCGAACCGATAGTAGTCGCGTTCGAGGACGGTGAACGCGTAGATAGAGATCGTATCGGGGAAGAACGGAACACAGAGTGCGAGCGCCAGTCCAACGTAACCGTACTTCCGTGCAAGCTGTACCGTCTTTCTTTCAGACCACTCGACGAGATTGAACCGTGAGCGCTTGATCCAGCGCACGAGTGGGCCGTACTCCTTTGCCTCCTGCCCGATATGGAAGGCGACGAGACTGCCGAAGGCCTTTCCGAGGCCACTGACGAGGATAATCGCCACCAGATTCCCGTTCGTGGAGAGTCCAAGCCGAAGGGTTTCGGCCGGAACCAGGACGACCTCGCTCGGGAGCGGGAGAATGAACGCGATCAGGAACGAGTACACCGCGATGATGCCCAGTCCGGTCGGACCGGTGGCCGTACAGACGGCTTCTTCTAGCGGCGACAGTGGGGTGCCGGCGGTCGTACAGTCGCCGATGAAGGCAATGAACGATGCGGTCGGTACTACCAAGTCCACGCCTCTCTGTAGCAAACAGGGACTTCTAAACCTTCGTATGTCCTCTCGGGAGCGCTCAATACCAGTATGTTCGAGAGCGGAGACAGCGATTCAGTACTAATCGAGATCCGCGACTTAGCGCCCGCCGAGGGCAGCGATTCAGTACCAGTCGAGATCCGCGACGAACGACCGCAGCATCGACCGCGTGACGTGGGGCATACACACGACACGCATTTCGCCGGCCCCGGTCTTCGAGACTCGCCAGCCCCGGTCCCGGAGTTCGTCTGTCATCGGCATCGAGAGGTCGGCCGCGACAAGCGGGAGTTCGGGGCCGACAACGTCGTGGCCTCGCGCCGACAACTGGTCGGCCAGCCAGTCGGCATTGGCCATCGACGTTTCGTACTGCTGCTCGTAGCCCGTCGGCCACAGCGACTCCATCGCCGCGACGGCGGAGGCCACGCCAGCGCCCGACCGGGTGCCCGTCAGCGTAAGCTGGTCCGTCGATTCCAGATACGGCGTTTCGACGGCGAGTTCGTCAAGCAGCGACCGGTCGCGAGCGAGCAGTCCGCCGGCGGGGACCGCCGCTTGCCCGACCTTGTGGGGGTCGATCGTCATCGTGTCGATGTCCGCGTGGCCGAAGTGCCAGTCGTGGTCGGTGAACGGAAGGTAGAAGCCGCCCCAGGCGGCGTCGACGTGACAGAGGGCATCGACCGTCTCGGCGAGGTCGGCGATGGCCGGAATCGGATCGACGTAGCCGTACTCGGTCGAGCCGGCGACGCCGACGACACACACCGTGTCCTCGTCGACGAGTTCCGCCATCGCCGCCATGTCGGCGCGGTAGTCCGTCGCCGGCGCGGTCCGCAGTTCTACGCCGAGCACGTCGGCGGCCTTGGTAAACGAAAAATGCGCGTGGACGGGCGCGACCACGTTCGGGTCGTCCGTATCGGCGCGGTTGCGGGCGATACGTATCGCCTGAAGATTGGCCTCTGTCCCGCCCGAGGCGACGTAGCCCGCGGGGTCGGAGAGTCCGGTGATATCGCCGAGATAGTCAACGGCCTCGCGTTCCAGATCGGCGATGGTCTCGTACGTGCCCGGGTCTCCGGGGTTCGTTGCGAGGAAGCGTTCTGCCGCTTCGCGTGCCGACGGATGCGGCACGGTACACATCGACGAGAGGACGCGATCGAAATCCTGTGGCTCTGCCCGCTGGAGCATCTATCGGGTGTATAGCGGGGGAGTGGTTTAGCCGTTGTGCTCGTCCGTGTCGTTGTCTGCTGTTTATTCCTCCTGATGGCAGCACGCTGGTCAGGCAGGACGGCCACCCGGACTCGGTGCGGGAGCGCGCTTTACCGTCGAGTTACCAGTTCGACGGCCCGATCTTCTTTGTCGCTTTCGCACGAAAGCCCGTGGGGCCAATCAGCGACTCGAAGACGGTCTGGCGCTCCGTATCGAGCGCGCCGCCGAAGGAGCCGACCCGCATCGTCCGATACGTCTCGAACCCCTTGTCGTTGGAGTAAAAGTAAACGCTGCCGTGCAACAGCCCGTGGATGAGTTCGTCCGACCGCACGTCGCCGGCGGGTCGGTCAAGCTTGACAAAGGCCACGTTCCCCCAGTTGACGACCGCTTCTCGGAGCCCCATCAGGAACGCAATCTCGTGGTTCTGGGGCAGCCCGAACTCCGTCGCCCGTTCGAGGTCGGTCAGCGAGTCGATGACGATGAGCGTCTCCGCGGCGTCGCTTACCCGGTCGCTGATGTCGGTCAGCAGTTTCTCGAAGGTTTCCTCGGAGGGTTTCGACTCGGGCGGCTCCGCATCCGGCTGTTCGATGTCGTCGGCGCTCCGCCGAGCGTCGAACAGCGGCTCCGGGACCGGCAACAGCTCCATGAACCGCTGGGAGAAGTCGGCGACAGTCATGTTGTCCGTGAGCGTCTCGAACTGGTAGCCGTCGAGTACGGCGTCGAGTTCGCTGTAGACGTGTTCCCGGTCGTGCGAGAGCGTGATGTAGGTCACTGACTCCGGAATCGCCTCGCTGCGCCGGGCGATACCGTTGGGGACCATCTCGGGGCGGTGTTTCGCGAGCATCAGTGTCGCGAGGCTGGTGTAGGTGAAGGCGTCGCCCCCCGCGTCGGAGGCCCCGGCCAGCAGGACCGTGCTCCCGGTCGGAATCCCGCGGACCTGTCCATCCAGCCCGGGGATGCCGAAGGGGATGTAGGACACACCGGAACTGATACTCTTGGCTTCCGGTGTCGATTCGGGTGCCATACCGCAACGAAGCGAACGGCGCAAAAAAACCTGCTGGCTATGCCGGGCTGTCGTCCCTAGCGGACCGATTCCAGCAGTAGCCGCTGTTCGACGCGCTTGACCTCGTGTTGCACGTCACGCACGGCGTCGATGTTCGGCGAGATGGAGGTGACTCCCTCGTCGACGAGGAAGTCCACCATCTGTGGCTTCGAGGCCGCTTGGCCGCAGATGCTCGTGGCGACGTCGTGCTCGCGGCAGGTCCCGATGACCTGCCGCATGAGTTCGAGGACGGCCGGGTGGAGTTCGTCGAATCGGTCGGCGACGTTGCCGTTGTTGCGGTCGACGGCCAGCGTGTACTGGGTGAGGTCGTTCGTCCCGAAGGAGACGAAGTCGATGCCAGCCTCGCAGATGTCTTCGATGGACAGCGCGCTTGCCGGCGTCTCGACCATGACACCCCAGTCGCGCTTCTCGGGGTCGATGCCGACCTCCTGCATCAGCGCCTTCGCCCGCAGGATGTCCTCGGCGTCGGTCACAAGCGGGAGCATCAGTTCGACGTTGTCGTAGCCGAGGTCGTACAGGCGCTCGAAGGCCCGGAGTTCGAGTTTGAACTCGCCGGGGCGGTCGAGCGACCGTCGGATGCCCCGGTAGCCCAGCATCGGGTTGTGCTCGCTGGGCTCGTCCTCGCCGCCCTGCAACTGACGGAACTCGTCGGAGGGGGCATCGAGCGTACGGACGCGGACCGGGCGCGGGTAGAACGCCTCGGCGACCGAGCGGACGCCCTCAACGATTTCGTCGACGTACGCGCGCTCGCCGTGGTCTTCGACGTAGCGCGAGGGCGTCTTGTCCGTCGAGAGAATCATGTGCTCGATTCGCAGCAGGCCGACGCCGTCGGCCCCCGTCGCGGCGGCGCGCTCGGCGGCTTCCGGAATGGAGACGTTGACTTTGACCTCTGTTCCGGTCATCGGCTTGACGGCCGAGTGTGCCTCGACCGGCCCGGCCTCTTTCTCCTCCTCAGTTGTCTCGGGTACTTGTGCACCTTTCTCGACTGTGCCTTTGTCTCCGTCGAGCGTGACCGTTTCGCCGTCCCGGAGCTTCTGTGTCGCGTCCTCAGCCCCGACGACGGCCGGAACACCGAGTTCTCGGGAGACAATAGCGGCGTGGCTGGTCATCCCACCCTCGTCGGTGATGATCCCGTTTGCCCGTTTCATCGCCGGCACCATGTCCGGCGTCGTCATCTCGGCGACGATGATGTCGCCGTCTTCGACCTTGTCGAGGTTGTCGAGCTTGTCGACGATGCGGACGATGCCAGTGACCCGGCCCGGCGCGGAGCCGATTCCGGAGAGCCGAACTCCCTCCGACTGGCTCTCCATCGCCCCGCCGTCGGCGACACCCGACTTCGCCCCCGGCGGCTGACTCTCGGCTTCGTTGGCCGAGCCGGCGCTTCCTTCGGGGTCGTCAATGGTGGTGATCGGGCGGGACTGGAGCAGATACACCTCGCCCTCGTAGACCGCCCACTCCACGTCCTGTGGAGTGTCGTAGTGGTCCTCGACGCGTTCGCCGACTTCCAGGAGTCGGTGAATCTCCTCGTCGGAGAGGACGCGCTCGTTACGCTTCTCTTCCGGGACGGAGCGTTCGATGGTCTCCCCGTCCTCACCCCGAACGCACATCACCTTCTTGTCGGCGACGGTCACCTCATCGATGGTCCCCGTCTCGCGGTCGATACTGTAGTTGTCGGGCGAGACTGCGCCGGAGACGACCGCTTCACCCAATCCCCACGCGGCCTCGATGATGGCTGTCGGACCACCGGTCGAGGGATGGCTGGTGAACATGACGCCGGACTTCTCCGCGTCGACCATCTGCTGGACGACGACGGCGATGTCCACGGCGTCGTGTGCGAAGTCGTTCTCGTTGCGGTAGTAGATGGCGCGCTGGGTGAACAGCGACGCCCAGCATTCCTTGACCCGCTGCAGGAGGTCCGCACGCGAGACGTTCAGGTACGTGTCCTGTTGGCCGGCGAAGGAGGCGTCTGGGAGATCCTCGGCAGTCGCCGAGGACCGCACCGCCACGTCCTCGTCGCCCATCTCGTCGTAGGCGGCCAGCAGGTCCTCGCGGACCGACGGCGGGGTGTCGGTTTCCAGGATCAACTCCTGAGCGCGTTCGGCCGCCTCGGCCAGCGCCTGCGAGTCGTCGCTGTCGACATCGACGGCCTCGAACAGCGGCTCGTCGATTCCAGTTGCTTCGATGAACGACCGATACGTGTCGGCGGTAACGACGAACGCCGACGGAACGGGCAGGCCCGCTCCGGTCAGTTCTCCGAGAGACGCCGCCTTGCCGCCGACCCGCGCCAGGTCGTCGGCACCGATTTCGTCGAGCCACAGTGTTGGCATGGACTCACTCGTATCATCTTCAACGACAATTAAGGAAGTTCCGGTTACAGCCAGTGAGGCGACCGTTCTTCACTCGATTTCGAGTGAATCAGGCAGTCACGCCGCCGGTACGGTTCTGCGGTCACGCCTCGATGATATCGTCGTCATCGACGGCGGGGACGGTCACTGTGCCGTCCAGTGCAGTGACAGCGCGCCCGCCGACCCACACCTCTGTCCCGTCGGTATCGACCGACACCGTGCCGGGGCGGTCACGGAAATGCCCGCCTTCGGCGATTATCTGTTCGATGGTGTCATCGAGCGCCCCGTAGCGGCGGACGAACGCCGCGCAGGCCCCCGACGCCGCCGCGGTTACTGGTTCCTCAGTTCGGCTCCCGGCCCGGAACGCTCGTCCGTGGAACGTCGACCGGCGCGTCGCGTCGGCACCGACTGTGTCGAAGGTGAACGGATACACGCCGGCTGCGTCGGCGCGGTCACAGAGCGAGTCGACGGCAGCCACGTCAACGCTGAGATTGCTCAGATGCTCGAAGTAGTTGACCGGAACCATGAGCCACGGCTCGCCCGCGTCGGCCGTCACGAGCGGCAGGTCGGCACCCACGTCTTTGAGTGTGGCCTCGTCGAGTCCGAGCGCGTCCGCGACATCGGCGTAGGGGATGTCGACTTCGGTGATGTCGGCCCGCCCCTGTTCGACCCAGACCATCCCGTTCTGTTTCGTCTCGACAGCGACTTCGCCGGCGGCGGTGGCGACTGTCCACTCGCCGTCGCCGATTTCGCCACGTTCGGAGAGCGCTGCATGAGCCGCAACTGTGGCCGTCTCCGCCTGTGTTAGTTCCTCGGTCGGCGAGAAACAGCGAAGTCGGCGGTCGGCGTCTCCCGCTGGTAAGATGAATGCCGTTTCGAGGGCCCCAAGTTCGCTGGCGACGGCCTGCATTTGGTCGTCAGTCAGTCCGTCAGCTTCGGGGACGACGCCGGTCGGTGTGCCCGCCGTTGGCTCCGCGGCGAACGCGTCGACAAGCAACGCCTGTCGGGTATCCATGGCACGGAGTTGTGCTGACCCGCAGATAATCTTTTCCGGAGGTAGCTGGAGTCGGCCGGTGGTCGGTTCCGTCGAAGCACACGACGTCGGCCGAGACGCGCCCCTGACGGACGACTTTAGTACAGGGAGGTATCACTGGAACGTATGAGTGAGGACGTCGATCTCCCTGAGAGCCACCCCCGCTACGAGTCGCTTTTGACCCGCCACCGTATCGAAGCGGGCGTCGACCGCGGTATCACCTCCCGGCAGGGCCTCATCGCCCAGGGCCGTGGCGAGGCCTTCGACTACCTGCTGGGTGAGCGCACTATCGACAGCGCCGACGACGCCGAACGCGCCGCCGCGGCACACCTCCTGTCCGCAGACCACGCCGTCGTCTCGGTCAACGGCAACGCTGCCGCCCTCGTCCCCGGCGAACTCGTCGAACTCGCCGAGGTGACCGGCGCAGACCTCGAGGTGAACCTGTTCAACCGGACCGAGAAGCGTATCGAGGCCATTGCAGACTACCTCCGCGAGCACGGCGCGACAGACGTGAAGGGGCTGACCGCCGACGGACGCATCCCCGGCCTTGACCACGAGCGCGCGAAGGTTGACGCCGATGGCATCGGCGCGGCGGACGTGGTGCTGGTCCCGCTGGAAGACGGTGACCGTGCCGAGGCGCTGGGCGAGATGGGCAAGACGGAACTCGTCATCGACCTCAACCCTCGAAGCCGCTCGGCGGAAGTGGCGACGGTCCCCATCGTCGACAACATCATCCGCGCGATCCCGAACATTACCGAGCACGCCCGCAACCTCCGTGGCGACCCGGACGCCCAGCAGGACGCCATCGACGCGTTCGACGCCGACAGCGCCCTGACCGCTGCCGAGCAGACGATTCGGGAGGGCGACCTCGAATGAGTCTGCCACCGTACATCTACGCCGACCGTCGGGTACCAGAGGAGGAGACCGTCAGAGAGACGCTCGACCAGCGGACGATGACCGCTTTCGGGGACGCCGAACAGCTGGAACGCCTCCACCGGGTCTTCTATCCGGTGTTCAAAGTCGACTACGAGTACGAGACCGGCAAGGGGAAGCTGCTCGGGACGACGACGAAGTCCGAAACGGCGTTTCTCGACGGCCTCTGGGCGGACAACGACCGGGCTGTCTCACAGTACGTCGACGACACCGACGCGGTGGTCCGCCGAGCGACCAGCGACTACGACCTCGGCCGCAGCGACCCGGCGCTTGGCCGCTCTGTCCTGCTGCAGTTTCAGGTTACTGACGACGACGCCCGAGCGTTACTGCCCCAGCGTGTCGCGGAGTACCGCGACCAACAACAGAACGCCGCCTCCGGCACGGCCAACGTATTCCTCCGGAAACTGCGCGAATCCTACGGGCTCCCCGGGGATTTCGACCCCGACGGATTCGACAGCGTGACTGGCGTCGACCGCCTGTATCTCCCCTTCTGGCTTGCCGAGTACCACTCACCCGACAGCACGGACGTGAAGCTCGTCACCTTCCGGGACCCCGATGCCCCGACCGAAGAGCTACAGCGCCACGGCTGGCTCGCGGAGTTTTTGAGCGCCGAACCCCGCCGGCTGGCCGAGTACGGCTACGAAGTCAATCCGGACCGGCTCGAACGGAACATTCGGGAGCGAATCGACCAGTCCGACGAATCAAGTTCGACCGGGACGAGCGGCAATACCAACTCGAACAGTACCGACGGCGCGCCCTCGATAAACCGCGAGCAGCCCTCGGACGACGGGACGGTGGTCCAGCCCGACGGCGTCGACATGGAAGCCGACGGGCTGGTCGACCCGAACCCGTCCCGGAGCTTCGCCGATGTGGGCGGGATGGCCGAGCTACTGGAGACGCTCAACCACAAGGTCGTCCGGCCGCTGCAGGACCCGAGCGCCTTCGAGGAGTACGGCATCGGCGTCGTCAACGGTGTCCTGTTGCACGGCCCGCCCGGCTGTGGGAAAACCCACGTCGCCGGCGCGCTCGCAGGCGAGGTCGACCACGCCTTCATCGAGGTCACGCCCGCCGACGTGACGAGCAAGTACATGGGCGAACCCGCACAGAAGGTCGAGGAGCTGTTCCAGATCGCCCGTGCGAACGCCCCATGTATCCTTTTCATCGACGAGATCGACGGCATCGCCGGCGCACGCGACGGCGACAGCAACATGAACAGCAGCGAGCAGCAACTGGTCAATCAATTGCTCACCGAACTCGAGGGCATCGCAGACGAGGACGTGGTGGTGCTGGGCGCGACGAACCTCGTCGAGGACGTGGACGACGCCATCCGCCGCTCGGGCCGGTTCGACGAGCGGGTGGAGGTCCCCCCACCGGACCCGCAAGCTCGAAAGCAGATTCTGGAGATTCACTTGGCCGGCCGACCGACGGCTGCCGATATCGACCTCGACCCAGTCGTCGAGGAGACGGCCGGCTTCGCGGCCAGCGACATCGAACTCATTGCCGAGGACGCCGCCCGGAAGGCGTTGCGGGCGGACGCCCCGATCGGGACGGACCATCTCATGCAGGCCGCCACAGAGACCGACACCAGCATTCCGGACTGGGTCGACCCCGAGATGGTCGCCGAAAACGGCGTCGTCCAGCCCGACGGCGTCGATCTACAGGCCAGTTCGCTGGTCGAGACTGATCCGGGACGGGACTTCGGCGACGTGGGCGGGATGGGCGAACTGAAGGACCGGCTCGAAGACACGGTCCTCGACCCGCTTCAGAACGCCGACGCCTACGCCGAGTACGGCATCGACGTGCTCGCCGGGCTGTTGCTGTACGGCCCGCCCGGCTGTGGGAAGACCCACCTCGCCGGCGCGCTCGCGGGCGAGCTCGAACATAGCTTCGTCGAAATCAGCCCCGCGGACGTGACGAGTAAGTGGATGGGTGAGCCAGCCCGCAACGTCGCCGAGGTGTTCGAGGTGGCCCGCGCGAACGCCCCCTGCGTGCTGTTCATCGACGAAATCGACGGCATCGCGGGCTCGCGTCGCGGCTCGATGAACACGAGCGAGCAACAACTGGTCAATCAACTGCTCACCGAACTCGAAGGCGCGGCGGCCGAGGACATCGTCGTGGTCGCCGCGACGAACTTCGTCGAGGACATCGACGCGGCGCTGCGGCGCTCTGGCCGGTTCGACGAGCGTGTGGAGGTCCCGCCGCCGGACGCCGAGGCTCGCAAGCAGATTCTGGAGATCCACTTGCAGGACCGGCCCGTCGCCAGCGATATCGACTGGGACGCCATCGTCGAGCCGACGGCTGGCTACGCCGCCAGCGACCTCGAACTCGTCGCCGAGGACGCGGCGCGCCACGCTCTGCGAGACGGCTCGGAGATAACGCAGGCGCACCTCGAAACCGCCGTCCGGGAGACGCATTCGAGCATCGCCGACTGGGACGACCGCGACCGCTATCAGGGAGCGGCGGGTACCGCGGACCTGGGGCTCGGGTCCTGAGGACGGCTCACTCTAGCTCTTCGTCGAGCGCCGCAGCAACCCGCTCGGTGAAGGCCGGTGACTCGACGAGCGCGCCCGCGGCCTCGATGTCTTCGTGGACTGGGCGGTCCGCCGTCAGCTTCGGGACCACTGCACGGACGGCGTCGTAGGCTTCGGCGGACCCGACGCCCAGTTCGAGGTCTTCGTCGACGAAATCGGCGGCCTGCGCTCCACAGCATAGCTCGACACCGAGGATCGCAGCGGTGTTTCGCGCCGTTTTCCGGGCCAGATACGCCGACTGCGCGCTCATGCTGACGTGGTCCTCCTGATTGCCGCTGACGGGGGTGTTGTCCATCGAGGGCCGGCCGAAGGACCGACATTCGTTCAACAGCGCCGCGGCGGTGTACTGGGCGATCATGTAGCCCGAACGGACGCCGCTCTGTTCGGTGAGAAACGGCGGGAGGTGTGGCTCCTGCAGATTGGGGTTGAGCATCCGGTCGGTCCGGCGCTCCGAGATGGCCGCGAGTTCGGTGAGCGCGTTCGTCAGATAGTCGAGACGCATAGCGAGTACCGCGCCGTGGAAGTTCCCGCCGGAGAGCACGCCCGCGCTGTCGGAGCCGGAGGCCCGATCGTCGACGCTCACAGCGCTTGCCTCGCTCGCTTCACGTCGGTCGCTCCTGCTCGCTCGGCCCGAGGATTCACTGCGCTCGTCTTCGCGGGGGAACACCAGCGGATTGTCCGTCGCGCTGTTGAGTTCCACCTCGACGGCTTCCCGGAGGTGGGCAACGGCGTCACGGACCGCGCCGTGGACCTGCGGCAGACAGCGCATCGCATAGGCGTCTTGCACGCGGTCGCAGTTTCGGTGTGACTCGACCACGTCGGAGTCGGCCGTCAGTCGCCGGACGTTTCGTGCACTCGCGGCCTGGCCAGCGTGGGGCCGGACGGCAGTGATGGCTTCGTGGGACGGCACTGTCGAAGAGAGGGTCACCTCCGTCGTGAGCGCGCCGGCGACGTCGGCGGCAGTGACCAGTCGTTCAGCGTCGTCGAGGAGGAGCGCGGCGACGCCGACGGTCAGTTGCGTCCCGTTGATGAGCGCCAGCCCCTCCTTGGCCCGGAGCGTCACCGGTTCGAGATCGGCCGCGTCAAGCGCCTCGTCGCCGGGGAGTCGTTCCCCCTCGACCTCGGCTTCCCCTTCGCCGATGAGTACCAGCGACATATGTGCGAGCGGGGCGAGGTCACCGCTCGCGCCGAGGCTGCCCCGCGACGGGACGACTGGATGTACACCCGCGTCGAGCATCGCTACCAGCAGGTCGACAACGGACTCGCGGATGCCCGAATACCCTTTCGCCAGCGTGTTCGCCCGCGTGACCATCATCGCTCGGACCTCCTCGGTCGTCAACTCCCGGCCGACCGCGGCGGCGTGGCTTCGCAGGAGGTTCCGCTGGAGGGCATCGAGGTCATCGCGTGGGATGCGCTCGTCGACGAGGTCGCCGAAGCCGGTGGTGACGCCGTACACCGCCTCGCCGCTGTCCAGCACGCTCTCGACGCGCTCGCGGGACTCGCGGATTCGCTCGCGGGCGGTTTCGGCAACTGTGACGGTCGCGCCGTTCCGGGCGACGGCGACCACGTCGGCGGGTGTGAGCGACTCGCCGTCAAGGACAACGTCGGCGGTCATGGTTGTCCCTCCCGGTGGTATGACTCATGTGTTGGGGTGCTGACGACCGACCCGTCTTTCAGGACGGTGTCGACGACGTTGGTCCCGTACTGGTACGGAATGTGGACGTGACTCGGCGCGGCAAGGACGACGGCGTCACCGGGCGCACCCTCGCGGAGCGTCCCCAGTCCATCGGTCCTGTCCAGCGCGAGCGCGGCGTGTTTCGTTCCAGCGATTAGCGCTTCGGCCGGCGTCAGCCCCATCTCGACGCAGGCCAGCGACAGCGCAAAGCCCATGCTGTGGCTGTGGCAGTTTGGATTGAAATCTGTCGCTACCGCGACGGGTGCACCCCGGTCGCTGAACGCCGTCGCATCCGCGTACGCTGCGCCGAGCCCGAACGCCGTCCCAGGAAGCAACACCGGCGTCACGTCGGCGTCGACCAGCGCGTCGATGTCCGCTTCTGTCGCGTGGAGGAGGTGATCGGCACTGGCCGCGCCCACGTCCGCCGCTAGCTGCGTCCCGCCGATATGGGCCAGTTCTTCGGCGTGGACCTTCGGCGTCAGTCCGGCGGCCGCGCCTGCTTCGAGGACCCGCCGGGACTGCGCGACTGAGAATACACCCTCCTCGCAGAACACGTCGCAGAACTCGGCGATGCCCTGTGACTCGACCGCTGGAATCTGTTCGTCGACGACCGCCGCGGTGTAGTCGTCGGCGTTCCACCCCTCGGGGGCCGCGTGTGCGCCCATGAACGTCGGGACCACATCGACGGGATGGATGTCGTCGGCGCTGTCGATAACCCGGAGCATCCGTAGCTCTGTCTCCGTGTCGAGCCCGTAGCCGGACTTCACCTCGACTGTCGTCGTCCCGTGGGCGAGCATGGTGTCGAGATGGGCCAGCAGGTTCGACAGCAGCGTTTCCTCGTCGGCGTCCCTGACCGCTCGGACCGTTCGGAGGATGCCGCCGCCTTCGGCGAGGATATCCTGATAGGACTTCCCGCGCAGTTTGGCGGCGAACTCGTCAGAGCGGTCGCCGGCGAACAGCCCGTGGGTGTGGGGGTCGACGAAGCCCGGAACGACAGCCTGCCCGCCGGCATCGACAGCGTGACTGGCGCTCTCCGGCGGGTACTCGGCGGTTACCTCCGCCGTCGGACCGACAGCGGCGACCGTGCCGTCAACGATGGCGACCGCGCCATCCTCGTAGGTCTCCAGACCGCGGCCGTCCGCCGCCGGGCCCGCGACGAGTTCGGCCGCGCCGTAGACCACAGCGTCGAGAGTTGTCATCGGTCACCTCCCAGGCCGCTGAGGAAGTGCGCGACGGCACGGGCCCCGGCACACGCGGTCCGGTTCCCGACATCAAGCGGCGGCGCGCACTCGACCACTTCGAACCCGGCGATGCGGTCGTCGGACGCCACGCGACCCAGCATCCGGAACAGCTCTCGTGTCGAGAGGCCGCCCGGTGTCGGCGCGCTCACGCCCGGTGCGGCCGCGGCGTCGAGCACGTCGAGGTCCAGACTGACATAGACGGCGTCTACGTCGCCCAGTGCGGCGAGAGCGTCGTCAGCCGCGCCAATGGGGTCGCCGGCCACCGACTCCGGCGGCAAGACTGTCCCGCCCTGCTCGGCGAGGTAGTCGTGGTACGCTGTCGAGGTTTCGAAGTGACGCGCGCCGACGACGGCCAGCGTGTCGAGGCCCACATCGTGGAGCTGACGGTACGGCGTCCCGCTCGTCGGTTCGTCTTGCACGGCGCGGCAATCGAGATGGGCGTCGAAGCTGATCGCGCCGACAGTGCCATCAGCCACCAGCGGTGCGGTGTTCGGGAACGTCAGCGAGTTGTCGCCACCGAGAAACACCGGTATCGCGTTCGTTGCGTGGACCCGGTCCGTTACCGAACGGACGGCACGCTGGACCTGTTCGACATCGCCAGCCGGAATCTCGATGTCGCCGAGGTCGGCGACTGCGTGGACCGGCCCACGTTCGATGTGATGGGTCTTCGTTCCGCTGAGTTCGCGTCGGAGGGCCGACGGGCCGGCACGCGCCCCCGGCCGTCCGATGACGGCCCCGTCGTACGGCTCGCCCACCAGCACAGCGTCGTACTCGGAAGCGGTCGCGAGCGTGGCCGTCTCGACGATGTCACCGAACTGCTCGTCGTTTGGGTCGCCGGACGGGCCGGTCCACGGCGACGGGTCTGTCAGGTCGGTCATCGGTCGCGGTTGCGGTCGCGCATCGGGACCGCCACGTCGTTCTCGTCGGCGATGTCCTGTGCGATCTCGTAGCCGGCGTCGGCGTGGCGAATGACGCCCATCCCGGGATCGGTCGTGAACACGCGGCGAGCCTTCTCGGCTGCGAGATCAGACCCGTCGAGGACGACGTGGTTGTTCGTGTGGAGTGAGTTACCGATGCCGACGCCGCCGCCGTCGTGGACGCTGACGATATCCGCGCCAGCCGCACAGTTCAGCAGGGCGTTCAGGATCGGCCAGTCGGCAACGGCGTCAGTTCCGTCTTTCATCGCCTCGGTTTCGCGGTTTGGCGAGGCCACGCTCCCGGCGTCCAAGTGGTCCCGCGTAACGACGATGGGTGCCGAAATCTCCCCGTCGGCGACGAGTTCGTTGATACGGAGCGCGAGGCGGGCGCGCTCGGTCAGCCCGTCCTCGGTCGCGTACCCCAGCCAGCACACTCGCGAGGGAAGCCCCTGGAAGGACACCTGCTCTTGGGCGAGGTCGATCCAGCGATGGAGGTCGTCTTTCTCCGGGAACAACTCCTTGACTGCGTCGTCAGTCCGATGGATGTCCGCGGGGTCGCCCGAGAGCGCGGCCCAGCGGAACGGCCCCTTGCCTTCACAGAACAGTGGGCGGATGTACGCGGGAACGAATCCCGGGAAATCGAACGCGCTGTCGAGGTCGCGCTGGTCCTCGACCTGCCCGCGGATGTTGTTGCCGTACTCGAAGGCGATGGCACCCCTGTCCTGCAGTTCCAGAATGCCCTCGACGTGTCGCGCCATCGTATCGAGGCTCTCCGCGACGTACGTCTCGGGGTCGCGTTCGCGGAGCCGGTCGGCTTCCTCGACGGTGTAGCCAGCGGGGTAGTACCCTTCCAGTTCGTCGTGTGCGCTTGTCTGGTCAGTCACTACATCGGGGACGAACCCCATCTCAAGCATCTCCGCAAGCATATCCGCGGCGTTCATGTGGACACCGATGCTGTAGGGCTCACCGTTCGCCGCGGCCTCCTGTGCGCGCTCGATAGCCGTTGGGAGGTCGTCGGTCTTCTCCTGACAATACCCCGTCTCGATGCGCCGGTCGATACGGTCCTCGTCGACTTCGGCCGCGATACAGACGCCGTGGTTCATCGTCACTGCGAGCGGCTGCGCACCGCCCATTCCCCCGAGGCCGCCGGTGACGACAATCTTCCCGCGGAGGCCGTCGTTGTCCGGGTAGTGTTCTCGAGCGAGCGCGGCCAGCGTCTCGTAGGTTCCCTGAATGATGCCCTGCGTGCCGATGTAGGCCCACGAACCGGCGGTCATCTGGCCGTACATGATCTGGCCCTTCGCTTCGAGTTCGTGGAAATGCTCCCAGTTGTCCCACTTGCCGACGAGGTTCGAGTTCGCGATGAGGACGCGGGGGGCCTTTTCGTGGGTTTCGAACCGACCGACCGGCTTGCCGCTCTGGACGAGGAGGGTTTCGGTGTCGCCGAGTTCGCGGAGCTCGTCGACGATGGCGTCATAAGCGTCCCACGACCGAGCCGCACGCCCGGTTCCGCCGTACACGACCAGTTCCTCCGGATTCTCGGCGACTTCAGGGTCGAGGTTGTTGTTCAGCATCCGCAGCGCGGCCTCCTGTCGCCACCCTTCACACTCGATATCGGTGCCGGTGGGCGCACCCTGGTACTCGCGCCACTGTTCCGAGGGAGTCCCGATGTCGTGGTCGGTGTCCGGGGAAGACTGCTGTGCCATACCCTCCTATTCGTGCCCTAGCGTGATAGCGGAGACCCTCCGTTCGGAACTGTTTTTATATGTATATGTGTATTGGTTGTTATGTACGAGGCGGTGTTCCGGGTGGCCGGTGATGGGACCTACGAGACGGCGACAGACGGGACCGGCACGCGAATCGAACTGTGGTGTACCGACCACAGCGACCTCCTCCACGTCCGCGGTGGGGATGTCGGGCCGGTCGTCGAACAGGTCCGCGAGACTGTTGGCATCGCCGAGCGCCTCGAAACGGACGATGGGCAGGTTCTGGTCACAGAGGCGTGTCTGAAGGTCCACCTAGCGGACACCGTCGAGCGCTATCTGGCCGACGAGGGGTGTCTGCTCGTGCCGCCGCTTCGGTACGCGGAGGGGCACAAACTCGTCCGGGCGCTGGGGCTTAGTTCCGACGCGCTATCGGCAGTGTACCGGTCGTTAGCGTCGGCGTTCGAGGTCACTGTCGAGTCGAAACGCGAGGTCGGGGCAGTGACGCCCGACGCGCCGCTGGTGACCGCTGGCGACGTGGTACCGTCTCTTTCGCCACGCCAGCGCGAGGTGTTCCTGACGGCGTACGAGCACGGGTACTACGAACTGCCGCGCGAGACGACAACGGCGGCTATCGCGGACCGTGTTGGGGTCCAGCGCCGAACCGCGGAAGACCATCTGCGGCGCGCTGAAAAGAAACTAGCCGACGCGCTGGTGGCGTACCTGTAGCTGCGGGGGTTGCGACCAGTACGCTGACGCTAACAGCACCCAGTTCGGGGCTGGTGTCGATGCCCACAGTCCGGACACGTCGCGCTGAACGCCGGTGCGTCATACTCGAAGCCGGTGTCACACTGCTGGCAGACGAGTAGCTGTGCCATAGCGATGATGCAGGCCTGCGTGCATATCAGTGTCCTGCCGCCACTGGCGGGGTGTACTTCCGTGTTCGGGCTAAGGGTCGGGTATGGACCTCGACCGCTTTACCGAGGATACACCGGCCGACGACGCACCCGGTGGGGCCCGGGTCTGTGTCGTCGCCGCACAGACAGAGACGTTCGAACGCTGTCGACAGGGCTTCTATCCGTCACCAGAGTCCTACGACCGAACGACAGAGTCGTTCGACTACATGGCGTTCTACCGGACTGCGCCGGTCTCGGCGGTCACGCACTACGCCCCGGTGACCGATCGAACGGATCAGACCCGTGGCGGCCCGGGACCGATGGACGCGGACGACTGGGGAGCCCTCATTGACTCGTTCTCGGAGACGGACAACGTCGTGGTGTTCGAACTAGACGACCTCGTGCCGCTCGACGCCCCTGTCGAGAACGACCAGCACGGCCTCCGAGGCGCGTGGTACTGCACTATCGACGATCTTCGGGCCGCCGATACGCTCTCGACACTGGCCGCTACCGCGACTACCTGAGCAGGGGCCGGTAGCCCACGCAACGCCCCGGTATCAGTGGCGAGGGTTCAAACGGGAAGCGCCCTTACGAAGGGCGAATGCTCATCTACCCATCGGTCCGGGACCACGGTGTTTCGCTGTGCGAGCGGGCCGGCTACGATGTGGCGGTACGTGACGATAGCGGCCGACCGCCCGCGCTCGCGACGCCGAACAACGACGCGGTCGGTCTCGTGGATGCGACAGATCCGCGGCCGATCGCTGTCGAACCACTGACCGAAGCTAACGTCGGCCCCGATGGACTCATTCCCCGGTTTGTCGATGCGGTTCGGGAGGGGCGGGACTGTCTGTTCGTGGTCCCGTCGACAGAGGCGATGGGAACAACACTGACCCAGATGGTCGCCACCGTTCTGGGTGAGCCCACCTGTCTGGCCGCCGACGGCCCCGACGGACGGCAGTTCTACAACGGCCCCGACCGCGTCCCGCTCTCTGATGGCACATACGCCTGTGCGCGAGCACCGGCCGATGACCTCCAGTGGCGCGAGGTCAAAGTCGATCAAGGACGACCCAGACTCGAACTCGGTGTCGGAACGGAAGTGGTCGCCGTTCTCAAACACGTCGATTCGCTCGCCGATGCCGGCCGCCACGCTTTCCAGCACGCCTATCGCCGGGCAGACAACGGGCAGTTCGAGGTGACAGCGGGCGGCGATGTAGTCGAGCGATTCCCGGGGCCGACGGCGATGCGGCGCGGCGGCTACCCACCCGTGCCGATGCCGCTGGTCCCTGAGCACCTGTTTCCCGAGGACGCGGACCACTCGCGGTGGGCTGTCTGCCAACCCGATGGCGGCACGGACGTACTGACCGCTGATGGACTGAGCGCCTGGGCCTGACGGCGGCTATTTCTCCCTGATGCTGTGTGAACAGCGACCGATAGCTGCATCAGAACGACTATGTATCACCAATGAATATCACTAAGTGGTATGAGCGATTCCGATTCATTCGAACAGTTCAGCGACGTCGGCGAGGCGGAAGTCACACGCGCAATCGGGCAGGAATGGACCGAGGAGTTCATGGACTTCTCGGACTCCGATGTCATCATTGTCGGCGGCGGCCCATCGGGGCTGATGGCTGCGAAGGAACTCGCCGAGCGAGGCGTGCAGGTGATGGTCGTCGAGAAGAACAACTACCTCGGCGGCGGCTTCTGGCTCGGCGGTTTCCTGATGAACAAGGTCACTGTCCGGGACCCTGCCCAGCAGGTGCTCGACGAACTCGAAGTCGACCACAAGCAATCCAAGGACAGCGAGGGCCTCTACGTCGCTAACGGTCCGGAGGCCTGTTCCGGCCTCATCAAGGCCGCCTGTGACGCCGGCGCGAAGATGCAGAACATGACGGAGTTCACCGACATCGTCATCCGCGAGGATCACCGTGTCGGCGGTATCGTGATGAACTGGACGCCGGTCCATGCGCTACCCCGCGAAATCACCTGCGTCGACCCGATTGCCGTCGAGGCTGACCTCGTCATCGACGCGACGGGCCACGACGCGATGGCTGTCAAGAAACTCGACGAGCGCGGCGTCCTCAACGCGCCGGGCCTCGAAGACGAAGCCAGCGGCATGGACCAGACCGACGACGACACCTACGGCGCGCCCGGCCACGACTCGCCCGGCCATGACTCGATGTGGGTCGGCGAGAGCGAGGACGCTGTCGTCGAACACACCGGTCTTGCACACGACGGCCTCGTCGTTACTGGCATGGCCACCGCGACCACCTACGGCCTCCCGCGCATGGGGCCGACGTTCGGTGCCATGCTCGTCTCCGGCAAGCGCGCCGCACAGGTCGCGCTTGATGAACTTGAAGTCGACGCCGAGCCGGTCGACGTTACGAGTCGCGACGCAACCCCTGCTGACGACTGAAATCCTCCCCACGTCCCGCTGGTTTTTAAGCGTCTGTCTTTTTCGGAGTTAGTTACTCATTCAGGCCATAATATCGCACTAATACAAACAATTATGCAAGCGTGCGACAATTATGTTAGTGATTATCAACCAATGCCCGAAGAGATGCAGCGGAGCGACAACCACGGGTCTGACGAGCCAGTCGGCGGCGAGATCGCGGTCCACCTCTGGAGTCGACGGCCGGTTTGTGGTCCCCGAACGACAGCTATCGACCGGTTCACAGAACTCGCCGCAACGGGAGTTGTCGATGATTTCGATATCCAGACGTGGCCCGAGGAAATTCCCGTGTCCCAGCGGAGCGAACACGGCGAGGTGCTGGAGACTGTCGACCGGTACGAACAGTGGGCGACCGAACGGGGACTGAGTCTTCGACCACCCTTTGAGACGCGGACCTCGTCGCTACTTGTCGGCGGCAGTACGGAGGTGCTGCGACTCCCGATGATAGCCGTCGCCGTTTACGCGGACGACGATCTCGTGGGGGTCTACCCGTGTACTGACGGAGAGACGACGTGGTCCGTCACCGATTGCATCGACGCGCTCACTGCGGACCCGACGGCACTCCCGCACGAACCGAAGCAGTGACGCCCGACTGAAACGGCTCAGTCTGTCCGGTGGCGGTCCTGTCCAGCACTGCGATCGGTGCCCGTCTCTCGTCTGAAACACCACACTGGCTCGCTCACTCTGACTCTCTATTTTGCACCTCAATGCGCAGTGATCCCCGATGCACAAACGGTATTACCAACCAATACCACTGGCAAATAAAATGGAGTCCGTCACGCTATATCGCGCCCCGACGACGGTCGCCGACGCCGACGCCATCGCCGGCTGGCTCGACGCGCGGATCGAGGCCACTGTCTCCGTCCGGGACCGGTTTCTCTCGCTGCACGGTGACTCGGACTTGGCGGAATCGTTCGCGGAGGCGCGGGTACTCTCGCCGTACGACCGCGAGACCGGGAACACGATGCTGGGTATCGTCCGGTACGAGGAGCGAGCGCTGGAGTCCCCCGAACGGGCCGGCGGCGTCATCTACGACGGGCTGGCGGTCCAGCGGGCGCTCCACGAACGAATTCCCGAGTCCGAGCGGTCACTCGACCACCTCCACGTCCCGCTGCTGGACCGCGTCGTCGGGACCTGGGGCGACCATGACGGCCGCTGGCACAAGCGCGTGAACGTCCTCGGACAGCCCGCGGTCGTCTCGGTGCCGGGGCTGTACGAGGCCCCCGCAAAACCTGAACAGTACTACAAGGAACAGCAGAAACACGCTCTGCTCGGCGGCGGCGCACCGCCCCGGGAGGTACTCGAAAACGAAGTCGAGGGCGAGTTCCTCGTCGAGGACGACCCGCGGACGACCGACGCGCTCAAGGGGTACGTCCTGCAGGCCTGCCACTACCTCGACACTGGCGAGGCGTTCTGTGACGAGGAAACATGCCGGCTCCACAACTCCCACCGCCAGCCCGACGTCGTCGCCGCACAGCTACGGGAGCCCCAGTTCTGTCCGGAGCACGCCGAGCGGTATCGGCCATAGCGATTCGGCCGTCCCGTCAGGGCACAGTCCCGCTGAGCAGTCCGGCGAAGCCGCCGGCCATCGTCTCGTACCGCCGGTCGACCGTCCGCTCGGTGATTCGGTCGCGGGCCGCCCGCACCCGTCGCTCGAACGCGCTAGCGTGTGACCGCGTGGAGAGCCGCGTCCCCGGCGCGGAGAGGCGGACGAACCCCTCGAACACGAGATTCAGCGGCGCGGCGAGGGCGCTGGGGCTCCGCTGGAAGTTCAGCAGGGCGACACGGCCGCCGGTGCCGACGCTGTCACACCACGCGTCGACCGCCGCCGCGGGGTCCTCGAAGATGCCGGCGACGAACGTCGCCAGAACGGCATCGGCCTCTCGAATCGGCGGACGGGCGGCATCGGCCTGCACGTAGTGTACGCTTTCGCCCGTCCGCGCGGACCGCTCGCGGGCGCGGTCGAGCATTTTTTGCGTCACGTCGATGCCGACGACTCGACCCGCCGGAGCGACTCGCTCGCGGAGATGGGGGACGTTCGCGCCCGTGCCACAGCCCATTTCGACGACGGTATTGCCGGGTGCAAGCGCCAGCGAGTCCGCCGCTCGGTCGCGCCAGGACGCCACACCCGGCGCATTCGCTACCCAGTCGTACACTTGCGCCCACCGGCCGTAGAACGATTGCGCGTCGGTCACAGGATTTCGCGCGCCGTTTCGGCGACCGATACGGCGTCGTCCCCGAGCAGGTACACCACCGGCTCGATCCCCATCGCGCCAGTGTGATAGAGCACGTCGGCCCCCGGGTCGTCAGCCAGCGCAGCCGCGACGGCCGGTTCGACGCTCTCCTCGGCATCGAACTCGACGACGGTGAGGCCCGCGTCTCGGAGCGTGGCCACGACAGACTCGTCGTAGCGGACGTTCAACACCGCGCGGGCGTCGCTTCCGGCAGCCCGCGCCGCCAGCAACAGCGTCGCGACGTGCTCGCTGACGCCGAACTCCGGGTCCGCCGGAATCGTTGCCCGCCCTTTCACGTCGAGAATTCGCCCCGGGACGGCGGCCACGTCATCGATGCTGTCGGCGCTAGGGAGACACTGAACGAGGTTCGACCCCACCGCCGGGATGAGCGTCGCGAACCCGCTCGTGTTTTCCAGCACACTGAGTCCGCGCCGCACCGAGGCGAGCGTCCGCTCGGCCGTCCGAAGCTGTGAGTCCGGGTCGTGGACGGCGAACTCGTCGTCGTAGTCGCCCAGTTCCGGGACCGCGTCCTCGTGTAACTGTGCGAGGACACCGCCCTGTTCGAGTTCGCGGATGAACACTTCTGTCTCGACCAGCGCCTGAACGGAACTCATATCGCCATTTGCCAGCCCGTCGGCCAGCCGCTCAACCAGCTCTTCCAGCCCGCGGTGGGCCAGCAGGTCCTCGTGGCGCGCCACGTCGCCGTGGACATACTTCGACACCGCGCTCTGGCTGATTCCCAGCAGGTCGGCGACCTCGGACTGCGTCAGCCCGCGCTCTCTGAGAGCGTCGGCCAGCAGCGAGCGAAACGTCGGCAGGAAGTCGTCGACGACGATTTCCTCGATGAATCGCACTATTGGTCGCCTCCAAATTCTCTATCTCCCTGTATCTTGCTCGCCTGCGGCCCAGACTGGCCCTGATACTTCGAGCCGCGTTCGGCCCCGTACGGACGGTCAGCGGGCGTCTTGAGTTCCGTGAACGTAAGCTGCGAGATTCGCATCCCAGGCGTGAGCGCTACCGGCGCGGTGCCGAGGTTCGACAGTTCGAGCGTGATCTGACCCTCGTAGCCGGGGTCACACAGGCCAGCCGTCGCGTGTACTACGATTGCCAGCCGGCCCAGCGACGAGCGCCCTTCGACGTGGGCGATGAGGTCGTCGGGGATGGCGACCCGTTCGTGGGTCGTCCCAAGCACGAAATCACCGGGGTGGAGGATGAACTCCCCGCCCTCCTCGATGACGGTTTCCTCGACGTAATCGGCGACTTCGTCCTCGGAGTTCGGGTGGATACAGGGGATGTTGGCGTGCTGGAACTCCAGGAACTCATGCCCGAGGCGGAGATCGACGCTGGCGGGCTGAATCTGGATGTCCGGGTCGTCGAGCGGCTCGACGACAAGGTCACCCTGCTCCAGCCGTCGGAGAATATCCGCATCTGAGAGTATCATGAGAGTGGCGTGTGCGGCCGGAAGCCTAAACTCCCCGATTCTTATGAGGCGATCACGGGTAGCGTCGCAACGATGACAGCGATGGCGACCGCCGCGTACCTGCTGATCTCGTGAACGACTCTGAGGCCGCCGGCCCAGACGTACGCCTGCCAGGCTGCGGTCCCGACCTGTATCGCGAGAAAGACGAGCCCCGAAAGGCCGTTCTGGAGACGCCGAACCTGTTCGAGCAGCAGTTCCGGCGAAGATGCAGAGAGATCGGTATTGGCAGCGAAAAAGACGAGTGCAGCACCGCCTGCGGCAACGCCGACCACGGAGGGCAGCAGTCCCCAGGCAGTGATCTCCGCTGTCTCGCCGAACCGGCCGGAGCCACCGGCTAGCTTTGCGCCGACATACAGACCGATCATCAATCCGATCCAGACGATGATGAAACCGACGAACAGCCCCGGAAGGACCTCAGTCGCATAGTCCCAGATGAGCGACCCGACTTCGACAGTTTGCGTTGCCGGTTCGTCACAGCCGGAAACGGTTATTCCGCCGACGCCGCCGTCTTCGCACATCTGGTCCGGCGGCCGTGCGGGGTTGTCTCGCTCGACAGTGCCGGTGAACTGTGTGGCGAACAGCCGCAGCGAGACTCCGAGAATGGCTGTTACGGCGACGGCGATCCCAAGAGCGAAGGCACCGCCACGGTATCCGTTCAGCCGCTCACGCCGCTGTTCGAAGAACGACCCCGGTCGCAAGAGGAATGTCCGGATGGTGGAGGGCATCTCCGGGGTGTGCTCGGCCACGGCGTATGTACTCTGTGGTATGTGCAACCGTGGAGGGAGTCCGACGGGAGTTTAAGTACGGGTGGCCATGTAATCGTATGAAGCAGGCTATCGTCGCGCGGGCCGACATCGGCATGGGCGAGGGCAAGCTCGCCGCCCAGGTTGCCCACGCCTCGCTGTCGGCCTACGAGGACGCCGGCCCGAAACCCCGGAAAGCCTGGAAGGGCGCGGGGCAGAAGAAAGTCGTCCTGAAGGCCACCAGCGAGTCCGAGCTGTTCGAACTCGCAGACGTGGCCGAGCGCGAAGGCCTGCCGCATGCGGTCGTCCGGGACGCCGGCCACACACAGCTCGATCCGGGGACTGTTACGGCACTCGCCGTCGGCCCCGCCGAGGACGAGCTGGTGGACCGCGTCACCGGCGACCTGCCGCTGTTCTGAGGGCAGCGGCCCGCGATACGGTTATATAAGAGCAACCCTAACCTCAGGTGAACAACAACACGATACATTATGCAAGGAAACGAACAACAGGCCTACGACCGCGGGATTACCATCTTCTCCCCGGACGGACGCCTCTATCAGGTCGAGTACGCACGAGAAGCCGTCAAGCGCGGAACCGCCAGCGTGGGGGTCCGCACCGAGGACGGCGTGGTCATCGCCGCCGACCGCCACGCCCGGTCGCCGCTCATCGAGCGCGACAGCATCGAGAAGATCCACGAGATCGACTCTCACGTCGGTGTCGCTAGCGCGGGTCACGTGGCCGACGCACGCCAGCTTATCGACGTGGCGCGCCGGCAGTCACAGGTCAACCGCCTGCGTTACGACGAGCCCGCCTCCGTCGAGTCCCTGACCAAGGAGATCACGGATTACATCCAGCAGTACACTCAGACGGGCGGTGCACGCCCGTTCGGTGTCGCGCTGCTGGTCGCCGGTATCGAGGACGGCGAACCGCGCCTCTTCGAGACGGACCCCTCGGGGACGCCCTACGAGTGGCAGGCTGTCGCCATCGGCGGCTCCCGCGAAGACATCCAGTCGTTCCTCGAAGAGGAGTACGCCGAGGGGATGGACCTCGAAGGCGGCATCGAACTCGCGCTCCGGGCGCTGGCCTCGGTCAACGAGGACGGCCTCGACGCGACCGGTGTCGACATCGCCACCATCGATGTGGAAAGCGAACAGTTCGAAAAGCTCGCCGAGGACGACATCGCCGAGCGGCTTGAAGAGTTCGAACTCGGAGGTGAGGAATAATGCACGACCCCGAGAACCGACTGACTGATGCCTACGAACCCGAAGTCGGCACACTGCCGAACGAGGACGGCGGGCGCGACGAGGAGAACGTCGTCAAGACCGGCACGACAACCGTCGGTCTCTCGACGGAGAACGGCGTCATCATTGCGACGGACCGGCGTGCCTCTCTCGGTGGCCGCTTCGTTTCGAACAAGCAGGTCCAGAAGGTCGAGCAGATCCACCCGACGGCCGCGATGACGCTGGTCGGCAGCGTCGGCGGGGCCCAGTCGTTCATCCGCTCGCTTCGCGCCGAGGCCGACCTCTACGAGGTCCGCCGCGACGAACCGCTCTCGATTCACGCGCTGGCGACGCTTGCGGGTAACTTCGCCCGCGGCGGCCCGTACTTCGCCATCAACCCCATCGTCGGTGGCGTCGACGAAGAGGGCAGCCACGTCTACAGCGTCGACCCAGCCGGTGGTGTGCTCGAAGACGACTACACCGTCACCGGCTCCGGGACGATGGTCGCAACGGGGACCATCGAGGGGCAGTACGACCCCGAGATGACCCTCGACGAGGCCCGCGGTCTTGCGATCCGAGCCGTCAACGCCGCGGCCGAGCGTGACACCGGGTCCGGCAACGGCGTCGTGCTTGCCGAAATCACCGACGAAGGCGTCGAAATCGACGCTTTCGACGACTACGAGTCGGCCGAATAACCCGGCTACTCAGTTTTCGGTTTCTTTGCGGTCGGTTGTCAGCGGCCAGTGGCTACTCACTCCCGGGGAACGACCCGCATCGGATAGTCGGACTGCCGCATGATGTCCTGCGCGACGCTGCCGAAGATGAGTCGGTCGGTCTGGCTCCGCTTGCGGACGCCGATAACGAGTTCGTCGGCATCGATCTCCTCGGCGATGTCGAAGATGTCCGTCGCCGGGCTGTTGCCGCGGATTATCTGATAGGTCTCGACAGACACTTGATCGCCCAGTCGGTCCGAGACGACTTCGAGTGCGGCTTTCCCGTCGGCGACCGCTGTCGATGACGTGCTGTCACCACCGCGCTGTGAGTTGACCGCGTAGACGCTGTCGTCCGGGTCGAGGACGCCTTCGAGGTACGAACACAGTGTCTGGCTGACTGTCTCGGAGTTCGTCGCGAGCACGAAGGTCTGCATATGCGATGTTCCACAGCCATCATGATAAGCATGTGTACTGTTACCGCGAACCACTTTCTGTCCAGGCTCTTCCGGCCGTCGGGCTACTCGGTCAGGACCAGCCAGCCGACGGCGAGAAAGACCCCGAGCACGAGCAGAATCGACCCCCAGGCCAGCGCCGCGAACGCTGTTGACCCGAGTGCGGCGAGAGGGACGATGGCTGACGGCGTCATTGCTCGGACCCCCCGTCAGCCACCGGATCGTCGAGCGCACGGACCTCCCGGCCGAGTGCGTCGAGGTCGGCGTCGGCCCCGCCCAGAACTGTCGCCGCGACGGTGAGAGCGGCCGAGACGAGCGTTGCACCGGCGAAGGCAATGAGGAACGACGGCGCTGGCAGCATACTCCCGACGCCTGGTATGGCGCTGACGAGGCCACGGAGCGACGGGAAGTAGGTGAACCCGACGAGTAGCCCCGCGATGCCCGAGACTACCGCGCCCGGACCGGTGAGCCGCTCGGTGTAGAGACCGGCGAGGAAGGGAACGAAGACGCCGGCGGCCAGCAGGTCGGCAGTCAGGAACAACTGGAGGACGCTGTACCCCTGCGCGCCGATGAACATCGCGGCGAGCGCGACAGCGACCGTCAGCCCGCGCCCACCCAACCACAGGGTCCGCTGGTCGGGGTCGTCAAGCAATCGAGCGAGGTCGGCGGTGACGACGCTGGCGATGGCGTTGAACATCGTGTCGGCCGAACTCATCACCAGCAGGACGGCGAGGACGACGACTGCCAGAGTCACCCACGTCGGGAACGCCTCCGCTACCACGAGGAAGAAGGCGATGCTGGCGGAGCCGGACTCAGTGAGTCCCAACCCCGTGGCGGCGATGCCGAACAGCCCCGACAGCAGGAGCATCGGGACGACCACGAGGGCGGCGATTCCCATCCCACGCCGCAAGGCGCCCTCCCCGTCGGCGGCGTACACCCGCTGCCAGACGCCCTGGTTCAGCATATTCGCGCCCAGAAGCGCGAAGGCCACGTACAGCCCGAACTGCAGACCAGGACCGAACGTCGGGTCGAGCAGTGTCGGGTCCGCCGACACCACCGTCGCGTGGAACTCGCTCGTGCCACCAAGTGAGAGGAGCGCACCGGCGAAGCCGACGGCCAGAAGCGGGAGGATGACCAGCGTCTGGACGGTGTCGGTGACGATGCTGGCAAGCAGGCCGCCGTAGGTGGTGTAGACAAGGACGAACCCACCGATGAGTAGCGAAGTCTGCCAGAGCGGCACATCTGCGACGAGCGCGAGCGCACCAGCGATGCCGGTCATTTCCGCGGCGAGGAAGATGAACATGTAAAACACTGAGACTAGCAGGACGAGCAGGTACATCCCAGAGCCAAACCGGGCGTAGGCGAACTCCGTCAGCGAGTGGCCGGCGGGCATCACCTCGCGGATGCGAGCGCCGACCGGGATAAAGAGGACGAGGGGAATCGCGCTGCCGATGGCGTAGCCCAGCACGGCGGGGAGTCCGCCGAACGCGGCCCCGGCCTCTGCCGGACTCAGTAGAATCCAGACGCCCATCATCGACGCGATGACTGTCGCGGCGAGGGTCCCGCTGCCGGCCGAGTCGCGGGCAGAGATATACGTCTCCACCGAGTCGATGCGGCCACGTGCGGCGAAGAGGCCGACGCCTGTGAACACAAGGACGGTCGCCGCGGTCAGGCCGAGGACCACAGCCGAAGAAGCCATCTACGGACTCACCTCGCTGTCGACTGTTGCTTGGCGATTTTCGTAGGCCGTCTCGAAGAACTGTCGTTCGAGCGTGACCGTGCGGTCGAACAGCGACGCGACGCGGGCTTCCCGGCGGGGCGAAAGTGTCGGTCCGATGGCGTCAAGTTCGCCCCGGAGCCAGTCGACGAACGCGACGAAGGAGTCGACGGCGTGGAGGTCGACCCACTCGGCGAAGTAGAACGGCAGTCCCATCCCCGCGCTGGGAAGCCCATCGCTGTCCGGGTCACCGTGGGCCGTGGCAGCCGCCGTCGCCCACGACTCGTATATCCACTCTGCCGGAACGAGGACGGCCAGCGTCTCTGCGTATCCGCCTTCTCGGGCAGCGCGACCCAGTAGGTCGATGAACGCCGCCGTTGCATCCGTTGGCTCGGGGTCTTGCCAGCGTGAATCTTCGACGCCGAGTGTGGCAAAGGAGCGCTCGAAGTAGTCGTCTTCCTCGTCGGTCACGGTATCGAGGAACTCCACAAGCTGCCGCTTGGCGGCCATGTCCGGGGCCTGTCCGACCGCGTGGCCGAACGTACCAACGAGTTCGTCGACGAACGCGTAGTCCTGTACCAGATACTCGGCGAACGCGTCTTCGTCGAGTGTGCCGGCCCCGAGTTCCTCGACGAATCGGTGTTCGACGGCGGCGTCCCAGTCCGGCTGACTCTGTTCCCGGAGCCAGTCAGTAAACCGGGGCTCGTCTGTGTGTTCGGCGTACGCCGCGTACGTCTCTCCTGTCATAGCTCCCACCCCTCCTGCGTGTAGGCCATCTCCCAGAACCGGTGTTCGAGTTTCGCGCTCGTGCGGAACGCGTCTTCCATGGCGTCGTGTTGGCCGGGATAGCGCTCGCCACAGCGGTCGACGTACGCCCGACACCACCCCGTCGCCTCCCGGAAGTCGTCGCTGGTGTACATCTCGATGAACGGCATGTACCGGTGTTCGCCGTCGGCCAGGTCAGCCATGTGTTCGGCCACGTCGAGGTAGCCCTGCATACAGGGGTACAGTGCGGCGGCAATCTCCGCCTCGTGCCCCTCGTAGGCCGTTCGAACGAGGAAGTTCGTGTACGACAGACACGTCGGAGCCTTCTCGGTCGACTCCAGCTCGCGCCGCGAAATGCCGTAGTCCGATGCGAACTCCCGATGCAGGTCCATCTCGGTGTCGAGCACCTGGTGGGCGACCCCGAGCAGGTGCGTCATCGTCGACTCGTCGCCGGCCGTCGCCCCAGCGAGCGCGAACAACCGTGCGTAGTCCTGCAGGTATCGGTAGTCCTGTTTCACCCAGTGTTTGAATGCCGCCTCGTCGAGCGTCCCGTCGGCCAGTTCGCGAACGAACGGGTGGTCCTTCTGTGCGTCCCAGATGTCCTCACCGATGTCGAGCAGGTGGTCGCTGAATGCCATTGGTAGCCGATACAACAAACTCCGACGTATTATATCCTGCTAATACAACCAAGTTGTACTCGCTGGAGAGAACGATGCGCACAGCAACTGCGGGGTTTGGGTGTCTCGGAGCTTTCTGGCTGCTTGCACCCACAGTGGCGTAGTCGACCGACAGCGTTCGTAGTCCCAACTGCTAAACGAACTACGCACTCACTTCCGGTAATGACACTGCAGTTACCGAGTGAGATCGTGGTCGAGCGATTTCTCCCGACGGCTCGGGCGATGCTCGCCACGAGGCTCGACGAGGAGGGCTGGACCCAGCAGGAGATCGCCGACCAGCTTGGCGTGACACAGGCCGCAGTGAGCAAATACGGCAGCGGTTCGGTCACCATCGAGGAGCGGTTCCGGGAGGACGCCCGGATGCAACAGACCATCGAGCGCATCGCCGATGGGCTGGCCGCAGGCGAGATGGACGAGTTCGCGGTGCTGGGCGAACTGCTCGCTCTGGTGCGGGAGTTCGAGGACCGCGGTCCCATCTGTGCGGTCCACGAGGAGGAGATGCCGGCCCTCCAAGGGATGGGCTGTGACCTCTGCGTTCGAGGGACAGACACCGCAGTACAGGCGGAGCGAGCCGTGCTGTCGTCGGTCCGGCGAGCCACGCGACTGCTGGCGAACAGCGATATCATCGTCGACGCCATCCCGAACGTGGGGATGAACGTCGGCATGGCGCTGCCGGACGCTGCAGACGCGCTCGACGTGGCGGCAGTTCCCGGCCGGATTCACGACCTGCGAGGGCGGGTCAACGTCCCATCGAACCCCGAGTTCGGCGCGTCGGAACACGTCGCGGGGACGATACTGGCCGCGATGGCGGTCGACCCCTCTTGTCGAGCGGCGCTCAATCTGACGACCGATGAAGCGTTCCTCGATGCCGCCCGGAGACGGGGTATCGAGCCGCTGGAGTTCGACGCCGGCTACGAGAATCGGGACGAACGGCTCGAAGCCACTTTCCGCGAACGCGGCGATGTCCCCCGTGTCATCTACCACGGCGGCGCGTTCGGCATCGAGCCGATAACCTACGTTTTCGGTGAGTCGGCGGTCGAAGCTGCTGACCTCGCAATCGAACTTCTTGACGCTGCTGACACCTGAGCTGTCTCGTTCGCCGAGCCCATCAGAACCAGCTGGTCTCGGGGTCAATAGGGTTCTCGGGCTCCTCGCCCCGGAGGACCCGGATGACGTCTTCGGTCACGGTTTGTGTCAGTTCGACCCGGGACTCCTCGGAGTACCACGCGACGTGGGGGGTACAGACGACGCTGTCGAGGTCGTGCAGCGGCGAGTCGCCGGGCGGTTCCGCCTCGCGAACGTCCAGTCCGGCCCCGCCGAGATCACTGCTGACGAGTGCGTCGTACAGCGCTGTCTCGTCGACAAGCCCGCCCCTGGCCGTGTTCACGAGCAGCGCGTCGTCGCGCATCCGGTCAAGCGCGTCCGCGTCGATCATTCCCCGAGTCTCGTCGGTCAGGGGGGCGTGCAGCGAGACGATATCGGAATCGCTCAACAGCGTCTCGAAGGTGACCGACTCAACGTCGAGGTCTCCCATCCGGTACTCGGGCGCGTACGGGTCGTATGCGATGACATCAACGTCGAACCCCCGGAGCTTCGCGGCGAACCGGCTGGCGAGCTTGCCGAAGGCGACGAGGCCGACGGTGCTGCCGGCGAGGCGACGGATCGGCTGTCCGACAGCCCACTCCCACTCGCCGCGCTTGACCGAGCGGTCGAACGTGGGTATCTTCCGCAGGCAAGCGAGTACGAGCGCGAACGTGTGGGTCGACACCTCCTCCACAGAGTACTCCGGGACGTTGACGACCGTCACGCCGGCCTCGACCGCTGCCTGCACGTCGATGTTGTCCACGCCGATGCCGGCCCGGCCCACCACTTTGAGCGAGTCGGCGGCGTCGATGACTTCGGCCGTGACCTGCGTGCCGGCGTCGACGATTACCGCGTCAGCGTCTTTCACTGCGCGTGCGACGGCCGCCGGCTCTTTCGCCGCTATCGTTTCGACGGTCGCGTCAACCGCGTCCAGCACCGCCGCCCGTGTCTCCCCGTCCATCACTTTAGTGTCAGAGACGACGACTTTGTATGTCATACGCTGGCTTGCCTCGGGCCCGAAATAAAATCATCTGTCAGGATCGGTCCGGTCGTCGAAATCGCGCCACAGGACTGTGGCTGCACAGCGGTGATTAGCGGAGAACTGACAGAATAGTAGCAAACATTTATGATATATTCGCGAGGAGGTGGCAACAGTATGTCGGCTAGTAACACAGGCGAGACAGCGCTCGAACGTATTGGCTATCGACTCTCTGCGTGGGTGGAACGGTGGATGCCGAGCCCGTTCCTGTTCGCGCTCATTCTCAGCTACGTCGTATTTCTGGCCGGCGTCGGTCTCACTGGCTCCGGCCCAATCGAGATGGTCCAGTTCTGGTACGACGGGTTCTGGGCCTTCTTGACGTTCTCAATGCAGATGGTGCTCATCCTGATGACGGGCTTCGTTGTCGCGTACCACCCGCGTGTCAACGCCGGCATTCGGCGGCTGACAGAGATCCCCAACACCGGAAAGCAGGCGGTCGTCCTCGTCGGCCTGCTGACGATGCTGCTTGGCTGGGTACACTGGGGACTGAGTCTCATCCTCGGCGCGATCTTCGCCCGTGAGATGGGCAAGACCGCCCACGAGAACGGCATCGACGTCCACTATCCGGTCCTCTGTGTCGCGGGCTATCTCGGCCTCGGCCTCACCTGGCACTGGGGGCTGTCCGGGTCCGCGCCGCTCTTGCTTGCGACGGAGGGCAACGAGTTCATCCAGCAGGGCGTCATCGACGTTGTCGTCTCCGCCTCGGAGACCATCTTCCACCCATACGGCCTCATTCTGACCGGCCTGTCGATAGCCTACGCGCTCGGCGTCCTCTACGTCATCACGCCGACCGGCGACCAGGCGCGCGGTATCACGCATTACATCCCCGAAGACGACCTGTTCGAGTCCGCGAGCGACGGCGGCGTGGAAGCGACTGCCGCCACCAATCCGGTCCCAGCCGAGCGTCTCAACCACAGTCGCGTTCTCGGCGGGATTATCGGCTTGACCGGCATCGCACTCGTCGCCTCGCAGTTCGTCCAGTCCGGTATCGATGCGCTCGGGCTGAACATCGTCAACTTCGGCTTCCTGACGATTGGCATCTTCATCTACATGGACCCACAGACCTACCGAGAGAAGTTCGGCGAGGCGGCGACCGCCGCGTCGGGCATCGTGCTGCTCTTTCCGTTCTTCGCCGGCATTCAGGGGATGATGGCCACATCCGGGCTGGCGCAGTTGATGGCCAACGCGCTCATCTCGGTCTCGACGCCCCAGACGTTCCCGGTCATCGCCTGGCTCACCGGCGCGACGGTCAACATCTTCGCGCCGTCCGGCGGCGGCGAGTGGATTATTCTCGGGCCGCCGATTCTCGAAGCCGCCCAGAACCTCGGCGTCCCAGTCGGGCAGGCGACGATGGCCTACGCCGTCGGCGATGCCCATACGAACCTCCTGAACCCCTTCTGGGCGCTGCCACTGCTCGCCATCACCCGCATCAAAGCCCGTGAGATGTTCGGCTACGCCATCGCGATGTTGCTCGCGCTCACGCCGTTCCTGGCTGTCGTGCTGTTCGTCCTGCCGTACTGAACATGGACTCCGGCGAGACAATACGGCCGATTGCCCCTTCTTCGAGCGTTAAGTTGGTGGGGAAACTGCACTCCGATAATGGCAACTGAGACAGGGACCGACGAGGATGTGGACCTGCTCGACACCTTCCGACAGTTCTTCGCGCTGGAGCGGGACGTGCTCGTCCTGTCGCTGTCCATGCTGGCGTTTAGCCTCGCGTTCCAGATGACCAGCCGGTATATTCCCGAATACATGCGGATTCTGGGGGCCAGTGCCGGCGTTATCGGTCTGTACGGCAGCGTTGGGAATCTCATCAGCGCGGTGTATCCCTATCCCGGCGGCGCGGTGTCGGACCGCATCGGCTCGCGGCTGGCGCTGACCGCCTTCGCGACGCTGGCGACGCTCGGCTTCGGGGTCTGGTATCTCGCCTCGGTCATCGGCGATATCACGCTCGGCGCGACGACGCTACCGGCCTGGACGCTCGTCTTCGTCGGCCTCTTTCTCGCACAGGCATGGAAGTCCTTCGGGCTGGGTGCAACCTTCGCCATCGTCAAGCAGAGCGTCCCGCCACAGCGACTGGCGATGGGGTTTGCCAGCACGGAGGTGTTCCGCCGCATCGGCTTCCTTCTTGGGCCGCTGGCCGCTGCGGCGCTGCTCGCGACGACTGCGACCTTCGTTGACGGCTTCCAGCGCGTGCTGTTGGTCGCGCTGGCCTGTGGCCTCGTCGCCACTGTCGCTCAGCACTTCCTCTACGACGCCAGCGAGGATACGCTCGGAAAGTCCTTCGAGGGCATCGACCAGATACTTGCCGACCTGCGGACGATGCCGGCGACGCTTCGCCCGCTCCTGATTGCCGATACGTTCGTCCGCTTCGCTAACGGCATGGTGTACGTCTTCTTCGTCATCGTCGTCACCGAGTTCCTCTCTGTGGGGTTCACCGGCTTCGGTGTGCAACTGCGGCCCGACGCCTTCTTCGGTGTCCTGCTCGGCGTCGAGATGATCGTCGCCATTCTCTTGATGGCTCCCGTCGCAAAACTCACCGAATGGGCCGGCCTCAAGCCCGCCGTCGCGCTGGGCTTTCTCGTCTACGCCGTCTTCCCGCTCCTGCTCATCTTCGCACCGGATGACCAGTGGGTGCTGGTGCTGTTGTTCGCGTTCTCGGGCCTGCGTTTTGCCGGCCTGCCCGCTCACAAGGCGCTCATCGTCGGCCCGGCAGAACAGGATACTGGCGGCCGCGTCACCGGGACGTACTACCTCCTTCGGAACACGCTGGTCATCCCCAGTGCCGCGCTCGGCGGGTGGCTCTACGGCAGTGAGTGGGTGGTGGCCGTGGGCGATGTCGTCATACAGGCCGGTCCGGAACTGGCCTTCGGCGTCGCTACGGTCATCGGCCTCGTCGGTGTGGCCTACTTCATCATCTTCGGCCGGGAGTTTGAGGCGTACGAATAAACGCTGTGTTAGCTACCACTCCTCGCGTGGCGGGAACTCCTCGCCACAGCGCGGGCAGTACCGCATCGGTGCGCGGGACTCCTGGCCGTCCCTGTCGAAGGTAATCTCTCGTCCGCAGCTCTCACATGCTAGCTTTGGCATCGTGGTGCTCTCCGGTCGCCCGCATAGCCACGACCTGAGGCTAGATAGAGTATGTCCCGTGATAACACTAGGTATCGACTGAGAGACGGACCCACGCCGAGTCCGCAAGCGCCAATCATAAGCGCCGAGCCGCGAACAGTCGACCAATGCAAGCGGCCCACCCAATCGAGCGCGCGGTCGGTATGGAGTACTACGTCAGCGACGCCGACGGGGTGGGCGGCCGCCTCCGCTCGTCGCCCGCAGACTTCCGCGTTCAGGAACTGGAAGCGTTCGACACTGAACCGATCGACGCCGACACCGGGGCGTACCCACATCTCGTCTTCCGGGCTGAACTGCGTAACTGGGAGACCAACGACTTCGCCAGCAAACTCTCCGACCGATTAGGTATCTCTCGCGAGCGGGTGTCGTGGGCGGGGACGAAAGACAAGCGAGCGGTCACGACCCAGCTGTTCTCGGTGAAGGGAGTCGCGGCAGAGGACCTGCCGGAGATCGGCGGTACGGACATCGAGGTCATCGGTCGCGCTGGCCGCCCGATCCTCTTCGGCGACCTAGCGGGCAACGCCTTCGAGATAGTCGTCCGGGACACCGAGAACACAGATAACGCCGCCAGCGTGGTAGCGGATCTTCAGGCGTTCGCGAGCGATGGCGACCCGACGCCGAACGAGAGTCGGACTAGCGACTCACAACTACCCGACGGCGACACGACCGTCGGCGTCCCCAACTACTTCGGCCAGCAGCGGTTCGGGTCGCGCCGGCCGGTCACCCACGAGGTCGGGCTGGCCATTGCCCGTGGCGAGTGGAAAGACGCAGTTCTCGCCTACGTCGGAAACCCGAACGAGCGCGAACCGGAGTCGACGCAGGAGGCGCGGGGATACGTCGACGAAACCCACGACTGGGCCGGCGCGCTGGACAAGCTCCCCGGTGCGCTGGGCTACGAACGCTCCATCTGTCACCGGCTGGTCGAGAACGGAGCCAGCGAGCCGGAAGATTTCCGCGAGGCGCTGGAGGCGCTTCCGTCGAACCTCCAGTCGCTGTTCGTCAACGCCGCCCAGTCGTACGTGTTCAACCGCATCCTCTCGGAGCGGCTGGAACGGGGACTCCCCTTCGATCGACCCGTCGAGGGCGACGTGGTCTGTTTCCGGGACAGCGACGCACCCGAGGACTTCCCGATTCCGGACGCCGACCGCACCCAGCAGGTCACTGGCAAGCGACTGTCGACCGTCGAACGCCACTGCGAGCGCGGGCGAGCGTTCGTCACTGCGCCGCTTGTCGGAACCGACACCGAACTCGGGAGCGGCGAACCGGGCGACATCGCCCGCGACGTACTCGACGACGTGGGCCTCGAACAGGGTGACTTCGACCTCCCCGGGGCGTTCGACAGCAACGGGACGCGGCGGGCTATCCTGCTCCGGACGGACCTCGGTGTCGAGCGCGACGGTGCTGACCTGACGTTCACGTTCTCGCTACCGAAGGGGAGCTATGCGACGGTCCTCCTCCGTGAGTTCCGGAAAGGCGACCCGGACGCGTAGCGGTTCGACCATGCTCGGCAACTGATGCGGAATATGCAACGGTTAAGTCCGGCCACACACGCCATCTCGTATGGGCGAGCTACCGGACGAGTTTTCGTGTACCATCACCGACTGGGAGTACATCTACGGCCTCTGCCGGGACGTGGCCGACGACGTGAAAGCCGCCGAGTTCGAGCCCGACGTGGTCGTTGCGCTGGCACGCGGCGGCTGGTTCGGCGGGCGCTGTCTCTGTGACTTTCTCGGGCTGGACGACCTGGCGAGCCTGAAAGTCGAACACTACGTCGGGACTGCGGCGAAAGGCGAGGAAGCACAGGTGAAATATCCGCTTGCTGACGGCGCGGTCGAAGGGAAGGACGTGCTGGTTGTCGATGACATCGCCGACACTGGCCAGTCTATCGAGACGGCCGCTGAGTGCGTCCGCGACCGAAACCCGAGCAGCGTTCGGACGGCGACGCTCCAGTTGCTCCAGACCAGCGACCACGAACCGGAGTTCGTCGGCGAGCGACTCGACGAGTGGACTTGGGTCGTCTACCCCTGGAACTTCGTGGAAGACATGGTCGAACTCACCGCAGGCGTGATGGAAAAGAGCGACCAGCAGACCCACACCGAAGACGACATCCGCCGTCTGCTGCGGGAGTTCCACGGCGTTAGCCGCACGAACTTGGAAATCGCACAGCCGAACCGACTGGGCGAGGTCACGGCCGAGATGGAACGGCGGGGCGTCGTCAAATCGGTCGGCGACGGCTGGCAACTCACCGACGACTGAGCAGGCCAGTCGCGGTAGCCCGACAGGCGTCGCTCACATCCGCTAGTCTCGCCGTCCACTATCGCTAGTCGCGCGTCCTCCGCTAGTCAATAAAAAGCCGATTAGCGACGGCTGCGACCGTCGTCTCGGACGTACTCTAACGCGCTGACGAACAGCTCCGTGTCGACCCGGTCCTCTGACTCTTCGAGTCGTTCCCGGATTTTTGTTGGAGTCATGTGTATTGGTAACATTGTTCTACGTCGATATAACTCTTTCTCACCATCTAACATATTCCGCGCGGACACAGGTCTGACACAGTAACTGGACCGTCCGGTGGACCCCAAACCGCTGTACCGAGGTGACGCCCCTGTCGAGGGAATATATTTATACCTTGCTCACCCAACGGAAACTATGGCCGCTTACGGCCGGCCGTCACTTCGAGACCTGTTCGATGAATCACCGACGCCGCACATCGCGCATCCGCCGCGGAGTCACCATCGAGACTTCTACATCGCCACAGACGGGTCGTTCAGACCCCACAACGGCACGACATCGTCCGACAGCGAGTCGGACAGCCCGACGGGCGGGCTGGGTGTCGTCGTCGAAACTCTCGACGGTGAGCGCGTTGTCAGGCTATCTGTCCCGGACACCTGTCCCGACAACAACGTCGCGGAGTATCGGGCGCTCCATCTGGGACTCGACGTGCTTGCGAGACGGGCCCCGCCCAACGCCCGCGTCGGCTTACTCATCGACCACGACCAGCTCGCCGAGAACGTGAACGCCGAGGTGCTAGCCTCCCACGGCTCCGCCTACGACCCGCCACACTCCGTGTCGGTCCCACCGGCGACAGGACTGCACTGGCGCGGGATTCAGGCACGTATCAACGGGTTCGGCGAGGTCCGTGCCGCGCGGATCTCCGGCGACCGAAACCCCGCCCATCCGCTGGCGAACGCCCCCGACCAGTACGCACACGTCAACGGCGAGCCGGACCGGTGTGTCCTCCCTGACGCGCCGACCGTAAACGAACGCGTCCCGCCGCCGTCACGCGCGGAGCGTGGCGGCGCATCGGACTGACGGGACCCGCCCGGTAACTGCCGACCGGCGACATCGTCTTCTTTCACATCGCCGCCGACAGTCGCGCGTCGCCGTAGTACCACCTCGCTCAGCACACGGCTGTCGTGCTTGAAATATCACATACGACTGCAGTTCTGAAAGGAAGATCGACTACGGATAGAAATACTTGTAGCTGGGGGCTCCGAGGCTCTCCGCCAGTCCCCTTTCACAGGTAATAATCTTCATAAGTTATGAAAATAGTTGCACCTGTTACTACGTACGTTCGGGGAACGTCACACAGACCAAATCTTATGTATTAGAAGTGGGATAGTATACCGTGGGAGGTGAGTTACGTTGAGTACCAGAACTAACGGATCGGACGGTTTCAGCGGACAGTACGTCGAGCAACTGTTGCCGCGTCAGTCGCCGACGCGGCACGACCTCGTCCTCGCCGTCATCCCCGCGGTGTTCGTCCTCACGCTCGCCGCCGCGGTCGTTCTGGACCTCTCGCTGCAGGTGGCAATCGCCGGCGGCGCACTCGTCGGTGCTGTGGCGGTCCTCGATGCACTCTTCATCCATCCCCCGACTCGCGGTCGACGGCGAGGCGATACGTGACATCGCGTTCCGGCGACGGGCCTGAACGCTGATCTTTTCTGAATCGGCTTCAGAACGAACCGAACTCAGTACCTTCCACAGTAACCGCTGGCAAAAGCCGGTTGTATCGATTACTCCTGCTGTGCGTCGACGACGGCGACGCCAGCGAGGTTCACGATGTCGCGACCACCTTTTTCAGCGTCGGGTCTGCTCGCGTCGCTCGCACACCACTCCTCAAAAAACGTGGGCGAAAAAGCGCTCGCTCTGCTCGCGTCGCTACTCCTGCTGTGCGTCGACGACAGCGACGCCGGCAAGGTTCACGATGTCCTTGACCTCGTCGCCGCGCTGGAGGACGTGGACCGGTTTGTCCATGCCGACGAGCATCGGGCCGATGGCCTCAGCGCCGCCCAGCCGCTGGAGGAGCTTGTAGCCGATGTTCCCGGCTTCGAGGTTGGGGAACACGAGGACGTTCGCAGGGTCGTCGAGTTCGGAGAACTCGTAGGTGTCTTGCAGGATATCCTCGACGACGGCGGTGTCGGCCTGCATCTCGCCGTCGACCGGGAAGTCCACGCGGTCGTCGTCCTGCAGGCGCGAAACCGCCCGACGGATCTTCTTGGTCCCGGGGTTGTCGACGCTGCCGAAGTTCGAGTACGACAGCATCGCCGCTCGCGGTTCGACGTTGAACCGACGCGCCAGTTCCCCGGTGTGGCGGGTGACCTCCTCCAGCACGTCCGTATCGGGGTCCTGATTAACTGTGGTGTCCGCACAGAAGATGACGCGGTTCTTGAACGTCAGCATGTACACCCCGGCCGCGTAGTCGGCGTCGTCGGCCGTGCCGATGACCTGCAGCGGCGGGCGCAGGGCGGAGGGGTAGTGGTGAGTCAGGCCGGTCAGCATCGCGTCGGCGTCGCCCATCTCGACCATCACACTGCCGAGGTAGTTGCCGTCCCGAATGAGTTCGTCAGCCTCGCGGCGCGTGATGCCTTTCCGCTGGCGGAGTTCGTACAGTCGGTCGGCGTAGTCGGCCACGTCGGCTGTCTCGGGGTCGACGACGACAGGGTCGAACTCTAGGCCGAACTTCCGGCGCGTGGACTCGATGCGGTCGGCGTCGCCGATGAGTATCGGCTCGGCAATACCCTGTTCGACCAGTTGGTAGGCCGCGCGGATCATCTTCTCGTCGTGGCCCTCGGCGAGTACGACCCGCTGGGGGTCGCTCTTGGCTTTGTTGAGCACGACGCGCATCATCTCGCGGGACTTGCCCAGCCGCGCTTCGAGCTCCTCGACGTAGGCCTCCGTATCGATTTCCGTCCGTGCCGCGCCGCTCTCGATGGCGGCCTCGGCGACCGCGGGAGTCACCTCGAACAGGACCCGCGGGTCCAGTGGTTTCGGAATGATGTAGTCAGGGCCGAACTGTAGCGGTTGGTCGCCGTAGGCCTTGACGACCTCGTCGGGCACGTCCTGCCTTGCGAGATCGGCCAGTGCGCGGGCCGCGGCAACCTTCATCTCCTCGTTGATTTCGGTCGCTCGCACGTCAAGTGCACCGCGGAAGATGAACGGGAACCCGAGGACGTTGTTGACCTGATTCGGATAGTCTGAACGGCCGGTCGCCATAATGACCGTGTCGTCGCGGGCGGCCTTGGCCGACTCGTAGTCGATCTCCGGATCCGGGTTCGCCATCGCGAAGATGATGGGGTCGCTGGCCATCGACTGCACCATCTCCTGATCAACGATGCCACCGACAGAGAGCCCGACGAACACGTCCGCCCCCTCCATCGCGTCGGCGAGGTCACCCTCCGGGATGTCGCGTGCGAACTCCTGTTTGAACCGGTTGAGTTCCTCGTGGGTCGCCCGTTCCTCGGTAATGATGCCTGAGGAGTCACACATCGTGATGTTGTCCTTCGAGACGCCCAGCGAGACGTAGAACTTCGCGGACGCAATCGCGGACGCTCCGGCCCCGGAGAAGACGACCTCCAGGTCCTCCAGTTCCTTGTCGGCGATGTCGGCCGCGTTGACGAGCGCCGCGCCGGAGATGATCGCGGTCCCGTGTTGGTCATCGTGGAACACCGGGATGTCGAGTTTCTCGCTGAGCCGGCGCTCAACCTCGAAACACTCTGGGGCGGCGATATCTTCGAGATTGATGCCGCCGAAGGTCGGCTCCATCGCCTCTACCGTCTGTATCATGGCGTCGGCGTTGTCCGTGTCCAGCTCCACGTCGAACACGTCGATGTCGGCAAAACGCTTGAACAGCACGCCCTTCCCCTCCATGACCGGCTTCCCGGCTTCCGGACCGATGTCGCCGAGGCCGAGCACGGCGGACCCGTCGGAGACGACGCCCACGAGGTTCCCTTTCGCGGTGTACTCGAAGGCTTTCTCGGGATCTTTATCGATCTCCTCACACGGCGCGGCCACGCCGGGCGAGTAGGCTAGCGAGAGGTCCCGCTGTGTGTTCGTCGGCTTCGTCGTCGCGATCTCTATCTTCCCCGGCGGCTTGCTCCGGTGGTACTCCAGTGCGTCCTCGTCAAGTCCCATACCCGGATGTCGAACCCAACTGTAAAAAAGACAAGTTTACCGTCAATGGACGAGCGGTATAACGACGGTTGTCGAATGTCGGCTTGTTGCAGCGGTTTTTGTCCCGCTCGTATCCCATCAATTGGAAAATACCCATCGCCGGGACATCGTCGTGCTGGATTACCTTCGAAGCTCAGTTCTTGCTAGTGAGTTCGCCGACTCGGTCGGTCAGTTCGGTGACCGCGTCTTCCTGCTGGTCGGTCGCCTCGACGATCTCCTTCGTCGCCGCCTCGGCCTCTTGAGCGTGGTTCTGTGCGTCTTCGACCATCGAAGTCACGTTCTCGATAGCGCTCGCCTGGTCGTCGTTGGCGTCGGCGACCTCTTGGATACCTCTCGTCGCCTCCTCGACGGCGTCGGAAATCTCGTCCAGCGCATCCAGCGCGTCTGCGATCTCGGACTCCGCACGCTCGACCTGCTCGTGGGAGGTTTCGACCATGTCGGCCGTTTCGGTCGCCTGATCCTGAATCGTCGTGATGCTTGTCGAGATCTCGGAGGCGTACTCGCTCGTCTCGTTTGCGAGCGTCTTCACCTCGTCGGCCACGACAGCGAACCCGCTCCCGCTTTCGCCGGCCCTGGCCGCCTCGATGTTGGCGTTCAGCGCGAGCATATTCGTCTGCTCCGCCACGTCGGCGATTATCTCGACGATCTCGCTCACTTCGTCCATCTGGTCGTCGAGGTCTGTGACGGTGTCCACGAGGTCTTCGCTCGTCTCGGTGAGGCCATCGGTAACGTCCATGACTGCTTCACCGGCATTTGATCCGTCTTCCGCAGCCGCCTTCGCGCGCTGTGCTGCTGACGCTACTTCGCTAGACGTTGCGGCAACCTCCTCCATCCCAGCCCCGATGTCCTGAATATTGTCGGCCGCCTGGGTGAGGGAGTCGGTCTGTTCGGTAACCCGGCTCTCGACAGCCGCTGCGGACGAATTCGCCTGCTCGATAGTGGTCGCAAGTTGCTGTGCCTGTGCGTCCACTTGGTCCGCCAACTGCTCGACCTGTTCGGCCATGTCGTTGAGCGAACCGACGACCTCGTACAGCTGGTCGTCGACGTATTCGCCGCCGTCGGCTCGGTCGAATGACGCCCGAGCGTCGAGGCGACCGCTCTTGAGTGCAGCCATGGTCGATTTGACCTCATCGACCAGGCTCGTCACAGCCTCGTGGCGGTTGGCCTCGTCAGTTCGGTCCTGGACCATCTCGACGACCGCGATGAGTTCGCCGTCGCCGTCGTAAATCGGGGCAGCGCTGAACGAGATGTGGCGTTCGTTCCCGTGCTGGTCGGCCATCACGCTCGTATCGCGGTACAGCGTGAAATCCTCGTCCTCGACCTTCGGCACGTCGTACTCCGTGTGGGTCGTCTCCGGGGCGTCGAGCACCTTGTCGGCGAGGGTCTTCCCGCGCCGGCCGTCCGGATAGAACGCCATGCTCGCCATCTCCATCTCCTTTGCTTCGGCCTCAGAGACGCCGGTGAGGTTTTCTATCGAACTGTTCCAGCTGAGGATATCGCCGTTCGTATCCAGAACAAAGAGCGGCGTCCCGATATGCTGCAGTACGTCGTGGTAGTCGAACCCTTCGTTAGCGCCGCTTTTAGCTGCAGAGCCGCTGAACGAATCGATGCCGGCCTGGGAGACGGATCGTGTCGTTTCCAGTCCTTCGTGAAGCTCCGCCTCGACAGTGTCGATGGCGGCCTGGGCATCCGGGCCGAGTTCATCCCGAAGCTGCTCGAACGCACCTTCGACGAGCGATTCGGTGACGAAGCCTTGGGTTGCGATGAACTCGCGCTGGCTGATTCCGGCGCTTTCGTAGTCGCCGATCAGCGCTCGGAGTTCGTCAGGTTCAACTTCGAACTGTCGCTCGACGTGCTGTGTCCCGGTAGCGGCCTTCTCGGGGTCGTCGAAGCAGTCGTTGAGGCGTGGCGAGTCCGGGTCAATGGCGTCGGCCAGAAAGCGAGTTCGCCCGTCGCTCGTGACGAGTCCGCCATCCGCCCGTCTGGCCGCAGCGTCCGGAGAACGGGACCGCTGGCCGTAGAGATAGGTGCGGATCTGTTCGAGCATAAGGTAGCTATGTTCCATTCCAACACACCTGTAGATAAAGATGACTCCGGGAGTATCAGCAAAGATAATTGTACTTGTCGGCAGAGCGGGAAAAGAGAGCATAAGTACGTGCAACCGAAGTGCTAGGTATGACCACCCGTTTCCGCCGACTGGTGGCGACGACGACGGTGCTGACGTTCGCACTCATCCTGCTCGGCGTGTACACCGGTGCTATTGGTGCCGGGCTGACCTGTGAGGCACGCTGGCCGTTCTGTGACGGCTGGATGGGGCTGTTCCCCGCAAATTGGGCGAGCTTCGTCGAGTGGTTCCACCGTCTAGTCGCAATGGTTACTGGCTTCGGCATTCTCGGATCGACAATTGCCGCGTGGCGTGGCGAGTACAGCCGGCGGATCAAGCTCGCGACTGCCGTCGCAACGGTCGTGCTCCCAGTGCAAGTCCTCCTCGGAGCGAACACCATCTTCAACTTCGGTGCCACGGCGCAGGTGCTCCACCACGGAGCTGCACAGCTCATCTTCGGCGCGATGGTCGCGGCGACGGCGTGGGCCTACACCGATACGGCGGAGTCGCCGTCGGTACAATCGGCCGATACCCAGCACACAGCACGCGCTGACGATTGAATACGAGTCCCACCTCCGTGGGTAACACGTAAGATATATTCCGGTCTGTCGTGTGGTGAGGACTATGTCAGACGACGGCCTTTCACGACGCCAGTATCTCTCCACGGTCGGTGGAACCGCAGTAACCGTCTCACTTGCCGGCTGTTTCGGCGGCGGTGGCGGTAACGGTGGCGACGGCAGTACCGAAATCACTGCTGGAACTGCACCGGGGTTCCCCCCGTTCGAGATGAAGCAGGACGGCGAACTCGTCGGGTTCGACATCGATCTGCTTGAAGCGGTCGTCGACGAGACCGACTACACCCTGGCCGGCTGGGAGGAGTTCGAGTTCAAGTCCCTGATTCCGGCGCTGACCAACGAGAACATCGACGTGGTCGCCGCGGGGATGACGATAAACGACGAGCGCGACGAAACCATCGACTTCACCGATCCGTACTACAGTTCGAATCAGGCGATTGTCGTCCGTGAAGACGGTGACTTCTCACCGGCGTCACTGTCGGATCTCTCCGGACGTGCTATCGGCGCACAGAAGGGGACAACCGGTGAGAGTACGATCCAGTCGGAGCTCATCGAACCGGGGAACCTCGGCGAGTCGAACTACAACTCCTACGGCAACTACGTGCTGGCAGTCGAAGACCTCCAGAACGGCAACATCGACGCCGTGGTCATCGACGAACCGGTCGCCCAGACTTTCGCCGCCCAGCGCCCGGTTAACATCGCCTTCACGTACGAGACGGGCGAGAACTTCGGCTTTGGCGTCCGCGATGGCGACGACGAGTTCACGCAGGCACTCAACGATGGCCTGTCCACCGTCAGGGATGGCAGCACCTACCAGGACCTGACGAACAAGTGGTTCGGCCAGCAGTAACTGATGCAACCCCTCCCGTTGCAGAGTGACTGGGCGTTCGTTGCCGGGAACCTCGACCTGCTATTCGACGGTACGGTTTTCACCGTCGGCCTGACAGCGACGAGCATTCTGCTTGGCTTTCTGCTTGGGTTTCCGGCGGGAGCCATTGAGGTGTACGGCCGCGGCCCGCTCAAACGCGCCGTTGAGACAGCCGGCGTCGTTCTCCGCGGGACGCCGTTGCTCGTCATCATGATCCTGCTGTTTTTCGGCCTATCGGTGTCAAGCAGCGCCTTCGTGACGGCGACCATCGCGCTCGGCCTCCGGAGTGCCGCATACCAATCACAGATCTTCCGCGGCGCGCTCCAAAGCGTCGACGAGGGGCAACTGGAAGCCGCGCGCGCCATCGGCATGGGTCGTCTCCAGGCCATCCGTAGCGTCGTCGTCCCGCAGGCGTTGCGCCGGAGCGTGCCCGGCTTCCAGAACGAGTTCACGATCGTCCTCAAAGACACGAGTATCGCCATCGTCATCGGCCTCGGCGAACTGCTGACCGTCGGCCAGAACCTCTATCAGGGCGGTCAGAGTACCGCTGCACTTGAGATTTTCCTGACTGTGAGCCTCATTTACTTCGTTCTCACGTTCGTGACGAACCGCTCGCTCGATTACGTCGACGACCACTTTAGCATCCCCGGAGGTGAGCGGGCGTGAGCGACCCGTTACTGGAACTTGACGATGTGTACAAGTCCTACGGCGAGGAACAGGTGCTCTCCGGTGTCAGCTTCGAGATGGACGCCGGCGATGTCGACGTCGTTATCGGCCCCAGCGGAAGCGGCAAATCGACGATGCTCCGTTGTGTGAACCGCCTCACCGAGATCAATGGCGGCGACATCTACCTCGACGGCGACTGCATCACTGACGCCGACACTGACGTGAACGAACTGCGAAAACAGGTCGGGATGGTGTTTCAGGATTTCAACCTCTTTGCCCATCTCACGGCGCTCGGGAACGTCACCCTCGGTTTGCGGAAAGTCCGCGGCATGGATAAAGCGACAGCTCAAGAGCAGGGCTACGAACATCTGGAGCAGGTCGGGCTGCTGGATCAGGCAGACTCCTATCCCGCCGAACTCTCCGGCGGACAGAAACAGCGCGTCGGCATCGCCCGCGCGCTTGCGATGGACCCGAAGCTGCTCCTGTTCGACGAGCCGACCAGCGCGCTTGACCCCGAACTCGTCGGCGAAGTCGTTGAGGTGATGCGCGACCTCGCCGCCGAAGGCATCACGATGCTCGTCGTCAGCCACGAGATGGGGTTCGCGCGGTCTGCAGCGTCGGACATCATCTTCCTTGACGATGGGCAAATTGTCGAACACGGCCCGCCGGAACAGCTGTTCCAGAACCCACAGGCGGCCCGGACCGGTGAGTTTCTCAGCCGTCTCGAAACGGCCCACGAGGAGGAGTGACCGATGGGGACGCCGGAGTCCACGACTTCCGGGCGAACGCTCCGTGCCCGCGCCGCCGGGCTGACAGACCAGCCACTGACGCTACTTACCGTCGGGGTCTTCTGGACGTGGCTCGTCGTCCGATGGACGAACGACTTCCTGCTGGACGGCGCGCTCATCGAGCGCAACACGTCGTTCTTCCCGGTCGGGCCGTTTGAGGCAGCCGCGTCGACGCTCGGCGCTCTCGCCGCGAGTCTCGGTCCGGTCGGGTTCCCCGTCCGCTGGCTCGCCGGCTTCTTCGAGTTTCTGGCGGCGTCGATTCCCTACTTGCCGCAACTGGCGACCGGCGTGTGGGCCACGATACTGCTGACGGTACTTGGCATCGCGCTGGGGTTCCTCATCGCCGTCCCGCTCAGCGTCGCCCGGGTGTACGGCGGGAGTGCCACTCGTTTGCTCGCGCTGGGATACACCGAACTGTTCCGCGGGACGCCGCTGCTCGCCCAGCTGTTCGTCCTCTACTTCGCGACGCCGCTGACGACGATCATCCGTGAACTGCCCGCGGTCGGGGCCGGATTCATCCCCGCGCAGGCGTTCTGGGTGGCCGTTATCGCGTTCATGCTCAACAGCGCCGCCTACCAGTCGGAGTACATCCGCTCGGCGCTGAACTCCGTCCCGGAGGGGCAACTCACCGCCGCGCGTGCCATCGGGCTCTCGAAAGTCGAGGGGATACGCCACGTCGTCCTGCCCCAGGGCCTTCGCTACGCCATTCCGGGCTGGTCGAACGAACTGGTGTACCTAATCAAGTACTCGTCGCTTGCGAGTTTCATCACCGTCCGCGAACTGTTCGAGCGGACCGACGCTATCGCCAGCGAAACCTACCGGTACACGGAGCTGTTCGTCCTCGCCGGCCTGCTGTATCTGGCGCTTGTTATCTCGGCGTCACTGGTGATGGAATACGTCGAGGACCGGGTCGCGATTCCCGGTCTCGGCACGACCAGCCGATGACTACATAAAGTCAGAAAGGCCGGACTGCTGGTCGTCGTCTTCGGCTGCGTCGCTCGCTGTTTCCGTCTCGTCATCGGTAGCGGTGCCGTCACTGGTGGCGTCGGGTTCAGCGCCATCGTCCGCCGCAAGGGTCACCTGCTGGTCACCGCTCCCCTCGCCAGCATCGGTATCTGGAGCATCGCCACCTGTATCGCTTTCTCCGTCACCGCCGTCAGCACTCGCACCCTCGAAAACCCCGCCGGAGTGTTCGACGGCGGCTTCCTCCTTGAGCGCCTCTGCGTCGGCGACGATGTCCTGCACCTTGTTCGTGTCCTTGCCCGACCCGGTGACGAAAGAGACGTGTTCGGCCTCCATATCGTAGGTCGCAGCCATTGCCACCGTTAGTTCGCGGTTCCGGCAGTGGTGCGTCATCGTCGCGAGGAACGGCATGATCTCCCGGCGGGCGGTTCGCATTGATACGCCGTCGATAGCGGCGATCTGCTGGGCGACGTAGTCCCGCGTGTTTCGGGTTCCCTTCGACCGGCCGAGTTTCGACCAGTAGCTCGGCGGGCCGTAGCGGGTCCAGCCGCCCTTCGTTCCGTCACGTGCCGCGGCGACGCCGGCGGTCATGTTGTCGCCGGCGTACCGCCAGAAGGAGTAGTTCTGTGTCTCGCGGACGCGGCCGAGCCACTGGTCGGCGTTCGAGAGGAACTCGTATGCGCGGACCAGTTCGCCCCCCTCGTAGTCCTTGGGCATATTGTCCTCGATCCAGTTGATGAGGTCGTCTGGCGTCTCGTCCACGTCGTAACTGGCCTCTAGCGCTTCCTGCGCGTCGGCCTCCTTGAGCACCACATCGAGGTACTCGAAGATGCCCTCGGTCGTATCGCGCTCGCCGGTCACCACGTCGTCGGCGGTCAGGCGCTCCGTCGTCTCGGCGATGGCCTGGAGGTCCTTGACCGCGCCCCGCAGGTCGCCGCTGTTCTGCTCGGCGAGTTCCTGCAGCGCGTCGGACTCGTACTCGACATCCTCCTGACGACAGAGGTCACGCAGGACGGGGACGATAGAGCGGGGCGAGACATCCCGGAACTCAATGTCTTGGCAGTTGTTCCGCAGGCCGTTTGACATCTCGTAGTACTCGTTGGCGATGAGGATCATCGGCTGGCTGGCCTCCTTCACGAGGGCCGTTATCGCCCGTGCACCCCCGCGGTCGGCGTTGCCGTGGATGTTGTCCGCCTCGTCCATGATGACGAGCCGGCGGCCGCCACCGCCAGCGGTCAGTGTGCCGGACTTGGCGGCCTCGCCAGCCACCCGATTGATAACGTCCTTGGTCCGGGAGTCGCTGGCGTTGAGTTCGATGGTCGGCCACCCCATGTCGTTTGCCAGCGCGTGGGCGGCCGAAGTCTTCCCGATACCCGGGGAGCCATAGAGGATGACCGCCTCGCGGTGGTCGTCCCACGTGTCCGCCCACTCTTTGAGTGCGTCGCGGGCCTTGTCGTTGCCCCGCACCTCCGACAGCGTCGTCGGGCGGTACTTCTCCGTCCAATCCATTTGATTGTGATTGGCGCGACCGGCGTTTAGTGATTGCGGAGCAGTACCGGTCTACTGCTGAGGTTTTTATCGGAAGCAACGGACAGCGTGTCTCACCAGTGGCCGGACGAGATCTCCATTGTGACCCTCGCGGCGTCAGTCCCGTCATCGGCGTGGTCCTCATGCTCTCGGTTACCGTTCTCCTGGCGGCGACAGTCGGCGGATTTGTGTTCACTGCGAGCAGCGACCTGAACCAACCGACACCCACCGTCGCCCGCTCAACCGGAAACTTCGTGACTGGCCCATCAGGGGGATGCGGCGGAAACACAGTAGCGATTCGACACGATGGCGGCGACTCGGTCCCAGCGGACGAACTGGAAGTCGCTGTCACACTACCGGACACCGACGCCCGCATCGTCGACCTGCCGGTTTCCGGGACGGCGCTGTCAGCAAGCAATACCGACGACCCCGACAACGTCGTCTACGATTACTGTGTCGGCGGTGTCATCGCCAACGGGGGTCAACAGTGGTCGGCGGGTCGGGCCATCACCTTTCAGTTGAACGCCGGCGGTGGTACCGTCGAACCGGGCGATACCATCGAGGTACGTGTCGTTCACACCCCGTCGAACGGTGTCCTTGCTGCCATCGAACTGACTGCCCGCCGGTAAGCGCCCGTGGTTCCGATACCCTTTTATTCGCGACCCTCCAGCGTGTGAACTAATGGCAGGGGGCGCACGCGATGACCTCGCGGAAAAAATGGCGGGTGAGGTGGCACTGAGCGACGACCCAGGGGCGACCCTGCGGAAGTGGCGCACTGACTTCGGCGTTGCACAGACCGAACTCGCCGACGAACTCGACGTCTCCCCGTCCGTGGTCTCGGACTACGAGAGCGGGCGGCGCGACAATCCCGGTATCGGCGTGGTCCGGCGGCTCGTCGTCGCACTGCTCGACATCGACGAGAACCGCGGCGGTGACCACATCCGCCAGCACGCCCGCGTGCTCTCGGCGGGGTTCGACAGCGACGTGGTCCACGACCTCCGCGAATACTCCGCGAATGTTGGCGTCGAGCGCGTCTACGACGCCATCGACGCCGAAGAACTGTTCCGGGGCAGTCAAGACACCGTCGCCGGTCACACCGTCATCAACTCCATTGCCGCCATCACGCGCCTCTCCTCGGACGAGTTCTACCAGCTATACGGTCAGTCGACGAACCGCGCGCTTGTGTTCACGAACGTGACCCGCGGCGAGTCCCCGCTCGTCGCGCTCCGGGTCGTGTCACCGACGCCAAACGCCGTCATCCTCCACGGGCTTGACGAGGACGCTGTCTGGGAGCACGCACAGGATCTCGCTCGCATCGACGACTTCTCGCTTGCGATCACCGACGTGGATCTCGAAGACCTCCTCGGCGGCCTGCGGACATTGCCGTAACGGGGAAGTCGCTGACGCGGTCCTAATTCAGAGAGCGACCAGCAGATCCGTCGCGTACATAATGACCAGTCCCAGAAGGAACGCGAGGACGTTCGTTGCCGTCCCGAGGGACCCTTGGTCACGAATCATCGTGCCGATCTCCCAGTTTACTTGGAGGATCGCGCCGACGCCGATCGCCAGGAAGAGCGCTCCGAGAGTCGGTGAAAAGGCGACGCTTCCGATCCACCCACCGAAGATGACTGGGGCACCAGCGATGAGGCCCAGTGCGGCAAAGTGGGCGAGCGATGGGCGTTTCCCGTCGGCGACCGGGGCGACCACGGCCGGCCCCTCGGTGACGTTGTGGATCATGAAACCGATGACCAGGAACGCGCCCAGCGACACCTTTCCAAGGGCGATGGAACTCCCGATGGCAAGTCCCTCAGCGAGGTTGTGCAGCCCGATCGAGAGGGCGACAAGGTAGGCCAGACCGAGTGGCGAGACCCTGTCAGCGTTCCACTTCGAAACGGCCTGGATGAGCAATAGCGCACTCAGGATACCGAGGACCACGAGCAGTGACCCCTCGTAAGCACCTGGTATCTGCTCGGCAAGTTCGAACGCCTCGAAGCCTGCGTCGAACGCCAGGAACGCTAGCACGCCGATTGCGAACATGAGCGTGCCGTGAAGCGCGCGCACGCTCATCCGCTGCATGACGGGGAACCAGAGCATCCCGAGGACAACCGGGATGACTCCGACAAAGAGCCCGATGACAGCCAGTAGCCCGATGAGGTCACCCGTGAGGCCTGGGTTGACGGCAGGTGCAGGAATCGTGTGGCCGAACGTCGCGCCGTTGTCCAGGACAATCTTGGTGTGGATGTCCCACCCGGACGTCCAGTGATACGGGACGACGATCCGCCCGCTCTCCATCGATCCGAGTGTATCCGTCTCCCCACCACCGGCGTACAGCGTGAAACCCCAGTACGCGTCGTTTACCTGTACCTGACTGAGCGTCACCTGGTTCGGCCCGTTGTTCGTCACGTGGAGGACGATGGTTTCGTCGTTCGGGAGCGACGTGTGCGTGATGGACACGTCCGGCGGTGCCTCGCCGGTTTCCAAGCCAGCAAACGGGGTTGCGAGCAAGAAGCCGGCGACGACGATGGCGAGCAATACGAGCGGCGCAACTGCGCCGACCCATGTCGGTACCCCGAACGGCATCTCGGATTTCGCGTCCACTGTTCCGCCGTCGGTTCGCTCGCGGTCACTCATGATTTCACCTCGAAGAAGCTCATCCAGCCGAGTTCAGCGAACTCTGACTGGTGTGCGTGAAACATGTACAGCCCCGGCTGGTGGTCCGAGTAATCCAGTTCGATGATGCCGCGCTGTGCCTGACACTGCATGATCGTGTCGATTTTCTTATGCGTCGGCTTGAGCGTGGTACCGTGGTCGTAGTAGTCGAAGAACTGCGAGTGAGTGTGAAAGGAGTTGATCAGGTCGAACTCGATGGCGTTGACCAGATACACCCGCTGGCGCTGGTCGCGCTGTATCTGGATCGGCTTGATCGTCTCACCGCCAGTCCATTCTCCTTCGGTGGCATCGGTGTCGGCGACGCCGTACGCGAACGCCCGCGTATTTGCCGCGTACACCTCGTTGTCGCCGTCGAAATTTGTGTCAAAGCCGTTCATCACCATCACCATCTCGTCGACCTCGTCGGCCCGGTGTTCGTGATTCCGGAGTTTCGCCTCCTCGACTAGTTCTGCACGGAGTTCGTCCGTCATCGGGCCGTGGTAGTTGACGTAATCCCGTGGATTGTTCCGCACCCGTTCGGGGTCCGGATCGACGATCATCGCGCCGTACAGCCCGCGATGGATGTGTTCTTTCAGCGGCATCGAATGGCAATGATAGAAGTGACAGCCGGCCGGTTTGGCCTGCCACTCGTAAACGAACTCCTCGGTCTGTTCGATGACGCCGGGGCCGTTTTGCGGGATGCCGTCCATCCGCGGGTTCACGTTCTTGAGATGCGGGTGAATGGTATGGGGGTGTTCCTGGCCATTGGTGAATTTGACTCGGATGATCTCGCCCTCGACCGCACGGATCGTCGGCCCGGGCACCTGGCCGTTGTACGTCCAGGCGGGGAACGTGACTCCCGGTGCGATTTCGATGTTCCGTAACGAGGCCGAGAATTCGAACTCGCGGACGCGTTGCCCGTTCTCCTCTTTGACTGTTCCCGTGTTGAACTCTCGGAGGAACGAGTGCGGGTCGAAGTCCGCCGACTGGTATTCTCCAACGGTCCCTGATGCGCCGTGAGGGGACGGGATCGATTCGTGCTCACCGTCTGCACTGACGGATCCCGAGAAACCAATCGCACTGGCACCGGCGAGTCCAAGACCGCCCAGTACTGCTCGACGACTGACGGCCGCGTCTTCCTTGACAGCCGAAACGAGTCGGCCGGTTAACGTCTCTGTCAGTTCTGCGGCGTCGTCACGTTTTCCGCCCGGAGACTGGCCAGATTCCCGGTCAGCAGCCGCGTTCTCTCCGGCGGAGTCCTGCCGGTCATTAGCCATCAGGCTACACCCCGACGTTCGTCCGTCTTCGTACCGGCCGGATGGACGCGAATGGCGTCAGTGATACTGTCAGGCAGCGACTGTTTGGTTCCGTCGTCGAGTGTGACCGGCTCACCGCCCTCGGTGAGCCGTGTTCCAGTGTACTTCTCGCGGTCGATCAATTCGTACGGTTCGAGTGTGTCGGGCATCCTCGACACTATCGGTGGTTGCACGCCGATCGCCTCGGCAATACGTTTCGTCGTAACAGGACTGTTACTCTCCTGTTCGAGGCAATAGATTGCCTCGGGATAGGGTTCTATTTTGGGCCTCATCGTACGATAGATTAGACTTATCTAATTTATAAATTTGGTGGTACTAATACATGGTCGGCGTTGTATTCCGATAGGAGGGTGAAGCAGGCAGCGGCTCTCTTGGATTGGTAATCTTCGCTGAAATAAGAGAACGGGAAGTTGGCGGGCTCGACATCGGGATCGTGTTGCCGCCCTATCTGCTGGCAATCGATCAAACAGGTGGACGCTTCCAACTCGCCACGGGGACGGACACCTCGCTGTTGGCTCTTGTGGACGAGAGTGGCCGGAGCAGTGGACAGGCCCTTGCAGCGGTACAGGGCCAGGCCTCAGTCAGGAATATCGGACGAACCGCCGGTCACCGTGTTCACCGGCTGGAGCCTCTTACTCGCCGCTCCGCCGCTCGGCTTATACGAGAGCTACCCCCTATGCTCGTGCCTCTCGCCATTCTCCACGGCTCCCTACGGTCGCCGCCCCGATTCGAGGTTCCCGCTCGCGCTGCTCGCTCCGAACCTCGCTAATCTCACGGCTGTGCCGCTCGTCGTGTGCGAGAGCCACTCCCTACGCTCGTGCCTCTCGCTATTCCACGTACCGATATTTCCGCTCACCCATCCGGCCCCAGCCGTCGAAGGCGAACTCCTTTTCTGGTGCGGTGAACTCCTCGACATCGGCCTCAGTATCGTGATTATGGACGTCGTGGACCTGTTCGTACTCGGCGAAAGAAAGGTCGTAGCGGTTCCGGATCTGCTCGTCGATGTCGAGCGCGCCGATTTCCTCCTCCCAGCCAGGGACAACGGTTTCGGCGTGGACCTCCGCCTGTGCGCCGGACCCGTAGGAGGCCACTAACAATCGGGCTTCGTCCAGATCCAGTCCGTTCTCACGGGCGTGTTTCAGCCCAGAGGCACGGGCGATGTGGACAGAACCGGTGTACCAGTTCCCGACCTCCCGGGAGATCTCGAGCGTCGGCTCGATGGTATTGGCGTACCAGTCCTGATAGCGCTCGGTTTCGGTGAGTGCGTCCGTGTACTCCTTGATGGCGGCGTGGAACTCGTCGTCTGTCTCGAAGTCCGAACGCATGGGCTGGTGGCCGATTTCTTCGGCGAGCAGTTCACCTACGTCCGTGCCGCGAACGATGTGTCGGTAGCCAAGTGCTGCGGCCTTCCGGACCATCCCCGGGAACGGCGTGTGGAACGGAATCATCTCGTAGTCGCCCGGGTGGATGTCGCCGGCCACCTCGGCGAAGTCCTCCAGCGCCTCGCGCATACGGGCGAGGTAGACGTTTACCGAGCGCTTGCCATCGACGGACGGGAACTGCTGATTGGGCTTGAGGAAGTCAGTTTCGTCGGCGCTACCGTACCCCTGCTCGGTCGAGAGTTCGACCAGATTCGGGTCTTCGTCGACGAGCATCGCCACCGCACCGGCTCCCTGCGTGGCCTCGCCGGGATCGTCGCGGGCGTACAGTGCGGTGTCAGTTGCGATGACAAGCGCGGCCCGACCGCGGTTCCGTCCGGCGCGGATCCAGTTGTATGCGTCGTCGAGGCTCTGTGTCCCGGAGATACAGGCGAACTTCCGCTCGCCCTTATTGGCGTGGTGGAAGTTCTCGTCGTACACCTGTTCGAGACAGCCCGCGATGTACGTCGAAACGGGCTTCGAGTTGTCGAAGGCACTCTCAGTCGCCACGTCGATACGGCCGATATCCTCGGGCGTCAGTCCCTTGCGCTCCATCAGGCGATGGGCCGCGTTCGCCCCCATCGTGACGATGTCCTCGTACACGTCCGGGAACGACGACGCGCGCAGGCCGAGCCCCTTCGTGTACTTCCCCGGATCATCGCCTTGAGCCGGCGCGAACGTCTCCGCGAGGTCGAGTTTGAGCTTCCCGGTCCAGATCTCCATGGCATCGATACCGACTGCAGTCATGAATCTAGCGTCAGCGTGGATGTATATGGGCTTGTCGACTTGCATTTCGACGGTTGACTAGTATTACGCAGATGGGCCACGAACCCACTGTAAGACAGTTACTCGCTGGTCGTCGGTTCCGTGTTAAAAGAGAAATCGACCATGCATTCGCCTTCGAGAACATCGTACGGCTCGTCCGGTGACGGAACGGCACGTGACCAGTCGGTGTTGTTGACGACGAGCCGATACGTCCCCGGCGAGATGGTAATTCGGTTCTCGGGGACGTTCGTCTCGTGGAACCGCGACACCTCGCCAGCGTACCGAGCCCGGTGGCGGCTCTGAAATGCCCGGTACTCGTCTTCGGTGAACAGGATGACGTCCACGGCTGGGCCGCGCCGAACGATGAGATCGTAGGTGAGCGTCGTCTGGTCAGTCGCGTCAACTGTGAAATCCTCGTACTCGTTTTCCTCCAGTCGGAATGTCGTATCAACCGACCGGTGGTTCGGCTCGGGTGTCGGCGTCGGTGTCTCAGTCTCGACCTGAATCCGTGCCGACGTCTCCGTAGAGCTGTTCGTCCGCGACGCCTCGGTGCGCTGCGCTGTTGACGTGTTCGCCGGAGCCGCAGCGCGATCTGTTGCTGGGGTCGAGGTAGTACCGACGCGATCAGTTGTAGTAGTCCGCTGTGACGCTGCCGGTTCCGGGACTGGTGTCGTCTCGGACTCCTGTGCAGGTCGATTCCCGAGACAGCCGGCGGAGAGCGCGGCGAGCACCGAGGCCCCGAAGCCGCGCCGCGACAGGTCACCCATACTTCAGGACACTCATCCACAGTAAAGATGTTTACGGGCGGGTTTTCGCCGCTGGTAATCGGAGCGCCAACACTGTCCAAACATATTTGTGGAGAGAGAGCCGAATGTACGCCGTTCGAGACGGTTCCGGGACAACTGTGACTCAGATATCAGTTCTCGGAACGGGACAGGAACGTTTCATATGAACAGATCGGTCATCACACTCGGTTTGGTAGTTCTGGTGGCACTCAGTGTCTCTGGACTCGCAGGAGTAGCGGTCGAGGGGACGCTTGGTGCAAACGCAACCGAGTCAGCACCGGCGGAATCCACGGAACCATCACCAGCAGCGACGCCCAGTGCAGAACGTGCGTCACCGGCGACGCCGAGTAGCGAGGAGACTGCGGCCGGAGTGACGCAGTCCGCAGAACCTACCGCGACGCCGGATGCGGCACGGACCACGCCAGCTGATTCGGGGACAGATATCGATACGGACCGGCTTGAAATCAGGCTCGTGGCAGCAATCAACGACCGACGCGGCAACCCAGTTGCCAACGACGCCTTCGATGGTTCTCTCTCAGATGAGACCAACACCGGGCAGAAGTTGTCGGCGATGGCCGGAAACCACAGTGAGCGAATGGCTGCACAGGGGGCGGCCTCCCCGATTGCGAACGGGTCAGACACGACAGACCGGTACGCAGCCGCCGGACTGTCCGAGCAGTGTCGCCTCCGCCACGAAGGGAACGCGTACTTCCGCCCGGTGACTGACCTCGAACTGGTCACGAGCGTCGACCCGAACGGGGCAAACGCGACCCGAGTCGCCGATACCGTCGCCGACCACTGGTTCGACCTCTCCGGTCCCCGCGACACGTTGTACATGGCGAACGCGAACCACATCGGCGTCGGCGCGGCGACTGCCGACGGTGTCGTCTATATTACCGTGAATCTCTGCTGAGGTCGGTGACGGGACGGAATGACAAAACGGACGTTATGGCACTTCTTTACGGACCGTGTCGGCGTTCCCTTCTGCGTCGACGACACGGAGCGCTACTTTCGTGCCAGACGACACCCGTCTCTTCTCTAATGTCTGGCCGTTCGCATCGTCGAAGATACCGTCGCCGTCGAGGTCCCACTCGTAGGCCGCGATGTCTCCCTGCGGGTCACTGGACTGGCTGGCATCGAAATCCCATTTCCCGTTCGATTCTCCCCCGTTGGAGGTTATCGTGAAGTCCGCGTTCGGTTGCGCGCTCGTGTTCGCGCCGCCGGGGGTGACCGTGAACATCTTCGAATCGGTACCGCCACTCGATAGCTCGTAGGTGACGGTTATCGTGACGCTTTCGCCGTTCATCCCTGTCTGGACACCGAACCGTTCGAACTCGAATAAATGAAACGTCGCAATCGAGCCGTCGGACATGACTGGATTCGGCCCGGCTAGATCTCGCTCTTGATTGTCGACATCGATGACACGTGGAATGTCTGTCCCGCCATTGAAATCAGTGTAGCCGTCGGTGTCCGCTTCGATGTACAACTCGTTTTCTTGGGGCGCTGGATCGCGGTAATTGCGGTAACTGTCACTAAGAAAGTCGATATTTTCGTCCACAGCGTCGATAGCAACCGTTGTTATAGTGATCGTATCACCTACCTCATTTGTGACGCTAAACTGCACACCCCCATCAGGACCTCCGTCACTGTCGAGGGCAACGGCGTCCTCGTTGTAGATGAGGCCACTGTTGCCGGACCCACCACCGGAGCCTTGGTTCGCCTCCGTCACCGTCACCGGAATCGAAACGTTTTCCGGAGTCTCACCGACGAACGAACCGTCGATTTCATCGAGGCTGAACTGGACGGTGTATGTTCCAGTTGCCGTCGACTGGCTTGCGTTGTAGACGAATTTGACGCGACCGTCGCTGTCAGACGATTCTGTGTCCGGGGTAAGTGACCCCGTGTTACTCCCTTCGACTGAGCCGTTGACTGTGACACCGCTTACAGGGTTGTTGTACGCGTCCCGAACCTCCAGTACGATTTCTCCGTCGCCGCCCTGCTGGACGCTGATCTCGTTATCATCGACAGTCGTAAGATACGCGTCGTTCTCCGCAGTTACCTTCGTCCCGACACCCGCCTTCGCCATCTTCAGGCGGTAGTTCACCCCTCGCTCGAAGACGATGGTGACGTTGTAGAGCGAGCCCGGTCCCTCTGCTTCGATGACGTTCGCGATGTACCGGTCGTTGCTTTTGTTACCCGGATTCGGATCGACTTCGTCGTCGAGAAGCGCTCTCCATTCCGACGCCGGCAGCCGTGAGAGAAACGACACTGAGACGTTCGACGTCTCCGTTGCGTTCGTCACGCGGACCGTTCGAGACGACTGCGACGTCGGCTTCACGTCGACCGTGACTGAGTCGCTTGCCGAGCGACTCAGCGACCCATTGAGAGCGACGAGCGTGATGTCGCGCCCGTCGACCATCGCCTGTTCAGAGAGCGTGATGTTGCCCTCGCGGAACTGGTTGTAGACGAGCGAGTGCTCGTAGACAGTTTCCGGGGCCTCCCCGTAGACGTTGTACTCCGGCTTGTACGCGATGGCGCCCGTATTGTAGTGCCGTGGCGTGGCTCCGTCCCAGTAATCTGCCGTCTCAGGCGTAATCGCCTCGGCGTTGCGAACCGTGAGGTTTTGCGATTCGTTCGTCGTGCCGTCCGTGTACAGCAATCCTGACGGCGGCCCGGGATTCGTCGCTACCAGCCGACTCGGGTATCGCGTCCCCAGCTGAACCGAGACGGCCTGCCGGCTCGGCTGTCCCGGGACTGAGATGATGGCGTTTCGCAGGTCCTGCAGTTGCGTCTGGACCTGCTGATTGTGGTTGAACTCCACCTCCCGGTTTTGCTCCGGGACAGCAAACGCCTGATACGAGGAGAAGGCGATGATAAGCACGCCGAACAGCAGTACAGCCCCGACCTGTACTGACTGCGCGCGCTCATCGCCCGTGAAAGTCATGGCGATGAGTTGCGGAGACGGCGGTAAAAACCTGACTGCCGAATTATCAACTCTCGTCTTCTTCGACGACTTCCGGGTCGCTCATCGCGGTCTGGAGACTGTCGAGTCCGTTGACCCACTCGGAGACGAGCCCGTATTCGAGGTCTTCGGCGACCTCCATCGGGAGCTCCGACCCGCCAATGATCTGCGTGCCGGCCTGCACACAGTAGCCCAGCGCCGCGTCGAGGTCTTCTTCGGCTTCCGCGTCCGCGGCGGCTTCGATGTAGTCCGTGATGGTCGCGTCGTCCGCGGCCCCTTCTGCGACAAACTCCTCGGCCGCGTAGAACACGCACAGTAGCGAGGTCTGGACCCCGTCGATCAGCATCACAGTCTCCTCGTCGTCGATGTCGATGTCGTCGAGGACGATCTCCCGGACGCCGGCAAGCTCGTCGAGCGTCGCTTCCTCGTCGAGCGGCCCGTCCTCGTAATCGGTGAGAATCTTCGCGATCGCGATCGCGGCGTCGTCCTGGAGGTTCAACAGGAGCCGCGCCGAATCCTCGTCTTCAGGGTCGACGTCTTCTTCCTCGATACGGTCTAGCCAGTTCTGCCAGCGTTCTTCGGTGTAATACTCCCCCGGCGGAGTGCTCATACCAGTCCGTTCGTCCCGTTGGGGATAGTAGTTTCGACCGGCGGCCGCTCCGCCGCGGCGTCCATACGGTAAAGACCGAGCAGCGATCCACTATGTTAGCGCCTGAAACAGCTTTTCCGCGGGTTTCCCGGATTGCCTTCGCATCCCGAATCCATATCATGGCCTCCGTCGAAGAACGCACTTTTATGGCAATGAACATGTTATGAAATAGCATGGCACAGCGACAGCCGGTCCCGACCTGTGGCCGACCTCTCGACCCGGCTGCAACCGCCGCGCTGGCCGAACGTGTCGGTCTAGTGCTGATCGCCGTAGCGCTACCGGTCGCCGTCGGTGCATTCGCCGGGTTGGCCCTCACTGCCGGGTCGCTCTCGGCCGCGAGCGATGCCGCGACCGCCACGCTGAGCGGGCCGCTGACAACAGAGCAGGGGCTGTCCTGGCTGTTCTACGTCAGCACGCTCGGGACTGCACTGGGATGCTGGGTTCTCGGACTGGGGCTCCTTCTCGACGGTCTCGATCTGTAGGTCAGCCGTCGCCGTCCGGACGCATCTCCACGCCGCCTTCCAGCGCCTCCTCGTCCGCCGCGTCCACGCGGTTCGAGAGGGTCCGCTGTGGGAACGGGATGGAGATGTCTTCCTCGTCGAAGGTGGCTTTCACACCCCGGACGACTGCCGAGATGGCGCGCCACTTCCGTGGCGGTGTCGGGTGATCGATCCAGAACCGGAGTTCCATCACCACGGCAGAGTCTCCGAAGTCCTTCGGGACAACGTCTGGCGTCGGCGAGTCGACGACGTGTTCGATGTCGGCCATCGCCTCGCGAGCGAGGTCCATCGCCCGGTCGACATCAGTGTCGTAGTCCACACCGATGTCGACCGTGAGGCGCAACAGCCCCTTGCGACTGCGGTTCGTCACCGCGCGGTCGCTCACGCGGTCGTTCGGGATGATGACGAACTCGCCGTCGAAGTTCTCCAGCCGCGTGTTGAAGATGGTGATATCGGTCACGATCCCTTCCTGGTCGCCGACGAGCACCCAGTCGCCGATAGTGAACGGGCGGGAAAACATCAGGACGAAGCCGGCGATGAGCGAACCGAGCGTCTGTCTGGCAGCCAGACCGACGACGATACCGAGGAACCCAGCCCCGACGAGCAAGCCACTGAGATCGATGCCCCAGACGGCGAAGACCGTCGCACCGATAGTGACGAAGACGGTGACCTGCCCCAATCGGAGGAGGATCTCCTCCTGATGTTCGGTGAAGCCGGTAACAGCCTGACTGAACCGGCCGATCCACCGCTGCATCTGGTCGGACAGGACAAAGGCCAGCATGACGAGAACGATCGTCTGTATCGTCGCCAGTACTGACTGATCGCTCCCGTCGAGGTACGGCCCAACCATCTGGACGATATCGAGAACACCCCAGACGATGAGGAACGAGACGACGACGAGAACGACCATCGAGAACTGGGCGATCCGGAGAAACACGCCCCGGATGGTCGTCGGTGTGTAGTCGGCCATGACCTGCAGCCAGTCGCCGGTTCGGTCCGATGTGATAGACCGAAGCCAGGAGAGGACTGCTGGCACGACGACGACACTGACAAGCAGGACGATCAAGAGGATGAGCGTCGCGACGAGTCGCCCCTGCGCCGCGACCAACTGGTCCAGCAGCCGCTGTAACACGGTAAAGAGTTCCAGAAGGCCTTCACCGGTATCGTTGGCCGCTGGCGTGGGCGTTGCCGTCCCCTGCACAGCCACCTATCGCCGCCGTAGGAACTTGTGTCTTCGTCTTTGTGCGGCGGTCTGTACGGTGTCTGATACCGAAAGAAAAAACGACTGGTCGCGGTCCTTGTTAGACGCCGCGGCCCTGCAGCTGCTCTTCTTCGTCCAGATCCGCGTTCGCCTGGCCTTTCATCCCCTTGCCGGGGTTCTTCGCGATCTCCTTGAGCTGTTCGGGGTCGTCGTAGTTGTTGACCGCCGCGACGATGGACTCGCCCATTGCCTGGGGGTTCTCCGCGCCGAAGATGCCCGAGCCGACGAAGATGCCGTCACAGCCGTGTTGCATCATCAGTGCGGCGTCGGCGGGCGTCGCGATGCCGCCGGCCGCGAAGTTGACGACCGGTAGCCGGCCGCGGTCCGCCGTCTCGTGGACGAGCCGCCGGGGCGCACCGTGTTCGCGGGCCCACTCGTCGCGCTCCTCGTAGGCCATCCCTTCGAGCATCCCGATGGAGCGCTGGATGTTCCGCTGGTGGGTGACGGCCTGATTTACGTCGCCGGTACCTGCCTCGCCCTTCGTACGAATCATCGCTGCGCCCTCGTCGATGCGGCGCAGCGCCTCGGCGAGGTTCCGGGCTCCGCAGACGAACGGCGCGGTGAACTCGCGCTTGTCGATGTGGTAGCGGTCGTCGGCCTGAGTCAGTACTTCCGACTCATCGACCATATCCGCGCCAGCGGCTTCCAGAATCTGGGCCTCGGCAGTGTGGCCGATGCGGGCCTTGCCCATCACCGGAATCGACACCTCTTCGATGATCTCTTCGAGTTTGCTGGGGTCTGCCATCCGGGCGACACCGCCCCGCTTGCGGATGTCGGCCGGCACCGACTCCAGGTGCATCACGGCGACCGCGCCGGCGTCCTCGGCGATTCGGGCTTGCTCACGGTTGACGACGTCCATGATGACGCCGCCCTTCTGCATCTTCGCGAAGCCGCGCTTGACGAGGTCAGTCCCGCGACGGAGGTCCTCGAGGTCGGTCTCTTCAGTCATTACCCAGACTTAGGACTGGATTTACTTAACGCGTGTCCTTTCGCGGGACAGAACGCCGTTTGACCCGCACGCGGGGGGGCCTGATATCGGACCAGCGACTGCGATATTCTCCAGAGGACGGGGCTGAGACCACTACCGTTTTCATCGCGTCTCCCCACTGCATCGACATGGCTCCGGACGAGGGTGTCGGCGGGCGAATCGACGCGGCTGTCGCGCGGGTGTTCAGCCGGCGGCTCCCCGATACCGAGGGACTCCCGCGGTACGTCGCGCCGCTACCAGCGTGGCTGGAGAACGTCGGGCTCAGACTCGCCTGGCCCATCGCGCTCGTCAATCTGGTCGGGACGCTGTTTGGCTTCTGGTACTACGCCGGCCGGCCGCTGAACACAGCGCCGCCGCTCGTGGAGGGCCAACTCGGTGCGGCTCCGCTAGCCGCCTACCCCCTGATTCCGGACTCCCCAGTCGCGACGATGTTCATCGGGCTCTCGCTGGTAGCTTGGCGGCTCGACTGGAATGCCCAGTGGCTCCACATGCTCGGCTTCTTCGGCTGCATCAAGCTCGGCCTCTGGACGCCGTACGTCCAGCTCGCTCTCAATGGTCCCGGCGGGATTCCGCTGTGGCTCTACTGGTTCCTAGTTCTGAGCCATCTGGCGATGGCCGCTGAGGCATTTCTCATCCACCGCTATGCGAGCTTTTCCGTCACCGCCGTCGCCGTCGCGGCGTTCTGGTACGGCTTCAACGACGTGGTCGATTACTTCGTCCCGGTTCTCGACGGGCCACACCACACCTGGCTGCGTGCAGAGCCAATTGTCGCTGCCGGTGGGTTCGACCACACGGTGCTCGCCCATGACCTCGCAGCGGGCTGGGCGGTCGTGCTGACGCTCATAGCGACGTTTCTCGCACTGGCGACGCGTGTAGAGAAAGTGAAACGGCAAGCCTGACCGGCGCTGTCCTTCGTTGGCGGTTCCGGCAGCGTCTCAGGTCGTGAACCCGTCCTCTGTCTCGCGCTCGTCGAGGACCCACTCCAGTTCCTCGATAGCGCGCAGGATGGCGACCTCGGCCTCGTCTTCCAGTTCGGTCGACGGCGGGTCGTGCTTGTCGTACTCGTCCTGCAGCGCCTCGATTCGGTCCCGAATCGTCTCCTCTGTTCGCATGGTTTCAATGACCGGACCCGCAGGTCTTGATGCTACTGGTCGCGGCGATGTGCGGCCCGGTGGCCGCCGAAATACCTGTAAAACGAGCCGAGCTTACCGAACCACGACGACGGCGCTCTCGGTTTCGGTCATCTCGCCCTCGCCGGAGTAGGTCCGGGACTCCTCGACGGTGAACATCTCGTCGTCGAGTTCGACGCCGGCGACCCGTAGCGTGTCGCCGTCGATCTCGTAGTCGCCGTCCTCGATAGCGGCGTCGATCGCGCCGACTTCGCTGCCGAACTCGGGGCCGACGAGCGAGTAGTCGAGGTCGATGCCACTGACCTTCGTCGTGATGTCCGGGGCCTCGTCGTAGGTGTCAAGTTGAGCAACGTGCATCGCCTCGCCGACCGCGTCCTCGAAGCCAGCGATGTGGCCGAACACCTCAACGTGGTCGAGGTCGGCGTTCAGCGGCAGCCCGTTCTCGGTCTTGTACCGCCGGAGCGCGGAGACGACCTCCATCGCCGTCTCGCCCGCTTCGAGGTCGGCATCGTAGCCGCCCGCGGTCGGCCAGTCCGTCGTGTGAATCGAGCTATCTTCCTCGTAGCACCGCTCCCACAGTTCCTCCGTAATGTGTGGGAGGAACGGCGCGAACAGTTGCAGGAAGGTCCGGTGGGCCTGCAGGAGCGTGAACTCGGTTGACGCGTCGCCACCGTCGGAGAGACGTTGCTTGGCGATTTCGAGGTAGTCGTCACAGAACGTGTTCCAGAAGAACGACCGGAGTTCGTTCCGGGCCTTCGAGAACTCATAGTCCTCGAACTTCGTCGTGACCGACTCGACGGTCGCGTCCAGTTCGGCCAGCAGCCACTCGTCGACCGCGGCGAGGTCGTCGGGCTCCTCTGGCTGACTCGCAGGCGTGAGCTGGTCGACCAGCCGCGAGGCGTTCCAGAGCTTCTGGAGGAGTCGCTCACCGGCTTCGAGGTCCCCCTCCTTGTACGGGAAGTCGTCGCCGATGGAGGTGCCGGCGGCCCAGTAGCGGGTGGCGTCGACCGGGAACTTCTCTAAGACCTCGCTGGGCGGGATGACGTTGCCCTTGGACTTGGACATCGCCTCGCGGTTCTCGTCCAGCACCATCCCGTTGATCATCACGTTCTCGAATGGCACCTCGCCGGTGTGCTCGTAGCACTTGACGACAGTGTGGAACAGCCAGAAGGAGATGATGTCGTGACCCTGCGGACGCAGGTCGAAGGGGTACAGCTCCGGCAGTTCCATCGTGAACGACTCGCTGTCGGCGTCCCAGTCCCAGCCGGCATTCACCAGCGGGGTCAGCGATGAAGTCGCCCACGTGTCGAAGACGTCCTCCTCGGGCGTCAGCGAGTCATGGCCACACTCGGGACAGCTATCGACCGGCGGGTCGTCCGACAGCGGGTCGACCGGGAGCTGCTCGCGCTCGGCCATCACGGGCTCGCCGCAGTCGTCGCAGTACCACACCGGGATCGGGATGCCCGAATCGCGCTGGCGGGAGATACACCAGTCCCATTCGAGCCCCTCGATCCAGTGCTCGTAGCGGGTTGCCATCTTCTCGGGATACCACTCCATCTGGCGGCCAGCCTCGATGTACTCCTCTTTCTTGTCGAGCAGTTCGATGTACCACTGCTCGGTGACGAGGTACTCGACTTCCTCTTCACAGCGCTCGTGGACCTGCACGGTGTGGTCGTGGTCGCGGCTCTCGAGCAGCGAGCCCTCCTCGCGCAGGTCCTCGATGATGGCCTCGCGGGCCTCGGTGGTGTGCATCCCCTGATACTCGCCGGCCACGTCCGTCATCGTCGCCGACTCGTCGATGGCGAGCCGCAGCGGTAGGTCGTGGGCCTGGTACCACTCGATGTCGTTCTGGTCGCCAAACGTACAGCACATCACGATGCCGCTGCCGGTCTCCATGTCGACGCGCTCGTCGGCGATAATGGGGACCTCCTGTTCGAACAGGGGCACCCGCGCACTGCCGCCGACGAGGTGTTGATTCTCGTCGTCGTCGGGATGGACGAAAACGGCGACACACGCCGGCAGTAGCTCGGGCCGGGTCGTCGAGATGGTGAACGTCGCGTCCTCGTCGGCCGGTCCGTCGCCCGTCTCGACGAGGTCGAAGGCGATGTCGTTGAACAGCGTCGACTTGTCCTTGTCTTCCTGCTCGACCTGTGAGATGGCCGTCTCACAGTCCGGACACCAGATGGTCGGCGCGCGCTGGCGGTACTCCCGGCCCTGCTCGTAGAGGTCGAGGAACGACAGCTGGGAGACCCGCTGGACATCCGGCGCGATGGTCTTGTAGGTGTTGTCCCAGTCGATAGAGATCGCAAGCGACTGGACGTCCTGTGTGAACTCGTCCTCGAACTGTGTACACACGTCGCGGCACTTCTCCTGGAACTCCCGTCGCGGGTAATCCTGGTGTCGGATGTCGAGTTCACGCTCGGTGAGGCGTTCCGAAGCGATGCCGTTGTCGTCGTACCCAAAGGGGAAGTAGACGGTGTCGTCGCGCATCCGGTGGAAGCGGGCGACGAAGTCCTGTAGCGTGAACTGGTAGAGGTGGCCCATGTGGAGGTTCCCCGACACCGTCGGCGGCGGCGTGTCGATGGTGAAGCGGGTGTCAGCGTCCTCGTCGTAGGCGTAGGTCTCGTCTGCGACCCACTGGTCCTGCCACTCCGGCTCTACCTCGCGGGGGTCATACTCCCCGTCGAGGGCGTCTGCTGATTCGTCTGCGGTCGATTCGTCCTGCGGTGGGTCCTGTGTATCACTCATATTCAAGCGGTGGGTGTAACACCCGGATAGCATCTGACTGCGGCGTAGTTATCAGCGGTGCGTACGTCGATTTGGAGCGGTGATGTGGGGCGTGGGGGCCCCTACACCGACGGGCGCGAGAACCAGCGTTCGGGAGAGTCGACGCACCATCTGTACAATACTCGATCAACGGCAGGATTAATGACTTCGGTTTTCGCTGGCGTTCCAACAGGCTCAGGACACCGCCACTCTTTACGGCAGGTCGGACTTGCGATGCTCGCGGTCCTCGGCGGAGTGGGCACGAACCCACAACTGCCCGATGCGCGAGAGCGTTGTCCGGTAGGATTTCCCGTGTTCCTCCTGCTCGATGTATCCTTTTCCGCCGGGACCAAGCCTGTCGACGTTGTAGATGACCTTCGAGCGGAAGGAGTCGGTGTACTCCTCACCCAGATCCCGAGCCAGCTGCTGGGCCAGTTCGGAGACGGACTCGAATTCACCGTGTTCGCCGAGGGTAAAGAGGATGACTTCCTCGAAGGGCTTGACGTTCGAGAAGGAGGCGACCGGTAGTTCGACCACGTGGGAGCCGTCGATCTCCTTCGCGCCGATGGTCGTCCCGCGCTCGTCGAACTCCGCCAGCAGGTCCCGTGCGGTTTCGAGTCGGTCGTCGACTCGTTCGTCGACATCCTCACCCGTGCGCATGTCCTCCAGCATATCAATCTGCTTGCGCAGTTCTTCGGCGAGTTCTGTCTCCAAGTACTTCTCGGGGACCGTGTAGTAGGTGTGGATGCGGTCCCGGTCGCCCTCGCGCTCGACCATAATCGAGTGAGCCGCAGTCGCAAAGGCAAAGGAGACAGTCCGGGGCATCGCGGAGACGTTGACCCACACCTCGCTGCCCGCGTCGAGTTCGGCGTTGATGAGTTCGAACGCCTGCTCGAAGGCCTCGTCGTAGTCGTACACGTCGGCGACGACGAACCGCTCGGTTTCCGCCCCGAGCAGGTTCTGGTAGTCCTTTTCGAGCTTCTCGGCGAGGTTGCGCGAGTACTCGACATTGGCTTCGCTGCCGACCGCCCCCTCAAGCAGGATGACGCGGTCAACGTCGAGTTGCTCGCGCACCAGCGGCGCGATGAGCCGGTCGTAGTCGAACCCGACCGGGACGATGTGGGTCTGCATACCCAGAACAACGGTATGGTGTTTAAATAAAGCACCAGTTTCGTTACCGGTGTTTATGACCGAACTCTCTCAGGCTTCTATGAATACGTATGGTAAATTCCATTCTGTCTCTCCCTCGATTCCGAAGTGAATACGTGGGTTAGATCCCGTTGACGGGGCTATTTGATGGGTTTTGAGAAAGTTCGTTTCCACGTTAATAAAGAGAAAACCCAGTCTATGGCTTATCTTGATTAATTCGTGAGGTTCTGAAACCCGAGTGTGAAAGAGAGTTTCCACCAGAGTGCCGATGGCAATCGTACAAGCGTTGAGGAGACTCGCGAGGTAGATTGAACACCTCTGCTGTGGCCGCTTGTGACCTGCCCAGTGGCGTGAAGAACTGTCGTAGTTGTAGGGTGTCTGGGCCGAGTCAATTCGCTGATAGCTAGTGTGGCACCGGGGATACCGCAGGAATTCGTGTCTCAGAGCGCACTACTTTTTACCTGTACTCCTGAAGAGTGAGTATGCTTCCCGAACGATATAATATAAGTAATATACAACGAGTTTTTGACAATCCCTCACTCATCAAGCGAGAGCTTGGGCGTCTGGTGTCAAAATTTATATTCCCGATACATAACCACTTGTTTGAAAGGAAGTACGGGAATGGTACTGATGTAATGTCTAAAGACTGGGATAACTTGATTATCCTTGATGCGTGCCGATATGATTACTTCTCAGAACAAAATACAATCCCAGGTTCGCTGCATCGAGTTCTCTCCAAAGGAGCACACAGTTGGGAATTTATGAGGGGGAATTTCGTTGGTGAGTCTTTTTATGATACGGTTTATGTAACGGGGAATCCACACACACCAAAGTTACCTGATAATACATTCCACTATATTGATATGCTACACAACCCATCTAAGCCCGAAAATACGGTAGAGAGGGCTATCAACGCTCATGAGGAATTTCCGAACAAGCGTCTAATAGTCCACATTATGTCACCTCATGCTCCCCACCTTGGAGAAACTGCCGAGAAACTTAGAGAGCGAAATTCGGCGCTGAATGGGACAGAAACAGAAAATGATGGCGGAATCAACATCTGGAAAGCAGTAATAGAAAAACAAGTTACACGGAAAGAACTTTGTCAGGCATATCAAGAGTCGGTCAACATTGCCTTAGAGTGTGCTGAGACACTAATTAATGAAATTAACGGTAAATCAGTTATAACCTCAGACCATGGGGAAATGCTCGGCGAGAAGACGTTTCCATTAACCCACCGTCAGTACTCTCACCCACATAATTTATACACCCGTGAGTTACGGTTTGTTCCGTGGCTGGAGGTTGAAAAAAATTCAGAAAACCGACGTGAAGTGGTTAGCGAACCACCTACGGAGTTCAATAGGCCAGATAAGGAGACCGTTGACGATCGTCTTGAAGCATTAGGTTACAAATCCTAAAACATTCAACAATATCTACTTTCGTGGAACCCTACTGACAGTCCTCTGTCCTTGAATTATGAGCGGGAACTAATCCAGTAGCTTTGTATTTTCAAAAGCGTGAGTTCCGCCGACTTCCTCCAGTTCGACAAATCCGGCAGAGAGTATTTCATCCACATATTCTTTTTCATTAAACCCATAAAATGGATGAAATTAAATAATTGCAAAAAGGACAGACTCGGAAATAACCCCCATCTCTTCATCAATCATTTTGAACTCTCCCCTTCCATGTCAGAGATCAATACGAATTCTTCCAACCCATACTCAGAACATATTCTCGATATGCTGAACCCCTCAACACTGATCTTTTCACCTGACATCTTCTTTTCTGTGCTTCCAGAAGAAAATTTACTGTCTAAGTTCAACACCACGTCCTCGCCATGTGCAGAGTATGCACCTTCTAAAAAGAGATAGCCACACCCATTCAGACTCTTTGTCGTTTTGTTACAATTAACGTTCTCCGGATTTGGTTCTACAACAATCTGCATCTCGCCTTCTCTGAGTTTATCGTTAATGTAAGCAGAGATATACCCGATTCCGCCACCGAACTCAACCACCGAATAGTCATCCGAGAGATACTTATCAATGAGGGTCCTTTCCCTGGTCGTGTTTAGTTAAGCATCAAAAGTGAGGCGGACGGATTTCTTGCTGGTTCATGGCAGAAATCAGCCGCCTTAGCGGACATAGAGACTGGATTAATTTGGATTTTGTGGAGCGCGAGCGGACACCCAAGTCGGCGATGGCGTTGGGTATTCAATCGCACGTTGCGGGACTGTCGTTGTCGAATACCGTCGAATTACTCGAAGATCTGGGTGTCCAACGCAGTCGCAAAGCCGTCCACGATTGGGTACAGAAAGCAGATCTACAGCCAGACTCGGGTAAATCGCCGAATCAGATTGCGTTGGACGAAACAGTGATTCGCATCAACGATCAGCAATTCTGGCTGTACGCTGCTGCCGATCTACAGTCGAACGAACTGCTTCACGTCCGGCTGTTTGCGACGACTACGACCACCCTCACAGAAATTTTCTTGCGCGAACTTCGGCAAAAGCACAATGTCGAAACTCCTGTCTTTCTCGTCGATGGCGCTCAACACCTCCAAACTGCACTCCAACGGGCTGGACTCCGATTTCAGATGTGTCGCCACAGAAATCGGAACGCCGTCGAACGGATTTTTCGAGAGCTGAAGCGTCGAACCTCGTCGTTTTCGAACTGCTTCAGCCACGTCGAACCGAAAATTGGCTCCAGAGTTTCGCTCGCTGGCACAATGTCACTAACTAACCACTATCGATGGTTCCCCCCCACAAATCGCAAATCAATCTTGTCCGTGCGAATGCCATATTTCTCTCCTGCTCGGACTGTTCCACCGGTTTCGTCGCCGGCGACAGGTATGGCCGGGCAAGCTGGGCATGGTTACCCAGGAAAGCATAGTCTCTTTCATTCCACTCTGTCCTCCATCAGGATACCTCGACCCTGTTCGGGTCCTGTACGTGGGACTACTTGAAACGCAGCAGATCGCGTCCCGAGAGCGAATTCAAGTTCTCTACGTCTCCCACATCGCACCACTCTACGAACTTTTCGAGTTTGTATCGGTAGAAATCGACGGTTGGGTCAGCTAATTCGATCCGTTGATCGCGAAGGTAGGGGGAACCGTCTCGTTTAGTGCAATGGGTCCAATGATGATGTCGGGCACTGTGAACACCTTCGAAAGCCCGAAAGAGGGCCGCGGCCGACCCGAGGCCGATGAGCCGGCGTAGTCGAGACCGATGTAGGTCTACACACGTGGCTGACTGGGACGGTGATTATAAAAAGAACCAGACTCGGGCCGCTGAGCGGTCGGGGCCGACGTTACTCGCAGGTTTCGTGGACGATAGCGCCGTCGTCGTTCGGCCCACGGCGCTCACCGGGAACAATAGGGTCCTCACAGACGGCACAGGTCAGCTCGCCGCTGGCGTGGCCGTTCGCGGTTTCGGTGTCGTCAGCGGAGGTAAAGTCGACGCTCACGTCCGTCGACTCGTCGGCTGCCGACTCGTCGTCCATATCCGGCGCGAACACGTCGTCGTCTTCACTGGCCGTCGTATCGATATCGAAGGTGTCGTTGAATCCACAGTACCCCGTCGAAGCGTTGAATCCCAGGCCAAGCGCGCCGATACCGGCGAGCAGGCCACGCTTGCGCTTCCCGCTCCGAAGCCAGCGCAGGGAGACGATTGTCAGGACAGCTGCCAGCACCGCACGGATGAGGCGGTCGCGACCGCCGACGTTCTTATCGGAGTCCATACCTGCATATTGGGCTGGATGCTTTTGTAGGTTTACATGTCCGCCGGTGGCCGCTGTCCGGTGGTTGTCGCGGTGAACGGTCAGCACCTCTCAGTCGCTTTCGATGCCGGTGACGGCGTAGGCGGTGCGGTTCTCGGTCGCAGCGGGGGCAGTCACCAGCGAGATGCCGACCGTCAGCACGAGACCAACTAGGATGCCGACGATGCCGGGCGTCCAGCCCAGGTACGCCGTCGGCAGGGCGACATCGAGGCCGACAAGTCCGCCAAGTGTCGAGAGCACCGGGAAGACGTGCAGGCCATAGAACACCTGGCTGCCGATCACGCCGGCGTACATTCCCGAGCGCGTCGTTCCCTGCCAGTACAGCGCAAGTGCGACAGGAACCGTAAGCTGTGCGAAGCCGCTGAAGGCCGTGTCGCCGATCTGGACCAGTGTTCCCGGCGTGTAGAGACTCGCAACGAACGAGAGGGTAGCAAAGATGACGACGCCAATGCGGGCGACGAGCGCCTCGCGGCGGTCGGTCGCTTCGTCGCTAGCATCGCTGCGGCCAGTGAGCGGCCGATAGAGGTCCCGCGTGAGGTACGACGAACCCGACAGCAGCATCGAGTCGCTGGAGGACATCATCGCAGCCATCGCGCCGGCGATGACCAGCGCGGTGAACCACGTCGGCGTGTACTCGCCCAGTAGCGCCGGAATAACGTTGCCGCCCTCCGGGACAGTGATGCCGAGTCCCGCGGCCCACGCGCCCAGCATGAACGCCGGAACGAACAGGAGCAGGACCAGCACCGGCCAGAGTGCAAACGTGCGCTTGAGCACTTTCTTCGAGCCGGCGGCGAAGAAGCGCTGATTGATCTGTGGGAACATCGTCACGCCGAAGGCGATGCTGACCGCGGTCGAGATGATGTACTGGGGCGTGTAGAGTCCGCCACCAAGGCCGACGAAGGCGGGCTCTTCGGACGCGAGCAACGCCGTCGCCTCGCCAGCGCCGCCGACGGCAGAGAGGACCCAGGCGACGGCGACCCAGATCAGCGAGAGCATGAACAGGCCCTGGAGCGTGTCGGTCCAGGCGACGCCGCGCATCCCCGAGAGTGCGACGTAGAGAATCATAAACAGCGTGATGCCGCCGGCCCCGACCCAGAACGGGACCGCGCCATTCGTGAGGCCGACGATGGCCTGGCCGGCCCCCTTCTGCTGGAGCATCACGTACGGGAACAGCCAGACCAAGCTCACGCCGGCGACGACGACCCGCAGCGCCGTCGACCCGAATCGGTCACCCAGCATCTCACCAAGCGTCACGTAGCCATGGCGCTTGCCGACCAGCCACTGCTTGTAGCCCAGTACGTACCAGAGGACAGCGAAGATAATGCCGTCCATGAGCCCCATCACGAGAATCCATTCGGGGCCGGCGCTGAACGCGAGATTCGGGCCGCCGAAGAACGTAAACGCTGACAGTAGCGTCGCGAAGGTCGTAAACAGCAGGACGACTGTGCCAAGCGTTCGGCTCGCAAGATAGTAGTCCTCGGCGGTCCGGTCGGTGAGGCGATAGGCGACTGCACCCACCGCGAGTGCGACGATCATGTACGCGCCGACGATACCCAGTTGGAGTGCGGTGTCAGCCATCTCACCGCACCTCCTCGACGCCGAGGCCCCAGTCGGTACGTGCGAAGACGGCGAATACGACGCTTGCAAGCACCATCCACCCGATATGCCACCACAGCCACACAGGCAGTCCGGCCGCGATCGTGCTGGTGTCCCAGAGGAACCATGGCACTGCCAACGCCATCAACACGAGCGCGACGACTGTCCACCCAGCGGCCCTGACCGTACTCATATTACGACAGTCTAGCCGCTGGCGGTACTAATGGGTAACGAACCTTCACTATCTCTTGTTGAAGAACAATCGCCTTCAATACGTCCACGTCACAGAATCATCTTCAATACACCCGCGTCCCCGGCTCGACCTCCCGTTCGGGCGTCAGGTGGACGACGCCGTCCTCGCTGTCGACGCCGGTCACCAGACACTCGCTCTCGAAGCCGGCGATAGAGACCGTCCCGAGGTTGACGACGGCGACGACCTGTGAACCGAGGAGGTCCTCGGGGTCGTACACGTCTGTCAGTCCCGCGGCGGATTGGCGTGTCTCGTCGCCGAAATCTACGTCGAGCTTGTACACATCCTTGCGTGCTTCGGGAAACGGTTCGACGTCGACGATTTCGCCGATACGCATCTCTACGTCTTCGAGGAACCGTGCGGGGTCGATCTCGGTTTCAGTGAATCCCATGCCCCCCGATTGTCCGTCCAGTTATTTTACGACAGCGTTCGCAGCAACGGTATGCAGACAGCGATCCAGCTCTGGACGCTCCGTGAACTCCGGGAACCGCTCTCGGACGTGCTCGACCGCATCAGTGCCGCAGGCTACGACGGCGTGGAGTTCGCCGGTATCGGCGACCCGGGCGCGTCCCGGCGCGCGCTCGACGAAGCGGGACTCGGCATTGCCGGCGTCCACGTCCAACTGGAAGACCTGCAGTCCGACCCGCGCACCGTTGGCAATCAGGCCCGAACACTCGATGCGCCGTACATCGTCCTCCCGTATCTCGACGACGACCACTTCGCCAGCGAGCGGGCAGTCGAGTCGACGGCGACCCTGCTCGGGATGCTTGCGGCGGACTTTGACCGACCGCTCCTGTACCACAACCACGACCACGAGTTCGTCCCGCTCGGCGATGGGACCGCCTTCGACGCGCTCGTCGACCAGACGACCATCGGCTTCGAGTTCGACGCCGGGTGGGCCCACGCTGCGGGGCAGGACCCCGTCGAACTGATCCGGCGACTCGACGGACGCGTCCCAGTCGTCCACCTCAAGGACATGACAGCAGACGGGGAGCCGACAGCGCTCGGCGACGGCGTGGTGCCGATTCAGGGGGTGGTCGATGCGGCCCGCGAGGCCGGGACTGAATGGCTCGTCTTCGAGCACGACGACCCAGAGGACCCGGTCAACGCCATCCGGGCCGGTGTCGACGGCATGAGTTCGTTACTAAACTGAGTGGCCGATCTGTCGGGAATGGAACGTTTCACAGAAGCGGTGTCGGGTCGCTGCGTCCCTGCGAGAAGGTTTGATCATCGAGTCGGGTGCGCAAGGTTATTCCGCTGTACTTCCCAACATCAATATAGTGACAGCAGTCCGTCGAAACACCGGGAGACGGGCTGGAAAACAGGACAATCATGCAAGATACGGCGAAATATCTGATACATGCCGACATCACGGCGGCGGGAGTCGTCGAGCGGAGCGACGTCGTCGGCGCGGTGTTCGGCCAGACGGAAGGATTACTCGGCGACGAACTGGACCTGCGGGACCTGCAGGACTCGAAAAAGGTCGGCCGCATCGACGTGGAGATACGCTCGGAGGGTGGACAGTCCTTCGGCGAGATTACCGTCGCGAGCGGGCTCGATAGGGTCGAAACGGCAATTCTCGCCGCGGCACTGGAGACCATCGAACAGGTGGGGCCGTGCCGCGCCGAGATCGAGGTCGCCGAGATCGAGGACGTGCGCAGCGCCAAGCGGCGAGAGGTCGTCGAGCGCGCGACGGAGCTGCTGAACGACTTCGAGGAAAAGTCCATTCAGACGGAGGACATCGTCGAGACGGTCAGACAGCAGGTCCGGGTCGCCGACGTGACCGACTACGAGGGGCTCCCGGCCGGACCGCGGGTGGCCGACTCCGATGCGATTGTCGTCGTCGAAGGGCGCTCTGACGTGATGCAACTGCTGAAATACGGCATCAAGAACGCTGTGGCCGTCGAGGGCACAGACGTTCCGGACGCTATCGCAGACCTGACGGCTGGCCGGACGGTGACGTCGTTCCTCGACGGCGACCGCGGTGGAGATCTCATTCTGAAGGAACTCGCGCAAGTCGGTGACGTGGATTACGTCGCCGTCACGCCAAGCGGCAAGTCCGTTGAGGACCTCTCCCGGAGCGAGGTGATGTCGGCGCTCCGCGACAAGGTGCCCTACGAGACGGTCGCAAGCGCGAAGAGTCTCGACAGCATCCGCGAGGAGATGTCCCACGCCGGGGAGTCGACGACCGCCGACGGCGGTGCGGTGACCGCTGCGATATCGGACGACACCGCTGACAGCCAGCCCGCGCCCGATGCACAGACCAAGTCGGCGCAGACAGAGACAGCCGACGGGGCGACGAACGGCGCGAAAAGTCCGAACGCGGCCGCCGTGACGGATGCCGCGACCGACGCGGAGACGACCGAAAGCAATGACGGACCGACCATCCCGTCGCTCTCGGACCACATCGAAGCCGTCATTCGGAACAACAGTGGGACGGCCAGGCTGGTCGACGAGGACGCGACACTGCTCGCTGAGGGCGACGCCGACGACGTTGTCTCGTTGCTTGAATCCACCGAGGACGTTCCCAAAACTGTCGTCATCGATGCCGACTGCTCGCAGAAGCTCCTCGACGTTGCCGCCCAGCGCGGCGTCGACGTCGTCGTCGCGGCCGGCCACGGCGAGTACGTCAAACAGCCGACGGCCGTGCAGGTCCGTATCGAGGGTTAGAGGTCCCGGACGAGCAACACGCCGTCGCCGTCGTCGTAGTGATCGGGTAGCTCGTCAGCGACCGAGAATCCGAACCCGTCGTAGAAGCCGCGTGCCCGCTCGTCGTCCGCGCGCGCTGTAAGCCTGATTGTCTCGAACCCACCAGTCCGGAGTCTATCGAGTAGCCCGTCCATCAGCGCCGTCCCGAGGCCCTGCCCTTGCTTCCCGGGCGCGATTGCGAACTCCGCTAGGTACGCGATCGGATGGTCCGGCACGACCAGCGCGTAGCCGAGCGGTTCGCCAATATCGAGCACCAGCACGAGTGGCGGGCCGTCGATCCCGACACTGAGTAGGTCCGGCCACGGCTCGTCAAGTGCGTTCGTCTGAATAGCCCGGAGCCGGGATTCATCCGCGGGACGGGCCTCGCGAATCATAGAAGACCAGCGACCAGCACGACGCCGACCCCGGCCAGTGCGGCCGCCAGGGTTGCGAGCATATTGACGCCCTGGTTGCCGACGACTGAGCCCTCGACGGTCGCGCCAAGCAGGCTGTCGACGATCATCCCGACCAGCCCACACAGGAGTATGACGCCACTGCCCACTGTGGTGATGTCTTGCGTGAGCGCGGCGATACCGGCGATGATGCCTGCGCCGACGGCTCCAGCGGCCACACCCTGCCAGGTGACGCCGCCGTCAGTGCCCGGCTCGACGGGTTTGAGCGTCGTAATGAGCCGTGGGTTGTCGTAGAGCCCGCCGAACTCACTGGAGAACGTGTCGGTCATCGCGGCGGCGACAGCCCCGGCGAAGGCATAGAAGAACAAGAGCGGGTTGACAGCGATGTGGCTCGGACTCGCCGCCGCCGCGACGACGGCGAACAACGCGACGATGGAGTTTGCGAGCACGTTCCCGCTTCCGCGTGCGCCCTCGTTCTCCTCGGCGATGCCGCGGTCCAGTTTCTCCTCGTAGCGGAACTTCGTCGAGAGGCCACCGAGCGCGAAAAAGGAAATCAGCATAGCGAACCAGCCGAAGCCGCCGAGCACGATGGTCAAAAAGGAGAGGAGAACGCCGGTGAGCATCCCCGGAAGGGATGCGGTGTCGAGCGCGTAGGAGAGATAGCCGAGCAGGACTGTCACGGCGAGCGCGATGACGACGCGCTGTGCCGTCACCGACGGGTCGAGTTCGAAAAACAGCCACAGTAGCAGTCCCACAGTGAGCATCACCAGCGGGTCGTCCCGTTCGAACAGGACCGAGCGAAGGAGCGCGGCGACAAACGCGCCGCTGGCGGCGAGAAACAGCACGAGTGGAATATCGACAGCGGCCGCTCCTTCGCCGACAGCGGCCTGAATCTGCGTCCCGAGAACCTGCCCCGCGACGCCGGCGACGAAGCCGACGAGAACGAAGCCCGCAGTTGCGACCACTTCGTCTGAGCGGACGGTGTATGCGAGCCGCTGGCCGAGGTTGCCGTAGGCGACGATGACAACGACACCGACGAACACCGGCACCGGTAGACTGAAGCGGACGGCAAGCAGTGCGAGCCCGGCGGCGGCAAGCGAGAAGGCCGCTAGCCCGTACAGTTTCCCGTCCTCGTAGTCACCGGGGCGGGCGAACAGGTCGAACAACCGCGAGTCCTGTCCGATGACCGTGACGCCGAGCGCGGCGACGAGGACGAAGGGTGCGATAGCGGCGACAGTCGCGAGTTCGAGCGAGCGAAAGCCCGTTGCGGCCGGGACGGCGACCGCGAGGGTCCCCACGGCGGCAAACGCACCTGCCCGACGGACTGTGCCAGTCACGTCCCACCGGTATCCCCGAGAGGCACTTACCCTTTCCGAACTGTGGAGGCGACGGTACCGTGAGATTTACTGGGGCTGTCAGCATACCGGCGGACGTGGGACTATACGACCGATATCTCGCGACGCGCGTTCGGCGCAGCGACGCCGACCTGCCCGAGACGGTCGCGCTGGTGATTACGGAGCGGGATCTGCTGGGAGACGGTGCATACCGGACCCTAGAACGATTTTTCGACTGGGCGGTCCAGTACGGAACCGATACCGTCGTCGTCTACGTGAGTGTTCTCGACGAGGAAGCGATTCCGACGCTGCAGCGCGAACTCGAAAGCGTCACCGCGCCACGGGAGATAGCGGTCAGAGTACCGGACGACGAGACGACGGCTGATGCCCCGATTCAGATTTCGATCGGCCTCGGCGGACAGTCTGAGTTCGCAACGGCCGTCCAGAAACTGGCAAAAGATGTCGATGCGGGCTCGCTCGACCCGAGCGACATCGACGAGGCCGCAGTAGAGGAGCATCTCGTCTTCCCGGCCGACCCGGATCTGGTCATCAAGACCGGAGCCGAACGGCTCTCCGATTTCATGATCTGGCAGTCCGTGTACTCGGAACTGTACTTCACAGACGTGAACTGGCAGAACTTCAGACTGCGGGATTACCTGCGAGCGTTACGGGATTATCAGGAGCGACAGCGCCGGTTCGGGCGGTAATCAGTCCGCGAGGTCGTACTCCTCGTCGAGTTGCTCGCGTTCGGTACTCGGGAGCGCGTCCCGGAACCGTCCGAGCATCCGTTTAGCCGTCGGGAGTTCCGACTGCTCAATAGCACGAACCAGTGCGAGCGAGCGCTCAGCGCGGGTCGTCCGCCAGGACTGCTCGCGGTTCTGGTACGTCCGGATCGCTCGCAGGAAGTCGACTTTCCGGAACTCGGGCCAGTAGGGGGTACAGAAGAACGTAGCGGCCTCGTTGCCGTTGGCGTGCCACGGCAAGAAGTTCGAGGTACGTTCGTCACCGCCGGTTCGGACGATGAGGTCGACGTCGCGGGTCGGCCCCTCGTAGAGCCGCTTTTCGATAGTTTCCGCGGAGACATCCGTCGGGTCGAGGGCCCCGTCCTCGACGGCAGTAGCGACCTCGCGGGCCGCACCGAGTAACTCGGCCCGGCCGCCGTAGGCTAGCGCGATGTTGAGGTTGAGCTGGTCGTACTGTGCGGTTCGCCCTTCAGCGTAGTCGATTGCGTCCCGGACCCGCTCGGGCAGCATCTCCGTCTCGCCGATAGCGCGGATGCACACGCCGGCTTCGTGGACCCGGTCGGCGTCGGCAAACGTCCGGAGCTTCTGTTCGACGAGGTCGAAGATGTGTTCGCGTTCCTCGGGGTCGCGGTCGAAGTTCTCCGTCGAGAACGTGTACAGCGTCACCTCACGAACGCCGAGTTCGTCGCACCAGTTCAACAGCGCCTCCGTCGTTTGGGCCCCTTCTCTGTGGCCCTCCTGCTTTTTCGCGCCCTGCTTTTCAGCGTATCGTCGGTTCCCGTCCATAATGACTGCGACGTGGTCGGGCGTCCCTGACAGTTCCCACTGGAGCAATCGCTCGTAGGCCGCATATCCCAGTCGCTTCCCCCTCGATAGCATCGTTGTGTACATTTCAACCACTCAATAAGGGCTTTGTGGAAAGGATCGGGTACAGTTATTTCCCACCTAATCTATCGAAATATATGCGCATAGTTTTAATATACCCCGGCTTAACGTTCAAATTGCAATGGCGACCGGTACGGTAGACTTCTTCAACGACACAGGCGGTTACGGTTTCATCGATACCGAAGACTCCGACGAGGACGTCTTCTTCCACATGGAGGACATCGAAGGTCCTGACCTCGAGGAGGGGCAAGAAGTGGAATTCGAGATCGAGCAGGCCGACAAAGGCCCGCGCGCGAAAAACCTCACGCGGCTGTAACCATGGCGACAGGCACTGTCGACTTCTTCAACGATACGGGTGGCTACGGTTTCATCGAAACCGACGATGCCGACGAAGACGTGTTCTTCCACATGGAAGACGTCGGCGGCCCGGACTTAGAAGAAGGGCAAGAAGTCGAATTCGACATCGAACAGGCAGATAAAGGCCCGCGGGCGAAGAACCTCGAGCGACTGTAAGCGAGAACGGCTCGCTTTTCAACGGGTTCCTACTGACCGAGCGGCGCGACTTGACAGCGCGTGGGTTCCCACCGCTGTGGCCGCGCCGTCTCTTGATCCGAATATCTTCGGGTAGACGGATCAGCGCTCTGAATCCGAAGCGTCTTAGGGACAGCGACACCGACCGCAAGGTATGAGCGAGGCCGACGCACTCGACGATGACCTTTACCGGCGGACCAAGCAACTGCTCGAACCGGGCGAGATTCAGCTCAACGGCGCTGTCGTCCATACGGAGTACGACGGCAGCGACGAGATCGAGATGATGCAGGCCACCATCGAGGTCGGCGAACTCATCGCCGAGGGCGCTGGTCTGGACCCGACGGACACATTCGTCTACTCAGGGAGCGACGATTCCGAGTTCGCGTCGAACCAGCATCAGGGCCTCACGCTTGACGACGAAGAGTTCGTCTGGGAGTGCCAGCAACTCCTGCGAAACGGCTCCTTCGATCTGGTGTTCTACTACAAGGCGAGTGCCGACCACGACGGGATTCTCGACGCTATCGAGGACGCTGGCTACGCGGTCACTGGCGTCGAAGGCGAGTAAACGCGTCAGTCGCTAGCCGACAACCGTTCTTGACAGTTGTGACAGTAGGTGTAATCGGGGCCGTTCGCCGCGCCACAAATACGACAGTTTCTCGCCTCAACCGCGGCCTGTTCGAAGTAGGCGTTGAGCTGGCCGGTGTCGCGACCGTTGCGTTGGCCGCTGAACTGGTCGACGAGCGTATCATGTGCGGCGTAGTCCATGAGCCGAAACATGAGGACAAACCACAGCGGCACCCCTATCAGAACGAACAGGTAGACCAGCAGCCGGACCGTCAGTTCGGCTGTCGAGATTGCCACACGTGAACTAGGGGCGCAAGGGGATAAAACGCTCCGGCGACCCGGACATGCGGGCCGCGTTCGCTCGCCTGTCCCGGGCTGTTTTTATTCGCAGAACCCCCAGCTTTCCGTATGAGCGAAGACCTCGGGACGGTAGACCGGGCGGTGTTGAACGCCTTCCAGGGCGGCTTCCCGGTCGTCGAACGGCCGTTCGAACCGGCCGCGGCGGCCCTCGCCGACCACGGCGTCGACATCGACGCGGACGAGCTGCTAACGCGCGTACAGGACCTCGACGACGCGGGCGTGCTCACGCGGTTCGGGGCACTCATCAACGCCGAAGCGATCGGCGGCACTGCCACGCTCGTCGCAACCCACGCCCCCGAGGACAGCTACGACGAACACGCCGAGATGATAAACGCGTACCCGGAGGTCGCGCACAATTACGAGCGCGAACATCCGCATCTGAACATGTGGTTCGTTCTCTCGGTGGCCGAGGAAGGACGGGTCGAGGAGGTTCTGGCCGAAATCGAGGCCGAAACCGGCGAGGAGACGTACAACCTCCCGAAACAGCAGGAGTTCCACGTCGGCGCGAAGTTCCCCGTCGAGGGGCCACAGACTCAGGACATCGACTGTTCGGATCTGGGTCCGGACGTGACGCCGACGGACAGCCAGTCTCTGACCGCCGACGAACTGGACCTCGTGCTGGAAATCCAGGACGGTCTCCCGGTCACTGCCACACCGTACGCCGACGTGGCCGACGAAATCGACGCTGACGTTGATTGGGTACTGGAGACGATCAAGCGCTTCAATGCGGAGGGGAAAGTCCGCCGCGTCGGCGTCATCCCGAACCACTACGCCCTTGGCTACAGCGAGAACGGGATGACCGTCTGGGACGTGCCCGACGAGGTCATCGACGAGGTCGGCCCGGCTATCGCCGAGTTCGACTTCGTAACCCACTGTTACGAGCGGCCCCGTCACGACGGTGTCTGGCCGTACAACTTCTTCGCGATGACCCATGGGCGAAGTGAAGCGGAGAGTCAGGAGCGCATCCAACAGGTCCGCGACCGGATGACCGACCACTGGGACGTCTCTGAGGACGACTGGGACACGCTGTTCTCGACGCGCATCCTGAAAAAAACAGGCATCAGGCTGGACGAACGAGCGCGGCAGAACACAGAGACGGCGTGATCGTGCGTATGCAGGACCGTAGTGTCGAATCAGGGAGTGCCAACCGATGATTCCGCTTATGCACGATTTCGAGGGCGAGACGGTGCTCGTCGTCGGTGGCGGCCCAGTCGGTGCACGCAAGGCCCGAACGTTCGCCGCGGAGGCGAGTGTTGTCGTCCTCAGTCCCGAGTTCGGCGACCGAACGTTCGCTGACGCTGAAAAGGTCCGGGCCGCACCGGCCCCCGAGGACGCCACGGAGTGGGTCGAGCAGACCGACCCGGCGCTGGTCGTCGCCGCGACGGATGACTCGGACCTGAACGACGCCTTCAGCATAGCCGCTGAGGAGCACGGCGCGCTCGTCAACCGCGCCGACGACCACGGCGACCAGTCGTTCGGCAACGTCGTCGTGCCGGCCACGGTACGGGACGATCCGGTGACGCTCGCGATTGCGACCGGCGGGCACGCGCCGGCGCTGTCGAAACACCTTCGCGAGCGGTTCGAAGACGAGTTCGGAAACGCTGGTCTGATGGCCGAGGTCGTCGGCGACCTCCGTGAGGACCTGCGCGACCGGGGGGTCCCGGCGGCCGAACGGCGCGACGCCGTCAGGTTCGTTGTCAGGTCACGGGAAGTTTGGAAGGCTTTAGATAGTGGCAGGTACAAGGGAGAGCAAGTAGCTAGAGACGTGATCGGAGAGTTACCTGGTGATCAAACGTGAGAGGGGACACTGGTGCAATCGTTGGGGTCTGTATCTCCCATGAGCGCGCAAGCGTCGACCAATTAGAGACCGCTGCGGCGGACAGCGAGCGCCACGCCGTTGAATCCCTGCTCGCCAACCCAGAGGTCGAAGAGGCGATTGCGCTGCAGACGTGTAACCGTACCGAAGGGTACGTCGTCGTCTCTGATCACGAGGACGGGCTTGACGCGCTCGAACTGTTCACCCGTGCCGTGCCCGATGACGTCGTTGTTGAGATGGGTCACGAGGAGAGCCTCCGTCACTTGCTCCGAGTAGCCGCCGGGCTCGAATCGATTGTGCTGGGTGAGGATCAGATCCTCGGCCAGCTCCGGACCGCCTACGAGACCGCACGCGGCGTCGGCGGCATCGGACCGATGCTGGAAGACGGTGTCACGAAAGCGATTCACGTGGGCGAGCGCGCTCGCACGGAGACGAAGATCAACGAGGGTGTCGTCTCGATTGCCTCCGCCGCGGTTCGCCTTCTCAAACAGGAGAGTTCGCTAGCGGACGGGACAGCGCTCGTTGTCGGGGCCGGCGAGATGGGCCAACTCGCTGCGGAGGCGCTCAGCGAGGAAGTAGACCGGCTGCTCGTGGCCAACCGGACGGTCCCACACGCAGAGCACATCGCTGAATCGGTCGATATCGACGCCAGCGCACTCGCACTCGACGGTATCGAAGCCGCCGTCTCCGAGGCCAGTGCCGTCATTTCGGCGACAGGGAGCGGTGATCAGGTGTTCGATATCGGGACCTTCAGCGATTCCGGCGACGTATCCATTGTCGATATTGCCCAACCGCGTGACGTCCCGGCGGGCGCGGACCGCCTCCCGTCGGTGACAGTGTATGACCTTGATGCGCTGGAGTCGGTGACCGCCGAAACGCGGAACAAGCGACAGCGAGCCGCCGAAGCGGTCGAGCGTATCGTTGATGAGGAGTTCGACCGCCTGCTCACGCAGTACAAGCGCAAGCGCGCAGACAGAGTTATTTCGACGATGTACGAGAGCGCTGAACAGGTTAAGGCCGCAGAGATCAACAGCGCACTTTCGGCAGCTGACTTTGACGATGAGCAGGCGGAGGTCGTCGAAGCAATGGCCGACGCCATCGTCTCGCAGATCCTCGCCGCGCCGACCAAGAGCCTGCGCGACGCCGCGGAGGAGGACGACTGGTCGACGATCCATACGGCGCTCCAGTTGTTCGATCCGGACTTCGGCGGCCCGGATCAGGCCACGCCGCCCGAGTTCACCCAGGGTATGTCGGTCGACGACATCCCCGACGGCATGCGCGACGAGATCCCGAACGCGATGCTCGACCGACTCTCTGACGACTGATCACGCCCACCTTTTTGCCAACGCCGCCCGACGTAGGCGATATGGCAGACTTGCTCTCTGACGACGAGATTAGCGACCGACTACCCGAGCAATGGACCCGCGAGGGCGACGAAATCGTCCGCGTCTTCGAGTTCGACGGCTATCTGGACGCGTCGGGCTTTCTGAGCGCCGCGGCGGGCCTCGCAGAGGACGCGTGGCATCACCCGGAGATGACCATCCGCTGGGGCGAGGTCGAAGTCCGGCTCACAACCCACGATGCCGGTGGCATCACCGAGAACGACATCGACCTCGCCGAACGGCTGAACGGCATTCACGACTGACGGTGTGACCGTGGACACGACCGACGGACTCGCGTCGCTCCAGCCGACTGATCCCGACGGCGCGACCGCACAGTATGTTTTCCAGGTAGAAATTCGGCTGGAGCCGGACGCAGATGGGCTGTGGACTGACCCCGATCGGTTCGAAACGACGCTGTACCGGACGGCTGACGACCCGGGCAAAAGCGGCTGGCTATTCTTCCGGGACACGCTCTGGCGGGGCGAACTCGCTGACGAACCGCATTTCCGTCGGCTCGTCGAGGACGAACTCGGCTGCCCAGTCGTCTCGGCGTCGTTCAGTGAACTCCGGACCGACGAGGCGTATCTGGATTCGCTGAAAGCCGAAATTGCCGACGATCTGTCCCTGTTCAACGCTGACTCGGTCAGCGAGGTGCTCACCAAGTACCTCGGAAGTTCGATACAGGTGACATAAGCGGAGCCGCTGCTGTGTAGTCAGTGACTACAGATGTGTTATACACCTCAAAACTGACAGTAGGGCCCGAAAGACTTTATTAGAAAATCCCCAATAAATCTACCTCTCATGACCACCGACTACGACTTCTGGCTGTTCGACCTCGACGGGACCCTCGTCGACATCGAGCCAGCGTACCCCCGGAAGGTAATGGGCGCCGTCGGCGACCGCCTCGGCGTCGAGTTCACCGACCGGGAACGGGATGCACTCTGGTACGGATTCGGTGGGACACGGTCGCGGACGCTTGCGGAGCGTGGCGTCGACCAGCAGGAGTTCTGGCGGCTGTTCCACGAGGAGGAAGACCCTGTCGCCCGGGCCGAGGCGACGTATCTCTACGACGACGCCGAGGCGTTCCTCGCCACCCTCGATACACCGGTCGGACTGGTCACACACTGCCAGCAGTACCTCACCGAGCCGGTACTCGACCACCTCGACATCGCCGATTGGTTCGAGACGGTCGTCTGCTGTGACGACGACATCGGCTGGAAGCCCGACCCGAAGCCGGTGGAGTTGGCGATGCGGGAGATGGATGTCTGGTACAACGGCCACAGCGGCGTGCTGGCGGGAGATAATCCGTCAGACATCGGCGCGGCGTGGAACGCGGGCCTCGATGGCGTCCACGTCGGCCGGCGGTCCCCGGCAGAGACAGGTCGGTGCGTGCGTGGTGACAAACGCGTCGCTACGTTACTCGACCTGGCGTCGTCTCAGGGCAGGTAGTCCCAGTTTTCCACAGTGACGGTCGTTCCGGCATCGATACCAGTCTCGTCAGCAGCCACGGATACCCAGCCGTCGGCCCGGGTCGCGGTCGCGAGATCGACGCCGGGCAGCGGCGTTGCTGTCCCGTCGCTCACAGCGACTGGCGTAAACGTCCTGACACCGTCCTGACTGTCGATGGCCGCCGCCAGCGTCGCTCGTGTCGCTGGATGTGCAGACAGCGGTGCATCGGCAAACGCCTTCAGTAGCGGACGAAGGAGCTGTACCGCGCCGACGCGGGCTGCACTCGGCGACTTCGGCAACAGCAGGACCGGGCGGTCCTCGACGACGGCGACGCCCGTCCGCTGGCCCGGGTCGATATCGACGTAGTCGGTGAACACCTCACCGAGATCTGCAACGACCTCTCGAAGCGTATCCCCCGGCTCGGTCCCTGTGATGACGAGCGCATCTCGGGTGAGGTCACGCTGGACGGCCATCCGGAGCGCCGGCGCGTCGTCAGCGACGGGGTCCCGGTAGGTCACCTTCCCGCCCCAGCGGTCGACATACTGCGCCAGCGTGAACCCCGCCGTCTCGACCTCGCGGGCTGGGCTGGCATCCGCTCGGAGTTCGTCGCCAGTCGGTACGATGCCGACCTGCGGTCGCTGGCGGACGAGCAGTTCGGAGACGCCGGTCGCCCGCAGCAGTCCCACGTCGCCGGGCCGTACCTGATGCCCTTGGTCGAAGACGGTGTCATCGACCGAGATATCTGCCTCTTCGACGGGTTTATTGGCCGTTGCATCTGTCGCCAGCACTCGTCCGACAGCGACGGAAAGCGGAATTCTGTCTGTTCGGTCGACAGGGACAGCGAAACTACCGAGCTGTCTGCGGGCAGTCTCCAGCGCGAGCGACTCAGCCTCCGACGGCGGGGAGCCAGCCATACCCCTGCTAGTGGGTACTGTGGCAAAAACACCCCGAGTGGCCACGCCCCAGCCGTCGCTTGTCCACATGGACTGAGAACGTTTTTCCTCGGTCGGGTCGGCATCGGCGTATGGTCCTCCCGCAACTGGTCGGCATCGTGTTCCTGATCATCGGCGGTTTCGTCCTCCTTCGCGGTGGCCGGGAATTCAAAACGGTGTTCCACATTCTTCGAAACGATCCCGTTCCGGTGCGCTCGCTCGACGGGCACACTGGTCCCGTCGAAATTACCGGCACAGCCGTTGCCCAGGAGGATGCCGGGACCGTCACCTCCCCCTTCACCGGTAGCGAGTGTCTGGCCTACACCTACGAGGTCGAGGAGTACCGGTCGTCGGGCAAACACTCGAACTGGGAGACGCTGGACGAGGGGCAGGACGGCGTCGACTTCATCGTCGACGACGGGAATGCGCGCGTTCGCGTAAACCCGGACGGAGCGGACGTGCGGTTCGAGTCCCAGTCGGTAACGGTGTCCCCCGGAACTGAACTCCCCGAGCGTCTGGCCGACTACGTCGAGCGAACGGAGGGTGTCGAGGCCCAAGATGGGTCGGTGAACCTGCTCGTGACGGAAATCAGCCTGGGGAACAAACAGCGCTTTACCGAGCGTCGGCTGGACGTTGACGAGGACGTGTACGTCTACGGCCAGGCGATGCGTGGCCCCGCAACGGCGTGGGGGAGCAATCTGGTCGACGCTATCGTCGGGGACGGCGACGGGACGCCGGTGTTCGTCATCTCCGACACCAGCGAGCGTGGCACTGCGCGGCGGATTGTTCGAGGTGCTATCGCCGAGACTGTGTTCGGTCTTGTCGCGGTTATCATCGGCAGCGTTGCCCTCTTGTCCGGGCTTCTGTAGTGGCCGAGACCGTCGGGTTTACCACTGCGTACCACTTAGATGGGCGCATGTCTGCCCTGCGTGAAGCGCTTCGGGACCTTCCCGACGCCGTGTTCGCGGACGTGCTCGAATCCGAGGACGAATACCTGCTCGTGCTCGATCTGCCGGGTGTGACCGCGGATACAATCGACGTGACCGTTGAAGGGGGCCGCCTCCGCATCGACGGGCAACGAACCAAGGACGTGCCCGGCGAGTTCACGTTCGTCCGCGAGGACCGCTCCGTGTTCCTCGATGCCGAGCTTCCGCTCCCGCCGGACACGACCGGGCAGGGCGGGGATGGGACCGTGGAAAACGGCGTCCTCGAACTCCGCCTGCCGAAGGCGACAGCCGCACCGAGCACCACGATCCCGATCGACGGGGACTGATCCAGAGGTGGCAAGCCGGTGAATCTTCGCGCGTACTGGCGGTTCCTCGTCGTTGCACGCCACTTCCTGCCCCTGTTGGTCGCGTACGCACGAGACCGAAAGCGGTTCTTCGTGGTCGGCTCATCGCGCCGCGTCACGGCTGAACAGCGTCGCAAACGTGCACAGCAGCTACTCGACTCGTTGCTGACCCTCGGCCCGACGTTCATCAAACTCGGACAGATTCTCTCGACGCGGCCGGACGTCCTGCCACCGGAGTACATCGAGGAGTTCTCGAAGTTACAGGACCGCGTGCCGCCGGCCGACTGGGACGAGGCACGGATTGTCATTGAGGACGAACTGGGGTCCGTCGACGACCGATTCGACGAGTTCGAGACGGAGGCGATAAGCGGCGCGTCGCTCGGTCAGGTGTATCTGGCAGAGATCGACGGCGAGAAGGTCGCCGTCAAGATTCGCCGTCCCGGTATCGAAGCGCTCGTCGAGGCCGACCTGCGGGTCGTCCGCTGGTCGCTCCCGCTGTTGATGTACTTCATCGACGATTCCCGGTCGTTCTCGCTCGAGACACTGGCCGACGAGTTCTCGAAGACCATCCGCGAAGAGATGGACTACCAGCGAGAGGGCCGGATGCTCACCGAGATCCGGGAGAACTTCAGGGACAACGACCGCATCTGCATCCCCAAGGTCAAGGAGTCCCACTCCACGCGGCGCGTCCTGACGATGGAGTACGTCCCCGGTACGAAGATCAACGACATCGACAGCCTCGATGCGGGCGGGATCAATCGAACGGAACTGGCCGAGACGCTCCAGCGGGCGTACCTCCAGATGATTATCGACGACGGCGTGTTCCACGCCGATCCGCATCCCGGCAACCTCGCCGTGCAGGACGACGGGACGCTCGTCTTCTACGACTTCGGGATGTCCGGCCGGGTCGACCCGTTCGTGCAGGACAAGATCATCGACTTCTACGCCGCCGTCGCCGACCAAGACATCGACGCCATCCTCGATGCCCTCATCGAGATGGGGACGCTCTCGCCAGAGGCTGACCGGCAGGTAATGGGTGACGTGATGGAACTGGCCATCGCTGACGCTCGTGGCGAGGACATCGAGCAATACCGCGTCCAGCAGATCATCCAGCAGGTCGAGGACACCATCTACGAGTTCCCGCTTCGCCTGCCGGCGAACCTGGCGCTCGTGTTGCGCGTCGCCACGGTCGTCGAAGGCGTCTGTGTCACGCTCGACGAGGACTTCGACTTCATCGGCGTCGCCACCGACTACCTCCGAGAAGAGGGGTACATCGCCGAGGGTGTGCGGAACTTCGTCGAAGACCGGGCGACTGAAGTGTCCGATGCCGCCCGGTCAGCCGTCCGAATCCCGCCGAAACTGGAGTCCGCGCTCGACAGGGTTGAACGAGAGGACTTCCGCGTGCAGGCCGACATCGAGGACTCCGATGGCTTGCTCGCAACGATGACTAAGCGACTCATCCTCGGGATGTTGCTCGCGAGCACGCTGTTCTCGACAGCGTTCCTGTACACGCAGGCGTCGCTGCCGGCCACTGGTGTCGGCATCGCCGGAACCGTCGGCCTCTCCCTGGCGCTGTGGTGGTCGTTCCGCTCGAAGAAGGCCGTCCGGGCCAAGCCGCAGTTTACGCGACAGAGCATGCGCGAGCAGGACCGGGAGAGCCCGGGCGGGCTCAACACCTCCTTCGGCGAGGACACTGACGACGCCTACAGCGGCGACTGAACGCCGACCCGGTGCTACAGTCAGAGCCACTTTTCGAAATGAACGAGTTCGTACTCGCCCTGTGTTGACCGGTCTACCTCCTGATACCCTTCGTCACGGTAGAACGCGACTGCGGCGGGCTGGCTCTGTGATGTCGTCGCAAGCAGGACATCGTATCCCTGCTCGGCCACTTGCTGTTCGAGCTTGTGGAGGAGGTTGCGACCGTAGCCGCGCCGCTGCCGGGACGGAGCGACCCGCATTCGGTGGAGTTCGGCCGCGCCGGGGACGGTGCGCTCGTCCGCGTGGCCGACGTCATTCGGGAGGAACCCGCCCATCGCGGCCAGGCCGCCGTCGAACGTTTCCGGGAGTTCGTCGTCGGCAGTGGGAACGACGCCGACGAGAAACGCGCCGCCGTTGTCAAAATACCGCGTCTCGATGTTTTCCAGGTCCGACGTTCCGGGGATGTCGCTGGGGTCGTTGCCAGTCGCCCGCATCGCCCATTCGTGGAGACGCCAGACAGCGTCGGCGTCCCGGTCGTTGTAGGACCGAAATTGAATCTGGTCGGTCATCGAATACTGGGGAGCACATTACCGGAGAAAGGGTTTAATTCTACCTTATTAGCGTATGGTTCTATTATACGCCTCTGAATTTATCCGGAACGTTCAGTATTCAGTGTCTGGTATAGGGGGTATGAGAAAACACGGTGGCACGTGCTGGGTGCAACCCCCAGTCTGCGGACGCGATACGTCGGTAACATTGCGAGTGAGGGGGAAGGTGGGTCGGTTATGACAGCCCCAGCAACCCAGAACGTGGTGCTAGTCACGATTGACTCGCTGCGGGCCGACGCGCTGGGAGGCACTGACAGCGTCTCTCCTGTCATGGATTCCCTCGCCGACTCGGGCGTCGTCTTCGAAAACGCCGTGGCACAGGGGAACTGGACGCCGTTCTCGTTCCCTAGCATTCACGGATCACGCCCAGTATTCTCGGAAAGCGAGGACATCGGTCTGGCGTCGACGCCGACGCTGGCCGAGCAGGTGTCCGATGCCGGTATCGAGACGGCTGGGTTCAACGCCGCAAACGGCTTTCTCACCGATCACTGGGGATACGACCGCGGATTCGACGAGTTCGAGCCGTTCGTCGACAGCGGCGGCTACAGCAAGTACCTGGCAGCTCACCCGACGATTCAGGCATGGGTCCAGCTCGGCACTTCACCGTTCCGTCGTGCCGCGACCGTCCTCAGCGGGGGGTCCGACGAGCGCCCCTTCGCCGACGTGTCTCGTATGGGGGACCTCGAAGACCACGCCACCGAGTTCCTAGAGACGACCGACGGACCGTTCTTCCTGTGGGTCCACTACATGGACACGCACACACCGTACGTCCCGGCCCCGCGGCATATCCGCGAGGTATCAGACAACCACTTCGGCGTCCTCCGGATGCTCAGCTCCCACCTCCGAACCGGGCTGGGCTGGGAGGTCGACGACCGGACGCTGGAGACGCTCCGGACGCTGTACGAGGCGACAGTCCGACAGGTCGACGCCAGCGTCGGTCGGCTTCTCGACACTCTCGAAACCGAGGGGCACCGCGACGACACAGCCGTCATCGTCGCCGGCGACCACGGCGAGGAGTTCCTCGAACACGGTCACCTTGCTCACTATCCCAAGCTCTACCGGGAGCTCATCGATGTTCCCTACATCGTCTCAACGCCGGAGAGCGAGGGCCAATCGGTCGAGACGCCGGTCGGCCTCGACACGATCGCACCGACGGTGTGTGATCTGCTTTCGCTCACGCCGGCGGCGGAGTGGGACGGGGCGTCCGTCGCTCCAGCGATACACGGCGAGACCATTGAAGATCGCGGCCCCATCGTCTCCGCGGCGGTCCGGGGCGAGAGCGTGACCAGTCAGCCGATTCCGCGGAGCCGTGCGGACGGCGAACTCCTCCTCAGTGCGCGCGACGAGCGGTACACGTACATCGAGTTCACGGAATCAGGGCGCCAGGAACTGTACGACCGGACGAACGACTCTGAGGAACAAGTCAACCTCTGCTCGGACACGACGGACGCCGACCCGCCCGCGACCGTCCTCGACCGGTTGTCGGAGGCTGTCGCTGATCACCTCGCCGAACTCGACAGCGACGGGAATGGGGCTGGAAACACTGAAGCGTCCGACGAAATAACAGCACGGTTAAAAGCGCTCGGTTATCAGTAAGGCTGTATGGCGTCCGCTGTCGTCACACCGGCCCGGCGACAGCAACTCATCCGGTTTTTCCTCGTCGGTGTGTTTGCCGCGTCGATTCAGCAAGCGCTACTATGGTTGTTCAACGATATCGGTGGCCTGAATTACATTTTCGCAGCCGCTATCGCAATTGAGTGTACGATTTTGCTCCAGTACGTCCTCAACAACGCCTGGACGTTCCACCGGTCACAGCATTCGGATTTCCGGGAGTACGTAGTCGGGTTAGGGAAGACAAATCTCGTTCGTGGGACGGCGATCCCGCTCCAGTTAGGCCTCCTCTATGCCTTTGTCACCTGGGGTGGCGTCGTGCCGCTAGTCGGCAATGGTGGGGCTATCGTCATCACCGGCGTGTACCGATACGCGCTGGACGCCCACTGGACGTGGGGTTAGACCGTCGGAACGGGGACCTCGTCGAGCACACTCTGGATGACTGTTCCCTTGTCGACTTGCTCGACGCGGGCATCAGGTGTCAACACCAGCCTGTGGGCCAGCACCGGCTGTGCGACCCGCTTGATGTCGTCCGGCGCAACGTACTCCCGACCAGCAATCGTCGCCATCGCTCGCGTCGCCTCGAACAGTCGCTGGGTCCCGCGCGGTGAGACCCCGACGTCCACGCGGTAGTCGTCCCTAGTCGCCCGGACGAGGTCAGCCATGTACTGCAGCAGGTCGTCGTCGACGGTAACCGTCTCCGGTACGCTCCGGAGTTCTTTGACTGATTCCGCGTCGAGTATCGGTTTCACCGTTGGACTCTGTGTCGTCCGGCCGGCACGCCGCCGGAGGAGTTCGACCTCGCCTTCGTCGTCAGGATAGCCGAGTGATGTCTTTGCCAGGAACCGGTCGACCTGCGCCTCTGGTAACTCGAAGGTCCCCTCCATGTCGACTGGGTTCTGCGTGGCGATGACGAAGAACGGTTCGGGCAGGTCGTACGTGTCCCCGTCGACAGTGACCTGTCCCTCTTCCATCGCTTCGAGCAGCGCGGACTGGGTCTTTGGCGGTGCGCGGTTGATCTCGTCGGCCAACAGGACGTTGGCAAACACCGGCCCCTCAGTGAATTCGAAGCTCCGGGATTCCTCGTTGAAGATGTGTGTCCCAGTGATATCGGCCGGCAGGAGGTCCGGCGTGAACTGGATACGGGAGAACGACAGTCCCAGCGCGGTCGCGACGCTGCGGGCGGTCAGCGTCTTTCCCGTGCCGGGCACGTCCTCAAGCAGGACGTGGCCCTTCGCGACGACTCCCAGCAGCACCGTCTCGAAGAAGCCACGGTCAGCGATGACGGCACTCCCGATCTCGTCGAGGATCTGACTCGACACTTCGCTTGCCTCGGTAGCGTCCATAGCCTGTCATGTTACGGGTTCGATAAAGGGGTGTCGAGTCCGAAATCGAAACCCCTAAAGAGCAAACGGCGGTACTGATGGGTGAGCCGAGGTAGCCTAGCCTGGCCAAGGCGGTTGCTTCGAGAGCAACTGTCCTCACGGACTCAGGAGTTCAAATCTCCTCCTCGGCGTTCTCTGTAACAGAACCGACGAGCGTAGCGAGTCGGCAGTGTTACAGAAGCGGATCGTATCCGGTCGAGCCGTCAGGTCAGCAGGAAAATCAATACGCTGATCGTCATTACGACGAGAATAAACGCACCAGCCAGCGCGCCACCCATCGAGACCATCGCGTTGGCAGTCGAGGCCAGCGTCTCGGTCCGGTCGTTGCCGAACACCGTCACGGTCGCCTGTTCGCTCGCCATCCCGGCCTCGACGGGTTCGAGGTCGGCGACAGCTCTGTCGACGAGGTCGCCGATGAGCGCAACGATCTCCTTCTCGGGGATCGCCTGTCCGACCTGGTTCTCGGCCTCGACAGTATTGACGATATGAGTGTCACTGGTCATTACCTCCACCATATCCACGCCTTCGGTGGCGTCGATGATGCGCTGGCGGAGGCCCGGCTCCATGTTGTTGCCGTCGATGAGTACGTACGCCGTTCGCTGGTCGTTGACCTCGAAGACACAGACGCGGATCCCGAGCGGGCCGATGCCCTCTTTGGGTTCCCAGGGGGTTTCGTCCCAGGCGACGCCACAGCTGAGTCTGCCAGTTTCGGCGTCCGTGAGCAGGCTTCCAAGCTGTCCGGCTCCGTGGAGCATATCGAAGGACCGCTGACTGCCGGGCACGACGTGGCCGAGGTCATCACCTTCGAGTCCGTCGTTGCAGTTGTGCGCGTCGACCAGAAGCACGTCGTTGAGCCCGTCGGCCCGCGCTTCCGACATCGCCGAGAGTCCGACGGCGTACTCAACGTCGTCGGCACAGCCCGGCGCGTACGTGTTCACGACGAGTGCGTCGTCGCCGAATGCCTGGCCGGTCAGCGTGGCTTCCCCTTCGGTGACGCGAGTCCCTGCCGTCGCCTGGTCGTCGTATTCGAGGTTCTGGTACGCTGTCTTGGCCGTCGACAGGATGGTGTCGACCTCCCGTTCCGTGACGAGGTTGAAGTCGTGGCCGGCGGTCGCGTGTGGTGGGAAGGCCAGACCCTCAGCCGACTCGGCGACGCGTCTGGGGAGGTTCCCACCGCCGATTTCGCCCATCGGGCCGGGGTGAATCATCGGCAGGACGAATCGGGCTTTCTCCTCGCCGCCCGGCCGGCGGACCGACAATACGGTGACCGGGACGACGGCTTCTTCGCCGATGTCCTCGAAGAACTCCTCCAGTTCTCGCGTGCCTTCGGCGATGTGCCCGATGAAACCACGGAGGAAATCCAGCGCGGAAACGCCGAGCGAGGAGCGCCACGGTTGGTCGATGACGACGAGGAACAGCCAGACCGCCAGCGCGTAGATGACACAGATAACCGCGAGAATGATGAAATCCTGTGGAATAAACCCCTGTACCTGTGGCGGAACCTCCTCCGGGCGGGAAAGGTACTCCCGGAGCATCGGGTTATCAAGGATGAACGCGGTTGCCCCGCTGTATATCGCCAGCAACACGGCGGCAGTGACTGTCTGGACACTTGCAGGAATCGCCGCTTTCAGGAGTGAATGCCGCGAGACAGCCATCAGTATCAGCAGCCGGAAGGCGAATATCGACGCCAGCGCGACTAACAATACGTCGAAGACGAAGTTCTGCCCGAGGCGGACGGTAACGATGGCGATGAGGCCGGCCACGGTCAGCATCGCAATAGTGATGAGCTCACAGATGACTGCAAGCAGGGTAGCCCGGTTCGGGGTGAGTTGTCCGCCCAACTGCCGGTCGACCCACGGCGTCACGGCACTGGCGATTGAGGTCGGCAGACCGATGAGAAACACGCCCTGCCAGGCGTCATCGAGAATGAATCGTGAATCAAACGCAACAATGCCAGTCATCGCGGCGATGACCAGCGCGAAGGCTAGGCTCGTATACCAGGTCGGAGCCCTGAAAATAAATCGCGAAAGGCTAGCAAGATTGCCCTGTGTCGCCGTCATTTTTGTATCACACCCTACGAGCGAATATAAAACCAGTTACATTCTTCCCCGACGGTTACTGGCGAGCGACAGACTGCTTGTCACAGACCGACAGGAAGTTCTCGAACACTTCCTCGCCCTCTTCAGTGTGGGCGACCTCCGGATGCCACTGGACGCCGTATATCGATTCGTCCGTGTTGCTCATCGCCTCGACGCCACAGACGTCGGAGGTCGCGGTCCGCTCGAATCCGGGTGGTACTTCCTTCACTTCGTCGGCGTGGCTGGCCCACACGCGCGTTTCGGGATACAGCGAGCCCAGAAGCGGGTCGTCCTCGTCGAGGATGTCGACCGTCACGTCCGCGTAGCCGCCGTACTCGCCGCCGCCGACCCGGCCGCCGAGTTCGTCGGCGATGAGTTGCATCCCCAGACAGATACCGAGTACGGGAACGTCGAGGTCGAGGTACTCGGGGCAGTTCCCGATATCGTCCATGTCCGGGCCGCCCGATAGGACGATGCCGTCGGCGTCGATTTCCTCCGGGGGTGTCGTGTTGTCCCTGAGCGAGACGTCGACACCCATGTCACGGAGTGCGCGTTGCTCCAGATGTGTGAACTGTCCGTGATTGTCGATAACGTCGATTCGGGTCATTACTGACGCGAAGGCTACGAAGGCGTATATATCTCCTGATGCGGTCGACGGATGGCTTCGTGTCCGGCTTCAGGGCCACTCTCGAAGGGTTTGGCGAATCTCGTCGATCACTGTTGGGCCACACAGTTCTAACGTCACGACATTGCCGTCGTCCGAGGTCGTGAGGTGTACCGCCCCGCCGTAACTCTCGACGATCCACGTCGTCAGCCACAGCCCGACACCCTTTGAGTGGCGCAGTTGCGTCTCCGCGCCGCTGTCGAGGACCTCCTGTTCGTGCTGTGGAATCGACGGACAGTTATCGCCGATATGCACGAACACGGTTCGGCCGTGCTCCTCAACGGAGACATACAGCGTCGGGGTTGCCTCACAGTGGACGACCCCGTTCTCGATGACGTTCTGTAACACCACGTCGAGCATCCAGTCGGCATACACTTTCGACTGGTCCGGGAGATCGAGATCAACAGTTGTCTCCGGATACGATTGTGTGATCTTTTTCGCTTGTTCCCTGACGCATGGCACGAGGTCGATCGGTTGCTGTGCGCGACGGTCCGCATCGAACGCGAACTCTATCTGTCTCGCCTTCTCCGTAGTGTCGATGATATCGTCGATGGTATCGTTCAACTGCTCGACGTGTGCACGCAACTTGGGGTCATCACGCTCTGCCGTTTCCCGCTGCAGTTCGCCGAGGTGGCCGAGCGCGACGTTGAGATCGTTCCGGAGGTCGTGTCGAAGCACCCGAAACAACACCTCGTTGCTCTGGGCGAGTCGGCGTCGGGACCGCCGGAGTTCGAGCAGCCACCCGAACAAAACGCCGCCGAACCCGCCGACCGCAACCCCGCTTGCGAGTATCGACGGGACCATCGAGGACTGCGGTACCGGGGCGAGCAACACGACGATTTTGATGAGCGTAAACAGTGCGATACCGAGTCCACACCACTCCGCGGCGGTCCATATCTGGTCGCCGGACAGTCCACTCACCGGGAGCCAGTAGTTCGCCGCTACCAAGGCTAGCGCCGGTGTCAACCCCACGGCGAGGATGACCACGTCTATCGGGGACGGCCGGACGAGAGACATGCCGTGGGCGAGTAATGCGCCGGAAATCACGACGCCCGTCGCGACGACATATCCCGTCCCCAGCGACTGTTTCGTGAGCGCCGGAGAGGTCACTTTAGTAACTGGTTACGACGTGCCTACTTATCTGTGCGGCAGTAATTATCAAATAAGATATTCAGCACGCCTACGAGTCGTCGTAGCGGTCGGCCGCCGATTCGAAGCCCAGTTCGGATTGCTCCTTAGAGCGGCGCTGCTCCCGCTGTGCGATGGCTTCCGGGTCCGGATTCACGTCGTCGTCGAGCCGCGCCCACGACTGGTGGATCTTCGCGTGACACCACCGACAGAGAAAGACCGTTATTTCGTGTGATAGCTCGTCACCGCCTTCGCTGTACGAGAGGTGGTGTTCCTCTAATAGTGGCTGCTCGTCGGAGTGGGCCATCCGCCGCTCTTCGAGTCCGCAGCGAACACACTCTCGGTCGTGGTTCCGGGAACGGAAATGCGGGCAGTCGGCCCAGTCCCACTCCGGCTCCGCGTCTGCGTCCGTGTCGTCGGGCGCAATCGCCGCCGGACAGCGAAAGTCGTCGGCACTCCGGGCATTGGCGAATTCGGGGTCGTGATGGCCGTGTTCGCGCGCCCAGCGGCACTTCCCTTCGCTGGTAACGAAGTCACACCGCTTCACGTGGTCGTACGGGTCGTCGACGCCGACGGACGTTCCCCCGGGAGCCTTCTCCATATCATGTAGCCCGTGCCGTGCCCCCTCAAACCCTCCGTTCCGACAGAAGCCTTTTTGCCCACCTACGACTTCCGCGGTGGTATGCGGCTCGTTCACGACCCCGATGGCGCGGCTCGCCCCCTCGCGACGGAGGTAGAGTACGCCGAGTCGATGCTCGAACAGGGCCGGGGGTTGATGTTCCGGTCATCGATTCCCGACGACTACGCGCTCGTCTTTCCCTTTGACCACGCGAGCCGACAGTTCATCCATATGCTGTTCGTCCGGTTCCCGCTCGATGTACTCTGGCTTGTCGACGAGGAGGTCCAGGCCGTCGAAACCTTGCACCCCTGGCGCTCGGTCGGCTACGCGAACGCGGACACTGTCATTGAGTTGCCCGGTGGCGCGGCGTCGGCTGTTTCTGAAGGTGACACGGTCCGTTTGGAATCCTGAATGCGACAGGCATGAGGTGTGGTAGTCAGTTCCGTCACCTTTTAGACCGTGAAGAGTAGAGTAGACACCACTATGTCGGAACACCCGACGGAGGATAGAGGAAGTCGCCGCGAGGCGGCTGGCCGCGAAATTCGTGGCGCGTGATGGAGCATCTTCTGTGAGTCAGAACACATTGTTCGAGGGGCACCCAGCGATGCGTGCGCTCTCAGATGTCGGTGAGGTACAGTTTCTCGACACGACACTGCGCGACGGTGAGCAAGCCCCCGGCGTCTCGCTGACGCCGGACGACAAGGCCGATATCGCCCGCTCGCTCAATGCGGCGCGTATCGATGTCATCGAGGCCGGAAGCGCCTGTACCGGGCCCGGCGAGCGCGAGACGATCTCTCGCGTCGCGGGGCTCGACCTCGACAGCACTGTCACCAGCTTCTGTCGTGGTATCCAGAACGATATCGACCTCGCGCTCGACTGTGGTGTCGACGGCATCAACCTCGTCGTTCCGGCCAGTGACAAGCACGTGGAACAGAAGGTCGGCACCTCCAAGAGCGAAAACGTCGACAACACCGTCGAACTGGTGGAGTACGCCGTCGATCACGGGCTTTGGGTCGAGGTCATCGGCGAGGACGGCTCGCGAGCCGATCTGGACTACCTCGAAGAACTGCTCGGCGCTGCCGTCGAGGCCGGCGCGGACCGCATCTGCTGGGCCGACACCGTCGGCCACGCGACGCCGGACCGCGCGCTCGAATGCGTCTCACGGCTCTCTGATCTGGGTCCAGTCAGCACTCACACCCACGATGACCTGGGGCTGGCGGTGACCAACGCGCTGGTCTCTATCGCGGCGGGCGCGGACCTCGTTCATGGAACCATAAACGGCATTGGCGAGCGTGCCGGCAACGTCGCCCTCGAAGAGGTCGCCATCGCGCTCGACCACGGTTACGGCGTCGAATCGATGGACCTCACCGAGGTGTACGACCTCGCCCAACTCATCGCCAACCGGACCGGCATTCCGCTGGCTCCAAACAAGGCAGTTGTCGGCGAGAACGCCTTCACCCACGAGTCCGGTATCCACACCGACGGTACGCTCAAGGACGACTCGATGTACGAGCCGTACCCGCCGGAGAAGGTGGGCCGCGAACGCCGCCTGGCGCTCGGCAAGCACGCGGGCCGGGCCGGTGTCGAGGCCGCACTCGACGAGCACGACGTCGAGGTCACCGATGATCAGCTCTCGGAGATCGTCAGCCGCGTCAAGGAGATCGGCGACCGTGGCAAGCGCGTCACCGACGCCGACCTGTTGACCATCGCTGACGAGGTGACCGGCGACGCGCGCGACCGACGGGTCGAACTGCGCGGCCTGACTGCCGTTTCCGGCTCCGATACCCCGACTGCGAGCGTCCGGCTCGCGGTCGACGGCGAGGAACGCAAGGAGGCAGCGGTCGGCTCCGGGCCGGTCGACGCCGCGATGAACGCCGCCGAGGTAGCACTGTCACACACCGCCGATGCAACGCTCGAAGACTACCACGTCGACGCCATCACCGGCGGGACGGACGCGCTCGTGACGGTCGAAATCGAGATGTCACGCGGCGACGACCACGTCGTCGTCTCGGCCAGTGATTCCGACATCACCCGGGCGTCCGTGCGCGCGATGGTTGACGCGATGGACCGCCTCGTCGCCGACGACGAGGAACCGCTCGTCGCTGACGACTGACGGCACAGCATCCGTTTCAACTGATATTCCGTAGAATTAGACGCCAGTGTTCCCGTGGACGGGGGACGTTACTTGTATCCGCGGCTGGCTTCGTGGTACTGAAACACGGTTTCCATGCCCTGCACCAGCGCGTCCAGATCGACACTGTCCGTGTCGAACTTGCGATCACGAACGGATTGGTAAATCTCGGCCCACCGGTCTCGGAACCTAGCCTCGAACTGCTCGGCTTTGATTTTGTCGATGAGTTCGGCTTTCCCGTCGGGGTTTTCCAGTTCTTCGGGAGTGACGAACCCCTCTTGGAGGGCCAGCACGACGATTCCCGCGGTGTAGTCCCCTTCTTTCACCTCTCGTTCCCAGGTGGTGAGCCAGTTGCCGATGCGGGCCATCTCCTGCAGGTCCCAGATCAGGTCCCGGACCGTGCCGTAATCGGCGAGTTCGAACTCCGGCGAATACATGAGGTCAACGGCCGCGTAGGGAAACATTACCATGTTATGTGCCCCATAGGTTTCGGCCCCGCTGAGGTTCGCAATCCGTGGGTTCTCGTTGACGACGGCGCTGTAGTCCATCGCGTTTAGCGTCTGTCGCATATCGTAGGTGAACACGTCGTAGAACTCGTCGACGCGCGGTGCGTCAGTCAGGCCGCCCTCGAACTCCCGCCACACACGCTGGATAAAGGAGAAGAAGTCATCGCTTACCGCCGCACGGTTCGGGTCAACGGACGACGGGTCCTGCACGAGTCGTCGGGCCTCTTCGAAGGTGTCTCGGTCCCCGTCGTTCTCGACGATGTCGTCCAGAATCGTGACGTACATCGTGAGTAGCGTCTTCTGTGTCCGGACGTGGTCGGCGTGATCCGGGTGGACAGAGGAGAGCGTGAACTCGGGGAACAGCGAGTAGATCCACTGCCAGAGGAACCGGTCACGCTCGCCACAGACCCGCTCGTACTCGTCTGCCAATTCTGTAACCCGTTCCGGAAGGCTGGTCGTCCGAACCTCTTCGAGGAGGTCCTGTGTCTCGACTGGGGGCGACTCAACGCTCATTGTGACTGCCCCCCAACGCTTGCACCCCGAACCTCGGCACAGCCGGCGGAATAATGTTCGATTAACTGAAGTTTGGGTGTTTCTACTTCTTCAGATTGATTGGTCGCTGCCGCGATGCTCTTGCCCGACTGCGAGCCGGTTTCGATCAGTTGGTGTCCACGGTCCATACATTCGAGAGGCGAAGTTGCGCTTATATTGGTACTGACGTGTGAGATGCTAGTAGTATACTATTAACAATGTATTTGGTCGACTTTACTCCAATTTACGTACCAGTTTTTCAATTGCTACCGCAAAAGAAATATCTACTTACTGAAAAATATCGGCAGCATGTGAGATGAAGAGGAAAATAAGGTGACATTAATAACCCTGTCATCGGCACTACTACTCACAATAGAGAGTGCCAGCAGAACAGCCGCACGCAGAGCGCAGTTACGCTTCGAGTCCAGTTGCCGCCGAGCCGTCGCGGGATGGTGTCACCAGCACCGAACGATTCCCTTCGACTTCGATACGACAGCCAGCCATACTGAACACGACTAGCCCGTCAGGACTTGGAGTGCCATCCGTATCGGGACGGAACAGCCGGTCCAGGGCATCAGGGTCGATACAGTCACTGATTCGGTCATCGAGGTCGATGGGGTCGACACCCAGTGTGTCGGCTACTGCGTGGACGATGGTTTCGCTCAGCGGTTCGTTGGGTGTCGGTCTGTAGACCAGTTTTGCCTGGGACATGGTTCGTCGCTGTTTATCCCTTAATGAGTGATTGAAAAGCCGATTGTGGCTATACAGATACAGCCCGCCGGACTAGTCACTAACACTATAGCGACGGTCTCAGCTATCGCCGAACACGAGTTCGAGGAGCTTTCGCTCGCTGACGCGGAGGTGGCGGTTGACCGTCGGCTGTGACACGTCCAGGCTGGACGCGATTTCCTGGCCAGTAGTCTCCCGGGGCCAGTCGAAGAAGCCACTCAGATACGCCGTCTGGAGTACTTCGAGCTGTCTATCGGTGAGTTGCTCCTCCAGTGCCGACCGGACTGTACTGTCCCGCTGGCCATTGGACTGTGTGCCGTCACGGCGCGCGATCAGCGTGACATCCGCATAGCGCTCGCCGAGCTGTTCGACGAACTGGCGGACATCGGTTTCGCCCGAGACGACAACTGTCACCGTGAGTCCGCCCGGCGACGTTCGGATCGTTTTCAACCGCCCACCCTGTTCCAGCAGCGTCTCCGCGACGGTCTGGCCCGTCACGACGACCTCGTAAAGCCCGTCCAACTGGTCGGTCGAGATCGCTCGTGCGGTGTCGACACGAGCCATCGACAGCATCCGTTCCTCGACGACAGCCGGGTCACAGTCCGAGATAGCGAGGAAGAGACGGATCGCACCGTCGCTCCGCTGTACGGCCCCCTCACAGATGACCGGGACGCCGACCCGGTCTGAGAGGTGTGTCAGGAACGACTGCGGGGCCGACAGCGACAGTTCGAGTTCGACAGTCCCGTCGCCGGCCCGCCGCTGTCGGGACTCGACCTCCCGTATCGCGTTCGCGATGGTTTCACCGAGTTCGGTAAACACTTCCTGGAGCATCTCGTCGAACCCGTCTTCCTGCCCGGCGTACACCGTCAGGACGCCGTAGACGAAGTCGTCGTATTCGAGCGGGATGCTGAGCGCCGACTGGAACTCGCGGGAGAGCGCCTCCGTCCGCCAGTGGTCGCCCCGAAGGTTGTCAGCCACCGACGGGACGATAGTCATCGCTTCGGACTGTGCAGTCTGGACGGCCGGCGGCCCGCCCTCGCGCTCAAGCGACAGCGAGATAGCGTCCAGATAGCTGGCGGTGTCGCCCGCCCAGGCTCTGGGAACGAGTTCCGTCGCGTCCTGTCGGCCGATCCAGGCGAAGGAGAACCACTGGGATTCGGCCAACTGATCACACACCGCCTGTTCAATCTCCTCGGTGGTCTCCGCTTCGACGAGCACCTGATCGATCCGACGGATGATCGCGTTGACCTGCTTGAGCCGTCGCAGTTCGCGGTTCTGTTCGCGGCGCTCGGCCTCGCGTTCGCGGAGCGTCGTCTCGCGGTCAACGCGCGCGAGCGCGGCTTCCGCGCTGGCGGCGAGCAGGTCCACCATCTCTCGTGTCCTGGCGTCGCTATGTTGCTCGCCCAGTTCGATGTAGAACACGCCATGGTCTTCGAGCGGGAGGCAGAGCCGTTTCGCGTCGGCTGTGACCGGTCCCGCCCCAAGGTCGATGCGCTCGCCGGGGGCGATCTCGACGGTACTGTCCTGCACGAACACGTCCCACACTGTGCCCTCGCCCGGCCCGATCGACGCGCTTCGGTCCGCCTCGGCATCGCCGACGCTACGAAGGGTGTTGTCGCTTCGGTCGAACAGGTAGATCTCCACGTCGGGGAGTTCCAGCACGTCGACGGCCGTCTCGAGTATCTGTTCGGCTACGGCTGTCTTGGTTTCCGTATGCAGCAGCTTTCTGGTCGACTCGTGCAGCGCCGCGAGCGTCTCCTCGAACCGCTTCCGGTCCGAAATGTCCCGAACGACGCCGACCTGCCGGTAGCTCCCGTCTTTGCGGTCGTATGTCGTGAACTTGGTCTCTATGGGGAGCGTGTCCCCGTCAGCGGTTCTGAGGTCCGTCGTCAGCGTCCCGACGTCGCGCTCGCCCTCGATGAACTGCCGCGACATCTCCGCTGCCTCCTCGATAACGGATTCGTCTGCCAGCAGCGTCGCGTTCGATCCGATCAGCGTGTCCTTGTCGTAGCCGGTCATCGACTCGACAGCGCTGTTGACCGTCTGCATCGTGAACCCTTCGTCGAGCGTGTAGATACCGTCCTCGATCGTCTCGACGATCCGCTCGTACTGCTCGAGCATCTCCGTCCGCTCGTGGCGCTCTGTGATATCGTGGACGATTCCCAGATACAACTCCTCGCCGTCCCACTGCTGGGGCTCGAAGGCGATCTCGACCCACCGTTCCGTGTCGCCGACCGAACACGACGACGTCAGCGGTGATTCCGGTGACTGACTGCAGTGGGTTCCGAGGTCAATGTCACGGAGGTCCGGGAAGAGCTCAGCTATCTGGCTTCCAAACACGTCCGACGGGTCCGAGTCGAGGAGGTCACAGAGGTGATCGTTCCCGGTTTGTATCTCCCCGTCTGCGGCGGTGACGACCACCGGTTCGGGCATTCGTGCGGCGAGGGTCTCCAACAGCACAGGGGGGGACTGCTGTGCCGGTGTGTCACGTGCCGCTTGTTCGTTCTCATCCGTTCCACCGACCGGCTTCTCCATACCGTTTCACGGCACTTGCCATGGGAAAGGTTGCTTTCAGTATACGTACCAGAACGTGATGGCTGTGTATCCGTTAGATCCGGATACGGATCAGTCGCTCCCGCTGCGTCGGCCAGCGATCCGAACTACGTCTTCGAGCCCGGAAACGTCGTGGTCCGGTGTCACGTCGAGTCGGGTGTCGGTCCGATGCGGACGACGGATGAACGCCGAGTCGATTCCAGCCCGGTGTGCTGCCTCGATGTCGGATTCGTTGTCGCCGACGAACAGGGCGTCGCTGACACCGAGGTCCTCCATCGCCCGCTCGATGTAGTACGGCTGCGGTTTCTTCCGGCGGAGGCTCTCGACTGTCGGCTCGCGCGCCCAGACGGTATCGAAGTAGTGGCCGATGTCGAAATGCTCGAAGGCGAAGGCGACGGTATCACGTTGGTTCGAGGACACCACGCCCAGCGGACAGTCCAGTCGGTCAAGCATGGACACGTCTCCGTAGGGCTGTTTCTTGCCAGCTCGGATAAGCGCCTGCTGGACCGCGGTCAAGGCCTCGTCACGAGCCCGGAAGAACCGCTCGGGGTCGATATCGTACTGCGTACAGACCTCGGTGAGTTCGGGAACCGTGACGCCGATACTCATCGCCTCGACGTGGGCTGTCGACGGTGACGGCACGCCGAGTTCCTCGAAGGCCCGGCGTGCGCCGACGTAGTGTGCGTCCATGTCAGTCAGCGTCAGCAACACGCCGTCGTTGTCGAAAATGACCGATTCGTACCCCATCAAGGGTAGCAAGGGCGGACAGACGCAGAAATGTTTCGCGTTCTCACAGTCCGAGGTCTTCGCTTCCGCTCCCTCCTTGATCGAACTGCTCCGGCGGGCGCCCGGCCTCATCGATAACGTCATCTGTTACCACGACCGGGCAATCTACTCGGAGGGCAATCGCGATAGCGTCCGAGGGGCGGGCGTCGAACACCATGTCTTTACGCCGGTCGTCAGTGTACTGCTCCGCGTCGATCTTCCCGTAGAAGGTCCCGTCTGCTAGGTCGTCGATACGGACCCGGTCGATGGCACCCCCGAACTCCGTCACCATCTCGACCAGCAGGTCGTGGGTGAGTGGTCGCTCGAAGGGCTCGCCGGCAATCGCCAGTTGCATCGACTGGGCCTGATCCTTGCTGACGAAGATGGGGACGATCTCCTCGCGTGCACGGAGCAAGACGACCGGCGTGCCGCCCCCCTCCTCGTTGACCCCGACGCCGACCCCTTCGACCGTGGCATCGTGTTCCATGGACCAGTGTTGGATTCGCGGGTATGAAAAGCTACCCCGGGGCGGTTTCAGCGGTCTGTCCTGTCCGCTATTCTTCGCCGACTCCGGATACGCTATTGCGACCGGACCGACCGTGCGACGCGCACGCCAGCTATCCCGCCCAGCAGTCCAGTCTAGACGCGACGGAGTGGCGAGCGCCCGCTGAAGCGGAATTAAACCGAATTAAAACGGGCGGTAGATCGGCCAATTCGGATGAATTCGACTTAACTCGCCTTTTCCGCTTGCCCCCTTCATATGCCACTGGGCCAGAGAGACGAGCGGAGGCAACGATCAGAATGAAACTCACTACGATCGCCGGCGGCCTGCTTGCTGTGCTCGTCATCACGGGCTCGGCGGCGGCACTCCCCGGCGCAGCAGGCGCACAGGCCGACGACCATGCGGACAACGCACAAGCAGACAACGCTGCCGAGCAGGCGGCGAACGAAACAGCGAACGCAGCCGAGAACGAATCCGACGGCGCTACCGAGGCGGCTGACCGCCGCGGCCCGCCCGCTGATGCCGGTCAGGCAGGCGACCAGCGCGGCCCGCCGTCGGATCTCCCCGAACAGGTCCCTGACTTCGTCAGCGAGATCCACACGCTCATCGGGCAGAAGCAGGCCGGCGAACTCACGGGCGATCTGGGCGCACAGATCAGCGACCTGACCCCTGGTGACGATGCTAACGACGAATCGGCGTCCGAGGACGCTGGTTCAGATGACGCTGATGCGGACGACGAGCAGTCCACTGTGGACGACGACGCGACCGAAGACGCGGACGACGACAACGACGCATAACCCCCTGACTGACCGGCTCTCCACCGACGACTGACCAAGCGCGGTTTTTTTGCTTGCTGAACTCTGAGGGACGGGTATGGATGACACCGCCGAGTCCAGCGTCCACGCTGACGACGGAGCCCGTGACCGCACGACGGCAGATCTCCTTGCGGGTGACGAGGACTCGTCGGCGTCGGAATCGTCGGGCGAGATGAACCGGAAGCGGGCCCTCTTGTTTGTCTCGCCGTTTCTCGCTATCGGGCTGTTCGACTTGGCCCTCCTACTTGGCTGGGGACTGGACCCTCTATGGGGGTTCATGATTCTCCCGCCGATACTGTTCGTCTCAGTGCTCGGCTGGATTGCGTTCCGAACCGGGTTCGCGAGCGATCGGACCGGGGACCCAGCCGTCGATAGCCACGACTGACGGTTCGCGGCGTCGATAGAACACCGAGTGACTGCCCGCTCCGGTGCGGGTCCCTATTCTTCGAACAGGTCGTCGACGGCGGCCCGAGCGGCGAGGGCAGCGTCGTCCGCGACCTGTGCCTCGCCCTGCCGACTGTCGGGCGCGTTGACGTACACGTCGACGTCCAGCACGCCGTCTTCGAAGGTGACAGTCACGTCGAGGTCCTCGACCGCGCTGACATCGTATCGCGAGAAGACAACGTCTTCGGCTGCGGTCGAGGCTGTCTCGACGACCTCATCGTCTGTCGGCATCGCCTTATGCGCCGCCAGCGCCGGGGCCGCCGGCCGGACCCGCGCCGCCTGCGCCGCCGAGCATCTGCTGGAGCTCGCTCTGGAGCTCTTCGAACTGCTCCTGCACGCGCTCTTCCTGCTTTTCGAGCGTTTCCACGCGGACTTCGAGGCTGTTGACCTTCTCTTCGAGGTCGTCCTGCGCCTCGTCGAACTCGGTCTTCACGAGGAGTTCGCCGACCTCGCGGTACATGGTCGAGTCCTCGTCGATGTCGTCGAGCTCGTCCAGCGCCGTCTGGGACTCCTGGAGCTCTGTCTCGGCCTGCTGTTTCTGTGCGGCGACCTGTTGTGCTGTCTCTTGAAGATCCTGCAGTTCCTCGAGCTTCTCCTGTGCTTCAGGCGGAAGATTACCCTGCATACCTCCAGAGTTGGGAGCCGGAGTGTTAAACCCATGCATCTAGCTCCGAACGATGGTGGCGGCATCCCGGCTCGCTCAGGGTCCGAAACGTCTGAAACCGGCGTATGTCGTCGGAATTGGCAGGCAGAGTCAGTACACGCACCGATAGCGGAATGACACGGACCTGGGCCAATTTCTGATACCATGGCATTATACCGGTGTCGGGACACAGTACCCGAGTCGGCGTAACACGTTTGCGTCTCACAGCCTTTACTACGGTATGTCCCACCCGTCACCGGAGACAGCCGCTGACCCGGAGGAGTTGGTCGCTGCACTGCCGGACCCACCGACACCGTGGCAGCGAAGTGACGCCAACGGCGGCATCGTCGAATATCGGATTCCGGACGACGATGGCGTCTGTGCTGCGGCCAAACTCGTCGTTCGCCCCGAACTTTTCGACGACAGCGCGGTCCGGGTCGATAGAAAACAGGGGTGCAAAGACGTCGGAACGGGGCGACATCCAGATATCGAGAGCGCCGTCGACGCCGTTACCGCGGAACTGGCCGCCGCGGTCGGCGAATAGCTGTCGCGGCTATCTACGCTGGCCCGTCGGTCAGCCCGGCGACCGTGACGTACAGTCCGAACGTCGAGATGACTGTTCCGGCGAGCTGTGTCCCGGCGGTGGCGAGAAACCCGACGTCTGTGTACAACAGCGGGGCGAGCATGAACCAGCCACCGAAGATCGTCGTCAGGACGGCCGGTGGTAAACTCGGCTCGCCGGTCGCACGGAGCAGTTGGAGGTTTCGCACCGTAAAAACGAGTCCGAGAAGCCCGCTCGAAGTCACGCTCCCGGTAAACGCGGCGGTCGACCCGACGACAATCGGGAGCAGTGCACCGACGAGACAGCCCAGCACGCAGACGATAGCTGAAGCCACGAGAAACTGCGGCGCAGATTGTTGTGACACGACAGGAAGTACGGACGATATTTATTAGTTCCTTGTCCCGGCACAGATGGGCTGGCTCCGTCCCGGCCTCAGTCGATCCTATGCGACCTCACCGACTGCCCGCTCCCGCAGTTCCCCGGTCAGATGCATCCCGTGTTGATCGATGCGCCTGACGATCCGCTTCGCCTGGGTCGGTTTGAGGTACTTGTCCTCGATAGCGGCCCGGACCACGACGCCGAAACTGCTCGTCACCTCTGCGCCGAGACCCTGCGCCATCCGGCGGACAGTGCGGTCCTCGGAGACGACAGCTACGGCAGAGCGGTCGTCGCTGTCACGGTAGGCTAACACGCCAGCGAGCACCGTCACGGCGGGTCCGAGGTCGGCGTCGCCCAGCAGGGACCTGGCCTGGTCGATGTGGTCCTCGTCGACGCCGGTGTCGATCCCGTTCTCGCGGTACTCGGTCAGGTTCGTCGCGGTCGGCTCAACTTGCACCTCGTCGATGACGGGCTCTGGAATGACGATGTCGCCGTCGAACGCGTCCAGCAGCGACAGCTCCCCAACCTGCCCCAGCGAGTACAGCGCTGTCGGCCCGACGTAGATGCGAGTCATAGCTCCGCGGCCGTGTCGGCATCGAGCTCCAGATCGGACAGCTCAAGCTGTGTCGTCAGATTTCGCTCGCGGGCCACGTCGAGCCACTCCGCGATAGAGAGGTCCGCAAGCTGTGCGGCTTCGGCCGCCGACACGTCACCGGACTGGTACTGCTCGACGGCGACGCGGAGTCGGAGCGTCTCCAGTCCCTCCCGGAGCGCCTTCCGAATCGTGGTCGATCGGTCCTCGGAGAGCAACTCGGCGACGTCGTCCAGTTCATCTTTCTCTTCGCTCGGGAGTCGCGCGCTTATCGTCGGCATGTTTGCACAGTCATCCGCCGTAAACACACATCAAACTACGGGTCGGAGAACCGCCTGTCGGTCGTCTGAAACTCTGTACGGAGAGAACGTCCGACAGCCTGTGTGGCCGGAGCGGCCGATCACCAATCCTTAACGCCACCGGGTCCCACGGAGAGGCAATGAGCGACGAAGCACACGCGTTCGTTCCCGGCCACATTACGGGCTTTTTTACCGTTGACCGGGGCGATGACCCGATCGAGACCGGCTCTCGCGGGGGCGGACTGGCCCTGTCTGACGGCGTCTCCGTTACTGTCAGCCGCGGGGCTGAAACCGAGATAACGCTGAACGGCGAGTCGATTCAGGTCGAGGCCGTCGAGCGAGTGCTGGAGGCCCTGCGAACAACGGCGACTGTCACTGCCGAAACGCCGCTCCCGCTCGGGTCCGGCTTCGGCGTCTCCGGCGGACTGGCGCTTGGCACTGCGCTGGCGGCTAACGCCGTCTTCGGCCACGGGCTCTCGTACAACGAACTGGTGACCATCGCCCACGGCGCGGAAGTTCAGGCTGGCTCGGGCCTCGGCGACGTCGTCGCGCAGGCTCGCGGCGGCGTGCCGCTCCGCCTCGAACCCGGCGGGCCACAGTTTAATTACCTCGACGCCATCCCGGCGCGCAGCCGCGTCGAATACCTCACGCTCGGCGAGCTGTCGACGGCGGACGTTGTCGGCGGCGATACGGAGACACTGACGGCCGCCGGCGAACGTGCACTCTCTACCGTCGTCAAAGAGCCGAAGCTCTCGACGTTTATGCAGGCCGCCCGGCAGTTCTCTCGTGAAGCGGACCTGCTGACGCCGGAGGTCAAGGCGGTCATCGATGATGTGGCCGAAGCCGGCGGTGACGCCGCGATGGCGATGCTCGGCGAGACGGTGTTCTCGCTCGGGACCGGGCTCTCCGACGCCGGCTACGACGCCACAGCCTGCGCCATCTATCCGCCCGGTGCGACCATCGAAGACGACGCCTGAGCGTGTCGCTGCGTGAGGCGTGAACCGTCTTGCTTATCAGCGCGGACCCGTAGCCACAGCTATGGACTGTCGGCAGTGTGCCACGCCGCTTGACCGGCCGGGCGATTACTGTCTGGTCTGTCACACTGCCAATACGGACGCCGTCGTCCTCGAACTCGACCGCGAGCGGGCGACAGTGACCTCGCTGCTGGACGGGTCGGTCGTCGGCCAGCGGACGGTGACGACGACGCCGGAGGGCGAGGGGAGCGACGAAACGGTCGTCGTCGAACTGCGGAACTTCGCCGGCCTCGTCGCGGACGAGGTACGACGAAAACGGCCGGAGGAGGTGTACGTCACGGGCGACCGCGACGTTATCGCCGCCGTCCGCCCGCAACTGCACTACGAGTTCTTCCGCGTTGAGGGCGAGGACCCGGTCCAGCGGGTCATCGACCGCCAGGGCGAGCCCGCGCTCGAAGTGGTCGACGCCGCGCCGGCGGAGAAACTGGGCGGGAGCCACTCGACGCTCATCGGCGGCCGGTCGGGCCAGCGGGTCATCCAGACCGTTGCCGGCCACCCCCACGTCAAGAAGGTTATTCCCGGTCCCATCGACGCTGGCGGTGCGAGCTCGCCGACGGGCGTCCGAGCGAAGGCGACCCGCGCCGACGCCAACGGCAACGTCCGGGTGCTCATCCGCGACGGCTCCAGCGTGCAGGAGAACCGCGTCGTCACGACGGCCGGCGACCGCGAACTCGGCGAACACGTCCGGGCCGACCTGAACGAGGCACTCAAGGAAGCCGAACTGCAGGAGTAGTCGGCCAGTGGCTCGGCCGCTATGTCTCGGTCCCGGCGGCTCAGACTTGTACTGGCTGGCTCCGCGTATACCACCAAGCGACGACCGCGATGAAACCGTTCAACACCATCGAAGCGGCGAGCAGCAACCGATTAGCAAAGAGGAACCAGCCGCCACTGAGCAACAGAAACACCGCTGCAAGCCCCCAGAACACGTCTTGATGTGAAATGTCCACACAGGAACCTGTTGCCAGTGAATTAAGAGTCGGTCGGTCCCGGCGTCAGGCAATTATAACGCCGGCAACGAGTACCGCGGCCACCGCAACTCCGACGACACCAGTCCGGTGAACAGCCGGTAACGCCGTTCGTACATCGAGGAGCATTGGGAGCGCATGGAGCGTGGCGAGTGCCAGATAGCCGACTGGGGAGACAAGCGGAAACGCTACCGCCCCGACGGCCAGCAGACCGAGTCCGACGACGCCCGCACCCAGGTAGCCACGTCCGCGCACGGGCTGCCCGCCCCCTTCGAGGACACCGCCGGTCCAGCAGTAGCCGATAGCCGTCGCACCGATCCACGCGTGCCAGAACGCCAGCGACTCGGGCACGGCACCGAGGAGGCCGCCGACGGTCAACGCCATCGCAGTGGTGTTGACCGTCCCCCAAGCGAGCATCGCGTCGGAGAAGCGGACGGAGTCCGGCGCGTGCAGGACTGTCAGGCCGATGAAGCCGCCGATCAGGACGACCCACAGCGCCGTGGCGAGCAGCGCGCCGACAGCGCGGTCCGACCACGCAATCGCCTGCGTGCCGCCCCAGCCGAATAGACCCGCCGCCGCGCCCGAAAGCAAGAACTCCGAGGCGGTAAGCCGCCCGCTCGTGGCCGGCGCGACCCGCTGGAGGCGATTGCGCACTCCGTCGAACGCTGCCATCGAGCGACGGTTTGCCCGCCTCCCCCTTGAGTTATGTCGCCGCGGGCTCGCCGGGAACCGAATCTCGAAGGCCTTATGTGGCCGCTCGGCGGACAACAGATCACTATGGCTAGCAAGAGCGGAAAGACCGGCAGTTCGGGCCGTTTCGGCGCTCGCTACGGTCGCGTGTCCCGACGCCGTGTTGCGGAGATCGAATCGGAGATGAACGAGGACCACGCCTGTCCGAACTGCGGCGAAGACCGCGTCGACCGTCAGGGGACGGGCATCTGGCAGTGCAGCTACTGTGACTACAAGTTCACCGGCGGCAGCTACAAGCCGGAGACGCCTGGCGGCAAGACTGTTCGACGCTCCATTCGGGCCGCACTGTCCGAAGACGAGGAGTAAAGGACCTCCATCCCTATCTCTCAGCTATGAGCTACAAGTGTTCACGCTGTAAGCGCGACGTGACGCTGGACGAGTACGGCGGCGTTCGCTGCCCGTACTGCGGACACCGCGTCCTGCTGAAGGAGCGGTCGCCCGACGTCAAAGAGATCAACGTCAACTGAGGCAGTCGGGACGCGGCCGACAGTCGACGGCCGACTGCGCCACGTTGCACACGGCTTTTCTGGGGCAGTCCGGCGACCGATGCGATACCCCGAACAGTATGACTGCACCACATCAGACCTACCTCACCGCCGAATACGATAGCGCCGACCGGGCTTGCGCCATCGAGCGAAGCATCCGTCCCGAAATCGACGATATCGAGGGTGACCGGACGACGGCGCGGCTCAGCCGGAATGGACGGCAAGTCGAACTCGCTGTCGAGGCGGCCGACCTCGTCGCACTACGGGCCGGCATCAACACGTGGCTGACGCTGCGTGGTGTTGCTGAGGACGCTCTGGTGGGACATTCGTGAAGACAGCGGCGCGGCAGTCGAGCGTTACTTCCGGTAGCGGTCCGGGACGTGGGCCGCAATCGATTCGGGAACGTTGCCGAACACGACCGGGGCAAGGGCTGCCAGCCGACGACGCAGGAGCCCGTAGGTCGCGCCAGTGAGGAGGGCCGCGGCGACGACCCACCGGAACGGCCCGTCCAGAACGAGGAACAGCGGCGCACCGACGAGTACCATCAGCCCCACGTCCGCGGGCGAACCGTCGTACAGTATCCATCGCTTCGGTGACCGCCATCGGCCGCGGACGTGGTCGTACACGGCGCGCTCGGACGTGGCCTCCCACGGACGGAGTTCGAGACCGCCGCCGTACCGGTCCATCCGGCAGTGAAGGGCAGCGCCCATCAGAACGAAGGTGAGCGCAACGAGCAGCGGTGTCTGGAGGATTGCGGCGAAACCGGCACTCGGGACAACCGCGAGCGTGTACCCGCTGGGGTAATGCAGCGTACGCCGGTGGCCCGAGTACAGGTCGAGGTCGGGCAGAACGCCACCGACGAGGCCGCCAGCGAGCGCGACCGCGGCGTGGTCCGGCGCAAGGACGAGCAGCGGTGTCGCAATGGCGAGCCCCGCTATCGCGTGCGTCGGCAGCATCATATACCTGTATAAGGGCCTGTTGGTGGTATAAACACGTCGCTGGGTTTATTCGCTGTCGTATCCCAGTTGGACGCAATGACGGATGGGTCCGAGCGTCCTGAGAGCAGCCTCGGGAACATCGACCTCGACGACACGTTCGAGAAGCTCTTCCGCGATGGGCGAACAAACGCACTCATCGCGTGGCTGTTCGTCGCGATTCTCACGGCTGTGTTCGTCGAAAGTGTCCTCGATATCGACTATCAGTGGATACTGCTCGTCGGTGTCGTGGGCGCTGTCGTGCTTGTCCCCCCAGTCGCCTACCGCGAGTGGCGCGTCATGTTGCCTTGGGAACTGCTCTTCCTCGCCTGTCTTCCGATCTTGGTCCGCGGCCTCGTCGGCGGGACGGTCGGGACCTTTGCCACGTATCTCTCATTGGCAGCACTGTCGCTGCTCGTTATCGTGGAACTGCATATGTTCACTGAACTGGAAGTCACACACTGGTTTGCCGTCTGTCTCGTCGTCCTGACGACGCTCGCCGCCGTGGCGGCCTGGACAGTGTTCCGGTGGAACGCCGACCGGTTTCTCGGAACGTCGTATCTCACGACCAACGAGGCGCTGATGACCGAGTGGCTGTACGTCACCCTCGCTGGACTCGTCGCGGGTGTGTTGTTCGATGGCTACTTCAGACGACGGGACCGCCGCCTCTGGCGCGTCATCAGACGGATGGTGCGACGATGAGGCTGCCCCGGCCGTCGATGCGGAACCAGCGGCGGATCACCCGCGCGATGCAACTCGTCTTGCTCGGGCTGGTCGGCTACGGCATCGTCACCGGCCGGCCGAAGCCGATTACGAACGGCAGTGTCGGCTTGCTGGTGACGTTCCTCCCCGCAGTGACGCGGCGAAACTACAATCTGGCGCTAGACCCGTGGCTCGCTCTCTGGATCACGACCGCGGTGTTTCTGCACACGCTCGGGTCGGCCGGGCTCTACGGACAGATCGGCTGGTGGGACCACCTCACCCACGCGATGTCAGCCTCGCTCATCGCCGCGTTCGGGTACACGACGGCCCGGACTATCGACCTCCACAGCGATTCGATTCACATTCCCAATCGCGTCTTCTTCGTGTACATCTTCGTCGTCGTGCTCTCCTTCGGGGTGATCTGGGAACTGTTCGAGTTCGCACTCGATATCGTCGCCACCGAAACGGGTGTCACAATGCCGCTGGCGCAACACGGTCTCGACGACACAGTTCGGGACACGATGTTCAATTCGCTCGGGGCGCTGCTGGTCGCGGCGTTCGGACAGGCCCACCTCACTGATGTCGCCGAAACCCTCCGGGAGCGGCTGCTCGTTGTCGACTGATGTCGGGTGTTCCGCTGGGTTCGATGGCCGAGATGCCAGCTAGCGAGGTTCTGTGGCCGAGCACAGTACACAATCGGCCCGAGCGTTTTGTGTCCGATAGGCCACGACAGGAGCCGTGGGACTCCCGACTGTCTGGCCACTGTGACTCCCGAACGTGTGATCTGACCGTCCGGACATAACTGTCGCCGCCGAACAGTTATTACGTCTCAGCAAAGTGATTGAACAGCATACCAGGGTGATGATTGGAAACGACCTCGACAACATCGCGTTTGCGGGAGCGAGACAGACCGACGCTGCCAGCCGAGAAATCGAAGTCGTGTATCTCGATTCCGACTCGACGGCACGAGAGCAAATACACGAGGGGCTGGCGGACCACGACGCTGAGATAACGGTGACGAGCGTGGCAACAACAGATGCCGCCTTGGAGGCCGCCGCGTCGACGGATGTCTCCTGTCTCGTCCTCGACCCGACCGGGCTGGGCGATATCCCGGCTGCACTGGTGTCGAACGACCGCTACCCGGTCGTCCTCTACACCGACGCCACTGCGCCAAACAGCGTTGCGACTGTCTTCGACGACGCAGAGACAATCGTCACAAAACAGGGGGACGGACAGCTGCGGCTGCTGGCGGAGAAGGTCGTCGGCGTCGCATCAGCGTCAGTCGATCGGACCGAGTCCGCCCTCCGAGATGCAGTGTCCGGAATCGAATCGCGTGCAGAAGCGAACGAAATCGCCATCTTACTGTCGGATGACGGGGCTGTACAGTGGTCGAGCGAAGCGGTGTCGGCGTTCGTCTCCGGTCTCGACGACACTGTCGAGGTTGAGGATTTTTACGACGCCATGGCTGGGGCACTTCCTGATACGCCCAGCGGCCGTCGGCAGCGACAGCGACTCCGGGACTCTCCGACCGAATCGGTTGCTGTCCGGGTTCCGGGAAACGACCGCGATCAGTGTCTTCTTCGACGTGGGTACGAGCTACCGGAGGCAGCTGGTGGGCTCATGCTCGTCCTGCTGCGAGACATCACCGAAACTGCTCGGCGTGACGCTCGCATGGCGCTGCTTGATCTCCTCGTCGAGCGAGCACAGGACGGGCTCTACACGCTTGACGAACGCGGCGTCATCGGTTTCTGTAACGATTCGTTCGCGGCGACCCTCGGGTACGAGGCAGACGAACTGTGCGGCAAACACATCTCAGCAGTCCTTGCACCCGGTGAACTTCCGAAGGGACAGGCGGCTGTCGAAGAGCTACTCGAAGCACCTGAACAGGGGAGCACGACCGTCGACCTGACGTTTCGCCGGAAAGACGGTACCGAACGGGAGTTCTCATTCAACCACACACTGACTCGCGACGACGCGGGCAACTACAACGGGGTCATCGGCGTCGCACGGGATGTTACGGAGCGAAATCGTCGTGAGCGAGAGTACCAGGAGATGATGGAGCGATTTAACTTTGCACTTGAGGGCGCGGAACTCGGCGTCTGGGACTGGAACCCCAAAACCAACGATGTCACCTTCGACGAGCGCTGGACTGGAATGCTCGGTTACACTACGGCCGAACTGGAGCCACACTACGAGACGTGGGCTGACCTCGTCCATCCAGATGACCTTGACCGAGCGGAACAGGCGCTCGAGGAACTGAAAGCCGGAGAGACCGACCTGTATCAGTGCGAGTTCCGAATGCGGACGAAAGACGGGGACTGGCGGTGGATTCGCGATCTCGGCAAGGTGTTCGAGTGGAACGACGACGGCGAAGCGATCAGGGCAGTCGGAATCCATCAGGACATCACTGAAGAACGGAAACGCCAGAACGAAATCGAACGACAGCGTGACGAGCTGGTAACGCTTGACCGGGTTAATGTTCTCGTTCAGGATCTCATCCGTGCGCTGGGAACGACGACAACGCAGGACGAACTCGCCGTAACAGTATGCGACCGGATCGTCGAGTCTGAGCTGTGGGATCTGGCCTGGATCGGTGAGCGATCCGGGGTCAACGACAACCTCACTCCAACGGCGGTCGCCGGCGGCGATGAAGGGTGTTTTGATAGCATTACCAGTGACAACCAGACCGACTCCAGTCCGGGTGAAACGGCGCTTCGGACGGGAACAATTCAGACAACGACAATTAAACGCGGGTCCGAAGTCACGTCAGGGGAAGGCACTGGGAATGACCGCGGAACCCGCTCTATTGCGGCGATTCCAATCGTTCACAGCGACATAGTCCACGGAGTCCTGTGTGTGTGTACCGACCAGCCAGATGCGTTCACCACACGTGTCGAGGAGAGTTTCGCCGTCCTTGGCGAGATGCTCGGCTTCGCGTTCACCGCTGTCCAGAACCGGCGGCTGCTTTCCCACGACAAGATCCTCGAACTGACCTTCGAATCGCAAAACGCTGATACGCCCCTCGTCTCGGCAGCGAACGCATGCGGTTGCCGAATCGAGGCCGTCGGATCAGTCGATATCGGCCCGGCCCATCTGCTGTATCTCGCTGTCGATGGGGGAACAATCGATGCAGTCTCGGAACAACTTCGCTCTCACGAGGACGTTCTCGACTCGCGGGTCGTTTGTACAGATGACGACGGTGGTGTCCTTGAACTGCAGGTGACGGAAACCATCCAGTCCCTCCTGCTGGATGTCGGCGCTCGCCGCCAAACGCTGGTCGCAGAGGAAGGGAAGCTTTCGATAACGGTTGAAGCACCACTCGACGCTGATTCCCGAACGATACAGGAGGCACTCGCTGTCTGTACGTCTGACTTTACGCTGACGGCGAAACAGGAGCGTGAACAGGCAAACGACGTACTCGAAGACGAATCGGACCCGCGTGATCACCTGACTGATCGCCAGCAAGAAGTCCTTCGCACGGCGTTTCTAGCCGGGTACTACGCGTGGCCACGAGATACGAACGCCGAGCAACTCGCGGCCACGCTTGACATCGCCTCGTCGACACTCCTCCAGCATCTCCGGCGAGCAGAACGGAATCTCATTGATGCCATTTTTGATATCTAGTCGTGTAGCATAGTTGTATTGTTGGGTAATTCACACCTGTGTCTCGGACACTACCTAGTAATCTAGGCGTGTGATTGATGATTACTGCGGCAGTTAATTTATTGCGCACAAATGAGTAACCAAAGGAATGCTGGGCCACGAAGTGACCAGTGGTGTGGGATGAGGCCGTCAGACAGGACACTGTCTACGGCAGATGTAGATAACGTGTTCGAGGTTTTGGCTGACTGGCGGCGCCGTGCCGTCTGTCACTACTTTACGAGCGCTGACCAGACGGCCGCTGACGTTGGGGCGCTCGCATCGGCAATCTCGGAGCTGGGAGGCACGAGCGCGGTCGATGCAGCAGATACGTCACCCTCGACTATCCAAACACAACTCGAAGAGGAGCACCTGCCGGTGCTCCATCGGATCGGACTCATCGACTACGACGAGCGAAGCGGCGCAGTGAAGTACTGGGGGTCCCCCACCGTTGAAAAGTGGGCTGACCACGCGGCGGCTGTCACGCAGCAGACCGATTTCTAACCGATCGACGGGCCGCATCTGGGGGGATGCGGGCCGGCGGAGCCACTACTGCTTTTTAACGGTGGTCCGAACGCTGGAGCATGGACCTCCCGCCAGTCGGTCTCGGCACGATGGGTATCGAAGACGAGGCTGTCGTTCGGACAGCGATCGACTATGGTTACCGCCATCTCGACACCGCCCAGATCTACGAGAACGAGAGCACTGTCGGTGCGGGTATCGCCACCGCCGAAACCGACCGGGTCGACCTAACCGTCGCGACGAAGCTCTGGATCGACGCACTCGGGGCGACTGCCGTCCGTCCGGCGACAGAGGCGAGCCTCGACCGACTCGGCCTCGACGCCATCGATCTGCTGTACATCCACCGCCCACGTGGCGACTACGACCCAGAAACGACGCTACCCGCCGTCGAGGCCCTGCGCGAGGCAGGGCTGACTGAGCACGTCGGGCTCTCGAACTTCGACCCGGACCAGTTGGCTGTCGCGCGCGACCACCTCGATGGGATTGCTGCACATCAGGTCGAGTTCCACCCGCTGTTCTGGCGTGAACCACTGCTCGCTGACGCCCAGAAACACGGCTACCCGCTGGTCGCGTACGCACCGCTGGCCGGCGGTCGCGTCTTCGAGAACCCGACCATCGTCGACATCGCTGACCAGCACAACACGTCGCCGGCCGCTGTCAGCATCGCCTGGGTGACCAGCTACGAAAACGTCGTCACGATTCCAAAAGCCTCCTCCCGATCCCATCTCGAAGCCAACCTCGCTGCTGCCGACCTAGAGCTGACCGACGCCGAAATTGCGCGCATCGAGGCCATCGAGCGTGAAGAAGAGCTGTTCCCGGAGTGAGTCGCCCGCTCGCTAGCGAGCCGGCAGGCGTGTCTGAGGCTGTTTAGCACGGTGATTCCACCCTCGTGTCCGGGACTGGCCCGGCCCTTCCGAAACCCGAATCCAACATCGGATACCGATACCGTTTGGCTACGCGTCTTTAAGTGCTCTCTTCGTAGTTAGCATACATGACAGCTGCCAGTACCACTGCAACGACAATGCTTCAGGCGACACAATCAGACGTACTTCAGGAGATACAGTCGAATTTTCTCCTGAACTCATCACTCTGGGTGAACATCGCGCTGGCGGGCGTCGTCATCCTCCTGTTCGTCGCGATGGGTCGAGACATCGAGTCGCCCCGCGCGAAACTCATCTGGGTCGCGACGATGTTGGTTCCGCTGGTCTCGATTTCCAGCTACGCGGGGTTGGCCTCCGGGCTGACGGTCGGGTTTCTGCAGATGCCGCCGGGCCACGCCCTCGCCGGCCAAGAGGTCCTGTCACCGTGGGGCCGCTACCTGACGTGGACGTTCTCGACACCGATGATTCTCCTGGCGCTGGGACTGCTGGCCGACACCGACATCGCGTCGCTGTTCACCGCCATCACGATGGACATCGGGATGTGCGTGACTGGTCTCGCCGCCGCGCTGATCACCTCGTCACACCTGCTGCGCTGGGTGTTCTACGGCATCAGTTGCGCGTTCTTCATCGCGGTCCTGTACGTCCTGCTCGTCCAGTGGCCGGCCGATGCAGAGGCTGCCGGGACGAGCGAGATATTCGGGACGCTCAAGATTCTTACCGTGGTGCTGTGGCTCGGCTACCCGATCCTGTGGGCGCTGGGTTCCGAGGGCGTTGCCCTCCTGAGTGTCGGCGCCACCTCGTGGGGCTACTCCGGGCTGGACATCCTCGCGAAGTACGTCTTCGCCTTCTTGCTCCTGCGCTGGGTTGCCGCCAACGAAGGCACTGTCTCGGGGTCCGGAATGAGTATCGGCTCCGGCGGTGCTGCGCCCGCAGACGACTGAGTCCCGTGCCGTGACGTGAGCAGTATTCACCCTGCTTGCGTATTCTCGGTCGTATTCTGGCTGCTCTCCATCCTGCCCGCACAGTAGCAGATGCAGAAAAAATAAGCTATGTCGACCAAGTGACTAGTCTGTATGCCCTCCCCATTCGATAACCCAGCCATTCGCTACGGTCTCCCACTGCTCAGCGCTACGGTTGTCGCGGCTGTCGCGTTCCTCTTCCTTGAGGGAACAGTACGGTATGTTGCACTCGGTATCGCTGTCCTCGAAGTTGTGGTCGCCCCACAGATTCTGAAGCAGGCGGCGGCAAACGCATAGTCAGGGGCAAGTCGGCCCTCCGTCGTCGTGCCAGTCCGGTGTGCAGCCCTGTGGCTGTCCACCTCTGACACTCTACGCTTGGCAAAATTGAATCACTGCGAGACAGGGCGAGGTTCTTCCCCGGGGTCAGACCCTCGCTTCCTACGGGCTCAGACGCTGTCGGTCTCGAACCGCTGCGAGACAGTGCGCTCGCGGGTCGTTCCTCCCCGCTCGCTTTACCGAGGGTCTTCCCCGGGGTCAGACCCTCGCTTTCTACGGAGAGAGTCGCTGTCTGTCCTGCGGGACTCACTACGCTCGTCCCGCTGGCTCTCAGGTCTTCGCCCTACGGCTCAGACGCTGCCGGTCTCGCGGGAACACTGTGAGACTCGCTCCGCTCGCCTCACAAGCTCCCGCTCGACATAGACAGCGCTGTCTCAGGGAGACAAGCGCTGTCGGTCTCGCGGGAACAGCACCGCTTCCCGGATGTTCTCCAGCCCGAGCATCGTCATGATGAGGCGCTCGCCGCCGAGGCCCCAGCCGGCGTGTGGCGGCATGCCGTACTTGAACATCTTGGTGTAGTACTCGAAGGCTTCCGGGTCCAGCCCTTGCTGTTCGAATCCTTCGACGAGGTGGTCGAAGCGGTGCTCACGCTGGCCACCAGAGACCAGTTCCATCGACGGGTGCATCATGTCGAAGCCGGTCGAGATCTCCTCGTCGTCGTCGTGGTCCTTGATGTAGAACGGCTTGATCTCGCTGGGCCAGTCGGTGATGAAGTAGTGCTCGCCGACTTCCTGCCCGAGGACGTGCTCGGCCTCCGTCGAGAGGTCGTCGCCCCACACCAGCGGCTCGTCGAGTTCGCCGGTGGCGTTGATTTTGTCGAGCGCTTCCTCGTAGGTGAGCCGTGGGAAGTCACCTTCGGGGGCCGCGAACTCGTCTTCGAGGCCGAGCGCTTCCAGTTCGTCCTGACAGTTCTCGGCGACGCCCTCGTAGGCGGACTGGACGACGTGTTCGCAGGCGTCCATCGCCTCGGTGTGGTCGTAGAACGCCGACTCGAAGTCGATGGAGGTCGCCTCGTTGAGGTGCCGGGGCGTGTTGTGCTCCTCGGCGCGAAAGATCGGACCGATTTCGAAGACGCGTTCGAGGCCGGAGCCGACCATCAGCTGTTTGAACAGCTGCGGGCTCTGGTTCATGAACGCTTCCTGGCCGAAGTACGTAATCGGGAACAGTTCGGTACCGCCCTCGGTGCCCGTGGCGACGATCTTCGGTGTGTTGATCTCCGTGCAGTTGAGGTCGCGGAACGCCTCGCGGACCGACCGCAGGACCTCAGCGCGGATCTCGAAGATGGCCTTCACTTCGTCCTTGCGGAGGTCGAGCGTGCGGTTGTCGAGGCGGGTCGGGAGTTCGGCGTCGACCTTGCCCGACGGGTCGAGTGGCAGTTCAGGGTCGGCTTCCGAAATCACGTCGACGGACTCCGGCGTGACTTCGACGCCGGTCGGCGCGCGTGGCTCCTCTTCAACGTCGCCGGTCACCGAGATGACCGACTCGCGCTGGACGTTCAGCCCCGTTTCCACGAGGTCGTCGTCCATCTCGTCTTTCTCGAACTTGACCTGTATCTTTCCGGTGGTGTCTCGAAGGATGAGGAAGGCAATACCACCGAGGTCTCGGATCTCGTGGACCCAGCCGGCGACGGTGACCGTGTCACCCGGCGCTGCGTCCGCCGTGTAGGTTCGGTTTTCCATGGCTGTTCGTTCTTGTGGCCGTAACTTAAGAACAGTCTTTCGAGGCGAGGGAAGGTCGCTCGCAGACCACGGGTGGTTTTAAAAAGGACATAGTACCGCTCAGGTCCGACCGAAGCGATAGCCCGTTTTCGTTTAAACATAGCAACAGTTGACAGTGTGTTTTATATAATACACTTTCAAACCCGACCATATGGCCCTCCCCCGATGGTTCCCCGTTGCACGGAAAGAGGCAACCACGTTACTCAAATCCAAAGGCACCTGGATACTTGCACCCCTGCTCGTCGTCTGGGGGTATGGTCCCACTTACATCAGTTGGGATACCCTTGGCCCGGACGTTACGGTCGGGTTCGTGCAGGTAGCCGGGTCGCTCCTCCTCCCGCTCTGTGTACTGTTACTGACGTATCGGTCGATTATCCAAGAGCGCACGTCGGGCAGTCTGAAATTCCTGCTGGGGCTGCCACTCACGCGGACTGAGATCCTCATCGGCAAAGTCTTCGGTCGGAGCGTCGGCGCTGTGGTACCATTTGCCCTTGCAACAGTTGTTCTCGGCGTGATTGGCGGTGTCAAGTTCGGGCTGTTCTCCCCGTTACGTTTCATCGGCGTGTTTCTGGTGACGGTGCTGTACATCGCTGTGCTCGTGTCGATCGCAACAGCGGCATCGGCAGTGACGACCAGCACAGTCCGTGTAACCGCCGTGCTCTTTGGCGGTTTCTTTCTGCTGCTGACACTGGGGTGGAAAATTGTCGGTGTCCGTCTCTACTCGGCTGTGACCGGTAACCCAGTCAATCCGCTTGATCCGCCGGCTGACGGCCTGTTGTTCGCTATACTTCGGTTGTCGCCGGGTCGAGCGTACCGAACTGTAACGAACTGGATACTCGGACTGGCGAACTCCGGTGGCCAGTACACGTCAGTCGCCACAGTACTGTATCCCGGGCACTCGGTCAACGAGTACGTCGTTGACGCGGCCTTCAGTGGACAGCCAGTCCCAGCCTATCTCCACGAATCGATCGCTCTCGTCGTATTGCTTCTCTGGGGAGTCGTCCCGCTAGCACTGGCCAGCTATCGATTCAACCGAGGTGACCTCGCATGACGTCGCCGGCAATCGAGACTGATGGCCTTTCGAAACAGTACGGCGACGTTGTTGCGCTTGATGAACTGAACATGACTGTTGCACAGGGCGAGGTGTACGGCTTCCTCGGCCCGAACGGCGCCGGCAAGTCGACCACGATCAACCTGCTGATGGACTACATCAAACCAACGTCGGGGACAGCGCGCGTTCTCGGCCACGACCCGTGGAACGATGTCGTCGCCTGTCATCAGCGCGTTGGTATCTGCCCCGACCGTTTCGAGACCTACGAGTCGCTGTCCGCGCGGCGGCATCTCGAACTGGTGATTGATACGAAGCGTGCGGACGACGATCCACGGGCACTGCTTGAACGCGTCGGACTGGCCGACGCCATCGAAAGGCCCGCCGGCGAGTTCTCACAGGGGATGGAACAGCGGTTGGCACTTGCGATGAGTCTTGTCGGGGAGCCGGACCTCCTGATTCTCGACGAGCCGTTCACCGGGCTTGACCCCCACGGTGTCGCGCTGGTACGAGATGTTGTGGAAGCGGAGTCTGAACGCGGTGCGACGGTGTTCTTCTCCAGTCACGTTCTCGGGCAAGTCGATCTAGTCTGTGACCGCGTCGGGATTCTCTATGGGGGGGATCTCATTGCCGAAGGGACCCTGCCGGCGCTCCGAGACACCTGTGACCTTTCGTCTGACGCGACAGTCGAGGATATCTTCATGAGACTGACTGACGGCTCCGCACACGCCGGGGAGGTGGACGCGTGAATCGCCGCCAATATCTGGCCGTGTCGACGGCGGCGCTGTCCGGGCTCGCCGGCTGTCTGGGCGAGGCCGAGTACACGATCTCCAGCGTGGAAACCGGAGATGATTCGCACCCGCTCGCGCTCGACGTGACAGCAGTCGACCGAAACATAGCGATCGAAAGCCCCGGGCAACTGGATATAACGCTTCGGAACACTGGGACACAGGACGTTATCATCAAGAACACCGGCGTCTGGCCACTCGGGGTGTTAGGACTGATCCCAGCGGATGAGTCAGGGGCCGCTGACATTCTACTGCTGGCTGACGAGTATGCGGAGGCAGATACTGTCGAGGTACGGCCAAACGGGGCGAGTAAAGATAATGCCCCACTCACCGGAACACTGGCAGCTGCTGAATCTATTCAGCGGCAGTATGAAATCGACGGGCGGCGGGTTTCAGCCGCTGGCACGTACACGTTGCAGGGCTACTTTGACGAAGTACCCCTCTCCTACCGCACAGGCCAGAACGCGGACTGGGTCGCATATCACCCGTCAGTGACCGTGACACTCACCGAACAGTCGATGCTTCCCTGAGACACAGCGGCGTCTGTACCTCGAACCCGCGTAGCGAGTCCGTATGCTACTGTTGAGGCACAGGTGAGTGTTGAAAACGGCCGGACAAAACCACAGCATCCGGGCCAATATCCTGAACCTTTGTACTGGTAGCCATCAAAACAGCCGCCATGGCCGACGCGGAGTACCCTATCGACGACCTGGACCGGAACATCATCTACGCGCTCCAGCAGGATGCGAGACACACGTCCGCGAGTGAAATAGCCGAATCGCTTGACGTCTCCGCACGAACCGTTCGGAATCGCATCACGAAGCTCGAAGACGCCGGTGTCATCGCCGGCTACGATGTCGATGTCGATTACGAGGCCGCGGGGTATCAGCTCCATACGCTCATCGTCTGTACAGCACCGATCCACGAGCGCGAGGAGGTCGCACAGCAGGCACTCGACGTGTCCGGTGTCGTCGCCATCCGGGAAGTCATGACCGGGGCCGACAACGTCCACGTCGAGGTGGTTGGAACCGACGGAAACGACCTGAGCCGCATCGGCAGGGACCTCAACGACATCGGACTGGAGGTCGTCGACGAGGACCTCATCCGGAACGAGTACACCCGGCCGTTCCACCAGTTCGGGCACGACGATGCTGAGAGTGCGTCTAAATAGTATAAACTTCCGAAAGGTGCTTATATAATCATAATAGTCCTGAATCGGAACTCTAGCCTAGATATTTATCGCCTTCCGGAATCAATAGGTGCGTACCGGCCGGCTCGATCCGGCTCCACGAACCCAATGATATCCCTTACCGGACTCCGCGAACGTGTGGACGACGACATCGACCCCCCGTCGGTACTGGTCATCAGCGACCGGCACGTCGGGTCTGAGGTAGTAGCGACGTTAGATCGAGGCACCGATGCCTGTCTCGTCACCGACCACGACGGTGTTGCCGGGCAAACGCCCGACGACACCCGCGTGGTAGTCGGTGACGAGCGGGAGTGTGCTGTTCTCCGGGACGCTGGGGCCCAAACGACCGATATCGCACTGGTCTCGATGCAGACGGACCGCGGGGCGTTCCTCGTGACACAACTGCTTCGGACGCAGTTCGATGTTGAAACCGTGGTCGTCGTGCTCAACGACCCGCAGCATCGACCGGCGTTCGAGTCAGTCGGCTCTGAGGTGGTCTGTGGCTCGCAGATCCTAGCGACCGAACTGGAACGCACTGTGGAAACAACGCTCCAGACGCACGAAACTGCGTAATAATGGCCAAGGATCTGGAACGCGACCTCGGACTGCTGTCAGTGGTAGCGATATCAATCGGCGCAATGGTCGGCAGCGGCATCTTCATTTTGCCGGCACTGGCGGTGAAAGACGCCGGGGCCGGCATCATCGCCGCCTACCTGCTCGCGGGCGTGCTCGTGCTCCCTGCCGCACTCAGCAAGGCCGAGATGGCGACAGCAATGCCCGAGGCTGGCGGCACGTACGTCTACATCGAGCGGTCGATGGGGCCGCTGCTGGGCACAGTTTCGGGACTCGGAACGTGGTTCTCCCTCTCGTTCAAGGGCGCGCTCGCGCTCGTCGGCGGCGTGCCGTACCTCGTCCTTCTGTTCGACCTGCCGATCCGTCCGGTCGCGATCACGCTCGCCGTCGTTCTCGTCCTCGTCAACATCCTCGGGGCGGAACAGACCGGCAGACTCCAGATTGGCATCGTCGCGGTGATGCTCGTGGCGATCGGCTGGTTTGTCGCCGGCGGCGGCCCGGCAGTCAACACCGCGACGTACGGCGGGATGTGGGACTACGGCGTCGAAGGGATCTTCGCCGCGACCGGCCTCGTGTTCGTCTCCTTCGCTGGCGTGACAAAGATCGCCTCCATCGCCGAGGAGGTCGAAGATCCGGACCGTGTCATCCCGCTGGGGATGCTCGGGTCGCTCGCCTTCACCACGCTGCTGTACGTGCTCGTTGTTGCCGTCGTCGTCGGCGTCATCCCGCTCGATCAGCTCGCCGGGAGCACGACCCCGATTGCGGACGCGGCAGAGGCGACGCTTGGCACCGCCGGTGTCGCAGCTGTCGTCCTTGCGGCGATTCTGGCGCTGGTCAGTACGGCCAACGCCGGTATCCTTTCCTCGTCGCGCTACCCGTTCGCCATGAGCCGCGATGGCCTCGCCCCCGGTCTGTTCAGTACGGTCAGCGACCGATTTGGCACGCCAGTGACCGCTATCACGCTGACCGGCGGCGTGATGTTGCTGCTCATCCTCTTCGTTCCGATTCTGGAGATCGCGAAGCTCGCGAGCGCGTTCAAAATCCTCGTGTTCGCGCTCATCAACGTCGCGCTCATCGGCTTCCGCGAGAGCGACGCCCCCGACTACGACCCCTCCTTCGAGGTGCCGCTGTACCCGTGGACGCCGATATTCGGCACCCTGACCGGGTTCGCCCTGCTGACGCAGATGGGCCTGATCGCGATAGTCGGGGCTGTCGGCATCGTCGTTGTCAGCGTCGTCTGGTATCTGGGCTACGTCCGACCGCGAGTCACCAGAGAGGGCGCGATCAAGGAATCCGTCCGCCGGAGCATCGGCGACCGCGCGCTCGACCGGACTGAGGAAACGCTCGATGAGACGGCAGAGACCTCCGTCCTCGTCGCGCTTCCCGAAGGTGCTTCGCGGCAGAGCGAAGCGACACTGCTTGAACTCGGGGCTGCGCTTTCACCCACCGGCAGCGGTCTCTCCGTCATCCAGTTCGACGAAGTGCCCGATCAGCAGCCCCTCGATTACGCCTCCGGCGTCCAGTCGCAAGACGACCTCGAATTTGAGTGCCGGACTGATACGCTGGCGGCTGACCTCGATACCCCTGTCGAATACGGCGAACTCGTCAGCCACCACCCCGAGCGGGCTGTCGCCAATACTGTCAAAGAGCGGGATGTCGACGTGCTTCTGGTGGAACGTGGCGCGTCGTTCGAGGATTCGCTGTTGGGCGACAGTATCGACCGCATCCGCAAGCAGACCGACTGCGACACTATCGCCGTGGACGCACAGCCGCTCGACGCGCTGGACACGATCACGCTGCTTACCACTCGCGGCCCGTACGATCCACTGAAAGTCCGGGTCGGTAACGCTGTCGCGACAGCGGCCGAGGCCAACCTCCAGTTCCTCTACCCGCTCGACGAGCGCCAGTCGGCCGAGGAACGCCAGCAACTCGAAGCGTACCACGACGACCTGCTGGACCTCTGTGATGTCCCGACGGAGCGAAGATTTGTCGATCGGGGCGACATTTCAGATGCGATAGATGCGGCTGACAGTGACAGGACGCTGCTCGTACACGCGAACAATGGTGGGCTTTCAGCCCGCGCGTCAAACGACGGCGGAACCGCGGAGCCAGCAATCCAGGACAGCGATCACGCGTCAATGGAAGTGGATACGAAACGCCACCCCGGCGGCGTCGTCGGTCGGCTGCTCGAACGGCTGGCGTTCTAGCTACCGGACTGTCGCCGTCGCGTCCTTCGCGCCTTTCACCGTCTCCCGCACCGCGTCGACGCCTTCGTCGTGGACGAGGTCGCCGACAACGATGGTATCGGCGTGCTGTGCCATCGTGCGGGCGGACTCGTAGTCGTGGATTCCGCCGCCATAGAACAGCGTCGCGTCGTCGAGAATATCTGCGGCGGCGGCGACGATGTCGGTGTCGCCGAGCATCCCCGAGTACTCCACGTAGACGATTTCCTGCCCGAGGAGGTGTTCGGCGGCTTCGGCGTAGGCGGCCACGTCGGCCGCGTCGAGGTCGCAGTTGGCCTGTGTGTAGGACGCCACCGACGCCTCCGGGTTCATGACGATGTAGGCTTCGGTGAAGGTCCGCGACCAGTCGATATCGTCGTCGATGCGTATCCACTCCTTGTGCGCGCCGGTGATCCAGGCCACGTCGCCGGCGTTCATCACGACCGGAATGAGATACCCGTCGTGACGGTCGCTGTGGACGACTGACGCGGGGTTGGACGGCTCGATGTACACGGGGATGTCGTGTTTCCCGCAGGCGTCGACGACCCGCTTCATCTTCTCCTCTGTCATCCCAGTGGTCCCGCCGACTTCGATGGCGTCGGTCCCTGTCGCCGCGACGTCTTCGAACGTCTCTCCGTCGACCAGCGTCTTGTCGGGGTCTATCTTCACGATATGGTCCCAGTCCGCCCAGTCGCTCATACCTGCCAGACTTGCGCGTGGCCGTATAACCGCTTCGGATACACCCATCACAGTGGGTCACACTGACAGCCCTGTACGGACAACCCGACCGGTGTCGGCTCCGGATATATACGTCTCCGAAGATTTATGATGGTTATGTTACAATCGTCAGACAATGACCGCGGACAAGCGTCGGTACGTCGTCGCTGCTATCCGGGCCGCGCTCGTTCTCACGGGCGCTGTCGTGACGGTGGCAGTGCTGTACTCGTTTTCGACGATGCCGACAGCGTCACCGTCCGACAACGGCTTCGTCCGCGGGCTCTCGTATCTGTTCGGTAGCGTTTTCTTTATTCTGGCGCTGGGCGGTGCCGGACTCGGTCTCGCCTTGCCATCGCTGTTGGGGGCTGAGGACGCGTTGGCGTTCGACCGCTGGCAACGCCGCTGTCTCCAGGGCGCTGGCGGCCTTTTCGTCGGTGGGTTCGTCGTCGGACTGGCGGCAGGACTACTCACCGAGTTGCAGTTCGGTCTCTTTCTCTGGCTCGTCGCGATCGTCGTTGCCGTGCTCGTCGTCAGTTGCGTCTTGGTCTGGCGACTGTTCGAGGTGTTCGTTACCGCACTGGTGCGCCTCATCGCCGCGGAGACCGGCGAGTGACGTTCGCGGTTGCTGTTCGATGCGCCACACGATAACGCTGATACCGGGGGCAGCCCAATACGCCGCCGTGCAGCGACTTACGACAGTCGAGACGGTACACGAAGACGGGTCGTGGCTGTTCACCGCCGAAGACCCATACGGCGACCTTGAGGAGGTCGTTCTCGTCCCCTGCGAGGACGGCGTCGAGGCATGGGTGAACCGATGTACACACGAGGCACAGCGGTTCGACACCGGGCGGGGTGTCCCGATGCGGGGCGACCAGCTCATCTGTCCCCGACACGGCTCGCTGTTCGACGCCTGTGACGGCGGCTGCGACAACGGCGACGCCGCTGGGACGACGCTCCCCGGCGTCGAGATTTCGGCGACTCACGGCGACGTGTTCCTCACGGACGACGACTACACGTTCGCACACGAGGGCGGCATTGATGACGACGACGGTCCGAGTTCGACATCCCACCTCCAGTTGTGACCGACGGCAACAGCATCGACCGGGACCGACTGCGAGCGGGCGTCGTCGAATGTCCGCTCTGTGAGCGCCAGATTCCCGAGCCAGTAACGCATGCGGTCGTCTACGGTGCCGTCGAGACAGTCACAGCCGACAACGCGGACGCCGTCGAGTGTCCGGTCTGTGACGGCGTGACGTTCGTCGCCGACTGACCGGGCCCCCTCAGGCTTCCAGTTCGTCCTGCCAGTCTCGGACCTGCGTGGCGCTGACGCCCTGTACCTCGGTCGCGACGATGTCGGGGTCGGCCTCCCGGAGCGCCGCCAGCGAGTCGACACCAGCGTCGCCGAGCTTTTCGGCGGTCGCCGAGCCGATGCCGCTCAGATCTTCCAGGTCCTCGACGGCGGTTCGGGCCTGGTACTCCTCGTAGTTGCAGATGGGACAGCCCAGCTCCCACGGGTCGTCGCTGTCGGCATCGATGACCAGCTCCGGCAGGTCGTGCTCCTCGCAGAACGCCTCGGTCACGGAGATGTCGCCGTTGCGGGGCAGCGGCAGCGAGTAGTCACAGTCGGGGTAGCGCGTGCAGCCGACGAGCCGGGAGCCCGATCGGAGGTGTTTGATGGCAAGTTCCCCGTCGTGCTCGGAGCCGCATTCAGGACACGGCCCGATGACCTCGTCCTCGCTCTCGTCGGCCTTCTCGGCCTCACAGCGGGGACAGCCGTGGACGAACGTGTCCCGGCCGGCGAGCATCTTCACGTGGTGCATGTCGTGCTCCTCGCAGTGCTCTTCGAGCACTTGCGGCTCGCCCGTCGACGGCAGCGGGAGCGTGTTGCGACACTCGGGGAAGCCGTCACAGCCGACGAAGTACGACCCCTGGCGCGAGCGCCGAACCAGCATATCCTCGCCACACTTGGGACAGGGACCGAGCGTCTTGTCGGCTTTCAGCGACTCCTGAAGGTGCTCGCCGATCTCCTCGCGGGAGTCGCGCAGTTCGTCGAACACCCGCTTGAGCATCTCGCGGGACTCGTCAGCCACCTCGTCGAGCGTCGCCTCACCGTTGGCGATGGCGGTCATGTCCGCCTCTAACTGGGCGGTCATCTCGTCGCTGACGACGTGGTCGGCGAACTCCTCGGCGGCCTCGACGACGGCCATCGCCAGCGTCGTCGGGCGGGGCGGATCGCCCTCGATGTAGCCGCGTTCGTACAGCTTCTCGATGGAGTTGTGTCGCGTGCTCTTTGTCCCCAGCCCTTTGTCCTCCATTGTCTGGATGAGCCGCGACTGGCCGTAGCGGCGGGGCGGCTGGGTCTGCTTGGCCTCCATCCGCACTTCGGAGATGGCCAGTTCCTCGCCTTCCTCCACGTCGGGGACGTGGTTCTCGCTGGCGCTGGAGTAAGGGTACACCTCGTGGTAGCCTGGTTCGACCAGACGCTTGCCGTTGGCCTTCAGCGAGCGGCCGCCGGCGTCGGCGACGACGCGGAGGTGTTCCCACGTGGCGGCCTCGGCGACCGTCGCGAAGAAGCGCCTGACGACCAGTTCGTAGATCTCCCACTCGTCGTCCGAGAGGTCGACCTTCGGCGGAATCTCGCCCGTCGGGTGGATGGGTGGGTGGTCGGTTGTCTCTTCGTCGCCCTCGGTGGCGGTGATATCGTCCTGCTCTAGTAGCTTTTCGGCGTCCTCGCCGAAGTGTCCGGCTCCGACGAACTCATCGAGCAGGGCGTCTTCTTCGAGGTCGTCCGGGTAGACCGTGTTGTCCGTTCGCGGGTAGGTGATGTAACCGGTGGTGTACAGCTCCTCGGCGATCGACATCGCCTGCTGGGCGGAGTAGCCCAGCGAACTCGCGGCGGAGATGAAGGCGGTGGTGTTGAACGGCGTCGGCGGGCTGTCGGTGCGGGTCCGGCGGCGGACGCTCGTCACCGTCGCCGCGTCGACGCTCGTCAGGTCAGCGTAGGCATCGTCGGCGTCGTCCTCGACCCAGACCCGCTCGGCCTCTTTGCCGTCGTCGTCGTAGAAGTACTGGGCCTCGAAGCCCGACCCGTTCTTCTGGAGGTCGGCGAAGATCTCCCAGTAGTCCTCGGGGTCGAAGGCCTGAATCTCACGCTCGCGGTCGACGATGAGCTTCAGCGTCGGCGACTGGACCCGACCCACAGAGATGAAGTCGTCACCCAGTTGTCGGGCCGACAGCGAGAGGAAGCGAGTGAGTGCTGCGCCCCACACGAGGTCGATAATCTGGCGGGCCTCGCCCGCAGCCGCTAGGTCGAAGTCGATGTCGTCAGGGTTGGCGAAGGCGTCCCGGACCTCCCGCTCGGTGATCGAGGAGAAGCGGACCCGGTCGACGGGTACGTCGGTCTCCTCGCGGATGAGTTCGTAGGCCTCCTTGCCGATGAGTTCCCCCTCGCGGTCGTAGTCTGTCGCGATGGTGGCCTCGTCGGCCTCGCGTGCCAGTTGCTTGAGCGTGGTGACGATGTTCTCCTGCGTCGGTTCCTTCGTCACGTCGGCGTCGATGAGTTCGACCGGCTCCACGTCGCGCCAGTCGTTGTACTCCTCGGGGAAGTCGACGCCGACAACGTGCCCGGAGAGGCCGACGACGCGGGTGTTCCCCCACCGATAGACGTTGACGCCGTTTTGCCTGCTCGCGGACGCGCTCCCCTCGGAGAGGATCTCCGCGATGCGGCGGGCGGCGTTGTCTTTCTCGGTGATAATCAGCCGCATCAGACACCACCTGTCTCTATCATTACCCGTCGCTACGGAGTCAGTTATTCTAAAGGCTTTCGGGAAAATCAGGCGACAGCGCGGGTGTGCGGGCGCTTGCGGGGCCGCTCGCGCTCGCGCGGAGGTAGCCCCCATTACCACTTCGGCAGCGGTCCCGCGCTCCCGCTGGACATGCCGGTACGTATCACTTCGATGCACTCTTGCCACTGCCACTCCGACTGTCGGTATGGATCGCCGGACGACCAAACTCCTCCGCGGAACCGCCGCCACACTCGTTTTCGTGACGGCGGCGTTTCACCTCTGGTGGGGGCTCCCGCGAAGCATCATCTACGCGCAGGCGATAGAGGGACTGTTCGGCCGGGGGCTCCCGCCGGACCCTCGCCCGTTCCTGTTCGTCGCCTTCGCCGCGGTGTTGCTCGCCGGCCCGTATCTCATCACCCGGGGTATCATCGGCCTGCGGAACGCCTATATTGCCGGGACGCTCCTCATGATCGCGTCCATCGCCGGCTGGGTGTTCTGGCACGCTACCGGGCACGGCGCCTTCCTCGTCGAGGGGTTCTCCGCACCGTCGTCCGGTAGCGGCGGACACCACGGCGGGAGTACCGCGTTGCTGATACTAGACCATTTCAACACTGAACCGACCGAATCAGCTATCAAGACCCTCGAAGCGCTCGCCGCTGCGATCCTCGTCACGCTGCTGTGGAAGGACCCCGCGATCATCCCGGGCGAGCGGCGCGAGAGCGTCGAATCGAACGCGTCGAGCGAATCGTAGTACGCGGCGCAGCGTAGCGGATACTGGACGGGCTCTCAAGCGAAACGCACCTGTACGATTCAGGACCGACTCGGCAAGGAAACGGCGGTATCGTGGCATTTATCATCAATAGTATGTCTCTTGTTACAGGATGGAAACCTCTATCCCGGACGTGATATGGGACCCAGGGATGGATCGGGTATTCGAGGCGTTGTTTACCCGCCGTCGCCGAATGATTCTGTTCATGCTGAAACAGGATAGTCCACGGCCGATTGTCGACTTTCTGCCAAGAAGTGTCGGGGCTCAAAGTACTGAAACTGAACTCCGCCACGATGACTTACCCCGTCTGGCCAGTTTAGCGTACATCAACTGGGACCGGGCAGCCGACGAAGTATCACGGGGCCAGCGATTCGACGAAATAGAACCGATACTCGAACTGCTCGAGAACCACGCGGATGAACTGCCAGACAACTGGCCACAGCAGTGACTGCGACAATGCAGACGCACCACTGCACCGCTCAGGCCGAGTAGGACGCTGTCTTAGCTCTCCAACTCCTCGCGAAGCAGCCCGTTTACGTCCCCGGGATCGGCGCTCCCGCCGGTCTTTTGCATGACCTGCCCGACAAGGAAGTTGATTGCGCCGTCCTCGCCGTTGTGGTAATCCTCGACGGCGTCGGGGTTCTCGTCGATAGCGTCCACGACAGCCTGCTGGACCTCGTCGCCGGAGGTCTTGCCCAGTCCCTCGCGGTCGACGACGGTGTCGGGGTCGTCGCCCGTGTCGAGCATCTCCCGAAGCACAGTCTCATGGGCGTTTTTGGCCGTGATCTCGTCCTCGGCGACGAGTTCCACGAGCCGGGTCACCTCGTCGAAGCGGTCGTCGATGTCGGTGATAGCCATATCCCGGTAGTTCAGTTCGCCGAGCAGGTTGTCGGCGACCCACGTCGCAGCCAGATCGGCATCGAAGCGCTCGGCCACGTCCTCGAAGAAGTCTGCGACCTGCTTCGTACTCGTGAGCTTCGAGGCGGCCTCTTCGCTGAGACCGTACTCCGCGACGAACCGTTCGCGGCGGGCGTCGGGGAGTTCCGGGATCGGCACCTCATCCTTCCAGTGGCTGACTCGCAGGGGCGGCAGGTCGGCCTCCCGGAAGTAGCGGTAGTCCTTCTCCTCTTCTTTCGAGCGCATCGACACCGTGTTCCCGTGTGTCTCGTTGAAGTGGCGGGTCTCCTGCTCGACGGCGCGGCCCGACTGGATGAGCTTTCGCTGGCGGGAAGCCTCGAACGAGAGCGCCTGTTCCGCGCCCTTGTGACTGGAGATGTTCTTGACCTCGGTGCGGTTGGCATCTTCAAGGACGGACTCGTCGATGTCGCCGGTGTCGTCCACCTCGCCCGCGTCGACCATCGAGAGGTTCGCGTCGATGCGGAGGCTGCCGTCCCGCGTCGCGTCGAACACGCCCAGGTATTCGAGGACCTCTTCGAGCTTTTCGAGGAACGACCGGACCTCGCCCGGCGCGCGGAAGTCCGGTTCCGTGACGATCTCCATGAGCGGCGTCCCGGCGCGGTTGTAGTCGATGAGCGTGTAGTCCGCGCGCTCGATGGAGCAGGTCCGGGACTCCAGCGGGCCCGACCCCTCGCGGACGTGCTTGATAGAGCCGGGGTCCTCTTCGAGGTGCGCCCGGCGGATGTCGACGCTACGACGCTCACCCTCGACGGAGAATTCGAGTTCGCCGTTCTGACAGATCGGCGAGTCGTACTGCGTTATCTGGAAGTTCTTCGGGAGGTCGGGGTAGTAGTAGTTCTTCCGGTGGAAGGTGGTCTCCTCCGGGATGTCGGCATCGATAGCCTTGCCGACCTTCACGGCGGCCTCGACCGCACCCTCGTTGACCACCGGAAGCGCGCCGGGAAGGCCCAGACACACCGGACAAGTGTGGGTGTTGGGTTCGGCATCGGCCACGTCGGTCGAGCAGCCACAGAATATCTTCGTCTCCGTCTCAAGCTGGACGTGGACCTCCAGCCCGATGACGGCCGCGAGTTCGCGGGCTTCGGACGCTTGCGCAGTCATTGTCCGGGGTTCGGTGGCGCGTGGCTAAAGGCTAACGACCCCATCCGCAGCAACTCCCCAGCCAGACCTGTATTCACTCTCGATAACGGCCCGCCACTTTCAATACGGAGAATCAAATGTGTGGCAGTGTGACGATATCGGCGTTCATCGATACGGTTCCGCTAGCTCGGCGGACGCTGACGGTGTTTAACGACGATGAACCCGAGCCGTTGGTGCGGATGCTCAAGCGGATGGTGGATTCACCGGCTGTCGAGATAGGGGCCGGCGAGATATCGCCAGAAACCCCAGAGAACGCTGTGATTGTCGAGGACGAAGACGGGACGGAGCTGGCTGTGTCATCGATCAGTGAGATCAGTGCCTGCGTGTTGCTCGTCAACTCCGATCTGTATGTCACCGGAACGCGGTCTATCGAGGAGGTGGACACGCCGGCGGCGCTGCGACACCTCGATGAGGTTCGCTTTTCGGTCACGGGCAAGCGGAAGATGCTGCTCATCGAACTTTCACGGTACATCGAGTCGCTTGGATGGCAATCAGACGATAACACGCTTCACGCCGGGTTCCAGTACCTCTCCCGGATTGACGACGAGCGCGGGACCCGACGCGTGTACGACCGACTGGCCGACAGCGACACCGATCTGCACCTGTACGGCCTTCCGGACCGTGTCCCCGAACTGTCCGGGGACACCACTCTCCATACCGAATCCTGTGACGAACTGCGGGAGTCCTGGTTCGTCGTCAACACGGACTGTGACGCCGATATGAAGGGGGTCCTCCTCGCCGAGCGGACCGGACCGAGCCAGTGGCGAGGCTACTGGTCGTTCGATGCCAACCACGTCGACGAGATCTCGGCGTACCTCCAGAACCGTTACTCAGCGTGACGCGGACGTACGGTCCGTGCCCTGTGTCTTCTGACAACTCTGTACGATGTATCAGTCGGACTGCCAATGTCTGACGTAGGTATAAGTGTCCACAATGGCTGGGTTACGGATATGTGCGGCAACCGAGTCGAGGAACTCGAAACGCGCGTCAGAGAACTGGAAGCGTCGGTCGAAGGACTGACCGACGAACTCGTCGAATGCAAGGTCCGTATCCGGGAACTCGAAGCCAGCGTGGACGAGGACAACGGATTCAGCGCCGACGAGTCCGACTCGGAAGAATCGGCCGCCACTCAGACGGAGGCCGACACACCTAACACCGAGGATACCGACGAGGTTGATAACAGGGAGGAAGCCGAGGCCGCGTCGGAGACCGAGACCGAAGAGGACTCGGAGTCCGACATCATCGTCGCGTAGGGCTGTCGGCCACACCACCGCATGCATATCAAAGAGCTCGTCCTCGACAATTTCAAGAGCTTCGGACGCAAGACCCGAATCCCGTTCTACGAAGATTTCACTACTATCAGCGGCCCGAACGGCTCGGGCAAGTCCAACATCATCGACGCGATTCTGTTCGCGCTCGGACTCGCTCGTACCTCGGGCATCCGCGCCGAGAAACTCACTGACCTCATCTACAACCCCGGCCACGCCGACGAAGACGCCGAGTACGACGGCGAACGGCAGGCCAGCGTCGAGGTGATTCTGGCAAACGACGACCGGACGCTGTCACGTTCACAGGTCGTCAACGCCGCCGGCACCGAGGACGTGGGTGACGTGGACGAGATCGCGATCAAGCGCCGCGTAAAAGAGACCGAGGACAACTACTACTCGTACTACTACATCAACGGTCGCTCGGTCAACCTCTCGGACATTCAGGACTTGCTCGCGCAGGCGGGCGTGACGCCGGAGGGGTACAACGTCGTCATGCAGGGCGACGTGACCGAGATCATCAATATGACCGCCGGCTCCCGCCGGGAGATCATCGACGAGATCGCCGGCGTCGCCCAGTTCGACGCGAAGAAGGCCGACGCCTTCGATGAGCTGGAAGTCGTCCAAGAGCGAATCGACGAGGCCGAACTTCGCATCGAGGAGAAGCAGGAGCGACTCGACCAACTCGAAGACGAGCGAGAGACGGCGCTCAAATATCAAGAACTCCGTGACGAGAAAGAGGAGTACGAGGGGTACCGCAAGGCCGCCGAACTCGAAGACAAGCGAGAGGAACTGGCGGCCGTCGAGGAAGCAATCGACGAACTCGAAAGTGAGCTCACCGAACTCCAGACGGAACTCGACGAGCGCCAGGGTGCGGTCATCCGGCTGGAAGACGAACTCCACGAGCTCAACCAGAAAATCGAACGCAAGGGTGAGGACGAGCAGCTCGCCATCAAACGTGAGATCGAGGAGATCAAAGGCGACATCTCCCGGCTGGAGGACAAGATAGAGTCCGCCGAGGAAACGGTCGAAGCCGCCGAGAACGAGCGCCGACAGGCGTTCGTCCAGATCGACCGCAAGCAAGAGACCATCGACGACCTCGAAAGCGACATCCGCGAGACGAAGGTCGCCAAATCCAACGTCAAGGCCGCCATCGCGGAGAAAGAATCCGAACTCGCGGAGGTCCAGCAACGCATCGACGAGGTCGGCGAGGAGTTCCAGGAGGTCAAAGACGAACTGGAGGAGAAGCGCTCGCGACTGGAGACGCTCAAAAGCGAGAAGAACGACCTCCAGCGCGAGCAAGACCGCCTGCTCGACGAGGCTCGGCGGCGCTCGAACGCCGAGGACGAGAAGCGCGAGGCTATCGAGGCGGCCGAAGCCGAGATTCCCGACCTCGAAGCCGATATCGAGGATCTAGAGACAGAGCTGGAGAAAGCGAAACAAAACAAGGCGACTATCGGCGAGGTCGTCGACGACCTGCGGTCCGAGAAGCGCGAACTCCAGTCGGACCTCGATGAGCTGGAAGACGAAATCAGCGCGAAGCAACAGGAGTACGCCCAGCTCGAAGCGAAAGCCGGCGAAGACGGCGACTCATCGTACGGACGCGCGGTGACGGCGATTCTCAACGCCGGTCAGGACGGCGTTCACGGCACTGTCGGCCAACTCGGCGGGGTCGACCCCGAGTACGCCACGGCCTGTGAGACGGCGGCTGGCGGGCGGCTCGCCCACGTCGTCGTCGACGACGACAGCGTGGGTCAGCGCTGTATCGAGTACCTCAAATCACGCAGCGCCGGCCGGGCAACGTTCCTCCCGATCACGCAGATGCAGAACCGCTCGCTGGGCTCACTGCCCAGCGCCGACGGCGTTATCGACTTCGCGTACAACCTCGTAGACTTCGACCGCGAATATGCGGGTATCTTCTCCTACGTGCTCGGCGACACCGTCGTCGTCGACAGCATGGACACCGCCCGCGAGCTGATGGGCGACTACCGGATGGTCACGCTTGAGGGCGACCTCGTCGAGAAATCCGGCGCGATGACCGGCGGCTCCTCCTCAGGCACGCGCTACTCTTTTTCGGGTGGCGCGGGCAAGCTCGAACGGGTCGCCACGCGAATCAACGAACTCGAAGACGAGCGCGCTGACGTGCGCGAGGATCTGCGGGACGTGGAGGAGCGCCTCGACGACGCCCGCGACCGCGAGTCCGACGCGACCGAGCAGGTCCGTGATATCGAGACGAGCATCGAGCGCAAACAGAGCGCCCTCAAAGACACCCGCGAGCGAATCGAGCAACTGGAAGCCGACCTCGAGGAAATCGCCGCCGAGCGCGAGGACGTGGCCGACCAGATGGACGAGCTGGAGGCCGATATCGAAGAAAAGACCGAGGAGATCGACGCGCTCCAGAGCGACATCGACGAACTCGAAGCCGAGGTCGAGGACTCGGAACTGCCGGACCTGACCGACCAGCGGGAGTCGATCAAAGACGACATCGACACGCTCGAAGACCGGCAGGGCGAACTCGACGCCGAACTCAACGAGTACCAGTTAGAGAAGCAGTACGCCGAGGAGGCTATCGAAGGCCTCCACGACGACATCGAGGCGGCCCAGAACCGCAAGGCAGAACACGAGGAACGCATCGATGACCTCGAAGCGAAGGTCGCGGAGAAGCAGGAGCTGAAAGGCGAGAAGGAACAGGCTGTTGCTGACCTCGAAGAGGAACTGGCCGAACTCAAGTCTGAGCGCGAGGACCTGAAAGCCGACCTGCAGGAGGCCAAGGAGGCCCGCGACGAGCAACAGGCCGCCGTCTCCGAAGTCGAGCGCGACCTCGGAAACGAGCAGGAGACCCAGGAGCGTTTAGACTGGGAAATCGACGAACTCGAAGCGCAAGTCGGCGACTACGACCCCGAAGACGTGCCCGACCACGAGACGGTCGAGCGGGAGATTGACCGGCTGGAAACGGAGATGGAGAAACTGGAGCCGGTCAACATGCGGGCTATTGAAGAGTACGACCGCGTCAACGACGACCTGCAGGAACTCGAAGACAAGAAAGCGACGCTGGTCGAGGAGGCCGACGGCATCCGCGACCGCATCGACACCTACGAGGCCCGCAAGAAGGAGACGTTCATGGAGTCGTTCACGGAGATCAACGACCAGTTCCAGAACATCTTCGAGCGGCTCTCGAACGGCACCGGCCATCTCCACCTCGAAGACGAAGACGACCCCTTCGAAGGCGGACTGACGATGAAGGCCCAGCCGGGCGACAAGCCGATTCAGCGGCTGAACGCGATGTCTGGTGGCGAGAAATCCTTGACGGCGCTGGCGTTTATTTTCGCCATCCAGCGACACAACCCCGCGCCGTTCTACGCGCTGGATGAGGTCGATGCCTTCCTCGACGCGGCCAACGCCGACCTCGTCGGCGAACTGGTCGACGAACTCGCCGGCGACGCCCAGTTTGTCGTCGTCTCCCACCGCTCGGCCATGCTGGAGCGGTCCGAGCGCGCCATCGGCGTGATGATGCAGGGTGACAACGTGAGCGCCGTGACCGGCATCGACCTCTCGGGCGAGGGCGACGGTGACGAGGAGGTGCCGGCCGATGACTAGTGAGCCGCCACGCGGCTCGGAACAGTCGAGCGGCGACCACGGGGAGCCACGAGACGATGAAGAGACGGGAGACCAGGCGGATGACATCCCCCTGAACATCACCGGCCACGAGGACCGCGAGCCGCCGGGCGGCTCGGATGACGCGGCGGCGCTACTCGGTGAATCCACAGACACGGACGGCGAGACAACGGCACAGGACCGCCCCGAAAACGACCAGCCGACCGGCAGCGACGAGGACGGAGACGAAGACGTCGAACCGGTCGAAGTGCTGGTCCAGCTCGCCGACGACGGCGAAATCGACCCGTGGGACATCGACGTAGTGCGGGTCACCGACAAGTTCCTCCAGCGCATCGACGATGCGGACCTGCGCACGTCAGGGCGGGCGCTGTTCTACGCGAGCGTCTTGATTCGGATGAAAAGCGACGCGATGCTCGGCGAGGGCGAGGACGAGGAGGAGCCGGCCGAGCCGTGGGAGCAGGCGATGCACGAGGACGCGCCCATCGAAGAACCGGACCCCTTCGCCGCGCTGGAGTCGGAGATGGACCGCCGGCTCGAACGCCGCCGTGCCCGCGGGATGCCACAGACGCTCGACGAACTCGTCCGGGACCTCCGCGACGCCGAGCGGGAATCGTGGTGGAAAGAGTCCCGCGAGTACGACACCAGCGACTCTCCGAGCGGGTACGACCGCGGGACGCAGGAACTGGACTACCGCGGGGCCGACGACATGCGACTGGACGAGGAGCCGTCGGCCGCCGACGTGACCGGGACGGCCCACGCCGAGAACATCGACGACATCATCGCCGACGTACACGACGCCGTCCGCGAGCAGTACGACCAGGGTCGCGACGAGGTACTGTACCGCGAGGTCGACACGGCCGGTGGGACCCGCGTCGAGACGTTCCTCGGACTGCTCTTTTTGGCGCACCGCGGTCAGGTCCGACTCCAGCAGGACGACCTCTTCGGCGACCTCTGGATTCAGGACCCCAGCGCCGCGACCGGGTCGGACGAGGCCGTCGCGGACTGACCGGGCCAGTCGCCGACGGCTTTATTGTGTCCAGTGGGGCCAGCAAACAGGTTCAAACGGGTCGAACCCTAAACGTAGGTAATGGCGACCCAGTCCTCGCAGCCGGAGTTGCCGGACCCGGAAGCGCTGGCAGACACGTTTTACGTGTACGAAATCGACAGGACCGCCGAGGACGGCGTCCGGTACTACGGCGAGCCGATGACCGAGTCAGAACAGGTCATCCACCGAATCGCGCCGGCGTTCCGCCAGCGCGGGTATCGCGTCGCGCTCAAGCGGGAGATGGGCGAGTGGGTACTGATCGCGCGGGAGCGGTCGCTCGGCGTCGACGGCATCCCGTGGCTGAACGTCGGACTCGCTGTCCTGACGCTGGTGTCGACGCTGTACGCCGGGACCCGCTGGTACGGGCTGTCTGTGCTCGAAGACCCGACAGCGATGCTGCAGGCGTGGCCATTCGCTGCGGCGGCACTCGGTATCCTCGCCGTCCACGAGTTCGGCCACTACGTCATGAGCCGCTACCACGAGGTGGAGGCGAGCCTGCCGTACTTCCTGCCGTTCCCGAACGTCCTCGGGACACTGGGTGCGGTCATCAGTATGAACGACCACATCCCGGACCGCAAGGCGCTATTCGACATCGGCGTCGCCGGGCCGCTGGCGGGCCTTGTCGCGACAGTCGTCGTGACCGCTATCGGCGTGACGCTCCCGCCAGTGGAGGTAACCCGCGGCATCGTCACGAACATCGAACTCGGCTACCCGCTGTTGCTGCAGGGCATCGCCGCAGTGATGGGTGAACCGTTGGAGTACGCGAACCCGCAGCTCCTCCCGAACCCGGTCGTCATCGGCGGCTGGGTAGGAGCGTTCGTGACCTTCCTGAACCTCCTCCCGGTCGGCCAACTCGACGGCGCACACGTCGCCCGGTCGCTGTTTGGCGACCGCCTGTCGCTGGTCCAGCTCGCCGTCCCCGTCGCCCTGTTCGGGCTGGCGGGCTACCTCGTGGTCTTCGAGGGGGGCCGAGCGGCCGGACTGTGGGCGTTCTGGGGGATTCTGGCGCTGGTGTTCGGCCGGCTCGGTTCCGCGACGCCGCTGGACGAGACACCGCTGGGGCCGGGCCGCTGGGCTGTTGGCCTAGTTACGTTCGTTTTAGGGATGCTCTGTTTCGTCCCGGTGCCGCTCGTCATCACGATGTAGCGCCCCGCCGCTCGTTCTTGCCGTAGCCAATTCACAGCCCGTACGGGTCGTACTCGGGTCTGTTGTCCGCGCCGGCAGAGAGATCATATCGCTCCCGGAACTCAGTGAGCAGTTCGTCAGCGCCAGCAGTGAACAGCACGGCGACGCCGCAGGGTCGTGAGTACGAGTCAGCATCGGGCGGGTCGGGGTCGATGAAAATAGCGTCCGTCGGCGGCTCGCCGATACCGGGGAGCTCGGTCAGCAGTGATTCCATCGGCACGAGGCCGGTGAGCACGCTCGGGACAAAGGTACCGCCGGGCAGCGGCGCGCGCGGCTGAACGAAACACTCCGCGACCGGTTCGCCATCTTCTTCGAGTACGGCGCTTGCCGGACGTTCCAGCCCCGGCTCCCAGAGGTCAGCCGCCACTGCTGGGATTTCGGTGTCAACGGCGAAATCCATCGTCACGCGATCGAGCCGCTCGAACGAAAGCAGCGACCAGGCCTCATCCGAGTCGTCGGGGTCGCCGCCCAGCGTCGCTTCGACGAGATCGCCCGTTCGGAGGTCGTCGACTGCCGGCTGTCGCTCGCCGTAGCCGGACTGGTACACGGTGTAGAGCCGCGTTGCATCGGTGTCGAACAGATTGATGTGCGGGACCGCGTCGACGACGCGGTAGACCCTGAACACGCCCGTGCGCTCGTCCATATTTCCCCGACGCGCTCCATCGTCAAGACTCCGCGGACTCACCGGTGCTCAGGCAGCCGTCATGAGCTTGAGCCACTCGGTCAGGCAGTCGTCGCTACAGTGGTGGTGACGCTGTCGGTCGCCGCTCGTATCCAGCACACCGACGACGAGATGCCAGTCGTCGGCGTACACGTGGCCGCCACAGACCACGCAATCGCGCACCGTCTCGTCGTCCGTCCGCTTCCCGACAGACACCGTCTCGACGTAGTAGGTCCCTCCGAGGGCGTACGGCGTTTCCAGTTCCATCAGCGCAGTCTGGGGACTACACACGCCTAAATGACGGGTGCAAACCGACCGGTCCGACGCAACACGGACGTAGCTTCGGCTCTAAGCCACAGGTATGAGTCAATCTACGGAACTTCCAGACCCAGACCCGGAACAGCTCCGCCTGGCCGTCGAACGGCTGCTCGACGAGACGGTTGACCGCGACGAGGCGCTCCACGTCACGGCCGATGATCTATCAGTCTCCATTCCAATGCGGTTCGGATCGGATTCCCCGCAGGCGACGTGGCGGTTCGACGGCGACGTGACGATCTCAGTCGACGGTGTTCGGGGGCCGCTCAGAGAGTGGGTCGACCTCCTCGAGGAATAGCCGGCGTCGGAGCCGAAGCGCTCAGAACGCCTCAACGTGGGGGCGGAGATCGAGTTCCAGCGTCCACGCCGAGCGGTCCTGTTCGACGAGGTGCCAGTACGACTGGGCGACCTCGTCGGGATCAAGGTACGTCTGGGCGTCGCGGTCGGCTGTGTCCGTAGCGTCTGGTGGGCGAATCTGGCCGTCGATGATGACGTGAGCGACGTGGATGCCTTCCGGACCGAGTTCCCGCGCCATCGATTCAGCTAGCCCGCGGACGGCGAACTTGGCGGCACTAAACCCGACCGCACCGTCGCGGCCCCGGACGGCAGATGTCGCACCGGTGAAGATGATCGTCCCGCCGTCGCCGGCCAGCATATCCTCGACGGCCTCCTGCGAACAGGCTAGCCCGCCCGTCGGGCCGACGGCGAGTGCGTGCCGGAACTCGTCGTGTGTGATCTCCTGTGTGCCTTTCCACGCGCCGCCGCTGGCGTGGTTCACGAGCACGTCGACGGGGCCGAACTCGTCCCGGACCTGCTCGAAGCCCGCCGCGACTTGGTCCGGACTGGTAATATCAGTCTGTACTGCGAGCGCGTCGTCGCCGAGATCCGCCGACAGTGACTCCAGATACGACGCCGACCGGGCGAACAGGCCGACCTGACAGCCTTCGCCGATGAACGTTCTGGCCAGTGACTCTCCGAGGCCCGGACCGACGCCTGCGATGACTGCTGTCCGTGACATATGGACACGAACGACTACCGGGTGGATGAAAGTATGGTCACAGCGGGGGTTCGGAATGGAGGGCTGCAATATCAACGGAGAGACCTGGAATCACAGGGCTCCGTGTCAGTCGGCTCCTCCATGTGCGTGGCCGATACGCAGCGTCACGGCGTTGCAGACGACGAGCGCGACGAACGCGATCCGCGTCGCCCCGGAGTTCAGGCCGGTAACCAGTAACGGAAGATACAGAAATGGGAGCGCAATCGCTGTCCAGAACGCGATGCCTCGAACGGCGGAGACGAGCGGCTCGTCGAACTCCGGTATGGACTCATCAAACTGGGCGAGTAATTCGTATGCGGACGAACTTGACATATGGAGGGACCTACCCACGGCTTCTATTGGAGATAGCTTATAACCGCTAGAGGTTTCCGCCCGTTTCGCTTCGTTTCACGCATAGCGGCCCCTAGTCGTTCATTTTATTATCGGCTGAGCGACGCTTAGACATTTTATCAGCGGTGCAGCTGTGGTATGATACGTATAACACCGCCGGTTACGATGACACCTCCACTGGACGTGTACGACCGATTATGGTCCGAGTAGTGACACAGTTACGTCGTGCTCTGTGTCGTTTAGTGTCGTACTATCGACGACGTGGTCCGGAAGTGACTCCCGCCACTCGGCGAGCCGCTGCTCGTGGTAGGTCCGGTGGCGCTCCAGCGAGTACGTCTCGTCGTCGGCAGCCCGAAGCTCGTCAGCGGTGTCATCGGGCGTCGGATACGGCGGTGCATCCGTAGTCAGCAGTGAGTCGGGCTCGATGTGGATCGTGTTATCGTCGTCGTCGGGCTGGACGACGTGGAGGCGCGCCCGCATCCGGCCACTGAACGGTGGTGTGACGCGTAACACGGTCTCTGATCCGTCTGCAGTCGATTCAATGGCCGCGACGAGATCAGTGGCGCTTATCGCGATTGATCTGATGTCTGTCGGGTCGGTGTCCATGGCTGAGTCTGTGTGTTCCATTGTTCAGGCAGTTACATCCGATTGCTGTAGTCCCAGGTGTGGAGTCGGTCGGGCGTAATCGTGATCTGTATCTCACGACGGTCGGGTGCAAGCAGTCGTTCGGCCAGCGGTGAGTCGGTGCCGCCGAGATACCGGTGCAATAAGTCGGTGAGAACCGTCTTATCCTCGTCCGCTGTCATCGTCGCTGTGCCATTGCCCCTGACGCCGCGGTACGGCGGCTCGTTCGTCGAGACTTCGAACGAGACGTGGTCGTCATAGTCGAGGTAATCGACAACGGCGGCGTCTGCCCCGGTCGCACACTCGAAGACACCGTCAACGAACCGATACCAGAGCGAGAGCATCCAGGGTTTGTCTGCTGGAGTTCGGCATCCGAGACGGAGTGGCACAGTTTCGGTGCTGAGAAACTGTTCCATCTCCTCGTTCGTCCACGGTCCGGAGACGGTCACCATACACGCAGCGTACGGTCGCCGCTATGTTAACATCTCTGGCATGAGTCACTGCTTTGTGACAGCACCTACCAAAGAAAAGTCAATAGACCAACTCCACTGTTCTCAGAATCGATAATACGCTGGGTACCTTTATTTTGGTGTTCGGGAAAGTCACCGTGAGAGCAGTACGTGAGTCGACAGGAGGGACAACAAGTGCAAAAGCGTGTTGAGACGGAGGAGGCAACGGTTCTCGTCGTCGACGATGAGCAAGATATCGCGGATCTGTATTCGACGTGGCTGCTGACCGCACACGACGTTCGGACCGCACACAGCGGTACGGAAGCGCTCCAGTTAGTCGATGCGTCCGTCGACGTCGTCTTTCTGGATCGGCAGATGCCCGATATGAGCGGTGACGAGGTTCTCGATACCATCGCGGAACGGGGTATCGACCCGGCAGTGGTAATGGTGACGGCCGTCGACCCGGACTTCGACATCATCGAGATGCCCTTCGACGAGTACCTGACGAAGCCGGTCAGCCGCGAGGACCTCCTCGACACCGTCTCGGAGATGCTCGTCCGGACCACGTACGACGATCAGGTGCAGGAGTACTTCGCCGTGGCCTCGAAGAAAGCGACGCTGGAAACGCAGAAGAACACCGCGCAACTGGAAGCTAACGACGAGTACCGGACTGTCAGCGAGCGACTCGAAGAACTCCGCGAGACGGCCGATTCCACGGCCGCAGAGATCGACGACTTCGAAGCCGTGTTTCACGAGTTCCCTGGTGGCGGCCTCTCGTCTGGCTGACCGCTGGCGATTCTTCTCCTGTGAAACCACCGTCTAAGTCTCCAAACAGTCGTGACAAACACGACAGTGTTCGGGAGCGACTCGGCGGGGATGCCGTCTACTCGCTCGGTGCAGCACTGCTCGCCCCAGTCGCGTGCTGTCTGTTCGGCACGGGCCAGTGATACTGCTGGCTATTGGTCGATGTGATCTGGAAAATGCCCGGGGAGGGCTCCGAACCCTCGATCTCCGCATGGCCCAGGTCTGGGGCGTGACGAGCGCCCCGGGGTCATGACGGGTTTGCACTGCCGCATGAGTCGAGAGACCCTATGAGTGCGGCGCTATGTCCAGCTAAGCCACCCGGGCGCGGGTGCATTCAGCCGTTGGCCGTTGGCCGTCTTGAAGGTTCTCATCTCTGCCGGGACTGTGGCACAGTCCCACGCTGTGTCCGCCTGATCGGCGCTGATAATCGACCCGCGGATTTAAGCCACCACGCAGGTATGCAGGCAGTATGGAGATACCAGACCTCGTCCAGCAGGAACTCGGGGACGAGGAGATCCGGGGCGGTGTCAACCTCGGCGACGAAGACGCGGCCTGTTTCACACCGACCCGGACGCTCGTCTACCGCGGTGAGGGCCTTCTCAGCGACGAGAAGGTCGACAGCTATCCGCACGACTTCGAACGGCTCACGGTTTCGGAAGGCCGACGCAAGACCAAGTTCTCGCTCATCTACACCAGTGAGAAACTCGAACTGTCTGTTCCCGGGAGCCGCAGCGACGCCGTCCTCGAACGGCTACTCGAAGGGAAGCTCACTGTCTCGGGCGGTATCGACCCGGACGAGAGTCTCGCCGGCGTGTTCCGGTTCAGCGAACTCACGTTGGTCGTTACCGACCGCCAGCTACTCAAGCACATCGGCAACGTCTCCTGGGATGCCGACTACGAGGCGTTCTCCTTCGACGACGTGACCGGCCTGGAGTTTGAGGAGGGGAGCGTCGCTACGGCTGTCGTCCTCTCGTTCAACGAGCGGCCAGAGCGGATCAAGGCACCGTCTGAGCAGGCACCAATGGTCCGGAAAACACTCGAGGAGGCTCTCTTCGCGTACCACGAGGTCAGTTCGCTCGCTGAGCTCAATGCCAAGGTTGGGGCCAGTTCCGAGAAGAATGCCGACGAAGCCGGCAACGGTCTCGGCCTCGAATCCGGCATCGACCCGCTTGTGAGCAACGACGAGCAGGGCGGTGACGGTTCCGAAGGCGAATCCACGAGCGCCAGTACGCAGACCACGACCGCAGCGACCACCGAACAGGGAACCACCGCCGAAGCCACGACGGATTCCCAACCCAGTGACGCATCCAGCATCGACACCGACTCGGCTGAGCCGGACACCTCGGCAGACCCCGACATCGCTGAACTCGAAGCACAGGTCGCCGAACTGACCGCCGCTGTTGAGGCCCAGAACGAACAGCTCCAGAAGCAGGAGCGCACTATCAAACAGCTCATCAAGGAACTCCGCCAGGGCCGCTGAACCGTCTGTTTTTGACTTCACTCGTGTGTTTAGGGCCGTTTGTCTAACGTCGTGACCGCGGCTACGACCTCGCTGCCACCAGGGCCGCTCTGCTATTGTGCTGCTCACGGCTCCTTCCGTCGCCGTTCGCATCAACGAGGGCCGCTCACTCCGTTCGCTCCCGTCGCTACTCCCGCCCTAACACTTTCCGAATGCACGTCGACCCGAACGGGCCCAGTTCACCGCCGTCGAACTGGACGAAGTGGCCCGTACTGATAGCCGCGCCACAGCGCTGACACGAGAACTCCCCCTCACGAACGACTACGTCGCTGTCGAAGTTCACGTACGATCCCTGTGATCGGGGGCGGACGACGCCGTTCTCGCGTTCGATGAGGCCTCGCATCACTGCGGTGTCGAGGATCTCGCGCTGGACCTGCGGGTTCGTTGTCACCGTCTCGATACGGTCGAGCGCGTCGGCGACGGACAGCTCCCCGTGTTCCAGATGGGCGAGTAGTTCGACGCCGAGTTCGACCGGGTCTCGCGTCTCGGACACAATCGCCGATTCAACCCCGAGCAACGTAAAAGATACCACAAAGCGTTTGTCGATTGCTACCGCCCAATTGGATAGATGGACCGCCTCGCGAAGCGACAGCTGGTCGGGACTGCCGGGCTGGTGGTAGTCGTCGCTATCGCGACAACGCTGCTCACGCCCGAACGGGTGGTGGCCCAGCTGATGCACCTCGCCGACCACCCCGTCTACCTCGCGGGTGTCATCGTCGGGCTGTATCTCGTCCGCCCCTTCTTCGCGTGGCCGACGATGCCGCTGTCCGCGTTCGTCGGGTTCGTCCTCGGCGTCAGGTACGGCTTCCCGGTCGCACTGATGGGCGCACTCGTCACCTGCCTCATCCCCTACCGGTTCGCGCTCCGGGCCGGCGAACAGGGCGGGATGTTCGGCTGGCTGGGGGACTCCGGCCGCCGGATCATCGAGGTGACAGGCGAGACACGGGGCGTCCTCGCGGCGCGGCTCTCACCGGTGCCCGCGGACCCTGTTTCCTATGGGGCCGGGTTCGCTCGCGTCTCGCCGCGCTCCTTTGCGGTCGGGACGTTCCTCGGTGAGATTCCGTGGGTCGCCGTCGAGGTCACTGCGGGTGCGTCACTGCGGTCGCTGACGCTCACTGGCCTCACTATCGAGGCGCTCCCGCACGTCCTGCTGTTCTCCGCTGCGCTGGCCGTGCTGGTGCTTGCGGGGCCGGCCTACCGCCACGTCAGCGCTCCGAACTCGTCGTGAACTCGAACCGTGTCCCGCCGCCTTCGCTCTCTGTCACTGACACAGACCAGCCGTGGGCCTGTGCGATCTCAGCGACGATTGCCAGCCCGAACCCGGTTCCGGTGGTACTTGTGGTGTAGCCGCGCTCGAACACGTCGTCTCGCTCTTCCGGCGGGATACCGACACCGTCGTCGGCGATGTAGAACCCGGTGTCCGTTGTCCCGACGGAGACAGTGATCGGTTCGTTGCCTGCACAACCTTCGTGAGCCCCCGTATCGTCTGACTGCGCCCGACTGTTCGTGGTCCCATGCTCCACACTGTTCCGGAACAGGTTCTCGAACACCGCCCGGAGCCGTGCCGCGTCGGCCTCGATCGTCGCCGTCCCGTCCTTTTCCAGCGTGGCTTCGCCGGTCTCGACATCGACCCAAGCCTGCCCTGCGAGGGCGGCGAGATCAACCATCGTCGTCTCGCCGACCGTATCGCCCTGTCTGGCGAGCGTCAACAGGTCGTTAATGAGTTCGTCCATCCGGTCGGCCGCGGACGCCGCCGCCTCGAGGTGTGATACGTCACCCGACGTCCGGGCGACCGATATCCGCCCTTTGACCACGTTCAGCGGGTTTCGAAGGTCGTGGCTGACGACGGATGCGAACTCCGCGAGCTGTCGCTCTCTCTTTTTCCGGTCGCTGATATCGCGGATGACACCCGCTGTACCGTTGAACTCCCCGCCCGCGGCCGGAAGCAACGCGATGTGGATCTCGATAGGGGTGTGCTCCCCGGCCTGGTCGACGATGTCCGTCTCGAAGGTCACGTTCTGTCGAGTCGGGTCAGACAGCATGGTCCGGATGAGGTCACTGCCGCGGCTGATGTCCTCGCCGGCCATGATCGTGGAGATATGCTCGCCGACGAGTTCGTCGGATTCGAACCCCGTCAGTCGCTTTACCGCTTCGTTCACGTAGGTGAACACACCCTCGTCGTCGAGGGTGTACACCGGGTCGCCGACGGCCTCGATGATCGTCTCGTAGCGTTCGAGTTCCCGCTCGCGTCGCTTGCGCTCCGTCGTCTCGCGCATCACGCCGACCGAGCCGTCGAAGTTCCCGTCCTCGTCGAACAGCAGTGCGACCCTGTCCTCGTTAATACTGACTGTCCCGTCAGCGGCTATCGTCCGCATCTCGTAGGCCGCCCACGTCCGATTATCGTCGTTAATCAGGTCACGGATGAGTGCTGTCCCTCTCTCGACATCCCCTTCGGGCATGAACCGGGCCGGCTCTGAGCCAATGATTTCCGAGCGGTCGTACCCCAGATGGGCGGCCATCGCATCGTTCACCATCTCTATCGTCCCGTCCCTATCGAGGACGTACATCGGGTCCCCGACGCTTTCGACCAGCGTCCGATACTCTCTGAGCTCCCGCTCCCGGCGCTTCCGCTCTGTGATGTCCCGGCCGATACCGGCAATCCCGAACAGGTCACCGCGCTCGTCCTCGATGAGCGATCCTTTGAACTCGTACTGGAGTCGCTCGCCGTCAGCCGTCTCGACACCTGCCTCGATAGTTCCGTACCCCGTCTCCAGCGTCTCTTCGAATATCCTCCATAGTTTCTGGTGGTCGGACTCCACGATGAGTTCCCCGATGTCCATCGATGCTAACTTCTCGTTTGTGTAGCCGGTCACCGACTGGACGGTATCGTTCCATCGGACCAGACTACCGTCGGGGCCGACAACGTAGAACATATCGTCGACGGAATCGATGAGTTTCTCAGTGAACGCCCGCTGGTTCGCGAGTTCCCGCTCGCGCTCTTCGCGTGCGGTTACGTCAGTGATGAACCCCTCTAGGATTTCGACGCCGTCGTCGTCGGTGTCGACCACACGCCCGCGCTCCCACATCCAGCGAGTTTCACCGTCGGCCGTCTCGATCTGATAGGAGACTTCGAACGGTTCATTGGCGGCGATACAGGTCTGAACCGTCTCCCAGAGACGTTCCGTCTCAGAGTCTTTGATCAGCGTTCCCCAGGAAACGTCCCCACTCTCGAGTGCCGCCGAACTGTGGCCGACTAGCTCCGCTGCACCGTCGCTGACGAACTCCATCGGCCAATCGGGTTCGTTCCGTGCGCGGTACACCATCCCTGGGAGGTTCGAGATGAGCGTCGACAGCATCCGCTCGGACTCTTCGAGCGCGGTCTTGGCCCGCCGTTCCCCCACAGCCCGCTCGATACGGTTCGCGAGTACGGCGTACTGGTCTGTCCCGACCCCCTTCTGCAGGTATTCGGTGACGCCGGCAGAGATCGCATCACTTGCGATTTCCTCGTTTCCTTTGCCGGTAAAGAGAATAAACGGAAGCTCCTCGTACTCCTTGCGAACGACCTTCAGAAACTCGAGTCCGTCCATCCCCGGCATGTCGTGGTCGCTGACGACACAGTCGAACGCCTGTTCGGACAGTCGCTCTAACCCGTCGGTCGCACTTCGCTCGGTACAGACAGAGATATCGCTGTGCGTTTGCTCCAGATGGACCGCAACGAGGTCACCGAGGTCGGGATCGTCGTCGACATGTAACACCGAAATCTCTTCCCCGTGACCACTCATACCACCCTTTTCATCGTTCCACGATAATAAACCCGTGAGCGTCCCGTCAGTAGAACGTGTCAGCGCAGTCGTAGACGACGCCGTGTTCCGGACAGACGTACTTGCAGTGTCGGTGGTACATCGCCCGCTCACAGAGCGGACAGGGCCGACCGCCGGGCTGCTCGTCCATGATTCAGTAGAGCAGCCGTGCTCGCTTGTGTCTTCCGGAGTTTCGGAACAGAATCTGGGTGAAATTGGAACAATCTCTTTTGCCGGGTAGACCGTCAGTTCAGGCATGACTGACGACCTTCTCGATTCGCCCGGCGGCCGGCTGCTGGTCAGCGCCGTCGCAGCCATCGCCGGCCTGGCCGGCTCCTACGCGGTCACTGGCTACGCACCCGCGTTCATCGCCTCACCTATCGAACGGACGCTCGCGCGGTCGATGCCCGGCATCGTCGTCTCGACCGCTATCTCGACGCTCGGCAGCCTCGGCCAGCAGCTGAATCTCCTGCTCGCGATTGGCCTCGCGGGGCTGTTCATCGCGCTGGCTGCCAGAGCGGCCATCCTCACCGGCCAACTGGCGAACAACCGTGCCCTCCCGGTCGTCGGAACGGCTGTCATAACCTGGGCTGTCAGTGTCGTTCTCACCAGTGAGGTCGTCCTCGCCGCCGGACCGGCGGTGTCCGCTGCCGCCGTCGTTGGCGTTGCACAGGTCCTCGACGGGCTCAGCGGCTCGGTGTCACCGATATCCTCGAAACGACGACGGGCACTCTCGACGGTCGGTGTGGCTGTCGGGGCGGCAACGGTCGGTTACACGGTTGGCAACCGGCGATCGATCGCCGCGACCGGTGACGGCGCGCCGGCACTCACTGCCCCGGGAGCTGACCTCGCCGACGTCGAAGAAAAACTCGCCGTCGCGACCGACTCCTCCCTGCAACTAGACGACATGGACCCGCTGGTCAGCGAGAGCTTCTACGAGGTCGACATCAACTCCATCGACCCGGAGCTGTCGGCCGACGACTGGTCGCTCTCTATCACCGGTGCCGTCGACGAAGAGGTCACGCTGGACTACGAGGACCTCCAGCAGATGGACGCCGAAAACCGGTTCGTCACGCTCCGCTGCGTCGGTGAGAGTCTGAACGGCTACAAGATGGACACCGCGCTGTGGACCGGCGTTCCCGTCGACAGCCTGCTCGAAGAAGCCGGCGTACAGAGCGGCTGTGAGTGCGTGATGCTCCGGGCCGACGACGACTACTACGAGGAGTTCCCTATCGACGCGCTCCGGGGCGGAATGCTCGCCTACGGCATGAACGGGAAGATCCTCCCGCGCGGCCACGGCTACCCCGTCCGGGCGCTGGTTCCCGGCCACTGGGGCGAAGTCAACGTCAAGTGGCTCTCGGAAATCGAAGTCCTCGACCAGGAAGCCGACGGCTACTGGGAGAAACGCGGCTGGCAAGGGACCGGGCCGGTGAATCCCGTCGCCAAACTCCACCACGAATCGATGCTTTCGGACGGCCGCCGACGGATCGGCGGCCACGCGTATGCCGGCCTGCGCGGCGTCCAGCGCGTCGAGGTCTCCACTGACGGCGGCGAGACCTGGGCGGACGCAACGCTCTCGGACCAGCTGCCGGCAGCCGACGGTGACGGCCCCGCCGAGGACGCGTGGCGACAGTGGGAGTACACCTACGACCCGCCCTCGGACGGTCACACCGTCGTCGTCCGGATGGTCGATCAGCGCGGCGAGGTACAACCCGAGGCGGAGACCGACTCGTATCCCAGCGGCCCCTCTGGCTGGGTGTCCAAACAGTACTCATAGTGCAAAGCGAGCGGCACATACCGCTGTAGTCGCTACCGTGCGTATGGACGAGACGATTGCGGGCGAGGTAATCCACGTCGTCCCGCCGGCCGACCACGAGGACTACGACTTCGAGCCCAAGATGGCGTCGCTCGCTGAGTCACGCTACGTCATCGTCTGCCGCAAGGGCGGGAAGCCGTCGTGGCTCGAACGGATAGTGGCATTTCTCCGCCGCCAGCCCATCGAGCCGGTCACGCTCGTCGCAGATTCGGCGGCCGAGGAAGGAACAGAAGTCACCGCGACTGTCGAGGAAACGACGATTACCGGCGTGTACGACGTGACGGAATTCCGGTAGCCGGCTCTGGGCGAGTCAGCGGAAAGTGAAAAGAACGGGCTTCAAGCGAGCGGAATTCGAATCCGCGTAGTTAGGCGACTACGTCAGCACTCGGACCAGCCACAGGACTCGCAGGTCTTGCAACCCTCTGAGTAGTACAGCGACAGCGAGCCACAGTCAGGACACTCCGGGCTCTCGCCGGCGTCGATGATGTCCTGCTGGTCGCCGCTCGTGTCGGTTGCGGCGGCCGCGCCACCGTCGGTCTGGGTCTGTGTGGCGGCCTCAGACTCGCGTTCGGCTTCGTCGGCCTTCTCGGCCGTCTCCTCCAGCGTGGTCTGGTCGGGGTAGGCCTTGTCGACGTCGCCGTCGAGGTAGCGACGCAGGGCCGTGCCGATGGCGTCCGGGATGGACTGGATCTGCTCGCCCTTGTCCCAGGCGACCTTCGGCGACCGGATGCCCTGCAGCTCGTCGGCGATCTCTTCGGGGTCGACGCCCGAGCGGAGTGCCGTCGAGATGGTCTTGGCCAGCGCCTCGGTGAAGGAGGCGGTGAAGCCGCCGGAGTTGCCGATGTTGGCGAACAGCTCGAACGGTCGATCGGCCTCGGGGTCCTCGTTGATGTTGACGTAGAGCTTCCCGTAGCCGGTGTCGATGCGCTGTGTCACGCCGTGGAGCACGTCCGGTCGGGTCTGCTTTTCGGCGTACTCGGCATCCCCGTCGGCGACACCCAGCACCTGCTGGATGGAGTCGTCGATAGCGGCCTGAACGGCCTCGTCTTCGAGGAAGCCCTCGATGCCGCCGAAGACCTCCTCGATCTGTGCGACGATCTCGTCGGCGTCCATGTCCGAGAACTCCGTGTTCTGGGCGCGCGTCGTCAGCACCTGCTTGCTGCGGGTGCCGTCACGGTAGTAGGTGACGCCCTTGCCGCCGTGGTCGTAGATGTACTCGAACACTTCGGCGGCGTCCTCGGTCGTGGAGTCGTTCGGGGCGTTGACCGTCTTCGAGATGGCAGAGTCGACGCCCTCCTGACAGGCCACCTGAATGCCTGCGTGCTGCTTCGCGGAGAGGTCGCCCGTCGTGACGAACAGTTCGCCGATGGCGTCTGGCACGGTCGTCAGCCCGTCGACGCCGTCGAACTCGTTGTTGGCCATCTGCTCCTGGGCCTCCTGTTTGACGGCTTCGACGTCGATGTCGTTGTCCTCCAGCGCACGGAGGAAGTAATCGTCGAACTCCACGAGCATCTCGTCGCCCTGCACGTCGTCGGAGACGTTCTTGTAGTAGGCGACGTTGTAGATCGGTTCACACCCGCCGGTCGTGTTGCCGATCATCGAGGTCGTCCCGGTCGGGGCGATGGTCGTGGTGTTGTGGTTGCGGATGGCGTAGCCGTCTGCCCAGTCCTCCGCGTCCTCGCCGGTCTGCTTCTCGAACCAGTCAGGGTACTCCGTCGGGTTTGCGTACTTGGAGTTCTCCCACTCGGAGAAGACACCACGTTCCTCGGCGAGTTCGTGACTCGTGGCCTTGGACCCGTGGTTGATGTGGCGCATCGTCTGGCGGGCGATCTCGTTGGCCTCCTCGGTCCCGTAGGCGACACCGAGCTGGATGTACAGCTGGGCCAGGCCCATGATACCGAGCCCGATCTTGCGCATCTCCCGGACCTTCTGCTCGATCTTCTCGACCGGGAAGTCGGACATCGTGACGACGTTTTCGAGGAAGCGGGTGCCGAGTTCGATGCGTCGGTCGAACTCGTCCCAGTCGATGGCGTCCTCGAGGAACGCGTCGATAGCGGCTTCCGTCGAGTCATACTCGTCGGCGTGGGCCTCCGACCAGACGCGCCAGTCCGGCGCGTCCGTGGCGGCCAGCGTCGAGAGGTTGATGTGCCCGAGGTTGCAGGCCTCGTACTCCTCGAGCGGCTGTTCGCCACACGGGTTCGTGGCGAGAATCTCGTGGTCGGGGTGCTCTTCGACGTCGAAGGAGTGCTGCTTGTTCACCCGTTCGAGGTAGATGACGCCGGGCTCGCCGTTCTCGTGGGCGCCCTCGACGATGTCGTCCCAGAGTTCCTCGGCCGGAATCGAGAGTTCCTCGCCGACCTCGACGTGTTCGCCGAGGCCGAACATGTCGTACAGTTCTTTCGTCTCCTCGGTGACGATGTGGGCCTCACCCGTTCGCGGGTTCGTGAACGTGAACTCCTCGCCGGCTTTCAGCGCCTCCATGAAGTCGTCGGTGACGCCGACGGAGATGTTGAAGTTCGACAGGTGGCCCTCGACGGCGTTGCGGAGGTGCTTTGGCACCTTGCCGTCGTCGTCGATGAGTTCCCGTGCTTCCTCCAGCGCTTCGGCGAAGGAGTTGTGCGTGAAGTCGTCAGGGTCGTTCAGGCGCAGCGTCTCGGCCAGCGAGACGTCCTTGTTCTTGGCGTGGATGAACTGGATGACGTCCGGGTGGGAGACGCGCATGACGCCCATCTGTGCGCCACGGCGGGCGCCGCCCTGCGCGATCGTCTCGCACATCTGGTCGTAGGTCCGCATGAACGTGATTGGCCCGGAGGCGATGCCGCCGGTCGAGCCGACGGGGTCGCCGTACGGACGGAGCTTCCAGAACGCATAGCCCATGCCACCGCCGGACTGGAAGACCTGCGCGGCCTCCTTTGCGGTCTGGTGGATGTCGTCGATGTCGTCGCCCGGTGAATCGACGAAACAGGCGGAAAGCTGCTGGAGTTCGTCGCCGGCGTTCATCAGCGTCGGCGAGTTCGGCATAAAGGAGAGCTGCTCCATCTGCTCCTGGAAGGCGTCGGCGGTCGATTCGACGTGGTCGCGGACATCCTCGGGCAGTTCCGGGACGACCGTCTCGTAGGCGAACTTGTTGACGTTATAGACAGAGAGTTCGGTCTCGACGTCGTCGTCGACTGACGTGCCCTTGCCGAACACTTCGTCGGCAAGTTCGTCGCGGCGTGGGTGGTCGGGCTTCAGCTGGTCGGGCGAGACGTGTACGTCGACGTCCTGCTTGTTGGCCTCGAACACAGCCTCGGCGAGCGCGATGTTCTTCGCGACACGGTCGAAGAGGTCTTCGGGTTCCTCGATGAGGTCGCCGTCGGCATCCTTCCGGAGGTAGCGAGCCGGGAGGATGTTGTGGTAGGCGTTGCCTGTGAGTCGCTCTTCAATAGTGTCACCATCGGTACGTTTGATCGGGAGCGTGATCTCGTCGGCGGAAAGGTCGCTGTTACTCATCGCCCGCTCCTCCTCCCGACAGCGGCCGTCTGTCGGTCGATACCCCTCGTCGTAGCTACCCGTGATCCTGTCATTTCTGGCGGCGAATACGTATTCATCGATAGCGTTTAATCCTTCTTGTCTGCGATCGGCGGTAGTCGTAGCGGTCTCCGGAGTCGTGGCTACGGTGTTCGACGAACTGTGCTGGTGACGCGTGAAACGATAGTCGCGTACAACGGAATAGATGCCGTCGTTTCTCCTTAATACTGTCCAGACCGAGGTGAAAGTGAAACCCCGACCCTGTGAACCACCAGACGTGAGCGAAATATCCAGTAGAAACTGGCGGGGGTTTGTGGCTAGCGATATACGCTTACTAACAATTCGTAGGGAGGGAGTAAGGCTGTGTCAGACGCATCGCTGTAATGCGGTTTTGACAGAATTTGTCTATCAGTCCGTACGATGTCGGTCTTGTGTTCGTATGCGCTGTTTCGCCCCTGTCCCGTCCGGGACGCTGTCCGCTATCGAGTTTAGGGGCAGACCGGCTGGGGTGCGAGAGGCGGGACGCTTACAGGTCTGTGGACCAAAGAAATGTGCGTGCAGTACGACGGGCTCACCAAGGGAATCGCAGTGGTGTTCGGAGGCCTGACAGTCGTCCTGACAGCGGTGGGCCTCGTTATCAATCCCGCAGTACTCTTCCTAGCACTCATGTTCGGGGTGTCGACGTATTTCATGTACTACCACCTCAGCGGGAAGATGGCTGCAAGCCTCTACGAGCGGGTCGAGCGACAGGCGGCACAGAACACGGGGAACGCCCGCCGTGGCGGGTTTGGGGCCGGCCCACGGGAGGAGTGGGAACCACCGCGAGACGGTCGCCGAGCGCGCCGTTCGCAGGCGAGCCAGGGGCGCCGACGTCGCCGGCAGGGACGGCAGCGACAGCGACGCCAGACAGCGGGCGACCGACAGCGCGCCCAGTCATCGGGACCGAGTCCGGCGGAAGCCTACCGGCGGCTGGGCCTCGATCCGGACGCCGACCAGAGTACTATCAAACGAGCCTACCGGGAGAAGGTCAAAGAGGTCCATCCCGACACCGACAGCGGGAGCGAGACGGAGTTCAAGCAGGTGCAAGCGGCCTACGAGACGCTGACCGACGACTGACCGCAATTCCCATATACGGTGCTCCAAACCCGGACGTATGGACAGCGACACGCCGCCGATTATTGTCGATATCGATGGGACACTAACCGACGAGAGCCGCGCAATCGACCCTCGCGTCATGCCGGTCCTCCGCGAGTGGCCCGCACGCGTCGTCATCGCGACCGGGAAGGCAATGCCGTTCCCGATTGCGCTCTGTGAGTTTCTCGGCATCGAGCGGACAGTCGTCGCCGAGAACGGCGGCGTCGTGTTCGTCGAAGCGACCGACGAACTCAGGCTGGAAGGCGATCAGGAGGCGGCGCTGGCGGTCGGCGAAGCCTACCGTGATCTGGGCCACGACCTCGGGTTCGGGCAGGTCGACCTGGCAAACCGATGGCGCGAGACGGAACTCGTCGTCTCGCTCGACCAGCCGCTCGAACCGCTGGAGGAACTGGCCGCGGCACGCGGGCTCGTCGTCCTCGACACCGGCTTCGCCTACCACGTGACGGACCCGGTCGTCGACAAGGGGACAGGACTCGAAGCGGTGTGCGCGGAACTGGATCTGGAGCCGGCAGAGTTTCTGGCGGTCGGCGACTCGGTGAACGACGCCCAGATGTTCGACCTAGCCGGTGAGGCAGTGGCTGTCGCCAACGCCGATGAAACGGCGCTCGAACGGGCCGACCGGGTGACCGATGCGAGCTACGGCGACGGCTTTCTCGAAGAGGTCGCGCCGTACCGGGACTGACCCCTCCCGTTCGGCGTTCCCTGTTGCTGTCAGAACCGTCGCTAACCGGATTGGCAAGCAGGAGACACCAATCGACAGCGGCCGGTTATCAACGGGCGGCGTCACACGACCGTAACCCCCGTTTAGCGGCTCAGTCCACGAGTGTTTTGGCTGCACCTTCGCGTATAAATATCCGTCCGGTCACTACTGTGAGAGACACACTCAGCCACCGGATTCAGGAGCGCTCTGGAGCCGTAAATCCGGGGAAGGCTTATATCTGCCCCACAGTAACGGGAGAATATGAGCCCCGACCGGGCTGTCCTCCGGCGCGCGCTTGACCGCGGTGAACGGGAGGGCGGCAGCGTCGAGTTCAAAGAACGGCTCACCGAGAACCTCCATCTGTCCGAGGGGCGACTCGAATCCCTCGCGGCACAACTCCGCCACCGCGTTCTCTCCGGGGATGGGGAGGCGACGTATGTCGTCGGCGTCACCGACGACGGCGGTCTCGCCGGCATCTCGCCAGCGGAGTTCTCAGAGTCGATGGACGTACTCAGTCTGCTGGCAGAGGAGGCCGGCGCACACATCGAGGAGGTGAAAACGTGGGGCGTCGACGGCGTCTCAGACGACGGGTCGACCGACACAGATGGTATCGTGGGTGTCGCGACGGTCTCTGAAGGGTCGGTCCTCGCGGACGACGACCACATCGTCGTGGGCACCGCTGGCCACGTCGACCACGGCAAATCCACGCTCGTGGGGTCGCTGGTCACCGGTGATGCCGACGACGGCGAAGGTGGGACACGCGGCTTTCTCGATGTCCAGCCTCACGAAGTCGAGCGGGGACTGTCCGCCGACCTCTCCTACGGCGTCTACGGCTTCGACGACGACGGTGAGCCGATCCGCATGGACAATCCCCATCGGAAGGACGACCGTGCTCGCGTCGTCGAGGAGTCCGACCGGCTCGTCTCTTTCGTCGACACGGTGGGTCACGAGCCGTGGCTCCGGACGACGATCCGTGGTCTCGTCGGCCAGAAACTCGACTACGGCCTTCTGACCGTCGCGGCCGACGATGGGGTGACAGAGACGACACGAGAACATCTCGGTATCCTACTGGCGACGGATCTTCCGACGATTGTCGCCATCACCAAAACCGATCTCGTCGACGGAGAACGCGTCGCCGAAGTCGAACGCTCCGTCGAGCAGGCACTGCGAGAAGTCGATAAGACACCGCTCCGGGTCGAGCGTCACGGCGTCGACACGGCTATCGATGAAATTTCTGAGACCGTCGTTCCCGTCGTCACCACCAGCGCCGTCACGAAGGAGGGGCTGGACGCCCTCGACGAGATGTTCGAGGCGCTGCCAAAGACCGCCGGTGAAGTGGGTGACTTCCGGATGTACGTCGACCGGACGTACAACGTTCAGGGGGTCGGCGCGGTCGCCTCCGGCACCATCAAATCCGGCGAGGTCGAGGCCGGCGACGAGCTATTACTTGGACCCATGCAGGACGGGAGCTTCCGGGAGGTCGAAGTGCGGTCCATCGAAATGCACTACCACCGGGTCGACGAGGCCAAGGCCGGCCGCATCGTTGGTATCGCTCTGAAGGGCGTCCGCGAGGCGGACATCGAGCGCGGGATGGTCCTGCTGCCGAGCGACGCGGACCCGTCGCCGGTACAGGAGTTCGAAGCCGAGGTGATGGTGTTGAACCATCCGACCCGCATCGGCGACGGGTACGAGCCAGTGGTCCACCTCGAAACGGTCAGCGAGGCCGCGGCCTTCTACCCGGAAGGAGGACAGCTGCTCCCGGGCGACGCCGGCAAGAGCCGAGTCCGATTCAAGTTCCGCTCCTATCTCGTCGAAGAGGGCCAGAAGTTCGTCTTCCGCGAGGGAAGCTCGAAGGGCGTCGGGACCGTCACAGATATCGACCCGACGGAGTAGCGACCCGCCGTCTCCACTCTCTGCTCACCGGTCCACGTCATCTCCGGTCGGTAACCGATAGCCGTCATCCGTTTTCTCGGCGAGTCCGAACAGCACGGCCCACTCCAGCAGATTCGCCGTGCGCTCCCGCCAGACGGCTTCCCAGTCGGCGTGCCGCTCGCGCTCCCAGCGGGGAATCTCAGCCCGGAGCGCATTGAACGCAGCTTCAGTGCCTATTGCCTCCGAATCGAGAGCGGCGAGGAGTACGTCGACACCGAAAATCGATTCCTCGAATGCCGCCGCAAGGTCCGCCCGGTCGGGGTCGGTCCTCGTCCGGTAGTAGCCCCGGTCGCTCTCGGCGACCAGTCCTAGCGCCCGCAGGAACACCAAGTACTCTTGGGCAGTTTCGCGGTCTGATACGTCAGTCGCCGTCTGTATCGCCCGGCAACAGTCGGCCTCGCTGTCGGGGACGAGCGGAATCGCCGCTCTTGCAGTGTCTAAAAAAGAGTCCGAACGGGCCGGCGGTGCGACCTTGTAGCGCACGGTTCCTACAGGCCGAAGCTCTCGGCTAACACGTTCTCGCTCGTCCCGCCGACAACGTGCGTGTCGCCACCGACGACATCGATGGTGACGGCGGCCGGGCCGAACAGTTCGACGGGAAGCTCCGCGAAGTCCCAGTCCACACCCTCGAAGACGCCCTCCAGCGGTTCGCCGTATTCTCGGGCTGCGATGGAGGGAACCTCGTCGAAGCGGTCGAAGGACTCGTCGACGGTGAGATGGACCTCGCTCCCGTAGGCGAGCGCGTCAGTGGTCCGGGCCATCGCAGTAGCTTCGTCGCCAGCGACCGGCGCGACCGGCGCACGGCCGCTGGCCGACAGCACCGACACCGGGTCGAAGCCGAGTTCGGCAAGCCGGAAGACGGCCAGTTCAGCGGCTCGGGCCGCGGCGACGACGCTCCCGGTGACACTCGCCGTCGCGAACGACGGCAGGAACACGCCGGTCTCGGGGACGCCGGTACGCTCGGCGACCTGGCTCGCGACGGCCTCGTCCGGCAGTTCATCGGTCTCTAGAGCCAGCACAGCGAAGTCGGCGTCCTCGCGGTAGCCGATCCGCTCGAAGGCTTCCTCTTCGGCAACGAGTGCGCGTGCGGGACCGCTCCCGAGCGCCTCGAAGCCGTCGGCGGCCAGCTCCCAGCCGCCCTTCTGTGAGCACAGCAGGGCCAGTGCCGGGTGGTCCGTCGACAGTTCGACGTGGTTCAGCGGCGCGCCGCCGATGGTGTCCATCGTGGACTGGACCGTCGCCAGCCCGGCTGTCTGAATTTCCGCGAGCAGCATGCCGGCCTCGACAGCGCCAGGGACTTCGACGCCGAAGTCCAGCACCGCGGCATCGCCCTCCAGCGCGTGTACGTCTATCGTGAGCTCGTCGGCGAAGTCGATGGCCTCATCTACGAGTTCCGTGGCCATCCGATTGAGACTATCCATACGCCGTCTTTGGCACCCTTCCCTTTAATCTCCGCCTTCCCCGGCGTCGCTTCTGGCCGCCCGACCGAGATGCTCCTCGACGGCATCGACCTTGTCCTGTGCCTGCTGGTCGACGCTCCGCTTGTCGTCGATCTTCAGGAACGTGCTCACACGGTCGGTCTGCTCGCCGACGGCCTCGTGAGCGGCGTGGGTGGCCGCGAACAGTTCCTCGCTGTCTTCTGCTTCGATTATCGTCCCCATCGGCGTCGTCTCGTACTCGACGTCGAACGCCTCCAGCGCCGCGACGGCGTCGGCGACGTACGACGACATGCTGCCTTCGATGACCGGTGCGACCGAGAGAAACCCTATGCAGGTCATACTGATTCCCACGCGCGCCCACGACCTAACCGCTATGGTACTCGCGCAACGCTATCTGTGTTGGACTTGAGTAAAGAACTGCCGCCGTTCGAAACGCTTACTCGCCTTCCTCGACCGGTGCCCCGCGAGCGTTCGTCTTGACGCTCTGGAGCCCCTGCTTCGCTTTCTGCTTGGAGGCGTAGCCCTGCCCGCAGTCGGCGATGATCTCGCCGTTGTCGTGGCGGAGTCGCCAGCGCGCCTTCCCCTCGCTGTCTTTGAATAGTTCGAACGTCGCTTTGCTGCCTCCCTCTTCGACAACACCGTCGTCGTCTTTGGACTTGTCGACGACGTACGCGCCGGGCGCGTTGGTTTTGACGCTTCCCAGGCCCTGCTCGGCCTTCTGCTTGGAGGCGTAGCCTTCCCCACTGTCGGCAATGATGTTGCCATTGTCGTGGCGAAGCCGCCAGCGGTACTGCTCGGCGCTGTCCTCGTACACCTCGAACGTCGCCTTACTCGCGGCCACATCGGTCTCCACCGCACCCTCGTTCTCGTCCCACTCCATATCGATTTCGAGTGTGACAGTCCCGTCTTCCCGCTCGACTTCGACCTCGAACTCGGATTCGGCCGGTGGTGTGACTGTCACCGTCTGTTCCTCGTCAGCCGGCGCGGGCTCACCGCGGCTGAGCCTGTTTGCCAATCGCCGGAAGTACGACGCGATTCCTCTGCGACTCCGTGTTTCCTGTGACTCGTGGACCGTCTCGTCCGTCATACACTCTCATTGTCGATGGGGCAACAAATAATGGTACTCCCCGGTTTCCGGGTGGCGCTCAGACGACTCAGGTGAGTACATGATAGCGGTACCATATGACTGGGCGACGCGATTGCGAGCCACGACGGACGAAGTCCGTCGGTGTTTGAACCCGATGCAAATCCCCACTGACGCCCGGATTTCCGTGATTCAAATCCAGTACGATTGTACGACTCACGGATACCGAGCACACGTGTCGCGGTGCTCAGTGGAATAGTTCGTCGTAGAAATGCGCTGGCTGGGATTTGAACCCAGGTTGTGACCATGGCAAGGTCACGTGATACCAACTACACTACCAGCGCTTGCTTTGTTTGCCCTGGCCTTCACGACGGGTGGTCGCTCAGTGCCAGCGTGCAACCCCTCGTTGCAATCAAATCTGGCGGGGGTGAGAGTAAAAAGCCTTCCGTTTTCCGGGGAAAACCATGGGAAGTGAGGGCACTCGCCGCCCCGTCTGAGGGCCGGATCATGTGATGGCGTCACGAGACATGGCCTTTCGGAAGCGGCAATCTCGTGATCGGGTGCATCGGTCCCGAACCGGCATGACGGACCATGTGAACGCGACGCATCGCGAACGTGAAACGGGGGCTTTTTAAGCCCTGGAAAGGGAGATATCGGCACAGTCTAGTGGCGCGACGTGGAAGCGTCACGGCATGACGACCAGCGTACTCGTGCCGTCTTCCCTCGCACGGGAAGCCGAAGACAGACGCGAGGCAACTCGCAAGCTCGGTTACGTGGCCCGCGCGGCCGCGGTCTACCGGGTTGATCGGCTGACAGTGTACCCCGACCCTGACGGGGCGGGCAAATGGGAAGACGGGTTCGTCGAAACCGTGCTGCGGTACGCCGCGACGCCCCCGCACCTCCGAAAGGAGATGTGGGGTAAGCGGGACGAACTGGAGTACGTCGGCGTCCTGCCGCCGCTCCGCGTGCGTTCACAGACCGGCTCCGGATCTGAGGGTTCGGGGTCGTTAAGACAGGGAATCGTGACCGAGGTCGGAGCTGATGGGCGCGTCCGGGTCAATTGCGGCATGCAACACCCGATCTCCCTTCCCGTCCCAGCGGATATGGACGTGGAACAGGGAGAGCGCGTGACCGTCAGGGTCTCTTCGCGACGGCCGGTCCGGGCGAAACTCGTCGACGCCCCTACAACGGGATTCGACGTTGTCGCCGCGGACCTCGATGCGGCACTCTCGCGCGACGATGCCGGGCTCACTATCGCGTCCTCGCGATACGGCGAGCCGGTAACGTCGACCCGTCTCGGCCAGCTGGCCGAGCGGCGCGACGCCGAGGGCGGCATGACAGTCGCCTTCGGGGCACCCGAGCGCGGGTTACCGTCGATACTCGACGTTGCCCCGGACGCCGTCGGGGGAGACCAGACGAGCGACGAACCAGAAGGGTTCGACCTCTGGCTGAATACGGTTCCGAACCAGGGCAGTGAGGTCGTGCGAACGGAAGAAGCTCTGTTCGCCTCCCTCACCTGTCTAACCCTCACGGAGTAAACGAATGCCACAACCAAGCAGACCACGCAAAGGCTCAATGGGCTTTGGCCCGCGCAAGCGCTCGACGAGCGAGACACCTCGCTTCAACAGCTGGCCGTCTGACGACGGACAGCCGGGCGTCCAGGGGTTCGCCGGCTACAAGGCAGGCATGACACACGTCGTGCTTGTCAACGACGAACCCAACTCCCCCCGCGAGGGGATGGAGGAGACTGTCCCGGTGACAGTCATCGAGACGCCGCCGATGCGCGCCGTCGCCCTGCGAGCGTACGAAGACACGCCGTACGGTCAGCGTCCGCTGACGGAAGTCTGGACCGACGAGTTCCACTCGGAACTCGACCGGACCCTAGACGTTCCGGAGGACCACGACCCGGACGCTGCTGAGGAACAGATACGCGACGCACACGAGGCCGGTGACCTCGGGGACTTGCGACTCATTACGCACACTGTCCCCGACGCCGTCCCGAGCGTCCCGAAGAAAAAGCCCGACGTGATGGAGACTCGCGTCGGCGGTGGGTCCGTTTCGGACCGCCTCGACCACGCCCTCGACATCGTCGAGGACGGTGGCGAACACGCGATGAACGACATCTTCCGCGCCGGCGAGTACGCCGACGTGGCCGGTGTCACAAAAGGCAAAGGGACGCAGGGTCCCGTCAAGCGGTGGGGCGTCCAGAAGCGGAAAGGCAAGCACGCCCGTCAGGGCTGGCGCCGACGGATCGGCAACCTCGGTCCGTGGAACCCGTCCCGCGTGCGCTCGACGGTCCCCCAGCAGGGGCAGACCGGCTACCACCAGCGCACCGAGCTCAACAAGCGCCTCATCGACATCGGCGAGGGCGACGAGCCCACCGTTGATGGCGGCTTCGTCAACTACGGCGAGGTCGATGGGCCGTACACGCTCGTGAAGGGCTCCGTGCCCGGTCCGGACAAGCGCCTGGTGCGCTTCCGGCCCGCGGTGCGTCCGAACGACCAGCCGCGCCTCGACCCCGAGGTGCGCTACGTCTCCAACGAATCGAACCAGGGATAACCTATGCAGGCAACAATCTACGACCTGGACGGCAACACAGACGGCGAGGTCGACCTGCCGGACGTCTTCGAGACGCCGGTTCGGACCGACCTCATCGGCAAAGCTGTACGTGCCGCACAGGCCAACCGAAAGCAGGACTACGGGTCCGACGAGTACGCCGGCCTCCGAACGCCGGCAGAGTCCTTCGGTAGCGGCCGCGGGCAGGCACACATCCCGAAGCAGGACGGCCGTGCCCGCCGCGTCCCGCAGGCGGTCAAGGGGCGAAGCGCCCACCCGCCGAAAACCGAGAAGGACCGCTCGCTCGACCTCAACGACAAGGAACGGCAGCTTGCCGTTCGCTCGGCGCTGGCCGCGACGGCCGACGCCGACCTCGTCGCCGACCGCGGCCACGAGTTCGACCGTGACGAAGTGCCCGTCGTCGTCTCCGACGACTTCGAGGACCTCGTCAAGACGCAGGAAGTCGTCTCGTTGCTGGAGGCGCTCGACGTCCACGCGGACATCGACCGCGCCGACGAGACGAAGATCAAGGCTGGACAGGGTTCGGCCCGCGGACGGAAGTACCGACGTCCCGCCTCGATCCTCTTCGTGACCAGTGACGAGCCGTCGACGGCTGCCCGCAACCTCGCGGGGGCCGACGTGGCGACCGCCAGCGAGGTCAACACTGAAGACCTCGCGCCCGGCGGCGCGCCCGGTCGACTCACCGTCTTCACGGAATCCGCACTCGCGGAGGTGGCCGAGCGATGAGCTGGGATGTCATCAAACACCCGCACGTCACTGAGAAGGCCATGAACGACATGGACTTCCAGAACAAGCTCCAGTTCGCCGTCGACGACCGCGCCTCCAAGGGCGAGGTCGCCGACGCCGTCGAGGAGCAGTACGACGTGACAGTCGAACAGGTCAACACGCAGAACACGATGGACGGCGAGAAGAAGGCCGTCGTTCGCCTCTCAGAGGACGACGACGCCCAGGAAGTCGCCTCCAGAATTGGGGTGTTCTAACGATGGGACGACGAATCCAAGGACAACGGCGCGGCCGCGGGACCTCCACGTTCCGTGCTCCGTCGCACCGTTACAAGGCTGATCTGGAGCACCGCAAGGTCGAGGACGGCGACGTTGTCGCCGGCACGGTCGTCGACATCGAGCACGACCCGGCCCGCTCGGCCCCGGTCGCCGCCGTCGAGTTCGAAGACGGCGACCGTCGACTCATCCTCGCGCCGGAAGGCGTCGGGGTGGGCGACGAGCTACAGGTCGGCGTCAGCGCCGAGATCGCACCCGGGAACACGCTCCCGCTGGCCGAGATCCCAGAGGGGGTCCCGGTGTGCAACGTCGAATCCAGCCCCGGTGACGGTGGGAAGTTCGCCCGCGCGTCGGGTGTCAACGCCCAGCTGCTCACCCACGACCGCAACGTCGCGGTCGTCAAGCTCCCCTCCGGGGAGATGAAGCGGCTTGACCCGCAGTGTCGCGCCACCATCGGCGTCGTCGCCGGTGGCGGCCGAACTGACAAGCCGTTCGTGAAGGCTGGCAACAAGCATCACAAGATGAAAGCGCGAGGGACGAAGTGGCCAAACGTCCGCGGTGTGGCGATGAACGCCGTCGACCACCCGTTCGGTGGTGGCGGACGCCAGCACCCCGGCAAGCCCAAGTCCATCTCGCGGAACGCCCCGCCTGGCCGTAAGGTCGGGGACATCGCCTCGAAGCGAACAGGTCGAGGTGGCAACGAATGAGCTCAGAATACCAAATCGGCCACGAAGGAGAGTTCTCCTTCCGCGGCCACACGCTCGACGAGCTGCAGGAGATGGAGCTCGAGGAAGTCGCGGAACTGCTCCCCGCTCGACAGCGGCGAAGTATCGTACGCGGCCTGACCGAGGAGAAACACAAGCTCCTCGAGAAGGCCCGCGAGGCCGGCGAAGAGGAGACAGCCAACGACCCGATCCGGACACACCTGCGTGACATGCCGGTTGTCCCGGAGATGGTCGGGCTGACCTTCGCCGTCCACGACGGCCAGAACTTCGAGCGTGTCAAAGTCGAGCCCGAGATGCTCGGCCACTACCTCGGTGAGTTCCAGCTCACCCGGAGTAGTGTCGAACACGGTCAGGCCGGTATCGGAGCGACACGCTCCTCGAAGTTCGTACCGCTCAAATAATCATGGGAATCAGTTACTCAGTCGAAGCCGACCCGGACACGACGGCCAAAGCGATGCTCCGGGAGCGGCAGATGAGCTTCAAGCACAGCAAGGCCATCGCCCGCGAGATCAAGGGCAAAACGGCCGGCGAGGCTGTCGACTACCTCGAGGCGGTTATCGAGGGCGACCAGCCCGTTCCGTTCAAACAGCACAACTCGGGCGTTGGCCACAAACGCAAGGTCGACGGCTGGGACGCCGGGCGCTACCCGGAGAAGGCCAGCAAGGCCTTCCTCGACCTGCTCGAGAACGCGGTCGGCAACGCCGACCACCAGGGCTTCGACGGTGAGGCCATGACGATCAAGCACGTCGCCGCCCACAAGGTCGGCGAGCAGCAGGGTCGCAAGCCCCGCGCAATGGGGCGTGCCTCGGCGTGGAACAGTCCGCAGGTCGACGTCGAACTCATCCTCGAAGAGCCGGAGGTCGAAGACTAATGGCCGACGAACAACAGTTCATCGAGGACGGACTCCAGCGCACCCAGATCGACGAGTTCTTCGCAGAGGAACTCGGTCGAGCCGGCTACGGCGGCATGGACGTCGCCAAGACGCCGATGGGGACCCAGATCGTGCTCAAAGCCGAGAAGCCAGGGATGGTCATCGGCAAGGGCGGGAAGAACATCCGGAAGATCACGACGGAACTCGAGGACCGATTTAACCTCGACGACCCGCAAGTCGACGTGCAGGAAGTCGACGAGCCGGACCTCAACGCCCGCATCGTCGCGGACCGCCTAGCCAACGCACTCGAGCGTGGCTGGTACTTCCGCAAAGCGGGCCACACCACCATCGACCGCATCATGGAGTCGGGCGCACTCGGCGCAGAGATCGTCCTCTCCGGAAAGGTCACGGGTGCACGCTCACGCGTGGAGAAGTTCAACCGCGGCTACGTCAAGCACAACGGCGAACCCGCGGAGGAGATCGTCGACAGCGGCGTCGGCGTCGCCGTGATGAAGCTCGGTACCATTGGGGTCCGAGTCAAGATCATCCCGCCGGACGCGGAACTCCCCGACGACTTCGAGATCTACGAGGATGTCGACGTCGAGGACTACGTGGCCGACACCGACGGCGAGTCCGTCGAAGAACTCCTCGAAGGCGAGCCCGAAGACAGCGAGACGGCCGAAGAACTCGACGAAGACGTGGCCGCCGGGGCCGACGACGACTCCGAGACCGACGAGGAGTTCGTCGATGAGGAGATCGTCGAGGAAGACGTCGAAGTCCCGACTGACGACGATGTCGAGGATGTCGATGTCGACGAACTCGAAGACGCTGTCGACGAGGAACTCGACGAGGACGTCGAAGCGGAAGCAGAAGAGCTGATGGACGAAATGGACGACGAGGAGGGTGACGACGAATGACCGTCCTGCACGTCCAGGAAATTCGGGACATGACGCCCGCCGAGCGCGAGGCGGAACTCGACGACCTGAAGACCGAACTACTGAACGCCCGGGCCGTCCAGGCCGCGGGTGGTGCGCCGGAAAACCCCGGTCGCATCAAGGAGCTGCGGAAGGCCATCGCCCGCATCAAGACGATTCAGGGCGAAGAAGGCGACCTGCAGGAGAACGAATAATGCCACTGACACCCGAGACGCTCCCACGACACGAACTCGTCGGCCTCGACTGCGAGGTCGTCTCGGCGTCCAATCCGGACGTCATCGGTATCAGCGGAACTGTCGTCATGGAGACGACACAGATGCTGACACTCGAGGGAGCCGACCGGGTGTGGCACGTGCCGAAGGACAGCGCGACGTTCGCGTTCGACCTGTCGACCGAGACGGTTCTCGTCGACGGCGACCGACTCGTCGCACGTCCCGCTCGTCGCACAGAGAACACAGGAGATTCACTATGGCGCTAGGACTGAACGTACAGGAACCGGAGGAAACCTGTGCCGATCAGAACTGCCCGTTCCACGGAGAGCTCTCCGTGCGCGGACAGACACTGAACGGCGAGGTAGCCTCCACTGACATGGAGAAGACCGTTGTCGTCGAGCGCGAGTACGACGTGAAGGTGCCGAAATACGACCGCTTCATGAAGCGGCGGAGCCGCGTTCCGGCTCACGCACCGGATTGTCTCGACCTCGCGGTCGGTGACACGGTCACGATAGCAGAGTGTCGACCGCTCTCGAAAACGAAAAGCCACGTCGTCGTTGGCGTGGTCGCCGACGAACAGGACGGTGATGCCTGATGGAAGCACTCGGTGCTGACGTCACGCAAGGCCTCGAGAAGGGCTCGCTCATCACGTGTGCGGACAACACGGGAGCGCGCGAACTCAAGGTCATTTCCGTCCACGGCTACTCGGGAACGAAGAACCGCCACCCCAAAGCTGGGCTGGGCGACAAGATCACGGTCTCGGTCACCAAGGGGACGCCCGAAATGCGTCGCCAGGTGCTCGAAGCCGTCGTCGTCCGCCAGCGAAAGCCGATCCGTCGACCCGACGGCACCCGCGTCAAGTTCGAAGACAACGCGGCCGTCATCGTCGACGAGAACGAGGACCCGCGCGGGACCGAGCTGAAAGGTCCAATCGCACGGGAAGTCGCACAGCGATTCGGCAGTGTGGCATCAGCAGCGACGATGATTGTATAGAACCATGAGCAAGCAACCAGACAAACAACGCAAGAGTCAACGACGTGCCCCGCTTCACGAGCGGCACAAGCAGGTCCGGGCAACGCTGTCTGCCGACCTCCGCGAGGAGTACGGCCAGCGCAACGTCCGCGTCAACGCCGGTGACACCGTCGAGGTGCTTCGTGGCGACTTCGCTGGCGAGGAAGGCGAAGTCATCAACGTAGACCTCGACAAGGCTGTCATCCACGTCGAAGACGTCACGCTCGAGAAGACGGACGGCGAGGAAGTCCCGCGACCGCTGGACACCTCGAACGTCCGCGTGACGGACCTAGACCTCGAAGACGAGAAGCGCGAGGCGCGTCTCGAATCGGAGGATGATTCCGCATGAGTAACCACCAGAAGCGACTCTCGGTGCCGAACAGTTGGCCCGTAGAGCGCAAGACTGCGACGTTTACGGTGAAAGCCGGCGCCGGCCCGCACGGTGAGGATGGGGTTCCCCTGCTCATCGTCCTTCGGGACGTGCTCGGCTACGCCGACAACCGCAAAGAAGCCCGCTACGCCCTCAACGAGGACAACGTCCTCATCAACGGGAAGGCCATCTCCGACGAGGAACGCCCCGTCGGGATGTTCGACATCCTGGCCTTCACCGAGCGCGAGGAGTACTACCGCGTGTTCCCTGGCGAGGGTGGTCGGCTCGCGCTGACCGCAATCGACCCGGACGCGGCCCAGTCCAAGCTCGGCAAGATCGTCACCAAGACCCACGTCTCCGGTGGCGATGTCCAGCTGGGTCTCCACGACGGTGAGACGCTCATCGTCGAGGACGACCAGACCTACGACGCTGGCGACTCCATCGTCGTCGGCAACGAGGACGGCGAAATCGTCGCCCACTTCGAGTACGAAGAGGGCGCACTCGTCACCGCCGTCGACGGTGCCCACGCGGGCGAAGTCGGCGAAGTCGAGGAGATTCAGGTGACGCCGGGGTCGGCCCAGAACAACGTGATCGTCTCGCAGGACGAGGGCGAAGGCTTCGAGACAGTCGAAGAGTACGTCGTCGTCATCGACGAGAACTTCACGGGTGATGACGAATGAGCTCCGAGAGTGAGTCCGGCGGCGACTTCCACGAGATGCGCGAACCGCGCATCGAGAAGGTCGTCGTCCACATGGGTATCGGCCACGGTGGCCGCGACCTCGCCAACGCAGAGGACATTCTCGGGGAGATCACCGGGCAGACGCCAGTACGAACGAAGGCCAAGCGGACCGTCGGCGAGTTCGACATCCGCGAGGGCGACCCCATCGGTGCGAAGGTCACCCTCCGCGACGAGATGGCCGAAGAGTTCCTTCAGACGGCGCTGCCGCTCGCCGAACTGGCGACGAGTCAGTTCGACGACACCGGCAACTTCAGCTTCGGCGTTGAGGAACACACCGAGTTCCCGAGTCAGGAGTACGACCCGAGCATCGGAATCTACGGGCTGGACGTGACGGTCAACCTCGTCCGTCCCGGCTACCGCGTCGCCAAGCGCGACAAGGCGTCGCGCTCGATTCCGACGAAGCATCGACTCAACCCGGCGGACGCCGTCGCCTTCATCGAGTCGACCTACGACGTGGAGGTGAGCGAATGAGCGAAAGTGAAACCACAGACGAGCCCGATTCCGAGACGGCATCCAGTGAGCGAACTGGCCAGCTCGAGTCCTGTCAGCGCTGCGGTCGCGAACAGGGACTCGTCGGCAAGTACGACATCTGGCTGTGCCGCCAGTGCTTCCGCGAGATTTCGCGGGGCATGGGCTTCAGGAAGTACAGCTAACAATGACAGGGAACGACCCATTTGCCAACGCACTGTCGGCGCTTAACAACGCCGAAAGCGTCGGGCACCTAGAGCAGACAGTATCGCCAGCTTCGAACGAGATCGGCAGCGTCCTCGAGGTCTTCTACGACCGCGGGTACATCGACGGATTCAGTTTCGTCGACGACGGCAAAGCCGGCGAGTTCGAAGTTGAACTGAAAGGAGCCATCAACGAGTGTGGCCCGGTCAAGCCCCGCTACTCTGCGGGCGCAGACGAGTTCGAGAAGTGGGAGAAGCGGTTCCTCCCTGCCCGTGACTACGGGACCCTCGTCGTGACGACCAGCCACGGCATCATGAGCCACTACGAGGCTCGTGAGCAGGGCGTTGGTGGCCAAGTCATCGCGTACGTATACTAACAATGCCACGAGTAGAACTGGAGATTCCGGAGGACGTGGACGCCGAGCAGGACCATCTCGACATCACTGTCGAGGGGGACAACGGCAGCGTCACGCGTCGGCTCTGGTACCCTGACATCGACGTGTCCGTCGACGGCGACACAGTCGTCATCGAATCCGATGAGGACAACGCCAAGACGATGTCGACGATCGGTACCTTCCAGAGCCACATCGAGAACATGTTCCACGGCGTGACCGAGGGCTGGGAGTACGGTATGGAGGTCTTTTACTCTCACTTCCCAATGCAGGTCGACGTCGAGGGTGACGAAGTCGTCATCGAGAACTTCCTGGGCGAGAAGGCCCCCCGCCGCACGACGATCCACGGCGACACGGACGTCGAAATCGACGGCGAGGAGCTGACCATCAGCGGTCCCGACATCGAAGCCGTCGGCCAGACCGCTGCCGACATCGAGCAGCTTACGCGCATCAACGACAAGGACGTGCGCGTGTTCCAGGACGGGGTGTACATCACCCGCAAACCGAACCGAGGTGACGCCTAATGGCGGACAACGAAGAAGACGTGCCAGAGGAAGAGTACACCGAGCTGACCGACATCAGCGGCGTCGGTCCGTCCAAGGCGGAGTCGCTCCGCGAGGCCGGCTTCGAGTCGGTCGAGGACGTTCGCGGTGCCGATCAGTCCGCGCTCGCCGATGTCAGCGGCATCGGGAACGCGCTGGCGGCCCGAATCAAGGCCGACGTCGGCGGACTCGAAGTCGAGTCCGAGACCGAAGCCGAAGTCGAAGAGGAAGGCGGCGAGGAAGCGCCCGACGAGGACGTGGAGACGGAACTCCAGGCCCGCGGGCTCACCGAGAAGACGCCGGACCTCTCCGACGAGGAAGCGCGACTACTGACCCAGCGACACCGGGTCGGCAAGCCGCAGTTCAACCGCCAGGACCACCACAAGAAAAAGCGCGTCTCGACCTCGTGGCGCAAGCCCCGCGGCCAGCTCTCGAAGCAGCGTCGCGGCATCAAGGGCAAGGGCGACACGGTTCAGGCGGGCTTCCGCTCGCCGACTGCGGTGCGCGGCAAGCACCCATCCGGCTTCGAGGAGGTTCGCGTGCACAACGTGGACGACCTCGAAGGCGTCGACGGCGACACCGAAGCCGTTCGGATCGCCTCGAAGGTCGGCGCTCGCAAGCGCGAGCGAATCGAAGAGGAGGCCGAGGACGCGGGCATCCGCGTGCTCAACCCCACCTACGTCGAAGTCGAGGTGAGTGAGTGATGACTGATCTCTCTGCACAGAAGCGACTCGCGGCTGACGTCCTCGACGTCGGGAAGAACCGCGTCTGGTTCAACCCCGAGCGACAGGGCGACATCGCCGACGCGATCACCCGCGAGGACGTTCGCGAACTGGTTGATGAGGGCGCCATTCAGGCGAAAGACAAGAAAGGCAACTCCCGTGGACGCGCCCGGGAACGCCAGAAGAAGCGTGCGTACGGCCACCAGAAGGGAGCCGGTTCCCGGAAGGGCAAGGCAGGCGCACGGCAGAACTCCAAGGAGGACTGGGAGTCACGCATCCGCGCACAGCGGATGAAGCTGCGCGAACTGCGTGACGAGGGAACGCTTTCGAGTTCGCAGTACCGCGACCTGTACGACAAGGCCGGCGGTGGCGAGTTCGACAGCGTTGCCGATCTCGAACGTTACATCGACGCAAACCACGGTGACGCATAATGGCGACAGGACCACGATACAAAGTACCGATGCGGCGACGCCGCGAGGCCAGAACCGATTACCATCAGCGGTTGCGCCTGTTGAAATCCGGTAAGCCACGTCTCGTTGCTCGAAAGAGCAATAAACACGTCAGGGCGCAGCTGGTGACGCTTGGCCCCAACGGTGACGATACTCTCGCGTCCGCTCACTCGAGCGATCTCGCCGAGTACGGCTGGGAGGCCCCGACGGGCAACATGCCCTCGGCCTACCTCACCGGCCTACTCGCCGGGCTTCGCGCGCAGGAAGCGGGCATCGAGGAGGCAGTGCTTGACATCGGACTCAACAGCCCGACCCCCGGAAGCAAAGTATTCGCAATACAGGAAGGCGCAATCGACGCCGGCCTGGACATTCCGCACAACGACGACGTACTCGCCGACTGGCAGCGCACGCGCGGTGCCCACATCGCCGAGTACGACGAGCAGCTCGACGAGCCGCTGTACAGCGGCGACTTCGACGCTGCAGACCTCCCGGAGCACTTCGACGAGCTCCGAGAGACCCTACTGGACGGTGACATCGAACTATGAGTGCTAACAACGGATGGGAGCCACGGACACGCCTCGGCAAGCAGGTCGTCGAGGGCGAGATCGACTCCATGCAGGAGGCGCTGAACTCCGGACTCCCGCTGAAAGAATCGGAAGTCGTCGACCAGCTCGTTCCCGATCTGGAAGACGAAGTGCTGGACATCAACATGGTCCAGCGGATGACAGACTCCGGCCGCCGCGTGAAGTTCCGCTGCGTGGTCGCCGTTGGCAACCGCGACGGTCTCATCGGCTACGCCGAAGGGCGTGACGATCAGGTCGGCGGTGCCATCCAGAAAGCCATCGACATCGCGAAGCTGAACATCATCGATGTCTCCCGTGGCTGCGGGTCCTGGGAGTGTGGCTGTGGCCGTCCGCACACGGTCGCGCTACGCACCGAGGGCAAGGCCGGGAGCGTCGAGGTCGAGCTGCAGCCGGCCCCGCGTGGGCTGGGCCTCGCGGGCGGAGAGACCGTCCGCAAGGTGCTCGAACTCGCCGGCATCGAGGACATCTGGACACGCAGTAGCGGGAACACGCGCACCACGGTCAACTTCGCGAAAGCGACGTTCAACGCCCTGCAGAACACGGCCGAGGCGCGCGTCCCCGAACGAACCTTCGAGAAACGAGAGGTGATCGAGTGATGCACGCACTCGTCCAGCTCCGTGGCGAAGTCAACATGCACACCGACATCCAGGACACGCTGGAGATGCTCAACATCCACCACGTGAACCACTGCACGCTCGTCCCTGAGACGGACGCCTACCGCGGCATGGTGACGAAGGTCAACGACTTCGTCGCCTTCGGTGAGCCGAGCCAGGAGACGCTGGAGACAGTTCTGGCCACGCGCGCCGAACCGCTCGAGGGCGACGCCGACGTGGACGACGAGTGGGTCGCCGAGAACACGGACTACGACGACATCTCCGGGCTCGCGTTCGCGCTCCTCTCTGAGGAGACGACGCTGCGCGAGCAGGGCCTGTCCCCGACGCTCCGTCTGCACCCGCCACGCGGCGGCCACGACGGCGTCAAACACCCCGTCAAGGAGGGCGGCCAGCTCGGCAAACACGACACCGAGGGAATCGACGAACTCCTGGAGGCGATGCGATAATGACGAGTAAAAAGAAACGACAGCGCGGCTCGCGCACGCACGGCGGCGGCTCGCACAAGAACCGACGTGGTGCCGGCCACCGCGGTGGTCGCGGTGCCGCAGGCCGTGACAAGCACGAGTTCCACAACCACGAACCGCTCGGCAAGAGTGGCTTCAAGCGCCCGCAGAAGGTGCAGGAAGAGGCCGCAACTATCGACGTTCGCGAGATCGACGAAAACGTCACGCTGCTGGCTGCCGATGACGTCGCTGAAGTCGAAGACGGTGGCTTCCGCGTCGATGTCCGTGATGTGGTCGAAGAGGCCGACGACGCCGACTACGTGAAGGTACTCGGTGCCGGCCAGGTTCGCCACGAACTCACGCTCATCGCCGACGACTTCTCCGAGGGCGCTCGCGAGAAGGTCGAAGCCGCAGGCGGGAGCGTCGAACTAACCGACCTCGGCGAGGAGCGCCAGGCCGAGGCCGAAGAAACCGAAGACGCGGACGCGGACGAGGAATAACGAACGATGAGCTGGAAGGACACCGCCGAACCACTGCTTGTCCGGATGCCCGCAGTCCAGCGGCCGGAAGGACACGTCCCGTTCAAGCGCAAGCTCACTTGGACAGGGGGCGTACTCCTGCTGTATTTCTTCCTGACGAACGTGAAACTGTTCGGGCTGGACATCGACGCCAGCCAACAGGTGTTCGGGCGCTTCTCCTCGATTCTGGCCTCTGGCCAGGGGAGCATCTTGCAGCTGGGTATCGGTCCGATCGTCACGGCGTCCATCGTGTTGCAGCTCCTCGGTGGGGCGGACCTGCTCGGGCTAGACACCCAAGACGATCCACGTGACCAGATCCTCTATCAGGGGCTCCAGAAGCTGCTGGTGCTCGTAATGATCTGTCTCACCGGGCTCCCGATGGTGTTTGCTGGCGGCTTCCTCCCGGCAGACACGGCGGTCGCAAGTTCCCTGGGTATCGGTACGACCGGTGTCCAGTGGCTCATCTTCGGCCAGATGTTCGTCGGCGGTGTCCTCATCCTGTTCATGGACGAGGTCATCTCCAAATGGGGTGTCGGCTCCGGTATCGGCCTGTTCATTGTCGCCGGCGTGAGCCAACGGCTCATCGGCGGCGTCCTGACGACGCCGTTTATCGGCAACAGTGAAGGGATCATCTACACCTGGTACCTGTTCATCACCGGCCAGCGCGGCACCGGGCCAGTGCTGGCCGCTGATGGCCTCCAGACCGTGCTGCTCCAAGGCGAACTGCTGGGGCTGTTCACGACGGTCCTCATCTTCGCAGTGGTCGTCTACGCCGAATCCGTTCGTGTCGAGATCCCGCTGTCGAACGCCCGCGTGAAAGGTGCCCGTGGCCGGTTCCCGGTCAAGCTCATCTACGCGAGCGTCCTGCCGATGATCCTCGTCCGGGCGTTGCAGGCGAACATCCAGTTTCTGGGCCGGATTCTCGACGCTCAGCTGGGCTCGATGCCGGCGTTCCTCGGGACGTATTCGAACGGTCAGCCCACTGGCGGCCTGTTCTACTTCCTCGCCCCAGTTCAGAGCCGTGGCGACTGGATGTGGTGGCTCGAAGGAACCACCCAACCGGTCTGGCAGATCCTGACACGCGTCGGCATCGACCTGTCTGTTATGCTGGTCGGTGGCGCCGTCTTCGCCGTGTTCTGGGTCGAAACCACCGATATGGGCCCGGAGGCGACGGCCAAGCAGATCCACAACTCCGGGATGCAGATCCCCGGCTTCCGACAGAACGTCGGCGTCATCGAGAAGGTCCTTGAGCGGTATATCCCGCAAGTGACCGTTATCGGCGGCGCACTCGTTGGGCTGCTCGCAGTGATGGCCAATATGCTGGGAACCATCGGCGGCGTCTCCGGTACCGGGCTGCTGCTGACGGTCTCCATTACGTACAAGCTGTACGAGGAGATCGCTGAAGAGCAGCTCATGGAGATGCACCCGATGATGCGCCAGATGTTCGGATAGGTCAGCAGATAATCTGTTTTATCCGCCTTATTCTGACCAAGTGTTACCCGATTTGTTCGAAATTGATTAGTGACCACGCTTCAGGCGCTCTTTCTAAAGGTAGATGGAGTGGACTAATTTGATCTTCTCCGTTGTACCTTACATTCGGTCCACCCTCTTGCACCCACCCTCAAGCTGCCAGCGTCAACTGCTATTTTCACCAATCGCCACTCCCTCCGCGATTACTCCGGGTCACAACGGCTATCATACTGCTTCAACGCAGAACATTACCGCCCAGTCAGATTGATACTGACCGGGGAACGGACATACTTCCCGAGTTAATCTGTAGCGATGTGCTTGGACGACCACTTGAGTTCAAGTCGTCGGGCCAAATCGCCAATGAACACAGCCCCGTGACGGAGATGCTGACACATGGATCCCGTGCTGGAGCGGTCATTGACGACACCGGCCTTGCGTTCTGTATTCAGGTAGTCTAACTGACAGAACTGCTTTTGAAGCTCAGGACGTCGTTGATCGGTTTGCCAAATGGTGCGATAGCCACCCCTCAACCACAGTGCGGACTGTCCATTTCATGACCACAGCGCTTCTCGTTCATGTTGAGTAAGTCCTCTCTGTACATCACGAATTTGCCGCGAGAGAAATCTCATGTCAGGTATTGTTTATTCTATCGATGTAGATCGGAGACGAGATCGTGATTCGGTGAGGTCATGCTCTGTTGTCACCACACAACCGGGTATGCACTTGGTTGAGATTATCTATGCTAAATCACCAATGTGGAAAATACTCGGTATCCTCTTACAGGATACCTATACGGGATGTACACCTCTCGAAGGTATCTCGTAAGTATTCGCTCATCGGTTAATTCCCTCGGCGAGTCGGCGATCGATAACTGATACCATCGTTTCAACGGTACGAGTCCATGTATGCGAACCGGCCCAACGCTGTGCTCCCTCTGAGAACTGCTGGCTGTTCCGCAGAACCTCACGAAGTCCTGACGCGACAGCGTCTGGGTTGGGACGAGTACACCTGCCTGATACACCATCCGCAATTGCGTCTTCAGCACCAGTGCCGACCGTTCCAACAACTGGGACTCCATGGCGATTTGCTTCAAGATATACGAGTCCAAAGCCCTCGAAATGATGGTTGATGTATCGGGGTGTCAAAACGAACGCTTCGGCGGTCGCATACCACCGCTCAAGTTCATCGTCCGAAACCTTCCCCTCAAAATGGACACGATCACTCAGCCCGTTCTCACGCGCGATGTTTCGAACACCGTCTGCGTACTCGGTGTCTGATCCACTCCCGACCAGATGGTAGTCAACGTCCGGTTCGTCGTCGGCAATACGTACAAACGCTTCAGCAGCGAGGTGCTGACCTTTCCGGGGCTTGAACGCTCCAACAGTCAGTAAGACACGGTGATCGATCGAAAACGGTGGCGGGGGATCGTTTACCGGAGTCACGCCGTTAGGGACTGTGACGAGGTTCTGAAGCTCCGTAGCGGACCGAATACAGTCAGCGGTAAACGTCGAAACGCAGAACGCCACGGCTGCCTGAGACAACGCCAAGCGTGCCGGGAGCCTGTGCTTCGAGTGGAGCGGCTCAACTGCGTATGTGCCATGACACGAAACGAAGTACGGCACGTCAGAGCGACGGGTAGCGAGGTATGCGATCAGCGAGTATGGGTAGGCGACCAGTGAGAAGACGGCGTCTACGTCATCTGTCGCGCGGCGAATACGTTGAGCCGCCCGGAGAACAGAAACAGGCGATGACCGCAACGGTAGTGGATCGGGGAGGTCGGTTCGGACGTCAACTTCGTAGTGGTCACGAAGCCCTGAGACGACTGCTTTGGAGTACCGCCCCCAGCCGGTGTCAGGGGATATGGTCGGCGTCATAACAAGAAGGCGATCCATGCTGTATGGAACCAGTTAGTCATATACCCAAATACCTGTTGCCGTTCCATGCTGCGGATATCGCATTGGATAGTATCTTATGTCAGGGAGTGTGGTTTACTGACGGCAGCACGAGAATCGTTGGTGTCGCTTGCCGGATTAGCCGAGCGAAGGCATAACGAAAAGATTCACCATTTGCCGCTGTCCTTGGTTCAATTAATGACGCTGACAACGCTGGTAGCTGGCGGCGGCGGCTTTCTTGGAAGTCACCTCTGTACGGCACTGGTCGAAGACGGACACGAGGTCATCTGCATCGATAACTTTGGCAGTGGACGTCGCGAGAACATCGCACACCTTGAGGACCATCCGCGGTTCATGCTTATTGAGGCCGATATCCGCGAACCGCTAGGGCTACCCGCTGCTGACCGCGTGTACCACCTTGCGTCGCGTGCTTCACCGACGGACTTCACTGAGTTTCCAGTACAGATCGCGTTGACAAACACTGAGGGGACACGCAATCTACTCGACTACGCGGTCAAGCACGATGCTCGGATGGTGTATGCAAGCACAAGTGAAGTATACGGCAACCCGGAGGTCCATCCTCAGCCCGAGAGCTACACCGGAAATGTCAATATAAGAGGTCCACGCGGCTGTTATGACGAGTCGAAGCGTTTCGGCGAGACGCTGACCGTCGCATACGAGGAGCGTTATGACATTGATGTCCGGACCGCACGAATCTTCAATACATACGGTCCCAGGATGCGAGCCGACGACGGTCGAGTGGTTCCCACATTCGTCACGCAGGCTCTCGACGGAGAAGATCTTACCATCTACGGTGATGGTACACAGACCCGGAGTTTCTGTTACGTAACAGACATGGTGAGCGGTCTCAGGGCTTTGATGGACCAGCCAGATATTGACGGCGAAGTGGTCAACATCGGCAGAGAAAACGAGATCACGATTCGGACCTTGGCCGACCGTATACTGGAACTCTGTGATACGGACAGTGACCTTACGTTCGACTCACTGCCTGAAGACGACCCTGAGCGACGACGCCCTGACATCTCGAAGGCAAAGGAACTGCTTGACTGGGAGCCGAATGTGTCGCTGAACGAAGGGCTTCGCCAGACCATCTCGTACTTCGGACGCAACTACTGAACCGACCGTAGCAGGTCAATGTATTTACCCGCCTGCCGGCTCAAGTCAAACTGCCTCCGGACACGCTCACGACCCGCATCACCCATCCGCTCAGCCTTCTTCTGGTCTGTGACCAGCTCTAACAGTCGGTTCGCTAGTTGGTCGGTGTCGCGTGGATCCACAACAAATCCTGTCTCGCCGGACTTAACCATCTCCTTAGACCCTCCAAAGCAGGACGTCACTACGGCAGTTCCTGACGCCATTGCCTCTAAATTCATTGTCGGGAGTGGATCTAGGTAGAGAGACGGCGTTGCGACGACCGTCGCCGCGTCATACGCCGCAGCAACATCTGAATTCTCCAGCCAACCAGTGGAGACAATAGCGTCTCCATGTGGTGATACGATGTCTCGCATATCCTCTACTACTGTGTCTGCGTGACCTGTAACCAGAAGGACCGCATCCTCACACTCATTCACGATAACTCTGAATGCTTGTGAAAGATGCTGAGAACCCTTCATATACCCGACTCGACCACCAAACAGGATGATGGGCGAATTCCCGAGTCCGTATTTCCTTCGGAACTTTGCCCCGGTTCCCGCGGAGGTGAAGTCTTCAACTGAAATTCCGTTTCGGATCACCTGCACCGGTTGGATTTTGTTCGCGGTTAGCGCGCGTCTGAGTTCGTTGCTCACCGCGACCCGCTTGTCTACAGTCCCATTAATATATTTCCGATTGAAGACGTTCCGAAGCGGGAAGTACTGAGTTCGATTTCGGAGCAGTTGTCGTATTGGACTTACTTGATACACCTCCTTGGGAATCTGGTCTGGATTCTCCGGTACTTGATCGACAAAGTCAACCAATTTACCGTACTCGAAACTCATTGCGTCGTGGAGCGTGAGGACGACCGGTATCGATCTGTCCTTCGCCAACTTGAGACTGTGATACGAAAGATTCTCGTGGACGTTGTGAGCGTGAACCACGTCGGGTGACAGCCTGTCTAGGATGTCTGCCACCTCCGGTACGGTTTTTGGGTTGTAGATCCCGAGGTATGCTCGCAGTTGAGAGGAAACATCGCTCTCTATAACGTGGACGCGAACGTTCTCATATGTATACGTAGACTGGTCTGGAGACGGCGAAGTGGTAACGACGCTGACCTGATGACCACTTTCGGCGTACTCTTGCGCTAACCGGCCCGCTATTTTGCCGGCACCGCCCGCTGAGTGAGGGGGAAAGTAGTCGGAGAAGACGCAGATGTGCATTGTCAGAAAGGATACGAAGTGTCAAAATATAGGTTTTGGAAACGGATACGGTTCCGGAACGTATTTTCGCCGGCGACCAGTGCTAACGGTAATGGCAGTTAGTGAATTGCTGATTCCCGGAGTGGATGCCGCGGACTTCAGCATTCTCAGTTCGGACTCGGTTTCACTTCCGACACTCGAACGGCTCATGCAAGGGGGTGTTTCAGTATCTCTCAAGAGTACCACACCTTCGATAACCGGAGCGGCGTGGCCTGCGATGGCCTGTGGGAGCGACCCCAACAGCATCGGGATGTTCGACTTCCGGAACTTCTCCCGGAAAGATTGTCGGAAGTATCGTCCCTCGCCGTCGGCACTAAACCAGTTCGTGGGTGTCGTTCCGCCCAACGCACACGGGATCGCCCGGACCGATCTCTACGAGTCCGGTATCCGGCCAGCGTCACCGCCCGAAACCGGATTCAAAGATTTCCAGCAGACACTAATCGAGGACCGATCGGAACATGGAGAGATGGACGAGGTGAAGAAGAAACTGGCCGAACTCGGGTACTCTGAATAGTCTCAATGGTATCGGATTTCATCCGCGACTTGCGTTGGGTGTCGTTCGCCGAAGTCTTCTCGCAGATTGCGTCATTTGTCACAGTCCCGCTTCTTACACGGGCACTGGTCTCATCTGACTACGGTCTCTATCGATCAGCGTTCGTCGTGGTCTCACTGTTGACATTCGTTCGGGGTGTAATGAACCTCCAGCCGCTTCTCCTCGACCAACTTCCACGACTCGAGAGACCGCGACAGAGGTCGCTGACGGTGGCAGTCACCGTATGTACGATCGCTTTGACCGCAATCTCGCTCGTCGGACTCGTTTTCTTGACGGAGCTAGGGCTATTGACCGAGGTTTCGAGTCGGCTCCAAGAGTTTGTGGCCGCTAACCTTTGGTTGGCCATGTTACTCGTGGCATCGAAGTCGCTGTACCAGTACGGCCTTACCGTATGCAAGGGTCTGGACGAGTTTGCGATGTACAGTGGTGTCAAATTCCTGTACGAGATAACGTTTCTGGGAGCGCTCGCCGCGCTCGTTGCGGTCGGTCAGCTCACGATTGTGACGGCGATTTCGGCCTACGTAGGTGCAAGTATGTTAGCCGTCGCTATTATCTTCGTGACCATCCATGACGAACTCCATGCGAAGCCCGACTTTGAGACGCTGGTACAGGAGTACCGTCGGATCTCAGCGCCACTAATTCCGCGATCACTTGTCAAGAAAGTAAGGGGGATTGCTCCTCAGTTCCTCATTATCAGCGCGTTCGGGATCGGAACCTTTGGTAGTTGGTCAGTTGTGTTCACTCTCGCCATGTCGTTTCGCCTATTGAGTAGGCCGTTTTCAGAGATGCTCCTGCCGAAAATATCGACAGCACTCTCCAAAGGACAGTCGCTTGATGGACTTATACACCAGTACTACCGCGTAATGGGGACTCTCGTTTTCCCCGCGGTCGTCGGCGGGTGGCTTCTCGGTGCTGAGATCATTCGCCACGTATTTGGTCCGGAGTATGTACTGGCCGACGCTGTGATTTGGCTTTTGCTCGCCGGATTCGGCGTCCAATCGATCAACAGCATAACGGGTTCGCTACATGTGGCCACAAATAGGAGTGATCTTGAAACATATATCAATATTTTGTCCACAGCCGGCCTCCTTTCACTCGTACTACTTGGATCTTTCATCTTCGACTCACTTGTTATCGTCTCAGCCGGGTATCTCGTAGAGAATCTTATTGTGCTAGCAATTTCACTCAAATATCAATCCACGATTATTGAACTGCCACGTCCGAGTTTCGCGACGGTCTGGAAGCTCTGTTTTTCACTCACTGTGATGGCGGCAGCCGTAGTACTCGTAGAACCGTGGATAGCTGGTGTACCAACGACATTCGCCGCTGTCGCCGTCGGCGCTGCCACGTACTTCGTGGCGCTCTATGCCACAGGATTCGTCCGTGAGCAAGAGTGGAAGCTCATTCGCCAATTTATTAGCGTATAACCAACATGTACTTATTCGCGCGGCCTATTCCGATAGTACTGTCCTTGGACCGAACGCATGCACGTACTTTCAATAAGTTTAGATGAGTCGATTATGCTGTCGGAGAACGATGCTCGCAAGCGACAGCAAAGGTATGCCAAGTATTTTGACAGCTATAGTATCGTGGTCAAAACCGATACGGGACACGAAACGCAGATTCGGGATGGGGCGCTACGGCTGCTTCCAACGAATTCAACGACACGGTACTGCTTCCCGATAGACGCCTATCGAATCGGGTGCGCGCTCGCCAAGGAGCGGGAACCTGATTGCGTGACGACACAGGATCCGTTCTCGACCGGCGTCGTGGGACTCGCGCTCGCACAACAGTTCAATGCGTCGCTACGGGTGCAGGTTCACGCCGATTTCATATCTAATCCGAAGTGGCGCTGGCAGTCGGTGAAAAATCCGTTGGCGGAAGCGCTTGGCAGAACGGTATTGAAGCGTGCTGATGCGGTTCGAGTTGGAACTGAACACGAACGTAACAAGGTTCGTTCGGTCGTCAAGGACTCGACTACGGTTTCGGTTGCCCCGGTTCGGATGGACTTTGATGGGGTCGTGGACGGTGGTGAACGGTCGGTGACTGAACTGCGGTCGGCCTTCGGCTTTGATGATCGACCCGTCATCTTCTTTGCGGGCCGCTTCACCGGACAAAAGAATTTGAACAAGTGGCTTGAAGTTGCCACAAAGGTTCACGAAGCTGTTAACAGGGCACCAATATTCGTCATGGTCGGGGACGGTCCCCAGTCCGAAAACATACAACAGCAGGTCACCGATCTCGGTATAGAGGATAGCTTTCGGTTTCCGGGATGGGTAGAGACCGACCGCCTCGCAGAATACTACGGCCTTGCAGACGTGTTTTTAATAACCTCTGATTATGAAGGGACTTCTCGGGTCGTCGTCGAAGCCGGAATGAACGAGACACCGGTCGTCGCGACACCGTTTGCAGGGGCAATCGATAACATTGTTGACGGCGAGACTGGCTTCGTCGCTGACGACGTGGAAACACTCGCTCAGCGGGTCTGTGAGTTGATTGAAGACGCGACCGTACGACAACAGATGGGAACTCGGGCGCGAGAACACTTGATGGGACGATTTGACGCCGAGCGACTGACTGAAGAGTACGTCGAGTTCCTGCAGGACGGAATATGTGGAGAATGAATACATTAGATTTTGGAATTTCTCGCATCAAATAGATAGAGCAAACCGTTGAGGGCGACGCATACTCGGCGCGGGATTCGTCGGTGAGTATAAGACGTACCTCGAAGCCGGCGACCATGTCCGGTTCGTTGACCCGCTCTCACTGTCAAGTCTGCTTGAGAGTCACGAGTTCCGGGTCGAAGAACTGACCCATCAGAATGTCACTTTACTTAGGATATCGACACTCCCTGACTGGGATATCCTCCGGCGATTCCCGTTTAATCGGGGTAGAACATACACCTGCATCGTTGGGATAATAAGAGTGATTTAGCCGCCATCGCAGGTTTCTCGTAGGACAGAGGCTAGCTTCGACATCAGAGCCTGTACGTCGTGGCGGTCACAGGCAACTTCCCGACTCCGCTGACAGAGGCTACAATACTCTGCGTCGTCCAATTTCAGGATGGCCTCAATACGATCAGCGAGTGCCTCTGGATCGCCACTTGGGAACGTGAGGCGTGAGGCGTCGAGATCCGAGTCATGAATCATATCTACGTATGAATCATTAGAAGAAATGACTGGAGTTCCAGACGCCATTGCTTCGACTTCCGTCTTATCGAGGCTGCCGGTACTACTGTCGTTCAAGAAGACACCTGCACGCTGGTACCTCTGGACGACTTCGTCGTGCGGGACAGAGCCGACGAACTCAACCGAGTCGGTCAACCCTTGAGAATCCACTGTCTCGTATAATTCTCTAACGTAAGCCTCGTCACTCGATGGTGCGCCAACTATATCCAGTTTCGCACTGATGCCGCGGTTATCAAGTATCTCGATAGCAGTGATGAGTGTCTCGAACCGTTTTACCGGATCAAGACGACCGACGCCGAGAGCCAGTTGCCGGTCGGTGATCGAACGATCTGGAACGAACGTATTGGTGTCGATACCGTGGCCAAGTACGGAGAGTTTATCTGACAAAAGACGGAAACTACCATCCGTAGCGGTCACTACACGATCAGCCAGCCGATGTGCAACCTGTAGATGCCACTCAACGCTACTGTGGGCGTACCAGAGCGTAATCGGTATTCCTGCCGGCCTGAACCAAGGCCAGCCTGCAATGACGTAATGTGGAATCATGTGGGCGAAGACCGCATCGACACCTCGCCGTACAGCCTCGATACAGTGTCGCTCGAATGAGAGAACCCGCCTCGCCTTCGAGTACCCCTTCTCCTTCCCGAAGCTGTAAAGCGTAACGTTGTCGGGGAGGTCGTAGTGGCCGATATAGCTCGTCAACACGTCAAGCTTCTCTATATGTTTGGCGAGTGCACTGATCCAATCGACAGTGAAGCCGAGAATATCATCGGTCGAGTCTACCTTCTGCGTAATCATCAGAACATGCATGATCAGGCACCCGCTTGTAGGAATTCTACAATGTTTTCAGCTCGGTGTTTCCATGTGTACTGTTTCACATTTTCCCGAGCGTGGCGTGCGGCCTTGCTCGCGTCCGGATCATCCAACACCTGACGTATCGAGTCCGCGAGCGAACCGGAGCTGTCAGGTAGTGCAAAATAGGCACTGGAGTCGTTCAACACCTCTCTCAGCGACGGGATATCGGTGGCGATTATCGGCCGCCCTGCCGCCATGTACTCGAACAGTTTGAGCGGCGAGGTGTAGCGGCGTGAGATCTCTCTTTCAGCTGTGTTCGGGAGGATGAGCGCATCGCTGGCTGCGAGATACTTTGGAACCTGATCTGGGTGAACGTGTCCAACCATCTCAACGTTGTCTGGTATTGTCTCCACAGCAGTCTCAAGTCGGTTCTGCTGATCGGCCGTACCGCCCACGAGGCAGATAGTCACTTCAGGTACATTTTTAGCTGCTTCGACCAGCGTATCGACGCCTTTCCATGGTTTAAGGCTACCAGTGTAACAGACTAACTCACCGTCTGGGAGCGATAGTTCGGTTCGAAGCGACGACTTCGAGCTCTTGATTGTGAACCGCTCAAGGCGTACACCATCCGGTGCGACAAGCATCGGCGCATTAGTGAACGACTGCCACTCGTCTCGAAGGCCCTTACTGATGACGACGACACCGCGAGTGTGCTGCAATGCATACCCAAGAAATGCTGCGACTCGGTCTCTCGAGGGTCGGCGGTGTAGTTCGACTGCAAGCGAATTCCCGAACAATGGTGCTCCGAGGACGGCGAACAGGAGCGCACGGGAATACAGCCAGTCTCGGTCGGACCGGAGTGTGTACGCGAGCGCAGCGAGCGTGAACGTAATCGACTGGAGGTAGAACGCAAAGCGGAGGGACAGTTGGTGAGAGCTGCTACCGAGAAAATCGAGGCACGGAAGTCGCGTTGTCTTGAAATTGAGTGGCGAGTCAAAGTACTCCTCCATTGAATCGGGAGCGTCGTCCGGCTGTACACGTTCGGGTACAATGAGTTCGACCTCGTGGCCGTTCTCGGCAAGCGCGTCACACATCTGGACGATCTGATAGGCGTGTGCCCGCCGGCTCGGAAGGCGTGCATTTGCCACGTATTGTATCTTGGCCATAATTGGTCTTATTGGCAGCCTCTCGTGGAAGCTACCTCTCGAAGAAGCGTCTCGTATTCGGCAACCATCTTTTCGTGCTCGAACTGGCTCTCAAGGCGCTTGTACGCTTGCGCTCGGAGCTGGTCTCGGACCGAAGGCTTCGAAAGTAATTGTTCAAATCGCTTGGAAAACGATTCGACGTCGTCCTGTGGGACCAGGAAGCCGTCTTCACCGTCGGTGATGACTTCGGGAGTCCCACATACTGCGGATGCGACGACAGGCGTCCCGCAGGCCATTGCTTCGAGGACGACATGTGGAAGGCCCTCGTAAGTCGAGTTCAAAGCGAAGACGCGGCTCCGAGAGACTATCTCAAGAACCTGCTCATGGGGAATGCGACCGTGGAAGACAACTTGATCACCCACACCCTGCTGACTGGCGCGTGCTTCGAGGGCGTTTCGTTCGGGCCCGTCACCGACGATGTGTAACTCCGCGTCGGCCACGTCGGTTTGCTGGAAGGCGTCAATAATTCCGCCGATCCCTTTCCATGGAACGAGTCGACCGACAGTCACGATTCGTGGCGGTCGATTAGAGTCGGCCACTGACGGTCGGTCAATATCTATCGCATTGTAAATAACGCTCGTCTCATCAGGATCTACCCCCCAACCAGTAACGAGTGAGCGGAGGAACTCGCTTGGCACGGCAACGTGATCGGCCAGCCGAACTGGTGCCGTTCTGAGAAGCTTCCAGCCTTCGAGTTTCGGATTGAATGTGAATTGTTGGAAATATTTTATCTGTTTGCCTGTTTCCCCGGACCGGCGGGCCCGCTCCCACGCCGAGTCACCGACAATCTTAGACACTGTCGGTACGCCTACGATACGCCCGGCAGTCGTTGCCTGCAAGTCGAACGCGTTCACCAACATCACATCTGGCTCATATGAGCGGAGTTCAACCACGAGGGTTCGAATCTGCCGGGCGTATCTGGAGACGACGGAATTACCACGAGGAATGCGCACAACTTTGAACGGGTACTGGTCGTCAAACTCTGAGGAGGCGCGACCGTTCGTGACAACACGGACTGAGTGACCCCGGTTGACGAGTTCGCGGCCGAGCGACGAGACGAATGTCGCCGGCCCCCCAGAATCGGGCGGAAAGATTCCGGGAGCGAGCAATACATTGAGGGACTCCTTCACTGTTGGCTGAACAGTGTCTGTCACGCTTGAAATATCGTTCTATTCGCTGTGGGGCCCTCGGAAGGGGGTGAGGTGGACATCTGAAAGTGTATCACTTCTCCTGGACAGGTTCAGCAGGAGTATGGTGACTGCAACGATTTCGCCAGTGAGGATCGCTTATATACCACAGAACATCGTCTCGATTGGTTTCAGTAGCGCCCGGGTTGACTATACGAAAGTGGAAGATCGCGACTGAAGGAGAACCCCCTGCAGCGTGGTTCTCCCACGAGTCCGGAAGAACCAGCCAGATCGGTCAGAAGTACTGGAAATGGCTCGCTCACTCACTGGAACATAAAACCGCAGAGCGACGGTTCAGATTACTGTACGACTCGGGACTACACACATATATGCACTACAAATAACGAGTTTTGTGTTCTACCAGCCAAACCCGTATTTCCACAAGTCCAGCGATAGACGAATTTCAGTCTGTAAAGAGATCAGCACGCAGTCGGTCAACCTCGGCTCCGGACCAGAGCAAACTGAAGCCAATACATCTTTGTTAGAACGTTATAAACGAGAGGCAATGACAGATTCGCCGAACGTTCTGCATGTTATTTCCGGCATCGATGTCGGCGGAGCAGAGAATCACCTTCTAATGCTCCTCGACGGACTCTCCTCACGTGGGTTCGACGTTACCGTAGCGTATCTAAAAGGCGATGGCGAGCTCGCGAGCGACTTCCGGGAAGCGGGCTGCTCTGTTGAGCGAATCGGTATTCGATCAGACTTTGACCCGCTCGGGTTCGGCAAGCTCGTCACAGAGATGGTGCGAAACGATTATGACCTCGTTCACACCCACCTCTTTCACGGCGACGTATACGGCGCGACAGCCGCGACCGTCGCTGGAGTCCCAGCTATCGTCTCCTCGAAGCACAACGATCCACCGTACTGGCAGGAACAGCCGTACAAACTAATACACGACCTGTCGCTGTCTCGTACCGACCGTGTTTTCCCAATCTCTGAGCACGTTCGCGACTACCTGCTTGAAACTTCGAAGATCAGTCCGAATCGGGTTCAGACGATTCGATACGGATTCTCACCAACGGACTTCGATGGCGTCTCTGAGCGCGACGTCCAATCGGTACGACGAGAATTTGTCGACGATAATACACCACTCGTGGGGACCGTCGCTCGACTCACTGAACAGAAGAATCTTGAGACGCTCCTACGCGCGTTCGAGCAAGTTAGAGACCGGGTGCCAGACGCACACCTCGCCATTGTCGGACGCGGTGAGGAAGAAGACCGCCTGAAACGTCTTGCAGAAACTCACAATATCGAGGACGCCGTAACCTTCTCTGGATTCAGGACTGACATTCCCGAGCTTATGCATGCATTCGACGTGTTTGCATTACCATCGCGCTGGGAGGGGTTCGGTGTTGTTTTTCTCGAAGCAATGGCCGCCCAGACCCCCGTCGTTGCATCCGAAGTCAGTGCCATCCCAGAAGTGGTCGCAGACGGCGAGACGGGACTGCTATGTCCACCTATGGACGAGTCGAAGTTTGCCGATGCCATCTCAACTCTGCTTGAGAATCCAGAAATGGCCGAATCGATGGGCAAAGCTGGGAGAGAACGACTCGACCGAGAATTTGCGGTCGACAGGATGATCGGAGAGGTGGCGACAATATATCAAGACATACTATCTAGCAAATCACAGTAGAGCGATCGGTACGATTGCTGCATCCTTTCGATATCAAACCGATTCAGATCGGCGGTAGTTCGTTCGCTCATCTCACGTCGGAGCGACGGGGATGCGACGAGTTGCTCGATACGCGCGCTCAGTTCTGAAACGTCCCCCGGCTCCACTAAAAATCCGGTTTCACCGTGCGATACCTGTTCAGGGATTCCTGCCACGGCCGTAGAGACGATCGGCAACCCTGCGGCACGGGCTTCAGTAATGACACGGGGCATCCCTTCACGATACGAGGGGAGTACGAAGATATCAGCCGAGGCGAGGAGACGGGGAATATCATCGCAATACCCGAGAAATGAGATACTGTCTTCGAGCCCACGTCGCTTGACTGCATCTTGTAGTTCTTCTCGGTTTTCTCCGTCACCTGCAATATCCAGCTCAATCGAATGCCTTTCGGCGACCTGATCGACTGCCTCTACCAGATCAAATAGTCCCTTGCCATCCGTCAACCGACCGACAAAAAGCAGCGAAACTGGTTCATCGGCAGGTAGCAAGTCGTCCCAGCGGTCCGGAACACGATACGCATCTAGGTCTAGACCGTCGTAGATGACCTCGTACTGGTCCGAATGGCCGAACCCGCGCTCAAGATAGGTATCACGAACTCGGCGCGAATTCGTAACTATACGGTCGCTCAGCGGCGCACTCACTCGCTCGACAACGTAGAGCATGGCGTTCAATAGCGGGTTCCGGTCGCTTGCAATTGGGTCACCGTGGACGCTGTGGACAGTGACTGGTACATCAGCAAGGACGCTCGCCCAGCGGCCAATCACACCAGCCTCCGTGCTATGCGTGTGGAGGATATCTATCTGCTCGCTCTGGAGATAGCGTGCGACGTATAGAACTGCCGGAAGTGCAGTCACTGGGTTGTAGTGTCTAATCGTCCGGAACACAGCTACGTCGGTTCCCGTCTCGCGGAGAGCATCCAGTCGCGCGGGATCGTACTCCGCACCGACACCGACTCGTAGGTCGTACTGCTCTGGCGCAGTCCGAAGCGCCGAGAGGATGTCTTCGACGCTCTTCTCCGCCCCACCATCGAGAAACCGGGTGATAAGATGGAGGACACGATACGGCTCAGTCACGAGTCTACGTTGCCACGAGCCGACTAAAGAATTGCCGAAATTTCACTGTCAAACGACTAATCTACGAACAATCCGCACGATATTCACAGTGAACGATCAGGCCTTTCAAGTGAACTATCGTGCCGAAGTAGCATACTTAGCCCCAAACCTTTTGAATGCTGTTCGGTATTCTCTTTCGGCTTCGCGACTTCCTCAGGTTGCTGGTCCCGACGATCTTGGCCGGTCTGAGCCTGACGAGCATCGCTTACGCCAGTCAGATGCCAATATTGCGTTTGGGATACTTGCAATTCCGCTTATGATGCTCTCGTTCACACCCGGAAGTGTGACCCAATTTACTAGACTTCATCCGATGCGCGTCTCGGAGACACGATCAAGCCTACTAATGTCGGAGTCTGTCATGCTATTGGGTTCTACACTAACCGCCGCACTGCTGTTGGACTTTGTATCAGATACTATATCATGAGGGTGAGACAGTTACTTATGCCTCAGGGGAGACCATCATAGCTATAATTGTTGATTGCAGTGTTTCAACGGAGAGGTAATGACGTACAAGTCAACGTTCCGTGACCGATTACACGAGTGGCTCCTCCGAGTCAATCGACTCTATCACAAACGGTTTTACACCATAGACTCCAACCCTGACGGAATCGATATCTTTGAAGAGGACTGGGATTCGCTTGTCCTTCTTGACGCCTGTCGGTACGATGCCCTCGCAGACCAGGACGAACTGCCCGGTAATCTAGAGTCCCGGATTTCAAGAGGATCACAGACGTACGAATTTCTCCGAGCGAACTTTACGGACCGTGACTTGCGGGATACGGTTTATGTTACTGCAACGCCGCAGTACCACCGGTTCGAAGACGAACTCAACACGACGTTTCACGATGTCATCAACATCTGGAGCGATGATTCGAACGTATGGTACGATAAGGGACGGCAGGTCGTGCGCCCCGAAACGACCACAGAGCACGCACTTCAGGCCGCCGAGCGATACCCGAACAAGCGGCTACTGGTGCATTATATCCAACCACACACTCCTTTCCTCGATCGACCGACTGAAGAACTGAGAACTGATAAGAACATATATCGGCAGTTCATCAGTGGAGAGTTACCAGTAGACGCCTCAACACTGCGGGAGGCGTACCGTCGGAACGTTGACATTACTATTCCCCACGTAGCTGATCTGGTTAAAGGACTTGACGGAAGGACAGTTGTTTCTGCAGACCATGGAGAGCTACTGGGCGAGAGATTATTCCCGGTGCCGGTTTCGGGCTGGGGGCACCCGCACGGAACATACGTTGACGAACTCGTACGTGTGCCGTGGCTCGTTCACGAACAGGGCGAGCGACGAGACGTGACCGCCGAATCGTCGAAGAACAGCGTCGAAGAAGTCGAAAAGGATGTTGTCAAAGAGCGACTCCAAAGCCTGGGTTACACGAACTAGTCAAAAGAAGATTGGCCGGACTGACTCCACTTAGTGCGACCCCTCTCACAGGTAACCGAGGTCTCGCAGATGTTCGGTCGCCTCCTTTCGTTCAACTGCGTTCGTGTTATCTTGCTCGTCAGTCGCCTTCAGTTCGGACTCGGGCTTGTACTCGTCTCCATCATGTGCAGTCATGGTCACTCACGGCACGCATTGTATATTTGGCCGAATCGATGTCTGACAGAGTCGGGCGTTCATCTGCAACCGTGTTAGTACGTCTACACAGCATGTATCAAGTATGATGAGCATACCATCGTCTCGCTCGAGGGCATTCGCTCCAGGTTATCGGGAAGCGAACGAGTGTTACAACGCAATGTGCGCGTTCTGCGGGCTTTTCGAGATCAATGCAGTAATTTTAGTCGTCTGCATGAATCGGTCGTGTTTAGTTAAGCGTGAAAAGTGAGGCGGACGGATTTCTTGCTGGTCTATGGCAGAAATCACCCGCCTCAGCGGACATAGAGACTGGATTGATTTGGATTTTGTGGAGCGTGAGCGGACACCCGAGCGGGCGATGGCGTTGGGTATTCAATCGCACGTTGCGGGACTTTCACTGTCGAATACCGTCGAATTGCTCGAAGCACTGGGTGTCCAACGGAGTCGAAAAGCGATTCACGATTGGGTGCAGAAAGCCGATCTACAGCCAGACTCGGGTAAATCACCGAATCAGATTTCACTCGACGAAACAGTGATTCGCATCAACGATCAGCAATTCTGGCTGTACGCCGCCGCCGATCCGCAATCGAACGAACTGCTTCACGTCCGGCTGTTTGCGACGACTACGACCACCCTCACAGAAATTTTCCTGCGCGAACTTCGGCACAAACACAATGTCGAAACTGCCGTCTTTCTCGTCGATGGCGCTCAACACCTCCAAACCGAACTTCAACGAGCTGGACTCCGATTTCGGATGTGTCGCCACGGAAATCGGAACGCTATCGAACGGATTTTTCGAGAACTGAAGTGTCGAACCTCGTCGTTTTCACACTGCTTCAGCCACGTCGAACCGGAAACAGCCGAAAATTGGCTCCAAAGCTTCGCTCGCTGGCACAATGCTCCAAACTAAACACTACCCATGAATCAAGACACATTGCTATTTACCTCCAATGGGTGGTGGCTTTGAGAAATCCGCGATTAGCCTTCCCTCAAGCAGAGGTGGTGATGATACCGGGTCTCTCCCCTGTTGGGGCTTCTGAGGTATGTCGAAGATAACAACACAGGAGATAATATCTTCCGATAGAGTTTATACGACGATATCCGAAACGCTAGTGAATGCGCCATAGCGCTTTGATGGCGGTGGGAGCCGGAGTGACGACAGGTGTTGTCATGATTCTCGCTACGTGGGGTTTGACAGCGGTGCTTACTTTGGTTTCGCTCGTACTCACCCTCCTTATTCTCTTCAGCGGTGCAGCCCTCCTCTGTCGAAGTCGAGTATGGTTCGGGATCCTGGTCGTCAGCATACTCGTTCGGCTCCCGTACACGGTATTGAAGCCCGTCCACGACGATTCTTCGATCTACGTTGGCAGAGCACTCGACCTGCTTGAAGGGCAGATCGTCATCTCGGGTCACATCGGTGTAGAAGCCATCATGGCGCTGTTTCTTGGTCTCTTTGGCCAGATGGGCGGTAACCTCGCGTCGTTTGCAGCGTCGTTGGCGACGGTGTGGCTCGCCGGTCGAACAGCCACTGTATTGTTTGATTCTCGTCGGGCAGGGCAAGCCGCCGGATTCGTCCTCGCAGTTACGCCGCTCCACATCAACTTCTCGTGGTGGGCTTACACAGAGCCGATTGCTGTTTGTTTCTTCACTCTCAGCCTGTACTTCCTCGTCAGTCGAAGGTATGCAGCCGGAGCGGCCATTGGAGTGATTGTGCTATTTATGCGTCTAGAGTACCTGTTTCTCATCCTCGCTCCACTCGCTGGACTCTACGTGTTCTCTGAAAACAGGTTTCGGCACGTCTTCGTACTTGGTCCACTGCTGGGACTCGTTGGAACCATACTTCTTTATCAGCTCCCATCGGGGAACTCACCCGTAATTGCCATTCGGACGCTCGTATCAATGCCTTCGCTGTTCTCCACCGGCTTCTTTGTCGGCTTGTCGCAAGCACCGGTTGAACACACAGTCCGGAATCTCCAATTCTATGCGCCTCACTTTCTCCATTGGGGTGTTCCGTATTTCGAATCCCCACTTGTGAATCCCATTCTACCGATGCTCTTTATTATCGGAGTAATCGCTCTCCTGCCACGGGTTCGGTACGCCCGCCTCTTACCGCTTATTAGCGCTATTGTCATCGCCGCTGCATTCGTACACCGTGAGCTAACTGTCGGGAAGGGGCTAACCGGGGCTTCGACAGGGATGATTGCAGGGCTATACACTGGCGTTTTCGTTGCACTCGTCGTTCTTGTGGTACAATCGAGCGATAAGCGACTCTTCCCGCTGTTTGCTACGATTCCGTATTTGTGTCTCCTTGCCATCCTATACCTGGCCCCTAGATACCTGCTTCCAATGGCTGTCGTAGGTAGCCTTTACGCCGGCTACGGACTCAAAACTATTCTTGACATGGTGGTTATCAGCGGCGGTGATACCGAAAGCGACACGACTGCTAAATCGCAGAGTGTTACGAGTTCCACATAGGTATTCATACTACCCGCGGTTTACTCAATCTCAGTCAGTGACCCGCTCGGTACCTTCAGAAACTATTGGCTTTTGATGCAGTAGCGACATCCACAACCGTTTCAAATTGTTAGTTGTGATATACCGGCGACGAGCAATTTTGGGCGAGCGTGGGAATCTTTATACTCTGGTTGACCCACTGATGTTTTACCAAGACGATGCGTGAGAGTTTTAGAGAGCTTCCCAGGACGAGGGTGACAGCAACGATTCTGGTTATTTTAACGGTTCTCGGACTGGGTTTGCGTGGGTATATGGTTGATCAATATTTTCTACAGGTTGACGAGGCGAACCGGCTGGGGCTTGCGATGCTTGATGTGCCGTTCCTACCGTGGCTTCATTTTGATATGACTGTTCGAATGCAGAAGCGTGCTCACTCTTCCCTCTTTCTTATCCTGACGAGAGGTTTTGTGGCCAGCGGTGCGTCGCCGGTCTTAGCGATACGACTGCCCAGCGTCATTCTGGGAACACTTACTGTACCAGCAACGTACGTTATGTGGCGGAGGGTGTCTCGGAGAGTTGCGATGATCGCCGCCGGCCTGATCGCTGTGCTACCCTATCATGTGTTTTACAGTCGAACAGGCTGGCACGTCTCCGCCATGACGTTTTGTCTCGTAATGAGTTTAGCTTGTCTTGAGCGCGGGTATTTTACACAAGATGACTCCAAAATAGAACGCTTACAGTCTTTTGGATACATCCCAGCTCGGTCAGATATATACCTATTTTTCGCTGGAATGTGGGTGTTCGCTGGCTATCTATTCCATGAAACTATAATAGCCATGCTGGCACCAGCCACTCTCTTCATTCTTTGGGACCAGTATCCTGATTGGGACAGTCGACTGGGTGTTATTATCTGTTCATTGTTGCCGATGCTTGCTTACTACGTAATTTGGCCGTTACATACAATTCTCGGAAGGCAGAACAGCGATCAATTTGCAACGGAGAGTGGTATCAACCAGTTCTTGCTATCAAAGCTAACTCAGATGGTTAATAACTTATCTCAATTGTTTAACCTTGCGAGCGGTGACTCCGTAGTAGCAGATCAGTCGCTCTTAGCGTATCTTACAGTACCAGTAGTCGTTTTTGCGGTTATTGGTATCTGGGCCGTTTATAGGCATGGACGCCCATTTGAACGGTTCCTTGCAGTATTAATTCTGCTGTATCCCCCAGTCATCTCGTTTCTCCATTTCGGTGCCCAGAAGCCCCGTTTCTACGTGGTTACGATTCCGATTTTCGCCATTCTCGCCGCACAGGGTATAGTGGCCCTCAGTGAGCAAACACCTCGTCTCAAGATGCCTCTCGCTGCTGGTGCGCTGTCGTCTGCTCTTATCCTAATTCTTGCAATTATGACCGTTAGTTCATTGTTCATGCCAGTCTCAGGCATGCCACAAACAGAGGACATCTCTGACCGATATCAATCTCGCGCCGGAGGGGGAGAAGAAATGAAGCAGTTTGTGGTACAGAATATGAACCAAACCGGCGATACCAAGATCGCCATTCTTGGTGGGGGACAACCTCAATATCACCTCTGGGAATACCGTTCGGAGGTACAGTACGTAGGACTCTCAAGAAACCCCCAGATTGCTCTCGTTCAACCATGGACTATCAACCAGACGCAGGAAACGAAACTTCAGGAGTGCTACACCCATTCTGTATCCGTGCACGCCTGGGAGGGGTATATTAGAACTTCATGTACCACTGATACCAGTCATTCCTGAATGGGACGGGCGATCTGGAGCTATTCAGTTTATGTACTCTGTCTATCTTTTTCTTATGGATGGGTCCAAATACTAACAATCAGACGCTGTGCAGGCGTAGTTAGCCGATGGCAGCCACAGTCAGACAGACCATATTTCGAAAGCCCACGACCGGTTTCAGTGTGGCTATCAATATAGCATCTCGATTTTCAGACACTATCCATATAGTGGTAATGTCCTTGTGCACGATTCGTTTGGTGTCCATATGCGCAATACCGGCGACCAGGGGTCAGCGGCCGAGGCAAACCAGCCAGTCGATGGTGGTGGATACGGGCCGGCAAGCCCATCGGAGACGGATGGGACGTCACAGAAGAAAAGCCTCGGTGTCGATCTATGCCTGAGTCATCCGGAGCTGATTCTGACGGAGGCAATCGAGAGCAGTCCGGACGTGACAGTCCGTCCGGAGCAAATGGTCAGCGACGGTACGTCGAGTTTTCTGGTGATAGAGGCCGCAGGTGAGACACTCGACCAGTTCGAAACAGCACTGGCGAGGGATAGCACAGTGTGTGACCTCATCGTGTTAGACTGGACGGAAACGAATCGCGTCTATCGCGTCGAGGTGGCCGAAAGCGCCGTCTGGGTCATGCCCTCGCTCGTCCGTGCTGGTGGCCGTGCGCTCGACATCGAGGGGACAGGTGGACAGTGGCTGGTACACGCACAGTTTCGGTCGCGGGCAGCACTGTCGCAGTTTCGGTCCGAGTGCGCTGAACGGAATATCACATTTAGACTTGACCGACTGTACTGGACCTCCGAAGAAGCAAACGCCGGTGCATGCGGGCTGACCGCAGATCAGCAAGTCGCACTCGAGACAGCACACAGAGAGGGGTATTTCGACGTGCCCCGTGGTATCTCACAGGCTGAGCTGGCGGACAAGCTCGATATTTCACCATCGGCGATGTCACAGCGGATTCGGCGCGGGATGGATCAGGTCGTTGGGTCAGAGCTCGGACTATCCGATGAGTAAGTAGTTGGGACGCGGAGGGAACTGTCGCTGAATTATCAAGCGTGCCTAGAGGTGACAAGGAGATTATGTGCCAAAAAGGATATTGTCCCGGTGTGACACTCGTACTGTATGAGACACCGTATCGTGAGCGGGATCTGCGCTTTACTCCTCCTCTTGACAGTCGCATCTGTCTCCGTAGGTGTCGCTGCCGCAGCGGACGCCGGGCAGTATGCTGAATACACAGCGACAGGCAACGAAACGGCGCCAGCGATACAATCGGTTGAGCCCACACAGGCTGCTGCAGACGGGCCGAACGGAACCGCGTTCGTCTGGGAACGGATAGACGGTGAGCGGGTCGGCGGGTATCGGGTCGCAGTGACCGTTAGTTCGCCGCAAGAAAACCTCTCAGTCTGTGCGCATGCGAACGGGTCGTCAACCTGTACGTCGGTCGGCCCGAACGAAACTGCAGCCTTCACGACCCCCGGAACGGCGGGGCTTGATCACCTCTCTGTCTCGCTCTACAACACGAGCTCTAACACCACGCTAGATCGGAAGTCGGTGTCTCTACAGCCGATTCAGCGTGCCGGTGATATTGACGACGACGGGCTCAACAACAGCAACGAGGTGTCTCAGGGGACAAATCTCACTGATGCTGACACTGACGGCGACGGGCTGACGGATGGTGCGGAGGTTCACCAGCACGGGACGGATCCTACGGCCGCAGACACTGACGAAGACGGTGTTGCCGACAGGACTGAGATTCAACAGGGTACCGACCCGCGACATGGTGACACGGACGGCGACGGGCTGTCGGACGAACGCGAACTGTCACTCGGGACGAATCCGACCGTCGTCGATACGGACGGCGATGGGCTGTCCGACCAGCGAGAGGCATCCGGCAAGACCGACCCGACCGACGCAGACACGGACGACGATGGCGTCGCCGACGGTCGGGAGCTGGAGGTCGGTACGAACCCGGTACAGGCTGACACTGACACCGACGAGGTCGCCGACGGGCGAGAGTTGGCCATAGGCACGGACCCGACAGTCGCGGACACCGACGGAGATGGGGTAACAGACGGGAGAGAACTCGAAGCGGGCACCGCGCCCACCGAGAGCGATACGGACAATGACGGCCTCAACGACGGAAAGGAACTGGCGGCTGGAACGTCCCCAACCACCGCCGACACGGACGGCGATGGTCTCAGCGACGGGCGCGAGGTTTCAGACCTCGGAACGGACCCGCTCGCGGCCGATTCGGACGGTGACTTCCTGACTGATCGGCAGGAAGTCACCTGGGGAACGAATCCGAACAGCGTACTGACGCCAGCCTGGGTGACGAGCTCCCTTCTTGGGTTCCTCATCGGAATCGGGCTGACAGTCGTAGCGATCGGGCGCGGCTGGGTCACGGAGCTTACCGTGGCGGCCAGACTGTACATCTATCGCCGCCTCGAACTGGACCGAGAGATAATCGAGGTCAACCGTGAAATCGAGGCGACGGACAGGGTGGCTGAAGCTGACCAGCCAGACATCGACGCGGATACCGCCGCTGAAGCCTTCGAGCAGGCCGAACAGGAACTCACCCCCGACGCACAGCTCGTGAAGCTGATGTTGCAAGTCGAGAATGGCCGTCTGCACCAGACCGACATCGTCGAGGCGACGGACTGGTCGAAAGCGAAGGTTAGCCGTCTCCTTTCGCGGATGGCCGATGACGACGAGATAGTAAAGATCCGGCTCGGAAGAGAGAACCTCATTTGTCTGGAGCGGGCAAAGCCCGCCGCGGCGAGCTCGCCCCATGCGGGCGATATCAAGCCGCCGACGCCCGGCGGATAAACCGGCTCACGTCCCAGATAGCCGGTCGATAGTGGTATCACTGTTCACTACCGGCGCTTTTCAGGTGTGCCTCCGTCACCTGCAACTGTTCGCCCTGTCACAACAGTCGTAACTGAAGCCACACCGATAGCCGGCAGACATATGGAAGCGGTAATTTCCGGCTTTTTGACCCTTCTATACCCAACAAACGGCAGAATTGGCCCGAGATACAACGCCTGACGCGACTGCACGTATGTATATTTGCAGATCTTATTTGCCGTTGTAGCGGTGAAACAATTTAGTATGCTGTGTGAAACAGCAGTGGAACAGAGTTCTTGAGCCGAAACCTCGTCAAATATGCGTAACGCCTTTACAACGCCGTTTAATCGCGCGTTGGTCCCGGGTAAGTCGGCCATTATCGACCCGTTAAATCGGTGAAACAGCCGCAATCGGCGGAACAGTCGATCCGGTATATGTCGGTTGCTGGAAAAGGAACGAGCGAACATGTCGATAGCTGAAACGACTTCCGAACCCACGACAACTGAGGCCGAAGAGTCCGCGACAGAGGAGTCGTCTGCGGAGTCCACATCGGGCGACGAACTCACCCGCGACGACCTCTTCCACGTCCTCCAGTGTCGTCGACGCCGCCTGGTCCTCAAGTACCTCCACGAACACCCCGGCGACGAGCCGGCCGATATGAGCGACATCGCAGAACATATCGCGGCGCTGGAACATGACACGACGGTCGACTCGCTCCGCTCGAAACAGCGCCAGCGCGTCTACATCGCGCTATACCAGTCTCACCTCCCGAAGATGGACGACGCGGGCGTCATCAACTACAATCAGGATCGCGGACTCGTCGAAGCGACCGCACTCGCGGACTCTTTCGACGGGTATCTGGACGAGGAACCATCGCTCCTGTCGACGCCGGCTTCGGAGTCGACGCCGTCAGCCGGGCCCGTGACTGATCATAATCGGACAGGTACTCACACGTCAACCGACGAGCGCTGGGCGGGTCGGTATCTCGGGACTGCGTGTGCCGCACTGATTGCGGTTAGTGGACTCGCACTCAGCGGGATCACAGTGCCGGGCGTCGCAGTCGCGCTCGTCGTGAGCGTAGTGTTCGTAGCGCTGGCGCTGAGCCACAGGCTCTCACTGTCGGCACCACAGTCACCTGCTGACCGTCTACGGGCCGCTCTCAGCCAGGAATCGTAAGCTCGCACTGGACAGATGCGTACACACAGCGGTACGTTCGGAGGGCGATAACGAATGGCGCCGACAGTCGAACTCGATGCAACACTCGACGCCGGAGAGACGACTGTGTCCCCAGACCAGACCGGCCTCACTGACGCGACGCTATTCGATCTTCTCGGTGACGAGCGCCGCCGCACATGTTTGCACTGTCTTGCTGAACACGAGACAGTGCTATCTGTAAGCACTCTAAGTGAACAGGTGACGCGCGCGATCGCTGATACAGAGACTGAAAGTGGGACTCTACGACAGCATGTACATTTCACTCTGTCAGACACACCTGTCCAGACTCGACGCTGGCGGGCTAGTAGAGTACGAGCAAGACCGAAAGCGGATCAGGCATGGACCCGGATCGACACTATCAAGGCCCAATTCGACACGGCTTGCATAATCGAAGAACAGCCAAGCGAGAGTATTCGCGCCGAGACTATCGTACCAATTCTGACGGTGGTGATAGGCGCAGCCGCAATCGCGAATCCACCGGCAGCCAGAACGGCACTGCTTTTCGGACTCGTTGCGATTCAGCTTCCCGTACTCGTGCTTGCGTCCACATCCACGTCTACAATTAGTTATTAAGCCTGCCCGCGTACGGAAAGCGACAGCTACACCGAGCAGCGACAGGTCAGTAGTCACCTGCTACTACAGCGAGCGTTCCGCCAAACGGCCGCTGCGTGCTGGCGAGGACTGCAGACGAGAGACCGGAGTGGCTGTTGAAGCCCAGTTCCTGAGGTCAGGTTCGACGAACGGATCGATGCGAGCGGCCGACAGAAGTAGGCGTCTACCGGACAGATAGCGGGCGTAAAGAACCACATAATCAAACGGTGGGGAGACAGACGAAGTGTGTATGACCGACTATGCCAGTATGCGAAAAGCAATCGAAGAGACCAAGGAATCGTTCGATGCGGTTGAACGGTTCCAACGTCGGTCGGTCCTCTGTCCCTGGTTAGACGTGCCGCTCCGAGACGAGATCTGAGAGGCTCGACGGCTGCATCTCGATCGGCCCATCAGTACTTATTCACGGTCGGGTTTCGGTGCTTGTCCACCACAACGCTCGGGGACGCCGTTCGCTGGCCGGATGAAAATACACTTCACCCATCGGTGGAAAGCTGATGCACATGTATCAGGCGGAGGCGCAGCCGTGTATATCGTAATCGTCGGTGCAGGCGAGGTCGGCTCGACCATCGCCGAGAGCCTCGCAGAAAGTCACGAAGTCGCCGTCGTAGATATCGATCCTGACCGTGTGGAGAGCCTGATGTACGAGGCCGATGTGCTCGGTGTCGAAGGGGATGGTGCGGAACTCGACACGCTCGCGGAGGCCGGTATCGAGAAAGCCGACGTTCTCATCGCCAGTACCGACGACGACGAGACGAACATCGTCACCTGTGGGACGGCGGTAACGGCGGCTGACCCGTTCACCATTTCCCGCGTCAAGAGCGCGAAGTTCCTCCGGACTTGGGAGAAATCCGGGGGCGCCTTCGGTGTCGACCATATGGTTGCGACGAACCTGCTCACCGCGGAGAACATCGCCCGCGTCATCGGGCTTCCCGGTGCGCGCGACGTCGAAACGTTCGTCGATGGGCAGGTCCAGATGGGGGAGTTCGGAGTTCGCGAATCCAGTCCAATCGCGGACCAAACCGTCGCGGAGGCTGACCGCTACGAATCCCTGACCTTTGCCGCTGTATTGCGCGACGACGAGATCATTATCCCGCGCGGGGAGACGGTCATCAAGGCAGGCGACGATATCGTCGTCATCGGTAGCCGTGAGAGTGTCCGCCTGTTCGCGACCGAAATCGCGCCGGAGTCGGATGCGACCCAGAACGTCCTCATCGTCGGCGGGAGCGATGTCGGCTATCATACCGCGCGACTGCTTCAGGATCGCGGCATCAAGCCGCGACTCATCGAGCAAGACCACGACAGGGCGCGCGAGCTCGCGGAGGATCTGCAGGGAACCACCGTGCTGGAAAGCGACGCGACCGACAGCGAGTTCCTCGAACAGGAACACGTCTCGGACGCCGACGCTGTGGTTGCGACGCTCGATAGCGACGAGAAGAACCTTTTAGTGACGCTGCTGGCCAAGCGACTCGGCGCGGAGCGAACCGTCGCTGTCGTCAACTCCGGGGAGTACGTCGATCTGTTCGAGGCCGTCGGCGTCGACGTGGCCGTCAACCCCCGTGAGACGACCGCCGAAGAGATTACGCGGTTCACCCGGGAGTACGACGCGACGAAGGTGGCCATCATCGAATCCGACCGCGCCGAGGTACTGGAAATCGAGGTATCCGCCGACAGCGTCCTCGCCGGGCGACCGATCCAGGAGTCGGTACAGGAACTGCCGACCGGCGTGGTCATCGGGGCCATCAGTCGCGGCGGCGAACTGGTCATCCCCCGCGGTGACACCGTCATCGAACCCGGCGATCACGTCGTGGTGTTCGTGGACTCCGACTGCTTGGAAGCGGTCAACGACAAATTGTAGCCGTTCCGAAGAAGCCGTGCCCAAGGGACTAAGCCTGGCTCCCACCTCAGCTAGTGTATGGCTCCCGTTGCGGACCGTATCGTGCTCTCGTTTGCCCCCAGCACCGCCGATAGGGACCCGTGGTCAGGCGTCGATACCGAGTGGATAGTCGACGAACTCCGCGGGGACACCTATCAACAGTACCTCCGACGCGCCCATGGCGGAGCGGTGGCCGTTGGCGAGGAGTGGGCCGAGTTCGTGAGCTGTGGTTGTGCAACGCCACAGGACGTGGTGCTGCGCGTCGAACGCATCGAAGGCGGAGCGGCAGTCGGCGACGCGACGACGCTGGACGTTCGTCCTCGTGACGACGCCGAGGCAGTGTCACAGTAATCGGTTCTCGCTGTCGGGCATGCCAGTCCCTGCATAGCACGCCCGCTGCTACCGTCACGCCGGTCGGTATCGGGAGATATTGGGAGAAGGGAAAGGCTGATGCATACCACCAGCACATTCCGGACTATGCCACGCGATTCCTATCAGGAGGGACTGAACTCGCTTCGCGAGGACGTCCTTTATATGTCAGAGATCGTCCTCGAACGGCTCCGGCTCGGTCTCGACGCGCTCGAACAGAAAGACGAGGAGATGGCCCAGGAGGTCATCGAGGGCGATCACGAGATCAATCAGCTGTATCTCGACCTCGAACAGGACTGTATCGACCTGCTGGCGCTGCAACAGCCGGTTGCGTCCGACCTCCGCTTTATCGCCGCGTCGTTCAAGATCATCACCGATCTCGAACGGATCGGCGACCTCGCCACGAACCTCGGCGAGTACTCGCTCACTGCTGAACGCGACGTGTTCCCCGAGGTCGACATTCAGGATGTCGCCGACGTCACCATCGAGATGGTCGAAAACGCCATGGAAGCCTACAGCGATCAGGACGCCGACCAGTGCTATACCATTGCCGACATCGACGACGAGGTGGACGAACGGTGTGAGGCGGCCTCCGAGACGGTCGTGCGCGACCTCATTGAGCGCGAGATCGACGCTGACTCCAGCGAGGCCGATATCGAGCAACTGATGGCCGACGTGTCCCGCCTCCTGCTAACGATTCGGGACATCGAGCGGGTCGGAGACCACGCCGTCAATATCGCCGCGCGGACACTGTACATGGTCGAGAACGACGACGACCTCATCTACTGAACCTTTTTCATCGTCGGGTCGCCGAAGGCGACCACTCCTCGAAAAACGTTCATGAAAAAGGCCGAGCACGGCATGCCGTGCTCGGTGAAACCGCGCTCGCTCCGCTCGCGCGGTATGCACTCTGCAACGGCAACAGCCACAAAGCCGCGACAACCACACACCTCCCCAGCCGACTGCGTTGCTCGGCTCGCTTCGCTCGCCTGTGCGACTCGTCCCTCACGCTTGCGACGCGGCCGTCGCCGCGACGGTGCGCGCCCGAGACTGCTGTCGAGATCCGAGCGACCTACTGCGGCGTTTCGGGCGTGTCGTCACCCACCAGTCCCGAGTCAGTGATGCGGAACTGGGCCGTGTCGCCGGCCGGTTTGGCGCGGTGTTTCTCCAGCGTCGCGCGTCGGTTGCCGCCCCGGAACCGGTCCAGACGGATGATTGCGCCGGACCAGTGGTTCAGGGTGTGGCCGCCCAGCGCCGTCGAGCGGTCGCTGTCGGGGTCGGTGAACACCTGATTCGTGTACAGAACAGCGATGTCGTGTTTGCGGGCCAGCGAGAGCAGATGGGTAATCTGGCGGGCCACATCCCGCAACGTCTCGCCGCCGTCCTCGTCGTCCCGGCGGAGTCGGTAGAACCCCGTCGCACTGTCGAGGACGATGAGTTCGACCTCGGCGGCGAACTCGGCGGCGTCCTGCACGGCCTCGGCCTGCTCGTCGTAGTCCAGCGCCTCAGTGATGATGAGCCGGCCGGCGAGGTCGTCCACGGTCTGGGCCGTCCCGCGTGCGCGGCCCCTGGCGACCTGCTCCATCCGGTCTGCGGAGAGTCCTTCGGTGTCGATGTACAGCGCCGCGTCGCCGGCAGCGGCGACTTCCATCACCGCCGACAGCGCGAAATTGGTCTTCCCGGCCGCCGGCGGGCCGTACACTTGCGTGACCGCGCCGCGCTCCAGCCCACCACCCAGAAGGTCGTCGATCGCCTCACACCCGGTCGGGACGTACTCGCTCACAGGCAGGGGTTGGGCAGGTTCGGGTAAAAACACTGGTACCTGCAGGCACTGTTGTCAGCCGTCTGAAAGTCGCTCGGCCAGTGTCCACTCTGCGAAGGACACGTCGTCGATGTCGGCTGTTGCGAACCGCAGGTCTGTTCCCCATTTACGAGTGATGACGAGCGAGTCGGCGTCGAGGTCGTAGGATTCCAGCTCGTCCCAGGCATAGAATCGCCTGGCGACCGGCAGCCTGATTTCCAGACCGCGCTCGGTCGCCACGGCGGTTCGTGTCCCACCTGTCGAGAGGAGGACGAACCCGGACGGGAACAGCACCTGACCAGTGTACTGGAGCAGGGCGATATCGAACACTGCGCCGACTGCGAAGCCCACAATCGCGACGCAGGCGACAGCCCCGCCGATAAACAGCCGCCGCCGCTGTGCGGACTCGGGCCAGCTCGCTCGCCACCGCGTCAACTCCTCCGCCTCTGCGGTGACTGCGGCGGTGTACCGCGTTTGTGACATAACCGCGATAGCGACTCCGAGCAGAAAGGCCAGCAGGCCGAAGAAAAACGCCAGCACGCCACCGATACCACTCATCTCCAGCGACGCAAACCCGACGATCGCATACCCGGCCGCGGTCGCCACCGGAAGCCAGCGAGCGTGAGTCGCACCGAGTGTAACGGCCACTGTTGGTCGATCAGATAGCACCAACACCGTTACGGCGGTCACAGCGGCGACCGTCCCGACCAGCCCGGTGTATAGTGCCCACGCTTCGGTAACGCCGACCCACTCCAGCCCCAGTACGACTGGCGGTGCCAGAAGCAATCCCAGATAGGCACCGCTGACACCACCGAATAGCGGGTCGGAGGCCGCCCCTGCTCCGTCAGTGCGAACCACCGGACGCATCACTAGCAGTCCAGTCAGCTATGATAAAAATCCTATCAAATATAATAGGGGACGGAGATACCTCCAACTGAACGTATCCAGAGGCGTCTGGCAAATAGCTGAAGTACAAACGTGGACCAACGGACTCCCATATCTGTAAGTAAGCGGCGGCCGAAATCAGGTCGTGATTGTCGTCGCCACCGAGGATTTCGAAGTGTACCACGGCGTCGTCAACGAGCTACGCGACCGCGGCGTAGAGTTCACGACTATCGAACCAGGCGACGAGTGGCCCGAAGAGGCGGATGTCGCGGTCATCGCGGCCGGGGAGTCGGTCGAAATCCCCGACAGCGTGGATGTCGTGCAGGCGGACCCGGATGCGCCGCGGCGGGCCGTCGAAACCGTTATTTCGGCGCTTCGCGGTGGCGACGGTCGCACTGTCATCGGTATCGACCCCGGCGAGCGACCGGGTGTCGCGATTCTCCACGGCGACATGGTCGTTGCAGCGTTTCAGGTGCCCGCGGCGGACATCACCGAAATCGTCCGCGAGGAAGTCGAAGACGCGGTCGACCCGGTCGTTCGCATCGGCGACGGCGCGCGGCTCGTCGGCGCGCGCATCATCGACGAGATACAGTCCGTGCCGGTGGAGCTGGTCGACGAAACGGGGACAACGCCGTATCTCGGTTCCGGCGCACGCGGGATGGGCGACGTGCTGGCCGCGGTCAACATTGCCCGCCTCGATGGCGAGGAAATCGACAGCCGAACCATCGAGCCGACGGCCGGCGAACTCCAGAAGATCAAGGATCGCTCGCGGGAGGCAAGCGAGACGAACCGGGCGATCAGCGAGGACCTCGCTCGGCAGGTCGCGACCGGCGCGCTCACCGTCGAGGAGGCGCTAGCTGAACACGACAGCGACAGTCCGACCGCCGACGAGGGCGAACCCGACAACGGATAGCGCTACTCTCGGACCATCCGCTCGGCCCGCTGCATCACGTCGCGGACAGGGAGTCCGGTCGCGTCCGCGACGGCCGCGGCGTCGTCGTACTCCGTGCTCACGTCGAACACTGTGCCGTCGGTGTCGCTTGCAATCTTGACCGTGACCTCGAACTGCTCGCCGTCGACGGAGAGCACGACCGTCTCGTACTCCCGGTCGGCGACCCAGCGATGACCGGCCCCGGACTCGCGCACGCCGAGTGTCCCGGTCGCTTCGGCGAGGCGGCGCGCGACCCGCTCGGCGTCTTCCGGCTTGCAGATTACCTTCACGATGTGGCCCGGCCGGGACTTCTTCATCGTCGTCGGCACTATCGACACGTCGCGTGCGCCGACGTCCGGGAGCGAGCGCTGGAGGTCGCCAAGCACTTCGGGTGGAGCGTCGTCGACGTTCGTTTCGAGGACCGTGATTTCGTCGCGACGGAGCCGCCCCGCGCCGTCGCCAACCATCGCCCGCAAGACGTTGGGGCGGTCGCTGAGGTCCCACCCGCCAGCGCCGTAGCCCGACGCATCGATGTCGAGCGGCGGCAGCGATTCGGTCCCGTCGGCGATGTGTGCGAGAATCGCCGCCCCGGTCGGTGTCAGGACTTCCCTGTCGATAGGGCCACCCTGCAGCGACCAGTCGGCTTGCTCTGCGATCTCGACCACCGCGGGAGTCGGGACCGGGTAGGTACCGTGGCTCATCTCGACGGTCCCGCCGCCGGTCGACAGCGGTGTGGTCACGACTTTCTCGACATCGAGATCATCGAGCAGGAGACAGACGCCGACAATGTCGGCGATGGCGTCGTCGGCCCCGACCTCGTGGAAGTGCGTGTCGTCGAGATCCGTCCCGTGGACCGACGCCTCGGCCTCGCCGAGTATCTCGAAGATCGCTAGTGCATCCGCTCTGACGGCTGTCGGAAGATCCATTGCCTCGACGAGTTCGACGACCTCGGCATACGTTCGGCTCGGCCCGTGGCCCTCGGCGTGGGTGTGGTCTCCGTGGGCGTGGGAACGTGCGTCGTCGTCCCCGGTGTGGCTGTGTCCCTCATCGTGGTCGTGGGAGTGTGAACGCGAGTGATCGTCGTGAGCGTGGTCGTGGGACCCATCGCCGTCGCTAGCAGCGTCGGTCAGCAGTACCTCGACGCGCGTTGCAGCAATCCCGCAGCGATCAACCTCAGAAACGGCGTATTCAACGGGGAGGGCGTCCTCGACCGGCGACAGGGCCTCGCGGTCGGCCCCGGCGGCCAGTAGTGCCCCCAGCAGCATGTCGCCGGCGGCACCCATTCGGCCGTCGAAAGCGAGTGTTCGCATACACGGGGCGTCGCGCCCCGCGAGTAAAAGCCCTCATACTACGATTCCACTCAGGTGTCGCGACGACCGACGGGTCAGGCCTGGCGGACGATATGGATATCGTAGGACTCGCCGTCCGTGACTTCGCCGATAGGGACGACGATGTCTTCGGTGTCGTCGCTGCCGAGGAACACGACGCTGGCGTCGACATCGCGGGCGGTCTGTCTGATCGTCGTCGACAGTTCGCTTGTCGAGTGGGCGCTCACGTCGTCGTAGCGGAGTTCGGAGTCGTCGGTCGCCTCCTCGATCTTGCGCCGGAGGTCGTCCGCGGCAGTTTCGGCGGCGAAGTCCTCGGTCGGGTCGACGCGACGGCGGCGCTCGGCGTAGTCGGCCCCGGTCGGGATGAACGCGACGGCGACGACGTCCTCGTCGAGGGCCGCGGCGTAGGAAACGGCACGGTCGAGCGCGGCGTCTGCGAGCGGTGACCCGTCGAAGGGAACGAGAAATACCATATCGGCGCTATCGCGTCCAGCCTTATGAAACGCGGCGATGGCGGCAGCCTGTGTTACCGCCGCCCTGGCCGGAGGGTATTAGCCCCTTCTGTGCGGTGTGTTATTAGGTATCATATAAACCCGTCGCCGTGCGTCTTGCCCGCCGGTAGCATAAAGCATATCTCCGGGGCTACCCGAGTTCGTTGTAAGCAGGCTCTACTATGAACGAAGTCCAATTGGAAGTGGCGAAAGCGTACCCGAACGACTCGGGGCGCGGTATCGCCAGACTCGACCCCGATACGTTGCTGCACCTCAAGCTCTCTCCCGGCGACATCATCGAGATCGAAGGGAGCGATACGACTGCGGCCAAGGTGTGGCGTGCTGACCGGCAGGACTGGAACACTGACACCGTCCGCATCGACGGCTTCACGCGCCAGAACGCCGACGTGGGTATCGGCGAGCGCGTCACCATCCGGAAGGCCGAGGCCGAGAAGGCCGACAAGCTCGTGCTTGCCCCGCCCGAGGAGGCGTCGGTTCAGTTCGGTTCCGACGCCGCTGGCATGGTCAAACGGCAGATACTGAAGCGGCCGGTCGTCGAGCGCGACATCGTTCCGGTGATGTCCTCGACGAACCACCCGTTCATGCGTTCGCCCGGACAGGCCATCCCGCTCATCGCCGTCGAGACAGAGCCCGAGGGCGTCTGCCTCATCACCGAGGACACCGAGGTGGAACTCCGCGAGGAGCCCATCTCCGGCTTCGAGAAGACCGGCGGGGGCATCACCTACGAGGACATCGGCGGGCTGCAAAACGAGATCCAGCGTGTCCGCGAGATGGTCGAGCTGCCGATGAAACACCCCCAGATCTTCAAGAAGCTCGGCATCGAGCCGCCACAGGGGGTGTTGCTCCACGGGCCACCTGGGACTGGGAAGACCCTCCTCGCGAAAGCTGTCGCCAACGAGACCTCTGCTAGTTTCTTCTCTATCGCCGGCCCCGAGATCATCTCGAAGTACTACGGTGAGTCCGAACAGCAGTTACGCGAGATCTTCGAGGACGCGAGCGAGGAATCGCCCTCGATCATCTTCATTGACGAGCTGGACTCCATCGCGCCCAAGCGCGAGGACGTAACCGGCGAGGTTGAGCGCCGCGTCGTTGCCCAGCTACTGACGATGATGGACGGCCTCGAATCACGAGGGCAGGTCATCGTGATCGCCGCGACGAACCGTGTCGATAGCGTGGACCCGGCGCTCCGTCGCCCGGGCCGCTTCGACCGCGAGATCGAGATCGGCGTCCCGGACGAAGTGGGCCGCGAGGAGATCCTCCAGATTCACACCCGCGGCATGCCGCTGTCGGACGATGTGAACCTCGCCAAGCTGGCGACGGACACCCACGGCTTCGTCGGGGCCGATATCGAGAGCCTCACCAAGGAGGCCGCGATGAAGGCGCTCCGGCGCTACCTCCCAGAGATCGACTTAGACGAGGAGGACATCCCGCCGAGCCTCATCGATCGGATGATTATCAAGCGGGACGACTTCAAGGGCGCACTCAACGAGGTGAGTCCATCGGCGATGCGGGAGGTGCTGGTCGAACTCCCGAAGATGTCATGGGACAACGTCGGCGGCCTCAGCGGGCCCAAAGAGCAGGTTCAGGAGGCCGTCGAGTGGCCGATGAACTCCCCGGAGAAGTTCGAACGCATGGGCGTGACGCCGCCGTCGGGGGTGTTGCTGTACGGTCCACCCGGCACCGGGAAGACGCTCATGGCGAAAGCCGTCGCCAACGAGACTGACGCGAACTTCATCTCGGTCCGCGGCCCACAGCTGCTCTCGAAGTGGGTCGGCGAGAGCGAGAAGGCTATCCGGCAGACGTTCCGGAAGGCCCGCCAGGTGGCCCCGACCATCATCTTCTTCGACGAACTCGACTCGCTGGCACCGGGTCGGGGCGGCGAGATGGGGTCGAACGTCTCCGAGCGCGTCGTCAATCAGCTCCTGACCGAACTTGACGGGCTGGAAGAGATGGAGGACGTGATGGTCATCGGCGCAACCAACCGGCCGGACATGATCGATCCGGCACTGATCCGTTCGGGTCGGTTCGACCGGCTGGTGATGATCGGCGAGCCCGATATCGAGGGCCGCGAACAGATCCTGAAGATCCACACGGACGACACGCCGCTGTCGCCCGACGTGAGCCTGCGCGAACTGGCCGAAGTCAGCGATGGGTTCGTCGGCTCGGACCTCGAATCCATCGCCCGGGAAGCCGCCATTGAGGCACTCCGTGAGGACGACGACGCGGAGGAAGTCGAGATGCGCCACTTCCGGCAGGCGATGGACAGCGTGCGCCCGACCATCACCGACGACATCCGCGAGTACTACGAGCAGATGGAAGAAGAGTTCAGAGGCGGTTCCAGCCCGCAGCGCCAGGCCGGGAGCGGCGGCCGGATCGGCTTCCAGTAACTCCGACTCTCTCGGTCCTGCTCCTCGCTGCGATTCGAGCGTGGTTTTTCGGTTTTGCTGTCCCGATCAGCGATGTCCCTTCCGCCAGCTGCACAATACCCGTGTATAATTATTAGATAAACTATAAAACCGGTGCTTGTTTCTCCTTTCGAAGCCCCCTTTCGGGTCCCAAGTGTATAGGGGGTGATGTCGAACACTAACCGCGTTTACCGGCTAGCGAAGCGCCCCGAAGGGACCCCCGACCACGATACGTTCGAGCTTTCCGAGGAAGAGATACCGGAACCGGGGCCTGGCGAGGTGCTCATCAAGACGCTGTACCTCTCTGTCGACCCGTATATGCGCGATCGGATGCGTGACAGCGAATCGTACGAAGAGCCGTGGGACGTGGGCGACCCGCTCAAGGGTGCAGTCGTCGGTGAGGTCGTCGAATCCAACGGTGCACGCTTCGACGAAGGTGACGTCGTCACCGGCGAGCTAGAGTGGGCGGAGTACGCCACGGCACCCGGACCGGTACTTACGGAAGTCAATCCGGAACTCGCACCGATTTCGACAGCGCTCGGTGTTCTTGGCATGCCAGGCCTGACAGCGTACTTCGGCACGCGTGAAGTCGCACAGCCGTCCGCCGGGGATACGTTCGTCGTCACTGGGGCTGCCGGAGCCGTCGGCTCCGTGGCAGGACAGCTCGCCAAGCTTCAGGGCGCACGTGTCGTCGGCTTCGCCGGCTCCGACGAGAAGGTCTCGTTCCTCGAAGACGACCTCGGCTTCGACGTGGGCATCAACTACAAGACGACCGACGACTACCAGGCTGCGCTGGACGAGGCCGCGCCGGACGGCGTCGACGCTTACTTCGACAACGTCGGCGGACCGATTACCGACGCGGTGTTCACGCGACTCAACACCGACGCGCGCGTCGCCGTCTGCGGACAGATCTCGCTGTACAACAGCGAGGACGTACCGGTGGGGCCGCGCAAGCTGACACAGGTCATCCAGTCCCGTGCGACCGTTGAGGGCCTCCTCGTCTCCGACTTCGAGCCGCGGTTCGAGGAAGGAACGAAGCAGCTCGGTCAGTGGGTCGCCTCGGGCGACATCTCCTACCGAGAAACCGTCACCGAAGGCATCGAGAACGCGCCCGACGCGTTCCTCGGGCTGTTCGAAGGCGAGAACATCGGCAAGCAGCTCGTGCAGGTCGCCGAACGGTAGAAAAAAGCGAGTCTCAGGTTACAGTTCGCCGAGTTTGCGGAGGAGCTGGCCGCGGTACTCCTCGTCAGCCTGAACGCCTTTCAGTTCGAGCACGTTGCGCTCTAGCTTGTCGAGTGCGACGTTGAACGCGGTTTCAGCGCCGTAGCCTTCGCCGGAGCCGGCTGCCTGCCCCTTGTTGGTCCGCAGGCGGATCTGACACTGGATGAGCGGCGTACCACGGAGCTTCTCCTTGTGCTCGTGGAACCGGACGTGGGCGTGCTGGACCTGCATCGCCCCGTACTTGTCCGCGACCGTTTCGATGTCGGCCCGGAGGTCCGCACGGGAGATGGTGTCCAGCAGTTTGATGTTCGTGATCTGGACGTCCATGTGTTCCTCCTCGGTGTAGGTCAGCGCACGGAGCACGTCGGTTTTCGTGAGGATGCCGGCGACGTGGGTGTCGTCGTCTTCCGGCGTGACGACGAGCCCGGCGAAGTCGTTGTCGAGCATCCGCGCGACGGCGTCCTCGACGGAGTCGCCGAGCTTCGCCGTCTCGACAGGGCTGCTCATCACGTCGTAGACGGGCATGTCGAGCACGCGCTCGATCTCGCCGGAGCGGTCGCCCCGCGTCGTCTTGTTCATGTCACGGACGACGACGTCGACGATGTCGTGGCGCGTGACCATCCCGGTCAGGCCATCGTCGTCACCGAGCACCGGAAGCCGGGAGATGCCGTGTTTCCGGAGGAGATTGACGACTTGCCCGACGTTGGTGTCTTCCGACACCGTGATGACATCCCGCGTGTAGATGTCCTCGACGCTCAGCGCGTCGAGGTTGTCGAGAACCGCATCGAGGATATCGTCCTCGGTGACGATACCCCAGAGCTCGCCCGCCTCGAACACCGGCGCGAGCTTGACACCACCCTCGACGAGGACGCGCGCGACTTCGCGCACGTCGTCGGTGCGCTCGACCTTCGGTGCCGAGCGCGTCATCGCCCCCGCTTTCGCGTTGTCCTCGACATGGGACTGGACCAGCTGTTTCTGCGTGATAACGCCAGCGTAGTCACCGTCCTCCGTGACGATGATACCCTTGGGATTCTCGCGTTCGAAGATAGACCGGACTTTCCCCAAGCGCTTGTTGGCGTCAACCTCGACAAATTCTCTGGTGGCGATATCAGCAATGTCCATCGTTCTTCACAGTTCGTAGATTCGACGTGTGGGGTTATCAAGGTTGGTTTAGTCCCCGGAAACCGAGAGACGAACTAAGCTTTAGGCCCTTGGATCTAAGGTGGCTGTATGCTGCCTGACATCGGCGTCTTCGGCCCCTACACGTATCTGGTCACGGAGGTAATCTGGGGGAGTATCGCCCTCGTGTTGCTCTGGCGCGCGCACGCTCTCCGGATGGCGGCCAAGACTATCGCCGTGCTCTATCCGATCGCGTACGTCTGGGACTGGTACACACTGACCGTCGGTGTCTTCGCAATCAAACTCCGGACCGGTGTCGACCTCCTCGGGATTCCCATTGAGGAGCATATCTTCATGATTGTCGTTCCCGCGCTTATCCTCGGTATCCACGAGAACCTCCACGGTCTTTCGTCCGGGTCGAACAGCGAATAGTTAGAAAACCGATATCGGTTTCAGCTGTTAATTACTGCTAAATCAGCGTTACAACTGGAAGAGTATCAATTCACAGGAACCGTTGATTTCGCACGTTTCTAGCCCTGAAAGGACTATCTGCACTATGCAGACATCTCTCACAGTATCTATATGTGTCAGCCGAGAGTGCCGTCTGATAGCTATGAGTGATACTATCCCGACACCTCACATCGAGCTGTATGTCCGGTCGATGCTGCCCGACGGCGCACACGAACGACAGGAAGCGGTCATCGACCGCCTCCAGACGCTCGACGAGAGCGACCACATCGACGGATTCAACGTCATCGTCTGGGGCAAACAGATCGCACCGCAGTCGGCCGCCGCACGGACAGAGGAAGGCAAGTACATCCTGAACCGCGTCGCCGAATTCAAGCAGTGGGCACTGAGCAACAACGTCTCACTCGAATCCTTCTATCAAGACACGACCGTCGATTCAGAAGTGGCGGCGTCGGCGTACGATGCCATGGCCCTACCCGTGATGGGATTGGCTGAGTACGATGACAGCGAACTCGTCCACGTCGCACCCTGTACGAAAGACGACGTCGTCCACACGATCATGGACCGTCTCGACCGTCTCGAAGCGGGCCAGCCGCCCGCTCTCGACCAGGAGCGCGGCGGCGTGAGCGTCGTCTAACGAGGGACGCTACGAGGACCGGACCGTCTCGATATACGACTCAAATTCGTCCGTTGCCGACAGCGCTTCGAGTACCTCGTCCGGGTCGCCAGACAGTTCGTAGCCTGGCCGTCCTTTCCCCGTCGCCGACTCCGTCTTTTCGTCGCTCAGTAGTCCCTTGTCGGCGAGTCGGCCCAGCGTCGAGATGACCTTCTGGCGCTCGACACCGCCGAACGGCTGTCGGTCGATATCTGCGAGGTGCGCTTTCATTGTCTGTGTCACGTGGTATGAGTGGACCGGCGTTTCGCCGGCTGTTTCGAGTTCTGCAACCGCCAGTAGGACGAACTGTTCGAATGCGTCCGCCGACTGGACCTGATCTCTCATATGGATGACTCTAACGCGGTTAGGGCAAGAAACTATGGGACGACGGTGTCGGCCCGCTGGCCTTATTTCGACTCTGACGGCCTAATGGTCTTATTTCGGCACTATCGAAACGCATCCGTGTCGAAACCACTGACTCAACGACGATAGAAGTGGGTTCGGGAGGATTGTGACCCACGTCGAGACGGATTCACTTGTACACGACTCGTCTAGTGCGAATCCACCGGCCGCTGTCGACTCGCTTCGCTCGGGAATAGCGACAGTAGAAATGGGTTCGGGCGGATTTGAACCGCCGGCCTCCTCCATGTCAAGGAGGTGTCATAACCGACCTAGACCACGAACCCTCACTGCGAGGTACACCACAATGTTTCCGGTGGGTATAATTGAAGGTTTCGAATTCCGTATCGCCACGTTGTCTGTTGATTGCCCACACATATACGTCAGTGAGTAAGGGTCCCGATAGGCTTAAGTCAATGTACGGATTTGTACATCACAACACGAAAGAGTTCATTGGTGAATACAATGCAAGAGTATATTGAACGCGTCACTGACGGTGATGACCTGACACAGGACGAGGCTCGGGCCGTTGCGACGACTGTTTTCGAGGATGCAACCGAGGCACAGATCGGTTCGCTCCTGACGGCACTGCGGGCGAAAGGGGAGACGGAGGCTGAGATAGCCGGCTTTGCTGAGGGGATGCGCGACGCCGCACGGACCATCCGGCCCGACCGCGAGGGCCTTGTCGACACCTGCGGGACCGGTGGCGACGACTACAACACAATCAACGTCTCGACGACGAGTGCCATCGTCGCTGCTGGGGCTGGCGTCCCCATCGCCAAACACGGCAACTACTCTGTCTCTTCATCTTCGGGGAGCGCCGACGTGCTCGAAGAGGTCGGCGTCGACATCGAGGCCGAACCGCCGGACGTCGAGGAGACGATCGAACGAGACGGCATCGGCTTCATGCTCGCGCCGGTGTTTCACCCGGCGATGAAGGCCGTCATCGGCCCGCGAAAGGAACTCGGGATGCGGACTGTGTTCAATATTCTCGGCCCACTGACGAACCCTGCCGACGCGGACGCACAGGTGCTGGGCGTTTACGACCCGGACCTCGTGCCCGTGATGGCAGAGGCGCTGGCCCGACTGGATGTCGAGCGGGCGCTGGTCGTCCACGGCGACGGCCTTGACGAGATCGCCATCCACGGCGAGACGGTTGTCGCAGAAGTCACCGGCGACCGGATCGCAGAATACACCATCACCCCGGAAGACATGGGGCTCAAAACACGTGATATCGAGGCCATATCCGGGGGATCGCCGGAAGAGAATGCCGCCGACCTTCGTGGCATCGTCACGGGCGAAGTCACCGGCGCGAAGCGGGACATCATCCTCGCCAACGCCGGCGCGGCCATCTACGTTGCCGGTGTCGCCGATACGCACGAAGCGGGAGTCGAACAGGCCCGGCAGGCCATCGAGTCGGGCGCGGCGGCCGACAAACTCGAAGACCTGATCGGGGCATGACGCGCGTGAAAATCTGTGGCGTGACGGGCGAAGAGGACCGCGACGCCGTCGTCGCGGCCGGCGCTGACGCGGTCGGCGTCATCCACGGCGTCACGGTCGATACGCCCCGCGAGGTCAGCGAGGGGACGGCCGAGACGCTCGTCGGCGGCGTCCCGCCGTTCGTGACGAGCGTGCTGGTGACGATGCCGACGACGGTCCAGGAGGCCGTCAGGCGCATCGACAGGATCGAACCTGACGCGGTGCAGGTCCACGATAGCCTCTCGCCGGCGGAACTTGGAGCTCTCGACAGCCGGATTACCCAGAACATTGTCGCTGTGGTCGAGGCAGGCGAGCCAGCCATTGGAGACTACGCTGCCCATGCCGACGCCCTGCTTGTGGACTCGGTCGACGCCGACGGCGGCGGCGGCACGGGCGAGACGCACGACTGGGAGCGCACGCGAGACCTCGTGGACTCGCTTGACGTGCCCGTCGTGCTGGCCGGTGGTCTGACCCCCGAGAACGTGGCCGAGGCCGTCGAGACGGTTGAGCCGTTCGCCGTCGACGTGGCGAGCGGCGTGGAGTCCGCTGGCGGCACGAAAGACCACGACACGGTCAGGCGGTTCATCCAGAACGCCAAGCAAGCGTCGGAGGGCGCAGTATGACCCTCGATATCTCCCGCGAGGAGTTCATCGAGCATGCCAAGGCAGACCGCCCGGTCGTCGTCCGCACCGCCGCCGAACTCGATGTCGATGTGGAGCCGTTGACCGCATACGCAGCACTGACCGGTCGCACGAGCGACGTGGCCGCAAACGACTACACGTTCCTGCTGGAAAGCGCCGAGAAGGTCGCCTCCAGCGACCCTGACGGCGCGTTCGCGCCGGAGACGGACGACCGACACGCCCGCTTCTCCTTCGTCGGCTACGACCCGCGCGCCGTCGTCACGGTGACCGGCGACGAGAGCGAGGTCGAGGCGTTCGACGACCGCTACGCCGACCTCGTGACGACCAACGGCGGCGACGTGGTCGACGACCTCCGGGCGGCGATGCCCGACGTGGCGCTGCGGAACTTCCCGGCGATGGACCGCCAGCACCTCGAAGGCGGCCTCGTTGGCTTTCTCTCGTATGACGCCGTCTACGACCTCTGGCTCGACGAAGTCGGTCTGGATCGGCCCGACTCACGATTCCCCGACGCCCAGTTCGTGCTCACCACGTCGACGGTCCGGTTCGACCACGTCGAGGACACTGTTTCGCTCGTGTTCACGCCCGTTGTCAGGCAAGGCGAGAACGCCGGCGAGCGCTACGACGAACTGGCCGCCGAGGCCGAGCGGGTCGAGGACGTGCTTTCGGACCTGTCGCCGCTTTCGACCGGCGGCTTCCGCCGCGAGGACGAGATCGCCGGGCCGCAAGACGAGTACGAGGATGCCGTCGAGCGCGCCAAGGAGTACGTCCTCTCGGGAGACATCTATCAGGGCGTCATCTCCCGAACGCGGGAACTGCATGGTGAGGTCGACCCGCTGGGCTTCTACGAGGCACTTCGGGCGGTGAATCCCTCGCCGTACATGTACCTGCTGGGCTACGACGACCTAACCATCGTCGGCGCGAGCCCGGAGACACTTGTCTCCGTCGCCGGCGATCACGTCGTCTCGAACCCCATCGCGGGGACGTGCCCGCGTGGGAACTCCCCCGTCGAGGACCGCCGGCTCGCCGGCGAGATGCTCGCCGACGGGAAGGAGCGGGCCGAACACACGATGCTTGTCGACCTTGCGCGCAACGACGTGCGTCGGGTCGCCGAGGCCGGGAGTGTTCGGGTTCCCGAGTTCATGAACGTCCTCAAGTACAGCCACGTCCAGCACATCGAGTCCACCGTGACGGGGCGGCTCGCCGAAGACAAGGACGCCTTCGACGCCGCCAGAGCGACGTTCCCGGCGGGGACCCTCTCGGGTGCGCCGAAGATCCGCGCCATGGAGATCATCGACGAACTCGAACGCTCGCCGCGTGGTCCCTACGGCGGCGGCGTCGGCTACTTCGACTGGGACGGCGACACCGACTTCGCCATCGTGATCCGCTCGGCCACGGTCGAAGACGAAGGCGACCGGGACCGCATCACCGTCCAGGCCGGGGCCGGCATCGTCGCGGACTCGGACCCCGAAAGCGAGTACGTCGAGACCGAGCAGAAGATGGACGGCGTATTGACGGCGCTGGAGGAAATCGAAGATGGGCCGGTCGACGCGGCTGGAAGTGCTGACGACGCCGAGGCTGCGACCGGAGCCGACGGCCCCGAGGAGGTGACCCGATGAGCCCGTCACAGCCGGCTGCTGAGGCCCCCGTCAGGGACGACCTCCGCGTGTTGTTCGTGGACAACTTCGACTCCTTTACGTACAACCTCGTCGAGTACGTCTCCGAACACGCCGAGACCGAGGTCGTCCGAAACACCGCGACGCTCGACGACGTCGAGGCGTTCGACCCTGACGCAATCATCCTCTCGCCGGGTCCGGGCCACCCGAAGAACGAACGGGACGTCGGTGTCACGCTCGACGTCCTCCGGGAGGTCAGCCCCGATGTGCCGACGCTGGGCGTCTGCCTCGGCCTCGAATCGGCGGTGTACGCCTACGGCGGTACTATTGGCCGCGCGCCGGAGCCGGTTCACGGCAAGGCGTTTCCCATCGACCACGACGAGCAGGGTGTCTTCGAGGGACTGGAACAGGGATTCCAGGGCGGGCGCTACCACTCGCTCATCGCTGCGGACATTCCCGAGGCGTTCGTCGTCAGCGCGACGACGGAAACCGAGGACGGCACGGAACTGGTGATGGGCGTCCGCCACCGCGAGTACCCTATCGAAGCCGTACAGTTCCATCCCGAGTCAGTCCTGACCGCGGTCGGCCACGACGTGATCCGAAACTTCCTCGCAGGTCTCTAGATGACCTGAAAGCCGAGCATTCCGAGTATCCAGAGGACTGCGACGGCGATGATAGCGATGATGACGAGCCGCCACGCCACCTTCATAACGAGCCGACCGACCAGTAATACCACGGCGATAGCCAGCAAGCCGACGAGTAACGCTGGCAGTGACGGAAGCGATCCGAGCTGGAGGAGTGGCAACATAGTACAGATAGGAATGGCCACGGGGAAATACTTCGTGGCCAGCGGGGAGAGTGTCCCCGGCATGGGCTCGCCGAACTACTCCGGGCTCACGCCGGCAAAGATTCAAACCGTCAGCTATGCTATTCGATAGCATGAGCGTAGCCGGACTGTGTGAACTCTGTGAGCGCCCCGACGTGGATCACACCTGCGACAGGTGTGGGCGGCTCGTCTGCGACCGCCACTGGGACGAGGACACCGGAATGTGCGTCGAGTGCGGCGCGGAGGTCGGCCAGCCGGGCGACCGGACGTCGCCAGAGAATATGCCTGATGGCGTGGACACGTACCGCTTCTGAACTATCTTGATTCGGAGGGAGAATCTCGCCAGCCACTGCAGGCACAGATGGACCGACGTGAGGCGTGACTGGGCCGAGTGCAGCGCCCCGCCGTTCGAGTGATACGGAACGATGTCAGCGTTCGATGGCGTACATATACCCGTCGTTGCTGCCGAAGTAGACAGTGTCATCGGTGAGGAATGGTTTGGAGAACACAGCATTGCCGGTTTTGACTGCCCACTGTTGTTCTCCAGTCTCAGCGTCAAAGGCCCGCATATAGCCGTGCCGGTCACCGACATACACTATGCCATCAGCAACCCTTGGATTGCTGTTAAGTGGCCCTTCTGTTTCGTCGGTCTGCCAGCGGACATCGCCCGTGGCTGTATTCACAGCATAAAAGACTCCAAGATGATTACCGAAATAGACGGTCTCATTCCAGACAACTGGGGCAGAATTAATATCAAGATCAGTTTCCAGTGACCAGAGCAAACTACCGTTGTGACGGTTCAGTGCGTACAGCGTGGCGTCAGTTGACCCGACAAAGACATGATCCCCAGCAACTGTAGCGTCTGCCCAGATCTTGTCCTCAGTCGAGAAGTCCCACAAATGCTCACCAGTTGTAGCGTCAAGCGCGTACAATGATTTGTCACCACTTCCTACATACACAATCTCGTCGTGTACAGTTGGACCTGCCCCGACACGACCCTTGGTCAGGTACTCCCAATGCTTGTCTCCTGACTCGGCATTGAGTGCGTAAATGTGGTTATCGGAACTTCCAAAATACACTGTTCCATCATCAACGGCTGGACTACTGGTGATATCGTCGCCAGTTTCGAAATGCCAGCGCTCCGTTCCGCTGGAAGTTACTGCGTAGAGGCTATTATCTCGACTGCCAAAATATACGGTATTGGCAGTTACTTCTGGGCTCGACCAGATTTCACCATTGGTTGCAAACCTCCAATTAAGTGACCCATCAGCTGGCTCTAATGAATACAGATGGGTATCACCGCTTCCAACGTAGAGTTGGCCATGCCTACTGCGTACTGCGGTGGGGACACGGCCGTTTGTTTTATATCGCCACCGAAGCCGCTGTGGCTCAGGCACACGGTTGCTCTCAACGCCTTGATTTCGGCCCTGGAAGGAAGCGTAACAGCCGGCGCTCCCAGCCACACCGCCAGCGATTAGCGTCAAAGTTTTCCGTCGGGTGTATGCCATGTAAATTCTTGGTTATACTCAGTTGTTCCGTAGAGACGGTGTAGAGGGTTCTAGTTTAGATTTAGTTCATCAGTTAGTGAGTGTAAAATACCTTCGGTTGATCCGAACGATTGCTTATCCGGGTCCTCACAGTTTCGTTCCCCTTAGTGTCGATTTTCAGGGAACAGAACGAGTGGATCCGGTGACGCTCGGCGTTTCCACACTTAGCTGGTGCTCCACACGTGTGGAAAGCCGCCATGTCCTCGAGCTTGGTCCCTCTCTGTCTACGGTACGGTGGCTGTCACCGGAACTGATTCAGTCGCTGCTTGAGCTGTTTGGCCGACTGTCCGGCGGCCTTGAAAAACGCGTCGCCGGAGTCGTCCCGCCGCGTGTCGGCGTCCTCGCCGGCGAAGATGATACCCCGAGAGGAGTTGACGAGGCCGACGCCGTCGGCGAGGCCGTGCTCGACGGCGGCCTCGGCGTCGCCGCCCTGCGCCCCGACACCGGGAACGAGAAACGGGATGTCCGGGACCAGCTCGCGGATCTCTTCGAGTTCGTCGGGGTTGGTCGCGCCGACGACGAGACCGACGTTCCCGTTGCCGTTCCAGAGGTCCGCGAGGTGGACAACCCGCTCGTACAGCTTCTCGCCGGAGGCCAGTTCGAGGTCCTGGAGGTCCTCACCACCGGGGTTTGACGTGCGCCCGAGGACGAACACCCCCCTGTCCGCGCGCTGGAGGAACGGCTCCAGCGAGTCCCGGCCGAGGAACGGGTTGACCGTGATAGCGTCGGCCGCAGGCCCGTCCTCGTCGTCGAGAATCTGGGCGTACTGCCGCGCCGTGTTGCCGATGTCGCCCCGCTTGGCGTCCAGCAGGACGGGCACGTCCTTCCCGTGTGCGTAGGCGATTGTCTCTTCGAGGGCACGCCAGCCGTCGGAGTCCTCGTAGAAGGCCGCGTTCGGCTTGTAGCAGGCGGCGTGTTCGTGGGTCGCGTCGATGATCCGGCGATTGAACTGCCAGCGCGGGAGGTCGGCGCCCAGTACGCTTTCGGGGAGGCGGTCGGGGTCCGGGTCGAGGCCGACCGACACCACGCTGTCGGCGGCTGCGATGCGGTCCTCGAGACGGTCGAAGAAGTGCATAGATACCGCGGCGGTTGGCAGCGATACAAGCGTTTCCTTCTCGCGTCGTAGGCCACGCCCTCGGAATCAGATTTGATATTTTTGCCCCGGTCTATTTTACACCGCAGGTAGAAGCCCGCTCATGGACCATTTCATGGATGTCGGCCACGTGGCCGAGACCCTCCCGGACCTGAGCGAAGCCCTGGAAGACCCGCGGCTACGGCAGTTCGGGCTTGTCGGCGGCGTCGGACTCGTCGGCGTCGGCGCGCTGCTGTCGCTCGCGCCCGCGTCTGGGCAGTGGCTGTTCTGGTCGTACGCCGTCGCCGCGACGCTGGTGTTCATCGGCGTCCCGCTGCTGTGTCTCGGCCTCGCCGCTCCTGACCCGGAGCCCGGGTCGCTGTTCCATCTCGGCATCGAACTGACGACGACACAGCGCCGGGCCGTCGCGCTGGGCTCGCTCTGTATCACCGTGACGCCGATCGTCATCGCCATCGGAACGCCGCTCGGCCTCCCGACGCTGGTGCTCGCTATCGCTGCCGCGACAGCGGTACTCGGTTCCGTGCTCGTCCTCACCGGCTTCGTCGCATGGACGTCCGCGGCTATCGCCGATCCGAGCCGTCACTGATTGCAGGTATTTCAGCTGGAGCCGAAGCCAACCGTTTCTTTCCGTCCGGAGAACTGTCCTACCCCGAGAGAGTCTCCTCCAGCACGTCGACCGCGGCTTTCACCGCCGCGCCGCTGTGAACGACAACAGTTGCCCCGTTGGTCGTGATATCGTCACGCTCCGGGACGGTTGCGGGCTCCTCGTTCAGGAGCAGGCGGGCCGTTTCCGGTGTCACCTCGACGACTGCCACTTCGGTGTCGTCAGCCGTCACGCGGTAGGCGAAGGCCCCCTCCGGCGTCGGGTCCACGTCCCTGTCCGCATCAACGACGGACACGTCGGCAAGCGGCCCGCGCTGGAGGCCGGTCAACTCCGAGGCGAGCAACTGTCCGATCCGTCGGCCGTCAGTGATTCTATCTTTGACCATTAGAGTTCCTCCCGAACGTCAGCAGCGATGGCTTCGACGTCGACGCCCTCACTTCGTGCGTACACGACGGCCGCCGTCTCCAGTGTCACGCCGATGTCGGTCTGGAGCGCGTTGATACCGGCGACGGCGGTCTGTTTCTCGATGCCGGCCTCGACGACGGCGTCGAGTACCTGCTCGAACGTCGACCGCGACTGCAGGATTTCCTCACCCGGCGTGAAACCGTCCGGGATATCGGTGTGCGTGGCGTCGAAGGCGACCACGAGGTCGTCGTCGTCCCGTTCGACCAGTCCCTCGCTTGCGGCCACGTCGACCAGCGTCTTGGCCTGGTCGGGCGAGAACCAGTTCCGGTCCAGCGAGAGCGCGACAACGAACTCACTTTCCGCCATCCGGTCGGTTCCACGCTGACGGAACGGCGCGGCGACGGCCGTCTTCAGACTCATCGTCAGAGCAACCGGTCGGCGTGGGGGTAACGATTACGATGACGAGTCGGCATCGAACGGTTCAAGTAGCCGCTGGGTCTTCCTTCCCGTATGAAAGACCAGGGACGCTCCCCTCGCAAGCGGACAGGCGGCCGCCGACGACCGAACCACAAGAAGAAGAAACACGAGCTCGGCAAGGATACCGTCGAGACGCAGGTCGGCGAGCAGCGACTGAAAACTGTCGACTCCCGCGGTAACACCCAGAAGGTCCGTGCGGTCAAGACCGACGTTGCGAGCATCGCTGACGGCGCGGAAACCATCGAAGCGACTATCGAGAACGTCGTCGAGAACCCGTCGAACCCGAACTACGCCCGGCGAAACATCATCACGAAAGGCGCAATCCTCGAAACCTCCGAGGGACGTGCCCGCGTGACCTCCCGTCCCGGGCAGCACGGGCAGGTCAACGCCGTGCTGGTCGAGTAATCCGGCACGCAATCAGCTTTTTCAGCTGTTCACCACTTCGGAGCGACAGCGTCGACTATGGCCGCGGAGCTGCCTTCTGGAGCGCGCTTTCGGCAATGTTGCCGCCGTAGTCGGCGGTCCGGGACAGCGAGTCGACCACGCGGCCAAGTAGCTGTGCGCTCTGTGGGTCTAGCTCTCTGACTTTTCCATCGACCTCACGGGCGGTTTCATCGACTTCGGGGATACGAGAGCGAGCCTCGTTTGCCAGTTCCACGGCCTCGTCGTTGTCGTCAGCTAACAGCGCATCCATCGCGGTTTCGGGGACGGCAATGGCCTCGGTTTCCAACTGGTCGAGAAGGTCGGCTGTTTCACCGGTGATTTCGTCGATCTCCTGTGAGAGGCCGGCGATCTTGGTTGCGTGGTCGGCGATACGTTCGAGTTGCCGGGCGCTGGACTGGTAATCGAACACCGTCTCGCGTGGGAAGCCGATCTCGTTGGCAGCCGTCGGATTGCGAAGGACGGTCCGGAACACACGCGAAACCATGTACCAGAGCCGGTCCACGTCGTCGTCGCGTTGTATCACGTCTTCGGCGAGGTCGTTGTCATCTTCGATGAGCGCCTCGACAGCATCGGAGAGCATCGTTAGCGACACCAGCCGCATACGCGTAATGGCGTTGAGAACGGAGAGTTCTGAGGAGTCAAGCAGGTCCTGCAGAACGACTCGGTCGGCCGTCTCCTCGATCATCTCTAGGCCGACCAGTCCCTGTGTTGCATCGCGGATGATACGCCGCTGTTCGGCCGTTATCCGGGCGGCTTCCAATCGGATGATATCGAAGCCGCTGACGTACATCGTCATCACCGCCCGCGTGAGTTCGTGTCTGTTTTCGAGGCCAGTCACGTCGAGCGTTCCCTCGACGTGGTCATCACCGTGTTGTGGCGAGACCAGTAACAGGTCGTCTTCGGCGTAAAACTCGACGATACTTCCGCTCTCGACGCCGTTCTCCGTCGCCCACTCCTTCGGTAGTGAAACAGTGTACGTGGACCCGCCCGTCAACTGTACTTTGCGCGTCTCCATAGTACTCTGAATACGCGCTGAGGATTTATAAAATATACTGTGACTATATATCAACGGTCGGAACTCTGACTTGCGCTGTCATGGAATCACGACCCACGATGCGGGCACTCAGCCAAGTGGTCTGCTAGCAATATCATCCCGATGATTGTTGCCCAGATCGGGTCGAAATCGGCTTCAGACAGCTGTTACGCCGTCTTCGGCGTGTAACAGGGTAGCGCCACATAATAATATATAGCAGTATATAGCGTTTATATCTGGATATAGGGCTAATAGTAGGGTACTTATCCGCTCTGTAACTTCCAACAGGTGATGACAGATTCACCGAGCGGTGGTCTCTCTCGCCGTCGTTTTTTGACAAGTTCTGGTGCAATCGGGACACTGGCGCTGGCTGGTTGTGTCCAGAATACGAGCCGTGGCGACGGCAGTGGCTCCGATGGCAGTGGGTCTGACGGGAGCTCCGACGGACTTTCGGGGCAGGTCATTATCAAGGGCAGCAGTACCGTGTTCCCAATCTCCGACGCGATGGCTGAGGAGTTCATGGAGGAACACGGAAACGTCAACGTGACCGTCGACTCCACAGGGAGTGGGGGCGGCTTCGAGAACTGGTTCTGTCCCGGCGACTCCGATATCAACGGGGCTTCCCGCCCCATCAGCGACGCCGAGATAGAGCAGTGTTCGGGCAACGACGTCGAGCCTGTCGAGTTCGAGATCGCGGGCGATGCCCTGACCGTCGCGGTCAACAACGACGCCGACTGGGTCGACTGCATAACCTTCGACGAACTGCGCCAGATCTGGAGCGACGAAGCGGGAGTCACGAACTGGTCGGACGTACGCGACGAGTGGCCCGACATGGAGATCGAACGCTACGGCCCGGCGTCGACGTCCGGGACGTTTGATTACTTCAACGAGAACGTCGTCGGTGAAGACACCGAACACACGACCGAGTACCAACCGACGGAGGAAGACGAGACTATCGTCAAAGGGATCCGTGACAACGAGGGTGGGATAGGGTATTTCGGCTTCGCCTACTTCAACTCCAACTCCGAGGCGGTGAAAGCTGTCGAAGTCAAGGCCGAGGAAGACGGCGAATGTACCGCCCCGAGCCTGGCAAACGCCAAGGACGGCTCGTACCCGCTGGCCCGGCCGCTGTTCATTTACGCGGCCGAGTCAGCGCTTCAGCGAGAGGAAGTGTACGAGTTCATCGAGTTCTACCTCGAGCAGGCCGAAACCGATATCGTCCAAGATATCGGGTACGTGCCGTCGAGTGCCGAGCAGCGCGACGAGAACCTCGAAAAGCTGGACGAGGTCGCTGGCTAACACAGTATAGAATCGGCTTACTCACATGGATACATTATTGGAGACAACACAATGAGCACCGAGACGCCCGGGCCGGATATTACGTCCAGACCGACCGGACGTGCAGCACGCGAGCGTATGTACCGATATGTCTTGCTCCTGTGTGCTGCCGCGTCGATTCTCGTCACCGTCAGCATCGTCGTGTTGCTCGCACGCGACGCGATTACGTTCTTTACGCTGGTGAACCCGGTCGACTTCTTCACCGGAACGGAGTTCCTCATCAGTCGGAACGTCTACGGGTTGCTCCCGCTGTTGAGCGGCACGCTGTTGGTCACGGTGATCTCTGCCGTCATCGCACTCCCGACGGGCGTCGCGGCCGCAGTCTATCTCAGCGAGTACGCTAGCGACCAGATGCGCTCAGTGCTGAAACCGGGGCTGGAAATTCTGGCCGGTATCCCGACAGTCGTCTACGGTATCTTCGCGCTCGTGTACGTGACACCGTTCCTCCAGACCATCGGGCTCCCGGTCAACACGTTCAACATCCTCAGCGCTTCCATCATGGTCGGTATCATGATTATCCCAATGGTCTCCAGTCTGAGCGAGGACGCGATGAGCTCTGTCCCGGACTCGCTACGACAGGCCGGCTACGGGATGGGTGCGACGAAGTTCGAGGTGACTACCGGCGTCGTCGTCCCCGCGGCGGCCTCGGGCATCTTCTCCTCGTTCATTCTCGCCCTGTCGCGGGCTATCGGCGAGACGATGATCGTCGTCGTCGCGGCCGGCAGTCGACCACGGATGCTGAACCTCTCGGACCCGCTCGCGAACCTCTTCCAGGGATACCAGCCGATGACGGCAGCAATGGTCCAGATCAACAGCGCCGACAGCGTCAGTCAACTGGGCTTTACCAGTCTCTTCGCTATCGGCCTGACGCTGTTCGTCATCACGTTCCTGTTGAACCTGCTGAGCAACCGAATCGCGGCGCGCTACCGGGAGGAGTACGAATGAACACTGGGGGACTGAACTGATGGCAACACGAGAACCTGAAACGGGCTGGCACGGGGAGAACAGCGACGTCAACCATCTGCGGGGGCGTGCCTTCGAGGCGACCTGTCTCGCGGCAACCGCCTTCGGACTCGTTTCAGTCCTGCTCCTCCTGCTGTTCGTCGCCAACGACGCGTTTCGGCCCTTCTCGGCGGACGCAGGGTGGCTGGCGACCTACGCCGCCACCGTAGTGGTACCGCTGGCTGCACTGGCTGTTTATTACTATCGTCTCGACGAACCGGCCGGCGAGGTCGCCTACGTCACCAGCGGACTTCCGGTCGTTGGACTGCTGCTCACAGGCGGGTTTGCGGTGCTGTTCATCGAACTACTCTCCGTGCTTGAGTGGTTCGCACTGCTCATCTCGCTGGTCGTGGCCGGCGGCCTGATCGTCGCACACGGCCGACTGCGGCCGAAGGCTGCGCTCGAACGCCTCGCCGTGGTGCTCCTCGCCCCGATTATCACGGTGTTCGGGCTGCCACCCGCCAGATTTAATTGGTTCGTCACCGACGCCGCCGCGGCGCTCGGCCTCGATTTCGGGCTGTACTATCGCGTAATAAGCCTCCGAGAAGCGATTCTGATGCTCCCGTTCGTGCCCACGGACTGGGTCATGCTACTCCTGACGCTCGTGCTCCCGATCGCCGGTGCCGCAGGCTGGTTCGTCGAACAGCGGCGCGAGTCACGGCGTGACGGCCTGACCGTCGTCGGGCTGACGACAGCAGTGGCGGTACTGGGTGTCGTCGCTGGGCCGCTACTCGGAATTGGGACTGACGTGTGGCTGCTCATAGTCACGTTCGCCGTACTCCCGCTGGGTGTCTACGTCGAAGGCGTGGTCCGTCGTGGCGAGGGTGTCCGTGGCCTCGCCTTCCCGGTCGTCGCCGTGCTGGGCGTGGTCGTCGGCGGCGTCGTCACCGGTGCACTTGGGTTCGCCGGACCGGACCCCTGGCTCGACTGGGGGTTCCTGACGAGCGCGACCTCCCGGACCGCCGCTGATGCCGGTATCTACCCTGCGATGGTCGGCTCAGTGATGATGATTATCGTGATCGTCCTGACTACTTTCCCGGTCGGTGTCGGGGCGGCGATTTACCTTGAGGAGTACGCCCCCTCACAAGGATTGATGGGCAAGTTCGTCACGCTCATCGAGATCAACATCGGGAACCTCGCCGGTGTCCCATCGGTCGTGTACGGCCTGCTCGGACTGGCGCTTTTCATTCGGGTGCTCCAGTGGCCCCAGGGGTCCATCATCGTCGCTGGCCTCGCCGTTGGCCTGCTGATACTCCCGATCGTAATCATCTCCGCTCAGGAGGCAATCCGATCCGTTCCCGACTCGTTCCGACAGGCGTCCTACGGAATGGGAGCGACCCGCTGGCAGACGATCCGTCAGGTCGTCCTCCCCGAAGCACTTCCAGGCATTCTGACCGGAACGATACTGGCGCTGGGTCGGGCTATCGGCGAGACGGCCCCGCTGCTGATGATCGGGGCGGCGGCGTCGGTCCGGCTCGCGCCGAACAGCTTCTTCGACGTAGCGAGTATGATGCCCCGCCAGATCTTCTCGTGGTCGTCGGAGCTGGACCCGGCGTTCCGCCACGGCGTGCTGGCGGCCGGCGTAATTACACTGCTTGCGGTGTTGCTGGTGATGAACGCGACAGCGATTGTCATCCGGAACCGGTATCAGCGAACAGGATAATTCATGACAGAGAACGAGATGACGAGCAACGACAGTACCGAGCCCACACCGACTACTGAAACGGCCGCGTCGTCACCGGACCCGTCTGGCGACCCCCTCATCGAACAGTCGATCGACGTAGAGGGAACCGGCGACACCGCGGGCGAGACGGGGAAGCCAGTCATCGAGTCCCGCGACCTGAATGTGTTCTACGGCGAGACGCAGGCGCTACAGGGGATCGATCTGGCCATCCCGGAAAAACAGGTGACGGCCATGATCGGCCCTTCCGGCTGTGGCAAGTCCACGTTCCTGCGGTGTATCAACCGCATGAACGATCTCATCGACGCGGCGCGGGTCGAGGGAGACCTCTACTTCGAGGGGAAGAACGTCTACGATGCCGACGTGGACCCGGTGGCGCTGCGGCGACGCATTGGGATGGTGTTCCAGCATCCGAACCCCTTCCCAAAGAGCATCTACGACAACGTCGCCTACGGCCTCCGGATTCAGGACCAGACGGAGAACATCGACGAGAAGGTCGAAACGGCGCTCAAGCGCGCCGCACTGTGGGACGAAGTCAAAGACCAACTGGACAAGAGCGCGCTCGATCTCTCGGGCGGCCAGCAACAGCGGCTCTGTATCGCCCGCGCCATCGCCGTCGACCCGGATGTCATTCTGATGGACGAGCCGGCGTCGGCGCTTGACCCGATCGCCACATCGAAGATCGAGGACCTCATCGAGGAACTGGCCGAGGAGTTCACTGTCGTTATCGTTACTCACAACATGCAGCAGGCGGCTCGTATCTCCGACAAGACGGCTGTCTTCCTCACTGGCGGCGAGCTCGTCGAGTTCGACGATACAGACAAGATCTTCGAGAACCCCGACAGCCAACGCGTCGAGGACTACATCACTGGCAAGTTCGGATAGCCGTCTCTCGCAGCCGTTTTTGTCACCGCTCCAGCGTCGCTTCCGTGTCGATACCGTACACCGCTTTCGGTGTCTCGACGTGTGCCGTTCTGACCGCGTCCTCGTGCCCGTTTTCAACTAGCCAGCGGACGCGCCGCGGCACAGTCTTCGGTCCAAGCACCGCGCCGGGGCGGTCCGGGTCGTCGATGTAGTCCGTCTCCATCAGGAACGGCTCGTCAGTCTCGACCGCGATCTCCAGTTCGTCTTTGTCTGCAAGTACTGATTTGACCGGGCCACGGAGTTGACCGCCGGAGTAGTGTTTGACGACCTGCGTCCGGTCGAGGCCACGATCTTCGGCCCAGCGAGCGACTGCTTCGAAGTCTTCGCCGCCTTCCGTATGGAGCTGTATCGCACAGCCCACGTCGGCGGCGCGTTCGAACCCGTGACACATCACTTCGTTCGAGGCCTCCCAGACGGCGTCATCCACGTCGTAGTGCGGTCGCCCGGACTTCATCGCGAGCGCGTCGCTGTTATCGACGTACTCCGCCGCCACGTCGAGGCCGGTCTGCATGATGTCCCGCGCCTCCGGCGGTGCGTAGCCGCCGTCGACGAGCTTCGAAATCAGCGCCGGGTGGACACCGAGGACGGGCCAAGCGCGACCGTCCAGCACTTCAGTCGCAGCGGCAGCAGCTTCGACAGTGAGGTCGAACACCTCACGGAAGATCGCCTCGTCGGTGCCCTTCTCGACGAGATGCCACGACGGCTTGTTGAGCACCAACAGGTGGGTTCCGCCCTGAGACGCGAACTCCTCGGCTGCCGCGACGTTCCGGCCGTTGACCGGGTCGAGATGGAGGTGGTTGTCCAGTACCGGCGTGTCGTCGATATCCATACGTGCTCAATGGTACTGGCCAAAAAAACAGTTGGCGTCATGGGCTTCAAACCCTAGAGCGTCACTGCATCTTCGGCCGCGTTGCGTAACGCGTCGGAGCGGCCGTACTCACCCGGCGCGATAGCGACCGTTTTGACCCCCTCCCGTGCGGCCACTTCCAGCGCCGGCTTGAAATCCGTATCTCGCGAGGCGACGGCCAGTACGTCGATCTGTCCCGAGGCGACGGCATCAGTCGCGTCAACGGCGAGCCGGACATCGACGTCACCGCTGGTGGTTCGAACCTCGAACCCGCGAGCCTCGGCGGCCTGGATGAGTCCCGGCGAGGCGTTCTGGTCGACGTAGAGGCGAGTGACTGCCAGCGGGCCGTACTCGGCTGCGATATCCCGGACCTCGTCCAAATCGACATCGAACTCGGACCTGAGTACGTTCGGACCGTCGACGAACAGCCCGACGCGCTGTCGCGAGTCTTTCTCTTCGAATAGCCGACGGAGCAGCTTCATGCGCCTCTTTCCCCGCCCAGGCCGCTTATGCGTGCCGCTTCGTTCTGTAAACTCTTCACCGCTATATAGAATGATGTGGCACAAAACTTAGGACGATACCTCCCACACACTACAGACACATTTCCATGCGGAGTCGGCCAGCAACAAGCACAGGATTAGACATATGAGTAAAGAATCTCTGCACGATCAAGACGTGCTAAACGGGCTTTGTGAGATAATCTCCGATCCGGCTATCGTCCTAGACGCCAACGGCGTCTTTGTCGACATCATCCACAACGCCCACAACGGGGCATTATTTTTCAAAGAGCCGGATGCACTGCTGGGAACGGACCTCTGGGATATTTTCTCTACAGCACAGGCTGACCAGTTCTACGCGATTATCGAAGAGGTCTTAGAAACAGGTGAACAGCAGCACATCGAGTATCAGCTATCGCTCGATCACGGGGAGCGATACTTCGAGGCTCGTGTCACGCCAGTCGGCGGTGATAGCGTTGGGCGGGTGCTATGGCTGGCGGAAGATATCACGCAACGGAAGCAGCGGCGAGAGAAGCAAGCCCTCATCGAGCGGGTGTTCGAGGTCAGTCCGGTCGGCATCGTCGTCGTAGAGCGGTCCGGCAGGATTTCGCTGGCTAACGATCGCGCCGAGGAGCTACTCGGGCTCGAACGCAAGGAGATCACTCGGAGACAGTACAACCAACCGGAGTGGAATATCTTCTACGAAGACGGGACCCCGATCCCTGAATCGGACCATCCAGTTACGCAGGTGTTCGAGTCGGGCGAACCGGTGTTCGGATTCGAGCACTGGATAGAACTCGACGACGGGAGCGAGCGGTGGCTTTCGAGCAATGCCGCGCCGATACTGGGTGATGACGGGACCATCGAGCGCGTCGTCGTTGGTCTGGACGACGCAACGAGGCTGAAACAGCGGGAGGAACAACTGGAATGGCTCGTCGGGACCGAAACCCTGGCTGACGTTGGCGGGTGGGAGCTCGATCTGGAGACGGATATGATAGAGGGAACTGCCGGGATGAAGCGCCTCTATGGAACGCCGGAGTACAATCCGACGCTCGAAGAAGCCATCGAGCAGTACCACCCCAACGATAGAGCGGCCGTTCGCGACGCTATCGAGACCTGCCGTGAAACTGGCGAACCGATGGAACTGGAGGCACGCCGCCAGACCGCTGACGAAACCGAGCGCTGGTTTCGACTCCGGGCGGAAAAAACTGTCCGGGACGGGACGCCGAAACTGCGTGGCATCGTTCGTGACATCACACAGGACAAAGAACGGGAGCAGCGGCTCATGGTCATGAGTCGGATTCTCCGGCACAACATCCGGAACAAGCTGACCGTGATACGAGGTAATTCGAGACTCCTCAAAGAAGAACTCGACTCGTCTGATTTCTCCGTTGACGCTGCTAGTGGACACATCGATAGAATCGAAAACGCCTCGAAAGAGCTTGACTCGCTGGCCGAGCGCGCACGGACGTTTGATCGGGCTATCGAGCGCGACCTCCGTGATGGCACACTTCACCTCCAGCAAGCCTTCACCGATATCCGGGACGAATTCACACCGCAACACCCCGAAGCGACCATTGAAGTCGTACCGACCGACACAGAGGTATCGGGTGACAGGATGGCTATCGACCTGATACTGGAGATTCTCGTCGAAAACGCCATCGAATACAGCGACCTACCCGATCCGAAAGTCAAGCTTACCGCCGAAGAAACGATGACAGGCCAAGTGATAGTCAGCATCGATACCGATGGATCTGCTATCCCAGATATGGAACGCAATGTCTTGGCCTCAGAAACCGAGGGGCCAGTGGCACACAGCCGTGGACTCGGACTGTGGGCAGTTACGTGGCTCGTCCGACGCCTTGGTGGGTCTGTGACAATCGACGAGGACCACGACGAAACGCGGGTCGAACTCGTGTTCCCGGTGGCACGAAGCGAGTAACGGGCTGACCGCTAATTTTCGGTTCTGCTCTTGCCGTCCATATGCCACAAAAGCCAATTTGATATCGTGGTATATGATTTATCAGCGACGCCACAGGCGGTGAAGGGCCAAACGGTAAGACCACGCGGTTCGACAGGTCCGGGTATGACACTGCGGGCACCACCGCTCTCTGCGATTCACCGGCGGGCCGACGCTTCGTTCACCGATTTCGGCGGGTGGGAGATGCCGGTCGAGTTCGAGTCGATCCGCACAGAACACGAGGCAGTCCGGAGCGAAGCCGGGAAGTTCGACGTTTCGCACATGGGACAAATAACCGTGGACGGCCCGGACGCGACGACGCTGACACAGCGGCTGACCACCAATGATGTGACCGTGCTGGACCCGGGCGAGGCCCAGTACGGGGCGATCACAGACGAGGACGGGATTATGCTGGACGACACCGTCGTCTACCGACTACCGGAAGGTGCGGCCGACGAGTTCCTGTTCATCCCGAACGCCGGGCACGATGGAGAGATGACCGAACGGTGGCTCTCTGAGCGGGACGAGCGCGGGCTCGATGCAACGGTGACGAACCGGACCGAGGAGTACTCGATGATCGCCGTCCAGGGGCCTGACGCGCCGGACCTGCTGGCGGCTGAGACGGATGTTTCGCTCGCTGGCTTATCGCGGTTCGAGGTGGCTGACGGGGTCGTTGCTGGCGTCGACTCGCTGATTGCTCGGACGGGCTATACGGGCGAACGGGGCTTCGAAGTCCTCTGTCCACCCGACGGTGCCGAGGCGGTCTGGAGTGCGCTGGAGTGTCAGCCCTGTGGACTGGGCGCGCGCGACACACTTCGTCTAGAGATGGGTTTTCTGCTTTCCGGTCAAGAGTTCCATCCGGTCGACGAGCCCCGGACGCCCTACGAGGCCGGCATCGGCTGGACGGTTGCGCTCGATACGGAGTTCGTCGGTCGGGACGCACTGGAGGGCGTCGCCGCGGACGGTCCCGAAGAGAAGCTCATCGGCATCGAACTCATTGACCGCGGCGTCCCGCGCCACGGGTACGACGTGACAACGCCGGAGGGGGAGCCGATCGGCCACGTCACCAGCGGAACGATGAGTCCGACACTGGGATCGCCGATTGCCCTCGCCTACGTCCCGGCGGCGTACGCCGAACCGGACGAGTCCGTCCGCGTTGTCGTCCGCGGTGAACCGAAGAAAGCACGTACCAGGAGCACACCATTCCTCGATAGATGAGCTTCGACGTTCCCGACGACCTGCGATATCTGGAGTCACACGAATGGGTACGCGTCGCCGGCGACACCGCCGAGGTCGGCATCACGGCGTTCGCACAGGACGAACTCGGCGATGTGGTGTTCGTCGAGCTGCCCGAGGAAGGGGCGGAGCTGACCGCTGGTGAGGACTTCGGCGTCGTGGAGTCGATCAAGGCTGTGTCCGACGTGTACGCCCCCGTCTCCGGCACCGTCACAGCAGTCAACGACCGACTCCGCGACGAGCCGGAACTGCTGAACGAAGACCCGTTCGGCGACGGCTGGATGCTCAAGCTTGAGGTCGACGACGAGAGCGAAGCCGACGACCTGCTCTCACCCGACGCGTACCGCGACCAGATCGAGTAAGGCTTGGTGGCAGCGGTCCCCCGAAGGGGGTGAAAGGAGTAACCTAATGTGGACACGGTCGCTAGCTGTCGATATCATGTCACCCCGGCGCTACTGGGTGGTTCTCCAATGAGCGATAGTGATTCACATGCCACAGGCAGTCCGTACGCACCGCAGACGGCCGCAGAAACCGCGGCGATGCTCGACGCGGTCGGAGCCGACGACCTCGAGTCGCTGTTCGACGTTCCCGAATCAGTGGCTTTCGACGGCGAGTTCGGTATCGACGCCCGGAGCGAACGGGCGACGCGCCGGGAAGTCGCTCGTCTCCTGGGTCGTAACGCCGACCTTACTGAGTTTCTCGGGCGCGGCCACTACGACCATTACGTCCCGAGCGTTGTCGATGACCTCGCAAGCCGGTCGGAGTTCCTGACCTCCTACACGCAGTACCAGCCAGAGGTCGCACAGGGGTTCCTGCAGGCCCTCTTCGAGTTCCAGTCGATGCTGGTGGAGCTCACGGGACTGGGCGTCGCCAACTGCTCGATGTACGACGACGCGACGGCGCTGGGCGAGGCGGCGACGCTGTCCCAGCGCGTGCGTTCGGTGTCCGGCGATCGGATTCTAGTTCCCGAACACCTCCGAGAGGGCAAACGCGCCGTGCTGTCGAACTACGCCGATGGACCGGACCTCACGGTCGAGTCGTACCCGATGACCGACGGCGTCGTCGACGTGCCGGCGCTGGCCGACCAGATCGGCGACGCTACCGCGATGGTGTACGCCGAGTCGCCGACGGTCCGGGGCGTCATCGAGGAACGCCTCAGCGCAATCGGCGATCTGGCCCACGATCACGAGGCGCTGTTCTGCCTCGGCTCGGACCCGATAGCGCTGTCTCTGCTGGAGCGGCCGGCCGATGTCGGAGCCGACGTGGTCGTCGGCGACGCCGCGTCGCTGGGGACCGGAACGGCGTACGGCTTCGGACTGGGGATGTTCGTCACCCGCGAGGAGTACTTGCGGCAGGTTCCCGGTCGGCTGGTCGGGGCCAGCGAAGACGCCGCCGACCGCCGCGCGTACACGCTGACCCTCCAGACGCGAGAGCAGCACATCCGCAAGGAGCGGGCCACTTCCAACATCTGTACAAACCAGGCGTGGGTCGCGCTCCGAACCGCGATGCACGCCGCGTGGCTCGGCCCGGACGGGCTGGTTGAGCTCGCCGAGGACTGCGTGACCCGCGCCCGTGACCTGGCCGACCGCCTCGACGACATCGTCGGCGTGAAAGCGCCGATTCACGGCCGCCACCACTTCCGGGAGTTCCTCGCCCGCACGGACCAGCCTGCAAGCGCAATCGTTGCCGATCTCGCGGCTGAGGGCTTCGCAGTCCACGCGGTCGACGACCATCTGGTACAGGTGTGTGTGACCGAAACCACTGCTGACGCCACAGACGAGTTCGTGGCGGCGTTCCGGGAGGTGGCGAAATGACACTCGCCTCACTGCGTTCGGCGAAACACCGTGGGACAAACCACGTCCCACGAGCTTCACGCTCGACATGGGGGTGTCTCGCGTGAAATACGATCAAGCGCGCTGGACCGATAACAGCGACGACCGGTACGAGCCGCTGCTCTCGGAGAAAGCGAGCAAAACGGTCGACATTGAGGACTCGCCACTGCCCGATGATCTGACGCGGGACAGCCTCTCGCTGCCGGACCCCGCCGAGCCTGAATTGGCCCGCCACTACACCCGCCTCTCGCAGATGAACTATGGCGTCGAGAGCGGGCCGTTCCCGCTTGGCTCGTGTACGATGAAGTACAACCCCTCCTTCACCGAGGACGTGGCCGCACGGGCTGACGCCGCAATCCACCCGAACCGACCCGATTCGACGATTCAGGGGACGCTGGCACTGTGTCACCGGCTGCAGGACTATCTGGGCCGCATCGGCGGTATGGACGCGGTGACCCTCCAGCCGCCGGCCGGCGCGGCCGGTGAGTTCACCGGCATCCAGATAGCGAAGGCCTACCACGAACACAACGACGACGAGCGCTCGGAGGTCGTCATCCCGGACTCGGCCCACGGCACGAACTTCGCGACGGCGGCGATGGCGGGCTACGAGGTCGTGGAGCTACCAAGTGGCGACGACGGCCGCGTCGACATTGAGGCACTGGAGGCGGCTGTCGGCGACGACACCGCCGCGCTGATGCTCACAAACCCCAACACGCTGGGGCTGTTCGAGCGCGACATCGAGCACATTGCCGACATCGTCCACGACGCCGGCGGCCTGCTGTACTACGACGGCGCGAACCTCAACGCCCTTCTGGGGCGCGCTCGCCCCGGTGACATGGGCTTCGACGTGATGCACTACAACGTCCACAAGACGTTCGCGACGCCCCACGGCGGCGGTGGCCCCGGTGCCGGCCCGGTCGGCGTCCGCGAGGGATTGGCCCAGTTCCTCCCGAACCCACACGTCAGAGAGCGCGGCGGCAACTACGAACACTACGAGCCGGACCACTCAATCGGGAAGGTGCATGGCTTCTATGGCAACTGGCCGGTACTTCTCAAGACCTTCGCCTATATCGCCAGGCTCGGCGACGAGGGGCTCCGGGACGCCAGCGCCAAGGCCGTGCTGAACGCGAACTACCTCGCCGAGCAAATCGAGTACGAGGTGCCCTTCGGCCCGTTCCACCACGAGTTCGTCGCCAGCGCGGGCGAGCAGGACGCCGCCGACGCGGCCAAGCGGATGCTCGACTACGGCGTCCATCCGCCGACGACGAAGTGGCCCGAAATCGTCGACGAGGCGCTGATGACCGAACCCACGGAGGGCGAAACCAGACGCTCGCTGGACCAGCTCGCAGCCGCGTTCAACGCTGTGGCCAGTGATTCGGACGCCGAACTGGCCGACGCGCCGTCGCGTCCGGCGGCGAAACGCATCGACCAGGCGACTGCGGCCCGGAACCCGCGGCTCTCCTGGCAGGCGCTTGACGACACGTAGCCGCTCGTTTCGACATTTGATACTCTTGCCCGAGCGTATATGCCACCCCGACGTATAGCCGTTACAACGGAACGCTATGTCCGATATGCCGAATTTGTTGTACGTAGGCCGTGCCGACGATGACGCGGATACAGCCATGCCAGACGCGCCGGCCACGGTCACGTCAGTCACCACCGTGGCGGCCGCGCTCTCGGAACTGGCCGAGCACGCCTACGATGCCGTCATCTGTGAGCAACACCTGCCGGGCACGGAAACCGGTCTAGAGGTGATAGCGGCAGTACGTGAGCAGTACGACACGCTCCCAGTCGTTCTCTGTACGGCCGAGCCAGATGGGATGGTCGCCGCCCGCGCGACACAGCTCGATGTAACCGAGTACGTCCCCCGCAGCGACGTGTCGCTGATGGACCGAGTGTCCGACATCGTGACGCAGGGGAGCGAACCGGCGGGCCACGGCAACGGAAGTAGCTCACCGGCTACTACCGATGACCGACCGACGCGGCTTCCGCCGGAACTCGCGGACTCTTTCGACGCTATCGCGGGCAGTATCTCCGACGCCGTCGTCACCATCGACGCCGACAGCGAAGTCGTGTACGCCAACGACGAGGCTGCCGAGCTGACGGGCTATGACCGTGAGGAGCTGGTCGGTGACGATTTCGCGAAAGTGATCCCCGAACACCTGCGAAGCTCCCACTTCGAGGGAGTGGACCGCTACCGCCGGACCGGCGACCGGAACGTCGACTGGGACTATCTCGAACTCCCGCTCGTGACCGCTGATGGGAACCAGCTGACCGTCGCGGTGTCGTTCGGTGATTTCGAGCGAAACGGACAGTGGTTCTGTACGGGCGTTCTCAGGGATATCTCCGATCGGAAGGAGCGCGAGCGGGCCCTCGAAGAGACGAACCGGCGGCTCGATCTGGCGCTGGACGGGACAAACACCGGCGTCTACGAGTGGAACCTGGACACCGACGAGATGGTCTGGGACGAGGCGACCGCGGAACTCTTCGGGACGACGCCAGCGACCTTCGAAGGCACTGCCTCGGCATTTTACGAGTACGTCCATCCCGACGACCGCCAGTCACTCGAAGCGGCGGTCGAGCGGGTTTCAGAGAGCGGCGAACGGGTCGACGCCGAGTTCCGTACCGACGTCGACGGGGAGACGCGGTGGCTCCGGACGCGCGGAGTCATTGAGGAACGCGACGCACAGGCTCCGCGTCTCGTCGCCATCGCCACGGACATCACGGCACGCAAGGAGCGGGAACGGACGCTGCGTGCCAACAATGACTCGCTACAGGAACTGACACAGCTTGCAGCCGGGAACGGACTCAGCGAGGCCGAAACTGTCCGTCGGGTCATCGAAATCGGGCTGGACCGACTCGACATGTCGTTTGGCTACCTGAGCCGTATCGAGGACGGAGTCCACGAAATCCAGATGGTCTCCGGTAACACTCCTCTCGAATCCGGAACAGAGACGCCGCTTGAAGACACGTACTGTCAGCGAGTGCTCGAATCCGGCGACCTCTACGCGATTACCGATGCCACCACCGAGGACGGACACGCGTCGGACGTGTACAGAAAAACCGGCGTCGCGTGCTACGCTGGTGGCCTCATCACAGTCGACGGCGAGCCCTACGGAACGCTCTGCTTCGGCGACGAGCAGGCCCGGGTGGAGTCCTTTTCCGACAGCGAGGAGGCGTTCATGAAACTGCTCGTTGAGTGGGTGAACCACGAACTCGAACGCCGCCACCGTGAGGACGAACTCGAACGGTACGAGAACATCATTGAGGCGGTCGACGACGGCGTGTACGCCCTCGACTCCGAGGGGTACTTCCAGTTCGTCAATCAGGCGATGACCGACCTCACGGGCTACTCCGAATCCGAGCTGCTTGGGTCGTACACCGGCTTCATAAAGAACGACAGTGTCGTCGAGCGTGCCGAGTCCATCGTCCAAGAGATGATATTCGGGGACCGCGACGACGAGGAGACGTTCGAACTGAAGATCCAGCAGGCGTCGGGGGGCTCGTTCCCGGCACAGGACCACATGACGCTGCTGTACGACGACGACGGGCGGTTCGCTGGGACTGCGGGCGTCATCCGGGACATCACAGAGCAGAAACGGCGCGACGAGGCGCTGTCCGGACTGCTGGACACGACTCGGTCGCTCATGCAGGCACAGACGCCACAGGAGGTCGCCGAAACGGTCATCGAGGCGACCCGGTCTGATCTCGGATTCGACCATTCACTCGTGCGGCTGTACGACGATGAGACGGATACGCTCCAACCCGCCGCCGCCAGCGACAGAGTCCCGGAGCGGCCGGTGTACGACGCCGACGAGGGGTTCCCCGGCGACGCATTCCAGCGCGGTGACCCGCTGGTCATCGACGAGTTCGAACGGGTCGACAACTACGACTCCGACGTTCTGTCGGCGACGATGTACCTCCCGATGGGCGACCACGGGGTCGTGAGCATCGGCGCACAGGACGGGCAAGAGTTCACCGATTCGGACATCTCTGTGGCGGAAATCCTCGCCTCCAACGCGGCCGCTGCGTTCGACCGTGTTGAGCGTGAACGGAGCCTGCTGCGGTACGAATCAGTGGTCGAGAACGTCCGTGATATGATGTACGTCCTCGACGACGACGGTCGGTTCCAGCTGGTCACCGAACCGCTCGCGGAGTGGCTCGGCTACGAGCGGGCGACGCTTCTGGGCCAGCACCCGCGGATTGTCCTCGATCAGGACGCGATTGACGAATTTACGTGTCGCATTGGCGATCTCTGTCAGCAGGGCGGAACCGGGGCAGTCAAGCTCGAAACGGCACTGGAAACGGCACACGGAGAGACGCGTCCGGCAGAGATCGAGGTGTCGCTGCTCGGCGCGGACCAGTTCCGTGGAACCGTCGGCGTCGTCCGGGACCTGACCGAACTCAAGCAGGCACGGGCAGAGCTGGAGGACGAGCGCGACCGGTTCTCGTACCTGTTCAACACGCTTCCCGACGCCGTCATCGAGACGGAGACCGTTGCAGGCGAGTCGGTCGTCAGATCCGTCAATCCCGCGTTCTCCGACGTGTTCGGGTACGAACAGGACACGGCCGTCAACAGTCCCCTGTCGGACCTCCTCCGCCCACCGGACACTGCGCACGATGAACTGCCCCGGTTCGACAACGGGCAGGCAAACGGCGACCCCTTCCAGACGGAACTCCGACTGATGACCGAGACGGGGTTCCGCGACTTCCTCTTCCGGGGCGTGCCGTACAGCCGGGACGGTGACAGCATCCGCGGATTCGGTATCTACACCGACATCACTGAGCAGCGCGAGCGCGAACGCCGGCTGAAACTGCTCAACCGCGTTCTTCGGCACAACCTCCGCAACGACCTGACTGTCGTCCTCGGGATGGCTGACGCGCTGGATGAGCGAATTAACGACGAGGACCAGCGTGCCATTCTCCATCGGCTTCAGCGAAAGGCGGAGGAGATGGCGTCGCTGAGTGAGCGCGCACGCGACATGGAGCGCTCCGTTCGCCGCGACCAGTACGGTACGGACCCGGTCGACGTGCCCGCAACCGTTACCGATACCGTGTCTTCGTATCGCGACGAGTACGCCAGTGAAATCAAAACAGACCTCCCGGATGTGTCGGTTACGGCGGGTGATGGGCGATTACATCGAATCCTCGGTGAACTCCTCGAAAACAGCCTCGAACACGCCGGCGACGACCCGTCTATCCGCATCGGTGTCCAGACGGGCCCACGAACCGTCTCAATCACTGTCGCCGACGACGGGCCGGGGATTCCACAACACGAACTCGATGTCGTGACCGGCGACGAACCGATTACGCAACTGCGTCACGGGACCGGACTCGGTCTGTGGCTAGTCGTCTGGGTGACCGAAACCTACGGCGGCACAGTTGACTTCAGTAGCAGTCCGGACGGCGGAACAGTCGTCACACTGGAACTGCCTCGGATAGACGCCTAGATGGTGTCGCGAATCCGGTCGGCGAGCACGCTGTACTGCTCCGTGCCCGTTCCTTTCTGGACCACGGCAGTGACGCCGTGTTCTGCGGCAGCATCTGCGACGTCGTCGTGTTCGCGGGCCGTAAACAGCAGAAACGGGATGTCGACGTCGTTATCTCGGAGCGCGCGACACAGTTCCATTCCGTCGAGCCGGGGCATCTTGTAGTCACTGACGACGGCGTCGAAGTCGCCGTTCGTTGCCAGGTCCAGTGCCGCTTCTGGGTCGTCCTCCGTCGTTATCTCGAACCCGTCTTCCTGTCCCAGAAACGTCCCGACGATCTCCAGAACGTCTACGTCTTCGTCTACCAGTAGGACCTCGATACTCATCGGTTCTAGATCCGTGGTTCCCCGATAAAAACTCTCGGTCACCGCATCGCATCCAGATCGACGACGACCTCCTTGTCAACGGTAATCCACGTCGATAGCTTGGCAATGCCGGAGAGCCCCCGCGGTGACACGGTACAGCGATCCGGTTCACCGGTGTACTCAACCACGGTCATCGACAGCTTGTGCGGGGCCTGCGTTCGCTCGGTGGTCGCGTTCCCTGCACCGTGCGGGTCGTGCGGGTCGAGACTCATCGGTAGCAGATATCTCTCTGGGACGGTGTAAAACAGCTGCTAAGAGGTCTCTATACCGATCCGGAGAGCTATGCTGCCTGTCCAGTGTCGACTTCGCCGTCGATGCGGACGAACCCGTAGTCACACTCAGGGCAGTGCCACTTGATCTTGGTCCCCAGGTGCATCGTCGTGCTCGCGACCTTCCAGAAGTCGCGGTACTCTTCGCATTCAGGACAGTAGTGTTCGAGTTCGAGGCTCATACTCGGTTGTTTTCGCAGGGGTACAGTTGAATTTCCCGGTTCCACGCGGGGCGTCGAAGCAGGCAAACCGCTCGAACCCCTGTCTTCCAGTATGACTCAGAGTGCGTACGAGCCGACCCATCCGACCGAACTGGCCGTCGACGCTGAATCGCTGCCGCCATCGGCGACCGAGACGGCGACGTTCGGCATGGGCTGTTTCTGGGGCCCGGACGCGCGGTTCGGCGCGATGCCGGGCGTGGTCAGGACGCGGGTGGGCTACGCTGGTGGGGCCGAACCGAACCCCAGCTACTACTCGCTGGGCGACCACACCGAGGTCGTTCAGGTCGAGTACGACCCCGACGCAGTGAGCTACGAAGCGCTGCTGGACGTGTTCTGGACGAACCATGCACCGTTCTCCGCGCCCCTGAAGCGCCAGTACCGCGGCGTGGTGCTGGCACACGATGACCGGCAGCAGGAGACCGCGGAACAGACGCGCGAGGAACTCGAATCGCGGACCGGGAAGACCGTCGAAACGGCTATCGAAGCACTTGACCAGTTCTATCTGGCGGAAGACTACCACCAGAAGTACGAACTGCGCTCGACACCGGTGATTGCCGACGAACTCGAAGACCGCTACGGCGGCGCGTTCGTCGATTCGACGGTCGCCGCCCGGCTCAACGGCTTCGTTGCCGGCCACGGCGAAGACGACGGCCGCGAGGCACTGTTTGCCGAACTTGATATCTCACCGGCTGCGCTCTCGGAAGTCCGTCGCCGGCTCTGAACGCGGTGCCGGCGGTCCACAGTCGCCACGGGGCTCGGCCGTCCGCGCTCGCCACGGATCTCAGCCGCCCGCGCTCCCCAACGATTCGCCCACGGCTATAAGACGCTGGCAGTGCCAGATTCAGCTATGACTATCTATACCGGTCGCGGCGACCAGGGCCAGACAGATCTCCGGAACATGGAGCGGGTCTCGAAGGACAGCCGCCGTATCGAGGCCTACGGGACCGTCGACGAGGTGAACGCGCTGGTCGGCGTCGTCAGGCCGACCGGTCAAGACGACATCGACGAGAAGCTCCGGGTCATCCAGAACCACCTCCACATCGTCCAGGCCGACTTCGCCAACCCCAGCCCAGAGGAGGACGACCCGCGGATACAGGAGTCCCACGTCGAGACGCTCGAAGACCTCATCGACGAGGCCGATTCGGAGCTGGACCCGCTCGAATCGTTCATCCTCCCCTCCGGATCCGAACCTGGGGCGAAGCTCCACCACGCCCGTGCGGTCTGTCGGCGCGCCGAGCGCCGCTGTGTCTCCTTCGCCGCCGAGGAGGCCGGTGTCAACGAGACGGCTATCATCTACCTGAACCGCCTCTCGGACGCCCTGTTCACGCTCGCCCGCCTCGTCAACAAGCGCGAGGGCATCCGCGAGGAAAACCCCGAGTACTGACGCTTCGGGGCTTTTTCTCGGCAGGAGACATCTGAAACTCGACGCCACGCTAGCGGCGGCGGTTCGCAATAGCAAAGTGACCGGCCCGGAAGGGTGAGGTATGAAAGCGACCGCGAAGGCACATCCGATTCAGGGGCTGGTCAAGTACCACGGGATGCGCGACGAGGAACTGCGACTGCCGTACCACGACAGCATCTCCGTCTGTACCGCACCGAGCCACTCGAAGACGACGGCCGCCTTCGACCCGGACCGCGAGGAAGACGTGTACGTCATCGACGGTGAGGAGGTCACCGGCCGCGGGGCCGAGCGTATCGACGCCGTCGTGGACCACGTCCGCGACCTCGCCGGCATCGACCACGGCGTCCGCTTCGAATCGGCGAACAACTTCCCGACGAACATCGGCTTTGGCTCGTCCTCGTCGGGCTTTGCCGCCGCGGCGATGGCCCTCGTTGAGGCGGCCGGTCTCGACATGACGCGACCGGAAATCTCGACGGTCGCACGCCGCGGCTCCTCCTCGGCCGCGCGTGCGGTGACGGGTGCGTTCTCCCACCTCCGGACCGGCATGAACGACAGGGACTGCCGGAGCGAGCGCATCGAGACGGACCTCGAAGACGACCTGCGAATCGTCGCCGGGATGGTCCCATCCTACAAGGAAACCGAGGAGGCTCACAAGGAGGCCGCCGAGAGCCACATGTTCGAGTCGCGGATGGCTCATATCCACAGCCAGATTTCGGATATGCGCGATGCGCTGTACGACGGCGATTTCGACGCCGTCTTCGACCTCGCCGAGAAGGACTCGCTGTCGCTGGCCGCCGCGACGATGACCGGGCCGGCCGGCTGGGTGTACTGGCAACCGCGAACCATCGAGATATTCAACGCTGTCCGGGAACTCCGGAACAGCGAGGACGTTCCCGTGTACTTTTCCGTCGACACCGGCGCGAGCGTCTACATCAATACGACCGAGGAGTACGTCGGCCGCGTCGAGGAAACGGTCGCCGACTGCGGCGTCGACACCCGCGTCTGGGATGTCGGTGGCCCCGCACAGATTCTCTCCGAGGACAAGGCGCTGTTCTGAACTGGTACTGAACCCGGCCCGTCGCCCGCGAGAACAGGGTTATCCGGACGCCGCTCTAACCGGCGGACACAATGCGCGTCGCCGTTCTCGGAGCCGGATATGCCGGACTCTCGCTCGCCAGAAAGCTCGAACAGACTCTTCCCGACAGCGTCTCGCTGGTCGTCGTCGACGAACAGACAGAACACCTCGTGCAGCACGAACTCCACCGGGTCGTCCGGCGGCCGTCACTGGCCGACGAGATCACCGTCGACCTCGATGAGGTACTCGACTGTGAGATTCGACAGGCGAGGGTCACGGATGTAGCGCCCGACGAAGGGACTGCGACGCTGGACGGGTCTGAGACCCTGTCCTACGACGTGGGTGCGGTGTGTCTCGGCGCGCAGACGGCGTTCTACGACCTCCCGGGCGTACGCGAGCATGCGACGCCGCTGAAGCGCCTCGACGATGCCCGCGAGATCCGCGAGCGCTTTCTCGAACTCGGCGATGGCGACCGTGTGATCGTTGGCGGCGCTGGCCTGTCAGGTGTGCAGGTGGCCGGCGAACTGGCCGAGATGCGCGAAGACAGCGATATCGAGGTCCTCCTGCTCGAACAGGAAGACGCCGTCGCGCCGGCGTTTCCGGCGTCGTTCCAGTCGGCCGTCCACGACGCGCTGGTCGACGCCGGCGTGACCGTCAGGACCGGAACCGGCGTGGCTGAGGCCGATGCCGACGCGGTTACGCTCGGAGACGGCACGGACCTGTCGATGGACCAGTTCGTCTGGACCGGCGGTATCGAGGGGTCGCCGGCACTCGACGCCGACCGGCCCGTCGTTCGGGCGGACCTCCGACTCGGCGAGTCGACGTTCGCCGTCGGCGACGCCGCCCGGGTCGTCGACAGCGACGGCGAGGCTGTGCCAGCAAGCGCGGCGGCGGCCATCCGCGAGGCCCGTGTCGCCGCGGACAACATCGGGACACTCGTCGAGCAGTCACAGGGTAGCCACGGCGAGTTCCAGCCCCGACTGACCCAGTATCAGTTCAACGTGCCAGGCTGGCTCGTCTCGGTCGGCGACGACGCCGTGGCGAAGGTCGGCCCCTCTGTCCTCACCGGGCGCGCCGCGCTAGCGCTCAAGACGACTGTCGGTGCGGGCTATCTGGGAACGGTGGGTGCCGTCCAGAACGCGGTCGATCTCGTCAGTGAGGAGCTGGACCTCGACACGGACGAGACGGAAAGCGAGTAAAAATACCGGAAACACGAACTTGGTGAAACCCGCAACCGATGATCGGTTTTCGCGGCCGCGCTGTATAGCGGGCGTGAGTCGATTACGGATGGACTATAGTAACAATTGAAACGATTTACACACTGATCGCACTGCAGTCGTGCGATCAGGTGTGCATTGATTTTCAATAGCTACTATAGAATAATCGTGGTACAAACAGAATCACGCTACAGCTCTGCGAGGGCGGCTACGTATGCACTACCGGTCCCGACAGTAACGACGACGCTGAGAAAGACCATCCACTGGGCCAGCACAGACCGCCTTGAGGCTGTTCCGGTCCACGCCGACGAGTATCGATGGACTCCGTAGGCGAACAGCGTGCTCGCCAAGACGAACACCGCCGGCAGGAGTGCGAGTGACAGAGTCGGCTCGCCACGGCCCGGGAACAGCCCCAGCCTTATCAGCGGGCCAAGAAGCGCGACAAATGTTAATCCATACAAAATACCGAACACGAACGACAGGAGTAGGTATCGGGGTCGAAGGACCACTCGCCAAGACGGGGTCTCGTCGTCCGGGCGGCCACCGGAAGCCTGGACGAGAAAGCGGCGGACATCCGGGAGCACGGACAACACCGGAACGGACAGTACGCCCCCGGCCAGTCCGATGCCGCCAGTTATCGCCACCATCACCCCAAGCTGTAGCATGAAAAACAAAAGAAGCTGTAAAATCAACATAAGGAGGGTTACCAGAGAATCAAGTATTTGCATAGATATGTAATTTCAACATAACGTAATAAAGCACTGCGTGATGGTTGTCGGGGGTTTGGGTGCCCCACCGACTGTGGTCGTTCGATCAGACTGTGACAATTAACACAGTGCTGGTAGCAACTATTTTACGCTCTATTCAGCAGGATGGATGAAACAATCTCTGAAAACGAACATCAATAGATTTCCCCATTCGTTCTGGTAAATCACAGCGGAAAGTGAAACGACACCATCCGTTGCCGAATATTCTGCCTGTATGCAGCACGGCATTTGTATCAGTTACTAAGGATTTCAACCAAGCCGAAAAAACAGGAAGACGGCGCGTCAGTCCTCACCGTCCGCGGTTGCGTTCCCGAGCACGTCGTCGGGTTCGATCCAGATGACGAACTCGTCTTCGCCGTCGCGGTCGACGACACCGTTGATGTAATCGCCGTCGACGGGGGCGGTGTTCACTTCGGATTCGGCGACAGGCACGACCTGACGGACCTCATCGACGATCCATCCCATCGCGCCCTGTTCTTCGAACACACCTGCGTCGAAGACGACGATGAGGTTCTCTGACCCGTCGCTGTCGATGTCCATCATCTCCTTGGGGTTGAGGATCGTCGTAATCTGCCCCCGGAGGTCGACGACGCCCTCGACGTAGTCATCGGTGTTGGGGACGCGAGTGACCGTTTCGCGTTTGACGATCTCTTCGACGTAGTCGATGTCGAGACAGTAGTACTCGTCGCCGAGCGCGAATTCGAGGACCCGGACCAGTTCCTCTGTCTGGGTCGCCTCGTCGTCGATAGCCGCAGCGCGAGCGCCACCCTCGGTCGTGGCGGTGTTGTCCGACGCCATCGCCTCCTCGATGAGTTCCTGGTCCGGCAATTCGACGCCGGTCGGGCCCTGCATCGGGTTGGCCGACGCCGAAAGGTCGTCCGTCGGCTGGTCGACGGCACCAGTGTCGGTGTCGCCGGCCGTTACCTGTGTGGAGGCCTCGGCCGCTCGCTGTGCGGCGGCCATCGCGTCAGTGTCATTCTGGTCAGCGACTGCGTCGCTGGCGTCGGTGGCGCTGCCGGTGTCAGTGTGGGCCTGTCCATCGGCTGCAGACGCTTCGTCAGTCGTGTCGTCGCTGGCCGCGATCGCCGATTCCGCGTCGGCGGTCTCGCCTGCCGTCTCCTCGGTTTCGCCCTCGTCGTCGGGCTGCTCACCGGGCCCATCCGCGGAGGCGTTGTCTGTCTCCTCGGTGTCGTCGGTAGTTTCTGCCTTGTTCCCCTCGCGCATCTGCCGGATGCGCTCCGCCCTGTCCATACGTTCGTCGTCACTCATGCTGGTACCTCTGTGTCGGTAAAGCCGAACTGCTCGTCGAGTTCTGCGGCGATGTCCTCGAAGACAGCCGCCATGTCACACGATTCCTCGGTCGCGAAAATAGACTGGCCGGCGCTGAACGCGCGCTGCAGCGCCACCCGTTTACGGACCTCCCAGACGGGACTGTCCGGGAACGCCATGTTGAACCATTCGAGCATCGTCTCGTCCTCGGACGTCGTTTCGACCCGATTGGCGACGACGCCGAGCGTGTTGATCGACGCGTCGGTCTGGCGCTCCATCGCGGCCATCTGGTCCATCAGCAGTTCGATGGCCCGTTCGGAGGTGGCCTCAGTCAGTGCGGGAATGAGGACGTTCTGTGCGGCGTACATACCGGTGTCGGTCAGCTTCCCGTAGAACGGCGGGCAGTCGATGATAACGTAGTCGTAGTCGGCGTCGAGCGTCGACAGCGCCCGGTCGAGCGTGTCGAGCGCGTGTGACCCCGTAACCATCTCCGGCGTGATGTTGATAGCGAACGAGGCTAGCGCGGCCTGGTCGATATCCCCACCCTGTGTGTTGACCCGGGCGATGAGGTCGGCGATGGTCAGTTCGTGCTCGGCCTGAAGCATGTCGATGCTGGAGGGGATCACGTCCATCTCCTCGCCCTCGCAGATAAGCTCACCCAGCGCCGATGGATCGCCGGTCAGTGCGTCGAATAGCGTCGGCGGGTCGGCGTCGTACGCCTCGACGAGGCCGACGCCTTCCGTGGCGTTGCCCTGCGGGTCGAGGTCGATAAAGAGGACGTCCCGGCCGCGGTCGTTCAGTGCACCGGCTACGTTGATAGCAACTGTCGTCTTTCCGGTCCCGCCTTTCGCGTTGGTCACACAGAAGCGGGCTGGACCGGTTTCTGATTGCCGGTTCATCATCCAAGTATCCACAGGTCGACTCCGAGTCACTATAAAAATGTGGTCCCGATTATCAACGTCGCAACTGGGGGACGGAGCACGGACGAGACTGAAACACCCGCGAGCGTGTGCATGACGGCCGTCTGACGGTGTGCAAGATTTATGATTGTGTAGATTGAAGGGTCAGTATCATGACCATCAACCCGCGCGATTACGACCTCGACGAGTTACGGAAGATGGCTCGTCAGCGGGGCAACGGGATGGGCGACGAGGACGTCCCGGACCCGACGGACCTGGACATGGGGCTTGACGACGCCGATGAAGAGGTGCTTGCGGGGAGTTCGTTCCGCTCCGGACTGTACCGTGAACTGCTGCCGTTCCTCGGTGGTGACGCCCACGAGAAGCCCTATCTCGAAGCACTGCCCGAGACCTACGCCGCGGAGTTCGTGGTCTTCGAATGGCTCGAGTTCCTCCTGATGCACTCCGGGTATAAAGGGGCCGACGAAGCGCTCGATTACTATCGCTCGATCGACTGGCTAACAGAGGACGTACAGGACGACCTCTCGGATTACCTGCTTGGCATCGACGAGTCGGCGACCAACGACGACAACGAACTGAGCGTCGACGACCACATGCTGAGCCTCGTCTACATCGCGAAGCTCACTGCGATGACGTAACCTTCGTTTTCAGCACCAATTCTGTCCGTCGAATCCCCGATACTGAGGGGGACGCAGTATCAGTCACCCGAGGGGACAGCTATCAGTCCTGAATACTAGGGAGAGGATATATATCGGGCGGTCGACAAGGACGACCGTATATGAGTGACGAGGATGCGGACGACGACACCGGGTCCGAATCGGACGCCGGTGTGTCGTCGGACGGCGCTGCCGCTGTTCCGGTCGGGGTCAAGCTCGGGAGCACCCGGACCGTCATTGCCCTGCCGGGCGAACACGGCACGGAGAACCGGATCATCAAGACACTGACGTGCATGGCGACGTACGAGGACGCCCTGACCGGCGAGGAAAAGGTCCTCTACGGCGAGGAAGCGGCCCGCGAGTATCCAGACCGCGTCGAGTACATGCTTCGGTCGGGGCTTCCCGAGGACGCCGACCGGGCCGAGATGACCAAGACGTTCTTCGAGGCCATCATCGAGGAGCACGACATCCCGGCAAACAGCGGCGTCGTGTACGCCATCCCGACCATCGACAATCCGACCGGGCTGGAGAACCTCCAGAACGTCATCGAGAACTCCTCTATCGGGCTGGACCTCGTCGAGAGCTACCCGGAGTCGCTGTGTGGCTCTATTCCGGCCTTCGGCGACGACCTCGAAGCCATCGACGAGATATTCGTCTCCGTCAACATGGGGTCGACGAACCTCGAAGCCTCCGCGTACCGACGGGGCGAGCAACTCTCTCCGTTCACGACGGGCGCGGTGACCGGAAACGAAGTCGACCGGATGATCGCCAACTACGTCGAGGAAGAAACGCAGGGCCGTGTCAACATCGACAACCAGACCGCCCGCGAATACAAGGAAGAACACGCCGACTTCGTCGACTTCGAGCCGTTCACGGACATCATCCAGCAGCCCGGCGGCGGCTCACACGAGTTCACCATCGAGCGCTCAGTGATGGACGCGGTCAACGAGTACCTCGACGACGCCGTCGACGAACTGGCCAACACGTTCCTGCCGGAACTGGCGAACGATTACATGAAAGTGTACCAGCTCGCGCTGGACCGGCCGATCGCCATCACCGGTGGCATGGCCTGCATCCCCGGTATCGTCGACGAGTTCGAAGAACGCCTCAGCGCGGAGCTGAACCGCGACATCGATGTCATCGCTGCTGAGGAACCGGACATCGCACCGACCATCGGCGCACAGCGGATCGCAGCGCGCCTCGTCGAGACCAGCTAGGGATTCCGCCAGCAGTCCAGCCACCGCTCGATTCTGGGCTCGGACTGTGCCATTTTATGACCGCGACCGGTCGAGAGCAGTTCGAATACGTCGGTGTCGATTCCGAGGCTGGTCGCGTCCGTTGCGAGGTCACCACCCTGTCGCTTCTGAGATGAACCCCCGCCGAGACTGGTACGTGGCATATGCTCGGCTACGGCAGCTTGATACCTAAAGCCAAGTCAGACACCCGTCTGCCGGCTGACGGACGGCGTGACGAGACACGTGGAGTATCGACGGCCACAGCCCTGACGGCGACGCGACAATGCAATTCACGTTGGGTTTATATTAATTTACTACGCCAGTATCAGAATACATAAGTCAAACTCAAACCTTCAGACGTATTCTGACCCGATAATGGGGAAAATTATCAGGTTAGATAATCTGGAGACAGATCCACCCGATGTTCTCACTAGTACCGGTTCGGGCGGGCTCTTCTCGACCGGATATCTCCACGACGAGCCGGCACTGGCAGCCGTCGACGACGACGAAACCCCACGGTTTGCTCTCACCAGCCGCAAGCACGGCGTCGAAATCGGCACCTCAGAGTCAAGTGAGACTGTGCGGCCGGGCAGCAACTACCGAATGGTCGGCGTCGTGACTGACAAGCGGGTCCTGTTGCTGGTGGGCGATGACGACGGCGACAGGCGGTTCGCCATCCCGCACGTCGATATCGACCAGGTCGCGGGCGACCACTCCCTGGGCCACGGCCAGATCACGTTCCGGCGGTGCGGTGAGACGGAGTGGCGGGTTCACTGTGGCAAGCAGGGAATCGTCGACCTGACCGCGTATCTCTCACACGCGTCACAGGCGTGGGTCCGTGTCGAGAACATCTTAGACGAGGTCAAGCGGATGCTGGTGACGGCGACAGAGCAGCGCGATCAGGGAGACTACGAGCAAGCACTGGCGACGGTGCTGGAAGCCGGGGACCGTCTCGACGCGGCCGGGGAGACGGCTACCGAGTTCGGGCCGCCTGGCGATACAAACGCGCTCGAAGACCGGGTTACGACGGTACAGGAGCGCTATATTGCGACGCTCACGGAAGTCCGTCGAAGCCGCGCCCGCAGAGCAGTCGACACCGGTGAGCAACACTGGCGGGAGAACGATTTCGAAGCGGCGTACGATGCCTACGAGGCGGCGCGAGCAGAGTACGACGAGATCTTTTCGCTCCCCACAGAGGACATCCCCGAACTCACCGACATCCGTGCCGAGCGGGACCGACTCGACACTGTTATTGAGGACCTCAAGCAGTCACCGCTGCACACTGCGGCTGCAGCCGACAACGAGGCTGTCGCGGCGGAAGACCCCGCTGTTGCCGCCGACCACTGGGCCGAGGCGCTCGAAGCCTACCGAGACGTTCTCGAACTCGACTGGGGGGCGGACGAACGGCGGTTCGCTGGCGACCCCAAGCGGGTCCGGGACCGACTGGGGACCGTCGCGGAGAACCTCGTCACCGCGCGGCGGACAGTCGCGACGGACGCGATGGAGGCAGGGGACTGGTACGCCGACGCCAGCCAGCCCGACGCCGCGTTAGCGGAGTACAAGACGGCGAAGGCGGCGTTCGAAACTGCCCTGGTAGACGCCAGAGACTGTTATCCGGACGCCACCGACCACCTCGAAGCGGAACTCGATGCCGTGGAACAGCGGCTCTCACGGGCGAAAGCCAGACTCGATGAGGAACCCGTCGACGTGGACGACCGCTTCGACGGGACCGAGACAGCGCCGGACGTGGACATCACGACCGCCGACGAACGCTCGCCGTCTGCGACTGACACGACCGACCGCTCGGATACCGAGACCGGTAGCACTGACCCGAAAATCGATCCGACTGGACACGGCGGGTCGTAGTCCCCGCAAGCCACGCATTTTCGGCTCACCGTCTACTGTCTGTGCTCGTCCACGCTCTGGAGACCTGTGTAGTGATGTGCTATCGCCACAGAACGAATGCTTCTGCGGGGCCCCATGAGACGAGATAGCATAATTCAGCCGTGTCAGACCGTCTCTCGCCCGGACCGACTATGGTCAGGAGAAAATTTATATCCTTCAATAGAATATATACAATTATAATGGATTGCACCAACTGTGGCACACGGATGTCATACAACGACCAGACGACAAAGCTCACCGAGTTCGTCTGTCCCAGCTGTCACGAAACCGTCATCGACTGGAAGGCCGAGGCCCGCAACGCTCGCGTCCACTGACCGGTCCCGCTCGCTTTTTCATCGAGAGTTCGCCGTGAGCCACTGCTCTGGTCATTGATTTCGGTCTCCCCGCCGTCGTAACCGGGGTGAGGTTACGCTGTAGGCAGCCAGTGCTTGCCGGCTGCTTTGCCGCCTCAAGCACCGTCAATATCCACAAGAGCGTGCATATTCGATCAGAAACGATTGCCGAATGTTTTTATATTTCAGGAGGGGATAACGGGCAATGGCAGATTCGCCACGCATCGGCTGTCTCTACGTCGACGCCTGTACGGACGAGCAGGCGTCGGCCTACGACTGGTGTCAGGAGGCGGTCGACGGTGCGGAGCGATGCGCACTTTCGTCGGTCGAGCCCACCGAATACGACGTCCTCTGGTGGCATCGTGACGAACTGTTCGACGAGCGAACCCTTACCGACGCGCCGGCCCTGGCCGCATACGTCCGTGACGGTGGCTCACTCCTGCTGACGCTGAACGCGCTCTCGACCGTCGAACCGCTCGGGTTCGAGGAGGTCGCACCCGACGCCACCGGCTGGGAAGAGATCCCCGAGTCAACTGGTCATCTCTGGCAAGCCCTCTACGATGACCACCCGATCCACGCGGACTACGACACCCTTCGCGTCCATACCCGCGGTGCCGGTGTCACGATTCCCTACGCGAGATACGAGTCCATCGCACCACAGTCGGGAGACGTGCTCGCGAGCACGGTCCGGGGCGACACCGATGTCGTCAAGCAGATGTCGATTCTCTCCTGGGAGCCCGGCAACGGGCAGGTGCTGGGTATCGGGTCTTCGGTGGCGTTCGCCCAGCCGACCCACGATGTGTGTCAGGGCAACCGCGAGACACTCATCGAGAACGCGCTTGACTTTCTATCGACGGACGACCGGCACCCGCTGACCGGCCGCCCGAAGGATGTCGACACGTTCGGGCAGTTACGCGAGCGGCTCGACGACGACCCCTGTCGCCCGTCCTACCACGTGACGCCGCCGGCGAACTGGCTCAACGACCCGAACGGCCTCATTCACTGGAATGGCCGCTATCACCTGTTTTACCAGTACAACCCGGCCGGACCGTTCCACAACACGATCCACTGGGGCCACGCTGTCAGCGACGATCTTGTCCACTGGGAGGACCGCCCTGTCGCACTCACACCGTCGCCCGACGGCCCGGACCGGGACGGCTGCTGGTCCGGCTGTGCGGTCGACAACGACGGCGTCCCGACCGTACTATACACGGGCGGTCGCGACAAGCGTCAGCTCCCCTGTATCGCCACCGCTAGGAACGACGGCCTCACAGCCTGGGACAAGGACCCGGACAACCCCATCATCGAGGAGTTGCCGGCCGAACCGGAGGTGCTCCGGACCGAGGACTGGGAAGGGGAGTTCCGGGACCACTGCGTCTGGCGCGAGGACGGGACCTGGTACCAGCTCATCGGGGCCGGGATCGAGGGCGGCGGTGGGGCGGCGCTGCTGTACGAATCCGCCGACCTCCGGAACTGGGAGTATCAGGGCCCGATACTCGCTGGCGACCGCGACACCGCTGGAACCGTCTGGGAGTGCCCGGAACTGCTCGATTTCGGGGACCGCCAGCTCCTGCACATCTCGAACTACGAAGATGTGGTGTACTTCCTCGGGACATACGAGGACGGCGAGTTCAAGGCCGACCGCCGCGACAAGCTCGACCACGGCGACTTCTACGCCCCGCAGTCGATGTGGACCGACGACGGCCGCATCCTGACCTGGGGATGGCTCCCCGAAGCTCGCGACGTGAGCGGGCAGTGGGACGCCGGCTGGTCCGGTGCGATGTCACTTCCCCGGGAGCTGTCGCTGGCTGACGACGGCGGCCTGTGCCAGCGGCCGGCCCCCGAACTCACTGAATTACGTGGCGACAACACGAGCTACGACGTGGTGCGCCTCGACGCGGGCGACACCGAGCAGTTGCCGGTCGAGAGCCGGTCGTTCGAACTCCGTGCCACGGTTCGGCTGGAGGACGCCGAAGCCGTCGAGCTGTCCGTCCTCGAATCGCCGGACGGCGAGGAGCGGACGCCGATTCGGTACTCCTACGAGAGCGAAATCGCCGTCGACCGGTCGGCGTCGAGCACCGATCCGCAGGCGACCGGCGATACCCAGTCGATGCGGGTCCAGCCGTACGACGCGCCGCTGTCGCTGCGTGTCTTCGTCGACGGGAGCGTCGTCGAGGTGTTCGCCAACGAGCGCCACTGCCTGACCAGCCGCGTGTATCCGACTCGCGGGGACGCGACCGGCATCTCGCTGTCGGCCGAGGGCGGTTGCGCGACAGTTGCGTCGCTGGATGTCTGGGAACTGGATTCAGTCTGGTAGACGGTCCGGCCGGATACGTGGAAAAAGGCCGCTTTGAAGTCACTACTCCCCACTCAGTCTCGGCTCAGCCGTCGTAGCCAGCGCCGCCTGCATCGTCGCTTTTGCCGCGCCGAATCAGCTCTCGGTCCGTCAGTGGGAGTTTCTCGCCGTCCAGCGGGATGTGCCAGTGCCCGAGCGTCCCGATGATTCGCGTCCGACTCCTCTCAACGTTGAGTCGGAGTGTCGGGCCGAGTGAGCCGCCGAACCGGCGCATCTGCTCGGACTCGGACAGGTGGGCGATTTCGTCCAGCGTCTCGCCGTCGAAATCGTAGTAGTTGAAGAAGCTCTGGACCAGCACCTCACTGTCGTGAGGGAAGGCCATCCACGAGTAGGACTGGAACGGCGCGTTCTCGGGGTTTGTGGCGACGAGGCCGGACTCGTTCAACGGGACGTAGTCACCGCGGAGGTTCTCCGCGACAAAGCCGTACAGCGCGTCGAAGCCCTCAAGCCCCGGCGCGAAGGTGTGGAGATGGCTGGAGATAAAGAGGTAGTAAAGCCCGTCCCGATACACGATGTGTGGCCGTTCGAGCTCCTGATTGACGCCCACAGCGTCCAGCAGCGGGTCTTCGAGGTCCCACGCTAGCGGGTCGCCCGTCGGCGAGTGGGCGATGCCCACGCTCCCGTTGAACTCCTGCAATGCGTCGTCGCCACCGCAGACATCGCTCCCTTCTGGAACCGGCGTGTTCGCCTCGAACAGGAGCCACGTCTCGCCCGTCTCGGGATCCTCGAAGAACCACGGGTCGCGGAAGGTGTATATCATCCTGCGAGACTGGTCTTCGCGCTCGTAGCGGTCGCCGTCGGGCTGGAGCAGTTCGTGGTGGGTCCACGGACCTGAAAGCTCGAACCCGTCGGCCGTGTCGATGCTCCCGCCGCCTGCACCGACAATACGCTGGGTGTAAGTCAGATCCTCGGCTCCGTCTTCGCCGGCCGCGGTATAAAACAGGTAGACGCTGCCGTCGTCGTCGTACAGTGCCGACCCAGCCCACTGGCGCTGGCCCAGTGCGTCCTCGAACACCGGGCCGGCGTTGTGCCAGTTCCGCCCGTCATCGGAGTAGAAACAGCGGATGGTCGCCACGTCGTGGCGCTTGCCGGGCAGCAGATCCGACGGGGCGGTCAGCGAGAAACAGACCCGATAGCCGTCAACTGTCGCCAGCGTACCGTCGCGGTTCCGGAGAAACCAGGTGTCCCAGATGTGGACCTCAGGGATCTGATCGGTTTCCGGCGGGTAGACGATGGGGGCAACGGTGTCGTCGGTCCGCTCGATCCGACTCGCCTGCTCGCGTGTCCACCCGGCGCGTCCCCTCGTTCCGGGACGACTCACACCGAGCGTCTCGTTTGTCATATCTCACGTTGGGCCGACTACGGGTATAAATGTTGTCGGCTGGGTACTACGGGTGTTGTATGAAAAATTTACAATACGTATGTCCTTGCGACGTGGCTGGCTGAGAAAACTGATGGCTGGTCGTCAAGGGAGGCAGAACAGCGCGTTACTCGCCCGAGTCCTCGCTTCGGCTGACACCCTCCGGACCGGTGATATCGAGCGGCCGGACCCACTCGTACCAGATGAAGACGACGCCGAGGCCGTACCCCAGCGCCCAGACAGCGCTTCCGACCCAGGGGTAGCCGAGCGTACTGAATCCCCAGTTTGCGAGGCCCGGGAGGATGATCGCGGCGACGACCGTCAGCGCCAACGTCAATGCGTCCTGATTGTTCACGGTTGTGCCCTCCCGGTCGCTATGCCGTTCATACGGTAAACTAGGCTCGGACACTCCTGAGTCTGTCGGAACACCGAACCGTGACCGGGACGGAACTGACGCCGTAGCCGTCCCATTTTTATCATCGTATGCCCTACCCCGGATGTCGGGAATGTCTCAGAACCACACAGACCGGTCGTCTTCGGAAGACATCGAGTGGTGCTACGATGCCGTCCATCGTGTGTCGCGGACGTTTAGTCTCACAATTTCGGAACTCAACGAACCGATGGCCCGGGACATCTGTCTGGGCTACCTTCTTTGTCGTGTGGCTGACACGATCGAGGACGCCGGTCATCTCCCTCCAGCGGTGCAGACCGAACTCCTGCAGACGTACAGCCGCTCGCTCGAACCGTCGAGCGGGACGACCGTGTCGACGTTCCACGATGCCGTCGAAGAGTGGATCCCTACGACGACGAACGCCGACTGGGAAGTCGTCGAGAACACGGGCCGTATCGTCGACGTGTTTCACACGCTCGACGACCACTCCACGCGGACCATCCGCGGGCCGGTCCGGGAGCTCGTCGACGGGATGGCGATGTTCGTCGACCGCTACGCCGATGCCGGCGGGCTTCGGATCAAGACGCTCGACGAACTCGAAGAGTACTGCTGGTACGCCGCCGGGACCGTCGGGACGCTGGTGACCGGGCTGGTCTCCCACGAAGCCACCGACGAGCAGATCGCCCAGATGGAGGAAAACGCCCGCTCCTTTGCCCTGCTGCTCCAGCTCGTCAACGTCGCCAAGGACGCCGCGACGGACATGGAAGAGGAAAACAACGTCTATCTTCCGCTTGAACTGCTCCACGAGCAGGGCCTCGACCACAGCGACGTGAGCGACACGGACAACGTCGACTCGCTGGTCCCCGTCATCGAGCAGGTGACCGAGCGAGCGGAGGGCTACCTCGACGACGCGCAGGCGTGGCTCGAAGCCATGCCCGAAACCCGCGGCAACACCCTCTCAGCGTGGGCCATTCCGTTCCTGCTCGCGGTCGGAACGATCCGTGAGCTCCGCGAACGTCCCGCCGACGTCATCGAACAGGGCAATGTCAAGATCTCCCGCGAGGAAGTTCACTCCGTGACACAGCAGTTCGGCGGCGACGGCGACCCCTCTATCGGGGAACTACGGGCCAAAATCCGCCAACAGCCGCTTCACCAGTACTGACGACCAGCAGAGACATTCCTATTTTCTCACCGCCCGGTTGGTTGTCCGGCCGTGGCGTCGCCATATCATCCTGTTACCGTGTAGATGATACGCGGCTGTCGAGTAGCACTGAATCAGCCGCCCGCTGATCGCTCGTCTGGGGACAGAACACTCATGTCTGCCCTGTGTGAACGCCGTCTATGGCCACAGCGGCGTCGGGACTCTCCGAGCCACAGGTACTCGCCCGGACGAAAGACCGGCTGTTTTCGGACCGCGAGGACGCCTACGTCGTCGCGGACACGCAGTTCGCACAGCAGCGCTGGCTGGACGAAACGCCCATCCAGGCGTCCGTGCAGGCGACACTCGCACCGTTCAACCACGTCCAGATCGGAACTGGCTATCCCGACCTCGTCGGCGTACAGACGCTCTCGACGGACCTGTTGTCCGTCGACCGACTCGGTGACCGGCCGCCGCTCATCGCTGTCGAGGCGAAGGGCTACACGGGCAACGGTGGCGTCGACGCGGAACGCGGGGTCGTGCAGGCCCACGACCGACTCAACGAAGCGAACGTCGCCTTCCTGACCGCACCCCGGAGCGGCATCTCCACCGCCGCACGGACGATGGCCCGCGAGCTAAACGTCGGCGTGCTGGGCGTCGACTCCGACGGCGCAGTCACGGTTCTGGAACGGCCCCGCGTGGTCGGCCACGGGTCGATGGACGCCGCCTCGGCGATCCGGTTCCAGGCAAGCGCACAGGGCGTCGCCGACCAGAACTTCGGGCTCAACCATCCGAAGAACTACATCGCGGTGCCACTGGCTGTCCACCACGACGGCAACGCACGGGACCTGCTTGCTTCCCATGTCGTCGGGGCCGTCGACGGTGCTATCGCCGGCGCGGCGTTCCTGAACCTGATCGACACCGGCCGGGGCTCGCTCACGCTGACACCACTGGGCCGGGAAGTTGTCCGGTTCGCGCTCCGGACGGTCGGCGACATCGACGCTGCACTCCGCCGGTTCGAGGACTGGCAGCGGTCCCGAAAGCGATTCATCGACGTCGCGCCCCAGTGGGGCCAGCTCGTCCGCCGTGTCGTCTCCGACTATCCGGCCACGGAACTCCTCGTTGACGGGCTCTACACCTGTCACCGGGACGGGTACGAGTCGCCGTCGCTCGTCGAGTTCGTCGAGTATCTCCATGCGCTGCACCCAGAGTTCACCGTCGAACTGTTCCTCCGTGGCAACGAGGCCGTCCGCCAGCGAGTGCTGACCGGGGACGGGGAACTCCGCCGCTCGGAACTGACCGACGGCAGCGTCTACCACTCGCCGACCGTGTTCCAGCTAAAGGCGATCTACTACCACGCCGGCATCGTGACTGATCGGGGCGCGGAGCCCACCAATCTCGACCCTGAAACGGACGAGTGGGCGCTGTGTGACCCGCTCGCGTAGCGACAGGCGTCCAGCCGCTCTACCGACACATAACCCTGAAACGTGGGTAGCCCCTACAGTGATACAATGTCCCAGACCCTGGAGCTCCCCAATGGCGACGTCGTTTCGCCGGACGACGTGTTCTGCTACAACGACTACCCCTATCGGCTCGTCTGGCTGGAAGACGACACTCACGAGTTCGCGCTCTCCCCGCTGTACTGGGGCGACAGCGGCATGGACATCCCGTTCCGCGACCGGGAGGCGCTGGTCGACCAGTGGGAGGTCGATTCGCAGGGCCGAATGACAGCTGAGGAGTGGGCGAACTGGCTCGACGACGCGACGGCGGACCACCGCTACAGCGACGACGAGGTCACGTCGCTCGCGGCCGAGCTACCGACGGAGTGGGACCCTGAGGGCGAGGATTCTGACTCCAGTGGCGGCGGTCTTCGGGACCGCCTTGGACTGTAAGCGCTGTCGCCGGAGTCTGAAAGGTATTAATCCGTTCGCCCTGCAACCCCTGTCATGGAACCACTCTGGCTCGCCGCCGGCGGGGCCGCCCTCGCCGTGGGCCTCGCGCTGGCGTTTGCGATTACCCGCCGTTCATCCAGCAGTGCATCGAAGCGTGCTCACGAAGCCGCACAGGAGCGAGAACCGCCAGTCGAACTCGGTGAGACCTACGAGTTCGGCATCACCGAATTCAGCGATCACCACTCCGGCGACCGCGTCGCCGTCGGGAAAGTCGAAGGGTTCGTCCTGTTTACCGAGGACGTGCCGTCGTCGGTGTCGGCCGGTGACGTGATTCGGGCGAAGGTGCTGTCGTTCAACCGGGATCACACCTCCGCTGACGCTCGGTTCGTCGAACGCGCGTGAGCGGTGACAGCGTTGCGGCGAGGCACGTTCCGGTCGACGACAACTCCACAGTCCCGACGGAGGGAGAAACCGATATGTGCCTACCACGATAAAACAGGCCATGAGCGAATCGGACGGGCAGAGCACGCCACAGGACACCCGAGAGGTCATTATGGAGGCCACCTTTCGGGCGCTGAGCAAGCACGGCTACAAGGACTTGCGAGTCCGGGACATCGGCGATGAGATGGATATGTCCCGGCAAGTGATTCACTATCATTTCGACGGCAAGTACGACCTGATCTCGTCGTTTCTGGAGTACATTATCGACCAGTACGAGGGAAGCGTCGTGGTTGACGACGAAACCGACCCCCGCACAGAACTCGATGTTCGCATCGACCGGTGCCTGTTCGGCCCGGAGTTCGACGACTTTTCCCACTGGGACCGGATGAAGGTGTACCACGAACTGTACGCATACGCGCAAAACGACGAGGAACACCGGGCGCTGTTCAACGAGCACTACGACCGCCTTCGAGAAAGCATCGCCACGGTCATCGAAGACGGAATCGAACAGGGCGCGTTTCGGGATGTCGACGCCGAACTGATGGGCCAGCTCATCACGGACGTGATTCACGCGGCCCGCGGCCGGCGGATCGCGCTCGGCCACGAAGACGCACCCAACGAAGCCAAGCGTGCCGTCAACGACTTCATTCTCGACTCGCTATACCCACCGCAGTAGATCGAGCCGACCAGCCAGCGTCAGATGGGGCTGATGCCGACGCTGAGCGCCCACGTTCCGGTTGCCGACGCCGCGACGACGAGCGCCCCGCCCGCGAGCGTCACGTTCTTCAGGAAACTGTTCAGTTCGTCCTGCCGGTCCTCGTCCGGCACGGCCCAGAAGTCGTGCATCGCAACCGCCGAGACGATGAGGAACGCGGCGAGGGCGATCGCTGCGACGACCGGAAAGACGCCCACGGTCACGCCGAGCCCGCCGAGAATGAGGAGGGCACCGGACGCGAGGACGGAGAATTTCGGTGCCGGGAGGCCCTTGTACTCGGCGTAGCCGGCCATCTGTTCCGTCTGTGTGAAGTGGCTCAGGCCGGTGAATGCGAGCACGCCGCCAAAGAGGACGCGGCCGACGACGAGCAACACGACGTTGAGTTCGGGTGCCATCACAAACTCACCACCGAGACTGCACGAGCGTTTCCAACAGTACGGTTCGGGATTGTAGCGAGAGTCATTGTAGTAGTAGATTTTGACTGCATCGTTAGAGCTCCGGCACGTCTGACGGCATATCGAAGTCGTGGTAGTATTCGCCTTTCTCCTTCGAGAGAATGTCGAGGACAGCGGCCGCACCGTCACCGGCTGCAATGACCGCCTGCCACTTCTCCGCTCGACCCATCGCCCCGGTCGCGTACACGTTCTCGACGGACGTTTCCATGTCGACAGTCACGTCGACGACATCCTCATCGGTGAAGTCACAGCCGAGGTCCTCGGCGAGGCTGCGGTCGCCACCAGTCGCGAGGACGACGTACTCCGCGGTGTACTCGTCGTCGGCCGTCGTGAGGACGAATCCATCGTCGGTCTGGTCGATAGCCGTTACTTCCGTCTCGTACAGCGTCGCGCCGCGGTCGCGGGCCTGCCCACGAGCGACCGTGAGGAACTCCTCGCCGCTAATGGAGCGCACTGCGGGGTAGTTGAACAGGTGCGCCTTGTGCATCCACGACTCGTCCGTATCGAAGGTGATCGTTTCGAGGTCGTTCTTCGCCGCGTACTGTGCCGCGCTCAGGCCGGCGGGACCGCCGCCGACAACTGCTACGTCTGCCATGTCTCACAGCACGGACCGCCCACAGAAGAGTTTTACCATCTGGTAAAATCTAGTCAAGCCCTCACGTCTGGCCCTGAACCACCCCGCACCGCCCACCTATAGAACGTACGGGCCGCGCTGTCGGATCGGCTCGCCGTGCGGGCGGCCCGAGACGGCGACAGCACGAAGCGACTCATCGCTTTGGAGTGTCACCGACCGCTCGTCAGTGACCGGTAGGAAATCACCGTCGGAGAACGACTGTCCCGCGACCGTTCCGCTACCGGTGACACCATAGAGAAATCCGGACCACTCCGCCGGGACCGACCACGTCCACGCGTCGGCCACAGATACATCCAGATATTCCATCGGCGTATGGAGGCTGATCGGTGAGCCCTCGCCGATAACCGTCGTGACCGTCGCACCGTCCTGTTCCGTTGTCGGGAGCGCGTCGGCCGTGGCGTCAATGTAGTCCGGGTCAGCGTCCTTCTTCGCCTGCGGCAGATTCACCCAGAGCTGTAGTCCGGTGCAGGCCTGCCCGTCGGCGGGGAATTCGGAGTGGCGTATCCCACTGCCGGTCGTGATACGCATCGCGTCGTTCTCGTATGCAGTGTTTGCGACGCCCAGCGAATCCTCGTGTTCCATCCCACCCTCGATCATGTACGAGACGATCTCGAACCCGCGATGCGGATGCATCGGGAACCCCTTGTCGGGGTCGATGTAGAACTGCTCGAACAGGACAAACGGGTCCAGATTGGACGAATAGCTCTCCGTCGGAAACGCACGGTTCGAGTTCACGCCCGTCCCATGCCGGACCATCTCTCCTGATAGCGGCCCGTCAGGCGACGTCTGCGACTCACTTTCGGTCATATGCTGCTTTGTTTACCGAGCGGTAAAAACTGTCGGGCTGCGCGTAACCGATCGCTATCCGTACACCTGTAGCGCTAAGACGACGGTAACAGCTTCGTATGCGCTAACTGAGGCTGCTTCTGGGTAAGGTCACGGCTCACGGTGTAGTAACTCATCGTTACGAGGTGGCTCCAGACACCCATACAGACTCCTTCAAAAGTGTGCAGTGAGCGGATGGGTTGGGGCGGATTCGAACCGCCGACTTCCTCCGTGTGAAGGAGGTATCATAACCGAACTAGATCACCAACCCAGTGCACTCAATCCTATTCGAGCGCATCCCTTAAGAATTGCTTTCCGACTACGCTTCCGGCTCTTCCTTACCGCGATACGCACCGATCTTCTTGCGGGCGTCAGCGATCGCTTCCTCGGCTTCGCCCTCTGCTTTTCCCTGCAGGTCCTTCAGGTCGGCCTTGACGGCCTCCAGGCGGCTGGGTTCGGGCTCTTCTTCCTTCCCAGTGAGTTCTCGAAAGCGTTCCTCGACCGGTTCGAGTTCCTCTTTGACGCCCTTGGTGGCGGTTTCCCCGGCACGCTTCAGGTAGTACCGTGCGTCTTCGAAGTGCTTGTTCATATCTGTCCCTACGCGAAGGACGAATATATCTCTTGTGCCCGGAAAACCATGAGGAACCACAGCTAACCGAGGGACAGCGAGCGCCCACGATGGTAAACGTGCCGTGCGGGTACGAACTGTTTTGCGCCACCACCTGCAACGGGGAGATATGTTCACACGGGTGTCGATCCCGACGCCGTTTCAGGTCGGACCAGTCAATGCATACATCGCGCGGCGAACGATTGTCGATCCGGGACCCGACAGCGAGGAAGCGTGGTCGCGTCTGATCGAGGCGCTTGAAGCACGTGAACTGTCCCCAGATGATATCGAGCAGGTGCTGGTCACCCATCCGCATCCGGATCATTTCGGCATGGCGAACCGGTTCGCCGAGCGGGGAGCGCGTGTCCTCGCCAGCGAACCGGGAGCAGAAATCATGGGCGATTTCGCGGCGCAACTACACACTGAGCAGTCCTACTTCGCGGATTTCTTCGAGCGGTGTGGTGTCTCACGCGAGACCGCCGAAACGGTCACACAGCTACCGGAAGCCTTCCTGCCCTACGCCCAGAGCGTCGACACCGACCGCGCGCTCGTGGCCGGTGATACCGTCACCGTCGATGACACAGAACTAACGATTGACGCCGTGCAGGGCCACTCCGCGGGCGAAATAATCTTTTCGTACGACTCTCAGGGCCGGCGTGAAGCGGTCGTCGGCGACAACGTGCTGGGCGACATCACACCCAATCCGTTCCTGCAGGTGCCCGACGAAAGCGGGGCGCGGCCGAAGGTGTTACCGGCATTTAACGACTCGCTCCGATGGCTCCGTGAGCAAGGTCACGACCGATTTCTCACCGGCCATCGCGAGCCCGTCGAAGCACCGCAGGAGCGTATCGACGACATCCTTGCGGAACACGACCAGCGCACCGCGGAGGTCGCCGACATCGTCTCCGGCGGAGCGACGACACCCAGTGACGTGATGACGGCGTTGTTCGGCGACCTGCCCGCCACGGAGTACTTTGCTGGGATGAGCGAGGCTGTCGGCCACCTAGACGTACTCGAAGTCACTGGCCGCGTCGAGAAACGTGAGAGCGGCGGCGTGTTCGTCTACGAGTCAGAATAAAAGAGACCGGCGAGTGTATCAACCCGCGCTTACAGCAACTGCGCGGCCTGGAACGCGATTTCGGAGACGCGGTTGAAGCCGGGCAGCAGGAGCACCGTCACGATAGCGGCGCCCACCACAGCGGTGTACAGCCCCATCGGGTACGACTCGATGGTCCGGCTGCCGGTCGGTTCCTCGATCCACATCGCCTTGACGACGCGGGAGTAGTAGAACAGGCTAAGCGCGCTGTTGATGATGAGCGCGGCGGCCAGCGACCACGCGCTGACGTTGAGCGTCGCCTGGAACAGGTAGAACTTCGAGAAGAACCCGCCGCCGATCGGCAGGCCGGCGAGGCTGAACAGGAACACCGTCATCGCCGCACAGGCGACCGGCGCTTCCTTGCCGAGGCCGTTGTAGTCCTCGAAGCGGCGGCCGACGCCCCAGTACTCGGCCAGCGCAATGAACAGGAACGCGCCCGTGTTCATGAAGCCGTAGACGAGCAGGTGGGACATCCCCGCACTCATGCTGAGGCTCAGGCCCTCACCGGAGCCAGACACGGCGGCGAGTCCGATGAGGACGTAGCCGGCATGGCCGACGCTGGAGTAGGCCAGCATCCGCTTGACCGTCTCCTGGGTCGCGGCGGCGAAGTTCCCGATGAACATCGTCGCGATGGCGAGGATCTGGAACGCCATCACCCAGTTGATCGCGCCGCCGGCAGCGAGTAGGTCACCGATCGGGAAGGCGACGGCGAACGCGCGGAACGCCAGCACGAAGCCGGCGGCCTTCGACGCCGAGGAGAGGAACGCCGAGATCGGCGCTGGTGCGCCCTCGTACGCCTCGGGTGCCCAGAAGTGGAACGGCACGGAGGCGGTCTTGAACGCGACGCCACCGATGATCATCAGGATACCGACGCCGAGGATAGCCATCGGGACGGCAGGGTCACCGGCCTGGGCCTGAACCGACCCGTCGACGATGGTCTGGACCGTGCCACTAGAGATGGCCGTCGCGACGCCGTCGAATCGAAGTACGCCCGTCGCAGCGTACACGAGCGAGATACCGTAGGCCAGCACCGCTGAGGACACCGCACCGATGAGGAAGTACTTCAATCCCGCCTCGACGCTGCCCTTGTTCTCCTTGAGGAAGGCGACGAGCGCGTAGGACGGTAGGGATACCAGTTCGAGTGCGACGAAGGCCGTCGCAAGGCTGTTGGCCGCGCTCAGAAGGCTCATCCCGGTTGCGGACAGCAGGACCAGCACGAAGAACTCGGCTTGGTAGCTGTGTTCGGCGACGTAGTCGTAGCTCGCGAGCACGACCAGCGTCGTGACGCTGCCGACGATGGCCATGAAGAACAGGGCCATCTGATCGACGACGAGCTGGTTGTTGAACAGCGCGACGCCAGTGCTATCGGCCATTCCGGTGCCGGCGGTGATAAACCAGCCGGCGAACCCGAAGGAAAGCAGGGAGCCGAGCACCGAGATACCGGCCAGCAGCCCCGTGTTCGTCGTGTCCGGGTCGACCGAGTCCGCCAGCAGCAACACCAGGGAGGCGAGGGCCAGCGAGAGTGCCGGGGCAAGCGCCATCCAGTCAGGGAGTGCGACCATCTATGCACCACCTCCGATTTCGAGAACCGGTGAAATCGAGTCCTGTATCATGGCAAAGGAGAGGTCCGGTGCGACACCGAGTGCGATGACCAGCAGGAGCAACACGGCCAGCGGCGCGACGTCGTGGAACGCGGCCGGGCTGACCTCGTAGTCCGTCTCCAGATTGAAGCCACCGAACAGCGTGCGCTGCATGGCCCACAGCAGGTAGCCGGCCACGATGACGATGCCGAACATCGCCAGCGAGGTCAGCACCGGTGCAGCCCCACCGAGCGTCGGTGCGTTGAACGAGCCCTGGAAGATGAAGTACTCCCCGGCGAAGCCGGCCATCAGCGGCAGGCCCATGTAGCCGAAGGCGGCGGCGACGAAGATGCCGACCGTCCAGGGCATGCGGTCCGCGAGGCCGGACATATCGCCGACCATGCGCGTGTGCGTCGTGTTGTAGATGACACCGACGCACATGAACATCAGCCCCGAGATGAGGCCGTGGGCGATCATCTGGAAGGTCGCCCCGCCCATGCCGTAGGGCGTGAACGCGACCAGACCTAGAATGACATAGCCCATCGATGAAATCGACGAGTAGGCGACGATGCGTTTGAGGTCGCGCTGTGCCAGCGCGAGCATCGCGCCGTAGATGACGCTGACAACGCCGATAATCGCCAGCGGAACCGCGAGCTGACGTGCCGTGTCAGCGAGCATCGTGAAGTTGAACCGCAGCAGTGCGTAGGTCCCCATCTTCAGGAGGACGCCGGCCAGCATGACCGACACCGGCGTCGGGGCCTCAACGTGAGCGTCTGGCAGCCACGTGTGCAGCGGGAAGACGGGCACCTTCACCGCGAACCCGAAGAACATCAGGATGAAGGAGATGGTCATCAGGTTCACGCCGGCGATGGTCGGCAGCCCGCTCGCGGTGCGGAACGCCTCGGCCATCGCAGGCAGGGACAGCGACGTGAGATCGGTGCTGAACACGAGCGCGAACAGGCCCGCGAACATGATTAGCGACGCCACGTTCGTGTAGACGAAGAACTTGATCGCGGCGTACTTCCGGCGCGGACCGCCCCAGACCCCGATAAGCAGGTACATCGGGATGAGGACGCCCTCCCAGAAGACGAACCAGAGGAAGAAATCGAGCGCGGAGAACACGCCGATGAGGCTCACTTCCATGAACAGCATCAGCCCGTAGAACTGGGACTGACGCTCGTCGATGGGTGTCCACGCCGAGACGATGGCAAGCGTCGTCAGCACCGTCGTCAGCACGAGCAGCGGCATACTGATGCCGTCGAGGCCGACGTAGTACGACACTTCCAGTTCACCCAGCGTGATCCACGGGATCTGCTGGCCGAACGCGATGTCGGCGGGCGACAGCAGCGCGTTGCCCGTGCCGCCGTACTGCGTGAGGTACACCCAGTACATATAGATGCTGCCAAGCGCCGGCACCACACTGACGGCCGCGGCAAGCTTTCCGGCGTACCGGTCGGGCGAGAGGAACACGAGCCCGGTTCCCAGCAGCGTCACGAGCAGGAGCGCGGCGACCCACATCTAGAACCACCCTCCCATGATGCCGAAGGCAGCAAGCAAGAGCACGAGTCCAAGCGTCAGCAGCGTCGCGTAGTTGCTGACGACGCCGGACTGGATGCGTCGGATGCGGCTGCCGCCGAACAGGCTCACGCTGGAGATGCCGTTGACGACGCCGTCAACGACACCCTGGTCGAACTTGTTCATCACACGGGCGAGCGGGTAGGTGACACCCGTCGCGAGCCACACCTGATATTCGTCCTGATAGTAGTTGTGCATGAGTAGCGTCTTCAGACCGCCAAGCTTGTCGGTATGCTCGACCGGGTCGGCACCGGCATAGAGGCTCCGCGCGACGAGCACGCCGGCAAGTGCGAGACCCAGCGAAACTCCCGCAGAGGCGAGCAGCGTCGTCATCTCACCGAGCGGGTAGCCCTTCGCGACGTGAGCCACGTCCTCTAGGAGCGTCTCGTAGTGGTGCAGTCCAGTGTTGAGCGTTGCGGGCCAACCACCCTCTTCAGGGCCGTTCAGCCACACGTGCAGGAAGTCGATGTGTGCGCCGGTCAGATCCGCGACGGGCTTCATGTTGATGAATCCGATAGTCGTCGCAAGGATGCCAAGCACCGTCAGCGGACCCTTGACGTTCCAGCGGACTGGCTCGGGGTCACGTGCGGTGTCCGAACGCGCGTCGCCGTGGAAGGTCAGGTACACCATCCGGAAGGTGTAGAAGCCGGTGAAGAACACGGCCAGTAGCCCCATCGCGTACGCGGCGAGGTAGACCGTGCCGAGGCCACCCTCAGTGCCGAAGCCGTGGATGAGCGCCTCGTACAGCACCTCGTCCTTGGACCAGAAGCCGGCGAAGGGAACGATCCCGGCCAATGCGAGCGAGCCGGCGAGGAACGTCCAGTAAGTCACTGGCATCCGGTCTTTCAGACCGCCCATGTCCCACATGTTCTCGTTGTGGTGCATGGCGATGATGACCGACCCTGCACCGAGGAACAGCAGCGCCTTGAACACGGCGTGGGTGGTCAGGTGGAAGACAGCGGCGATGTAGCCACCCGAGCCCAGCGCGAGCATCATGTACCCGTACTGGGAGATGGTGGAGTACGCGAGCACTTGCTTGATTTCCTGTTTGACCAGACCCATGGTTGCCGCAAACAGCGCGGTGAAGCCGCCGATGAGGGCGATCACGGCCAGTGCCGTCGGCGAGAGCGCGTAGAAGCCGTACATACGCGCGACGAGGTACACACCGGCTGCGACCATCGTCGCTGCGTGAATCAGGGCCGAGACCGGCGTCGGACCTTCCATCGCGTCGGGCAGCCACGTGTGCAGCGGGAACTGCGCGGACTTGCCGACAACGCCGCCAAGCACAAGTAGGCCGAGTACGGTGAACCAGGCCTGTGGCCCCATGCCGACCGTCTCGAGCATCGCGATGCCCTCAACCTCGCCGTCGACGATAGCGTGTTCGGCCAGCATCGGGAAGCTCTCGGCGACCACTTCGCCGCCCTGCGTGATCGGGGCGAACAGGCCGGTCCCGAAGGTAGCAAAGATGCCGACGACGCCGATGAGGAAGAAGTAGTCACCGAAGCGGGTGACGAGGAACGCCTTCTTCGCGGCACTCGGCGGGCCATCCTGACGGAACCAGAAGCCGATGAGCAGGTACGAACACAGGCCCACCAGCTCGAAGAACATGAACGCCATCAGGAGGTTGTTGGCGACGACGAACCCGAGCATGCTCGCCGTGAACAGGCCGAGCCCACCGTAGTAGCGCGGGAGGCCAGTCTCGCCCTCGTCGTTCATGTACCCGAGCGAGAAGATGTGGACGAGGAACGAGATGAGACAGACAATAAGCAGCATGAGCGCCGACAGCGGGTCCAGCAGGAGTCCGAAGTTGAGCTGGAGCGTCTCGACGCTCGCGGTCCACGTGTACAGTATCTCGTTGTGGACCTCACCGCCGGCCACTGTCAGCGCGACCCAGATCGACAGCAGAAGCGATCCGCCCGTCGCTGTGATCCCAGCGAGCGCGCCGCCTTTTGGCATGCGATCGCCGGCAAACAGCGCGACGAGGAACGATACGAACGGCAGCAGGACAATCGCCGGAGCGTATGTGAATGCAGCCATCTGTTACCACCTCATCGTCGTCGCCTTCGTCACGTCCACGTCTGTGAAGTTGCGGTACAGGACCAGGATGATGCCGATCCCGATGGCGACCTCTGCGGCGGCGAGTGCCATCGTGAACAGGCTGAACACCTGACCGGTGAGGTTCCCGTGTTGCAGCGAGAACGCGACGAGGTTGATGTTCGCAGCGTTCAACATCAGCTCGACGGACATCAGGAAGATGAGCGCGTTCCGTCGGGTAAGGATGCCGAACAGACCGATACAGAATATGGCCGCCGACAGAAGGAGATACGTCTCGGCCGGAATCACGAGTCGTCACCTCCCGGACCACCGTCAGCGGCAACGGCCATGTCGTCGTCGTCCGTGGTTTCGACACCGAGCGTTACTGATTCGCCAGCGACTTCGCGTCGGGCGAGCATGACGGCCCCGACGAGGGCGGCCACCAGCACGATGTCGATCACTTCGAAGGCGACGAGGAACCCTTCAGCGGGGACGGCCGACTCACTCTCGCCCATAATCGCGCCCGGGGCGATATCGAACATCGCCGCGCCGAGGCTCTTGGTTATCGCCGCTCCCTCGCCGAAGCCCGCTGGCGCGGGAAACGAGACGCCCATGAACACTGCACCGAGAACGACGAACAGGGCGATTGCGGCCAGTCCAGCGACGAAACTCCCCTCCGTCTGTAGTTCGGGTTTTGTGGTCATGGTGTCACCTCGATCACCGACTCGTCCTCGCGGGTCAGCATCACCGCGAAGGTGATGAGAACGAGGACGCCGCCGACGTACACCAGGATCTGCATCGTTGCGACGAACGCCGCCTGGTTCATTACGTAGAACACTGCGACGCTGACGAGTGACACGCCCAGTAACAGCGCCGAGTGCCAGACGTCCCGGACTAACACGACGCCCGCAGCGCTGCCCACCGTTACCATAGCGAACAGCGCGAACGCAATTGACTCTGCCAGTGCCATCTTACTTGGAGACTCTTTGCGGCGTCCCTTTGAAGATTCCTCTTTCGTCTCGCCAGTAGAGCCACTGTTTGCCGGTATGGCCCCCAGATTTCGGGGCACTTCCGTCCTGCTGGCGAAAATGTGCCACTCCAGCACCGTTTTTGACGCCACACACCGTCGTTCCACCTCGGATCGATACCGGAAAGCTCGCTTGAGCGGTTGCGGCCGTTCTGGAAAGCCCGCGCTAATCAGAACAGGGCAGTCGCTCCGGGGGTAGTAAGCGAAACCCGCCGAAAGTCCGTCGAAGGAGTTACTGGTAATCCACTTCGCCGTCGCCCTCGCCGATCCACGCGCCCCGATCGGGTTCGCGGGACTCTAGTGGGTCGATATCCTTGTACCACGGCACGTTCTTGAGTTGCTCCTTGTCGTAGGCGAACTCGTCTTTCGTGTCCGCGGTGAACTCGAAGTTCTGTGTCAGCAGGATGGCGTCGGTCGGACAGACCTCCTCACACAGCCGGCAGTAGATACACTGGCCGATGTGGAGGTTGTACTGCTCGCCGTTGCGCTGCTCGTCCATCACAATCTGGATGGTGTTGTTCGGGCAGACGTTCTCACACTGCCGACACCAGATACACCGCTCCTGGCTCCACTTGTGGACGCCGCGGAAACGGGGGCTCACCTCGGGGGCGACGTCAGGGTACTCTACCGTGAACGTCTCCCCGTCGAGGGCGTGTTTCATCGTCGTCGCCATTGATTTCAGGATTCCAATCATGAGTGGTCACCTCCGGTCGCTCGCGGGTCGGTTCGCGTGGCCGTCATCAGACGGTCACCCCGACGATAACCGCGGTCAGCAGTAGGTTCGCCAGCGACAGCACCAGCATTCCCTTCCAGCCGATTTCGATAAGCTGGTCGATCCGGACGCGGGGCACCGCCGAGCGGGCCCACTGCGTGAACAGGAAGACGCCCCAGATCTTGATGAGGAACCAGACGATACCCGGCAGGACCGGGCCGGCCGGCCCGCCGAGGAAGATCGTGGCGATGATCGCCCCGCCAAGGAAGATGTGGATGAACTCGCCGAGATAGACGAGCACGAAGTACACCGAGGAGTACTCGGTCTGGTAGCCGGCGACAATCTCGGTCGGCGCTTCCGGGATGTCGAACGGGTTCCGGCCAACCTCCGCGAGGTTCGCGATCAGGAACAGCACGAACGCGAAGGGATTCACGAACGCGTACCACGACGGCAGCGGGCCGATCAGCGACTGCTGCTGTGCGGCGACGATCTCGCTCATCTGGAGCGAGCCGGCGAAGATGACCACCGACGCGCCCGTCAGGATGAGCGGGATTTCGTAGGCGAGGTTCTGCGCGACAGCACGCAGTCCGCCGAGGAACGAATACTTGTTGTTCGATGCGTAGCCGGCCATCACCAGACCGACGGAGGCCATCGAGGCCGTCGCGAACACGTACGCCAGACCGACCTCGGGGTCGGCGAGCTGGATGCCGTTCCCCATTGGAATGACAGCGAAGCCAAGCAGTGCGGTACTGGCGATAATAAGCGGCGCGAGGTCCCACGCCGGTCGGTCAGCGCCTTCGGGAACGATAAGCTCCTTCGACAGCAGGCGGACAGCGTCGGCCACGATAATGAACAGCCCGTACGGACCGATACGGTCGACGGCGATGCGGTCGGTGAACGCGGCCGTAATCTTTCGCTTCGCCCACGGACCGGCAAGCGCCGTGTTCGTCATCATAAGCGTCCCGATGAGCCCCGCGCCGATGAGGCTCATTACGATCATCACGGCCGTGCTGTTGGGATCCAGCCCGAGCAGGTTCGCGAGCGTTTCGGGTAACGGCGCCGACTGCATTACCGGTCCACCTCCCCGAGTACGATGTCGAGGCTCCCGAGCGAGGCGATCATATCAGGGATGTACTCGCCCTGGGACATCTCCGGCAGCGTCTGCAGGTTCGAGAAGCACGGGCTGCGGATCTTGAACCGGGCCGGCTTGTCCGTGCCGTCCGAGCGGATGTAGATGCCGAGTTCGCCCTTCGCGCCCTCGACGGAGCGGTAGATCTCCTTGTCGGGGTCCGGGCGGAGTGTCCGCGGGACGTTGGCCTGAATCTCGCGGTCGTCTTCCGGCCACTGCTCCAGCAGGTCGACACACTGCTCGATGATGCGCGCGGACTCCTCGACCTCGCGAAGACGGACGAGAACGCGACTGAAGTTGTCGCCGCCCTGCTCGGTGACGACATTCCAGTCGAGTTCGTCGTAGTAGCCGTACGGGTCGTCCCGCCGAATGTCGTAGTCGACGCCCGAGCCGCGTGCCACGGGCCCGGTCGCGCCGTACTGCTTGACCTGCTCCGGGGAGAGGACGCCGGTATCGACACACCGCATCTGGAAGATCTCGTTACCGGTGACGAGGTCGTGGATCTCTTCGAGCTTGTGCGGGAGATCGTCGAGGAAGTCCCGGATCTTCTCGAAGTACTCCTCGCGGGGCTCGGGCAGGTCCCAGGCGACCCCGCCCAGTCGGAGATAATTGAACATCAGCCGCTGGCCGGTCAGGTCTTCCAGGAGGTTCTGGACGATCTCGCGGTCGCGGATGCCGTACTGGAAGACGGCGGTGAAGTCACCGAACACGTCCAGCGCGAACGTCGCCAGCGCGAGTTCGTGCGAGGCGATCCGGCACATCTCCGCTGCCATCGTCCGGATGACCTGCGCGTACTCCGGGACCTCGATGTCGGCGAGGTCCTCGGCCGCGCGGGCGTACGCCCACTCGTTGAGGATCCCAGCGGAAATGTAGTCCCATCGGTCCGGGTACGGCATGATCTGGTGGCGGTAGGTACCCTGCTGGCACATCTGCTCCTCGCAGCGGTGCAGGTAGCCGATGTCGGGTTCGAGATCGGCGATCTGCTCGCCGTCCAGCACCGTCTCGACGTGGAGCACGCCGTGGGTCGCCGGGTGGTGCGGGCCGATGTTGACGAACATCGTGTCCGGATCGTCCTCGCTACGCTTGTCGTCTTCCAGCGGGTTCGCGTGCTCGCGCAGTGAGACGATCTGTGGCTGGTCCTGATTGTAGTCCTGACTCAGGGGGTGGCCCTGCCAGGTCTCGGGCAGCAGGATGCGCCGGAGGTCCGGATGGTCGTCGTAGTCGATGCCGACGAGGTCATACGCCTCCCGCTCGTGCCAGTCTGCGGTGTCGTAGACACGAGCGGCCGACTCGTTGTGCGGGTCGTCTTTCGGCGATGGAACGACGATCGACAACTCCTGTGTCGGGTCGTTGTACTTCCGCAGGTGGTAGATGGATTCGTACCGGTCGTCGTACTCCTGTGCCGTGACACAGGCGCAGTGGTCGAACCCAGCCTCCTCTTTCAGCGTCGAGAGGACTTCCTGAACCTCGTCGGGACGGATGACGAACCCCTCGGCGTTGAGGTGTTCCTCGCGGTCGAGGACGTGGCCCCCGAGCAGGTCCGCGAGTGCGTCGTAATCGAGGCCGTCCTCCGTAACGCCGACATCGAGCGCCGTATCGCGTGATGGTTTTTCTAAACTCATGGCAAGTTAGGGGGAGTCGTTCCAGTTGTACCGCATGACGAGGTCATCCTCGTTGATCTCGCTGGCGAGTTTGTCCACGAGCTCGTCCTGTTCGAGGTCACCGAACTGCTCCAGTTCGTAGGGTTTGACCGTCACCGGCGAGGACTCGCCCACGGCGATGCGCTCTTGCAGCTTGGCGACGCCGTAGATGAGTGCCTCGGGGCGTGGCGGACAGCCCGGCACGTGGATGTCGACCGGAATGACCTCTTCGGCGCCCTTGATGACGTTGTACCCTTCCTGGAACGGCCCACCGGAAATGGTACACGACCCCATCGAAACGACGAACTTCGGCTCGGGCATCTGGTCGTAGACGCGCTTCATCCGCGGCGCGAACTTCGAAACAATGGTCCCCGGGACGATGATGACGTCCGCCTGGCGTGGGGACGCGCGCGGCACCCCTGAACCGAAGCGGTCGAGGTCGTGTTTGATCGCGTAGGTGTGGATCATCTCGATGCTACAGCAGGCGATCCCGAACTGCAGCATGAACATCGAGGAGCCCCGGACCCAGTTCATGAACTTGTCGAACTTGGTCAGGATGAACGGCGTCGACCCGAACGCCTCGCGTAGCGTCGAGTTGAAGCGGTCGTCGGCCCCGTCACCCATTCGGGCCTCCTGTGTCGATACGTCTCTCGCGGCCGGTGGTGTCTGGTCACTACTCATATGTGTCTGCCCCCTTCGTGGCGCGCGGACTGCGCACCCACTGAACTGCGCCGTTACGCCAGGCCCAACCGAGTCCGATGGCGAGAATCGCGATGAATACGACCATCGGTAGCAGTGCCGTGGTCATCCCGAACTCAGCGGCGGCGTCGCTGTAGATGACCGTCCACGGGAAGATGAAGACGGTCTCGATGTCGAAGACGACGAACAGCAGCGCGACCATGTAGTACTGGATATTAAACTTGATCTGTCGACTGCTGCCAGTCGGCACTTCACCGGACTCGTAGGTGGTGCGTTTGCCTTGTTCCGGCACGCTGGGCCGCAAGAGGCTCGAAACTGCCATCATCGTCAGTGGGATGGCTAGCGCCACGACCGCGAGCGCGCCGATGGCGATCCATGGATTACTCATTCCGGTATCTCCTATCGTCTGCCGGTTAGAAGTACTCGCATATAAGGGTTCATTGTTCGGTTTTTCGGCCCTGTGGGTCTTTAAGAGCCGACGCGCCTTCGGATGGAAAGAGACCTGCACCCACCGCACTTCCCGTATCGCGACGCCCCTCGCTGCTCACTCGTCCCAGTACTCGCGTTTGAATCCGGGCGTCCCGAGTTCGTGGAGGTCACGCGACGCCTCGCCGACCTCGGTTTGGAGCCCCTCGTGATACGAGACGAGTCGATCCCGAAGCTCGTCGTGTTGCCGTGCCAGAATCTGTACCGCGGAGAGCGCGGCGTTGAACGACTTGCCGGCGTCGACCGCGGTGATGGGCGCACCCTGGGGCATCCCGATGACCGAGTCGACTGATTTCTCCTGCACCGGAACCCCGATGACCGGTAGCGGGTAGGCAATGCTTGCGGTCATGTTCGGCAGGTCCGCGGACTTGCCGCCCGCGCCGGCGATTATCACGTCGATACCGCGGTCGGCGGCCGTCTCTGCGTACGCGTACATCAGGTCCGGCGTCCGATGGGCCGAGCAGACGAACGTCTCGAACGTGAAGCGATTTTCGGGCGCGTCAGTGTAATCCGTCTGTTCCTCGAACCCGAGTTCGTCGGCGAGCGCCGCATAGGCCCCGGGCCGTTTGCCTTGCCCGCCGGCCATCGTCGGCAGGTCCGAGTCGGAGCCCATGATGATGCCGACATCGGGCGTCAGGTCGTTCGGTCGGTCCATCTCAGCTTCTTCGTGTAACTGGTCGATGAGCGACTGGACGCTGTCTGCAGGCATACGACCGACTGGAACCGGGACCGGCGTAAGTGTAGGCGGTTTCCAGTCAGTCGGCCAGCGCCGCTTCCAGTTCAGTAAGGAGTGCCTGTGGCTCTGCGGGAAAGCACCTGAGTGGATCGGTACGGCCGGTTACCTGTATCCGGAGCGCGTACCGCTTGCGATACGTGAGCGCGAGACTGACGATACCGGCGGCAGCGAAGACCCCGCCGAGGAGGACGGACCGGTCGAATGACAGCAGGCCGAACCCGACCAGCGCGGCGCTCATCACCGCAAGAAACCAGTCGATGTCCTGTAGGCTCACCTCGACCACGTCGTCGAGGTCGATTACCACCGGACCGTCACCGCGGTCGACCACCAGTCGGTCAGCGCCGAGGACGACAGTCCCGCCGGTTCGGAGCGTGCCGGTGTACCGTTCGGTGTCGATGGACGGGACGGTGTCCCCGGTCGCACCGTCGCTATCGCTGTCCACGGTCAGTCGTCGCTCACCGCGGGCGGGCGGTCGCCGCCGCGGCCGCGGATACGGTCCATCGACGAGACGTACTCACTGTCGTCTTCGGTGAGCGCGGCCCAGGCCGCGAGCCCGCGCTCCTCGCGGGTCCCAGGCACAGTGTTGTCGAGGACAAAGGCGACAATGCCGCCGACGACCATCCCGGTCCCGCCCATGACGAACAGCGTGGTCGCGACGACATCGGTCCCGAGGACGCTCCCCAGCACCGGCACAGCCGCGAGGCCCTGCTGGAGGGCTGTCGCCCCGCCGACATCCATCCCCTGTCCGACCTGGCTCATGTACTCGGGCACTGCGAGCCCGGCAAACATCGCGAAGCCGACGATGAAGACGTTTCGGTTGGCATCAAGGTCGACGTACTTGAGCTGTGAGAGCCCGACAGCGGCGATCTGGCCGAACATGACGATGTAGAGGCCGCCGATGATCGGCGACGGGATGGTCGCGAACAGCTGGCCCGCTGGCCCGAAGTATCCGACCAGAATCATCACCGCGGCACCGATTTGCACCACGTAGCGGGACGCGACGCCGGTGATAGCGATGGCACCGATATTTTCGGTGTAGGAGGTGCAGCCGTTGCCGGTGCCCATGATGCCGGCGAACACGTTGCCAACCCCCTCCATCCCGATGCCGTCGTTGATCCGACTGCTGTTCGGTGCGCCGCGACCGGCGATGCGGGCGACGGAGTGGTAGTCACCGAAGCTCTCAACGACGGAGGCGAGCATCCCGGCGAACATCCCGACGATGAAGCCCGGCGTGAACTGCGGGAGCCCCCACTGGAACGGATATATGGGCTGGACCAGCGGTGCGCTCGTGACCGAGCCGAGCGAGACGTAGCTGACCGACCCCGCGGCGAAGACGCCGGTGACCGAGAGGATAGCTGCGACAGTCCATGCAAACAGAATTCCCAAGAGTACGGGAAAGAGCTTGAACGCGCGGTGGCGTCGATCGAGGTACTGCGAACACGCGATAATCGAGAGCATCGTCAGCCCGAGGAGCCACCAGTTCTGTCCGGTCCCGGGGTCGCCGAAGTTCGGGTTCGCTATCTGTGGGACGTTAAACAGCGACAGTCCGATGAGCGCGATGACCGGCGCGATGACGACCGGACCGACGTATCGTTTCAGCTTCCCCATGAGGCCGCTGTAGCCGATCACCACTTCGACGATACCGGCGACGATGACGGCCCCCTGTAGTTCGACGAGCATAGTCTGCCAGTTCGCACCCTGCTGGGCCAGCACGCCGATGATGGCCAGCCCGGGCGCGAGCATTGAGAACGTCCCGCCCTGAACGATCGGATATCTGTTCCCGAGCGTCGTCTGGGCGAGCGTCGCGATGCCCGAGACGACGAAGAACGTCCCGATGAGACGACCGACCTGATCCGGCGCGGCCTCGAACATCCCCATCGCGCCCGCCAGTCCGAGCGGGATCGCGACGGACGCGCCGATCATCGTCAGGTAGTGCTGGACGCCGAGCAGTATCGCTTGCTTTCGCGGCGGCTTGTCGTCGATGCCGTACTCGACGAAGCCGGCGGTTTCCGGTTCCTCCGGTGTGGTTGCACTCTGGCCGTCATCGGGCGGTGTCGCGTCAGTCATGCTCGCTACCCATGGCACTGCAACTCCCGATACATATTCTTTGCTCGTTGGCCCAGCGCCGACGGGGCGCAGCCGCCTCGAAAGGAAAACGCTCTTGGCCCGCTCCGACACAGTCTTCGACATGAGCAACGGGGACGACGATGCTGACGCGTCGGACGACGCCGAGGCAACAGATGAGATCGACGTGACCGCCGAAGAACTGGAATCGCGTCTCACAGAGGCCGGCGACGCGTTAGAGGCTGCGGAGACGGAGGCCGACCTCGACGACGTTGAGTCGTCCCTCGACGACATCGAGAGCGACCTCGAAGCCGCCGACCTGCCCGAACCCGATGAGGACGATGACGAGGCCGAGGACCCCCGCGAGGAGCTAGAGTCCCAGCTTTCGGACCTTCGCGACGATCTCGAGGAACAGCGCGGCCCCTACGCTGAGGATGTCGTCGCCATCGTTTCCGACGCCGCCGACACCGTCACTGACAGCGAGTGGACCGACGATGGAGAAGGCGAGGCGCAGGAAGCCATCGAGACGTTCCTCGACGAAAGCGCCGAGTTCGTCGACCACGACGCCGACACTGGCGGCGATTTCGTCGCTGCCGGGGATGCACTGAGTACAGTCGCCGACGCCATCGAAGCGGCAAACCTCGATCCCGACGAGGACGCGGAGACTATCGAAGGCCTCCTCGAGGCGGCCGAGACACTGGAAACGGGGCTTGAGGGCGCCGAAGTCTGGGACGATCTCACGGTACAGGAGCAACTCGACGCCCGCGGGTTCTACGATATCCTGACCAACGAGAACCGGAAGGACTTCCCGCCGGAGTGGAACGCCGCGAAGCTCCACGCCGAGGAGGGGGACTTCGAGCAGGTTCTGTTCGCCTACGAAAAACTAGGATCGGAGTTCTTCGACGGCTACATCGTCGACCTCCTGTACAACCTCGGGAGCGACGCCGAGCCGGCCTTCGACGCGATGCACCAGCGCGCACAGAAACGCGACAAGGGACCGATCGAGGTACTGGGGAAGATCGGCGACGAGCGCGCGACCGAGACGCTGCACGACTACATCGACGGTGACGGCGACCCCGCGCTCCAGAAAGTCACGCTGCGCGCCCTGGGCGCTATCGGCAGTGCGGAGTCGGTCCAGCCGGTCGCCAATCGGCTCGACGCCGACAGCGAGGAGGTCCGCTCAGTCGCGGCCCGCGCCCTCGGCCTGCTCGGTGACACTCGCGCTATCGAGCCGCTCGGCGACATCCTCGAGTCCGACGACAGCGACTCCGTGCGAGCCTCCGCCGCGTGGGCGCTCCGACAGATCGGGACCGAAACGGCGCTCGAGGAAGCCGCCCGCTACGCGGACGACCGTGCGTACATCGTCCAGGCCGAAGCCGAAAAGGCCTCAAGCGCCTGAGTCAGGAAACCTTTTTATACGAACGGGGGGCCAGACGCCCCGATGCGGTCGCTCGCTCCACTCGTCTGTTGCGTGCTCGTCCTTGTCGCGATAGGGCCACATGTTGTCACCGGCCAAGCGACCCCGACCACAACAGCAGCCAGCGGTCCTGGGGAACCGTCGATTCACGCGGTGTATCCGGATCCTGTCGCTGGCGGCGACGAAGGAGAGTTCGTTGTCCTCAGCGTCCCCGACGGGATTGACATCGGACAGTATGCTGTCACCGACGGCGATGGAATCGCGGGGATTCCGAACACCAGCGCACGCGGGCGCGTCGTTCTCTCGACGGCACCGAACCGGACACGGGAACTTACTGACTGGCCGGTCGTCGGTTTCGATGGTTATCTCGCACTGGCAAACGGCGGCGAACGAATCCGGCTGCAGCGAGGCAACCGGACTGTCGATGCCGTCCGATACACGGACTCCACTGAGGGGGAACTCGGCGTCGTTAACGGGTCAGTCGTCCGTTGGCGACCGCTGGGAGCGAGCGACCGCCCAGTCGTTAGGGCCGCCGGTGGTGAGGTGCAAGCGTTCACGCTTCCGGACTCGCCCGCCGCCCCGGTTCAACCGATTCGCAACGCTACCGAACGGGTGTACTTGGCGGGCTACACGCTCTCCTCAGCCAGAGTTGCCGACGCCCTCATCGCCGCTCAGCGCCGCGGCGCGACGGTCCGCGTCCTGCTTGAGGGCGAACCGGTCGGCAGTCGTACCGCCACTGAGGCCAGCACCCTCGATCGGCTCACAGACGCCGGCGTCGCGGTTCGGGTGTTGACCGGTTCGCGAGCCAGATACCGCTATCACCACGCGAAGTACGCTGTCGCCGACGGGCGGGCCGTCGTGCTGACGGAGAACTGGAAGCCCGCGGGAACCGGTGGCAACAGCAGTCGGGGCTGGGGTGTCGTTACGGCACAGCCGCGGGTTGTCGACGGGCTGAACCAGACGTTCCAGTCCGACGCCGGGTGGCAGGACAGCGAGCGGTGGAGAGAGTACCGTCAGGGCCGACAGTTCGAGCAGGGCGAGCCAGCGACGGGTTCGTACCCGAGCGAGTTCCGGGCCGAATCGGTGTCCGTCCAGCGGACAGATCTTCTGGTCACCCCAGACAACGCCCAGGGGGAACTCGTCGCGACGATAGACGACGCGGACGACTCTATCGACGTCATCCAGCCGACGGTCGGGGACTGGGACAGCCCGCTTCTCCGGGCGCTCCGGCGGGCCGCGTCGCGCGGCGTCGAGGTCCGCTTACTGTTGAGTGACGCGTGGTACGTCCGCGAAGAGAACAAACAGACAGCACAGCGGTTTCGAGAGTGGGCCGACCGCAACGACGCGCCGCTGACAGCGAAAGTGGCAGACCCCGACGGTCGCTACGAAAAAATCCACGCGAAGGGTGCCGTCGTCGATGACAAGCGGGTCGTCGTCGGCAGCCTCAACTGGAACGAGGCGGCAGCAACGTCGAATCGCGAGGTCGTACTGGTGTTGCACGGCAGCGATGCGGCCGACTATTTTGGAGCTGTCTTCGACGCTGACTGGGAGGCGGGCGGCTTCGACATGCCGGTCGGAGCACTCGTGGCCCTACTCGGTCTTCTGGTAGTCGCCGGGCTCGCCGCTCGTCGGGTTTCGTTCGAAGCGTAGAAAACGGATTGCGTGGCGAGCTTACACTTCTTCAGGCAACGCCGTCGAACTTCCGAGCTCCTCGTCGATCTCGGCCTCTGCCATCTTCTCGACGAGGGCGTCGATAACCGACTCGCGGCGGCCCTTGACAAACTTGATGGAGCCGACGACGAGGTGGCCGCCGCCGGAGACACCGCCGCCGTCGACCTCCTCGGACAGTTCAGTGACCATCCGCGGGATGTCCAGGCGGACGCCGTCGGAGCGCAGGACAGCGAAGTCCGGGCCATAGCCGATGGTGATGACTGGGTCGCCCGTCTCGGCGACCTTCCGATCGTGGATTTCGCCGGTTGTCTTCCCCGGCGCTGGGTAGGTAAAGCGGTGGGCGTGGTTCTCCACGTCGATCGTGTAGAGGTGGGCGCCGTTGTCGAGGCGCTCGTGCTCGACGTGGCTCATGGCGGCGTCGAGTTGGTCCTCGACATCGCGCTCGGCCCGCTCGGCGAGGAAGTCGACGACCTCCCCGTGGCGGTCCCGGTCGTCACAGTCGACGTTCAGCACGTCGGTGATGAGCTGTTCGCCGGAGTTGTAGCGCAGCCAGTGGGTCGCGTAGTCGAGCGCTTCGCCGATGTCGCGCAGATCGTTCTCGTCGTAGCCCTTCTCGCTTGCGAGATCGATGTAGTCCCGCATCGCCTCAGCCTCGGAGCGGTCAGACAGGCCCGCGACTGCGGGAACGTGCTGAAGGTCCGCAGTGATCTCGGGGTCGATCATCCGGGCGAGTTCGACACACAGCATCCCCGTGGTGATGCGGTAGTCCTCGTCGTGGAGGTAGGGGTTGACGTGCTGCTCGATAAGCGGCTCGACAGCTTCGGGGTCCGGGTGGTGGTGGTCGACGACGACGACCGGGATGTCGTAGTGCCGGAGGTTTCGGTAGGCCGGCGTGTCCTCCTCGGTCGAGCCGTTGTCGAGCATCAGCAGCATCGGAAGCTTCTGTCCGTGGCGGGTCCGGTCCTCCAGTGCGAAGTTGAGATCCCGGGTTACGTCCTCCATCTCGTAGTAGGGGGCCTTGCTCGGCAGGCGCTTGAGGAGGTGCTGGGGCGCGCTGGCGTCCTCGTACTGGGAGGCGATGAACGACTCCAGCGCGACCTGCAGTGGGACGCTCGCACAGAGCCCGTCGCCGTCGGCGTGGTGACGCATCCGGATCGGCCGGCCCGAAAGCACCGTCTTTCGGAGTTCTGTCGCGACCTCGCGGAGGTCGTCCCACAGTTTCTCGAAGGCGGGCCACTCGACCAGCGGCTCGACGTCGGCCGGTTCAGCGGCCTCGGCCAGTGCGGCGTCGAGGTCGCTTTCGACGGCGGCGGCTTCTTCGCCGTCGAGGACGGTCAGCGATTCGGCCTCGACCTGCAGACCGTCGTCGCGCTCCTCGGCACGTCCGGAGACGCGGACGATGTCGTCGATCTCGACGTCGGGGTGCGCCCGGACGCCGGCCTCCTCGAAGGCAGCACACGGGACGATACCGGTCTCGTCACGGACTTGGAACACGGTAGGGCCGCCGGTCTGTTTGATCTGGACGACCTGACCCTCGATGATAACCGTCTCACCGGTAGCGGCGGCGAGGTCGGTTACGGTGGTCGCGTTGCCGTGGACAACGCGCTGTTCCTCGTAGTCGGCGACCTGTACTTCCTCGAAGCTCAGGTCGCCGTCGGGGCGGATTTCGCCGAGTTCGACGATGAGGTCGTCGCCCACGTCGTACTGGCCCAGGAGATTAGAGTCGTGGACGAGCCCGGAGACAGCATCGGAGAGATCGACGAACACGCCGTATTCGACGGTGCCGTTGACAGTTGCGTGGTACAGTGCGCCTTCTTCGAGATCATCGGACGTACATTGGTCCGCAAGATCGTAGACGATGGTCCCGCCGTCGGGGACCGTCGCACCGTCACCGGTGCCAGTTGGCGAAGACATTTGTCAATCCTTCGGTGCTCCCCCGTTTGTACTCTTCGGAATCCACGGAGGGACGAACACAACGCGTAAAAAGCGTCCGACCTGACAGCGTGGTATGGGGTTGTTCCGAACGAGCGGGATACTCGGGATCGCGGAGTCCGCACTCGAGTTCGCGCTCGCAGCCTCCGAGGAGGCCCATCCAAACGAGTACATGGGTTTTCTCCGGGGCGATGACGCCAGCAAGCTTGGGCTCGACGATGACGGTACTGTTCTGACCGACGTTCTGGTCATCCCGGGGACAGAGTCGAACCCGGTCAGTGCGACCGTCAAGACGAGCATGGTGCCAAACGACATGCGAGCGGCGGGGTCGATTCACTCGCACCCGAACGGCGTCCTCAAGCCCAGCGACGCCGACCTCGCCACGTTCGGTCGCGGCGATGTCCACATTATCGTCGGCTACCCGTACGGCCGTGACGACTGGCAGGCCTTCGACAGTGACGGGACAGAAGTCGACCTCCCGGTACTCGACGTGGAACCGCCGGAGGAGTCCTTTTTCGACTTCGATCAGGCCGATATCGACGCGGAGCTCCGCGAGGAGGAGTTCGATCAGTGACCCGCGTCGTCGCACAGGGCACGTTCGACATCCTGCACCCGGGTCACGTCCACTACCTGCAGGACGCCGCCGACATGGGCGACGAACTGCACGTCATCGTCGCCCGCTCGGTCAACGTCACTCACAAGGAGCCGCCGGTCGTCCCGGACGAGCAACGCCGGGAGATGGTCGCCGCGCTCAAACCGGTCGACGAGGCGCACCTGGGCCATCCCGAAGACATTTTCGTCCCCATCGAGCGCATCGAACCGGACATCATCGCGCTTGGCTACGACCAGCATCACGACGACGAGCAACTCGAAGCAGCGCTGTCCGCCCGCGGCCTCGACTGTGAGATCTGCCGGGCCAGCCCGCTAGAAGCCGAATCGGCTGACCGACTCCTATCGACTGGCCGGATTATCGACCGGATTCTCGACGAGCGTTGCTAACTCGGTACCGCGGTTTATACGCTCGTATCGGGAGCTTAGCAAAATTATTTTACAATGCTACGCCTCTAATGTAACCAACAGTTGTGTTGATACGATGGGAATGGTTACAGTCAACGACGTCGATTCGCTGTCGTACCGCGCTGTCGAAGTACTGCTGCTCTTGCCGACCCTCCTGTTTGGGTTTCTCGGGCTTGGGGTGATCCTCGTCGGGCTAGGGGGCGAGAGCGTGGGCGATGGTCCACTCGGAATGGCTAGCATCTTCGGGACGTTCGGCGTCTGGTATATCGGCGTCATTGTTGTCGCACTGATATCGTGGCTTGTAACCCCAATTGTCCTCTATTTCGACACCAAGAAGATACGAGATGCGGACGTGGACTGGGACCCGAATCCGGTCCTGTACGCGGTCGGCGGCTTCTTCCTTGGGTACTTGATGAAGCTTCACCACCTGTATCATCGCCATCAGTATGTCGTCGACTGGGTGGACCGGGACTGGTGGTGGACGGTTGTCGCTGTCGGAACCGTGCTGCCGCCTGTCTGTATCGCTCTCGGGGCCACGCTTGTTTCGAGCGGAAGCCTCGGCATCGGATTTGTCTTGGTTGGTGTCGGCATTCTCACAGCGGTACCGTTCTCTGTCGCCATCTACCGCGACGCGACCTACGTCCGTCTTCAGTCGGGGGCCTGGCAGCCCAATCCAGGGAACTACGTCAATCTCGGCGTCTTTTTCTTGCTTCTCGGGCCAATAGTGTACCCCATAATCGGCTGCTACTACCTGTTCCGTCGCCATCGGGCTATCGGGACGCTGTAATCGGTGCCTCGTCTATCCCTGCTTCCGATCCGGGATACGAAGCAATATGAGAAATGGTTGGCACATGCTGCGAGTGGGTCCCGGTTCCAGTCTTTCTGCAGTTTTCATTCTACAACGGTGACCGTCGCCTCCGAGATGACGCGCTCGTCCGAGGTATCCGTCCCGGCCTCGACCGCCAGCATGTACTCACCGGGTGCTGCACCGTCCGGGACGGCGACGGCCAGGCTGCCCATCACTGAATCAGCGACAGGGTCCCAGACGAGCTCTGGCGGATAGGACTCCCGTACGGCGGTCGGTTCCGGTTCGAAACCTTCGTGTATCACCTGCCAGTTTTCGGGGATTTCGGCCAGCTGCCAAGTCAGGACGCCGACCGACGAGGCCTGCACCTCGATTCTCGCCGTCCCGCCGGGCGCGGCGGTCACGTCTGCGGTTTCGATGGTGAGTCCGCTGTCCGAACCGCTGCCAGGAGCCCCACAGCCGGCCAGGCAGATCGACCCTGCCGAGAGTGCAAGCATGGTTCTCCGGGTTCGCATACCGGCTGTTCCAGTGGCCGAGTGAAAACGGTTTACACGGAGATTGCTCGAACCTGTGTCGAGTTCGGATGGCGATGCTGTCCAGCGTGCGAAGAATCGAGGGACCGCCATCCGGGAAAACTGTACATCCGTGTTTCTTCACCACCGGTACGCCTAAAAGGCGATCATGAATACCAGAGTCTGGAATGTAGCGGTCAGATGATTGTCCCGCCGCTCGGAGGATAAACTGCCATGCCAGGCACCGTAACCACGGTCATGTTACAGACGGGTGGTCCCGCGATATCCGCCGAGGCAGCCAGCTATCTCGCCGGGGGACTCGCAGCCCTCGCCGTCGGGTTAGCGGCGCTGGGCTCCGGGTTCGCCGAGCGTGGTATCGGCGCTGCGGCCGTCGGGGCCATCGCCGAGGACCCCGATATGTTCGGCCGGGGACTCATCCTCACCGTGCTGCCCGAGACGCTCGTCATCCTCACGCTGGTGACGGTGTTCGTCGTAACGTAGCAAAACAGCCAACCTAAGATCTACCCACTTTTTCAGTGGCTCGGGCGGTTTTGATACTGAACGTCGACGAGGGTAAGACGCGACGGGCCGCTTAGATGAGGTCCGCCTCGGCCAGTCGGTCGACAGCTTCCTGCAGTCGCTCCTTGCTGTTGGCGTAAGAGATGCGGGCGTAGCCGGGCGTCCCGAACGCGGTCCCGGGGACGGTGGCGACCTGGGCCTCCGAGATAGCCTGGTCACACCACTCGGTATCGTCGCCATCCGGCGCGATCTCAGGCATCATGTAGAACGCGCCCTGTGGTTCGGGGACGTGAACGCCGTGGTCCTCGAACAGGCCCATGAGGAACTCGCGGCGCTCCGCGAAGGCCTGGCGCATCTCTTCGACGGCGTCGTCCGTGTTCGTGATGGCCTCGACGCCAGCGTGCTGGACGAAGTTCACGGCACACGAGACCGAGTGGGAGTGGACCTTGCCGGCCTGTGAAACCAGTTCTTCCGGAGCCGCGAAGTACCCCAGCCGCCAGCCGGTCATCGAGTAGGCCTTCGAGAAGCCGTTCAGCGTGATGGTCCGGTCTTCCATGCCTTCGAGCGTGCCAAGCGAGACGGCTTCGACGCCATCGTAGGTAATCTCCTTGTAAATCTCGTCGGAGATCACCGTGATGTCGTGCTCGACGGCGAGGTCGCGGACGCCCTCCATCGCCTCGCGAGAGTACACCGCTCCGTGGGGGTTACCCGGGGAGTTGACGACGAGCAGTTTCGTCTCGTCGGAGACGGCGTCGGCGAGGTCGTCGAGCGCGCCTTCGAGCTGGAAGTCGTGGGCGGCAGTGTCGACGCGGGTCAGCGTCCCGCCGGCGAGTTTCGCCATCGCCTCGTAGGACACCCAGGCCGGGTCGAGCAGGGCGACCTCGTCGCCGTCGTCGATGATGGTCTGGAAGATCTCGTACAGCGCCTGCTTACCGCCCGGCGTGACGATGAGGTTCTCCGGGCCGTACTGGGTGAGGCCGTCGTCGTGAAGCTTGTCGGCGATGGCCTCCTTCAGTTCGGGGATCCCGTTGGAGGACGTGTAGCCGGTGTGGCCGGCGTCGAGTGCGTCCTTGGCGGCGTCTTTGATGTTTTCGGGCGTATCGAAGTCGGGTTCGCCGACGCTGAGGTCGACGACGTCTTTCCCCTCGGCTTCGAGTTCTGCGGCCTTGTTGCTGATCGCGAGGGTCGCGCTCGGTTCTACACGTTCGACGCGGGAAGCGAAGTCCATAGTCATTGTTCGAGTTCGGTGGCGAGTTCGATTGCACTCCGGACGGCCGAGGCCCCCTTGTCGGTTCGGGCCTCGGCCTCGTCTTGGCTCATGCCCGGGCCGATGATGCCCAGCGTGACGGGGGTGTCGCGGTCGAGGGACACGTCGGTCAGCCCCTGCGCGGCGGCGTTGCCGATGACCTGGTCGTGGTCAGTGTCGCCGCTGATGATCGCGCCGAGGACGGCCACAGCGTCGACATCCGACCGGCGCGCGAGCCGGTCGGCGGCCAGCGGCGTGTCGTAGGCCCCTGGGACATCGATCGACGCGACAATCTCGGCGTCGTTGTCGGCAGCAGCCTCGTAAGCCCCGTGCTCCATCTCCTCGATAACGGCCCCGTGTTTGTCGTACTGAGCGACAACCAGCCCGAGCTGCACCATACCTGACTCCCGGGGAGGGGCGACTAAAGAACTACCGTTCCGTGCCTGCGTGGCCGCAGGTCGACTGTGCCGGTATCGGCGATGGGCGGGTAGCTTAAAAACCTGTTATAGAAACCAGAAGGATTCTAATGTCCCATGTGCTTGAGCCAGATATGGCTGAGTCGTCCCTGCTGTCTACCCTCCACGATATCCGGGACCGGAGCCGGTCCTGGTTCGCGGACGACCCCCGCGCTACCGTGAAGGTCGTCGTCGCCGTGACGGTTCTCGGTCTCGTCCTCAGAATCGCGGCTCTCGGGAGCCGCGTCGCCCACTTCGACGAGGGGCGCGTGGCCTACTGGGCGCTACATCTCCGCGATTCCGGGTCGTTCGCCTACCGCTACATCATCCACGGCCCGTTCATCCAGCACGTCGACAGCTGGGTGTTCACCGTCGCCGCGCCGACCGACTTCACGATGCGGCTCCCGGTCGCGATTGTCGGCGGCCTCCTCCCGCTGACGGCGCTGCTCTTTCGCGAACATCTCCGGTCCGACGAGACGGTGTTCATGGCTGTGTTTCTCGCGCTCAACCCGGTCCTGTTGTACTTCTCCCGCTTCATGCGTAGCGACGTGCTGGTCGCGGCGTTCATGTTCACCGCCTTCGGCCTGCTCGTCCGGTTCGTCGACACCCGGAAAGCACGGTATCTCTACGGCGTCGCCGCGTTCATGGCGCTCGGGTTCGCTTCGAAGGAGAACGCCATCGTCTACGTGCTGACGTGGCTCGGCGCGACTGGCCTCCTGCTGGCGAAGGTGCTCGTCCTCCCGAACGGCTACCGCGACGCCGTCGGCTTCCTCCGGACCGTCCCGAGCACCGGTGCAATCTGGGGCCGGCTCCGAGGGCGTTTCTGGGCAGACGTGCATCTGGGCCGCGATATCATCCGCTCGTTCCGTGACCGCCACGATAGCGCCGCCTCCGTCCTCGCAGCATACGCGAGTCATATCGTCCTCGCCGCGCTGGTGTTCGGTCTCGTTTCGCTGTTTTTCTACGCCCCCCGCGGGGCTGGTGTCGCGGGTATCGAATATCCGCCAGCGCCGGCCGCCAGCGGCGACGTGAACTTCTGGTCCGGCGTGACGAACCCGTCGCTGTTCCCCGAACTCGTCCAGACCACCTGGGAGCGCGTCGCTGACCAGTACAGCGAGTGGTTCTCGCCGGCCTCCGAAAAGGCAACGACGACGGATACTGGCCTCGTCGAGTCCATCGGGACGTTTTACGAGAGCGTCGACGGCCACTACGAGGTGCTGTTGAAAGCACTAGGCTACACCGCGGCACCACTGCTCCTGTTCTCGCTGTTCGGGTACGCGCTCGACCGACTCGGAACGGTCAGGCCGCGCCATCTCGTCCCGTTCGCGGCCTACGGTGGCTACGTCTCGATTCTGGGGTACCCCATCGGAACCGACATCGGTGCGCCGTGGCTCGCCGTCCACGTCGTCGTCCCGCTGTCGATCCCGGCCGCCGTCGGACTCGCTGCTGTAATCCGGTGGGGCAACGAATCGCTGTCGACTGACGACGTGACCGGCGCTGCCATCGCCGCCGCCATCGTTCTGCTCGTCACTGCACTCGTCGTCAACACGACCGCAACGCGGGTGTACACGAACGAGCATCTGGAAGGGAATCCGCTGGTCCAGTACGCCCAGCCACAGGAATCGCTCCGTGCGGATCTGGCGGAAATGGACCGGATCGCGACGGCCAACGGAAACGGCACCGATGTCGTCATGTACCACGGAGAACGCGGCGACGCCTACGACGGTGACGACGCGTACGTCAAGGAAGACCGCAGTCAGTGGAACGACTCGTGGTGGAACACCAGACCGGTCTGCCTGCAGTGGCACAACTCGCTGCCGCTGCCGTGGTACTACGCGGCTGACGACGTGAACGTCTCTTGTGAGACCCGCCCCGACATGCTCGCCGAGCAGGCGCAGACGGATCAGCCGCCGATAGTCATCACCCAGCAGATCGACAGCACGGTTCCTGCCGAACAGCTCGAAGCCGCCGGGTACGTGCCCAAGACCCACCGGATGCGAACGAAATACGGCTCGAACGACATGACGGTGTGGGTCCACGAGTCTTACGGCCGAGAACCGAACCGTTAACCCTGCTGCTGTGAAAGCGCGCGGTATGACGCTCACGTCACCAGGGCCGACCGTCGGCGTGGTCGGCGGTGGCCAACTCGGCCGGATGCTGGGCGAGGCGGCTGCGCCGCTCGGCCTCGAACTGCTTGTGACCGACCCGACGCCGGACTGCCCGGCCGCGCCGGTCGTCCGCGACCAGATCGTCGGGGATTTCGACGAGGAGGCGACCCTGCGGGAGCTCGCCGAGCGCGCCGACTACCTCACCTTCGAGATCGAACTGGCCGATCCGGACGTTCTCGAACGGGTCGCCGAGGAGACGGGGACGCCGGTCCATCCCGCTCCCGAGACGCTCCGGACGATTCAGGACAAGCTCGTTCAGAAGCGCCGGCTGTCGGACGCTGGCGTCCCCGTGCCGGCGTTCCGCGCCGTTGACACCGCCGACGACCTCCGCGAGGCCTGCGAGGAACTGGGCTACCCCGCGATGCTCAAGGCCCGGACCGGCGGCTACGATGGCCGCGGGAACATCCGTGTCGAGGGGCCGGAGGCTGTCGAGGACGCTGTCGACGAGATTGCCGGCCCAGCGATGGTTGAGGCGATGGTCGACTTCGAGCGGGAACTGGCGGTCATGGGCTGTCGCGGTGCGGACGAGCGGGACACGTTCCCGGTCACTGAAACCATCCACCGCGAGGAGATCCTCCGGGAGTCCGTCGCGCCGGCCAGAGCGTCACGAGCTGTCCGCGAGCGCGCCCGAGAGGTCGCTCACGACGTGCTCGACGTGATGGACGGCCGCGGCGTGTTCGGCATCGAACTGTTCGAGACGACCGACGGCGAGATACTGCTCAACGAAATCGCGCCCCGACCACACAACTCCGGCCACTGGACTATCGAGGGGTGTCACACCTCGCAGTTCGAGCAACATCTGCGGGCCGTCACTGGCAAACCGCTGGGGTCGACCGACCAGCGGTTCCCGACCGTGTCGACCAACATCCTTGGAGACGTGACCGAGCGCCAGCCGGCGGAGCTACGGGGCGAAGACGGCGTGCTGGAGACGCCACGGGCACACCTGCACTGGTACGGCAAGCGCGAGGTGTACGAACTCCGGAAGATGGGGCACGTAACAGTGACGGCCGACGACCGCGACGGCTTGCTTGACGACGCCCGCGAACTCCGTGACAGCCTGACTTTCGAGTGAGCGACACGGACTGACCACAGAGTTCTCCGCAGTCCGGAACCGAGCGGCCTTTGACTATGCGGTCCTGAGTCGTAGTATGGAGCGACGGGATTTTCTCCGTGCGGCCGGCCCGGCGGCAGTCGCAGGGCTCGCCGGCTGCCTCGGCGGTGGGAGCGCTGACACCGACTACGACGTTGGGATGTCCGCGAAGGCGTACCGCCCGGTTCGCATCGCTGTCGAACCGGGGACGACCGTGCGGTGGCTCAACACGAGCAAACAGGGCCACTCGGTTACGGCCTACGAGGACGAGATCCCCGACGAGGCAGATTACTTCGCCTCCGGCGGCTTCGACACCGAACAGGCGGCCCGGGACAACTGGGGGGGCTCCTCCGGCGGGACGATGTTCGAGGGTGACGATTTCACGCACACTTTCGAGGGGGTTGGCGAGTATCCCTACTTCTGCATCCCGCACGAACGAGCCGGGATGGTCGGGACTGTCGTCGTAACCGAAAATCCCGAAACGACGACGAGCGGCGAGTAGCGGTGCTGTCGGTTTTATCGAGTCTCTTTTCGTCCGCGCTGAGTAGGGCGTCTGCGCGTTGCTTTGCGGTCTCGGTCGCTAACTCCGACCATCAGCAACAGCGTCACTGAATGTGGTCATGTCCGCCGCGTCGCTGTCGCGCTCGGTCTCAGTACGACGGAAAAATTCGAACGTCGATGCTAAACTGCGTTAGGCTTCGACGTCGACGTCTTCCTCGTCCACGTCGACAGCCGTCTCCTCTTCGGCGGCGACTTCTTCGGGCCGCGCTTCGAGCGTGGTCTTCTTGATCTCGACGCGTCGGAGCGGGTAGATGTCCTTGGCCTCGCCGTAGATGGCCGAGGAGAGACGCCCTTCGACGACGCTGTCGACGAGCTCCTCGAAGGTGCGGTCTTTGGCCGTCTCGCGAACGAGGTCGATCATCGTTCGGCGGATGGCCTTCTCCTGGGAGGCGTCGGCCTTCTTCGTCGTCACGGCGACGGGCTGGATCTGGACGCGGTAGTCGTCCGTCGTCAGCACGGTAATGTAGGCCTCGACCTTCGAGGAGCCCCGTCGGACGAGCGAGCGGAGGTAGTCCCGCGTGAGTTCGTGGCGGATGAACTCCGTGTACGCCGTGTCCGAGGCGACCTCGTTGATCTTGAAGGTCAGCTTCGTGTTGTTCTCGCTGGCGTCGTTGGTCAGTTCGCCGAGCGTCGTTTCGATGGTGCGTCCGAGCACCTTGTCCGGTTCGTCTGCCGGTGTCTTACCGAGAACCTCCCGGTCGAACTGCTCGGGAGCCTGCACGGTGTACCACCGTTTCTGTTCTGTGCGCTTGGAAACGCTTCGTTCACTCATGGTTGGATTGTGTGTGTTGGTCTGCGAGCTGTGCTGCAACCCGGATGTTGACGACGTAGTCGTCGACGGTCGCCTGCAGGCCGCCGGTCGAGTCGCGTTCGACGGTCGTGACAACGGCGTCGTCCTCAACGCACGTGGTCATCTCGTCGGTGTTGTCCGGCCGCACCGCGCGTGCGACGCGTTCGGGCGAGTCGTGTGTCGTCCGAATCTCGGCCCGTTTCATACTGCCTCCCGGAACGCTTCGATGAAGTCGGCCGTTGACACGTCGAACCGGGCGCGTGCCCGGTCGCCCACCCCGACGGCGTCGCCGCCGACCGTCTCGGCGGCTGCATGCATCGTCTCGGCCACGTCCCGTCCGTCCGTAGCGCGGGCCGCGGCCCGGTCGTCGGTGACGACGAGCGTCACCGGTTCCGGCGCGCGGTAGTCCGCGAACAAACGGGCGACGGTGCCGGTCGGCATCGCGTCGCCGCGGGCGACGAACAGGCCGTCGTACCGGCCTGTGGTCGCCTCGGACACTGCTTCGTGGACGCGAGCGGCGTGAGTCCGCCACGCGGCCAGCGCGTCCTCGTTGACAGCCTCGTGGCCGAGCGCGAGCGCGACGGCAGTGCCCGGCTGTTCGCGGGCGACGGCGTCGAGCACGTCGGCGTAGCCACCGACTGTCTCGAAGGGGCCGCCCGTCGTCGGGCGGAGCGCGCGTTGGACCGCGTCGGCGGCCCGGGGTGGTGTGTCCGCGGTGACGGCCAGCGCGACCAACGACGCGAGGCGTCGGTGGTCGTCGACTGAGAGATCCGCAGACTGGTGTGCGTCGATGCCCAGGTCGGCGAGCGCGGCCCGCGCTGCTTCGGTGTCGCCCGAGAAGGGCGCGACGAACAGCGTCGAGTGGGCCAGCCCATCTGCGAGGTCCGCTGTCGGCACGGCGACGCCGGGCCGTCGGTCGAACCCCGCCTGCTCGGCGGCTTCGGCGACGGTCCCGTCAACGTTCCCGGCGGCAATCGTGCCAGCCAGGGCGAGCGCGGGGTCGGCCGTGCCGAGTTCGCGGGCGGTCTCGAAGGCAGTCGCGGCGGCGCGGTCGGTCAGCGTCACGTCGGCGGTCGGCTGCGTGCGACCGATTGCGACGGTGATGTCGGTCTCCGTGGTCCGGTCGGGGTCCTCGAACGGGCGGACGACGCTCGCCTGAAACGGCGTGTCATCGAGCGCCCGTGCCAGCAGGCCAGTCGCAGCCAGTGCCTCGCCGGTTGCATCGCTGACGAGGCGCACAAAGGTGGCCTCACGCAGCGATCCAGCGAGGTCACCGGGCGACGTGGCTGGCGTCGGTTCCCGACCGGTCGCCGACATCTATTCGAGACCCAGCGCCTCGACGGCGTTGTCGTAGCTGTAGGTGAAGTCCTCGTCGACTTCGTCACCGCGGTAGTAGTCGATGAGGCGTCGGATCTTCGACTGCGTGTTCTGGAGCGCACGCTTGTTCTGGTAGTCACCGGGGTTCTCGTCCATGTGATCGCGAAGGCGGACGGCCCGTTCGAGCAGGTTCCGAAGGTCCTCCGGCAGATCCGGTTCGGCTTCGTTCTCCTCGAGGATCTCGGTGACTTTCTTGCCGGTCGCGAGCGAGACGTCAGGGATCGGCGTGCCCTGAACGCCCTCGTCGCGCAGCTTCAGGCCGATCTCGCTGGGCGAGTGGCCCTGTTCGGCCAGTTCGACGATGCGCGCTTCGATTGCGTCCTCGTCGACGTCGCTCCACTCCGGGGGTTCGTCTGCCGCCGGTTTGTCCGAGTCGGACGAACCGCGGCGGCGTGTATGCATTCGTGCCATTGTAATCTGGTTGGAACCGCACGAACCGCTCTCGTTACGAGGCGTATTGGCACTGTATAGTGCCGAACACGGCCGCAATCCCGAGCTGTGAAAGTCCACAGCGAGTCAGATTTGCGGTCGTGCTGTTCCCATCTCCCTGTCTGAGAGGGCGCGACTAAACCGTTCCGCTTCCCGGCCGCGTCTCGAAGCGGCGACATCGTCGTGGAATCCGTTCCACAGCCGAACCGCTTCGAAGTATTACAATTGATAACCTGCCCATCTCTTTTAAGTTATTTGTCCGGATAGGTGCGTAGTATGGATAGCGCTGGGTGGAGACTCGGAAGTCGTGGACAAAGTGCTCCGCTCGGGCTAGCGCTGGTTTTTGCGGTGATGATTATATCGACGACGGCGGTCGTTGCGCTGGGTGCTGACGCAATTACAAGCACGCAGACGCAACTCGACGCGGAACGGACCGAGAAGTCGCTGACGGAACTCAATTCCAAAACCGCGCTCGTGGCACTGGGACAGACAGACGTGCAACAGGTTTCTCTTCCCGCGAGCAGTTCGAGTACCTATCGTATTGACGAGGATGCCGGGTGGATGAACGTCTCCTACCGGAATACAACGTCCGAGAATCGGACGACTGTGTTCAACGAATCGATGGGTGAGGTGGCGTATCACGGCAGTGATGAAACGCGACTCGCGTATCAGGGCGGCGGCGTCTGGCGGGCCAACGGCGATGGAACGTCGGTGATGGTATCCCCACCGGAGTTCCACTATCGGGACGCGACGCTAACGCTGCCACTCGTAACGGTGAGTGGGTCCGGCGCAATCAGAGACAGCGCGTCGATCTCCCACAACCGAACGACGTCGCACTTTCCAAACAGCACGCGCAACGCGAACTTTACGAACCCGCTCGAAGACGGGAAAGTCAACGTTACCGTCCAGAGCGAGTACTACCGCGCGTGGGGAGGATACTTCGAGGAGCGAACGGACGGTGAGGTGACGTACCATCCCGATAGCAATCGTGTTTCGATCATTCTCAAGGTCCCCGCAGGGCCGCGAAAAGTTCGGAACGCCGTCGCCGCGACGAGCGACTCCGGTTCGATCAAACTGAGCGGGAACGACGCATTTACCGACAGCTATACTTCGGCGGATGGGGACGGGTACGACGCCTCCGAGGCTGGTGATGGCGGCAATCTCACGACGGCAGGTGATGTCATCGTCACTGGGGGTGCGGAACTGAACGGAAACATCACCTCAGGCGGGCGCGTCGAATTCAGTAGTAACTCGATGGCGTTCAACGGCGACCGGGTAGAATGGGCGGACGCGTTCGACGACAAACACGGCGCGTGTACAGGGTCCTGTTCCGACGAACAGATCAGTTCGTTCAGCGAGACTACCAACATCAACTCTCACGTCGACACACAGGTCGACGACCTCTCGTCGTCGAACGATAACGCGGGAACGATAGCCGACGACGGCGTCATCGACGGTACGGAGGGGACGACGACGCTGTCTGCCGGCAGGTATCACGTCGACAAAATCGACTTGAGCAACGACGTTGAGTTCGACACGACTGGTGGAAACGTAATCATTGGCGTCGAGAACTACGTGAGTCTCAATACCGGGAACGACATCGCGGTGTCCGGCCCGAATCAGGTCAAGATATACATAAAAGGCGAATCGCCCGCGTCTGGCGGGAGTGCCGACGGCTATCACTTCTTCACACGGGCGAGTGAGATCAGGACAACCGGTGCGGTCAGTGAGCGGTCGACACAGGTGTGGATCTACGGGAAAGATAACCTTCAGGCTCGGATGGAGAAGAAAGGATCAGACAAGTCCAGAGTCACTGGTGTCATCTACGCGCCGGGTGGAGAGTCCGGAACGAGCAGGTTCGAGATATGGAAGAGCGACCTCTACGGTGGTGCGGTCACCAGCCAGGTCAAACTGAAAAAAGGTGGACGAGTCCACTTCGACCAGGCACTCAGACAAGAGCGCACACTCCCCAGAGACACGAGCGTGGTCGCGATCACCTACCTCCACATCTCGACGAACGACGTCAATATTACATCGAACTGATAGCGGACACACCCACTTCACCACTATCAAAAGTAATAGCAATTGACGTCGATCGGTTCCTGCTGTGGCCGGCATAAACAGCCACTGGTGGCGGCTGTTCAGAATTCGGCCAGCAATCTTATCAACCGTGATAACTACAGTCGGATAATGCACTTCCCCTGGGGTCAGGAACGCGCCCAATCAGCTCCGCTCGGGCTGCTACTGGTCCTCAGTCTCGTCATCGTCGGGTCCGGCGTCGTTGTCAGCCTAGGAGCGACGGCGCTAGTCGATACTGAGGCTGGGCTCGATGTCTCGCGGGCGGAGACGGGGATGACTCAGCTGGACTCACAGGCGGCGCTGGTGGCGCTTGGGAACGCTGACAGCCAGCAGGTATCACTCGTCGGGACAGACCAATCCACGTACCGAATCGACGACACTGCGGGTCGGATGACGGTCAATATCACCAACCACTCCGCTTCGCCCTCGACGACAAGGACGCTGATGGATGAGCGACTCGGCGCGGTTGTTTACGAAAACGGGAATCAGAAAGTCGCCTATCAGGGAGGCGGGGTATGGCGGCGCTCCGGCAGTGGCAGTGTCATGGTTTCACCGCCGGAGTTCTACTACCGCGACGCGACGCTGACGCTCCCGCTCATCACCGTCCGCGGTGACCACTCGCTTGGCTCACGGGCAAGCATTACCAAGGACAGCACGACGCAGGTGTATCCCGACCAGGCAGCCGGGAACGTCAATCCGCTGGATACGGGGACGGTCAATATCACCGTCGAGAGCGAATACTACCGGTCCTGGGGGCGCTACTTCGAAGAACGAACTGACGGTGACGCGTACTACGACCACAAAAACGACAGCGTAACCACGACGCTAGTCGTGCCGACGGGGCCGCGGGAAGTGACGAGTGCCGTCGCGGCCACGTCCGCGGGCGGACAGATTACGCTCTCCGGTAGTGGCACTGATCCCGCACGAACGGACAGCTACAACTCGTCTGTCGGCGATTACTCGACCTCACGGGGATCGTTCGGGACAATCACCACAGCCGGTGACGTGTACGTGAAAGGGAACAGCGAGGTGGACGGCACTGTTCGGTCCGGTGACCGGGTCGAAGTCAAAGGTAGCGGCGTCGTCACCCGTGACGTGGAATACTCAAGCACGAAGCACATCAAAGGCACTGTCAATGGCGATGTCAGCCAGATCTCGGGCGTCGAGGGGGCCGGCGCCATCGACGGCCTGGTGAATCGGCGAGTCGCCAATGCAAGCGATACCAATGACAACGGTGCGACCGGTAGCATTTCGGGCAACCAGCTTGTCACTGGCGACCAGACGTTGGACGCGGGCACATACTATCTTGAAGATCTGACGCTGGACGGCGAGACGCTGACGATCAATACGGGTGGTGACGACGTGACCATCGCCGTCCGGGACTACGTCTACATCGAGAACAACGGACGGATCAAAGTTAACGGTGACGGGAAAGTCCGCCTTTACGTCAAAGGCAAAGCCACGTCCGCCACCGGCCACCACTTCCACATCTATCGTACCGGGGACGTCGACGTTGATACCGCGCAGAACTCGACACAGTTCTGGGTGTACGGCAAGTCGGACTTCGACGCCGTCATTGAGGGGGACACTGATACTCCGCAGTTCGAGGGCGTCATTTACGCACCTGCCGGCGGCGTCGGCGCCAGCACTGTCCTACTCAAGAAGGCGGAACTGTACGGCGGCCTCGTCGCTGGGTCCGTCACGGTCGATAACGGCGGGCTGGTCCATTACGACCGGGCGCTCAGAAACGAGCGAGCCGTCCCGAAGAACACGAACATCATCCGGCTGACGTACCTCCACGTCTCGAAGAACCGAATCAACGTAACCAGCGGGTAGTCGACCGGTTACTGGTCGATTTCGACCGCGATGTCGTGGTAGACAACGTACGTCCGGTCGATCCCCCCGGCGGGAGCAGTAAAGTTACACCAGCCGTTGGCCGCGCACGTGAACCCTTCACTCTCGAAGTACGACTGCCAGAGCTCCTCGCGTCGTGGATCGGAGTCGACACTGACGTTGACATGTTCGATGTTGCCACCGGTATCAGCGAACGAGACGTTGCTGTTCCGGTGGCTTGTCCGGACGAGCACCGTCGACCCACCCAGACTCTGCTGGCCACTGGCGGTCGTGCCGACCACGGTGATGAGTACGCGGTCATCTGAGACGAGTATCGGCGGCGTTCGCTTTTGGACCCCACCGTCCCGGTTCGTCCGATACACTGCCCCGGCCTCGTAGACGAGCTCTCGCTCCTGATTGCCGGCGTAGATGATTGGTCGTATCTCCCAGGTCCCGACGTCTTTGGGAGCGGTCCCGTCGTGGACCTGTACCGATATCGTCGTGTTTTCGCCTGTCCTGAGCGATGCCTCGCCGAGGCTGACCTCTGTGGCACGGCTCGGTGCACCCTGCTTGTGGAGGTCCGCGATGTTGTCCGAGAGCACATCGAATGCCCGCTCAGCGTTCTCCATCTGCTCCGCGTCCCGAGCGTTCTGTAACGCCCCCAGGCCGCTCACTGAGACGAGTATGATCGACGCGACGATGAGGCTGAACACCAGGGCAAAGCTCAGTACTTCACTTACGGCGCGATCAGCCATTTTGGACCTCCAGTCGGTCGTCGTAGAAGACGGTTATCACACCGCCGCCGGCGGTAGAGTCCCTCAGGTCTGTCCGGGTTTTGAGTGAAATAGTCACAGACACCTCCGGCGATGTCGATTCGAGCGTGAGTTCATCGGCGGTGGAGTCAATCGAGACCCGGTAGCCGGACCCACTCACCCGCGCCGGGAACGTGTGGTTCAGTCGCACAGTTGGGTCGTTGTCGGCAGCGACCACCAGCCGATCAACACGAGCGATGTCAGAGGCCACCTGCTGTCCGATGACTTCGAGTTCATCCCTGATGACCTGTTCCTGCCGATTTTCGACGAAGTTGCCGCCGGCAATGAGGAGGCCAGACACCAGAATCGAGGCGATTGCCAGACTCAGCGTGTAGCTCAGCGTCGTCGAGACGGCGCGGTTACGACGCATCTGGCTCACCCGGGGCCACCCGTATCTTTGCCTCGTACCGTAAATTAGAGGTGTCGTAGCGGTAGCGGACAGTCGCGTTATAGATCGCGATAGTGCTGAGCGGCGATTTGGGCGCTGTATCGAGCGGGTTTGCTGGCCTGCTACCGCGAACGACCATCGAGTAATTCCCCTTGATCTGGTCGCCCCGCTTGTAGGTAATGTTGTACTCGTCGCCGACGCCGTGAGCGAACCGCCCATCGAAATCCCCACCCTGGAGCGCGAGACACGGTTCGCCCTGGACCGTCCCGCCGGTCACGTCGATATGGGCATATGGCTCCTCGATAGAGACGCCACACGCCTGCGTACTTGGCGTACCCGCTGGCCTTTCGACTGACACGTTGACCGTCCCGCTGGGTCCGACACTGCCCCAGATACGCATCTTCCATTTCGAGTTGCTACCGGTCCCATTCGCGGTGACGACGAACTTGCTTCCCGAACTGGGGAGCTCTGTTGCGTTGATGACGAACCGTCTGGTCGCGTTCGTTCCGTCACTTGGGCGCTTGATCCGCTCTCCGACCGTCCAATCGGTGCTTGGTGTCGCTTCGCTGGAGTTGAACACCGACGTATCGTTCTGGGCGATCCGCGTGCCGTAGGTCGGCGAGTCGGCGAGTGTGACGTTTACCAGTGTCCCGCTCGTGACCCGCTGGCGCTCCGTCTGTGTACTGACGGTCCGGATGCTCTCACGCGTACCGGTTTTGAGTGTTGTTTGGTTCGAGTGGTTGTACCTGTTGGCTGCGGTGATTCCCTGTCCGACATTCGACTCTACCATCGCCCGCATCTCCAGTGCGTCGTTGCTCCCGGCAACCTCGCCCCGGCTCGCGAGGTTCTGCGTGTAAATCGCGGAGTTGACGACCAGCGCAAGGCCGATGAACGTCACTGCAAGCGCTAACGCGGCGATGAGGATTATCTGTCCGCCTTCGTCGTCGTTCAGATGCGCCACGCGACCACCTCCACGCTGACCGTGTTGTAGACGTTCTTTCCGGTGTCCGAAACCGTATAATCGGTCGCCGGATCACCGAGCCGCGTGCTGTTGCGCGTCCCGTCTGCATCACGCAGGTGATCGTCGTCCATGAGTGTGATTGTGTGGCTCGCACGCACCGCGTTGTCGCTCGGTTCCCCGCTGTAGACGTAGCGGGTCGTGACGGTTTTTTCCTGCGTGTTCTGGAACCTGAAATAGACGTTGTACGCGATGCCCCGTTGGTCAAACGCGCGTTCTAACAGCTCTCCGAACCGATTGTCCGGCGGCCCGTTCGTGTAGTACTCCCGGCCACCGGCCGTGTTGTGGAACTGCGCCGTGCTGTTGTCCCAGTAGAGCACAGCCGGCTTTAGCGCGTCCTCTGCCGCCGCCGAGGCAAGCACTCCATGGCCGATTGCCTGCTGTTGGTTCTCGATGTGCTGACTCGACGTACTCGCCGACAGCGGTGTCACCGCTGTCATCTGCAGCGCGAACACCAGGCTTGCCAGTAACAGCATTCCACTGACGATGGCTTCGAGCGTGTGTGCTTGCGCGCGCATGCTACCACATCACCACGCGGACTGTGACATCCTGCCCGTTCAGCGAGACCACTCGCAACGCAGTGACCGACGCGTCGTTGTTTGTCGGCGGGTTCCCGCCGGTCGTGAGTATCGTCCCACAGCCGGTCCCGGCTTCGACGAGTTCCTCGCTTGCTCCATCCCAGCAGAGCGTTTCATCGGCGGCTGCTGTTGTCGTCGCGTTCCCTCTGATTGTGACGTTCACATTCTCCAGAGCCGGGTCGAGGCCGACCCGCTCCTCCACACTTCCGCCGGAGTCGTAGCCACACCCTGACGGTGGTGCGTTCCCAGCGAAGAACTCCTGCGTACAGTGCTCGTCCAAGACATACGGTTGCTGTGGCGAACCGAGCATCCCCATTGTGAGCCCGTCAGCTACTCTATCAGTCGTAACTGTCTCCTCTTGGATCCCCGCAGAAAACGGCGACAACAGCCCCGGAATGAACAGGAAAATGAATATCAGAACGCTCAGAAAGAGGCTCATACCGATTGCGAAGTCCAGCGTCGTCTGCCCCCGCTGGTGCCCTCCGATCAAGAGTGACGGGCCGACACGCCGGTTGGTAGACTGCGTCTCGTTTCTCCTACGGTTCATAAGCCTGAATCACTGAACTGAGATTACTGTAGGGATGGTATCAGGCGTTATAACCATTGTGGCCGTATTGTAACTCCGATTACCAAATTTGCAAGCGCTCTGGGAGGCGGATACATTATCGGGTTGAATCGAGACCGTGGGGCCGGTTCTCTATGTCCCCGTGCTTCGATGGGTTTAAGCAATCCCATCGGGAAGCAATCAGTGCACGCAAGGGCTCGTAGATCAGGGGTAGATCACTCCCTTGGCATGGGAGAGGCCCCGGGTTCAAATCCCGGCGAGTCCATCCTAATTTTACCGTCGTAAACAAGGAATTTATATCACGGCGAGAGCGCCGCTTCTCCCTGTTTTCGGCACAATCGGGGTTCGAAGACCGTCCCCAGAGAAAGAGAGTTCATTGGACATCCGGATGCAGCCCTCGCAGTCATGCGCTTGTTCCGAGGGAGTCTGTTTCTCTAACACTTCTTGGAGATGGTCGGCGTGCCTCCTGACCGCAACCACGCTCAGCCTACCGACTGACCGTTCGCTCGTGATGAGTTCGTCCGTGCGTCTCGCCTCTTGGAAGCGACCGACGACGATGTTCAGCGAGCTACCGAGCGCATTGAGGGCGGTGGTCAGCAGTGACGGACTGGTTGAACTACGCCCAGTACCGCTGTCCACTCTGTCAGGACAACTGCATCAACAGGGCCGATCATCCAGCGGCGGAGGCCAATCGCTGTAAGCAGTGCTACAGTGTCCCCTCAGCAGACCTGCCGAGCATCGCAACCCTGTACGTCAACGGCGAGCAGATCGACCTGTCGGAGATTGGTGGCGGTGGCAGTGGCAGCTACTCGCCGCCGACCCAGCAGTCCCAGCCGACGACGACACAGCGGCCAGCGACAAGCGGCGAAAATAGAGGTAATTCCATGCTCATCCTCCTCATTGCGGCATTTACAGCGACGGCAGCTTATTTCAGCCAGCAATGAGCTTCCCGCATCACACCGTGCTGGATTAAGTCCACTTTTTGAACATAGCAGATTAATCTATCAATATATTAGATAATAAAAAAAATATCCCAGCAACTATCGGTACTATTAAATTGGGTTTAGGAGCCTAATGATGTAGATGTTGTCAAGAGACAGAGTGCAAGAGTCGCTCGCTCTCTTTGTAATTATATCGGGTCTCTTTACTTGGGCTTTCAGATTAGCACAAAGCCCGTTACCCGAACTCACAGGCGATCCACATAATATCATGCAACGATCAATGACCGTAGCACAAACGGGTAACATTTTTGCGACTGTTGACCCGCCATTCCGTTATATTCCTGTAGCTACGCTTTTCGAGTTGTTTGGTGTAACCACTGTTGGCGATCAAGCTGCATATATAACGCATTTGTATTCGACGACGAGCACATATGTCATCATACCAATATCACTCTATTTGCTCGTCCGATTAACCGTTGGCAGGAAGACAGCATTGCTCACGCTGCTTGGTGTCGTGTCGTGGCGTGTTTTCGGTATCGGCCTCAATGCCTACGTAGATGGATATTGGATGTATGATTACACAATTCCGCTGATTTTTCTGACTATTTATCTTGGCCACAAATGTGTCTCTGAGCAGTCGCCGCGGTCCTCAGTCAAACTCGCTGTTGGAACGGGTATTGGCATTGGAAGTGTTGGATTAAATGAATATATTTTGGGAGCTTATACTGCTGCAATCATCACGGTCTTGTTCATATACCATCAGAAATATTTGGAGTTGGCAACATCAGGAATTGTCGGCTCGTTGATGGCATCCTCTCTTATTTTCATGACAGATTATGCTAAAGAATTTATACTTTCTTCGGGAGGTAATAGGTTAGAATTGCTTCCAGTGTCTTTGGTGGTGCCTAATGCAATTTCTATCTTGACCACACCAGCCTACCTATTTCCGGTATTCCTCGCTTTCCTCGCTGTTTTGCTGTATTACTGGAATCAGTCGACACCGACCGATACAAACGTGTTGGTCATTTCGTGCAGTGTTCTGGCGGTTGCATGGCTGTCACGATTTATTCTTGCCACAGGCTGGTTCGCGTTATTGGCGCAGTACACCGGACAATACCTTGTCTTGGCGCTTCTAATGCATCAAATGGTAAAAAGCGCAGAGTTATTTAATATTATTTAGAAGTTCTTCTCAGTGGAAGTCAGGTCAGCCCTCCACCAGTGAAATTGATCCCGTGACTGCTTAGTTGGAACAAACCAACAACTTTCACGCTTCTATAGAGATAAATCGTGTATTCTAGTGCATCCGTGTCCGGTTCTCACCCAAGAGTCGGACAGGAGTGTCCTCACGACGAGGACCCAAAAACTTGCGACTACATGAAGGCGAGACGCGCCAGCGAGTGCCCGAGTTCGCACTCGCCTCATGGGATTCGGCGTGGAGCACTCACCCGGATGCTGCGACAGGGGACACCCGAGGAAGTTGTCGGTGACCAGAGCAACGTCTCGCGGGACGTGCTGGAACAGCACTACGACCGACGCACTGAGCGAGAACGAATGGAACTGCGGCGCGACCTACTGGAGGACATATGACACCACCAACTCACCCACCAAGAGAGCGACAGAATCGATAAACGAACCGCCGGACTGCGGGCCGATCAGGATGCCCGTATCCCGGCGAGTCCATCCTCGTTTTACCGCCACAATTGAAGAATCCCCCAACACTGTTAGACGGGCTAGCGATGAAGCCCGGTAGCTTTTATTATACCCCAGATAATTGAAGTTGCAACCACATTCAATAACGATCTAAGAATCCATTCAAATATTAATAAGAGCGGGCCAATACTTGCGCGTTCTCCACAGGCTCATTCGAACTGATTTCAGGCGTGCTTCGTAGGTCGCTCCTAATCCTCCAGATGCAAACAGTCAGGAAGTCAAATCCAACTGCTGTTTGTTTGCTGTTAACATGAAACGGATCCCTACTGTCATATAGAAGGTGGCACAAACAGTAATACATTATCCTGATTGATCATCGAAGCGTTGGTGAACACAATACAGACGTAACGGAACCAATCGTCTACAGTGGGAGTCGTGCTGGTTTGGGACTAAGTAGATGCTGTTCAAAGTCGGCGGGCCCTGATTGAGCTATCATTAATATAGATTGAAACAGTACACTTATGTGCAATAGTTGGTATGTAATTGGATATGTTCGAGTGGGGCAGCCGGGGGGCTGGAGACCGGGGTGTATCGCATGTTTTGGGTGTGGTGTTGTTGGCAAGTGCAGTCATTATCGGTGCTGTACTGATCGTTCAAGTGGGGCAGCAGACGATCGGAGATATCAACGACGATGCGAATGTCGAGCTCGCTGAGGAGGTGCTGCTGTCGGTCGATCAGAGCTTCCAGCGGTCGGATACAAACGAGTCAGTCAAGATTCCCGACCGGGTTCGATCTGATGTCGCCGTCTCTGACGACGCGGCATACAACCTGACGCTGAACGGCCGCTCGGCCTGTTCAACGGGGAACCGTTCGTTGCAGACGATTCGATATCAAAAGAACGGCCAACAGGTCGGCTATCAGGGCGGGGGTGTCTGGCGGATGACCGAGTCAGGTGCGACGATGTCGTCGCCCCCAGCAGTGAACTACGACAACGGGGCGCTGTCGGTCTCGTTCGCGAATATCTCCGGGCAGCGGATCGAGGGGAGTTCAGTTGCGATTCAGTCGAACGCGACGGCCAAGCGGTCTCACGAAGCGGCACTGCAGATGGCCCTGTTCACTGACGCGTCCTACGAGGACGCACGAACCGGCTCAATTTCGTCACCCAGCTATGAGTGTACTCCGTCGCAGGTCGCCAACGCCACACTGACTATCCAAAACAGTAGCTATTCCCGCGCCTGGGCGGACTGGGCACGGAGTACCTACGATGATCAGTATGTTACGGTGGCCCCGGCGTCTGTCAAGCCGGGAGAGACCGTTCACATACGCTTTGCACTCGGCGATGTGACGAACCCGAAGTTCAAAGTCGAGGATGTCACGGTCAAGCCGGTTCCGTCAGACCCCGGAAAGGCGGACGTAACAGCGACGGTCCGTAACACCGGGGGCTTGGAAGATACGCAAGACATCACGCTGAAGCACAACCAGTCGGGGTCACCAAGCGAGGTAGACGAGACAGTGACCCTCGCCGGCGGCGAATCGACCACTGTGAGTCGGTCGCTGAGCGTCTCGACTGCGAAGCCACACAACTTCACTGTGGAGTCAAAGCAGGACGAAGACTACAAAATCATCAAGTATGCGTCCCCCCACGGAACGCCGTCGCTGGACGTCACTGGCAATTCGATTCCGGCAACAGCACGACTGAATCAGGTCCCAGCGGCCCCGGTCACGGTCACAAACACCGGGCAAATGACCGCAGATCAGGAGGTTACCTTCCGCGTCAACGGGACGGTACGCGCGACGCGAAGCGTGCTGGTCGATCCGGGAGAGAGCCGAACCATCGACTTCGGTCCGTCGCTGCCGACTTCGGAGAACGGGACGTACGATCTAGAAGTCGAGACAGAGGATGACCTATATTCGCAGCACACCGATGACGGCCACTACTTCATCGTCGGTGACGCAGGTGTCTTTGAAATTTCGTCTATCTCGCCGCCGGGTGGATTGCAGAGTGGGGATACGGCGACCGTCGAAGCGACGGTCGAAAACACCGGTGACATTCGGAAATCCACCGATGTCGAAGTCCGTATCGAGAACGCAACGTCTGGCAACGTTGTTGCGTCACAAAAAACGACGCTCACGCTCAACGGTACGCGTCGGGGAACCGAGTCGGGGACTGCTTCAGTGACCAGTAGCCCGATAACAGTCGGGTCGCCACAGCATTATGTCTATGTCGTCGATACACCGGACGACACTCAGACAGGGTCCTTCGTCGTCGGTTCCTCGCCCCCACCGCTGTTCGAGATCACTGCTGTGGACGTACAGAACCCCGTTGCACCGAACAACCAGACAAACGTCGAGTTCACTGTCGCGAACACTGGCGGCACGGAAGGGAAACAGACACTGCGTGTCAAGTATAACGGAACGACTCACATTGCGGAGGACGAACGGCTCGCCCCCGGAAAAAGCGTCACGCTCAATCGGACTGTCACGGCGCCTGGAAAGCCCGGCAAGTACTTGCTAACGTTCTCGACGGCAAACCGATCGCGACAGTCGACGCTGTACGTCCAGCCGGACTCGCTGCTCGAAGGGAACGGCTCGACAATCACGATCCAGCAGTCCGTCAATGCCTCGGTTGAGCTGAAGGGTGCGGATCTAGAAGGGTTCAACTCGGAATACTCGTACATCTTCCACGCACCCGTACAGATGTCGTTATATGTCGACAACGGGTCCAACCAGCAGTCGATCGGACTCTGGCGAGGGTACGAGAACGGCGACATCAACGGCCCACACGCGGAGCAACGCCTCGTCTCTGACGAGTACGAGAACCCGTACTACTACTCCGATTCGTTCGAACCCGGAACGGAGGTTTCAGTCTTCGCAACAGCCTATGGCTGTGACGGATATACCTTCACCGACCCCTTGATCAGACTCGCAGATGAGAATTATGCTACAGCGTACTGTAGCGATTGGGATAGATATGACACGACCACTGTCAGTCAGACACAGAACCAGCAGAACCTCGTCATTCTGAACGACGGCGACGAACTCCCGGCATTTGAGCAGGCACAGTGGTACCAGCGAGACATTCGGGACACACTCGGCAACCGTGTGAACGACACGGGGTATCTCCAGCTTGGCGATGGGGAGCGCGCATTCCTCTATGAACTCTCGAAAGAGAACGCGGACCCAGCTAACGCGGCGAATGACGGTGACCCGGACTACAACGATGCCGTTGTCCTGTTTACAGTCAATGCGATCGAAAAAGACGTGCAGACAGGCCCGGAGTACGAGTTCATCGATGCCGACGTCACCCCAAGCAAAGTTGATGAAACCACCGACGCGACGCTGACGGCTGAAGTAATAAACGTCGGTGGACAGAGCGGTGAAGTTACTCTAAAAAGTAGCTTCGATGGCAACAGTTCCGGGACGAAGTCGGCGACAATTGAACCTGGTGAGACCGAGACCGTCACGTTCACGCTTCCGACTAGTTCAAAACCACCCGGAGAGTATCCATACACGGTCTCTATTGTTGGTTCACAGAAGAAGGCAGGCGGGAACGTGCGTGTTGGCGATACGTCGGAGCAGTTCATGCAGGTCGACTCAGTCCGCGGACAGAGCGTCATCGACAGCGACGACACCGCGACTGCGACCGTCAACATCACCAACGTCGGTGGCCAGGCTGGCACAGATACCGTTGCCCTCCGTGCGAAAAACAACGACGATGCGAGTCCGTCGTTCACCACTATCGACTCAGAAACGATGTCGACGATACTATTGCCCGGTGAAACACGGCAGTTTACGCTCGATCTGCCGTCTAGCCGCGGTAACTACACCTACTACGTCGAAACGTCGAACTCCACATCCCCGGAGCAGTCGTTCTTCGTTGGGGAGTCGAACGTTGTGGTCAACGACACGCAGTCGGTGAACATTGGCGCGGAGACCTACAACACCTCAGAGCTAATCGAGCGTCGCGGCGACGCACAGCGGATGACTGTAGAGGTGCGCAATAACGGAACCGTCGGCGACGAGCGGGAAGTGAACCTCACAATCAAGAACAAAAGCGACGGGTCGACCGTCTTCGCAGGCTCCAAGATGGTCACTGCCGGGAGCGGCGACCTGACCAATACCGATCCGTTCCCGGCCTGGGCGGGCTACGACGTCGATCTCGACCCCGGCTACTACACCTATGAGGTGACCGTGTACGACGAGACAGCGAGCGGCACCGAGGCCGATACCGCGACGGGCGAAATATATCTCAAGAACGTCGACGAAACCGGGGCGACCGGAAACGACTCACCGGTTACGGTCGACTCAGACACGGTGACACTCGGTAGCTAAACGGTCGCAGCGACATCCTTCTGCAGTCGCTCGTTCGTTCAGCAGTTCACGGACAAGGCACTACGGCGGTTTTCAGGATTCGAACGCCAGCGATGGCTCTCACCGGTCAAGCGCACGCAAAGAAAAACTGAGCTGTGTTGAACCGAATTAGCCGAAGAGTTCGCCGAGGCCCTCACCGCTTGCCTCGTCGTCTTCGTCGTCATCGTCGTCGCCGCCGTCGTCGGCAGCCTCTTCTTCGGCTTCCTCGTCGGCCTCGTCGGCCTCGTCAGCGTCACCCTCTGCGGGTGCGGCCGCACCACCGCTTGCCGGCACCGGTGCCGCAGCGGCCTGGTCGACGGCCTCCTCGATGTCGACGTCCTCAAGGGCGGCGACGAGGGCCTTGACACGGGATTCCTCGACGTCGACGCCCGCGGCGTCGAGCACGTCAGTGAGGTTGGCTTCGTTGATTTCTTCGCCCGATTCGTTCAGGATGAGTGCAGCGTATACGTATTCCATTGTTGTAGTGTGTGTTGTTAGAACATCTCTCCGAGTGCGTCGCCGGCGTCGCCATCATCGTCGTCCTCGTCGGCCTCCTCGGCCTCCTCGGCCGCGTCGTCGGCGTCCGCGTCGTCCTCGGATGCGGTGTCCTCGTCTTGGTCGTCAGTCGGTTCCTCTGTCGCCACGTCGGCCTCGACGCCCTGGAGCTCTTCCGGGAGCGCCTCTTCGTCGTCGATCTGCGAGGCGAGCGCACGGACCTGTGCGTCAGCCTTGCTCACGAGGTCAGGCACGACCTCGGGGTCCTCGATGGCCGCCTGGAGCGCGAGGCTCTTGGCGTTGCCACGAGCGGACTGGAGCATCGTCGGGGCCGTCGTCGCAGTCGGGTAGTCGGCGTTGACCGAGAGATTGAACGCTCGGCCGGCAGCCGCCTGGATGTCGCTCCGGTACTCGTCGACGTCGAGTTCCAGTTCCTCGGGTTCGAACAGCACGCCGTCGGCGAAGACGGCGCGAAGGTCGAGACCGACCTCCTTCGGTTCGATACCGAGTTCGTTCAGAACGTTTGCGAGTTCCTGAGAGACTTCCTCGCCGGTATCAAGCACTGTCGAGTCAGAAAGGACCTGAATGGAGCCTTCCTGAATACGTGCGTCGGCACCCACGCTCTGGAGTTCACCGACGAACGGACCGGGGTCGACGCCCGTGTCGCCTTCCGGAATCACGATGTCGTTCGGGGCCACCTCGCCAGCACCGATGGGTGCGGGCGTCTTGGAAGCCTCGAGTTCCTGAAACAGCGAGAACGGGTTGTCGTCGGTCCCGATGAGCCCGACTTGTCCGGTGATGTAGCTGTTGAGGTCTTCGAGTCCGTCGTCGACTTCGTCGAGTGCACGCTCGAGGAGCGTGTTCCGGGAGACGCGAAGCTCGGCAGTCCCGTGCAGGTCGCGTCGCATGTCCTGCAGCTGGCGGGACGGGATCCCGGCGATGTTGACGACGCCGACGCTCTCGTAGGACTCGATCATGTCCACGATGGCGTCGACCTCTTCCTGCTTCCACTCGGGGATAGTTTCCGTCTTGCGTTCGGATTCGGCGCTCATATCAGGCAACCTCCATCGCAGGCCCCATCGTCGTCTTCACGTAGACGCTGTCGATGTTGAGCGGGCCCTTCTCGAGGTCCGCGTGCAGACGGCGGAGGATAACGTCGATATTGTCCGAGATGTTTTCGGCGGACATGTCCTCCGCGCCGACCCGCGTGTGGAACGTTCGCCGTTCCCCGCTGCGGAGCTGCACGGTGTTTTTCATGCGTTCGATGACCTCGACGACGTCGTCGTCGGGGTCGAGCGGTTCCGGCATCTTCCCACGCGGACCGAGGACGGTCCCGAGGTAGCGACCGATGTCCTGCATCAGATCCTTCTCCGCAATGAAGAAGTCAGTGTCATCGGCGAGGTCCTTGGCGGCGTCGTCGTCGCCACCCAGTTCCTCGAGTTCGTCCTCGTCGAGTACGTCGTCTGCGACTTCCTCGGCACGGAGGGCGGTTTCGCCCTCGGCGAAGACCACAATAGTGGTCTCCTGACCGGTGCCAGCAGGAAGCACGACGGACTCGTCGACGCGGTTCGACGGGTCGTTAAGATCTAAGTCGCGCAGGTTCACAGCGAGGTCGACCGTTTCGCGGAAGTTCCGCTCAGGTGCGTCCTCGAGTGCGCGCGAGACTGCGTTCTCTATTTCCTGATCTGCCATTGTTCACCTCCGTAGTACGCCAATCGGCTTCTACGGGTCAGTGAAACAGGCGGATGCCTGTCTCGTGCGGGTAGACGCCAATGCGACACTTAAACCCGTCGAACCAGCCCAAGGACCGCTGACAGGCGTGTTTCCGGTTCGCAGGGACCAGCCGTTGACGGGGGTCTAGCCGACAGTGCAGTGACTCAGTAGTGTCGAAAGCAAGGGAAAACACACGCCAGTCGCACGGCGGTCCGACTTACGCCTGTGCTTCGGCCGCGAACACGTCGTCGTACTCGCCCGCGTCGATGCGTTCCTTGAACTCGCGTGGGTTCTCGCCTTCGATGGTGACACCGAGGGAGGTGCACGTTCCGACGACTTCCTTTGCGGCGTTCTTCAGGTCGTAGGAGAGCAGGTCGGGATGCTTCTGCTCGGCGATCTGCTTGACCTGATCGACGGAGAGGTCAGCGACGAAGTCTTCCTGAGGCTCGCCGCTGCCGGTCTCGAAGCCGGCCTCGTCCTTGATGAGTTCGGCCGTCGGCGGGACACCGACTTCGATCTCGAAGGAGCCGTCGTCGTCGTACTCGACAGTGACGGGGACTTCGGTGCCGTCGAACGCTGCCGTCTGGTCGTTGATCTCCTGTACGACTGCCTGCACGTCCACCGGTGTCGGGCCGAGTTCCGGGCCGAGTGGCGGGCCAGGGTTGGCCTCCCCACCGGGAACGAGGACTTCGATAGTTCCAGCCATACATAGTGGAATCCTCGCGGCAGTTTAAAGGATTGCGTTTCACGGATCGCTGCGTGAGGCTCCCGCACGCACGAACACTCACTGTTTGGACGCAATATCGGGACTGCCAGCGCACCAAAGAATAGGTTCCCCGCCGCCTCAGGCGAACGTCACGCCATGCCGTGCAAGGAAATCACTCGCGTCTTTGATTTCGACCGGGGAGCCGATTATCCGAACCTGTTCACCCTCTTGATGAACGCTCACAGTGAACCGTTGTTCCAACTCCTCGCGAATCCCGTCGAGCGCACCGACTGGCAACAGTATCTGCGTGCTGTCGCGGAACCGACTCGCCGCTCCCATTATCGACACATGACGCAGGATACCCTATAGGTGTGTCGAATTACATGAGCATTGTTTGACCATTTCGAACGGCAGAACGGCCCCGTTATCCCGTGTCGATGTGGCGGCGTCGGCGAGGGAGGAAAGCCTTATTCGGTGCGAGGGGCCGACATACATCTAATGGGGCTCGAAGAGGAGATTCAGGAACTCGAAGACGAAATCGCAAGCACTCCCTACAACAAGTCTACAGAGGCCCATATCGGTCGGCTGAAGTCCAAGCTCGCGGAGAAAAAAGAGAAACTCGAACAACAGGCCTCCTCGGGCGGCGGCGGTGGCTACGGCGTCGAGAAACACGGTGACGCGACCGTCGCGCTCGTCGGGTTCCCCAGCGTCGGGAAGTCGACGCTGCTGAACGCCCTCACAAACGCCGAGTCCGAGACCGGTGCATACGAGTTCACCACGCTCGACGTCTATCCGGGGATGCTCAAGCACAAGGGGGCGAACATCCAGATTCTCGACGTCCCCGGTCTCATCGAGGGCGCTGCCGGCGGCCGCGGTGGTGGCAAGGAAGTGCTGTCCGTCGTCCGGACCGCGGACCTCATCGTCTTCCTCATCTCCGTCTTCGAGATCGACCAGTACGACCGACTCAGCGAAGAGCTGTACAAGAACAAGATCCGACTCGACCAGGACCCGCCGTGGGTCAACGTCCGGAAGAAGGGCAAGGACGGGATCTCGGTCAACACGGCCACCGGCGTCGAACTCGACGACGAGACGGTCAAAGCTGTCCTGCGCGAACACGGCTACGTCAACGCCGACGTGACCATCGGCGAGCAGATCGACATCGACCAGCTCATCGACGGGGTGATGGACAATCGCGTCTACCTGCCGTCTCTTGTCGCCGTCAACAAGGCCGATCTCATCGAGCCAGACTACCTCCCGAAAGTCGAAGACGAACTCCGAGAACGGGACATCGACCCCGAGGAAGCGATCTTCATCAGCGCCGAGGAAGAGAAAGGGCTGGATAGCCTCACCGAGCGTATCTGGGAGGAACTCGGCCTGATCCGGATCTACATGGACAAGCCGGGCCGTGGTGTCGACCGCGAGGAACCGCTGATACTCCTCGAGGGCGATACCGTCGACGACGCCTGCGAGAAGCTCGGTGGGAGCTTCGACGAGCGGTTCCGGTTCGCCCGTGTGACCGGCCCGAGTGCCAAGCACGACGAACAACAGGTCGGGCGCGACCACGAGCTTGCGGACGAGGATATTCTGCGGATCGTCGCCAACCGATAGGTGTCGCGCGCTGGCTCGCGCGTGCACGTGATCTCATCAGTGCACTGGAGTAGATGCGTTCATGCGTGTGGAGCCCTGCGACCAGATATGGATCGTGGTCCCCGACGCCGTCTTGTTGCCGTCGTCGTTGCTGGCCTCGTCCCCTGGACAGTGGTGGTAGTCGGGACGGACCTGACGCTTGTCTTCTCCTTTGGCCTGTTCAACACAAACCCGCCGGAGCTCCTCTCGGTCTACAGCTACTTCGTTCGGTTTACCAACGCACTCCCACAGTTCATCGAATCGTGGGGTTCGGGCGTCCTGCTGTATGCTTTTGCCTTGGCCAGCGCCGTCGCCGGTGTCGTCTGGCGTGAGGACGTCCGGCTCACCGCCCTCGCACTCGCGGGTGCGGGTCTGACTCAGTTGCCCGTGTTTCTGGGATTCAACAGACGGCTCAACTACGTGGCTGTCCCGGTCGGTTCCCTCGTCCTGCTTATCATGGTCTGGTGGTACTATCTACCGGCCATCCGGGCCGACACAGCGACGCAGTGACCACGGTATCGAATCCGGACGGAACCGCCTGTGGCGGTAGCCTTTTCGCTCGCTCGGACCACATGCCGCGTATGTGGTCACTCGATCATACGATGATGCGCGTCGAGGATCTGGACGCCTCGCTGGACTGGTACACGACACACCTCGATTACGAGGAGAAGGGCCGCTGGGAGGCCGACACCTTCACCAACGTCTTCCTCGGTCCAGAGGATGTCCACGACGAGGGTGCACTGCTCGAACTGACGTACAACCACGACGGGCGCTCGTACACGATGGGCGACGCGTGGGGGCACATCGCCGTCCGCTGTGACGACGTGTACGAGGCCTACGACGAGCTGATGGACGCCGGCGTCGAGGACTACCGCGACCCGGACTCCTGTGGCGGCTCATACGCCTTCGTCACGGATCCCGACGGCCACGAGATCGAAATCGTCGAGCGGGACCACGGTGCGAAGTGGTCCCTCGACCACACCATGATCCGTGTCGAAGACGCTGAACAGGCTATCGGCTGGTACACCCGGAAGCTCGACTACGACCTGTTCCGACGCGAGGAGTTCGACGACTTCGCGCTGTACTTCCTCAAACCCGAGGACGCCCCCGACGAGGCGATGTCGGTCGAACTCACCTACAATTACGACGGTCGGTCCTACGAACTCGGCGATGCATGGGGACATCTCGCGGTCCAGACTGATGACCTCCACGACGCGTGGGAGACGCTGATGGGGCGCCACGCCGAGGACTACCGCGACCCCGAGAGCTGTGACGACCGCTATGCGTTCACCAAAGACCCCGACGGCCGCGAAATCGAAATCGTGACGAACTGACGGCACTGGCCGGAAGTGGCTGCTCTCACACCTCCTCTATTCTCACGCAGTAGCGATCAGAAGATGATCCTTCCACGGAGTCGTTTCTGAGCCAGCAGTCAGGGTCTGTGAATCCCTAGTTTCTCAGTCCAATGATATTAGCTCGAATATGTACATCTGAGCCGTCAGACGCTCGAATGACGATCCTGTTCTAGACCTACAAGCACCTTATACCACATCTAATCACCACTGATAGTGTCCCTAGGCCTGAATATTCATGACAACCAGATTTTCTTACCACAAAACATTTACAACAGACACCTATCGTTTAGACTGTACCCCTACCCATGGCGTCAGAAGTGAGTACACCGGTCCGGTCTACACGCGATCGCGGTGATTGCGTTCCGACCACGTGGAAAACTGCTGGGGCCGCCCGATAGCAAACACAAACTATGACAGGAAATTCAAATAAGGTTCGTAGCCTGTTCCTGACGGCGCTGATGGTCTTCTCGGTATTCGCCGGGACCGTCGCGTTCTCCGGTGGCGCAGCCGCCGCCGCGAACGTCAGCGTCGAGCAGGCAGCAGAGTACAATAGCGGTACAGTCGAATTGGCATTCAGCAGTTCAACCGCCGATACAGTTGATTCCGGTGACATCGATGTCTACATTGACGGGAACGAGAACCCGAGCAACTACGGCGTCGACAGCGTCGATGGGACTGACGATGGCACGACTGGACGTCTTGAATTCAGTCTGGATCAGGACGTTCAGCCGAACCGGAACCTGACGATCAAGGTCACTGACCTCAATGGCGGCGATGGGACGGTCATCGCTGAGGACATCGACGTGACATCCGAGACGATCACGACAAGCGGGTCGAATGACACGGAGTTCAACGCCTTCCGTGGTGAAGTGATCGCCGTTGAAGACACCGACGCAGACACTGGTAGCGGCCCATCTGTCGAGGTTGAGGGAGACAGTGTCGTTCTGTCTGACTCGTACACTGACAACAGCGAAGTCTACACTGTTGACACGAGTGACCTCGACACTGGCGAAGATTACACGATCAGTGTCGACGACACCGAAGAAGCAGTCGTCACCGTCAGTGACCTCAGCTTAGAGGTGAACATTGATGACGATGTTGGTGAAGGTGCCAACATTGACGACACGGACACCCTCGCGGTCAACGTCTCCACGAACCGTGGTGGCGAGCCGGCCAACGCGACGCTGTACAACGAAGACGACGACAAGGTTGCCACGCAGATCAAGAACCTGCAGGGTAACAGCAATGTCGTGTTCGACTTCGGCAATCAGAGCGCTGACGACAGTCCGTACTACGTCAAAGTGACGGACAACCAGACCGGCGTCTCCGCAGAGTCCGACCAGATCAATGTCTCTGAGTCTGACGACGGTGACGCAAGCTTCGAAACCTCAACTGTGCAGGACGAGATTGGCGACGTCAGCAACATCACGGTCCAGATGTCCAACACCGAGGACGCCGTGATTAACGTCGGCAGTCAGGAGGACGACAACTACTACATCCAGGGCCAGCTTACGGACGAAGACGGTGACGGCGAAGTCACTGTCCAGTTCAACAGCTACACCGCTGGGACTAACAACAACAACACGGTTATCACCGTCCCCGGTGACGACGACCTCGATGATGTCGAAGAGGGTGGTAGCTTTACCGGAAGCAGAGCAAGCCTCGATGAGGACGTACTTGAGGCTGGTTCCTACTCGATGAACGTGACTGCCGGGACGTCCCCGGACGTCACCAGCCCTGATACGGTTGGAACGCTCCGACTCAACGAGAACTCCGTTGAGAATATGCGGACTTGGGTTGCACCGAGTGACGCGGACATCGACAACGAGGATATCGACATCTACGACCGCATCGGTGAGAACCTCACGCGGTCCGACGATGTCGCAGCTGAGGATATCGTCGTCCACGAAATCGAAGCATCCGGTATCGAAGGTGCCCTCGAATACGAACAGGAAGATAACGGATCTTCCGACGTGACTGAGGCGTTCATCGCTGCTGCCGACACTACGCCGGAGCGTATCAATGACGACTCGAGTGCGTCCGGTCTCCGACTCTACGTCAACCGAACCGATGTCGGTGCAAACGCTGACGCTGACCCAGTTAACTTCACGAACAGCAGTAGTGGAGTGACTGTCGTTGACGACCCGGACAACAACACCTACTTCGTCGCTCTCGACACCGAGGACGTCGAGTTCGAGTCCGGCGAAACGATCGTCGACGAAGAGGACACGGCACTCAACGCCACCTTCTCCGTTCAGGAAGGGCCGTTGAGCGACGATAGCACGTCCGAAAGCGCACTCTACACGACGTCCGAACGCAACGCGGAGCTGAACCTTGACGACGACGGCTTCGTCACCGTTGGAGCCGCGGTCGGACAGACTGTGAGCGGCGATACGAACGTCGCCCCTGGCTCCGAGCTCGAAATCGAAATGGAGTCCGAGAGTGAAGCGAACCCGTTCGTCGAACGACCCGAAGCAACTGTCGGTCCGAACGGCACGTACGTCGCTACGGAAGACTTCGACGACTACTCCGCTGGAACGAACTTCACCGTTCAGACACTGGACGTCGACGGTGACTCTGACTTCAGCGACGAGGAAGACGGCCGCATCGTCGAAGCCGACACGGCCACTGTGAGCATCAGCGATCAGGAATCCGACGGCAGCGAAGTCGTCGTTGACAGCGCCCAGCTGTCCAGCGGTGGGTTCATCGCTATCCACGAGGATAGCGCATCCGGCGATGTCATCGGGAACTCCGAGTACCTCGAACCGGGTACCTACAATGATCTCACGGTGACGCTCGACGAGCCGATGGACGAGAACTTCACCGCGGTCGCGATGCCGCATCAGGACACCAACGACAACGAAGCGTACGACTTCCCCGGCGATGACGGTCCGTACACCTCGAACGGCTCCGCCGTGACGGACAGTGCGAACGTGACTGTCACTGCCGAGGAACCGACAGACACGGAAACCGAAACCGAAACCGAAACCGAAACCGAAACCGAAACCGAGGATCAGACTGAGGAGACCACCACCATGGACTCCGGAACTGATGAAGTCGAGACCACGGAACAGACCGGTCCCGGCTTCACGGCAGCCCTCGCGCTCATCGCGCTCGTCGCTGCTGCACTCCTCGCCGTCCGACGCGACAACTAACTGGAATCGCTCCAGTCCCTGAACACCGTTCTTTCTTTCGCGCGCGCGTACCCGAGGAGTGCAAACAGACTGCAGACCAACTCAAATAGACTGCAGAGTGACTCGAGGACTCGTTGTTTAGATACTACTCAGTCCACTTCTGAACGGCTAACTGCCCATCGTCAGTCGTGACTGGATCACAGTCGAACGCTGGCACAGCACGGCAGTGATTTGGTACCTGCCGGACATCCCCTCGATGTCCGCCGCTGTGAGGGCGCCTTGGCAATCATTTGGGACCCGTCCGTAGTCGAGTGGTGGAACAAATCCCGATAAATCAGAGGCGTGTTTCTCAGATCCGATCTCAAGAAGAGTCAAATAAATGTCCAGAACAAGTGTACATATCACTTCAAAATAATTATTACCCGATACGAATATGTAATTTGGATGCAACCTTTATCCATAAAGCATTTACCTCACTTCCGGCAATATATCGACACCCCTACCCATGACGCCAGAAGTGAGTACGCCGGTCCGGTCTATGCGTGGTCGCGGTGACCACGTTCCGACCACGCGGAAAACTGCTGGGGTCGCCCGATAGCAAACACAAACTATGACAGATACAAACGAAAAAATCCGCAGCCTGTTCCTCACGGCGCTGATGGTCTTCTCGGTATTTGCCGGGACCATCGCGTTCTCCGGTGGCGCAGCCGCCGCCGGCGCGAACGTGGGTATTGAGCAGGCAGCAGAGTATAGCGCGAACACGGGGTCAAACCCAGCACAGATCGAAATTGCACTGAGCAATACTGGAAAGAATAACAACGTCCAGCTCAAGAACGCCACCATCTTCGTTGATGGTGACGAGAACCCAGACAACTTTGTGACCACGGGTGACAAAGACCTGGGTGGCTCAGTTCAGGGTACGAACGGACAGCGCGTCTTCATCCCTCTCGACAAGGATGTCCAGCCTAACCGTAACCTGACCGTCAAGCTCGGTGTTACGAATGGTACCGATGCCGACGCGATCCTCACCGCTGAGGACATCGACGTTACGTCCAGTGAGATCGTCGCAGACGGTCAAAGCGACGACGACGATAAGAGTGTCTTCCGTGGCGAGGTCATTGCCATCGAAGACGTGACCGCGAACAACGGGGGCTCCCCTAGCGTTGAAGTCAAAGAAGAGGACGGCGGCGTTGTCTTCTCTGACAACTACGCTACGGACAGCCTGGTGTACACCATCGATACGTCTGACCTCGACACCGGTCAGACGTACAACGTCTCCGTCGATGGCCAGAACGAGAACACCTTCACCGTCAGCAGCCTTGACCTCGCAGTCAACATTGACGACGATGTGGGCGACGGTGCCAACATCGACGACAAAGACACCCTCGCGGTCAACGTCTCCACGAACCGCGGTGGATCCACTGCGAACGCGACGCTGTTCGACGAAAACGACGACCCGGTCGCAGAAAGCGACCTTATCAACAGGGAGAATCCGCAGTTCAAGACCCTGAAGGGTAACGACAACGTCGTGTTCGACTTCAACAACGTGAGCGCCGACGACAGTCCGTACTACGTCAAAGTGACGGACAACCAGACCGGCGTCACTGCTGAATCCGACCAGATTAACGTCTCCGAATCCGACGACGGTGACGCAAGCTTCGAAACCTCGACCATTCAGGACGAGGTCGGTGACGTTGTCAACATCACGGTCCAGACGTCCAACACCGAGGACGCCGTGATCAACGTCGGCGACGAGAACGACGACAACTACTACATCCAGGGCCAGGTTGAGGACGACAACGGTGACGGCGAAGTCACTGTTCAGTTCAATACCTACACCGCTGGAACCTACGATGACGGCAACACGGTTCTTAGTGTCCCCGGTGACGACAACATTGACAACATCAAGGAGGGTGGCGACTACACCCGAAGTTCCTCCGGTAGTAACGACCTGACCGCGGACACACTCGAAGCCGGTTCCTACTCGATCAACGTGACCGCCGGGACCTCCCCGGATGTCACCAGTCCTGACACGGTTGGAACGCTCCGACTCAACGAGAACTCCGTCGAAGGCATCCAGACGTGGGCTGCACCGAGTGACGCAGAAATCGACGACGACGAGATCGACATCTACGACCGTATCGGCGTGAACCTCACGCAGTCCGACAGCGTCGCAGCCGAAGACGTTGTCGTCCACGAGATTCAGGCCTCCGGTCTGGAAGGTGCACTCGAATACGAACAGGAAGACGGAAGCGCGTCTGACGCTACCGAAGCATTCCTTGACGCGACCGACACCACGCCGGACCGCATCAACGACGGTGACACGACGATGTCCGGTCTCCGACTCTACGTCAACCGGACCGACGTCGGTGCAAACGCGGAAGCGCAGCCGATCGACTTCTCGGACAGCAGTGGCGCGGTGACCGTTGTTGACGACCCGGACAACAACACCTACTTCGTCGCTGTCGACACCAGTGACGTTGAGTTCGAAAACGACAAGACGATCGTCAGTGAAGAAGACACGCGCATCAACGCTACCTTCTCCATCCGAGAAGGGCCGCTGACCGACGACCGGAACAGCGAAAGCGCGATCTACCGAACGTCCGAGCGAGACGCCACGCTGAACCTTGACGACGACGAACTCGTCACGGTTTCAGCCGCTACCGATCAGACCGTGACTGGCGATACGAACGTCGCCCCTGGCTCCGAGCTCGAAGTCGAAATGGAGTCCGAGAGTGACGCGAACCCGTTCGTCATCCGTCCGGAAATTGAGGTCGCCACTGACGGTACGTACACCGCCACGGCTGACTTCGACGAGTACTCCGCTGGAACGAACTTCACCGTCCAGACGCTTGACGTCGACGGTGACTCTGACTTCAGCGACGAGGAAGACGGCCGCATCGTCGAAGCTGGTACGGCTACTGTGAGCATCAGTGAGCAGGAATCCACCGGTAGCGAAGTCGTCGTCGGCAGCGCACAGCTGTCCGAGGGTGGCTTCATCGCTATCCACGCCGGTAACGCATCCGGCGACGTCGTCGGCAACTCCGAGTACCTCGGCGCAGGCAGCCACGAGGACGTCACGATCACGCTCGACGAGCCGATGGACGAGGACTTCACCGCAGTCGCGATGCCGCACCGCGACACCAACAGCAACGAAGCGTACGACTTCCCGGACGCTGACGGTCCGTACACCTCGAACGGCACGGCTGTCACGGACAGTGCGAACGTGACCATCGTCGAGGAGCAGACCGAAGCACCGGACACGGAAACCGAAACCGAAGCGCCGGACACGGAAACCGAAACCGAGGAGCAGACTGAGGAGACCACCACCATGGACTCCGGAACTGACGAAGTCGAGACCACGGAACAGACCGGTCCCGGCTTCACGGCAGCCCTCGCGCTCATCGCGCTCGTCGCTGCTGCACTCCTCGCCGTCCGACGCGACAACTAACTGGAATCGCTCCAGTCCCTGAACACCGTTCTTTCTTTCGCGCGTTACGTGGGTAGCGGCGGCACTGCCGATAGGTCGGTCTGACGACGACACCGCACAGTAGCGCAACGACAAAACATATAGGCCGGTTTGGCTAACGTACGAGCAATGAGTGAGACAGTCCTGCAAGCAGGCGTCGATATCGCTGGACTGTCGTTCGACCCGGTCACGGTCTCGGAGCCGCTGATGTGGCTCGTTCTTGCGGCGTTTCTGGGAAGTGTGGCTGTCGCCCAATATGACGAGCGACTGGCCCGTCCAGTCGCAACGGTCGGTTGGGGGCTGTTCGCAGTGTACTGGCTCGCCCTGGCTCCGCATTTCATTCTGATACAGAAGAGCGTCGTTGAGGGCCTGGGGAGCGTCATCGCCGTCCCACTGTCGCTGTACACCGGCTATTTACTCTGGAACGGCCGGGAATCGCTGCTGGTGTTGACCCGTGCCATCGGTATCATGGGCGTCATCTACGTGCCCTTCCTCACCATCGGGCCGCTCCGCCAGACAATCATCGAGGCCGTCACCGATCAGGTCGCCTTTCTTATGACGCTCATCGGGTACGAACCGACAGTAGTTGGCGGGCTCTCACACAACGGGATCGATATCACGTCGAAGCAGTACCCCTACGAAAACACGTTCTGGTTCGGTGAACACGAGCGTCCGATAACATACACTATCATTTTGGCCTGTACAGGTATCGGCAGCATCTCCATTTTCGCTGGCGGAATACTGGCAGTCAAAGCTCCGTGGCGACGGAAGCTCCGTGTGCTGCTCGGGGCTGTCGGCATCATCTACGTACTGAATCTCCTTCGGAACCTCGGGATCGCGCTGGCGTTTGGCCTCCAGAAGGCGCAGTTCTTCCCGGAGACGGTCATGGCACTGTTCGGCCTTAGCGACGCACAGCTCGTGTCCTACTACATCGTCGACCGGATGCTGGCGCAGTTCGGCTCCGTTATCGTCCTCGTCGGGCTGACGTGGGTGTTGATGCGGGAGCTACCGGAACTTACGGTTATCGTCGAGGACCTCCTGTTTCTGGTGACTGGCACGGAGTACGACCTCGGAACGGCGTTCGAAAAGAACCAGTCGGAGTCTGGTCCCGCAACGCCCGGTGACGACTGAACTGCGCCGTGAGGCGACGGCCGTTATTCGACTGCTGCTCCAGCAAGCGACTCAAGTACGTCCGCTTCGAGCGGGTGGAGCGAACCGGGGATCACGAGCAGGTGTAGCGGTTCACCGAACGTCTGCGTAGCGAGTTCGTCGAGCGTATCAGCGACCACCAGCGGGTCCGGACTGCCGGCTCTGGCCACGACAACCCCGAGCGTGTCCGGGAACGGCTCGGATAGCATAGCGGCGGCCTGGCTGGCGGTCATGTACGTGTCGTCGCTGTCGTCCCAGTGGGGGTCGTCGACCTTGATGTCGAGGTATACCAGTGTATGCAGGTCCCGGTCCCGATTGCCCTCGATAGTAGCGACGACGCTGTCTGGAACACCGTCACCGCCGTGGGCATCCTCGAATGGGAGCGTCGTGGCCTTCCCGAAGCGGTAGTTCTGCAGGCCGGTCAGCGAGCCGGCGGCGGTCTGGGCGGTCGTCCCGTGGACGATTCGGGTTTCGATACCGCGGTCCTCGGCACGGAGTCGGAGGTCGGTGTGTGTCGTCGAGACCATCGTATCCCCGGCGGTACAGAAGACGACGTTTTCGCGCTCAGCGGCTTCGAGAATCGGTTCCGGGTCCTGTTCGATGCCGGCTCGGTCCCTGACTTCGATACTCGTCCCCAGCGACGACTCGAGCGTTTCGATATCAGTCCCGATCAGCCGACTCGTGTAGAACTCGGCGAACACCCGGTCGGCATCCCGGATGGCGTCGCGGCCCGCAACCGTGACTGAGCGCTCGTCGTAGAGGCCCAGTCCGACGAAAGTGAGCATATCCGGAGTGGGTCGCCGCCAGACATAAAGGGCGCGAAGCGTCAGGCTTACCGCCCACGGTCTGGGAGACGAAGTATGGGCGTTCCCTGCGTTCGCGTTCCCCGTGAGGCCGGCGAAGAGACGCGCCAGCGCCTCGCAGAGGCAAACCTCGTCGACGACGGCTACGACATCACGGTCGCTGACGGCCAGCTGTACGTGCCTGTCACCGACTCCACAGCGGTGCCATCGGACCTTACCGTCGTGGAGGCAGATCCACCGGTCCGCGAGGGCCAGACGATGCCGTCGGACGCCCTCGACTTCGATCCGAGTTACGAGCGCATCGGTGACGTCGCGATTGTCGACGAAGACGACGACGAGCGGGCGCAAGCGATTGCCGATGCGATCATGGATTCTGATCTGCCCGTGCGAGCGGTGCTGAACCGCGCGTCGAAGATCAAGGGTGAGCAGCGGGTCCGAGACTGGGACGTACTCGCTGGCGACGGGACAGAAGTCACCCACCGAGAGTACGGCTGTACCTTCGATCTTGACCTCGCCGAAGTGTACTTCTCGCCGCGGCTAGCGACGGAACGCCATCGCGTCAGCGAGCAGGTCAACGAAGACGAGCGTGCCTTCGACATGTTCGCCGGCGTCGGTCCGTTCGTGATTCCGTTCGCCAAACGCGGGGCGACCTGCGTCGGAACGGACATCAACGAGACGGCGATCGAGTATCTCCGGGCGAACGCGGAGCGGAACGGCGTCTCCGACCGCGTGACCGGCATCTGCGGCGACGTACGCGAGGTCGCCGGCGAGTACGAGGGCTGGGCTGACCGCGTCGTGATGAACCTGCCCCACAGCGCCGACGAGTTTCTGGAGACCGCCGTCCGCCTGGCGGCCGACGAGTGCGTTCTGCATTACTACGACATTCAGCACGAGAATGACCTGTTCGGGCCCGGCGAGCGAGCGATCCGGGCGGCTGCGGAGCCGGCCTACGACGTGACGGTCGAAACGCGCCACACTGTCCGGTCGTATGCTCCGAAGGAACACAACGTCGTTCTCGACGTTCGACTGACGCGCTGAAACGAACAATTATTGTTATCACCGGCACGGGGACCGAACTGCTTAACGACGAGGAAGTCGGACGCTTGTATCTAGGAGGATAAAAAATATGTACACGATACTTGTCCCTGTCGACGCCGACGAAGACCGTGCTCGCGGCCAGGCCGCCTTCGTCGCGGAGCTACCGTCTGCTGAGACCGAGATCGAGGCCGTGATCACACACGCACTGACCAAGGAAGAGGCAGAAGCACCCGAGGAGATACGCAACGTCGAGCGGATCTCGACAGTCAGACTCGTGCGCGACTACCTCGAAGACCACGATGTCGATGTCCAACTGGCCGAAGGTCAGCAACCGCCCGCCGACGGCATCATCGATCTGGCCGAAGAGTTCGATGTCGACCAGATCGTCATGGGCTCCAGAAAGCGGTCGCCGACCGGCAAGGCCGTGTTTGGGAGCGTCTCCCAACAGGTCCTGCTCGAGGCGGATGACCCGGTTACCGTCGTCGGGTCTCGAACGGAGTGAGAACGTCTCCCTCGGTGGCCCCGATTCGCAATCCTTATTGCGGTTATGCGTCCAACAACTGATGTACGCGAGCGACGCGCCGGTGTAGCTCAGACTGGCAGAGCGAATCCTTCGTAAGGATTAGGCCGAGGGTTCAAATCCCTCCACCGGCTTCAGGAATAAAGGTTCAAAGCCTTTCTCCGCTGTTCTTATCGACTCTCGCGGCTTCTCAGATAGCCGGCGAAATAGGTGTGCGGGTGTCGTCGTCCATGAGCCGGCTGTGGGTTTCCCCTACTGGTATGTATGCAATTGATATTTTTAGATACACTCGAAAACCGACGTACTACGTACAAGTGGTCTTGTTCATTCAAAGAAAATGATAAGTTCCTGGGGCGCATGAACACATCTAACGACGACAAAGTACGACCGGCAGGGGCCGGGAGTGGAAGACCCCCGCCGACCAAAGGACTTGAGGACCCCAATCCGGGACGGATTGGGTGTCTGTTCCTTACACGTCGGCGGTCTTAAAACGTCACTCCCTCCCGCCTGTGTGGTCGTTCTCGCGTCGTCGGGGACCGAAGGCCGAGGACCGCCCTCACCGTACAAAACCATGACCACGGAACACACCGCCGACACCGCCGAACACAAGCAGTCGGCCCGACGTAGAATCGACCACAGCGGCCTCGAAGCCGCCCGCGAGCACCGCGACGGCCTCGAAGCCGCCCGCGAGCACCGCGACGACCTCGAAGCCCTCGCAGACACGGACCTCCCCGCCGCCGTGTGGGCGCGTGAGATACTCGACCTACTCGACGCTGAGGACGCGAACGGGGGTGGGCCGGCGTGAACGAACTGGTGGACCCCGACTCTGACCCCGACCCCGACGAGGAACTCGACCCTACAAACGTGGGCTTGTTCGACGCGGCGACCGACCACACCGGGCGGCTGGACGACGTGACGGACATATCGCCCGACGGTGTGGACGCCCACGTTACCGAGGCAGAACTGTTCGCTGTCTGTCCCACCTGTGGTGGGCTTCGGCTCCGCGACGAAACCGACGAGGAATCGCTTCCACGCGCGGTCCCACTCCGACCCGACCGGATTCTTACGCCCGTCTGCATGGGGTGTTACGACGCCTTCCAGAAACGCCGATACCGGGACGGATACACGAAGGAAGAGGCTGCTGACGCAATCGACCACAGGCGGAACGGTCCCCCGCCCATGCGTGAATGGGCTGCCGGCAGCAACGGAGGCGACGGCGCGTGACGCCGCAGGACGCCGACCACGCCGTCGTCGGAAGCGACGAGGGTGATACCACGCCCGACGGGACGACCGCCACCACGGGGCGCGTGTGGCCCTCACATTCACACGAGGATGCGGCGGTGAGCGAGATGGTAATCTTGCCCTCACGAGCGCCGAGGGAGGACAAGTACCACCGGCCCGGAGCACCGGGATTGCCGCTCCCCGCGTGTGGCACGTTCGACTCGACGGGTGTCGCCGCCGACCGCGACGAACTCCGCGAGCGTGGGTATCGGCCCTGCCGGCTGTGCTGGCCCGACGCCGCCGTGGACGGCGAGGGAGGTGAACGCCCGTGAGCACTAACGCCGACTCGGACGTGGACAAGGGGGCTTCCGTGGACGCCGACGAGGGTGCGGCTATGAGGCCGGACCCGCCACTCGGCCCGGACCCCGAGGGTATCCCCACGACGCTCCGCGACCGCGAGGCGTGGGTGTGCTGGCACGTCGGCTGTCGGAACTGCCACACCACCGTTGAGTATGGCGTCGAAACCTGTCCCGAGTGTGGCAACGACACCTCGAAAATCCCCGACGACGCGACCTCGGGACGGTACGCGAGTAGCACCGACCCAGAGACGTGGACAGACTTCGAGGCGGCGCTCGCCTACTACGAACGCGACGACACCCACACGGCTGGCGTGGGCTACGTGTTCACTGAGGACGGTCCCTTCGTCGGCGTGGACCTCGACAACTGCCGGGACCCCGACACCGGCGACCTCGACCCGTGGGCCGCCGACGCTATCGAACGCTGTTCGTCGTATGCGGCGGTGTCCTCGTCAGGGACGGGTATCCACATCCTCGCTGTGGGCGAATTACCCGAGGGAGGGAACCGCTCGGGGAACGTCGAGATGTACGAGGCCGCCCGGTACTTCGCGCTCACCGGCAGCCATATCGACGGGACGCCCGAAGAGCCACAGTCCGCGCAGGACGCCATCGACGCGCTTCACGCCGAACACATCGCCGACGACCCTGCCGGCGACGACGACCAAGCAGTCTTGGACGACGTGGACGGTATCGAACGCCACGACACGGACACCGGCGACGGTGTGGGTACGAGCGCGAGTGTGGGCATAGGGGTGGGGTTCCCCGGAAGCGACGACGAACTCGTTGCGGCGGCCACACGGGCGGAGAACGGCGAGACGTTCGAGCGGCTATGGTCCGGGGACACTACGGGGTACGACAGCCACAGCGAGGCGCGACAGGCGCTTGCGAACCTGCTGGCGTTTTGGACCGGCGGGGACGAACAGCGAATGCTCGACCTGTTCCACCAGTCGGACCTGTACCGGGACGACGACGACCTGCGGACGTTCGAGAACTACGAAATCCCCACGGCACTCGAAGATCGCGACGCGGAGGACTTCTACAACCCCGACCACAACGGCGACGGACAAGACGGCTTGGACGCTCCCCGGGACGTGGGTAGCCCCGGGGCTGAGTGGGAGTACGTCCGCGACCTGTTCAACCGTAGCGACAAAGGCACAACGACGCTGGCTTACAACGCCGCCGTGGACGCGGCGCTCGAAACCGAAACGTACACTCGCATCCGCGAGAAGGATGCGTGGTACTGGTTCGACCCCGACGACGGCTACCACAAACGCCCCGGGGACGAACACCTCCGCGAGCAACTCGCTGAGGCGCTCCCGGGTCACATGAACAGTAACCGGGAGTCAAACATCATCGGTCGGATGCGACCGCGTATCAACGTTAGCAAGGACGAGTTCACCCCGCCGGAGAGGAAAGTCGTCGTCGGGAATGGCGTCCTCGACCTCGACACACGCGAGGTGGAACCCCACACCCCCGACTACTACTTTACAAGTGCGCTTGCCTGTGATTACGACCCCGACGCTCGCGCCAACGAGTGGCTCGACGTGCTCGCCGAATGGGTCCCCGACGACGACGCACGGGCGACGCTGCAAGAGTTCGCCGGCTACTGTCTCGAATCCGCCCACCACAAACGCGAGAAGACCCTGTTCTGTGTCGGTCCCACGCAGTCCGGCAAGAGCACGTTCGCCGACACTATCGCCGCCCTCTTCGGGAACAGCGACCCGAGCGTGACCGGCCTCTCCCCACAGGAAATTTCCCACGGGCGGTTTGCTCGGGCGGGACTCATCGACGCCGCCGTGAACATACGGAATGACATTAACAACACGCCCATCGAGGATTCGGGGACGCTCAAGACCATCCTCTCGGGCGAAGCCGTCAAAATGGAACGGAAACACAAACCGGCCACACGGGACCGGAGCACCGCGAAACACATCTTTACCGCCAACTGGCTTCCGCCCCTCGTCGGGCAGGACGAAGCGTTCTTCCGCCGCGTCCTCCTCGTGGAGTTCCCCCACACCGTTCCCCGAGCGGAACGGGACAACGACCTGAAAGAGCGCCTCGCCGACCCCGAGACGCTCTCGGGCGTTCTCAACTGGGCGCTCGACGGGTACGACCGACTCCACGAACAGGGCGGATTCACCCGCGACCGCCCGCTCATGGAGACGCGGATGAAGTGGCTCGGATGGCGAGCCGCACCCCTCCGGTTCCTCTTCGACCGCTGCACCATCACCGGGAACAGCGACGACGACGTTGGAAAAAAAGAGGCCTATCAGGCGTACAAAGAGTGGGCCACGCGGGAGGGGGCGGACATTCACCCACAGGAAAGTATGACGCAACTGTGGAAACAGGTCCCCTTTGTCGAAGCCACAACACGGAGCGCCGATGACACAATCGGCGGTGGTCGGAGGGGGGTATTCGCGGGGGTGCGTCTCGACGGGGACGCGGCAACCGGATGGACGCCGCCACGTTGACCCACACCCCGCGTCTCGGCTCATCATGTGGTATGATAACAAAGTCGGCACCGTCTTCGACAGTTCTTCTACACCCTGTATTCACCACTCTCGCTCTATACCCCAAAATCGCTCTCGCTGCTGTTTACACAGGTGACGCTAACTGTCGAAGACGGTGCCGACCTTGCTAACATACCACATGGTTGTCTGTGGAGACCACGGGAGCGGGCGTCGGTTGAAGGGCCGCCGCGCCGAACGTGTGGACATGGCCGAGCAACTGCGACGCTCTCCGACGCCGGTGGACCCCGCCGACGTGGTGGACGCGGTGTACCGTTGCACCCCGGCGGGGACGGTGGAGGTGGCGGAAATCCTTGGCGTCTCCCGGCAGGCCGCCACCTACCACCTCCGCGACCTCGAAGACACGGGCCGCGTGTGGTCGAAGAAGGTTGGCACGGTGCGCGTGTGGATACACCCTCGAATTATGTCGGAACCGACGCCCAAGCCGCCCCGATGATTGGGAGCGACGAATCACAAGACAGCGAGAGGATGGATTGTCTCGGCGCAATTAACTCGACAGGATAGCGCGCACGCGCGCGAGCGGCCTCTCCGCCCCTTCGGTTTTATCGTTCAAACAGGTAACAGTCCGTCAATTACTGGAATTTCTACACTCCGTAGCCGATCCTGAAGAGACGCCGAAAGCCATTTATATACCGGGTGTCTTCTATTGTCTTAGAGTGATTTAGAATACCCTCAGAAAGAGATAGTGAAAGTGGAGTTGACGTAGAGCATCTCCTCGAAGAAGTGGAGCAATTGACCCCCGAACAGCGAGCGGAACTGCGGGCAAAACTTAACGAAGAGCCCCAGCCGCCGATGGCGGGTTGGTCGCCCGACCCACTCAAACTCAAGAGTGCTCTGAAATATCTCAGCGATGGGGCAGAGGCGACGCGCGAAGAGTTAGCGGAATACCTGAGTTCTATTGATGAAATCAGCGAAATTTCGTCGATGGACTATGGTTTGGCGGGACGTTCCTCGAACGACATCTTCCACGTCGAAAAGGGAGACAGCAAGGCTGATGACGTGCTTTCTTTAACGGAACAGGGCGAGCAGTTAGCTGAAATGTTCGATGAGGATCTGGACGGTCTCCGGCCCGTCGAGAAAACTCTCTACCGGGGTCTTTCGCTCTATGGTCATATGGGTGCGTTCCTCGGTATCCTCGAAATGCACCGCCAGAATGGTGGACACCCTGATGGGATGCTGAAAGAAGAGATTGTTGACGAGATGGAAGAATTCTACGGCGGTGAGGCAAGCAACTATACGGGTTACCTTGGGACGCTCTGTGACCGCATTGAACTCATCTCGCGCACCAGAGATGGAAATCGAGCCCGCTACAAACTCTCCATTCCTGAGCGATGGTAAACCCAAATACTTCCGTGTCAGGGAGGCTGTCGGGTACCGACTAAAGACGACGAGATATGAGAATTCAGTCTCCTATATAAACGGACGTGTGCAAACATTCCAGCAAAGGTTTTATATGGTGGGCAAGGGAATGTTTGCACGCAACATGAGCGGACAAGCGACCCTCGACGGTGATGAAATTGAAGAGGGAAAAGTCATCGACTTCTGGACAGGTGGCGAACTGGACGAGACTGACGAAGAAAAGGTCCGGCAAGAATACGAAGAGATCCTAACCGAAGACTATGGCTATCCCGAAGACCACTGCGACATCGAAGTCTCAGTGCAGGTCGGGTCAGAAGTGAAGCGTGCCGACGGCGTCATCTACGAGAGCGCCGACCAGGAGAGCGCTCACCTCGTACTCGAAACGAAACGTCCGGACAAGTCGGACGGCGTCGCACAACTGAAGACCTACATGAAGGGTGCGGCCAGGAATCCCGGCGTCAACTGGTCACCGGAATACGGGGTGTGGACAAACGGTGACGAGACGGTGTACCTCTACCGGGAGCCGGGAACGGACAACTTCACAGAGATCACGAACATCCCGAGCTACGGCGAGAGTCTGAGCGACGTCGGCCAACTGAACAAAAAGTCCGACCTGGAGCCGGCAACCAACCTCGACGCTGTCTTCCGTCAGTCGATCAACTACATCTACGGCAACCAGGGCGTCCAACGGACGGTTGCGTTCAACGAGCTGCTCAAACTCATCTTCGTGAAGATGTACGACGAGCAGCTACCGGACGCCGAGTGTAAGTTCGGCGTTCCCGAGGTCGAAGTCGAGTCAGCCCGGAGTAGCAAGGCTGTCCGGTCGCAAATCGAACCTCTGTTCGAGGAGGTCAAGGCCAAGTACGACGACGTCTTCGACGAGAACGAGAGCATCAACCTGAACGACGACACGCTCACCTACGTCGTCGGGAAGCTGGAGGACTACGACCTGCTGAACACGGACATCGACGTGAAAGGGTCGGCCTTCGAGAACGTCGTCGGTGCGAATCTGAAGGGTGACCGCGGAGAGTTCTTCACCCCCCGCGAGGTCGTCCGGATGACGGTCCGGATGCTGGACATCGAGCCTGTCGAAAAGGTTTGTGACCCAGCATGCGGGTCCGGTGGGTTCCTCATCGAGGGGAATAAGCAGGTCCGCCGAAAGATAGACGACGCCCATGGCGAACGGCTCGGGCCGGCTGAACTGGAGCGGATGAAGTCGGAGGCCGTCGACGAGTTCTACGGCATCGACTTCAATCCCGAACTCGCTCGGGCGGCGAAAATGAACATGGTGATGAACCAGGGCAACCACTGGAACGTCGTCTCCGAGAACAGCCTGCTCCCGCCCGAAGAGTGGAGTAGTGAGACCCGGCAGCGCTTCGGCATTGACCCCAACGCTGACGACCCACTCGGCGTGTTCGAGGTCGTCATCACGAACCCACCCTTCGGGGCCGACATCCCCATCGAACGCTCCGACATCCTTCGCCAGTTCGACCTCGGGCACAAGTGGCGCAAGGAGGACGGCGAGTGGAAGAAGCAGAACGAACTGAAGGCCCGCGAGGCTCCCGAGGTGCTGTTCATCGAGCGGTGTCTCGACCTCCTGGAGGAGGGCGGGCGCATGGGTATCGTCATCCCGGACGGTATCCTCGGGAACCCCGAGGCGCATGGGTACGTGCGCAAGTTCATCGAACAGAACGCGAAGGTGCTCGCGGTCGTCGACCTTCCCGTCGAGACTTTCCTCCCACAGGTCGGGGCGCGCACCAGCGTCCTCTTCCTGGAGAAGCACACCGGCGGGGTCGACGAGGACTACGAGATCTTCATGGCCGTCGCCGAGAAGACTGGGTCCGACCGACGCGGTAACACCATCTACCGCACGGACGATGAGGGCAACTATGTTGTTGAAGACGGCGAGCGCGTCGTCGCCAACGACCTGCCCGACATCGTCGAAGAGTACGAACAGTTCCTGGAGGGTGAGTTCTGATGGAGGCATTCTCGCTCGGTTCCGACAGCATCGAGGACCGCCTCGACGCGACACACTACCTTCCCACCAACAGGCGGGTGGTGAAGGCCGTCGAGGAGTCAGGGATGGAGGTTTGTGACCTTGGGGACCTGTCCAGCCGGGTATTTTATCCGGGACGGTTCTCGCGCAACTACGTCGCCAAAGACCTGCCGTACATCGAGTACGACAACTCGAAGCCAGGCCAGCCGTTCGTCACGCCCTCTGAAGCCAAAAAGAATCCCGAGATTCGACGGGTGCACCGACTCTCCGCAAGCCAAGAGGTGCCCGAGTATGTTCTCGAAGACGAGGACTGGATTCTCGTCACCCGGTCCGGGACCGTCGGTGTGACAGTACGGACGAACGAACTAAAGGGCGTCATCGGGAGCGAGGACTTCATCCGCGTCGTTGCCGATGAGGACGACACCGGACACTACCTTTACGCGTTCCTGAACAGCGAGTATGGTCGCCCTCAGTTGAAGATGGGTGCACACGGCTCCGTCATCGAACACCTTCGTCCCGAGAGCATCGAACAGGTCCGCGTACCCCTTCCCGAAGAGGAGTCTCTAGCGTCCATCGCCCAGCAGGTCGGCGAAGCGATGGAGGACCGGAGATCGGCCGATTCTTCGATGCGGGCCGCTCTCTCGGTCTTCAGTCGCCACTTCGACATAGACGGCGAGCGGAACGAGACGTCGTCCGAACGGGCGAGTTTCGTCGTCGAGTCGACGGACATCGAGGACCGTCTCGACGCCAACTACTATCTCCCGCAAAACCGGCGCATCGTGGCGGCCATCAACGACTCCGACTACGAGACCACCACTGTCGGCCACGAGGCGGACCAAGTGTTCTACCCACCGAGGTTCCGTCGCAACTACGTGGCGAAAGACGTCCCGTTCCTCTCTCGCCACAAACAGGAAGGGGGCGTCCCGTACCTGAAACCATCTGAGGCAAAGAAGGTCCCCGAGGCCCGCCGGCTGAACTACCTCTCGGAGTCGACGAGCAAGTTGGATCGGTATCTGCTGAAGGACGCCGACTGGTTCGTCGTGACGCGGTCGGGTACGGTCGGAACAACCCTTCGGGTGGGCGAGGACTACGAAGGCTTCGCCGCCAGCGAGCACTTGATTCGGGTCGCCCCGAGCGAGGAGCGCATGGGGAAGTACCTCTACGCGTTCATGCTTCACCACCTGGGCAAGTCCCAACTGAAGATGGGCACCCACGGCTCAGTGGTGAAGGAGATCACCCCCGACCATGTCGAGGAGGTGGTCGTTCCGGTGTTACCCGGAGCGGAGTTCGACGAGGTGGTCGAGAACATCGACGACGCCCTCGAACATCGGCGGAACGCTAACGAGAAAATCAGTGACGCTATCAGCCGCCTCGAAGACGCGTTACCAGACACCAACGAAATTCAGCCGTAAACGCGGACTGACTACCTATCCAGTCCCGGGCTGTTGGTCACATCCGTTCGGTGGCTACTTCAAGCGACACTGACTACGTATTTGCACATGTGTCGTTTGAGGTAACGAATATCGTGGGGACGCTAACGTTCGACCAAGAGCTTGACCTCGCCGCTTTAGAACAAGGTCTCGGGGAGTTTGATAAAATATCTGGGATTAAATACAAGCCCTCCGACAATCACTGGCTACAGACCCGGTTCGGTGACGACGAGACATATGTCGCCTTCTATCGGACCGGTAAGTGCGCTATTGCGGGTCCCAATTCCTTAGATGAGTTTCAACGCACCGCCGAGATGGTGGTTGATGTGATGGAGTCTCTGTTAGATAGGGAGATTGAAGCCACATCTAAAATAGAGAATATCGTGGCTACGGATACGTTAGGAAACAGCGTGAACTTGGAAACTCTCGCTATCGCTCTGGGTCTGGAACGGACTGAATACGAACCCGAACAGTTTCCGGGTTTGATTTACAGGGGAAATAATTACACGATGTTGGTGTTTTCGAACGGTAAATTCGTCTGTACTGGGCTAACTGATCTGGCTATGGCCGACTCGGTAATAACTGAATTTAAGAAAAAGATACGCGATGCCCTGCTGTGACTGAACCGTGGCAAGGAATCAGAGGCTAATTAGTTCGATCATAGGTTACGTGTTATTATTTCGATACCATCTCTCACGACATTCTTTTCGGTCGCTCCGCCAATAATGACCTTGCCTGTCGAAAAGACAAGAAAAGTTGCGTCTATCTCGTCGGGACGGTATACCAATCCAGGAAACTGCTCTGGTTCGTACTCAATTCGTTCCAACCCGAGCGTCACGGCCAGTGTTTCCAGATCCACTTGCTGACCGAGGTCCGATAAAAATACAGAGGTCTTGTGGTCGAACGTCGGATTGGATATTGGGACTTGTTTTTTCTTGAGATATTCCACCAATCGGTCAGCAGCCTCATGTAGGTCTTCTGGGCTAGCTGTCCCACGAATTTGGAACGTACCGGTCCGATATATCGAATTGGCCGGCCCGTTCTCTTCCAGTCGAAACGTAATCATCGCAGAGGTGATAGAACTAACAGATACATCATCTTCAGCTAACTCCTCTCGGAATTCGGATAAATCTATTTCACATCCAAGATGTCCACTACCCATAGTGCTGACTACTTCCATAATAGACGGAGTGAAGGATTTTCAGGGCACATTTTACTTTCCTCCTCGCTTCTGTAGGAGTTCGTCAATACGGCTGGTGATTTCATCATATGCTTCTTCAGCATCGGATAACGACGTTGCCCCGGTAACGATCAGTTTGCCAGTGCGGAAAATCATCACAGTGCAATCGACGTTGTTTGGCTTATATAACAGCCCGGCAAATTGCTCGGGTTCGTATTCGGTCTGCTCCACCCCGAGACCGACCGCCAAAGTAGCCAGTTCAAGCTCTCTGCCTACGTCACCACTGCAAACAAAGTTCTGAATTTTGAACCAATCAATAGTTAAGTCGGTATCCATCACATCGGATAGTCTTCTCACTGCCGCCTCTTTCACATCGTATAATTCATCAACGGTCTTGGCACCTACAACGATGAATTTTCCAGTCCGATATACCGTAGTTAGTGGTCCGTCCTCCCCGCGAAATCGCAGATACATCCCCGGATAGATTTCAGGCTCATACTCCGCTTGCTCTCCGAACTCCTCGGCGAGAGACATTAGATCGAACTCGGCAATAAATTGCCCAGATCCAACGATGTTCTCAATTGCTACATTCGGCATCTATACCTAACCGAGCAGTTGCAAGTTAAAAATCCCAAGCACTCCATCTGCTACTGTCAGTACCAATACCGAGGTCGTTTAATCACCTGTGACGGTACCGCCTAACGAGACCGAATTGTCTCCATCGCTCCAGAAATCCCTCGTCAGTCTCTTCAGTGCCAACCCGTCGAAGTCTTCCGAAAGGAAATTACGAGTCTGTGCCCGCATGATTTCGCGTCGTAAGGCATCAAGTCGAGCGCGATAGTAGTCCTCGTTCTCCAGTTCATCGCCCAACCATGTCGGTCCCTCAACACCGAATTCGTCTACGTACTCTCTCATCGCAAGTTGGTAGAGCCTTGGCACTACCCCTGTCGCTGCACCAGCATCCATCGAGGCGGAAGCCAAGTAGGCGACGGCCTCAGGTAATGTCGCAAGCTCTATAGGAGCGTTAGCGGGCGCGGTGCGAAGTCGCTTCATACGGGCAGTTATGATGTGACTCATAAGGTCATCGCTGTCAGCGAATCCCCAGTCGACGTTTCTTTGGTGGGTGATTATTGGATCAGCATACACTCGGTGCAGGCGTACTTGTTGGAGTTCGGCGAACCGTTCTGTTTCTTCATTCTGGTTGTCGTGTGGCATATTCATTCGCTACTGGTGAAGTAGCGTTACCTATTGCTACGAGACAACTGGGTATAAATCTACCCCTATTTTCTTGTGGCAACAGGCATAACCGGCAATAACGATGGAGAGAGAAAGAGACGAACAAGGTAGATATACTGGTCAGATTGCCCCCCAGGACGTCTTGAACATTTTACGCGAAAGCGACACACCCGTGATGACCGCAAAGCAAGTTGCCGACAAACTCGGGTGCACACGCGAGGCTGCCAGGCAGAAACTGGAGTCGCTTTATCAGGAGGAAAGAGTAGAGAAAATGAAAGTCGGGGCCAGAGCAGTCGTTTGGTGGCGAAACACGAACGAATAACTCCGGTTGAATTTGGATACGACCAATACTCAGATCAAAATCTGAATTACGAAGCTACTCAATACGCGCTAAAAGCGCTGATTTTACTTCTGGATCGTCAAGCAGTTCATCAAGTACATCCAGCTTGCCTCTCGTCTCGGCATTTCTGGGATCTGTTTCAGCGTAGGAGTGCTTTACATCAGTATCAATCTCAGTTTCCAATTGAGCGGCATTCTCACCCTTGAGCGCGTAACCGCAGCGCATACAATACGCCGCATCAGGCTCGTTGAGTTCCTGACAACGTTCACACTCGCGGATCTGTGGTTCGTCGCCATCTTCCTCGGGAACGTACAGGCCGTGCATTTCGTCGTAAGCATTGTCGATGTCACGCCCGGAGAGGTGAACGTACCGGGCAGGCACGTCAGACCCTTGCACCCATCCGAACCACGCGCACAGTTGCGCCTCTTTCAGATGGTTCGCAAGATACGACGCCCGCGAGTGGCGGTAGTGGTGTGGGTTCGACGGCTTATCGATACCCGCCTCTTTCATTGTCTTCCGTAGGATCTTGTCACGGATGTAGCGGTAGCCGAGTTGGTCGTCCGGGCTGCCCTGCTGAATCTTACACCACAGGGGGACGTCCTTCGTCGGGTTCGGGTGGTCGTTGAGCCATTTGTTGAGGTGGGGGACGGATTCGACCAGCGGGAGGCGACGCGCTCCGGTTTTCCCTTCGATTACCACCTTCTTGCCGTGCTTTCTATCCTCGATGTCGCCCACCGTGAGATCGATGAGTTCGCCGATGCGAGCGCCGGTTTCGTAGAGCAACCAGATGAGTGCCCGGTCCCGTGGATTCTTCGCAGCCTCTACCTGCGCTTCGATGTCTTCCTTCGACAGTAGGTCCTTCGGGAGTTTGTCGTTGCCCGTGGAGTTGTTGAGTTTGATCCACGCGACAGTCTCAGGTGCGTCTCCGTCGGCGTCGGGGTCCAGCCATTTCCAGAAACTCCGGATGACGTTCTTGTACGTATCTATGGTCTCGTCGCTATCGTACTCGTTGTGGACCCATGCGACGAGGTCCTTCACGGCCCCCTTGTCCATCTCGTCAAGTTGCTGCCCCCCAAGGTGCTCGGTAATGATTTTCAACCGGGTGACGTTCTTCAGGAGCGTGGCCTTGCTCAGGCCGTCAAGAACTTTGTCGCGTTGATAGTCCCGGATTAGTTCCTTGTTCCGAGCACAGATGACCTCGGACTGCTGGATGTTTTCCAGCGTCTCGTTAAGCCGCTTCTCGTAGTTCTCCGTAGGCATGAATTACCTACGTGCCGCACTAGCATAACTGTTTGTAACCCTTGTTCCGTAAGCCCTCCACCGGCTTCTTCTTTCCAGCATCGTTCTGACAGGTCTTTCTCATACTGAGATTCTACCAGCAGCCGTCGGTCCTGCGTCGATGGCCTAGCGGTCCCTCACAGGATGGATAAAAATGACCCTCACCAGCGAGGCGATATGGCGACGACCTTCTGGATAGAATTTCCGTCTGCAAACGATGATCACACAGGACAGACTGCCGGCGTGTACTGCTGTGTGCCCGGGAGAGCGGTCTAACGGACACACGTACGGGCAGTCAGACGGGGTGTGGTTCTGATGGATTTCAGAAACGCCTGGCACCGCGACGGCGATGAAGAGGTCTGCTGCATCGCATGTGGAGACACAGTTGCCCGGTCTGACGCCAGAGAATACGACAAGTACGGCGACCGCTGGGACCGTGACGACAAATCCTTCGAGTACTTGTGCAAGCCCTGCTATCGGGAGTACTGTCACTTCGACCGCACCGGGCTGGAAGATCGGCTCGAAGCGGCCGGTGCCGGGTCCGTGAACCGAGACGTGTTCCTCAGACGCTATCACGACTTGGCCGACGAAGCGGAGCAAACCCGCGCTGACGGTCACTGAGCCGGAAGAGGAGTGTTCTGTCCGGCGATACGACACCGCACCACAGGCGGTTCAGGGCGTAATAACCGCTCGGCCCTCGATTTCCCGGTCTTCCAGCATCTGTGCGACGGTGTTCACCTCGCCGAGGTCGTACTGGGTCGTGTGGAGGTCGACCGCACCGCGCTCGACGAGCGCGACCAGTTCCTGAAGTTCGGTGTACTGACCGACGATGTTGCCCTGATAGGCGAACTCGCCGTTGACGAGCGCCTGTGCGGGCTCGTGGATGTGGCCGCCGTAGCCGATGATGTGGTGGTCGCCGCCGGCGGCACAGATATCGGGTGCGAGTGCCGTCGTCTCGTCGGCCCCGACGAAATCGAGTACCTGGGCGGCACCCACGCCGTCGCTGATGGCCTCGACCTCGCTGGCGACATCTTCCCTTTCGGGGTTGATGGTGTAGTGTGCGCCGAGGTCGTCAGCGAGATCGCGGGCGGACTGCTTGATGTCGACGGCGACGAGGTCGGCGGCACACATGGCGTCGAGACACTGGAGGCCGATGTGGCCGAGGCCGCCGATGCCGATGACCACGGCGGTGTCGCCCGGATTGAGCCCGTCGACGGCCTTCTTCGCCGCATGGTAGGCCGTGATGCCGGCGTCGGCGTGCGGGGCGATGTCTGCCGGGTCGACACCCTCCGGCAGCGGGATGACCGACCGGTCGCTGGTCAGTAACTGGTCGGCGAAGCCGCCGTCCGTCGTCAGGCCGTTGAACGCGTCGTTCTCGCAGTACATCGTCTCCCCTTGCCGGCACGGTCGGCAGGTCCCACAGGTCTGGACCGGGTGACAGATGACCTGGTCGCCCTCGGCGACGATGTCAACGTCATCGCCCGTCTCAATTACTGTCCCGGCGTTCTCGTGGCCCAGTGTCATCGGGAGGTCCTGCGGGACGTACTGCTCCCACATCCCCTCGATGATGTGGTTGTCAGTCTGGCACCAGCCGGCCCCCTCGACTTCGACGATGACATCATCTCCGGATGCGACCTGTGGCGCATCTACGTCGTCTATCGAGAGCCCGTCCGACATGTCGTGCGTGTACTCGTGGAGTCTGGCTGCGCGCATCGTCCTGTATCCGGACGAAACGACAATAAACCCGCATTATAAGATATCGGATATATTAGCGGTATCGCTCGTATCACTGTCTGGAAGAGTAATAGCCACCCGGCCAGCGTCTGTAGACGCTGACTCCAGGTACAAAGAACAGTGCGTGCGGTGACGCTTGCAGCTACTCAGTCCCGACTGGCCAGCAGTGCGGCCCCGAGCAGCGCCACGACTGCGACGGGAATCCCCATTCCGGGGCCGAAGGCTGACGACGGTGCAGGGCTGGTCGCGCGGATCGGTTCTTCGACCGGTTCGTCAGCTGCGTACTCCCAGACAGCGGTCTCGTTTTGAACGATATCAGCGTTCGAGGACGAGACGTCGGCGGGCATCGTCAGTCGGTACTCGACCGCGACACCATCGCCGAAGGCAACGTCGGTATCCTCGTTCGCAGTGACGAACGTCCGGTCTTCGTACGTGACGTTGCCCTCGCTAGCGTTGACCGACACGTCGCTTTCCGGGCCGGGGTTCCAGTCCGTGAATGTCATCGAGAGTGTGACGTTTTCCCCCTCCAACTCTTGCTCGTACGTGTGGTTCGACATCCGGCTGGTGTTCACGTCGGCTAGGAGATACCCTTCAACCGAATCATGGCCCTCCTGCTGGGCCTGACTCTGAAGGCCGTCGTACACCGACGGAGACATTTCGAGTGTCAGGTCGTACTCCGAAACTGTGCCGTCGGCGGCCACTGTTGAGTCAACTGTCGCCGTCACACAGCCGGAGAGGATGACGAGGGCAGCGAGACCGATCGCAGGGACAATCCGATTCATACCTCACCGAATCGGGTCAGGTGGGATAAGCCTTGTTACCGGGGCCGATACGGCTCAATGTGTCAGGACCAGTAGCTGGTCATCAGTCCGAACCAGACAGAAGGGCGACCCGGGATCTCCGAAGGTGTTCGTCCGCTTTTCGCTGATAAAGAGCGTCTCGAACTCGTTGTCACAGGCCGGACAGGCGAACCCCTTGCGGTTCGACAGCGTCATCGTCCCGCGGTCGTCTTTCAGCAGCTTGAGCCCGTGTCGGTACTCGTGTACGTCGAAGCTCCCGCTGACGTCTAGCTGGTCCATGCGTGTGAAACGAGCGGCGGCTGTCTAAAACTCGTCGGCGACCTACACCAGGTTCGCGCCCATGTAGAGCACGACGACAAGGAAGATCCAGACGATGTCGACGAAGTGCCAGTACATCGACGCCGTCGAGACGGAGGTATGCCGTTCAGCCGAGTACTGACCGTAGTACGCGCGGGTGAAGACGATACCCAGAAGGACGGCCCCCATCGTGACGTGGAGCCCGTGGAGTCCCGTCAGGCCGTAGAACGCGGAGCTGTAGATGCCGCCACCGACTGTGAAGCCCTCGTGGACGATGAACTCGTAGTACTCGTACACCTGCCCGCCGATGAAGACGATTCCCAGCAGCAGCGTCGTGCCCAGCAGTTTCACGAACCGGCTCCGGTTCCCGTTCCGGAGCGCGATGTGACTATAGTGTAGCGTCACCGAGCTAACGACCAGAATCAGCGTGTTGATGATCACCAGCGAGCCGAACACCTCGGGCACTGCCGCCTGTGTCCAGACCTCGCCGCCACGCACGATGAAGTAGTAGACGAAGCCAGCGCCGAAGGTGGCGATTTCGCTCCCGAGGAACAGGAGCATCGCGAACTTCAGCGTCTTATCCGAGTGGTAGTCCGTCCCGCGCTCCCAGAAGTCCGAAACGAAGGCGTGGTACAGCCAGCCGTAGATGCCGACGAGGAAGAGGCCGACGCTCCCGGCCATTGCTCCCGCCCCGACCGTCTGGCTGACAAGTGCGTTCTCGCCGATCGAGAGCACGAGCAGGGCCGCGCTGACGTAGATGCCCGAACCACCGATCGCCGTCACAAAGGGCCACCAGCTGGCCTCGCCGAACCCGTGGGGCCAGTCCTCCGTCGCCGGGAGGTGGTGTTCCCCGTGCCCGTCGTCCGCGTGTTCATCGGAGACACTCATACTAGGGCCCTTGCGAACGGAATACTAAAAGCCCATCCAATTCCCTGCGGACTGTGCCGCCGCCAGCCCGGTCCGACGGATAACTCGCCGGCATCCCGGAAGCTACACGAGGGCGAAGACCCAACTGCCGACGATGACATTTGGGAGGCGTCGTACGGTCGCGCTGGTGGTGTGTGGGCTGGGCTGGCTGGCGGCGACAGGGACGGCAAGCGCACACGGCGGCAGTCTCGCCGGTGGCGGCCGCGAGTCGCTGACGATACCGACGTGGCTGTTCCTGAGTACCGGCGGTGCGGCCGTCGGCGCGTCGTTCCTGCTGGCGTCGTTCGTCACCGACCGCACATTCGTCGAGCGCATCCACGACTGGGGGCGGCCGCTATCAGGCGACTACGAGCGCGTTCTGAAGTTCGCCGGCCAACTCGTCGGGCTCGCCGGACTCGCCGCGGTGTTCGTTGTCGGCTTCCTCGGACCGACGAACGCTCGGACGAACCTCGCGATACTGCTCGTCTGGGTCGGCTGGTGGGCCGGGCTGGCGATGACGACGTACCTCGTGGGGAACAGCTGGGCAACGCTCAATCCGTTCAAGACCCTCGCCCAACTCTTACCGACGCTTGACCGTCCGTACCCAGACCGCGTCGGGTCGTGGCCCGCCGTCGGCGGCCTGCTCGTGCTGGTGTGGCTGGAAGTCGTCAGCCCGCTCGCCGACCAGCCGCGCCTGCTCGCGTCGGTCGTCGCCGGATACACCGTGCTGACACTCGCGGGCGCGCTCGTGTTCAGTCCCGATGACTGGTTTGCTCACGCTGACCCGGTTGAACGGGTGTTCCGATACTACGGCCGCTTTGCGCCCATCGGCCGCGACGAGAACGGGCTCCGACTTCGGCTCCCCGGCATGGACCTCTCGACGCCGCGGCTGGTCGACGGTCCTGACGAGGTGGCGTTCGTGGTCGCATTGCTGTGGGTTACGACCTACGACGGGCTGGTCACGACGCCGGCCTGGCGCGACCTGACGACGCCGATCGTCGACGCCGGCGTCCCGCCGCATCTCCTGTATCCGGTCGCGCTCGCCGTCGGGTTCGCCGGCTTCCTCGGTGTGTATCGACTCGCGGTCCGGCTCTCTCGGGATATGTCGGAGACGTACCTGGCCCCGGCGGTGCTCGCACAGCGGTTCGCGCCGCCGCTCGTCGCTATCGCCGTCGGCTACCACTTCGCGCACTACCTCGGGTACTTCCTCGTACTCGCACCCTCGCTGGCCGTCGCGCTCACGTCGCCGTTCGCGGACCCGGCAGTAGTGCCGACCATCGAACTACCGGAGTGGTTCGGTGCGATCGCACTCGCGTCGGTCATCATTGGCCACCTGGTTGCCATCTGGGTGGCCCACGCCGCCGCGTACGATCTGTTTCCCGCGCGTCTGCAGGCGATTCGGTCGCAGTACCCCTTCATCGCGGTTATGGTGTTCTACACGATGACGAGCCTCTGGGTCGTCTCCCAGCCGGAGGTGGCACTTCCGCATCTATGACTGACACAGCAACCCAACCAGTAGCCGATACGGCAGCGACAGATACCGACGAGGAAGCAGTCTACGATGTCCCGGCCGACGCCACGGCATACCGGTGTTCGTATTGCGGCCGGCCGTTCGCCCGCGAATCATGGCTCGCGCTCCACCGTGGCCTGGTCCACCCCAGCGAACTCGACGACGAGGAGGTCGAGGCCTTCCGGGCAGCCCACGACGAGGAGGAAGAGTCGCTTTCGACCTTCCGACTCCAGGCACTGGGCGCGCTCGTACTCATCTACTTCGGCTTCCTGATGGTGTACGCGCTCGTGTAGTTCCCGGGTTTCACGGCGTCACCGACACAGCGGACAGGAAGCGAAGCGTTGATGGGTCGCAGGTGACCAAAGAGTTGGTATGGACCTTCGCGTTATCGACAAATCCGACACGGAACTCTCTATCGAAATCGCCGGTGAGGACCACACGTTCATGAACGTCATCAAGGGGGCACTGCTGGAGACAGATGGCGTCACGGCGGCGACCTACGACGTGAACCCGGAACAGTCGGGTGGCCAAACGGACCCGGTCCTGACTATCAAGACCGAGGAGGGCGTCGACGCGCTTGAGGCACTCGAAGACGGGACCGACGCCGTCATCGAGAAGGCGGACAGTTTCACCGACGCGTTCGAAGCCGCCGCGTAATCCTAGCAGAGGACGTACGTGACGAACACCCGTTCGTCCGGGCCGACGTGGATATCGATACCGATCAGTCCGGCGTCCGACTTCTGAATCCTGTTGCCCCGCTCGATGTAACTGTCGACGAGCGCGGTCGCCAGCGCCGTCTCGTTCTGGAACTGGCCGAGTGACTGTGGCGTTCGGTCGTAAGCCACCTCGTAGCTGACCACGACTGGGCGGTCACAGGGGAGCGGGAACCGAGACACCCCCTCTCGCGTGGGTCGCTCCGCGTTGTCGTATCGCACATCGACGCGGCCCTTGTTGTAGTAGGCCGCGGCGTCGTCTATGGTCGCGTTCCGCGAGACCGTTCCGCCGCCGACGCCCGACCGCCGGACGTTATACACGTCGACGTATGTGTCCTCAACCTCGGCGAGCGAGAGCGAGTTGACGGTGTCGCCGCTCCCGGCAGGGGACGCGATCGACGGTGGGCCGGTGGGGGTTTCGGCAGCAAAGCCTGGCAGCGTGATACCGCCTACAGCAGCGAGCACGATGAGGCCGAGCAGCAGTGCCACGGCGGCGTAGCCGATTACGTACTTCGTTTCGAGCACGTCCAGCCAGCCGGTCTTTATTTCGTCCAGCGGGTCGTCTTCCGGCGGCCCCGTCCGTCGCTCGAAGTTGCTTCCGCCACAGCGTTTGCACGGTGGAGAGTTCTTCTGGTGCTGGCGACCGCAGTCCAGACAGACCCACCTAGGTCCGCCCTCGACGACTTCTTCGTTGACCTGCGTCACGGCCTCCTCGAAGGAGCCGTGCCCGCAGTTGTCACACGGCGGGTCGTTCTCCTCGTGGGGTTTGCCACACCATTCACACCGCCATTTCATTGTTGAGTCTCCGTGTTGGGCGGATAAAACCTGCCCGATGCCCGGACACAGTGCTGCGGTTCTCCGGCGGTGTTCCTCCACGGTCGCTCGGTCATCGGCTGACTCATCGGGGCCGTTCGACTCCGGTGACACCTGCTGCCAGAGGCTGGGCTGGGTGTGACTGCTGACAGCGGGAACCGATATCGCACGCCGAGACGCGGGGAAGATCGAGGCAACCGAGGCGACAGAAGAACTGCGTCATACAGATATAATGACAGGTGTGGGTATTTAATATTGCTACCCTAAGTCGGTGATGGCGTTACAGTCGGATGGAATCTGTAGGGCCGCCCAAACCGTAGTCCAGCGGTCACCTCTAGCCCCTAAATGTGTACCACAGTCGCTTCAGCACAAGAACTGAGCGAGATATATCTCACCGTTGACTGCGTGGACGTCGACGCCAGTCGCCCCCCGGCTATAGCTCGAGAACTCCTCGGTGTTCTCAACGAATGCAGTCACCAGCGCGGCGGCCAGAACTGATTCGTTCCGGTAGGGATCTGGGTGCTTGGCCGCCAGTTCGTCAGTGGTGAACGCAAAGTCAGCGCGGTAATACTTAACCGTGCAGGCGTCACCCATTATCCCCTCGCGTTGACGCTCGGTCGTGCCGCTCCCATCACCGTAGTCCTGCTTCACCTCGTGTTTGTTGTGGAACGTGGCCAGTTCGGTGAGTTGATGGCTCCGGTCGAGCTGGTCGTAGCCACTCGCGGCCCGGCGGTCGTTGAGCTGGTCGAGGTACAGCCGCTCGACGGTGTCGATATCCAGCCCGTTCACCGTAGCGCCATTTCCGGGAACGTCTTCCACCCTTGGATTGCCATCAGCGGTCCCTGGGAGATTAATAACACCGGCAGTTGCTAGGAGAACTGTCACGAGAAACAGCCCGGCAAGGAGGTAGCCGACGACGTATTTTGCCTCCAGCACGTCGAGCCAGCCCGTCGACCCAACGTCCTCAAACTCATCGGCGTGCTGGGTGTCTTTCCGGAGAGTAGCGTTCCCACAGCGGCTACACGGCGGCGAGTGTTTCTGGTGGCGTCGGCCACACTCTGTACAGACCCACTCGGGCGTCCGCTGGGCACCAGTACTCTCAGGCCCCATCGGAACGACCGCCCGCTCAAATCTTCCGTGGCCGCAGTTGTCACACGGTGGGTCGTTCTCCGCGTGAGGTTTCTCGCACCATTCACACCTCCATTTCATTACCGACGCTATGCAGTGATAATATAAAGAATAATCGGTGCGAACTCAACGTGTTCGAGGTACCCCGGTCGCCGAATATTCAGGCCGATGACCCATGTCACGTCGGCTTCGATATCGGCGTGGCACCAAGTGAGCGACAGGTGGCCCACTGTCACCGCCGCTTCCGACCAGCAAAAGAGTCACACAACGACCATGCCAAGCAACAGTGGGCTGTGGAGCAAAGTACCGAAATAAAATATCGCGAGAAACATCCCAACAGGGACCAATTCAACGGGGCCAATGTGTCGGTAGGTGGACTGCTTCGTGCAGCGGCGTTCGATGTAGCAAATCTAAAACTATAGAGTCCTAAGACTGTCACCAGCTACAATCGGACCGGAATCCCCTTGCTGTCGAGGTATTCCTTGGTCTCGGCGATGGAGTACTCACCGAAGTGGAAGATAGAGGCGGCGAGGCCGGCGTCCGCGCCGGCATCGACGAACACTTCCTCCATGTCCGCCGGGCCGCCACAGCCCGAGGAGGCGATAACCGGTGTCGAGACGGTGTCACAGACGGCTTTCATCAGCGGGATGTCGTATCCGTCCTTGGTTCCATCGGCGTCGATGGAGTTGACGAACAGTTCACCGGCACCGCGCTCTTCTGCTTCGGTGGCCCACTCGACGACGTCCAGCCCGGTACCCTCGCGCCCTCCCTTGACCGTGCATTCGAACCAGCAGGACTCGCCGTCGACCTCGGTGTAGTACTCGCCGTCCTCGTCGAAGCGCCGGCGAGCGTCGACGGAGATGACGATACACTGGCTCCCGAACGCCGCCGCTCCCTCGTTGATGAGGTCGGGTTCGGCGATAGCGCCGGAGTTGATCGACACCTTGTCCGCGCCGGCCCGCAACGTCTCTTTGATGTCATCACGGGTGCGGATGCCGCCGCCGACGGTCAGCGGGATGAACACCTCGTCGGCCACGGCCGAAACTGTATCGAGCATCGTCTCGCGCCCCTCGGCGGAGGCGGTGATGTCCAGAAAGACGAACTCGTCGGCCCCGGACTCGTTGTATGCCTTAGCCATCTCTACCGGGTCGCCGGTGTACTCTAGATCCTCGAAGTTGACTCCCGTGTACACCGCCGCGTCCCCGTTCTCGTCCACATCGACATCGATACAGGGGATGATCCGTTTCGTGAGCGTCATTCGATACCTGTGAGTTCGACACAACGCCGTTTGACCGTTTCGACTGGTGCAAGTGTCTGGCCGAGTACGCAGTGACAATCCGACAGCTACACGTACGACGCTCCAGAACCACCGGCTATGGCAGACGACCACCACGAGGAGGATCGGCCGGATTACGACCCCGAACACGTCGAACTGCCCGCGCGAGAACCGCCGCTTCGGTCGACGGCCCCACAGAGTCCGTTCACCATGTCTCAGGTCGGGACAGGGCTCGGCGTCCTGCTGGTCGGACTAGTGCTTACGTTCGGTATCGCACTGGCGCTGGCCTGAGCAGGTTGGTATGACCACGTCGCCCTCCAGAGATATCATTTTTGATACTTCTGGGGAGAGTATATAGGTTTCCACGCGAATAACGGTTGTATAATGTCTCCCCATTCAGACGCGAGTACAGCGGTCGCAACGGGAACGTCAGTGGCGACCGCTGGTACGCGCGCTGGCCGGGAGGCGACGAGCGCCGCTCGTGACCGACTGGACGCCGATCGGGTGGACTTCTGTCAAGTGTTTGCTAGCTCGGGGTTCGATGCTGAAGCCGTTCTGGCGGGCGTGAATGCGCTCGTCGACGGCGAGACAGCCGTTGTCGGCTGCACGGCTGGCGGAACGTTCACTGAGGGGCGAGCGATGGATGCCGGCGTGGCCGTCACGCTCGTTACCAGTGATTCGTTCCGGTTCGATACAGCCCTTGCCGCCGGTCTCAGCGAGAACACCCGCGGGGCTGTCAGAGATGCTGTCCGAGCGCTTCCCGAAGATATCGAGGAACCCTACCAGTCAGCGATCGTCCTCCACGACGGGCTGTCGGGCGTCGGTGAACAATTGTCGTTGTCGGTTCAGCGACGGCTTGGCCCCTATGTCGAATTCGCAGGTGGGGCAGCCTCTGACGGTCTCCGAATGGAGTCGACACCAGTGTTTTGCGATGAGTCGGTTGTCGACGACGCAGTCGTTATCGTGCTGGTCTCCGGCGAAAAGCGTCCGATCATTACCGTCAACCACGGTCACAACCCCATCTCAGAGCCGTGGGAGGTAACCGACGTGTCCGGAAACGTGGTTCACGAACTCGACGGAGAACCAGCGTTTGCGGTATGGAAAGACGCTGTTCGAGACCACGCTATGGAGACATCAGGGATAGCTGTCGACGATATCTCAGTCGGGTCAGCGGAACTCAGGAAGCTCATGGTCACGTACCTGTTCGGTATCGACCAGGGTGAAACCTACAAGATCCGCTGGCCCCGGACCGCGATTGAGGAGACTGGCGCACTGCAGTTCGCCGTCGATATTCCGGAGGGGACTGTCCTTCGTATAATGCATGGCAACAGAGCGGACCAGATCGCGTCCGCCGAGCAGGCTGCTGCCGACGCTGTCTCGCTGTGTGACGGGAACATCGCTGGCGCGTTCGTCTATGACTGTGCGTGTCGTCAGCTTCTCTTCGACGACGCGTTTTCAGCGGCTGTCGATGGTATCATATCGACCCTGTCGGCCCCAGTTGCTGGGTTTGAGACGTACGGGGAGCTGTGTATGCAGGCTGGACAACTCAGTGGCTTTCACAATACGACAACAGTGCTTTTCGCACTGCCGGAATAACAGATGAATCGAACAGGACTCGTTTCAAAGTTCGCAGAAACGGTCGGCATCGAGAAGGCGTCGGCTATCGTCGACGACGCGATGGGTGACCTTGGTATCAGTGACGAAACGGAGATAGACGACACGGATGCACAGGACATCTGTGATATAATCCAGCACAACAACGAGGGATACGTCGCACTCGTCGCGAGTGAACTCCGCGTACAGCTGGCGGCACAGGAACGCTTTGACGCGCTCCTGGGGAACATCCCGAACCCGGCTGTCGTCGTCGAGTTTGAGCAGCGAGAACCATACGTCAAGTCGATCAACGAAGCGTTCGCGGACTCGTTCGGCTACGACCGGGCGGCTGCAGTCGGATCGGAGCTTCGGACACTCCTCGCGCCGCCCGGAGCCGACTCCGAAGTCATCAGGACAGACTGGTGGGAACAGACTGGCCAGTCGGAGCAAGAGGTCAGACGGATGACCGCATCAGGCGAGGTCCGGACCTACCTGTTCCGGAGTACGATTGTCTCTCGTGATAGCAGTCAACTGGAAGGGTACGGGATATACACCGACATCACTGAACGGAAGCGCCGCGAACAACAGCTGAAACACCAGAACGAGCGCCTTGACGAGTTTGTCAGTATCGTCAGCCACGACCTGCGGAACCCGTTGAACGTCGCATCCGGCCGCACCCACCTCCTGCTCGATGACATCGAGGACCCGGCTGTTCAGGAGGGGCTACAGGAGGTCGCTGCGGCACACGAGCGGATGGCACGGATTCTCGATGACACGCTGACGCTCGCTCGTCAGGGGCGAGTCGTCGGCGAAACCGCGAGCGTCTCCATCGAAGCCGTCGCAGCCGACGCGTGGCAACAGGTCGAAACCGAGGACGCAACGCTTACCATCGAAACCGACGCGACCATCGAAGCGGACTCCGAGCGCCTCCAGCAGCTATTCGAGAATCTTTACCGGAACGCCATTGAGCACGCCGGCGCGGCATGCACTGTCGTTGTGTCCGCATCCGGGGCACACGAGCAGAACGGGTTCTTCATCGCCGACGACGGCCCCGGTATTTCACCAGACGACCGTGAGTTGGTGTTCGAACACGGCTACTCGACCAACTCGGACGGGACAGGGTTCGGCCTGTCAATCGTTCAGAGCATCGCTGAAGCACACGGCTGGTCAGTCGCAGTCTCAGAAAGCGAAATGGGCGGTGCGCGGTTCGATATCCGCTGGTAATCAGGCCAGTTCGTCCTCGATGACTGACCGCAGGTCGGCGATGTCCGCAGCGTCGTACGCCAGCGTCTCGTCGTTGACGGTGATATCGAGGTGGTTCGAGCCGTTTGCTTCGCCCAGTTCCGTCACCGGGGCGACGCCGTCGAAGGCCTCGCGGACGGCCGCCGGGTCGGTTGTCTCGAACACCACGCGGCCGGGTCGTTCGTTGAACAGGAGGCGCTTCCGTGTCCCGCGGTCGACCGTGTCGAGCTCGACGGATGCGCCGGCGTCCTCGTGGACCATCTCGGCCAGCGTCACCGCGAGGCCGCCGTGGCTCACGTCGTGGCTCGCCAGCACGTGGTCGGCGTCGGCGACCTCGGCAATCGTCTCGATGGCCGCCGTCGACTCCGCCGGGAGGGCGGGGAAGCGGTCAGTGCCGCCGAACTGCGCGGTGTACTCGGACCCGCCGAGTCGCGGATCGGTCTCACCTTCCAGTGCGGTGTCGCCGACGACGACGAGCGTTCCCTCGCCGGACAGCGACAGCGACGGGGCGTCGTAGCCTTCCTTGACTCCGACCAGCGCGAGCGTCGGCGTCGGCGGAATCGGGCCGTCCTGGGAATCGTTGTACAGCGAGACGTTCCCGCCGACGACCGGCACGTCGAGGTCGCTGCACATGTCCGCCAGGCCGTCGACGATGCCTTTGAAACCGCCATACACGTCGGGCTTCTCGGGGTTGCCGCCGTTCAGGCAGTCCACGGCTGCGTGGGGTGTCGCGCCCTTTGCAGCGACGTTCGTGGCGTTTTCCAGCGCGACGGCGCGTGCGCCCTCGTACGGCGCGGCGTCAGTCCAGTTGGGGTCTGCGCCCGCCGAGAAGGCGAGCCCGGTCCCGGCCTCACGGATGGCGAGCAGGGCGGCGTCGTCGCCGGGCAGGACGCTCGTGCGGACCTGCACCTCGTGGTCGTACTGGCGGTACACCCACCGTTTGGAGGCGCAGTTCGGGCTGGCGACGATCTGCTCGAACGCCTCGTCCAGCGACACGGTCGGCAGGTCCCGTTCCTGCTTCGGTGGTGCGTTGCTCGGTAGGTCGTTCATCGGCGCACCGTCGCCGAGGAACGCCGCGTCCACGTCGACGACCGTCTCGGCGTCTCGCGAGCGCTGCCCGCTCGACTCGTCCGTGGCAGTTGCCTCGCTGCCATCGAACGTACAGACGTAGTTCGTCCCGGGTTCGGTGAGTTCGCCGATGACCGAACAGCCCAGATCGAACCGCTCGGCGAGCTCGGCCACGCGGTCGACGTTCTCCGGCGCGACCTCGTAGACCATCCGCTCCTGGCTCTCGGCCAGCAGAATCTCCATCGCGTTCATGTTCGGCTCGCGCTGGTGGACGCGGTCGAGTTCGATGCGCGCGCCGAGGCCGCCCTTGGCGACCAGTTCGGACGACGCGCCGCCGAGGCCGGCGGCCCCCAAGTCGCGGGCCGACTCGACGAGGTCCTCGTCCAGCAGCGCCTCGTTGCACTCGACGAGCAGCTTCTCGGAGTACGGGTCGCCGACCTGCACGGCCGGCCGGTCCTCCGTTTCGGCGTCCTCCGCGAGGTCCTCGCTGGCGAAGGACGCGCCGCCGAGACCGTCCCGGCCCGTCGCGTTACCGACGAGGACGAGCTTGTTGCCCGGCTCCTGCGCCTCGGCGGTGATGGTCCGCTCGGGCTCCAGCAGGCCGATGCAGGAGACGTTGACGAGCGGATTGCCCTCGTAGTCGTCGTGGAAAGCGACGCTCCCGGTGACAGTCGGGACGCCGATGCAGTTCCCGTAGTGGGAGATACCTTCGACGACGCCCTCGAAGAGATAGCGGGAGTGCTCCCGGTCGAAGTCGCCGAAGTACAGGCAGTCGGCCAGCGCGATGGGGTATGCCCCCATCGACAGCGTATCTCGGACGATGCCGCCAACGCCCGTCGCCGCGCCGTCGAACGGGTCGACGTAGGACGGGTGGTTGTGTGACTCGACGCCCATCGTGATGTACATCTCCTCGCCGTCGCCGTGGGACGGAAGGGAGACGACTGCTGCGTCATCGCCGGGGCCGATGACGACCTGATCGCCTTCGGAGTCGAACGCCGACAGCAGGGGGCGAGAGGAGCGATACGCGCAGTGTTCGCTCCAGAGGTTCTCGAAGAGAGCGGCCTCCGCCCGTGTCGGCTCCCGACCGATCTCCTCGACCACGAGTTCGTGGTCCGCGTCAGACAGGCTCATTACCTCGTCGTGGCCGCCCACAAGATAAGTCCCTTTCCATGCACCCGCGCTGGCAGGACGCGAACGTGCCCAGCGTCAGCAGCATACGAACCGCGTCTGTCGCGGCAAGCACCTGTACAGCGACTCGATACACTCCTTCGGCTAGGACTCATTTCTGAATACAGCGGATCACTGATATCGGCTGTGGGTTTTCCAAGAGCCACAATATGAGTTATTGATGGGGCTGTGCCACGGATTCTGACTCAATACTCGGCGGGGCTACGTGACACCTCTCCTTTTCAAATCAGATAACTGGCCCTCGCAGTATATATGACCGCTGGCCATACCCCAACGCAGTATGGGTGCTGCCGATGGTGACTGGCTAACGCTGGAAGGGAGCTCCTTCTCCAGTCGGTCCTTCTCCAGCGTGTGGGCGGTGGCGCTGGCCACCTACGGCGTCGGCGACGTGGTTACTACCATCGCCATCGTCTATTTTGTCCCGACGTTCACCGAGGCGAATCCTGCGATCCGGTGGGCGATCCAGTCGTTTGGCGGCGGCGGCTTCCTCGGGCTCAAACTCCTCGTTATCTACTGCTGTCTCGGTCTGAGCATCTGGGGCGGCGTGCTGGAAGAGGACCCGCTGCTCTACTACGGCCCGCCGGCGCTCCTGACAGTGCTGGGGCTCGTCGTGACAGGATTCAATCTCGCGCTTCTGTTTTCCTGAAACGCTCCCACGGCAACGACCCTTCGCAGCGGAGACAAAAATGACAAGTCTCGGTCGTTGACGGACTATTCGGCCGTCGTGTTGGTGCTGTTCCCGTCTGACTGGTTGGGAGCCGGTGTCGGGGTTTCGGACAGGAGCGCACTCGGCGGCGGCGAGGCACTGCCACCGCTTTCGGTCGACGCGGAATCAGTTCTATCCGGTGTTTCTGTTGGCGTCTCCGTCGGGCGTGGCGTCAGTTCGGTGGCGGGCTGGTCGGGTGCCGAGTCGCTGTTGTCGGTGAGACCGAGGGTCCCAACGCCAGCCCCGATGACGGCGAGTAGAACGAGAAGAACAAGTCCCAGAAACCGCTTGTTGTAGGTCCCGTCCGAATCCCGAAAGATACCGCTATCCATCTCAGCTCCGCCTCCGGCCAGCCGCGACGCCACGCTGGAAGTAAGCCAATACCATCGTTTTTGATATGTTGTTGCTTCTGTCGTGGAGGGAGCCGCCCCTGTCCCACCAAGCCACCGATATCCCACTTAGTCGGTTCGGCTTACAGTATGTCGCCCAGCAGACGGTATAATGGTTTCTATGTTTTCAGCCGTCAGAACGGTACGCTCCCGTCGGACGATTCGTCTTTATCGTCCATCCGGAGTTCACCGGTTTTCCGGTACCGCGTTTCGAGTTGCTGGAGTTTGTCGTTGATACTCGTACTCTGGTGGTGGCCCGGGCTCACGCGGACACGAACGAGGTCGTACTCATGGCGGTCCGACAGCCCGTTCCAGGCGCGGAACGCGCCAACAGTTAGGGTATCGCTCTGGGGGCAGAACTCGGTCGTCGGCGTGAACTCGGTTCGGAGCACACTGCTGTCGTCCGTTTCACGGCCGTAGCGAAAGCCTGCGTCCGGGTGCCGGTGGTCGAGGTTTAGCCGTGCAAGGTTGTATCCGAAAGTCATGTCGTACACGCCACGCTCGTCAAATAGGTCCATCGTGAGTCGGTGGAACGCGGCGTGGTCGGTGCCGGTCAGTACTGCTGTCTCAGACAGGAACGGGCCGGGGTCCGGGTTGTGTTCGGGAACGAACGTCCCGTAGCTATCGAACCCGACGTCTGAGCCGCCACGGAGGCCGGAGAGAAGGCTCATACTGGAACGAACGGGCGGCATCCATCAGGACCTACTCCCGAACAAGTTCGGGAGAACCCCCTCGAAGATACCCGACGAACGTGCAGGTGATGCCAGCAACCACACTTGACCTGCGCGAGACGCCGCCGCCGGAGCGACATTCGAAGATACACGACTCCTTCGAGGCGCTGTCCTCAGGGGAAACGCTTCGGATTATCAACGATCACGAGCCAAAGCCGCTGTTCTACGAGATGCAAGCCGAGGTTGAGGCGTTCGACGCGGCGAATTACCAGTGCGAACAGGATGGGCCACAGAAGTTCGTCGCCGACCTTCCGAAACAATGAGCGAATCCACCGTCACAGAAACGGAGCAAACAACGCTCGACGGCGACGGAGACGGTCGGACGAAGTTGTTCGACGGGGAGCCAAAGACCATCCGGTTGACGCTCGATGCGGGTGAGTCGATTCCGGCTCACAAGCATCCCGGCCGGGACATCGTGTTCCTCCTCCGTTCGGGCGCTGTGGACCTGACGCTCGGCGACGAGACGGTGTCGCTCTCTCCCGGCGACGTCGTCCGGTTCGACGGTGATCAGGACATCTCCCCCGCCGCAACGGCGGACAGCGAGGCACTTCTCGTTCTGGCGGCGTCGTCAGAGTAAACTCACTCGAACAGGGAGATCGCCGTTTCGATCCGCTCGTCGTCCGCACTCTTCGCCGCGTCCTGTAGACTTGCTCGGGGGACAGCGAGCAATCGGTCGACGAGCCGTTCACTCAGTTCTTCAACTGCCAGCCGCTGATCAGCCGTCAGTTCACCGTCCTGCTGTAGCTGTGACAGCGTCCGTTCGAGTTGCTCCCGTTGAACCTTCGCACCACGGCTGTCGATACGAGCAATCGCTTCTTCGACATCGACAGGCGGCTCCGTGTTCTGATTCATCTGTGCCAGATGACCGTCACTGTCGCGTCCTCAGTCTCAACACTTTCGAAGTCGTAGCCTCTGTCTTCGAGTTTCGGGTAGAGGTGCTGTGGTGCACGGTCGTTGAACTGGACGAGGACGGTGTCGTCGTCCAAGTCCGCGAGCAACTCCAGCGTCTGCTTGAGCGGCTTTGGCGGCCCCAGCGACTGCACGTCGAGGCGTTCCGTCGGCGCATCATCGGGCGCACCAGTTTCCGAAACCAGGGCCGCGGTTTGCGCTGTTGGCTGGTGGTTCGACGTCATGTGTTCCTGTTCGGTTGTGAGCGGGCCGACCCTTTCCCCGAACATATTCGGCCACATTGCCAGCAGGGACAGGGTTGTACTAGACAACAATGAGCGGAATACCCGCCGACGTGGATGCAGACGCCGCACCGCCGATGACGGTTCCGCTGCGTCATTTCGTCGTCGCGCTGGCGTTTCTGGTCGCCGGTGTCACTGTCGGGATCGTCGAGGGGCGGGCCGGCCACCTCGCGCAGGTCCACCTCCTGCTTGCAGGGTGGGTCTGTGTCACTATTATGGGTGCGTTGACACAGTTCGTCCCGGTCTGGTGTGGGATCGAACTCCATTCGCGCCGCCTCGCCGCTGCGCAGTTACCACTCGCCGCGGTCGGATTCGCGGGTCTGGCCGCTGGCTTCCTGTCGGCGACACCTGCCCTGTTGCCGGTTGCCGGAGCGTTCGCGCTGCTCGGTGTCTGGACTCTTTGTTACAACATCGGTCGGACGCTACTCGCTGCGGAGCCCGACGTCACGGCGATTCATTTCGGCTGGGCACTGGTGTTTTTCGCCCTCGTGACGGCCGCTGGAATAGTGCTGGCTCTGGACCATGCTGTCGGCGTCCTTCCGCTGCTGGGAATCGGCCGACAGGGACTCTTGCTTGCCCATGGAACACTCGCCGTGTTCGGCGCGGTGCTGACGACTGTCGCGGGCGCGCTGGCCCAGCTCGCCCCGATGTTTACACAGGCCGACACCGGCAGAATCGACACGGCGGTTCAGCGGGCTGAAACGGCTGTCTATCCGTTCGGCGTTCTTGGGCTGGCCGGCGGTCGCCTGGTCGGCTCTCCCGTTCTGGCCCGGCTCGGCGCAGTTATCGTCGCTGCTGGTCTCGGCGTGGTCGGGGTACTTCTGGCACGACAGCTTATCGGAGCGCGAGTCGAGTGGTCACCGATGCTGACCCGCTACAGCGTCGCGGCGCTGTCGCTGTTTCTCTGGGCAGGGTTGACGGTAGTCGCATGGTGGAACGACCCGCTGGCGTACGCTGGGCTGCTCGGTCAGCCGTCGACGGTGCTGCTCGTCGGCGGCATCGGCTTCATCGTCCTCGGGACGCTGTATCACGTCGTCCCGTTCATCGTCTGGGTCCACCGGTACAGCGACCGCCTCGGCTTCGAGGACGTGCCGATGGTCGATGACCTGTACGACCACCGAATCGCAGCAATAGATGGCGTTGCACTAACTATCGCGTACGGCCTCCTCGTGAGTAATCAGTGGCTCGAGACACCGGACGGCACGGCGTTGGTCGCCGGAGGGCTCGCATTTCTCGGGACCGGCCTGTTCGCGGGCAACCTCGTTGCCGTCCTCGTCGAACACAGCCCGCAATCGCTGCCAACACTGCTGACCGGTCGTGAACACACGCCCGCCGAGGACCCGTAACTCAGTTCGTCGTGGTCGGCTGGTCAGTGTACAGCGAGTATGTCAGAATAAAGAACCCAACAGCGGTGAACAGTTCCTCGACAGTGACGCTCTGTGCTACCGGCATGCCGACGATCTGGTGGAGGCTGCCGCCGAGTATTGCGCCCAGTGTGACGAACCCGATACCGAGACAGAGCGCTCGCATCGCCGGTGCCTGCGTGCGGCGGTATGCGCGGTAGGTCAACGTCGTCAGTATCACACCGCAAAACAGCGTGACTGTCTTCATCCCGATTAACAACACGGCGTTCGCTCCAAGCATGGCTCTGATTGACACGTCCAGATAAATATACCGTCCGTGGCGTTTCCAGTCGATGAGAATCCTCGTGTCACGAGGCGATACGGACCAGTTGCCCGCTCCGACTGAAATCGAGAAGCAAGAGACGAAGAGATCGCCGCGCGGGTACGTCGCGTGGTCACTACCGAACGTACAGCGAGTACAGGATGATACCCAGACCGATGGCCGTCAGCGAACTCGACGTGAAGACGCCCACCGGAAGCAGGTCTTGACCGAGATACCTGCCGACCGCGATGTCGAGGACACCGCCGGCAAACGCACCGAGGGTCACCACCCCGAACCCGTACGTGAGCCACTTGTGCTGAGGGCTTTTCGTCCGGCTGTACGCCTGATACGAGTAGTACGTTATCAGTCCGCCGAGAATGAGGATCAGTGTCTTCGAGACGACGATGCCGACCTGTGAACTTGGAATGTGTACCATGGTTATGTCTCCTTTCGCACCTCAGACCAGAGGTTTTCGAGCCGTTGGTCCGGCGTCCGAGCACGATGTGAGATGTCGACGGTAAGCGACAGTTCCTCGTCGAGACTGATGACGACTTCCTCGAAGTCGATCGCATATCGGCTCGCGTGTTGGCCGTCTGACCGGACCTCGACGCCCTCGTACAGCAACGAGGACTCCGTCAGCAGTTCGAGTTTCCGGTAGGTCGTCGATAGCGGTACGCCGCTCCGGTCGGATATCTCGCTCGCCGTCAACGGTTCCTCCAGTACGCTGACAATAGCACGACAATCCTCGTCGTCGAGTGCGTCGAGGACCGCCTGTAACTCCGGCGTCTCCTCGTCAGCGAAGGGGTCCCGGACCATCCTTGCTCGACACTGCCCGTCCAAGACGTTTAATGTAACCGACTTGGGAGCGCTTACCGCCCGACACAGCCGACGTTTGCGCCACACAGCACGCAATATATGGGGCACTTATCTGTAACCGTTCGTTCGTTCCCAGCAACTGAGAACGCTTCTGTTGGCCTGAGAACTCGCTTTGGGGGTTTATACTGTGGGCCATTACGCTCAATTGCTTATGGAAGACCAGATCGGCGCACCCGGATCGGGCATCTCCCGTCGTGACTTCGTGAAAGCCTCCGGCCTCGGTGGCACGGTCGCGCTTGCGGGCTGTACCGCTCCAGGTGAGGTTCCAACCGAAGAGTCAGTCGACACCAGCACAACCCCAGCGGAATCCGACAGCGATCTTCCGACTACGTCGCCGCCTGAGATCGTCAACGTCGACGAGCAGGGTGGCGAAGTGACGCTCTCCTCTGTCCCAGCCAAACACGAGGCCCATCCCGGCGAGTCGATGGGCGGCCCCGTTGAACTCCCGAAGGTGTGGGCGTTCAAAGCCGACGACGGCGAACCGAGCGTCCCGGGGCCGATCCTGCGGACGACCGAGGGCGAGGACATGGAAGTCACATTCGACAATACGGACGGTATGCGCCCGCACACGGTCCACTTCCACGCCGTCCAGAAGCAGTGGGAAGACGACGGTGTCCCGACGACAACGGGCATCCGTATCGATCCCGGCGAGAAACACACCTACACTATCCCCGCGAACGTGACAGGCACGCATCTCTACCACTGCCACTACCAGACCCACCGCCACATCGACATGGGGATGTACGGCATCTTCCGCGTCGATCCCAAGGGGTACGAACCGGCCGACAAGGAGTACTTCATGACGCTGAAGGAGTGGGATTCCCGGCTCAACCGCCAGATGGCTGGCATGGATGCTAGCTACGATCCGCGGAACCGCCGCCCCGATACCTTCACTGTCAACGGTAAGTCGGCACCCCGGACGCTGCACCCGGAGGACGGCTCGCCGATCATCGTCGAGCAGGGCGATACGGTGCGCATCCACATGTGTAACAACGGGTACATGGACCACCCGATGCACATCCACAACCACCGCTTCCAGGTGACCCACAAGGACGGCGGGAAGATTCCGGAAGCCGCCCGCCACGATCAGGACATCACCAGCATCCCGCCCGCCGGACGGCACACGATCGAGTTCGAAGCCGACGCCGACCCCGGCATCTACCTCGCGCACTGTCACAAGGTCAGCCACGCGATGAACGGGACCGCGTACCCCGGTGGGATGATCACCGGTGTCGTCTACAAAGAGGCGATGGACACTGACATCTTCAAACAGTTGATGGATTACGCCGGCTACGACGCGTAAGGCCGCATTTCGGTAGGCTGCACGAGTTGACTGGTCTTTTTCGCAGTACATCTCGACCGAATTGTCCCTTCTCGCCGTCCGCAGAACACATGTTCCATCGGACAATAAATGAGATAGGGCTATACAGAACCAGTTGTCTTGGAAGTTGAGACTACAGCGGGTTTCGTAGATCTTTGATTCGCAGCGTCGGGCGGATTAGACTCGTCAAATCGCGCCGATCTATGTTGGCAAGGTCGAAACTGCAATCATCAAAGCCGCATTCAAACGGTTTATGAGAGTTATCGAGGTTCGTGAGTACGGACCCCCAACCGTCCTTCAAGTGGCAAACCACGAACAACCAGCTCCATCACACAACGAACTCCGGATCGAAGTCGAAGCCGCGGGGGTCAACTTCGCTGACGTGATGCACCGTCGTGGCACGTATCCCAGCGGCCCTGCTCCCCCATATGTACCTGGGTTTGAGGTTGCTGGAATCGTTGATGCCACCGGATCTGCTGTTGACGCATTCGACAGTGGCGAGAGAGTCGTTAGCTATGTTGCAAGCGGAACAGGCGGCTATGCCGAGTACGCACTCGCCAAACCTGTTCATACATTCCACGTTCCAGATTCGGTTTCGCTTCATGAGGCAGTGGCAGTTCCTATCCAATTCCTTACTGCACATAATTGCCTGTTTGAGTGGGGAGGTCTCGACGAGAATGACCAAGTCCTCATCCATGCAGCAGCTGGTGGTGTCGGTACCGCAGCCGTACAGCTTGCTCGGGAAGCCGGTGCAGACGTGTTCGGTACAGCAAGCACTGACGTGAAGCTCGACCGTATTGATGCTCTCGGCTGTGACCATTGCATCAACTACGAAGAAACACCGTTTGTCGAAGCGATTGATACCTTGACCGACGGAGAGGGCGTTGATCTCGTACTTGATGGCGTTGGCGGGGAAGTCCACCACAACAGTCTACGGGCACTCGCCCCGTTTGGGCGGTTGGTCGCCTTCGGTGTGGCGAGTGGTGAGGGAACGCAATTAAATTCCAGTGGGCTACTCACAAAGAATCTTCAAGTCTATGGCTATCACTACGGCGGTGCGCTCGCAGAAGCCCCCGACCGTGTCCTCGACCCTGCTGATGGTATTTTGCAACAACTCGCCAACGGAACGCTTGAAGCTGTGCTCGATAACACCATCCCACTCGAAAAAGCCGCAATGGCCCACCAGCGACTGGAAAATCGGACCAATGTCGGGAAAATAGTGCTTACTCTTTGAGCGGAAATATGCACACCTCCTGAACAGTAGTTCCAGATTGACATCTTTTGAGTCCTCCCGACCTGCCCACACCATATGCATTGAGATAACCAGTCTCAACGTCTGAATTGCCTGTTTATGCATACCTGTCTGGAACACTGACGGCCACACGTTCCGTCATACACGAACTCCGCATGAAATTGGCGTGATGACACCATTCCGGGTATCGGGCTGTGCTATCTGGCCCTCACAGTTCTCCAATGACGAGGCACGTCTTGCAACCGCGTGGGAACGCCGGCAACTGAGTAGTTCCCAGTTGCTGAGAACACGCTAGTCCCGTTTTTCTTGGGGAGTCTAACAGGGGGATATGGAAGAGTTCGACCACGAGGTAGACGCCCCGCGCGGCGCAACGAGTCGCGAGTGGGAGGTGTTCGTCCGTGAGGATACGGCGGATCCACTCACCCACGTCGGCAGTGTCAGTGCGCCGTCCGCTGACATCGCCAGAGAGCAGGCAGCGTCGCTGTTCGCGCGCACGGCTGTCACACTGTGGTTGTGTCCCGCCGACGAGACGCACCGCTACCAGACGGATGCTGCGACACTCGGAACGGGGAAAACGGGGGACGACGCCACTATGAGCGTCGACGAGATGGAGTCTGAGACGCTCCGGGGTGGGAACCGATGATCTCGGTCTCGAAACTGCTCTGTGACCTCGACGCTGAAGGGGACGGCCTCCGGTACGACGCGGCAGACGAGTCGACCAAACGCCAGATCCGGGATGAGAAGCAACGGCGGCCGGTCGTCGTCTGGAACGTCACCAAGCAGTGCAACCTCTACTGTGACCACTGTTACGCCGCCGCCGACACCGAAATCGCCGATGGAGAGCTCTCGACGGCCGAGGGGAAGGCACTGCTCGAAGACTTAGCTGACTACGGCGCGCCGGTGGTGCTGTTCTCCGGCGGCGAGCCGCTCGTCCGCAACGACCTCGAAGAACTGGTCGCCTATGCGAACGAGGTCGGCGTCCGACCGGTGCTTTCGACCAACGGGACGCTCATCACCGAGGAACGCGCCCAGTCGCTCAAGGATGCCGGACTGAAATACGCCGGCGTCTCCGTCGACGGCCTGCCGGAGCGAAATGACGACTTCCGCGGGGTCGACGGCGCGTTCGAGGGCGCGGTTCAGGGAATCGAGAACTGCCTCGATGCGGGACTGAAGACCGGCCTCCGGTACACGATCACCGAGCGCAACGCCGCCGACCTGGAGGGTGTCGTCGACTTGCTGACCGACGCGGGCGTGGATCGCTTCTGTTTCTACCACTTGGACTACGGCGGCCGCGGGACCGAGATTGTCGACGCCGACCTCACACCTGAGGACCGCCGGCAGGCGGTGAAACGAGTCTGTGACATGACTCGCGAGTACCACGACCGCGGAGAGGAGATCGAGACGCTACTGGTCGGGAATTACGCCGACGCGGCCTACCTCGTCGAGTACGCCCGCGAGCACATGAGCGACGCACAGGCCCAGCGAGTGTACGAGTACCTGCGGGTCAACGGCGGGGACCCGACCGGCGAACGCGTCGCCGATGTGGACTACCAGGGCAACGTCCACCTCACGCAGTTCTGGCAGGGGTACTCGCTGGGGAACGTCCGCGACCGCTCGTTCGGTGCCATCTGGGAGGACGAGTCGAACCCGCTGCTTTCGGCGCTACGCAACCGCGAAGAGCATCTCACGGGCAAATGCGCTGACTGCCGCTACGCAGAGGTCTGTCGCGGGGCCTCTCGGCTCCGGGCACTTACTGTCGAAGACGACCTGTTCGCCCCGGACCCGCAGTGCTATCTGGAGGACGCCGAGGTCCACGGGCCGCCGCTCGACACCGGCGAGAACTCGATAGCAGGCGGGAGCTCGGCTGACTGAACCGCCAGCGTCCAACCCCATTTTAATCCCCATCAAGCTGAGGGGGACGACTCATTCCTGCGTGCCGGTAATTGCTATATGCGACCGTCGATTGACGGTCGTATCGTCGGGAAACGCACGCTCAGTCTCGTGGGACAGATGGGCGTTCCTTCGGGCATTCGGCCGCCATGGACACGGCGGCCGGTTTGTTCTCTGTGAGCACTGGGGCGGACCGGGGCGTTTTTGCCCTGCCCCCCGTTATCGACACCTGTGCAGTCGGTTGAGCTACACGCGCATTCGTCGCTGTCGTACGACGGCCGGGACCCGGTCGAGCTCCTCTTAGAGCAAGCCAGCGCGGTCGGACTTGACGCGCTGGCCGTGACTGACCACGACGAAATCGATGCCAGCCTCCGGGCAGCCGAACTCGCCCCGGAGTACGGTCTCGTCGGGATTCCCGGGATGGAGGTCACGTGTGCCGCCGGACACGTCCTCGCCCTGGGGATTCAGGAGGCGATTCCGCCACACCTTCCGTTCGACGAGACGCTCGACCGCATCCGCGACCAGGGCGGGCTCGCGGTCGTTCCCCATCCGTTCCAAGAGTCCCGCCACGGCGTGTTAGAACACATCTCGAAAGACGAACTCGCCACCGCCGACGCCATCGAAGTGTACAACTCGCGGCTGCTGACCGGACGGTCGAACCGGCAGGCCGAGCGGTTCGCGCGACGGCGGGGGCTGCCGATGACTGCCGGCAGCGACGCCCACATCGCGGAGATGGTCGGGCAAGCGATCACCAACGTCGGCACGGACGAGCGGACAGTCGAAGCGATTCTCGACGCCATCCGTGAGGGCAAGACGACCGTCGAGGGCAAGCGGACGCCGTGGCGCATCAGCTTCCGGCAGGCCGCTGGCGGGGCGAAGCGACGGGTCAAGAACGGCATCGTGGAGCTCCTACAGTGATGCAGGGAGCCGATGCGGACACCGTCGCCGACGCCCTCGCAAGCGGCGACGCGCTCTCTGGTACTAGTGGGTACGCGGGCGAACTGGACGGGACGCTCGTCCGGGACGTTCTCGGGCGATACCCGCTGTTCGTGGAGCGTGCGGTCTCTGACGAGGCGCGACTCGACCCCGGGCAGTGGAGCCACGACCCGACGGCGCTGGTCGACCCGCGGTCGTTCCCTGCCGGATATGTTCGCGACGAGGCGGGGCGCAGACGCCGCTTTGCGCTCCCGTCGCCGAATCCGTTCGATACCCGTGAAACGGCAATCGAGCGGGTCCGCACTGCTGTCGAAACGAGCATCGACGCCGTCGACACTGCTTCCCTCGCAATTGCGTTCTCCGGCGGCGTGGACTCGGCGCTGCTGGCGGCCAGACTTGACGCGCCGCTGTACGTTGCCGGGTTCCCGGACAGCCACGATGTCGAGGCGGCGCGGTCGGCCGCCGACCTGCTGGGAACCGAGGTCCGCGTGGTCGAACTCACCCACGACGCCATCGAGCGGGCCGTCCCTGAGATCGCTCGCGCCACCGCACGCACGAACGCGATGGACGTACAGATAGCGCTCCCGCTGTACCTCGTCGCCGAGCGGGTCGCCGCAGACGGTTTCGACCGACTTGCGCTCGGCCAGGGAGCCGACGAGCTGTTCGGCGGCTACGCGAAAGTCGCCAAGGCTCCCGAGGACCCGCGTGTCGAGGCCGACACCGTCCGTGGGGCACAGCAGGAGGTCATCGCCTCCCTCCCCGACCAGCTGGAGCGGGACGTGCTCGCCTTGCGGGCCGCCGGTGTCGAGCCGGTAACGCCGCTGTTACACGACCGCGTTATCGGTGCCGCGCTCCGGTTAGATGGCGACTTGCTCGTCGACGGCGAGACGCGGAAAGTCGCGCTCCGGGCGGCAGCCCGGGAGTCGCTCCCGGACGAGATCGCGGATCGGGACAAGAAGGCCGCCCAATACGGCTCGCTGGCCGCCCGAGAACTCGACCGGCTGGCGCGACAGGCCGGCTACAAGCGGCGGATGGACGACCACGTCACGCAGTACGTCGAATCACTCGTGGAGTGAGCCGGCTACGCCTCGCGGACGGATTCGATTGCTCGCTGGCCGACCTCGACGACATCTGCCGGGAGTTCGTCGCTCCGGTCCTGTAAGTCATCAGCGGAGAACCATTCCCAGTCGTCGGCCGGCTGCTCGCCCGGTCCCGGTGTGATGTCGCGGCTCTCTGCCCGGCCGTAAAAAATGAAGTCGATGTGCTGGTGACCGACATCGCCCTCTGCGTTGACGTTGATGTCTTCGAGCAGGAAATGCTGTGGTTGGGGTATCGACTGGACCGTCTCGCTCTCGATGTTCTGCTGTGGAGCGATCAGGTCCACGTCGAGGCCAAGTTCCTCGCGCGTCTCGCGGAGCGCGGCCTCGTGAGGCAGTTCGTCGCGGTCGATGTGGCCGCCGGCGGGCAGCCACATATCCAGTTTATCGTGTTCGTGCAACGCGATGCGACCGTCGCTGACGACGTAGACAGTTGCGACAAAATGGCGAGTCGTCTCCATACCAACCGAACGGCACAGCCGGCCGTTTAGGTTACGATACCAGTTACGGGTGGATGTTGTCTTCGGCTTCCAGCAGTTCGTGGTAGCGGTTACGGATGGTGACCTCGGAGATGTTGGCGACCTCGCTGACCTCGCTCTGGGTCACCTTCTCGTTGGTGAGCAGCGAGGCGGCGTAGACGGCGGCCGCAGCGAGGCCGACCGGCGACTTTCCGGAGTGAACGCCTTCCTCCTTCGCGTTCTGGAGGAGCTGGCGGGCGCGCCGTTCGACCTCCTCGGAGAGGTCAAGGTCCGACGCGAACCGCGGGACGTAGCTCTCGGGGTCGGCCGGCTGGATTTCCAGACTGAGTTCGCGGACAACGTAGCGATAGGTGCGGGCGATCTCGTCTTTCTCGACGCGGGAGACGCCCGCGATCTCGTCGAGCGACCGGGGTGTGCCGGCCTGCCGTGCGGCGGCGTACAGCGACGCCGTCGAGACACCCTCGATGGAACGGCCGGGCAGGAGGTCTTCGTCAAGTGCGCGACGATAAATGACGCTAGCCGTCTCGCGAACGTTCTCTGGCAGTCCGAGCGCGGAGGCCATCCGGTCGATCTCGCCCAGCGCCTGCTTGAGGTTGCGCTCCTTGGAGTCGCGGGTGCGGAACCGCTCGTTCCAGGTGCGCAGGCGCTGCATCTTCTCTCGCTGGCGCGAGGACAGGGAGTTGCCGTAGGCGTCCTTGTCCTGCCAGCCGATGTTGGTCGAGAGGCCCTTGTCGTGCATCATGTTCGTCGTCGGCGCTCCGACGCGTGATTTCTCGTCTTTCTCCTTCGAATCGAACGCGCGCCACTCGGGACCGGGGTCGATCTCGTCCTCCTCGACCACCAGCCCACAGTCTTCACACACCGTTTCACCGCGCTCGCTGTCGGAGAGTAACGCCCCGCTGCACTCCGGACAGACGAGCGTTTCCGACTCCTCTTCGTCCGTCTGCTCTGTCTCCGTTTCGCGCTCGTTCGAGTATCGGCGGATGCTGGTATCGGTCATTTGTTGGGGGGTGGGACAACCGGGTATCGTACCCGAAAAACGTGTTGTAACCAATTGTTGTATCTACGGCGACTTAAAACTTTTGTCTGTTTCAGAAGTCCAATTTTCGAAACGGAAAACAAGAGTTGGCAAATCTTGTGTATTCCCTTCACTAATTGTTAATAGGTCTATAAGTATGCCCGGTGTTTCGAAACGCTTACCGCGCATCCAGCACTCCGGCCCGACATGAGCGACCCCGCCGTCGATCCCGAGGAGGTCCGGCATGTCGCCGACCTCGCCCGTGTCGACCTCGCAGACGACGAGATCGAGCGGTTCACTGAGCAATTTGTCGACATCCTCGATGCGTTCGAAGCGCTCGACGACGTCCCAGAGACAGAACGGGAGGCCGATCTCTCGAACGTGATGCGCCCCGACGAGACACGTGAAAGCCTCTCGCAAGAGGAGGCACTCCAGAACGCCAGCGACACCGAAGAAGGGCAGTTCAAAGGGCCGAAGGTGTCGTAGATGACGGAGTACAACGGCTACGTCACCGACGAGACCATCGAGGGTGCGGACGACGGCCCGCTGGCGGACAAGACTGTCGCGGTCAAGGACAACATCTCCACCGAAGGCGTCAGGACGACCTGTGGCTCGGCGATGCTTGAAGACTACGTGCCGCCGTACGACGCGACAGTCGTCGAACGGCTGAAAGACGCTGGCGCGACCATCCCCGGCAAGACGAACATGGACGAGTTCGGGATGGGGACGACCACCGAAACGTCGGCGTTCGGGGCCGTCGAGAACCCCGTTGCCGAAGGTCGCGTGCCGGGCGGCTCCTCCGGCGGGTCGGCTGCTGTCGTCGCCGCTGGCGACGCCGACCTCGCACTCGGAAGCGACACTGGCGGCTCTATCCGCTGTCCGGCCGCTTTCTGTGGCGTCGTCGGCATCAAACCGACCTACGGGCTGGTCTCCCGGTACGGCCTCGTCGCCTACGCCAACAGCCTCGAACAGATCGGTCCAATTGCGCCATCCGTCGAAGGCGCTGCGGAGCTGCTAGATGTCATCGCCGGGCCGGACGAACACGACGCGACGACGCAGGAAGCGCCCGAGGCCGACGGCTCCTACGCAGCGGCCGCCGACGGGGACGTCGACGGACTCTCTATCGGCGTTCCGACGGAACTGCTCGACGGGGCTGACGAGGCGGTCGTCGAGACGTTCTGGGATGCCATGGACGATCTCGAAGCTCAAGGCGCGAGCTATCACGAGGTCGACCTCCCTTCAGTCGAGCACGCCGTCGAGGCGTACTACGTCATCGCGATGTCCGAGGCGTCCTCGAACCTCGCGCGGTTCGACGGCGTCCGTTATGGGCAATCGGGCGGCTACGACGGCAACTGGAACGAGTCCTTCGCGAACGCCCGCGAGGAGGGCTTCGGCGAGGAAGTCAAGCGCCGAGTGCTCCTCGGGACGTACGCCCTCTCGGCGGGCTACCACGACAAGTACTACAAGAAGGCACAGGACGCCCGCGCCTGGGTCAAGCAGGACTTCGACGAGGCGCTTGACGACGCTGACGTACTCGCCTCCCCGACGATGCCAGTGCCGCCGATGAAACGCGGCGAGAGCCTCGACGACCCGCTCACGATGTATCTGGCCGACGCCAACACGACGCCGGTGAACCTCGCGAACCTCCCGGCGATCTCCGTCCCCGCCGGCGAAACCGACGACGGCCTGCCCGTCGGGCTCCAGTTGGTCGGACCGGCGTTCGGCGAGCGGGAAATTATCCGGGCCGGCAGCGCGCTGGCCTGAGGGCAGGCCCCGTACGCTTTTTGTTCGTTCCACCGAATAATCGGTCATGGCGGCCCTCCAATCCACGACGTGGCCCCTCCGCGCGCGTCTCGTCGCGCTCGTAGTGGTGCTCGTTGCCTTCGACGCCGTCGCTGTCGCCGTCGCGTACGTGCTCGGCCACGTCGCGTTCGGCCTCCTGCCGCTTGTCGGGTACGACACCGGGACGCTGTTCTGGACGATGGGATTCGATATCGTCGCACTGTGGCCGGTCCTTCTCGTCGGGACACCACTCGTCCTCGCCGTCCAGTCCATCTACGGCTACCGGATGACGCTCCGAGATGCTGGGACGAGCGCAACCGAATCCCCGGTGTCCGACCCCGGGTCCGTCGATGAGATGCGGGCGCAAATACGGCGCAGCGAAACCGCCGACCGCCTCCGAGAGCGGGTGGCTCGGCTGGCACAGACGGCGGACATGGCGACACCGGACGTGACAGTTATCGATGCGGAGTCGCCGAACAGCTATGTCGCTAGTCGGCCCGGCGAGCAGACGCTGTTCGTGACTACGGCGCTCGTGGACCGACTCGACGACCGGGAACTCGACGCTGTCATCGCCCACGAACTGGCTCATCTCAAGAACGGCGACGCGTTCGTCATGACTGCGGCCGCATTTCTTCCGACCGTCAGCGCGCTGTTTACTCGCACGCTCGGGAAGACAGTGCAGTACTCGGGGCTTTGTCACTGGTTCCTCGGCGGTGACGACCGGGACGGGACGTGGTTCGCTGGCGGGAACATTCAAATCGTGATGCTGCTCTTTGCTGTCATTGCGATGCCGGTCACGGCCGCGCTGTATCTCGCCAGCACGGCCTGTTACCGGCTGCTGTCCAGAATCCGGGAGTACGCCGCCGACGCCGGCGGCGTCGCCATCTGTGGTTCCCCGGCAGCACTCGCCAGTGCACTGGAGACGCTGACAGACGACCAGCGCCCGGACAGGGACATCCGAACCGCCGAGACCGGCGTCCGAGAACTCTGTGTGGTTCCACACGCCATTTCGCCCGACGAGCAAACCCCGCCGGAAGGGCGGGCCGAACGGCTCGCTCGCCGCTGGCAGAGCGTCACCGAGCGGCTGCTGCCCGGGTCCCATCCAGATGTCGACGACCGCATCGCTGCGCTGGCGGAGCGACAGTCTGCCCTCGACCAGTACGAGCAGCCGTGACGAATGGGTACAGTTTACTCGCCCGCGGCCCGAGAGAGCGTATGAGCGACGATGCCGAAGGACGACTCAGCTGGCTCCACTGGCCGACGGTGCTAAAGGGGCTGGCGCTGGGAATCGGGGCCGGCCTGATACTGGCCGTGTCACTGGGGGATTTCTATCTCGGGATACTTCTTGGAACACTCAACGGGCTCGCGTTCGGTATCGGCTGGTCGCACTCGCGGGCCTGAGTCGTGCGAATCAGAGGCCGCGCGGATGACGGCTACAGCACGTTGTCGTACACGTCGGCCAGCTTGTCGATGGCGTGGTCGACGCTGATACCCTCCCGCCGGGCAAGACAGCGCTCCCGAAGCTGCGCCTGTTCGTCGAGGACACGCTCGATAGCCCGGCGGAAGCCGTCAATGTCGCCTTCGTCGTAGGAGTAGCCGGTTTCGCCGTCCTCGATGGTGTCGCTGAGTGCGCCGGCGTCGACACCGGCGACGGGCGTTCCACAGCAGTTGGCCTCCAGCGCGACGAGACCCTGCGTTTCGACGGGGCTGGGGAACGCAAACACGTCAAGCGTCGAGTACAGTTCGGGGAGTTCTACACGGTCCAGAAAGCCGAGGAACCGCACGTCGACGTCGCTGTGTTCGGCTGTCGCTTCGAGCGATTCACGGGCCGGACCGTCACCGGCGAACACGACAGTCACGTCCAGCCCCTCGCAGGCGGTGATGATGTCTTCGAGGCACTTCTCGTAGCCATGGCGGCCGGTGTAGCCGACGATAGGGCCGTCAGGGAGGTCGTGGCGGTCCCGGAAGTCGGTCGTGTCGACCGGTTCGAACACGGTCGTATCGACGCCGTTCGGGACGACTGTCACTGGTGTATCGAGGCCGATAGACTCCCGGAGATGGGTCGCTGCGCGCTCGCTTGGCGCGATAACGGTGTCGGCACGGCCTAGGAACCAGCGTTCGTAGCTCTCGGCGCTGGAGCGGACCGCTGACTCGACAGCGCCGTTGAAGGAGACGTACTCGGCGTACTCGCTCGTGGGCGTGTGATACGACGCGACGAACGGGATATCGAGCTTTCCTGCGAGTCGCTGGCCCGCCATCCCGAGGCTAAACGGCGTGTGGGCGTGGACCAGTTCGGCATCGCGGACGCCCTTCGGTATCTGTGGCATCCCGAGTCGAAACCCCTCGTAGAACGGAAAGGGAAGGCTCCGGACCGGATACTCGTTCTCGGACGGGGAATGGTCGCTGTTCGGATAGACCACACCCATGCGACCGCCGCGGTCGCGCCAGCGGTCCCGCCACGTCTGGACCGTATAGGTCACCCCATTGACGGTCGGCAAGTACGTGTCGGTGAACGTCGCGACGTGCGGCAGTGTCATCGCCGCGGCGTAGCAGGACCAGGGCTTAAACCGTTGCCATTGGCAAGCCATCAATCAGAAAGTTGTCATACCCTAACAGGTGCCAGAGTTCTTTTCAGGGACCGTTGTGGATTGTGGACAATGGATCGGGACGGCTGGCTGTACGCTTGGGCACTCGCATCGGTCGCGCTGGGTGCGGGCTCACTGCTCGTGCCGCTGTATTTCGTCGCTATCGGCGGCGAGACGTTCATGCTGGGCGTTCTCGCCGGTGTGGCCGCCGCCGCGGGTGCGCCGGGGGCACTGGTTTTCGGCCGCGTCGCCGACAAACGGGGGAAGCGTCGGTCGCTCGTCCTGCTCGCACTGGGATTGGCGACTCTCGCGCTGGTGGTGGTCTCGCTCACGGCGGAGCCGTGGCTGGTCATCGTCGGCAACGGTCTCCTGTGGTTCGCGGCGGGCGCTGCCGCCCCGGTGCTGACGCTGCTTGTCACCGCCGGAACCGTCGAGCGGGACTGGCCGGCGCGGTTCGCCATCCTGAACCGCTACCAGGGCTGGGGCTGGGCTGGTGGGTTAGTCCTTGGCCTCGTGTGGACGGCATTGCTCTCTAGACCACTTGGAGAGATTGCCGCCCAACAGTCGCTACTGTGGGTATGTGCGGCCGCCGTCGGCCTGTCGGCGTTTCTCGCGGCGAAGTGGCTGCCGTCCGATCCCGAAGAACTTGACCGTCCACGAGGCAGTCGGATGGTGCGGGCTATCGCCCGGTCGCGTCGGCTGCCGGTCCGGAGCGCGACGTTCCCGGGCGGTCCGGGCCGGCTGTACTGGCTCACGCGGTCGATACATCCCCGAGAAGTCGCGGCCCGGTTCTCCCCGTCGCTGACGATCTACTTCGGCGCTGTCATCGCTTTCTTCGTCGGCTTCGGCGTGTTCTGGGGGCCGTTGCCGCTGTATCTCTCGCGGACGCTTGGCTACGAGTCGGGGATCGTCTTCGCGCTGTATCTCGTCTCCAGCGTCGGCTCGGCGCTGTGGTACGGCCGCGCTGGTGAACTTGCCGAACGCTACAGCCCGAGCGGGCTTCAGGTCGGAAGCCTGCTGGCCCGTGCAGCGCTCCATCCAGCTGTTGCCGCTGTGGGCCTGCTCCTCCCGGCCACACTCGTCGGCACAGCCGTCAACGGTGTCGTGTTCGCCCTCATCGGCGTCGCCTGGGCCGTCATCGCCGTCACCGCGGCCAGCGTCGTCACCCAACTCGCGCCGTCAGCGATTCGCGGCGAGGCGCTCGGGTTGTACACCGCTATCTCCGGGCTGGCGAGCGGCGTCGGGTCGATACTCGGCGGCTGGCTCGGGGGCTACGACTTCCTGCTCGCGTTCGGTGTCGCCGGTGCTCTGGTGCTGGTCGGCGCGGCACTGGTCGCGGTCGTCTGGCGTCGCTCGCCGTCAGCGTCTGTCGACAGCGAACCGGTCTCGGCATAGCAACTGTTCGCTTCAAACGCCGCTCAGGCCAGTTCTTCGTACGTCTCGACCAGCCGACGGCCGACCCGGTCTAAGCTGTGTTCTCTGGCCGTCTCCTTGGCGTTCTCACCAAGCCGCTCCCGCAGCTCGGGGTTCTCGGCGAGTCGCTCCAGCGCCTCGCGGAACTCCGCCTCGTCCGCGCAAATGAGGCAGTCGTGACCGTCTTCGTAGTACTCTCGGAACACTGGAATGTCCGAGAGGACGACCGCCTTCCCGCAGGCCATCGCCTCCAGTACGGCGATGCCCTGATTCTCGGCCTTCGTCGGGAACAGGTACACGTCGCCGGCCCCGAACGCACCGCGGATATCCTCGATCCAGCCGGTAAAGGTCACGTTCTCTGGCGGGTCGTTCACCCACCGGGAGACAGTCTTGGAGGCCTGCGGCCCGGCGTCGTAGGGGCCGAACCACGCGAAGTCGTGTTCCGTCTCCTGTGCGAGTTCACAGAACGTCGTCAGCCCCTTGCGCTCGAAGACGTTGCCGACGGCGAAGACGACCATCCCGTCCAGATCGTAGCGCCGCCGGTAGTCCTCGCGCAGGTCCTCGTGGCCCGCCAGCGCGTCGATGTCGACGCCGTTTGTCATCGGCCGTATCGGCGCATCGACGGGGTAGGATTCGAGGATATCCTTCGTGTACTCGGAGGGACAGAGCACGAGGTCAGCCTGTGAGTAGAACCACCGGAGGTAGCGCCCCAGCGCCGGCGCGATCAGGTTCGATCCGCGGAAACTGTCCCGGAAGTCCTCGCGGGTGACGTGGGCGTGGAGAACGAGCGGGATGTCTGCCTGCGCCGCGTACCGGGCCACGGCGACGGAGCCGGGTCCGATCATGTTGCAGTGAGCGATGTCGAACTCTCGGAACATCGGATCGTTGAACGCGATATTGCCACCCAGCGCCCACGCCGGATGGCCCTCCTGCCAGGGCGTCGTCTCCACCTCGATGTCGGTCTCGGACAGTGCCGCCCGCTGGTGGTCCACGGCGGTGCCGATGCCCGACCGATCGAGGCGGTCGGCTAGTTCGAGATAATTCAGGACGCGCACGTCCTGGGCAACTCCGGCGGGGACGAAAATCCTATCGACTTCACCCAAAAAACGGACCTGATACGCAGAGTGGTCCACGACCCTTTTCCGCTGGTCAAACAACTACAGGGTGGGACTTTCTGGCTGTTCACAAAGTTTCCAAACTATGACCTCACATCTGCTAGCTCGTTCGGAAGGCATTTTCCCGACGCCGACACAGTACCGCCAATGACGGACGAGGCGACCATCGCCCGTGAGCGGATCGAGCGCCTCCAGTCGCTCGCTCGCGAGGCCGTTCAGGCCGGCAACGAGGAACGCGCTCGGTCGTACGTCCGTCGCGCTCGGCGCGTCGCTGAACGCCACCGCCTGCGGTTGCCACGGTCGTTCGAGCGGTCGACGTGTGATGCCTGCGACACGTACCTCCTGCACGGCCACAATGCCCGGTCCCGAACGCAGTCCGGCCACGTCGTCATCACGTGCGACTGTGGGTCACAGTCCCGCTACCCGTACGACTGAGGATTCTTTACGACTACTGGTTTTAAGGGGCTGTCCTCGCTAAACGGTGTACATGAGTGATTCTTCTCGACAGTCGCGGATACACGACCTCGACGCGACGCTTCGCGTCGGCAAACACGGCATCGAATCCGTCGCAGACGAACTCGACGACCAGCTGGAGAACACGGACCTCGTGAAGGTGAAGTTCCTCCGGTCGTCACGGGGCGGCACGACGGCCGAGGAACTCGCCGACGACCTGGCTGAGATGGTCAATGCTGACGTGATTCAGGTCCGGGGCCACACCGCGGTGTTCGAGAAATGATGCAGGTCCAGCCCCTCGCGGACCTGCTCGCCGGGCTCGGCGTCCCAGCCGCCGGCTCCATCGCCTCAGCGGTGGTTTTCGTCGTCGTCTTCGTCCTCGTCTACATCCTGGGGAAGGCGATTGTCCTGCCCATCGTCGACCGCTCGCTCAAGTCGCGCGACCTCGATACCCACGCTCGGCGACCGCTGAAGAAGGTCGTCAGCATCGGTATCGTGTTCGTCGCCATCTCCGTCGCCTTCGGGATGGCCGAGTACGGGAACTTCCTGCAGTCGCTGGCGACCATCGCCGCGGCGGCGACGCTGGCCATCGGCTTCGCGATGCAGGACGTCATCTCGAACTTTGTCGCCGGCGTGTTCATCTACACCGACAAACCGTTCCGGATCGGCGACTGGATCGAGTGGGACGGCAACTCCGGCGTCGTTGAGGACATTAGCCTCCGTGTTACCCGCGTCCGGACCTTCGACAACGAACTGCTGACCGTGCCGAATTCGAATCTAACTGATGGCGTCATCAAGAACCCTGTCGCCAAGGAGCAACTCCGCTTGAAGTTCGTGTTCGGCATCGACTACGACGACGACATCGACGAAGCGACTGAAATCATTCTCGACGAGGCTAGGGCACACCCAGAGATAATGGACGACCCCGAGCCATCTGTTCGCCTCGTTGAACTCGGTGACTCCTCTGTCGGACTGCAGTCCCGTATCTGGATCAAGGACCCGAGTCGGTCCGACTTCGTCAAGACCCGCGCCGAATACGTCAAAGCAGTCAAACAGCGCTTCGATGCCGAGGACATCAACATGCCGTACCCGAACCGGACCATCGGCGGCGGTCTGGAGATGACCGGGCTCGACAGCGTTGTGGAACCGGCTGACGACTGAGCCACCGCTGACGCAATCTCGTCACGGGAGACCACGACACACCGACGTTTTACGAGCTGTGTGACGCTACGTGTGGTTGGAATCTCCGTGCTGGTTCTTTCCGTATTCGCTTCCCGAAAAGTAGGACAGACATCTCACAGTCATTCGCGTAGAACTGACTCCCTCAGATGGCCCTTTGCTGCTGACGAACCGCTCGCAGCAAGATGCTACGGTAGCTGAGAGATTTGAACCACAGTCGGAGCGAACTCCTCCCTGATACAAATCCCTCAGCCGACGCTTCTCGGTTCTCACTGTCGTTCGCACAAAAGTCACGGGCGCTGAGGGATTTGAACCCCCGACGGTTTGGTCCGAAGCCAAGCACTCTGTCCAAGCTGAGCTAAGCGCCCTACGTACAATGGTATGATGGTGTTATGGTTTAAACCAACCGGTTCCGCCGCGCCATGGGACCGCAGTCACGTGATTACTCCGAGACCGCTTCAGCTGTGTCAGAATCGGTGTCAGCGGCGACCTCGGCCACGACCGCCTCTGTGTCGACGCCTCGTTCTTCGGCGAGTGCCTCGATGAGCGCGCGCTGTTCGGCCAGTTCCTGCTCCATCCCGTCGACGCGGGTGTTTGTCTCGTCGACAGTGCTTCGCAAGTCCTCGAGCTGCGTCTTCAGCTCGTTGACCTTCTTGTAGAGGTCCTCGGCGATGTCGGCAACCTTCTGTATCTTTTTCGCGGTGGAACCCAGTCCCATGGCCACGGCTACGGCGAGCCGACATTTCCTCGTTTCGCTCGAACGTCGCTGTTAAGACGCCGCCGGACCGAGCGGCGATATGGACGATTTGCGGCTCGCTCCGGCTGTTGGCATCGTCGGCTGCGTTCTGTATCTCCTTGCACTCGTGGTCCCGTACGGGCTCGTCGAAACAGCGAGTGCCGTTGGGGCGTACTACAGTTCGGGGGCGCTATCCCCGCTACTGCCCGGGGTATTCGCGCTGGTCTGCATCATCGTGTTGGCGGCTGGCCGCGAAGGGCGGTCGGACCCAAGTATCGCGGCGGGCGCGAGTATCGGCATGGGCGTGTTCATCGTTGCCCTGAGCCTCCTCTGGGCAGTCACCGTTCCTGAGAGCCTCGTGCTGGGGCTGACTGAGTCGACGCTGATGGAGTACCACCGCTGGGGTGTCGTCCTCGCGGGCATACTCATTCCGGTTGGCGGGACATGGTTCGCACGGGCACTGGACCTGCTGTAGGCCGGTCTGTCTACCGGCGCGTCGTCCAGCGATCTGTGGGCGCATCCGAAAGGCCCTTATGGGGCGGCGGTGGACTTTTAGATGGACTAGGTCGGGGGGCTAGGCCCCCCTCCTCGCCCGCACTGTGGTCTTGAGCGGGGACCGAACACCGGGGGCGTCCGGTCTGACGGACGTGGACCCCGTAAGCTAACGTGGAAGCCTCGTCCCACGGGGACGGCGGTCCGCGTGGTCGCACCTGCAGGGGTGTGCCCACGTGGTTAAACGATGGCACTCCGCCAGGCACGGAAGTGAGCAGCGGACCATCGAACACCCGTCGCTCGTGGGGTCGCGGGGTGGAGGAGGCAAACGGGATTACCCGCGTCCGAACGCCGGGCCATCCTGGCTGTCCGTTCCATTCATACCTGCGTTTAATTTCCCTGAGTAGCTGTATTGCAGGCATTTTCGCGAAGTACTATCGACGCTATCTGTAAGTAGCGCGGTAACCGCTCACCAGAGGGAAACGGCTGAAAGTGTTCCCATCACCTGCTGGGCGATCACAAAAGACGGTAGTTTTGAATTGAAATGCCACAAATAAGAGGGTAAATGGGCTTCTGCATCCTCTAACCACTTCATAGGACCGTAATTTGGGCGTATCGTTAGAAATATGCGATATATAAATCTAAATATAGATTTATATGTGGATATTAATCTCATCTGCCAATAGCCCTGAACGGTGAGACTACTCTTTACTGGATATCATCAAAATCCGAGTACCCTACTGACTTCGGGTAAACGATAGTTATCGATGGCACCCTCGGAGATTACAGTGACCCGCCGGCGCTCCACTCCTGCAGTTCCTTCCGCCGGATTTTCCCGCTGGTCGTCTGTGGCAACGCATCGGCGAACTCGATCTCGCGGGGGTATTCGTACTCGGCGAGGTTCTCTCTGACGACGGACTGGATCTCCGAACGGAGCGTCTCGTGGGCCCGAGCGTCTTCAGCGGCTTCGACGTATGCCTTGATGATCTCGCCGCGCGTGTCATCGGGCACACCGATCACACCGGCCTGGACCACGTCGGGGTGTTCGAGAATCGCGCTTTCGACCTCCATCGGCCCGACCCGGTAGCCACTGGTGATGATGACGTCGTCCTTGCGCGATTTGAACCAGACGTAGCCGTCGTCGTCCTGTCGGGCCAAGTCGCCGGTGACGAACCAGCCCTCGACCTCCTTGGCTGCGGTTTTCTCTGGCAGATTCCAGTACTCGTCGAAGAACACCGAACGGTCGTGGGGTCGTAGCGCTATCTCACCGAGTTCGCCGGCCGAGAGCGGCTCAGCAACGCCGCTGTCAGCGGCGTCGGGGTCTAGTATCGTCAAATCGTACCCCGGTAACGGCTTGCCCATGCTGCCGGGCTGGGTGTCGAACCAGTTCGAGTTGTTGGCGACGACGAGGTTCAGTTCCGTCTGGCCGTAGAACTCGTTGATGGTGACTGAATCGAACGTCTCCGCAACCCAGTCGACGATTTCGGGCGTCAGCGATTCGCCGCCGACGGCAAACGTCTCGATGGCGAGGGCGTGCGCCGCTGTCGGGTCCTCGACGTCCATCAGCATTCGGAGGGCGGTGGCTGGCATGAACGACTGAGTGACATCGAACTCCGAGAGAAGGCCGAACGCGTCGTCGGCCTCGAACCCCGATGCGGGATAGCCGACGATGGTCCCGCCGTGGTGCCACGTCGCGAAGAGGGTCCCGCCGAGCGCCGCGCCCCAGGCCCAGTCCGCGGGCGTCCAGACCGTCGCGTCCGGTCCCAGCCCTTGATCGAAGAAGTTGTACGCGGCTGCGGCTCGCCCGAGCCAGAGCGCGTGTGAGTGCCGGACGCCTTTCGGCGGCCCCGTCGACCCGCTCGTGTACAGTATCGCCGTGTCGGTGTCCGGCGTGGACTCGTAGGGTTCGATATCGGCATTGTCCGGCTCGGCGAGCACGTCCTCAAAGGCGTGGACACCGCCCGCCGGCGCGTCGGTTTCGATTTCGACGACGTGTTCCAGCGCCGGGCAGTCGTCCCGGACTGCATCGATATCGTCGCGTACGGCCGGGTCGATAACGGCCACAGACACACCGGCGTCGTCCAGCCGATATCGGAGCGCGTCCGTCCCGAACAGGACCGTCAACGGCACCGAGACGGCCCCGAGCTTCCAGTTCGCCAGGTGCGTTATCGGGTTCTGTGGCTTCTGTGGCACGACAACGCCGACGCGGTCGCCGGCCTCGACACCGAGTCCGGCCAGCCCCGTGGCGAGTCTGTCCGATAGCTGGTCCAGTTCGCGGAACGTGTACTGCTCGCGCCGCCCGTCGGGGTACGCCTGTTCGAGCGCCACCCTGTCGAGATCGTCGTGTTTTTGCAGAAAATCGACTGCCGGATTGTACGACGTCGGTAAGTCCCAGGTGAACTGATCGTGGGCCTCGTCGTACCCCTCGAAGTCCGGCATCACTGTCCAGACCATGGCATATCGGTCGTCTGGGTGGCTGTTGCGTCTTTCGGTCACCGTCGTCACAACTGATCCGGCAGGTCTTTCCGTCTTCCCCTCCCGACTTCACCGTGGACTCTACCGACATTCGGGAGGAATGGGCCGAGCGATCCGGCGAATACTCCCCCGCGTATTATGCCTACTATGGAGCGGACGAGACGAGTGAGCTAGTGCAGTCGATACTTGCAGAGCATGTCGAGCAGGACGCAGCTATTCTTGAGGTTGGCTGCAGCTCCGGGCGGCACCTCGCCGCATTGTCTGAAGCTGGCTACTCGGATCTGACCGGGGTCGACATCAACGCTGATGCGTTGGACGTCCTCGCCGAGACGTATCCCGATCTCGCAGCCACCGGCTCGTTCCACGCGATGGCTATCGAGGAGTTCGTCACAGATGTCGCGGACGACGCGTACGATGTCGTTTTCTCTGTCGAAACACTGCAACACCTCCACCCGGACGTCGACTGGGTGTTCGAGGAACTGGCACGGATCGTTGATGACCTGTTGATTACCGTCGAGAACGAAGGCGGCGACCCGGGTGAAGTAAACTACGTCGACGACAACGTCCCGCTGTACTATCGGGACTGGAACGCGGTGTTCACAGACAGTGGTCTTACCGAAGTAGATTCGATGGACGGAAAGCGGGATACTGTTCGTATCTTTCAGGCGCCTGAGTAAGGTATAGTGAAAGTAAGCATGTATATGGCGCCATTGAGGGTAAGAATCAGAGATAGGCACATATATGTGCGAAACTGAGAGCCAAAAATAAGAAGGGGGCGGTAAAACGCGTGTGTTAATTAGAAACTCATGTGAAATTTAGGGATTTGTAGCTCGTTAGAAATGCATATTAACAGGGTGGTGACAGAGCGGGACCCCATTGGTCTCCATTCAACATTTGTGTATCGGATGGGAACTGAACTGCTGAACGGCGGTCTTACATGGAACCGTCCTACTATCATCACTCTCTGTTGCAGAATTGGGCCTGAGCAGCGATTATGTGTTTCACGACACGCTCACTGGGATACCAGGATAACGTATGTACGTTCGTCATTCGTAATGTTCCGTATTACTGAACGTCAGTCCGCCTGATCGGAGACAGGTCGCCAGCCGACGGCAGGAAGTGACGCTCGTGTGCCTCTATGAAAAGCGCCGTGCACGCCGAATTATATGCTACCGGACAACCGATATCCACCACAACGGTGTCCATGTCCACTCCCGACAGGCATGCAGCATACTGTTGGCGGCACAAGATTCATGTAGTGTTGCAGATTGCAACTCTGTATGAGGTACTACCAGCTACGTGACGGGAACTCACAGCGGTTAGCGGTCGAAACAGGGGACGGTGTGTACGATCTGACCAGTGTCAAACCGCAGCTCCGAACGTTCCGTGACCTCCTCAAGTCGGCCTCGATTGCAGATACCACGCCGGACGAACTCAGCGCCCGCCATCTCGATGCCGCTGAAGCGGTGTCCGAACAGCGCCTTGAAGCCGACGCCACCGATCCCGTCACCGCCGACGAAGTCTGGGCTGCTGGCGTTACGTACCAGATCAGCGAAGAAGCACGGACAGACGAAAGCGACACGCCGGAGATGTACCTTGACGTGTACGACGCGGAGCGACCGGAGGTCTTCTTCAAATCGACGCCCAATCGGACTGTCGGTCCCGGCGAAGCGGTCGGCATCCGAGCCGACTCTGACTGGGACGTACCCGAACCAGAGCTCGCGATCGTTCTCTACGAGGGAGAAATCGTCGGCTACACCGTCGGCAACGACATGAGCAGTCGGTCTATCGAGGGGGCGAACCCACTGTACCTCCCTCAGGCCAAGGTGTACGACCGCTGTTGTTCGGTCGGCCCGGCCGTCGTCACGGACATCGAAGACCCGCACTCACTGGCGCTCTCAATGTCGATCCACCGCGGCGGAGACTGTGTCTACCACGGGGAGACCAACACCAGCGAGATGAAACGTACCTGCGAGGAACTCGTCTCGTACTACACCGCGCACAACGCGGTCCCCGAACTGTCGGTGCTACTTACCGGGACCTCGCTCGTTCCCGACGACGACTTTACGCTGCAAGAAGGGGACGAAGTCACCATCGACATTGAGTCCATCGGAACGCTGAAAAATCCCGTCACGGTCGTTTGAGCGGCTAGTGAACTGAGAGCGTGACCGCAGTCGCTCTGGGAACCGCTTCGCATGGGATTCCACAGCGTGATCCCCACTCGGCCCTCGACTGGTTCCGATTGCGTGCCCATGTGTCGATCTGCTGGGTAAATTTGTGCCGACGGAATTATTACCCTTTGTTCGGCTACACGCTCTGTGGGTATCTCTACCCGCGACAATCGGCCGGAACGTATGTGTCTGTGTGCGGTGATATGTTATCGACATATCGTGACAGAAACCGGTGTGCCGTCGGTGCCACCGCTCTGTCCCAGATGTTTGAACAACTGTTTAATACGAGGGGATATCATAACGGGGTATGGCAAAGACCGCTCAAAACCCAGTCAAATCCGCCGAGACGACGTTCGAGGTGCTTGACGCACTGAAAGATCTCGACGGAGCCGGTGTCACCGAACTGGCCCGGCATCTCGACATCCCGAAGAGTACGGTCCACAACTATCTGAGCACGCTGGAACAGGAGGAGTACGTTGTCAACAGGGACGGTGTGTACGAGGTAGGGCTCCGGTTTCTGGAACTGGGAGCATACGCCCGCCACCGGGAGAGACTATTCGGGATTGCGAAACCGGAGGTCGATCGCCTGGCCGAAGAAACCGGCGAACTCGCGAATATTCTCGTCGAAGAACACGGTCGCGGGTCGTACCTGTACCGCGCTCGGGGAGACAAAGCTGTACAGGTCAAGGCTCACGTCGGAACACGCGTTCCGCTTCATACGACAGCGCTGGGAAAAGCGATTCTCGCACACATGCCGACCGGACGGGTCGATGCGATCGTCGACCGCCACGGACTCGGCGGGGAGGCCAGCAACTCGATCAGCAACAGGGCGGAACTGGAGCAAGCGCTAGCGGACGTTCGGGAGCGTGGCGTCGCCTTTGACGACGAAGAACGTCTCGAAGGACTCCGCTGTGTCGCTGCCCCGGTGCTCAACCACGATGACGAAATTATCGGTGCAATCAGCGTTTCGGGACCGACCAATCGGTTCCGTGGCGACCGGTTCCGCGAGGAACTCCCGCAGAAAGTACTCGAAGTCGCCAACGTTATCGAGCTGAACGTTACCTATTCGTGACGGCAGTGTTCAGAAAGGGTGAACGGTAGTGCAGTCTTGCGGAAGCGATAATTAAACAGCGTATTTCGACAACAGCACTGCCCTCGGGCAGTGGTTGTAGGACAGACCAGCCAGAAGGTTACTCGAAGTATGTGTTGAAAGCGTTTCGAGCAGTGTTTCCGTCCAGTGACGCGAACGAGTAGACACGAGTTCCTGCTTTCATCTCATAGATGCCGGTACTTGGTTTTGTTTGACAAATGGCCCTATACGTCCCATTCATGATGGATGAACGGCGTTCCACCGCTCTCTGACATCATGTGATACCAGATACTACCACGGTCCTGACGCAGCCGCCATCTCGATAATGGATGTACTACTGTTACTCTAAACGAAGTACATCGACTATTGGTTTCCTACCACTGGATACGCTCGAAGTAGTAGCTAAACCCACCGGCTTTCGAAGTAGTATGTCTAAATACAGTATTTCTATACAAGACTCCGAAATATAGCACTAACTCAGTGCTTAGCAAATAGACAAGAGGAAATATACTCATAGGATGGGGTAGAGAGAAGTATATTCGGCTGTACTGAGCTAGAGTCCGAGCTATCTGTCTATAGATCTTGCTTGGCAGGAACACAACGATAGCTACCGCTTCGACAGTGTCCCCGCGGTAAACCGGGGTTGTACGCTTACGCGAGGAACTGGACGCTCAGGGCCAGCAGGAACAGTACTACGATCCCGATCGATGACAGTTCGAGCCATCGGGACCGCACGTCGGCGGACCTGATACTTGCGACGAACAGCGTTCCGACGACGCCGACGACTACGACCAGTGCCAGATACACTGCGTTGAGCGCTGATGCCATATGATACCATTCCACACCGGCACAGTAAACACTAGTGGTTGAGCGCGCCCTCCACAACGATAATGAGAGCCAATCACATAGACAGGGGCATGCGTCTCGAACTGCGAATCTGTAAACACTGCTTTGAGGGTGAACACGGGAACGAGCAAAAGACAGCTGTGACACAGGACATGGTCGCCTGTGCCGAACAGGTTCGTGAGTACAAGGACCTCATTGGCCTCGATGCACTCTATATTACGAAGGTGACGGAAGGCGACCCCGGCGGTGCGGAAGCACTGGATGTCATCGTCGCCAGCATCGAGGGCGACCAGGTCGCTCTCTCCGACACACAGCTGGTTATGGAGGACGGCGACGGCAACATGCTTGTCTACCCGGAGCCGAAAGACATCCTGCAGGTCCTGACCCGGAACCTGAACCAGATCCAGGAACAGACCCGGCAGGACGTTGATGTCGAGCTATCGCCGGAAGGACAGGCACTCATCGCGTAGCTACGACAAAAAACGACTTCGGTCGGTTCAGTTTTCGGTATCGTCCGATTCAGGCTGGCCGCCGTCGGTCTGCGGTTCGCCACCGTCGGCCGCGGCCGGCCGCTCGTCCTGTTCTAACTGCTGTTCCCAGCGGATGCGCAGGACGTTCCCGTACATCGACAGCACAAGTCCGACACCGAGGACGACCATTCCGAGGTTGATACCGATAGTCAACAGGATGCTCGACGGTCCGCCCCCGATGGCGAGTTCGCGGGGCACCGGGTACCCCTCGTCGAAGATGCTCCCGATAAGCACCGAGACGATGCCAATAACGGTCATCGCGCCGAAGACGGTCGAGACGGTTCGCCAGGACGGGGACAGCGAGAGGCGTTCGATCCCCGTGGTGTCCGGCTCCTCGTCGTCGTCACCGTGGTGTTCGGGCACCATGCTGCGGGGAATGAACGCCTTCGTTTCGACGGGGTAGAACGCGGGATGCATCCCGTGCTCGAAGATGTGGAACATGACTCCCATCAGCATGATGACGCCCAGCAGGCCGTGGAACGTGACGAAGGCCATCGCGGCCGCCTTGGTCTGGAACATCGCGGCGAGGCCGGTCTTGCTCCAGATGAGCAGCCCCGAAATCGCAAGCAGCGTCAGCTCGATGGAGAAGATGAATACGACGCCCTTGCCGATGTAGGACAGCAGCGGGACCTCGTCGGCCTTGTAGCCGCCGAACTGCCGCGCGCTCGGGTGGCGTTCGTCGGCCCGGCCGAGCACGAACTGGATGTCCTGGATGAACGCGTCGACGTCGTCTTTCGCCGGGAGGATCTTCGAGAAGTTGCTCCGGCCGGTCGAGGAGATAACCTGGAGCGTGATCCAGAAGATGACGAGTGCAACCAGCCCGATGCCGGTGATTCGGTGGATTGCCGTGACGCCCGAGGCCCCGCCCATCAGCGTCAGCATCCACCACAGTTCGTCGTTGAACATGATGGCGTAGCCGGTGAAAAACAGGAGGAACACGTCCAGCCCCAGCAGCGAGTGGAATAGGGTCGTCACCCGCGTGAACTTCCCGTGGTCGAGATTGCTCATGCGCTGTCACCCCCCTGTTCGTCGCCGCGAGCAGGCGAGCCACCGTCGGCCGCGACGGCCTCGCTGACATCCTCGCCCGGTTCGCGCATCTGGTCGGCCAGCCGCTGGAACGCCGCCCAGTGGATGAACACCATCACGAGGATGAACGCACCCAGAATGACGTCGGCCGCGTGGATGAGTGCAATGAGGAAATCGAGTGCCGGGATGGTGTTGCCGAACACCCAGTCCGAGCCGATGCCGCCACCCTCGACGCTCGGGTTGACACGATACAGCGACTCGTAGCCGATTCTGAATCCCTGCGCCCAGAACAGCGCCAGCGCCGCGACAGCGAGGCCGACGACTGCGCTGACGAGCACCGAGACGCGGCTGTAGCCGCTCACCTCCGGAAGGTCTTCTGTGTTCGTCATTGGAACTCACTGGCGTCCTCGCCAAAGATGATGTCCATGGCCACGTCGTTGAAGAACGTGCCGCTGTCCCTGTTGTCCAGTTCGTCGGAGATCTGGGCGGGCGTCCCGACCAGAATAGCGTCGGTGGCACACTCCTCGGCGCAGGCCGGCCCCTTGCCGACGTCCTGCCGTTCCTCGCACATGGTACACTTGTCCATGTTGCCACCGCTGCCGACCAGGTTGGCGACTCCATCGTCCTCGTTCGGGAACTGCGGCGCACCGAACGGACACGCCGAGAGGCAGTACTGACAGCCGATACAGAGGTCGTCCCGAACCCGCACGAAGCCGTTCTCCTTCGAGATGAGCGAGTCGGTCGGACACACCGAGACACACGGCGCGTTCGAGCAGTGATAACACTGCATCGGCACCGCCGTTTCGCCGGGTGATTCGCCCTGGCCCATCGCCTGGCCGCTGCTGGCATTGAGCCCTGATGCGGCCTCCTGCCCTTCGAGCATCGTCGCGATACTGATTCGCTGTTCGTCCCGTGGGACGTCCCACGTACGCTTACAGGAGACGACACAGCCGCCACAGTCGATGCACGCTTCGACGTCCGGGAAGATGCGCGCATCCTCACCGGTACTCATCACGCCGTCGTGCATCACTTCATTGCCTGTTGACATACTAGCTCACCTCATTGCACCGTCGAGTTGTCACGGACGTCGAAGTCCTTCTGTGTCCCGACGTCGTTCACGTCCTGCGGGAAGTCGAAGTCGAGGTCCACGTCGATGTTGTACCGGTCCAGTACCTCCGGCGTCGCCGGATTGACCGCAACCATCGATACTTTGGTCTCCTGCATCTGGGTCTCCACGTCGTAGCCGCGAGACGTGATGGCGTTCGCTGAGTCACCGATCGCGTAGGGGACGTGACCGTCGGGATACTTGTCCTCTAAACTCTCGCCCTTGAACACGCCGCCCCAGTGGTACGGCAGGAAGACCTCCTGGTCGTTAGGCCGGTCCGTCACGCGGGCTTTCACCAGCACAGACCCGCGGTCCGTCGAGGAGATGACGACGAGGTCACCGCCGTCGACGCCGAGTTCCTCAGCCTTGTTCGGCGTTATCTCCGCGTACATGTGCGGCTGGAGGTCAGCGGTGTGGATGTTGTTCCGCGTCTCCGCACCGCCGCCTTGGTGTTCGACCTGCCGCCCGCTGGTCATTATCGTGTCTAGGTCCGGGCCGTCGTCCTGATTGTGGATGATGTCCGTGGCCCGTTCCTGCTCGACGAGGTTGTTCTGGTCGAGCCGGTAGAAGTTCCGCTGCTGACCGTTGGCCGGCCACTCGTTCAGCAGTTCCGTGTCCGGCCCCTCGATTGGCTCGCGGTGAACCGGCACCTTGTCGAGGAAGCTCCAGACCACGGCGCGTGCCCGGCCACGCCCCGTGGGCGCATCGGGCTGGTTGAAGTCGTACTCCTCGTAGAACTCGGGGTCGACGCCTTCCCCGATCATCGTTTCGAGGTACTCGTCGAACACCGGGCTTCCGGTGTCAGGGTCGTTGAGCGCCTGTGCAGCGGTGTACACCGACTCCTGATTGTCGAGTGCGTACTGTTGCGGGATGGTGAGTTCGTCCGGTTGGACCTCCTGATTCGGGTCGACGAGGCTCTGGGGCGGCGTCACCTTCCAACCCGGATACTCAGGGATGCCGTGGATCATACCGTCCGCAGCCGTGTCGTCGTCGTCGGCCCATGCGGGGTTGTACGGCGCACGAGTCAGGTCGAGCGCTTCTTCCTGGCTCTCGTAGCGGTCGCCGACAGCATCGAGGGTCTCCTGCATCGGGTAGTCGTCGTCTGTCGGCATCGCCTCCCAGTCTTCGGGTGTAGGTGCCGAGACACCCCAGCGGGTCCGGAAGTCCTGTCCACCGTTGTTGGGGTCTAAGTCGTCGTTCCAGATGATCGGGGTCCCCGGATGGTCTTCGCCCCAGCACGGCCAGGGGAGCATCCAGTATTCGCCCGCCACAGGCGTCCCTTCGGCCCCTTTGAGGTCCTCGTTGGAGAACGCGTAGTCGTACTCCAGATGTTTCTGGAGCCGTTCGGGTGTCTGCCGGTAGCCGATCGTGTTCGTTCCGAGGTTGAACTCACGGACGACACCTTCGTACGAGGACTTACCGTTGTACAGCTCCGAGCCTGCGCCCCAGTCGAAGTGCTCGCCAAAGTCCAGATAACCGGCCAGTTCCTGCATGATCTGGAGGTCCGGCTTGGAGTTGTGCGCCGGCGAGCGGACCGGTTCGGACCACTGGACCGACCGGTTCGTGTTGGTCAGCGAGCGGTAGTGCTCGTACTGGCTGGACGCCGGCAACAGCAGCACCGGCGGGCCGTCCTCGTAATCCGGCAACACGCTCGCGACCGAGGGGAACACGTCGATGACAACCAGCAGATCGAGGTTCTCCATACCCTCTTTCATCTGCTCCATCTCGCTGATGGAGTTCGCCGAGTGCCCCCAGAAGAACGCGATCTTCGTCTGGTCGGGCTGATAGATCGGCGTTTCTTGATACCGGTCTTGCTGATCGAGCGCCGATTCGAACCAGCGGGCCACGGTCAGCCCGTTCTGGAACATCATCGAGTTCTCCGCTGGGTTGTTCGGCCCGTGGTCGGTGTTCGGCGGCAGCGAGTTCGCGTCCTCGCTCCCTTCGTAGTTCGGGCTCTGGCGGACGTACTTCTCCGGCGGCATCAGTTCGAACCGGTTGTACATGTCCGCAAACGATGTGTCGCCGCTGGTCTCGGGCGTCCGGTCCCAGATTTCAGCCCACCACGACCAGCCACCCGGTGAGAGACCGTAATACCCCGGCAGGATATGGCTGGCGACCGCGAGATCGGTCGCCCCCTGGACGTTCGCGTGGCCGCGCATGACCTGAAGGCCGCCGCCACTCCGGGCCGCACTTCCGGAGGCGAGGCTCGCAACGGCGTACGAGCGAATGTTCTGGGTCCCGTTGTTGTGCTGGGTCCCGCCCATCGCCCACTCGATCTGGATGTGGGGCCGGGCCTCGTCGATCATGTCAGCGATCCGCTCGATGTCCTCAGCGGACACCCAGGTAATTTCCTCGACGGTCTCCTTGTCGTACTGGTCGAGTTCCGCGTCGACGTCTTCCCAGCCCTGCACGCGGTCGGTGAGCATGTTCTGCCCAGTTTCGTCCGCGTCGGGGTCCATCGCGAGCCCGTGCTTGTCGCGGAGTTCTTTGATGATCCCCATCATCAGGGCCACATCGGTGCCGGGACGGAACCGCATGAACTCGTCGGCGTGGGCCGATGTCTTCGTGAACCGGGGGTCCAGATTGAGGATGGTCCCACCGCGTTTCTGTCCTTCGAGGATGTGCTGCATCGCGATGGGGTGTGCCTCGGCCGGGTTCTGGCCGATGATGATGTTCAGGTCGAAGTTCCGGTAATCCTGAACAGTGTTGGTCATCGCGCCGTAGCCCCAGGTGTTTGCCAGCCCCGTGACCGTCGTGGAATGACAGATACGCGCCTGGTGGTCGATGTTGTTCGTGCCCATGAACGCCGCCAGCTTCCGGATGGCATAGGCCTCCTCGTTGGAGTGGTGGGCGCTGCCGAGCAACATCACGCTCTCGCGGCTGTGCTCCGCGTCGACGTCGACGGCCTCCGCTGGGGCGGTGTCGTCGTCGGGCCACAGCGCCCGGATATCCGTCGCCAGGCGGTCATAGGCCTCGTTCCAGCCGAGCTTGCGCCACTCCCCGTCCTCCTGAATCATCGGGTGCTTGAGGCGCTTCTCGGAGTGTTCGGTCTCGTAGATGCCGGCCCCTTTCGAGCACAGCGACCCCGAGTTTATCGGGTGTTCGTGCCACGGCTCCATGCCGACGAAGGAGTTGCCCTCCTTCTCACCACGGAAGCCACAGCCCACTGAACAGTAGTTGCAGATCGTCTTGGTCAGTTCGGTGTCCGTGTCTGTCCCGTCCGTTTCCTCGCCGTCCTCCTGGAGTGCCCGACCAGCGCCGCTGACGCCGAGCGCGACCCCGCCCGCGAGGGCGCTCGCCTTCATGAACGAGCGCCGGTCGAGATCCAGTGAGACTGGTTCCTGTTGTGTACTCATGGTAAATGGTGCCCACCCATTACCGATGCTGTCCGTATTTGCCACGAAATCTGGTTTGTCATTGTCTCTCTAGACGTGCCACAAATTCGATGTCATCCATGATAAAATGTGACATAGTTAGGTATCATAATCCCTGTAATTTTCCGGCCGTCCAAATATTTGGGGTTGAATTCATGAATAGATGTGTGAACACTCCGCAAGGTCTATTACTGGGACAGGGTTTTGCATGATTAATGGATACAGGCGCCTTCGTGTGTTCCTGTGGGGGATCGTGTGACATCGACCTCGAAGCGGTACGGGACGGTGTCGACGATGTCGACGTCGTAGCCAGTTCCGAACTGCTCTGTCAGGACGGCCTGGCCGGGATGTCACAGGTAATCGAGGAGTACGATCTCGATCAGGTCATCGCGACGACGCCGGAACCGTCGTGTCAGGACCGCATCCGCGAGCTTGCCGACGAACACGGCCTTCATCCCGAGGCATCGGTGTTCGTCGACCACCGGGAGACCAACGCCTGGGTCCACGACGAGGCGGCGGCAACCGACAAAACGGCCCGCCTTATCAACGCGACCCGGGCGGGGCTTCGCGAGGAAGCGCCATCGCGGACGGTGTCGAAAGACGCCGGCAACCGCGTTGCTGTCGTGGGCGACCCCGGCGCGGCGCGGTCACTGACCGATGACGCCGACGTGACGTTCATCGCGGATGGGCGGGAGTTCGCCGACGTGGAAGGGCTCGGCGACGTGACGATGGAGCGCGGGCGCGTCGTGGATATCGACGGCTCCTACGGCGAGTACGAACTCACGCTGGAAGCCCGCGTCACCGACGACTGCATCGACTGCATCGACTGCGTTCGAGAGGGGCCGGACGGAATGGTGACCGAGTTCCCCGTCGACATTCATCCCGACGCCCCCGACGGCGAGTGGACAGACACCTGCCCGACCGACGCCATCGATCTGGACGGCGTTACCCGTACTGTCGAAGTCGACCAGGTCATCTACCCCGGGGGCCGCGACGACGCCCGCGGCGGCCGGCTTGGCTTCTACACCGGGCCAGTCGATGCCGGAACCATCGCCGCAGTCGAATCGCAACTGGGCGGTATCGAGAAGCCGCAGTTCCTCGACCTCGAAATGGATGTCTGTGCGGCCGGCGCGTCCAGCCAGGAGGGGTGTACGGCCTGCGTAGACGCCTGCCCCCACGGCGCAGTCGACCGGCCGACCATCGACTCCGTCGAGTTCGACGAGGTGGCCTGCGAGAACTGCGGGGCCTGCACGAGCGCCTGTCCGACGGGCGCAACACAGCTCCGCGAGCCATCGAACCGACGGCTCGCCCGCGAAGTCGAGGCGCTGCTGGAAGACGACTCGGATGAGGGCTTGCTTTCGCGTGGTGACAGCGAAGGTATCGACACGCAGGTCGTCGCGTTCGTCTGCTCAGAGTACGCCGCCGAACGGCTCCGCGCGCACGGACGCAAGGCCGTGCAGTCGGGCGACCTCGACTACCCGCCCATCCTCCCGGTTCAGGTCAACTGCACGGACACGGTCGGCGAGGCCCACGTCATGCACGCGCTCGCGGCCGGTGCGGACGGCGTCGCCATCGTCGGCTGTGGCGGCTCCTGTCTCCACTCCGGCCCGGACCCCAAGCAGGACCTCGTCGACCGGCTCAATCAGGCGACGACAGATCTCGGGCTGGGTGACCGGGTCGGCTTCTTCGCGCCCGAGGCCGGCAACCCCGAGGCGTTTGTCGAGTCGCTGTCCGGGTTCGTCGAGTTCGGGCTCGACGAGACGCCGATACCGGCCGGCGACTACGAGGCAACGGGCCGCAGCGACACCGATCGCGAGGAACCCCGTCCCAACCCCGACTTCGACAGCCACGGCTGGACGCTGGAGAGCGTTCGAGCCATTCTCGAACACGTCGAGCCCGAACGCGATGTGATTCGCGGGCTGAAGGACTTCGGCGTTATGGATGTCAACGACGCGTGTACCCTGACGCCGACCTGTACGAACCTCTGTCCGACCGACGCCATCCAGCGGACGGGTGAGGGCGAACTGGCGTTCAACCACGCGGACTGCGTCAACTGCGGCCTCTGTGAGGAGGGCTGTCCGGAGACGGCGATTACGATGCACGACGGGCTGGACCTCTCCCTGCTCCCCGAAAACAGGGGCGGCGAGGCCTGGGTGACCGTCCACGAGGGCGATATGCTGGAATGTGTCCGCTGTGGCAAGCCCTTCACCAGCGTCGCCTCCGCCGACAAGATCGAGGAAGAGGTCGGCGATCAGGTCGAGGGCCTGGCTCCCGATGCCGACCACTCCGTCTTCGAGTACTGCAGCGATTGTCGGAGCCGTCTGCTGTTCGATCAGGGGGAGAAACGATGAACGACGCTGCCGTCTACGAGGCCCGCCTCGAACTGGTCGATTTCGTCATCGACGTGTTCTGGGACGTGCCTGAGGAAGCGTTCGTCGAGCGGCTGTTGAGCGGCGAGGTACAGCTGCCGGAGGACTCCATCAACGACCAGCTCGACGAGGGCTTCGAGATGCTCGAGGCGTGGATCGACGGGAACGCGGACCGGTCGGTTTCGGCGGTGCAGGACGACCTTGAACGGGAGTACACGGACCTGCTTGTCGGCCCGCGGCCGCCGGTGTTGCCCCACGAGACGAACTACCGCGAGGACACGGAGTTCATCGGCGAGGGACTCGCCGAGGTCGATGCCAGCTACGCCGCGGCGGGGTGGTCACCGCCCGAGGACTACCCCGAGGAAGACGACTTCATCGCCGTCGAGATGGCGTTCCTGCGATATCTCATCGAACGCCAGCGAGAGGGCGACGAGGAGACCGTGGGCTACGAACGGGTGTTCATCGAGCAACATCTCAGCGAGTGGGTCGTCGACTTCACTGACGAGATGCGCGAAGAAGCCGACGAGGGGCTGTTCCTCGCAGCGGCGCTCATTTGCGAGGGGCTCGTCCGCTTCGAGGACGAGATCGTCGCGCAGATCGGATAGCAGGGCGCTACCGGATTCGGAGCACGAGCCCCACGCTGGCGACGAGCCCAACGACCATCAGAACCTTCACCGCAGGCAGTAGGAACGCCATGGCCTGTTCCATGAAAAAGAGCGAACGCCAGGAGTGGACCGACCGTGCGATGACCGCGACGGCTCCCGCGCCCGCGACCAGCACGCAGAGGAGTGTGACCGAGGCGACCGCGACGACGCCGAAGGGATTCGCACGCAGTCGCTTACGCATCGGGGACCACCCGCCGGCCGACGACGAGAACCGCGTAGAGCGGGACGAGGACGACCAGCAGACGGCTGACGAATAGACCGATGAAGCTGATCGTCGATTCGAGGTGAATCTGCCAGTGCCAGCTCCCTTTGAGTTCGGCGATGAGGCCGATCGTGCCGACGACAAGCAGTGACAGCGCCAGCAGCGTAGCGAGGGTGTAGACCAGAATCCGAAGATATCCGAGGAGTGAGACGGCGGTCAGCCGGGAGTTCGATTGCTCGGTGGCCATCAGGTACCCTCTCCGGTCCAGTGCTGCTGATAGATATCGTACGTGATGACGGCGAGAATGACCAGCCCGACACCGAGGACCGCTGCGCCGGTGTCGGGTGGAAACGGGAGGTCCAGCCCCGATTTGGCATGCATGAGGGTTGTTAACATAGAATGCGATACGGACTGCCAAACAAAAACCATTGCGACCTGTTATCTTGAGACAAGGTTTTTCTCCACGTAGCCCCACCCCTGTGATAGTATACCATGACTTCGCGCCGCGGGCTGCTGCTTCGACTCTCCGCACTCACCGGAGCGGCTGGTCTCAGCGGCTGTTCGTCCCTGCTGGCCAGGCAAGCGGAGTCGCCGACAGGTGACCTCGAACCCAACCCACGGGCCGACGAACTCCCGATACGGCAACATGCTTGGAACGAGCGCCTTCGGAGCGACGCCGCCGGCAACAACCTGATACCCCGTCACTTCCGGCTGTTCATGCTGGATCTTGATACGGAACCGTCGGACGCGGCCGCAGAGACCGTCGAACTGGCGATGCGGACACTGGAAGACGCCTACGAGTTCGACAGCGGGGGACTCCTGCACATGCTCGCTTGGGGGACGAGTTACTTCGAGACCTACGGGTCGCTGGGCTCCTCGCCGATACGTAGCCCGCGAGTCCTCTCCCGGACGGACGACCCCGACCTGCAGTCTTTCGATGCGATGCTCGTCCTTGCGAGCGACGTTCCGTCGAACCTCACAAGCGCCGAGTCAGCGATGTTCGACACGCGGCCGACGCTCGCGGACGCGGAGATCCAGGGCCGACTCGGCGACGTGTTCTCCATCGTCGACCGTCGCGGCGGATTCATCGGTGGGGGACTCCCGGCGGCCCACGCCGACGCAGAAGGCGTCCCCGCCGATATCCCCGAAGACTCCTACATGTTCTCCGGCTTTTTCGCCGGCCGGGCCGGCACGCAGGCCAGCGAGGACCGCGTCACCATCGACGACGGCCCCTACGCCGGCGGGACGACGATACACCTCTCGCGAATCAACGAGGCCTTCGACAACTGGTGGGAACTCGCCCAGTCCGACCGCGTCCAGCGGCTGTTCTCGGCGGAGTTCTCTCCGGAGGACATCGACAGAGGTGACCTCCCCTTCGCCGACATGGTTCGCGAGCACGCGAGCAGCGACGGCGAAGTCGGCCACTTCGAGAAGGTCGCCCGCGCCCGCCAGGATGGTGAGCCGATTATCCTCCGGCGGGACTTCAACACGATCGACGGCGGTCAGGCCGGGATTCACTTCCTCTCGCTCCAGGCACGCCCGCGTGACTTCGAGGAAGTACGGGACGCGATGAACGGCTGGTGGCTCCGGGAAGAACACGAGGAACTCCGGGATCGGCAGAACAACGGGCTGCTGGAATTCATCGAAGTCGCGTCACGCTCGAACTTCTACGTCCCGCCGCGTGACAAACGGGCCTTCCCGGCCCCGTAGCTCTCGCTCACGCGTCGGTTCAGATGGAAAAAGCAGCGCGCAACCGACAGCAGCTCACTCCTCGTCGTCGTTCGTCGTGTCGTTCTGGTTCACGTCACCCGGCCAGACACCGTGGTCCCAGACCTCGAAACCGTTGAACGTCTCTGTCGCACCTTGGGGCTTCCACTCGGTTGATTCGTGTGCCATTGTATATCAACTGTCACAGTGGCCGGGCTTAAGTTTTGGTGCCGTCACTCAGACGGCGTCCCCGGCGGTTTCTGCTCGTCAGTCACGTCATCGAGGAACGCGTTGGCGTAGAGGTCGACGTGCATCTTCAGGGCCGTACTCTCGTCGATCCCGCTCTCTTCGGCCTGTCGACGGAGCAACGCGGCCAGTTCCTCGGTCGGTTCGTACCGTATTTCGCGGCCGTCGACCTCGAACGCAACGTCGTGGGACTGGGAGACGAGGTGTTCGATCTCCAGTAACGCCTGCTCGACTTTGGTCTCCATTGCCTCGTCGATGTCCTCTAATCGCCGGTCGGCCCACTCCTGGGCGGCCTCATACAGGCGGTCGCTCACCTCGAAGGTAAGCGTCAAAACGACACCCCCTCGCCCTCGAACTCGGGCGTCCACAGTGTCGTCTCCTCACACACCGGACAGTCCTGCCGGCGCGGCTTCCCCTCGAACGCCGAGAGGTCTATCATCTGCCCGCATTCCTCACAGCTGTAGTACGTCATTCTTCGGATGGGGGCCACGACTGTGGGGCCGGGTCTGACTCGGTAATCTCGGAGTAAAGAACCACGAGCGCCCCGAGTACGATGGTCAACACAAGCACACCGGCGATCCCGCCCAGTGTGTTCTGGCCGACGAATGAGGTTGTTCCGGTCATGAGGTCAACGGTCGACGCGACTTCGAACAGTGTCAGTAACAGCCAGACGAAGGCCCCCAGTACCACGAATGTGAGTATCTTCGACTGTTGGACCGCGGTTCGGAGTGTCATTTTCGTTCGTGTATGACAAAGACCAGCAAGCATTATAAATATACGGCGTCACCCGTCGACGAGGTCCCAGTCCGCTTTCTCGGCGGCGTCGGCGAGCGGGACGAACTCCCAGCCAGTCCGCTCTGCAATCGGCTCGTCGTCCGGGCGGCCGACGAGGACCATCCGCTCGGCGTAGAACATCGAGTGTTCGTCGATGTCGGCAAGCCGCTCGGCCGGTTCCTGGCCCGCACCGCTGAAGAAGTCGGCGTCGATGCCGTGGTCGCGCTGGAACTTGTTGATGACAAACGCATCCACGTCGCCGACGATGCCGACCCAGTCGGCCCATCCTCGCGCCTCGCGAAACACCAGTTGCGGGTCGGCGAACTGTCGGGCCGCGTCGTAGGTCACGGCCAGCGTCATGTCGTCGATGCCGCCACCGTGCGGGCCGCTCGCCTCGACAGACTCCTCGCCAGCGGTGGGATCTTCGGCGACGTTCGAGGCCGGGTCAGTGTCAGTCGCGGGTGCGCCGCCTGCGCCGCCGCTGTCCGTCGGGATGCCGACCGGCTTGTTCTTGTTCTCCCGGGGGACGTGGGGGACCGCCTGGCCTCCGGGGTCCGCGCTGGCAGTGTCTGCTCCGTTCCCCTCCATACCAGTGTCTGCATCAGTCTCCGTACTCGTGGCCGCGCCGTGGCTCTCAGCCTCGGCGTCGCTGTCGGGACGTACCGATACAGTCCCGTGGTCGGGTTCGTCCTCGGGGTCGCCCTCCCCGCTCCAGAACCAGTCGCCCCTGTTCGGCGTCTCCTCGTCGTCCTGTACGTCGAGTTCGTCGAGGTCGATTTCGTCTGTCATTCTCCGAGTGTCGTGTCCGCTGGTCGTGTCGCTCGGTCGACGGCATCCGTGAGGCCGAGTCGCTCGATGGTCTCGGGTGTGGGGCAGCCGTCGGCGTCCCAGCCCCGCTGGCTGTAGTAGGCGTCGAGCATCGCATCGAAGGACTCGGCGTCGATTGCCGCGCCCGCGTTCGGGCCCGAGTCGAGCGGTTCCTGCAGCTTCGCCGGGAGTTCGTCGTCGGCCCGCGAGATCCCCTCGCGAACGTTGAACAGGCGCGTAAGCGTCCAGACGCGCTCACCGACCGTCGCGAGGTCGCCGTCCGTATCGAGGCCGATAGCGTCGAGCCACTCCGCGCCGAGGTCGTCGAACACGTCGCCGACGAAGTCGTCGACGACGAGACACCACAGCGCCGAGCGCTGGTCCTGTTCGCGGATGACGGCCGCGGCCGCCCGCTCGGGACTCCAGTCACCGTCGAAGGCTTCCCGCTCGATGGGGAGCGCCCGCCGGTGACAGGCCCCGCGGTCGCTGGTCGCGTACGCAAGTGCCATGCTCCGCGCGCCGCGGGGGTCGTAGGCGGGCAGTTCCATGGCCTTGATCGTCGGCAGGAGGTCGTCCCCGCCAAGACGGGCCGAGGCCGCGTCGACGCCGTCAGCCAGGGCGTCGCCGAGCGGCGTCTCCCGTGCGACGATTTCTTCGAGGAGTGCCCGCGCATCCTCGGGACTCCCGTACTCGAAGGATTTGTCGAGCAGGCCGGCGTCGCTGGCCTTGATGGCCCACGCGACGGCGCTCCCGGCGCTGATGAGGTCTAAACCCAGTCGGTTGCATGTCTCACCGAGCGCTGCCACGGCGTCGAAGTCGTCGATGCCGAGCCCAGCCCCGAGACTCATCGCCGTCGCCCCGCGAGGGATAGTCTCGCCGTCCTCTGTCTGGACGCGGAACCCGCCGGGGTTGTCCTCGTCGTCGTACTCTCGGCCCGCGGCGAGTCTCTGCACGGCCTCGATACCGACGCCGTCGGCCCCCTCGAACTGACCGTCCTCCCAGCCACGCGTCGAGAGCGCGCCGACTTCGTTGGCGAAATCGATCGTCTCGACGGTCCCGCTGGCGTGGAGCCACTGCCCGGTGTCGCCCTCGCGGTACCGCTGTGCGTACTGCTCCCGTAGTTCCGCGAGGTCCGTCGGCGGCTCGCCACGGACGACGACGGCCTTCAGCTGTTTTGCGCCCATCACAGCTCCGGCACCGCCCCGGCCGGCGTGGTGTTCGCCGCCGTCGGAGGCGATTGTCGCGAACGCGACGCCCTGCTCACCCGCCGGACCGATACACGCCACCGCGGCCTCTGGGAACGCCTCATCGGTCTCAGCCGTATCCTTGCCCCACGTCTCGGCGGGTTCGACTGTCGCGCCGTCGTCCGCGACGACGAGTGTGACCGGTTCCGGTGCACGTCCGGTGACCAGAACTCCAACGTGGTCCTGCAACGCGCCAGCCAGCGTATCCGGGAACGTCCCGCCCGCATAAGAGTCGAGGAAACCGCCGGTCAGCGGCGACTTCGTGACCGCGGCATATCTTGTCTCGCCCGGCAACAGTCCGGAAACCGGCCCAAGCATGAACAACAGGACGTTTTCAGGGCCTAACGGATCGGTGCCGGCGTCGAGTTCGTCGTACAGGTATCGAGCGCCGAGTCCCTTCCCGCCCACGAACTGACGGCGCCAGGCCGCCGGAACCGGACGGCTCTCGACCGACGCCGACGACAGGTCGACGTGGAGCATCCGGTCCCGGTTGGCTACTGTCATCATACCTCACTCCTCCGTCTGTCGACTAAAGGATTGTCCCCACCAATCATGCACGAAGCACCTTTCCGCCAGCCCCGAGAAGCCGGGATATGCGCGCTGGAGTCATTGTTGCAGGCGGCCGGTCGACGCGGTTCGGCGACAGCGACAAGGCCGTCGCCGACCTCGCTGGGACGCCGATGATTCGGCGCGTCGCCGACCGCCTCGGCGAAGCCGTCGACGAACTCGTCGTGAACTGCCGGGAGGACCAGGTCGAGGCCATCGACGCGGCGCTGTCGGACCACGCGCTCGACCCGACGTTCGCGCTCGATGAGGACCCCGACCAGGGGCCGATGGCGGGCATCGCGACCGGGGTGGGGGCCGTCGACAGCGAGTACGCCGCCGTGGTGGCCTGCGATATGCCGTTTGTCGATCCGACGTTCGTCGACTACCTGTTCGAGCAGGCGGCATCCCACGAGGCCGCAGTGCCGCGCCCGGACGAGTGGTTCCAGACGACACAGGCGGTGTATCACGCGGACGCGATGCATGACGCCTGCCGGCGAGCGCTGGAGCGCGGCGAGCACAAGGTCGTCGAGCCGCTGTTCGATCTCGATTACGTTGTCGTCGAGCGCGAGGACGTACTCGAACACACCTCACTGGATACGTTCAAGAACCTCAACACCCGCGAGGAGTTCGACGCCGCGGCCAAACGCTTCTGAACGAGCGGGGCCGGTGTCGCCTCGCTCTCAGACGACTGCCACCAGCGGGTCGTCGCTCCGCATCTCAGCGAGGACGACGCGCGGGACGTCGACTCGATCATGAATCGCCTCGGCAACGGTCCGCGCGCTCGCTTCGAGTCCCTCGTCGTCGACCATGTTGAGCAGCGGAACCGCGGTCGCGTTGGCTGGCACGTCTTTCAGTCCGCCCTGGTCGCTCGCAAGGACCGCGGCAACATCTCTCGGTCGAATCTCGTCGCCGGGGTCAAGCCCTGTAATCGCGGCCACCTCGTCGACTCGGTGAACGATGTCGTCCGTCAGCGGTTCGCCGACGACGTGTGCGCTCGCGATGGGGACGACCGTCGAAGCCGTCGATGGGAGCTGTGGCTCGCGGTCGCTCGGCGCTTTGAACTCCCGCATCCGCGCGCCGTCGGCTTTCACCAGAATCGGGTGCCCGATGTCAGCCAGGTTGGCAACGGTTTCAGGGTCGTAGCCGCGGTAGCGGTCCGGTCGCTCCTGTACTGGCACAACACCCAGCGGCCACGTAGACGCCGTATCGATGGCTGTCTGTGGAGTCTCCGTCACGACAACGTCCGCGACCCAGCCGTCGAAAATCGGAATCCGGACTGTCGCGGTGACGACTGCGCGCTCCAGTCGCGCTGCGAGCGCTGCCATCGTTGTCTTCTTTCCCCCAGCGCCGACGAAGCAGGTGGTCCCGTGTCGCGCGTCCAGCGCGTCGACGATGTCCATACCCAGTGCAGGGCGGTGGTCTGGTTAATCGTTCCCCTGTATCCGACGACGGAACCGGAACAGTCACGCCATTTAAGAGGCTGTGCTGTGAACAGTTAGCAAGGATATGCTCGAAGACGACTTCGGTCGCGAGGTCTCCGGTGTCCGCGTCTCCCTCACCGACCGGTGTAACTTCGACTGCGTCTACTGCCACAACGAGGGACTGGGCGACACACGGGGCCCGATGGAGGCACAGGACGACGAACTCACTGCCGACACCATCGTGGCCTTCCTCGAAGTCGCCGCCGAGTTCGGGGTCGACTCGGTGAAGTTCACTGGCGGGGAGCCGATGCTCCGGGAGGACTTAGAGGAGATCGTCCGGCGCGCCCCCGACGAGATGGAGGTGTCGATGACGACCAACGGCACCTTCCTCCCCGGCCGCGCCCCGGACCTCGTCGACGCGGGCCTCGAGCGGGTCAACGTCTCGCAGGACGCCCTCGACAGCGAGGCCTTCGCCGAACTGACCCAGAGTGGGGCCTACGACCGCGTCCTCGAAGGCGTCGAAGCGGCGCTTGACGCCGGTCTCGAACCGGTGAAGCTCAACATGGTCGTCTTCGAGCCGACCGCGGGCTACGTCCCGAAGATGGTCGATCACGTCGCCGAGAACCCCGGTCTCCAGCTCCAGCTCATCGAATACATGCCGGAACTTGCCGGCCACCCGGAGTGGGCCATCGACATCGACCGCGTCCACGACTGGCTCGAGGACCGCGCCGACACGGTCGAACATCGTGAGATGCACGACCGCAAGCGCTACTGGATACACAGCAGCGATGCGGCGGCCGAAAGCAATGGCACTGCCACTTCGCTGGCCGCGTCCGACGGCGGGATACGGACGGAACCGATCAACAACCGCAACAGCGGGATGGTCGAAATCGTCGACCCCGTCGGCAACGAGAACTTCTGTGCGAACTGCCACCGCGTTCGGCTCACCCACGACGGCTATCTCAAGGGCTGTCTGAACCGAAACGACGACCTGCGTGACATCGGCACGACCAAGGGGTCGATGCGCGCCGCGTTCCGCGAGACGGTCGACACCCGCGTCCCCTACTACGGCGAGTACATGGTCGAAACCGAGGACGGCGAGTGGGAGATAAACGAGGAGTACATCGACACCGACGGGGACCGTGCGCCCTACGAGTACTCGGAGTAGCGGCCACCGCGGACGGGCACGCTCACTGTTTCGCCGTCGATCTAGACCGTCATGAGTTTCCCGTTCCGCGAGCAGACGACGGTTTCGCTGTCGTGGAATGAACTGACCGGCGCAATCGGGGACTCGGCGACGGTGCTTCCGGTCATCGTGGCTGTCGCCGTGCTGACGGAGCTATCGCTCCCGGTCATGCTCGTCTGGTTCGGCGTGTTTCAGGTTGTCTGGGGGCTGTACTACGGTGTTCCGATATCAGTCGAGCCAATGAAGGCCTTCGCCGCGCTGGTCATCGCCGGGACCATCTCGACTGGGGAACTCGTCGTCGCAGGGCTCTTGCTGGCTGGTATCCTGCTCGCGCTCGGAACCACGCGGTCGCTCGAAACAGTCAATCAGTACGTCGATGACACCGTCGTTCGTGGGGTACAACTCGGCGTCGCGCTGGTCCTGCTGGAGACGGGTGTCGACCTCGGGGTTAGTGATCCGAGACTCGTGGCCGTCGCCGTCGGCGTGGTAGCCGTCCTTGCACTCCTGGGCTACAGCGGCCAGAGCGCCTTCGCCGTCTTCGTCCTGGGTGCTGGCATTGCCCTCGCGGAAACCGGAATCCCGACGCCGACCGTTCCAGCGGTTGACGCCATGTTCATGCTCCCAAGCATGACGCTGTCGGTACAGACGGCGGAGGCCGTCCTCGCCCAGATCGCGGTCACGGTCGGCAACGCCGCCCTCGCCACGTCGGTCCTGCTCGCAGACTACTTCGACCGGGACGTGTCGGCGGACCAGCTCTCGAACAGTATGGGGCTGATGAATCTGGTCGCGGTCCCGTTCGGCGCGTTCCCGATGTGTCACGGAAGCGGCGGCGTCGCCGGAAAGTACGCCTTCGGGGCCAGAACGTCCGGCGCGAATTTGATACTCGGCGCGGGCTACGTGCTGACCGCGTTCCTCGCCGTCGGCGTCATCGCGGCCTACCCGACAGCCCTACTCGGAGTCATTCTGGTATTGATCGCCCTGCAGTTGGGCTGGACCGGCGTTTCTAAGGCGGACGACGTGGCGGTCGTCGCTGCAATCGGTGGCCTCGGCGTGCTCGTCAACCTCGGTCTCGCGTTCGTCCTCGGTATCGTCGTCCAGCAGCTTCGTGCTCGATTGTGATGGTACGATTGCCCCCACACGCTTGTATTAGGAGGCCGAAGTGTCGACCAATAGATGCGCCCCGCAACGGAACTCGAAAACCTACTCGGAGAGGCGGACTCTCTCACCATTGTCTGTCACAACAACCCCGACCCCGACTGTCTGGCCAGCGCGCTCGCGCTCGGTCGCATCGCGGCCGCCGTCGGCATCGACGAGCGGCGGATCCTCTACAGCGGCGAGATATCACACCAGCAGAACCGGTCGTTCGTCAATCTACTGGAGATGGACCTCCGGGAGTTCGACGCGGCCGACGTGACCGACCGCGAATCCTCGGAACTGCTCGCCTTCGTCGACCACTCGATTCCGGGGTCGAACAACCGGGTCCCCGAAGATGTCTCGGTCGACATCGTCATCGACCACCATCCCGCCGAGGATATCAGCGCCCGGTTCGTCGACCACCGCGTGGAGATCGGGGCGACGGCGACGATACTGACCGAATACCTGCGGGACCTCGAAATCGAACTCGACGACCGGCTGGCAACTGCGTTGCTGTTTGCCATCCGGCGGGAGACGCTCGGGTTCCTCCGCGGCGTGACGCCGGACGAGTACGGCGCGGCCGGTTTTCTGACCGGAACGGCCGATTCGGATCTGTTGCGACAGCTCTCCTCGCCATCTGTCAGCGGCGCGACCGTCGACGCCATCGCGGACGCAATCGAGAACCGGACGGTCAGGGGCTCAGTGTTGATATCGCACGTCGGCAGGACGGGGGAGCGGGACGCGCTCCCGCAAGCAGCCGACTACCTGGCGACGCTTGAGGGCGTCGAGACGGCCATCGTCTTCGGTATCGTCGAGGACACCATCCAGCTCAGCGCCCGCTCGACGGACTCCCGAGTCAACATCGGTGATGTTCTAAGCGAGTCCCTGGGCGATGTCGGGAGCGCAGGGGGCCACCGCGAGATGGCTGGCGGCGAGGTGCCGCTCGGTATCTTCGCCGACTACACGAGCGACGACGCTGTCCTCGTCGACATCGTCGAGCAAGTGATCTCGGCACGGCTGTTTGCTGGATTAAACCTCTCGGAAGAGAGCTAAACGGCGTCTGCCGTTCAGGACAGCCGGAACGTTTCGAGGTTCTTCGGGTTGTGCGTCCGCATATTGAACTTCTGGTACAGCGCCGAGGACAGCTGGTTCGTCGTTGACGCGTCACCGTGGACACAGAGGACCTTCTCCGGCCGCGGGTGCATCGTCTCGACGAACGACTCAAGTCCCTGCCGGTCGGCGTGGCCAGAGAAGCCGTCGACCGTCTCTACGTTGAGCCGGAGGCTCACCCGCTCGGCGCGTGGCCCGCTCGTATCGCCCATGGTGATTTCGTCCTGCCCGCGCTGGATCTGGCGACCGAGCGTCCCTTCGGCCTGGTAGCCGACGAACGCCATGGTGTTGTCCGGCTCGCTGCCCAGCAGCCGGAGCCAGGACATCACGGGACCGCCGGTGACCATCCCGGAAGTGGTCAGGACAATGCACGGCTCGTCGTCGGCGATGTCCTGTCGCATCTCGTCGCCGCCGTCGACCTGCTCGAACTGCTCGGCGAGGAACGGGTTCTCGTCCTCGTAGAGGATGCGCTGGCGGAGGTCGTCCCGGAGGTACTCCGGATACGCGGTATGGATGGCTGTCGCCTCTCGAATCATCCCATCGAGGTACACCGGCATCGTCGGGATCTCGCCCTTTCGCATCGCCTCTTCGAGGACGAGCATGAGTTCCTGGGACCGACCTACGGCGAAAGCCGGAATCAGCACCTTGCCGTCGTTCTCGTAGGTCTCGTTGATAACGTCCTTGAGAACCCGCTCGGAGTCTGATTGATCGGTCTGATAGTCGTTCTTGCCGCCGTAGGTCGATTCCAGTACAAGCGTCTCGACCCGCGGGAAGTCGTTGACAGCGCCGTCGAGCAGGCGGGTGTCCTTGTAGTGGATGTCCCCGGAGAAGGCGACGTTGTACCGCCCTTCGCCGATGTGGAAGTGACACACCGCCGACCCGAGGATGTGGCCGGCGTTGTGCATCGTGAGCTTGATGTCGGGCGCGATGTCGGTGACGTTGCCGAACTCCAGTGGAATCGTGTGTTTCAGCGCGTCACGGACCTGCTGGCTCTCGTAGGGCGGGGTGCGGCCCTCCTTGGAGGCCACGTCGAGGTAGTCCAGCTGGAGCAGGCCCATCAGATCCCGCGTCGGCGCAGTCGTGTAAATCGGCCCGTCGTAGCCGTACTTGAATAGGATGGGGATGAGCGCGGAGTGGTCCAGGTGCGCGTGTGTCAGGACGACGGCATCGAGGGAGTTCGGCCCGGCCGCGAGGGCTTCGGGTGCCTGAAGATATGGGACCTCGCCCTCGGCACCGGGCTTGTCGCCACAGTCGATGAGGATACGGGACTCCGGCGTCGAGAGGATGAAGGCGGCGCGTCCGACCTCGCGACAGCACCCGAGCGTGGTGAGCCGCACCCAGTCTTCGTCGCTCGTGGTCGGTCGGTTGATCTGGCGGCCGACACGCTGGAGGATGTCCCGTCGTTCTTCCCGTTCCTGCTTGAGGTAGTTACGGACGTTCGAGACGGTCGAAGACTCCATCGGCGGCGTCCGGACGACCTCGGGGGTCCAGCCGACGGAGGCGGAGATCTCGTCCAGCGTCGCGCCATGGCGACCGATGACGCGGCCGGGCTTTTCGGCCTCGATGAACACTTCACCGGTCTGGCGGTCGAAATCCAGGTTCTGGACACCGGCGTCCTCGGGAATCGTCTGCGTGATTCGTGCCCGGGCTTCGTTTGGCGGGACGAGGGCTTCCTGCGTAGGGCGGACGTTGATGCGTTTACGCAGCGTCTGTGCGAGGTTTCTGACGATCCCGTCGCGGTTGGCGACCGTCTGTGCGTCCGGCGTATAAATAACCAGTTCCGGTCCCTCGAACGCGACGGATTCGATTTCGATGTCGTCCGGTGTCTCTTCTTCGACCTGTGCTTTGATTCGATCAAGTGTCTCGTCTGCGGAACTCATAAGTTTGGAGATGGAGGCCCGATAGCCGTCGGTAAAACCACGGCTCTCGACTGCCGTTATCTAGCGGGAGTGCAAGCACGGTAAAGAACCTTTGCTTGTCTCGGTATGTCATCGTATGGTCGTGTCTCGGCAGGAACCGGCGAGTTTTAGTGTAAGACTCCGAGTTGTAGGTGTATGGGCTTTGGTAGCTACGATGAATCCGAACAGAAGGACAACGACGTAGATGCAGACGACAGCGAGGGCGTTGCGGTCCACGAAAACGACCACGACGGATCGGTCTCTTTCGAGACGGAGGCGACCACGAGCGACCTCGTCGACAAACTCGGCGACATGAAAGACGAAGACGACGAGGCGTAAGGGCCTCGAATACCAGTCAGAACGGCGATTCCTGCCCGACCTTTTCCGCGAGTTCGCCGCGCTCGTCGAGTTGTTCGAGAATGTCACTGCCGCCGATGAATTCCCCGTCCACGAACGTCTGTGGAATCGTCTCGCGCCCGCTGTGGCGCTCTAGCGCCTCCCGATAGGCGTCGGTTGCCTTCAGAACATCCACTGTCTCGATGTCGTCGCGGTGCTGTTGCAGCAGTCCGAGGGCCTTCTTCGAGTAGCCACACTGTGGCATCAGCTCGTTGCCTTTCATGAACAGCACGACCTCGTTGTCCTCGATGACGCTGTCTACTTGGTCCGTGACCTCTTCCGGCGAGAGTTCTTCGGGCTCGAATGCCATACCCTCACTAACGGCGTCGGCAATAAAGGCGTACCGACGGGTCGAGCGGAACCGCACCGCCGGGGCGCACGGCTACTCGGCTTCCTCGGGCGTCAGCGTCGTCAGCTCGATGGCGTGAATGTCGCGAGTGAGATGGTCCCCCAGCGCGTCGTGAACAAGCTGGTGCTGGTCGACCAGCGACTCGCCCTCGAATGCCGGCGAGACCACGCGTACGGCGTAGTGTTTGTCGTCGTCGGGGTCCCGCGGTGTGGTGACCGTCGCCCGCGCCTTCGGAAGCGTTTCCTCTATGAGTTCGGCGACCGCATCCTCGTCCATACGCGCTCTGAAGAGAGCGGCAGGCAAAACAGTTGGCGTCGCGGCCACCGACTGAGCGATAGCTACCGGCCGAATGCGACCAGTCCCGGGGCGGAAGCCAATCGTCACGACCAGTTTGATAGCCCGTCTCGTTTGTCCTTGCGGAGACCGGCCGCCTCTCCCTGCCGGCTGAACCACAGGTGTTTGTGCCCCGGGCACCTAACTCGACTATGAGCGACGCAACGCTCGTCTACGACGACGACTGCGGGTTCTGTACGTGGTGGGCGGACTTCATCGGCGAGCGGTCCGACCTCGCAATTGTCGGGTTCACCGAGCTCGATGCCGACCTGCTTGCACGCCTGCCGGACGACTACGAGTCCTGTTCGCATCTGGTGACCGAGGATACCGTCTATTCCTGCGGGGAATCAATCGAAACCGCACTTACACACACGGAACTCGGTAAGCCAGCACGGCCGCTGGTTTCGTTCCTCCGCCAGTTCGAAGACTACGAGCGGTTCCGCGAGCAGGCCTATCGGCGGGTCGCCGACAACCGTTCGAAGTGGGGAAAGGTCATGTCGAAGACGCCGCCAGCGCGCAGAAATAGTTCGGACTAACGACACAGATAGCGGACCGGTGGACACCGTTCTCACATCGAGCAGCGGTAGTTCGCGACAGCCGTCCGTCGACTCACCCCATCAGTTGTTGGTGGGTCGGTTTCATACAGCGGTCCTGAACGACGCGGCGGCCGGCCGCTTCGGCACGTTCGACGGCGTCGTCGTCGTGGATGCCGAGCTGGAGCCAGATGACGGCGTCGTCGTCGCGGTCCAGTGCTGCGTCGACGATATCGCTGACCTCGTCGCTTGGCCTGAATACGTCGATGATGTCTATGTCACCGGGGACCTCCGCCAGTGAGTCGTAGGCCTTCTGCCCGAATATCTCGTCAGCGAAGGGATTGACCGGAATCACGTCGTACCCTTGTTGGTTGAGGTACTTCGGAATCTCGTGTGCGTCCTTGCCGGGGCTGGTCGAGCACCCGACGACGGCGACGCGGTCCAGTTCGAGGATCCCTTGGAGTTCGTCGTCCGAAGTAACAGGCATATACGACAGTTCGTCGGGCAGGAACAAAAGCGATTGCCTGCGGAACCTATCCTGTGGGCTCGTCGGCCTCTGTCGGTTCCTGCAGGTAGGTTTCGCCCCACGCTGCCATTTCGGTGATCACGGACTCCAGTGACTCCCCGTGTTCGGTGAGGGAGTAATTGACGCGAAACGGCTGTTCGTTGATTACTTCCCGATCGACGAGCCCCTTTTCCTGCAGGTCTTCGAGGCTGTCGGAGAGCACTTTGGACGAAATCCCATCGACGTTCTCTTTGAGTTCGTTAAATCCTGAGGGGCCGTTATCAAGCAGTCGGTGGATGATAACGGGGTGCCACTTCTTCCCGATAAGGGACGCCGTCGTGGTGATGGGACACCAGTCCTCGCCAGCACACCAGACGGAGAGCTTCTCCGGTGAATCACTCATATCTTGCCGTGTTTTCGGGCGCGGCTGGCTAATAACTACCCCTGTACAGGTAGCCAGAATACATCGTCCGGGACCCACATCGAGAACAGTAGTTGAAACCGATTCTCTCAACGCACGGATTGCTACCTGTTACGTCTGCCCGCTGAGGAACATGCAAGCCATACCGAACGACAGACCCGCCGGTCTCGGTAGCCGTGACTTTTACCCGCGTCGAGGAGCCAGATTCGCTATGGATCTTCAGGTCGCTGGACTGGAGGATCTCGAAGAGCGGGTTCGAAAGGCAGCCGATCGAATCGGTGAACTTCAGGCGGGGACGCGAGTCCACTCGGACACGTTCTTTTCCCAGCAGTTCATGCGCAACCACACTGAGTTCGACTCGTTTGACTCGTTCTGTACGCAGAGCCCGCTCACTCTCAATGACATCAGCGACGTCCAGGACGCCCCTCGCGACCAGCTCAACGAGTACATCGCCGCCACAACCGACTTCGAGACGTGGGAGGGGATGAAAACGCAAGCGGCAGAAGAAGATATCATCGACCAGATCGTTTCCTGATTACGCGATTCCGGGCACCGCGTGCAAGAGGATATACAGCCCGTAGCTGATAATACCCGCACCCACCATCGATCCGACCCACGATCCGACAGTGATGCCGACTTTCCGGGGAGAGACACCACTTCCTCCGGATGAACTCGCGGCGAGACCACTGCCGACAATACTGGCGATCATCACCTTGTTGAACGAGATAGGAATCCCCAGCACGATCGCGAGTTGGGCGATCAGAAACGCCGGAATCAGGGCGGCGATCGACCGTCGCGGTCCGAGTGAGGCGTACTCGTTCGAGACGGCTTGAACGAGCCGTGGTCCCCGGATCCACGCACCGAGGAGGATGCCACCACCGCCAAGCGCGAGCAAGTAGATCGACGAGAGCTGGAGGTCCGTCTCGAAGATAGTTTCGAGTGGTCCGGTCGCGAGCCCGACTTGCGTGCCACCGCTGGTGAACACGACGATGAGTCCCAGTGCGACCAGAAACTGATTGATTCCCGCTGTCTCATCGCGGTGCAACAGTGCGCGTGTCCCGGCGAGTGCGAGAAGTCCACAGACGACACTTACGGCGACCATCCCGAGCGTGTAGGACCCGCCGATAGATGTGGGCAGCAGGTGGTACGTGGTAGCGAGGTATCGGGCAACAGACCCCTGAGCGCCGCTCGCTGTCGGAATGACGGTAAGCTGGATGTTGGCCAGGGCATACCCGACTGCCCCACCGAGGACGGGAATCCCGATGATTTCTGGCACGGATTCGCTCCGAAGGCCACGCGCGAGTCCGTATGCAAGAACACCCTCAAAGATGGGAATCGCGAACCAGAACCCGAGGATGACGACGTATTCGTCGATGGCGAACCCCCCACCGAGTGCGATGCCCGCGCCGATCATCGCTCCCGTGACAGTGAACGCCGATGGAATCGGATACCCGTAGGTGTTCCCGATCGTGATGAGTGTCGCCGCGGTGAGTAATGCTGCTGCGGCGGCGAGCGGCGTGATCGTCACGCCGGTCACGAGGTCTTTCCCGATGGTCTCGGAGATGCTGCCTCCCTGAAGGATTGCCCCCAGCCCGGCCACGACCCCGACAAGCAGGGCCGCGCGGAGAACCGAGAGTGCGTTTGCTCCGACGGCGGGAGCAACGGGGGCCGAGTTACTGTTTGCCCCGACGGTGAAGGACATGAACAGCGCCGCGAGCAGCGCAATCGCGAGAACGAGAATCACGGACGCCATGGATTCAGTGCCCCCGATACGGTCTCTGGTAGTGAGTTATCGAGAACGATCGGTTACAGCCACGTATCCACATTTGTCCACAAACCGTATCACGGGACGGATGAACCCATCGAACTGACCTATATCGGCTGGTGGTGGGCCAATCGTCTCGATAAGTAATCTGGTTTATTCAAGTGCTGTATTCAGATGGCCGCCAACACAAACCTCACAGTTCGACGTGGTTCGATCGCTTGAGAGAGACCACACGTAGAATAGCCATCTGCTCACTTCCGGTAGCCTCTGTCAGAACCGTCTCGTGAGCGGGTGCCGCTAGGGCAATTGCTGTGGATCGTCGAGCCAGCCGTTCACACTGTTTCAAAAAATACGCCACACAACGGAACCGGTACCGAAACCACTCCGACCGTTCCCCATTCTGGTCCTTTGCTTTCAGTCGGAAGAGAGTAGCCATATTTTTCTCTGGTTATTCAGTGTATTCTTGTATGGCTGCCGTCACCGTGTGGAACGAAAACCAGCACGAACGGGCGACAGGCCCGGCCAATGCGATGTACCCCGACGGGATCCACACGACGTTGGCTGCAATGCTTGCTTCCTACGGCCACGCCGTTCAGACAGCGACACTCGATGACCCTGCCCACGGACTAACCGAGGCTGTACTCGCCGAAACTGATGTGTTACTGTGGTGGGGGGATGTCGCACACGATGCCGTCAGCGATGCGACTGCGAGCCGCGTCGAGCAGGCCATCCGTGACGGGATGGGGTTCATCCCGCTCCACTCCAGCCACGAATCGAAGCCGTTCGAGGCGCTCATGGGTACAACTGGCACCCTGCGCTGGCGCGAAGAGGGCGAGCGTGAGCACGTCTGGATCGTCGAATCGGACCATCCCATTACCGACGGACTTCCAGAGGAGTTCGAACTCGAACGTGCCGAAATCTACGGAAAGGGGTTCGACCTACCGATACCGGACACTCTAGTGACTGTAAGTTGGTGTGACGACGGCACGGTGTTTCCCAGCGGGTGTTGTTACTACCGCGATGCAGGGCGGATATTCTACTTCCAACCCGGCCACGAGACGTTTCCAGTGTACCACCAGCCGGTCGTCCAGAAGCTCCTACACAACGCGGTTACGTGGGCTGCGCCGAATGAGACCGATCACCACCGCGCTGGACAGTCTTGACAGTAAGGACACGCGGCGTGTTGTCTGCCGAGTTTCAGTTTACTTCCCCCTGTTCGATTGACTGGTCGGAACGGATAGACTGTGTAACAATGTGATTAGGAGCCATCTTCAACGACGGTAGGCGCTGTTTTCTCTCGGGAGGGTGACCGAAGGCGACTGCAAACTTAGGAGGGTGGACCATGACCGTGAGTCAGTATGCGAGGACAACAGCGGAGCCGTAGACCGATTCCAAAGGGTTTGTATCTGATGACTCCGGAGAGTGGCCTATGACAGAGAACGTGGTCGTGCTCGGAGCGGGGTACGCTGGCGCGGGGGCAATCAAGAGTTTAGAGGACGAGTTAGATGGTGAGACGGACATTGATGTCACGTGGGTTTCTGAGACGGATTATCATCTGGTCTTGCACGAGTCTCACCGCTGCATTCGGGACCCGAGCGTCCAGGAGAACATCGCTATCCCCGTTCACGAGATCAAACAGCCCTCGACCGCATTCATTCAGGACGAGGTCGTCGGCATCGACACTGATGCTCAGGAAGTCAACCTCGCCGATTCCGACACCGTCGAGTACGACTACTTGCTCGTGGGGCTGGGCTCCCAGACGGCCTTTTTCGGCATCGAAGGACTCGAAGAGTACGCCCTGACGCTCAAGAGCCTCGACGACGCCCTTGACATCCACGACAAGATCCAACAGGCCGCCCGCGACGCTTCTACAAACGACCCAGCACAGGTCGTCATCGGCGGCGCTGGCCTCTCCGGTATCCAGACCGCCGGCGAGGTTGCCGAGTTCCGCGACGAACACAACGCGCCCATCGACATCCACCTCGTCGAAGGCCTCGATCAGGTCCTGCCCAACAGCGACCCCGAACTTCAGGGTGCCCTGCGCAAGCGCCTGGAGGCCGCCGACGTGAACATCAAGTGCGGGGAGTTCATCGGCGAGGTCGACGAGGAGACGGTCTACATCGGCGATGAGGACGAACTGGACTACGACGTACTGGTCTGGACCGGCGGCATCACCGGCCGCGATTGCATGCAGGACGTTGACCTCGACAAGGACGAGCGCAACCACCGCGTCCACGCGGAAGGGAACTTCCAGACCGAGGACGAGCGCGTCTTCGCTATCGGTGACTCGGCACTGATTGACCAGCCCGGCGACCAGCCCGCCCCGCCGACCGCTCAGGCCGCCTGGCAAGCCGCCGAGGTCGCCGGCGAAAACCTCGCCCGGGCGGCGCGAGGACAGCCGCTCAAGACCTGGACCCACAAGGACAAGGGCACAGTCGTTTCGGTCGGCGAGAAAGCTGTCGCCCACGACGTGGTGAACATGCCTATCGAAACCTTTGGCGGGCTGCCTGCGAAACTGCTGAAGAAAGCGATCGCCGCCCGCTGGATCAACGATGTCACCGGCGTGGGTCGGGCCGCCAAGGCCTGGCCCGACATGTAGTATCTTTTTACTGCAGGGGATTTCCTCGCGCCTCCGGCGCTGCGGGAACCCCCTTTGCAAAAATCTACGCTAAAAACGACCTTCTCGCTCCCGCTGGTCGCGAGAAGTGAAACCGCTCGCCACTGGCGAGCGGTATGCCATCTCCTATCGCGCCGCTGAAATGCGTTCGGTGCGGGCTACCAGGCCGACTCCAGCACGTCGACAATATCCTCTCGGGTTGGCTCCAGCCCCGACGGGATGTTCGTCATGAAGGCGTCTTCGAGGACGGCATCGGCAACTTCGGGGAACTCCTCTTGGCCAGGTCCGGCTACGTCCCGGAGTCGTGTCGGCAGCCCCAGCGCTCTCACCACCTCACTGACTCGGTCGACGACCGCAGCACCGGAGTCGGAAGCATCGCCGACGCCGAGCGCGTCGGCCAAGAGCGACCGCCGACCGTCGACCTGCTCGAAGAGATATGAGAGTGCGTGTGGGGCAATGACTGCGTGGGCCGCGCCCTGCTGGACCTCGTAAGTCCGGGTCAGCCCGTGGCCGAGGGCATGGATCAGTGAGAGCGTCGTCCCGTCTGTCCGCGAGATGCCGTACTGGACGAGCATGATCCCTTGAGTGATCGACTGGTACGCCCACGGGTCGTCGTCACCGGTACCGAACGCGAGCAGGCCTTCGGTGAGCAGACCGAGGCCACGGGAGGCTGTAGCGTCGGTTATCGGCGTTGCGGTGGCTGCGTATATTGTCTCGAGACCCTTATCGAAGCCGTTCATCGCCGACGCCGCGAGGACCGACCGGGGCGTCGTCGCGATCAGTTTGGGGTCGTAGCAGACGGCTTCGGGCATCAGTTTCGGATCGCCGACACCACCACTGGCCGGTTCGTCTACGGGGGAGGTGTCGGGCGCGGCTGTGACCCCGGCGACGATAGAGAGATCAGCGCCGGCCAGCGTTGTCGGGACGGCGATAATCGGTGGCAGCTCTGCTTCGGGGACAGCTATCGTTCCGGAGTCGACGAAGGCTCGACCGATGGTCGCGGGGTCGCGATCGGTCGACGCGAGAACGCTGATGATTTTCGCCACGTCGAGACTGCTCCCACCGCCGACGGCCACGAGACAGTCGGCATCAATCTCCCGGAAGCGTTCGAGACCATCGTAAGCGGTGCCGAGTCGCTTGGCTGGCGTCGTTTCCGCGAAGATGCCGGCCAGTCGGTCGCCGAGTCCCTCTCGAACGGGGGCCATCACGGCCGGCGTCTCACCGACGGTAGCACCACAGACGACCAGTGCGCGGTCGTAGCCCTGTGCGTCTAACTCCGTGCCCAGTGTACGGGCGGCATCGGGTCCGTACCGAAGAACGGCGGGATCGTACTCGAATCGAAACGGGGCATCGAGGTCGCCGGGGACCGGTGTGTCGGTCATCTGTGACATACTCCGTCGCGCTCGTCTTTAGGCCTTCAGGTCGTCAGCGCCGTCGCTCCCTACTGGGGCTCCATCCCGGCTATCCCGTCGGCCAGCGAGCCGAGATCGTCGAGGGCCTCAGCGAGCGCGTCGACGCTGTCTTTCTCCCGTCGGTCCGGGTTCGCGAGCACCCGAACTGATTCGGTCCCGAGCGGGACGAACCCGAGGTCGAGTTTCGCCGCCGTGGCACGGAGGCCGAGGCCAACGTCTGCATCACCTGTCAGGACCTTCCGAGCGGGACTCTCGTGCGCCTTCGTCGTGAGTTCGTAGCCGTCGATAGCATCGACAACTTCGGCACGGCCGATGCCCCGGTCCTCGCCGATATCATCGAGCGCGTCGTCGAAGCTCCGACGCAGTCCGGAGGCGGTGTCACGGTTGACGAAGCGGTAGTCTCCGTCGATGAGGTCACCCAAATCGGACACGTCGGTATCAGCACCGATGACCAGCCCCCACTCGCGCCGCCAGCCGCCAATGTCGGTTGCGTCGTGGTCATCGGCTGCCGGTCCCGCAACGACCGCGATGTCCGGGACGCCGTTGCCGAGGCGGCGGAGCCCCTCCGTCGACCCGAGCGGGAGATACCGCGGGCGAGAGACGGTATCCAGCAGGCGCGAGAGGAGCGGGTCGTCCTCACCCATGCCCAAGAGCGTCGGCGGCCTGACTGCCGGGGAGAACAACGTTACGTCGACTGCCTCCCCTTCGGCAAGGTAGTCAGTCCCCGGTGGCACGTCGACGAAACCGTCGGCGTCGACGAGGCTCGTCGTCGCGCCACTGCCCTTATCGACGGGGTAGACCAGCAGCGACTCCGTTTCGTCCTCGACCAGACCGGCTGGCATGAGGCGTCTGCGCCCCTCGCCGTAGCGTTCCTGGACGGCCATCGTGCCAGACACCGTTGCTGTCTGTGGCGGGTCCCGACCAGCGGCATCCCGGACCGCCGGGGCGACGAAGGTCTGGAAGATAGTCAGTGCTGACACTGGATACCCTGGCAGACCGACGTACGCCGAGTCGCCGATGGTGCCCACGAGCATCGGCTTGCCGGGTTTGACGGCGACGCCGTGAAGCCTGAGTTCGCCGCGTTCCTCGATGACGCGGTAGATGACATCCACCGCGCTCGCGCTGGTCGACCCCGACGAGAGGACGAGGTCACATTCGTCGGCCGCTTCGTGGAGCAACCGCTCCATCTCCTCGTAGTCGTCGCCGGCGTGGGGGTACATCACCGGGTCGCCGCCCGCCTCCGCGACCGCCCCAGCCAGCGTGTAGCTGTTTACGTCGTATATTTGGCCGGCAGCGCTGTCGAGCGGGTCTCCGGGCCGGACGAGTTCGTCGCCGGTCGAGAGGATGCCGACCTGCGGCCGGCCACGCACCGGGACCTCGTCGACGCCCAGCGCCGACAGGAGTCCAATTTCACGCGGTGTGATGCGCGTTCCGGGACCGAGTGCTCGCGCCCCGGCCGCGATGTCCGCGCCGGCGAGCATCACGTTGTCACCGGGTGCGACGGACGTGCGTATCTCGATGCCGTCGTCCGTTTCGGTCGTCCGCTCGACCATCACGACAGCGTCCGCGCCGGGGGGCATCACCGCGCCGGTCGATATTTCGGCGACCGAGCCCGGCTCTACCGTCACGTCGGGTTCCTCGCCGGCGTGGACCTCCCCGGCGACGGACAGCGCGACCGGGTCGGCCTCGTCAGCGCCGAAGGTGTCTCTGGCGTGGACAGCGTAGCCGTCCATGCTCGCACGGTCGAACCCCGGCACGTCGATGCCGGCGTCGATCCGCTCAGCGAGCACGCGGTCGCGGGCGTCAGCCAGCGGGACCGTTTCCGGGTCGGGGTCGATGTCGAGGCCCGCGACGACCTTGTGGGCCTCTTCGGGCGACGCGAGGTCACGGAACTCCCGCCGGTCGCTCACTGTGACCACTCCCAGTCCTCGACGATCACGGTGTCACCGGCGTCGTACCCCTCCACGGACTCCGGCACGACGACCCAGCCGTCGGCGAGTGCGACGCTTGAGAGGACACCGGAGCCGCTGGCCCGCGTCAGCGTCGCGGTCGTTTGCTCGTCCACGTCCTCGTCGTGCAGTTCCACCCGCGCGTAGGTTCGGGTCCCCGGCTCGCTGGCGATCTTCCGCGTCAGTTCGGCTTCGGTCGTCGGCGGGTCGGTCGACGGGAGATGGCCGGCCCGCCGAAGCGCCGGTCGGAGGAACTGAACGGCGTTGACGATGCAGGCGACCGGATAGCCCGGGAGCATCAGAATCGGCGTCTCCTGAGACACGCCGAGCGCGACCGGGTGGCCCGGTTTCAGCGCGACGCCGTGGACCAGCACCTCGCCGATTCCGTCGACGACCTCCGGCAGCAGATCGCGCTCGCCGACGGAGGACCCGCCGGTCGTCACCACGAGGTCGTGATCCAGATCATCCGTGATGGCGGCCCGAAGTGCGTCGATATCGTCGGTGACGATGTCGCGGTAGGTCGCGTCGCCGCCCCAGCGCTCGACGTACTGCGTGACGGTCTGGCCGTTCGTCTCGATGACCTCGCCTGGGTCTGGGTCGTCCTGCACCAGTTCTTCCCCCGTCGGAATCACGCTGACAGTCGGCCGCTCGTACACTTCCACAGTGTCGTTCCCGACCGATTTCAACAGCCCGAGGTCCGACGGTCGGAGTCTGTGGCCGTCCTCGTACAGTGTCTGCCCTTGCTCCACGTCTTCGCCGACAGGGGCGACGTTCTCCCCACCGGCGACCGCATCAAACACTGTGACACTGTCGCCGGTCACCTCAGTCTCCTCGACCATCACGACGGCGTCGGCACCCGCCGGGAGTTCGCTTCCCGTGTGCACGCGGGCCGCTGTGCCCGTTGTCACCGCCTCATCGACCCGAAGTGATGCCGGGGACCGCTGGCTCGCGCTGAACGTGTCTTCGGCTCTGACAGCGAAGCCATCCATCGCCGCGCGGCGGTAGTGGGGCACCGCTCGCTCAGCGGTGATTTCACCCGCGACGACACGCTCGTCGGCATCACGCAGCGAGACGCGCTCCGTCCGTCCGTGTGGCGTCACTGCGTCCAGCAGCGTCTCCCTGGCCGTCGTCACCGGGGTTCTGTCCTTGAATCCGGCTGACTTCCGGGACTCGTTGCTCATATGTGTACGAATGGCCGGCACACCAAAAAGCTCGCCAGATTCAGGGGGCTTCGGTCGGAAGCAAACGTATGGCTGAGTCGGACCTGCGCTGTCGCCTCTGCGGGAGCGACCTCTCGAAAGGACTGGTCGCAACCGACAGCCGGCACTGCTGTCTCAACGCCACCCCTATCGCTGGGACCTGCCCCGAACACGGTCCGGTCGGCCCGCATCACGCTGTGGAGGACTAGCCGGGCCGAGCATCGCGGAGGTTCAAGTACGGGAACGGGACCACGCCTCAGTGTGCTTCCGGGACTTCCTGCCGCTGACCCGACAGCGACGGTCGCGCTACTCGCTGCGGTTGGGGCAGGGGTCGGGCTGGGCACACTCAGCGGACTCGTTCCGGGGTTGCACGCCAACACGTTCGCGCTCTTGCTCGCCGCCGCGGCGAGCAGTCTGCCAGGACCGCGGCTCTACGTTGGCGTCGCGATGCTTTCGGCCGGCGTGACACACACTTTTCTCGACGTGATTCCGGCGCTGGCACTGGGTGTGCCCGACCCGGCGATGGCCGCCAGCGCGCTGCCGAGCCACCAGCTAGTCATCGAGGGCCGCGGTCGGGAGGCGCTTCGCCTATCGGCGCTGGGGAGCGGGCTGGCTGTGGTGTTTGCTGTCCCACTAGCGGTTCCACTCACCCTCCTGATAGAGCGTGCGTACCCATTGCTTCGGCCGCGGCTCCCGGTGCTGCTTGCAGGGGTCGCTGCCCTCCTCGTGGTCACGGAGCACGGCCGCCGCCAGCAGGTCGGCGCTGCGTGTTCGCTCGCCGCGAGCGGTCTGCTCGGCATCGGTCTGCTCGATGCGCCAGTGACCGGAGCGTTGCCTGTATCGGACGTGCTGGTCCCACTGTTTTCGGGGCTGTTCGGAGCACCGGTGCTCCTGGCGGCTATCGAGGGAGAGGGCGTCCCGCCACAAGCCGACGCGACGGTGACGACGCCGCGGCGAACAGTCGGCGTTCTCGCGGGTGTCGGGACCCTCTGTGGCGGCGCTGTCGGCTACATTCCGGGCGTCTCCAGCGCCATCGCGGCCACGCTGGCACTGGGGCTTGTCGCCGAGCGTGGGCCACGGGCGTTCATCGTGACGGCGAGTGGCGTCAACACGGCGACGGCGGTGTTTGCGCTGTTCGCGCTCATCTCGCTCGGAACGCCCCGAACCGGCGTCCTCGTCGCGCTGGACCGGGCCGAGGTACCGCTTGTGCTCCCGGCGTTGCTCGCCGCGGTCGCTATCGCTGCCGTCGCCGGCGCGATACTCGTCCCGACACTGGGTGACCGGTACCTCCGAATGGTCGGCAGACTGGACCCGACACGCCTCTCGCTGTCGGTGATTTCGGTACTCGTCTGTCTCTCCGCGCTCTTCGCTGGCCCCGTCGGTATCGGAGCGTTCGGAGCCGCCACACTGGTCGGACATCTCCCGCCGCGATTCGGGTCCCGCCGGGCGACCCTGATGGGAGTCTTACTCGTTCCGCTGGCGCTATAGGTAGTCCCGCTGGCGGAAATGGCCGAGCAAGACGGCGACGACGATCACCATCCCAATCATCACCGCGGGATAGCCGAACGCCCAGCCCAGTTCCGGCATATTGTACGGGCTGTCGGCGAAGTTCATCCCGTAGACGCCGACGACGAAGGTCAGCGGGATAAAAATCGTCGCGACGACGGTCAGCACTTTCATCACCTCGTTTGTCGACTGGGACACCGTGTTCAGGTAGATGTCCCGCGCCCCCGCCACCAGGTCGCGGTAGGTCTCGGTCAGGTCGACAATCTGGACCAGATGGTCGTACACGTCCCGGAAGTACTTCTCCGTCTGTGGCTGGATCTGTTTGGGGTCGCCACGGGCGAGCACGCCGATCGCCTCTCGCGCCGGCCAGACCTGCTTGCGGAAGGACAACAGGTCGCGCCGGACGTCGTTGATCCGTTCGAGCGTATCGATATCGGTTGAGGTCGTCACCTCCTCCTCGATCTGTTCGATATCGGTCTCGATCTCGTCCAGCAGGTCGAAATACGCGTCAACGATGACATCGATGACCCGGTAGGCAGTGAAATCCGGGCCGCGGTGGAGGAGTCGCTCGTCCCCGCGACCGACAGCGTCCATCACGCGCTGGACGGACGGGACGGCACCCGTCGACAACGTGACGATCCAGTCGGAGCCGATGAACAGGCCGAGTGGCGTTGTTTTCACCTCCTTGTCGAACGTCGTATCGCCGGGCGTGAGCGATGCGGACTTGACGAGCACGAACGTGTAGGCGTTGAACTCCTGGACGTTGGCTCGGACGTCGTTCTTGATGTCCTCGATAGCCAGCGAGTGGAGATCGAAGGCGGAGCTGACAGCCTCAACCTCGTCGGGTGTCGCGTCGGTGGCGTGAACCCACGTCGTCCCGACAGCGGTTCGGGCGGCCGCCAGGTCCTCGTACTCCATCGCCTGTCCGTCGGCGTACACCACTGTGGAGATCACGGTGTGTCCTCCGTCGGCGTAGCGTGGCCGACGGCAGCCACCGTCAGCCCGACCATGACCGCTGTTACTGACGCGGATCGGCCGAGGTAGGCGACGCTCGTCCCGATGGCGTAACCGACGATGCCGACGAGCGTGAGCACCACACCGGCGACAAACAGCCGATTCATGCCTCCGTCATCACTGGCCCACAAGAAAACAGTGTCCCCGCGATTAGTTGCCCGAGTGCGAAAGACCGCCGAGCAGCGTATCGACGCGGGGACCCTCTTGATCGTCGAACCGCTCGGGATAGACGGCGACGGCGACGACGACATCGCCCTCGTGTTCGAAGCTCGTGAGGTGAATCAGGACGTCGATTTCCTGGCCCTCGATAGCCGTCGTCCCAGAGAACACAGCCACCTCACGGGACTCGCCCAGTGCGTCTACCGTACGGTTGCGTTCGAACTGGACGTCGTTGATCTGGTCGTTTCGGCTGGCGACTTCTTCGACGAGGCGTTCGTTGGACCAACTCGCAGCGGGGTTCAGCGTCTGTCCCGCCACACTGGCGCTGGGCGTCGAGAAGACGATGAACCGCCCGGCGTTGACCTCGCCGACCGGTCCGAGGTCGATGCCGCGCTCGTACTGTCGGATGTGGTTCGTGACGCGGATGGTTCGCTCCTGGCCGGCGACGGTGACCGTCCGCTCGATGGTCTGTTCGTCAGCCATCGACTGCTCGTAGCCGGTCTCTTCGAGCGCACTGTCGCTGACTGCTGCCGGTGCGGAGTCGAACTCGACCGTCTCCCCGGTTAGCAGGCCGACACAGCCCGACGAGACGACGAGTAACCCGACGAGAAGCGTGAGGATGCCCTTTCGCATTGTTGTTCCTACACTGTGTCCAGTATATAAAGTACGTGGCCGCCCAAGCTATTCTCTGAGATACAAAACGGCCGTTACACGCCCAGTATCGGTCGCTCGACCCTTTCAGAGCCGGTAGGTCGGCCCGTCGTCGGTGTCTTGGACCTCGACGCCGAGCGCTTCGAGTTCGTCCCGGAGCTCGTCGGCGCGTTCGTAGTGACCGGCTTCTCGTTCCTGTTCACGGACATTTAGAACCAGGTCAACGACGTCACCGGCCAGCGACACGTCGCCGCTGTCGTCGTCGCCGAACGCCAGCCCGAGGATGCCACCGCCGAGTTCCTCGAACACTTCGACGGCGCTGCGAAGCCCCTGATAGTCCCGTTGCTCGTGGGCGTCCAGGTGGGAGTTCACTGCGGCCGTCAGGTCAAGCAGCGCGGTCATCGCTTCCCGCGTGTTGAAGTCGTCGTTCATCGCCGCCTCGAACGCCGAGCGGGCGTCGTCGACGGCCCCGCGCAGGGACTCGTCGGTCATCTTCGCGTAGGCGTCAACGTCGTCGCAGGCCTCGACCGCACGCTCGTAACCGCGAGAGAGGCGATCCCAGCGCTCCTCGGCCTCCGCGATGGTCTCGTCGCTGTAGGTGGCCCGCGAGGTGTAGGCCGTCGACAGCAGGAAGGTCCGGAGCATATCCGGACCGAACTCCTCGACGGCATCGGCGACGGTAAAGTAGTTGCCGACAGAGGAGGACATCTTCTCCTCCTCTGTCTCCAGCAGTCGGACGTGGAGCCAGTACTTCGCGAACTGCTTGCCGGTCGCGGCCTCGCTCTGGGCCACCTCGTTCTCGTGGTGGGGGAACACGAGGTCCTGCCCGCCGACGTGGATGTCGATGGACTCGTCGAGGTGCGTCATCGACATCGCCGAGCACTCGATGTGCCAGCCGGGTCGCCCCTCGCCCCACGGCGAGTCCCACGTCTGAGCGGCCTGGCAGGCTTCCTCGGCGGGTGCGGCCTCGGGATGCTGGTGCTCGGCGATATCTTCCGGGTCGACGCCGCCGGCCTTCCAGAGCGCGAAGTCGGCCGGGTGGCGCTTCTCGCCTTCGGTGTCCGCGCCCTGTGATTCGATGTCGTCGACGGACTGGTTCGAGAGCTTCCCGTAGTCCTCGAAACTGGTCACGTCGAAATAGACGGAGCCGTTTCGCTCGTAGGCGTGACCCTGCTCGACGAGTCGCTCGACGAGGTCGATGATCTCCGGGACGTGCTCTGAGACGCGGGGGTACACCTCCGCGCGGCCGAGGTTGAGTGACCGCATGTCCTCGATGATCTGCTGGACGTAGTGGCGGGCCACGTCGGCCTCGCTATCGCCGTCCTCGCCGACGCGGGCGACGATCTTCTCGTTGACATCGGTGAAGTTCTCGACGTGGTGGACGTCATAGCCCAGGTGGTCGAGCCAGCGGGCCATCACGTCGACGTGGACCCAGCCGCGCGCGTGACCGAGGTGGGGCGGGTCGGAAGTCGTCAGCCCACAGTAGTACAGCAGCACGGAGTCGGGGTCGCGCGGCTCGAAGGGCTCTTTCTCACCGGTCAACGTGTTCGTCACGCGAAGCGTCATTATCGGGGGAACTGTGTCCGCCCGCTTTAAGCCGTCGGAAGGCGGCTCACTCCTGTACTGTCGCTTCGACCACTCGGAGCGCGTCCGGCCCTGCGCGGCGGCTCACCACAACGACGAGCGCGTCGCCGGTGACGCCGGCAGCATCGACGGAAACGTCCGCCGCTCGTAGGCGTCCCAGCACCTCGGCGAGTGCTGCCGGCACAAGGTCACCGGTGGCGATGATGCCCGTCAGCGAGCCAGCGTCCTCGGCGAAGGCGGTGTCCGCAACTTCGAGAACGATAGCCGACTCCGCGTCGGACGACTCGACCCGACCAAGCCCGCTCTGCATCGAGACTCTGGCATCGCTGTCGTGTGGTGGGTCAGCGGACAGTTCCTCGGCGAACCGGCGGAGCGCAGTCGCGATGGCTTCCTCCTCACCCTCAATGCCAAGCGTGCGTGCGGCGGCCGTGTAGTTGACGACGCCGGCCCGAAGTGCGTCGTAGAGGAACGGGCGCTCGCGGACGGCGTCTCTGGTCGCGGCTGCGAGTGACATTGGCGTCAGACACGAACGGCGCGGGCAAAAGCGGTTCTATCAGGCGCGAGGGAACGCGGTGCCACTGGATAGCTAGTGAGGGGGAGAGCCGATCTATCGTGATCGCGATACGGCGTGGTTGACCCGCAGAATTGTGGCCCACTCCCAGCAAGTGAGAACAGTCATAGGGGATTGTGCCTCTGGACGCCCACTCTCTATATGAGGGAAGGACAATGGCTATTGCACAACGCGAACGGCAAGTGTTCGGACAGCCCCTGGAACCGGCGGACCGAGTCATCGGTGGCATTGTTGTCGCTGCTGGCGCGCTGGGACACGCCGCACTGCTGGCAGCCGCCGGACTGTTGTTCTACGTCCTCCTGTTCGGGCTGTGACTAGGTGGAATCGGTCGGCAACGACATACTTTCGGCACGCAACACTACACAGCTCGCCGGTTATCCGAGCAGGTCAACGAAGGCCCTAAGGACGGCTCGCACCAACCAGTGGATATGGACGAAGCACTCGTTATCGCGGCCCACGGCTCCCATCTAAACGCCGAGTCGAGTACGCCCACGTACGACCACGCCGACACGATTCGAGCGACCGGGGCGTTCGGCGAGGTCCGTGAGTCCTTCTGGAAGGAGGAACCGTCGTTCCGGGAGGCGCTGCGGACCGTCGATGCCGACGAGGTGTATCTGGTCCCATTGTTCATTTCGGAAGGCTATTTCACCGAACAGGTCATCCCCCGCGAGTTCCGACTGGAGGACTGGGACCCTGAGCTGTGGGACTCTGACGGGACGAGCGCGACCAACGCGACGCTGACCGCCGAGGACACGGACCAGACGGTCCACTACTGCGGCCCAGTCGGGACACACGACTCGATGAGCGACGTGATCGTCCAGCGGGCCGAGTCCGTCACCGGCGACCCCGACGTCGGCGAGGGGTTCGGCCTCGCCGTCGTCGGCCATGGCACGGAGCGCAACGAGAACTCCGCGAAGGCCATTCAGTACCACGCAGACCGCATCGAAGAGCGCGGCCGATTCGACGAGGTGCAGTCGCTGTTCATGGACGAGGACCCCGAGGTCGACGATGTCGCGGACTACTTCGAGAGCGACGATATCGTCGTCGTGCCACTGTTCATCGCCGACGGCTTCCACACGCAGGAGGACATCCCCGAGGACATGGGCCTGACCGACGACTACCGAACGGGCTACGACGTGCCGACCACCGTAGAGGGCCACGACATCTGGTACGCCGGCGCGGTCGGGACGGAGCCGCTGATGGCCGATGTAGTGCTCGAACGGGCCGCCGACGCGGGCGCCGATGTGAGCAGCGCCATCGAGCAGGTGCGTGAGGAGACTGGCGGCGCAAAGCCTGCGACTGGTGACTGATAGGTCGCCGACCGCCGCTACTGGGTCAGATAGCAGCACTGGTTCGCCGCTGGTTGGCCGGAACCAGCCGACTTTTGCCGACTGAGTTCCGTTTTCCGGTATGGACGGCGAGTACGTGGACGCGCTGGTGGCAACTGCCCCGGATGGCATCGCCTTCGACGACCTCCACGTGGCCCACAACGGCGGCGGGTACACGTTCCAGACGCCGAACGTGGACCACAGTGGTATCGATGAAGAGACGCTCCGGACGGTAGCGGCGGAGTCACCGCACGTCCGAAACTGGTATTTCTGGCACGCCACAGCGCCTCAGAAGGCCGACCGCTGGGCGTTCCTCCGCTGGCTTGAAGGCGCTGAGCAGCGGGATGTGGCCGAGCGCTACGATGCACTCGCCGACGGGATTGCTGCGACCTGGGGGGAACTCCACCTGAGCGTCACGCTCTCCGACGGGGAGCGGACCTACAGCATCCGCCACCGTGCCGACGCCGATGTCGGGACCAGCGCGCTTGCGGCCCACGACGATCCACTCGACGCGCGTGAAATTGCGAAACACGACGACGACGGCGGCTATCGCCCGCTCAAAACCGCGCCGTCGCTCCAGACCGGCTGGACGTTCCCCGAACTATCGGCGAGTGAGTTCGTCACGACAGTCGACGCCTTCTATCCGGCGACCGTTGCGAACTGGCACCGCGAACGGGAGGGTGAACTCGACGTGACCCACTGGCGGGATACCGTCGACCGGCAAACCGGGATTTACGGCGTCGTCAAGACCTGGGACCGCGGCGACGGCTACGAACACGTCAACTGGGTCGCCGAGGCCTGCTGTGACGACTCCCAGTGTCTCAAGCGCCGGGAGTGGCAGTACGACGAGGAAACGGACCTCGATGTCGACGGCGGATCGGGTGAGTTCCCCTGTCGCGAACCCTGCTCGCTCGTCATCGCCGGCGCACGCCAGTGGACGAAACTCGAAGGCGAGACGAGCCAGACCTACGAGTTCGAGCTTACGCCCAGTGAGAAAGAACAGATCGAGGACATCATCGATGCGGTCGCTGACGGCGAGGCAGACGACATCCGCGAGGCGGATATCTACGAGGGGGCCAACCGGTATCGCACGCGGTTCCTGCGCGCGAAGCTGTTCGACGACGAAGGGAACCTCGGCGGCGTCGAGACGGAGCAGTAACCGGGGTTTCAGGACGAGCGAACGGCGACGGACAGAAGTCCCAGCACGATTGCGACCGCGAATACGGCAGCAACGGTCAACAGCACGCTCTCGGTGAGAACCAGCGTGATGAGTCCCGCAATCAGGACGGTGAAACCGCCAGCTGCCAGTATCGGCCCCGCGGACAGGTCTTCGAGGCTGGGTTCCGATTCCGCCGTCGGTTTCGGCTGTGGCTTCGACAGCTCGTCGTCGACGATGACCGGTTCGTTCTCGGTCCCGCCTTCCGGGATGTAGATGTCGATGTACCGGGTCTCGGCGCCGTACCCTGTCACGATCTTTAGCTTGCCACGGACCGGCCCGTCACCGTCGACAGTTATTCTGACCAATCGGTCGGTTTCGGCCCGTACGTGGTGGTTCGTGGCGTCGAGCGACGCGATGGAAGAGAGCGAGTCGTCGAGGTGGAGATGGACATGCAGGGCCTCGCCGTGATTGACTAATCGCACGTCGAAACTCCCTGTCGCGTCGAACTCGTTTGGAACCTCCAGACTGTGGATGTCCGTCCGATTGAGGTGCACGGGCAGGGAGTCAGGCACGGATGTGACTCCGCGTGGCGAGGAAAAAAAGGTTCAGGCCGGTGCCTCGTCGCGCATGTCCGGCGGGAGCAGGTTCGGAATGCCGTCCTCGATGGGGAACGTCTCGCTGCACTCGGTACAGGTGAGCTGGCCCGACAGGATTTCGCCGTCGTCGCGCTCCGTCACTTCGAGGTCGAGGTCGTGCTTGTCCAGAGGGCAGCAGATAATTTCCATCAGGTCCTCTTTCATATATTCAGCCAGGACCGGCGGTCGCAAAAGTCTGCCGCTCTCCCAGTGAGAGTCGTCCCGTCGCTGGCTAATCGCGTGTAAACGCTCGAACGGCGAATCGGGGAAAATCCGTTAGAACGGATGCTCGCGGACGATGGTTTCGCCGCGGCCGGGACCGACGCCGATAGCGTAGGCCGGCGTGTCGAGTTCGGACTCGATGTATTCGACGTAGGCCTTCGCGTTCTCCGGTAGCGCGTCGTACCCCTCCTCGGCGGCGTCCGCCCAGTCGATCTCGGGCCAGCCGTCGAAGGACTTGAGATTGGCCTCACAGCGCTTCCACTGCTCGGTGGTCGCGGGCATCGACGCCAGCTCCTCGCCGTCGAGCGTGTACGTGTGGCCGACCTTCACTTCGTCGAGGCCGGCGAGGACGTCGAGGTGGTTGATGGCGATTCCAGTGAAGCCGGACACGCGCGTGGAGTGGCGCAACATCGGCAGGTCGAGCCAGCCGACACGTCGTGGCCGCCCGGTAACGGTACCGTACTCGCCGCCTTCCTCTCGGATGTAGTTCGCCAGCTCCTCGTTTTCACCCTCGCCCTGCTCGTCGTAGCCGGGCGTATCGCCGACGACGCCGCCGAGTTCGGTCGGCAGCGGGCCGCTCCCGACCCGGGTGAGGTACGCCTTCACGATCCCGATGACTTCGCCGTCGCCGACGACGCCGGGGCTGAGTCCGGTCCCGGTCGCCGCGCCGCCGGCGGTCGGGTTCGAGGAGGTGACGTAGGGGTAGTTCCCGTGGTCGATGTCGATGATGGTCCCCTGTGCACCCTCGAGCATGACGTTCTGGCCCTCGTCGATGGTCGCGCTGAGGAAGGCCCCGGCGTTGACGGTCATGTCCTCGGCCTCGAAACGGCGGCCGAACTCGCGGAACTCCTCGAAGATGGCGTCAACGTCGAAGGCATCCGGGTCGTCAAGCTCGTCGACGTCGAGGTCGTACACGTCCTCGACGACGGCCCGCTTCTGCGGAACGACGTATTCGAGGCGCTCTCGGAGTACGTCCGGGTCGAGCAGGTCGCCGACGCGGACACCACGCCGACCGGCCTTGTCCTCGTAGGTCGGGCCGATACCCCGGCCCGTCGTCCCGACTTCGTCATCCGTTTCGCTTTTTAGTTCCTCCTCGATACCGTCGAGCACGCGGTGGAACGGGAGAATGACGTGTGCTCGTTCGGCGATGCGAACGTCCGGGTCGAGGCCGCGTTCCTGAAGCGTGTCTATCTCGTCGAACAGCGTTCGCGGATTGACGACACACCCGTTGCCGAGTACGCCGACCTTGCCGCGGATGGCTCCGCTCGGAACCAGCGAGAGCTTGTACTCCTCGCCCTCGTGGACGACGGTGTGGCCGGCGTTGTCGCCGCCCTGATAGCGCGCGACGACGTCCACGTCGTCGCCGTACAGGTCGACGATGCCGCCCTTCCCTTCGTCGCCGAGCTGTGAGCCGACGATGGTTACGGTCATCGCACGCACCTTCCATCCACCGTGATAAACAGATTACGGTCCGGAATCCACGCTCGTGAGCAGTACCCATGTGAATCGTTACGACGGTTTTAAGACACCCCTGTTCAAACGTATCAACGTTGTAGCGATTGGGCGAGGGAGAACCTTTAAATACCGCAAACACAAGTTAACAATTGCCATGATAGACAGGCTTGAAAAGGAAGTTGACATGCTGGAGCGCCACTTGCAGGTGCTTCGCATGGTTATCGAGAACGAGCCTATCGGTATCGTGAAGATGTCCAACGAAACCGGCTACCCGCACCACAAGGTGCGGTACTCCCTGCGCGTTCTCGAAGAGGAGAACCTCATCGAGCCCTCCAGCCAGGGTGCGATCACGACCGAACAGACCGGTGAGTTCGTCGACGACCTCGACGAGAAGGTCGACGAAATCATCGACAAGCTCGAAGGTATGAAGATCGAAGACGCGGCCGAAATCGAAGGCTAAGCTTCTTTCTCAGAGTTCCGGGACCGCCAGGTGGAACTCCTGGTTTCTCGCTTCTAACAGACAGAGGTGAAAGCCCTTCTTGCGCGAGATGTTCACGAAACTCTTGCGCTTATCGCGGTTGAACAGCCCGCTAGAGGTGGCTTCTTCGGCGGTTTCGAGTGCGCCCGGCTCGAAGAAACTGCTCGTGACGAGAAACGCCGACGCAAGCGACCCGGAGGCGTTGCCGACCCGCTCGGCGTTCCGGATGAGGTCCGACATCTGGCCTTCGGAGGCCGGCTCGCGCGAGTCGTTGATGTTTGCGACGACCAGCGGGTTCCCCATCCGGTCCCGGACGACCACGTCGAACCGTTCCTGCGAGCGGGTCTCCTGACCGTCTTCCGTGTATGTCACCGTGACGTTGCCGTTCAGTTCGGCACGGTCGATGGCCGGAAGCCCTTCGTAGAGGTCTTTCATCGCTCCCGCGTGTCCGGTGTCCCGAATCTCGTAGAGGAGGTTCCGGATGAGCCAGTTGACGAAGCGGTACTGGATGCTGTCTTCGAGGTACTCCTCGAAGGGCGTCCCGTTGACCGTGGCGCCCTCTGCCTCGAACTGCGTGTGATACTCCAGCCTGAGATTCGCCTCGACCTCTTCGCGGCTCGCTTCGCCGTCCTTGGCTTCCTCCAGCGTCGCCTTACCCTTCGAATCGTACCTGACGAAGAGGTTCGTCCCGTTTATCGCCTCGCCGGCGCTGAGCCGGGTGCTACCTGCGGCGGCGTCGTTTTGCTCGTCGAGTTGCTCCTCCAGCCGGTCGATTTCGGCCCGTGCGTCGGCTAGCTCCGACTCTAGACGGTCGCGCTCGTCCCGAAGCTCCTGGTTCGTTGCCTCCAGATCCGTGAGTTCGGATTCGAGGTCCGACACCGTCTCGGCTCGCTGTTCGAGCTCGGACTCGAGCTCTGCCACACGCTCCGGGTCGCGCGGTGTCGGCTCTTCGTCGGCAGGCGACTGTCCCTGGTCCCCTGTCGACGGCTGGGATTGCGGCGTATCGGCCGGCTGCGCCGACTCCGGGTCGTTCGCAGTTGTGCCACGGCTTTCCTGAGCCGGTGTTGGTCCCTGCACGCTGGATTCGGTCGACGGCGTCGGGTCGTTCTGGGCCGGCTGGTCGCGTCGCGGTGTCGATGCCTGTTGCCCACCTGTTGGCGGCGTCTGCGTGGGAGAAACGCTGGTGGCTGTGCTTTCCTGCGCACCGCCGGACTTGTTCGGGTCCAGCGACGGGACCGAGCGCGTCTCCAGATCCGCACTTGACCCGCCAGAACCGGCGTCCGGCGTCGGCGTTGCCGCTCCGGTCCCGGACTGTGTCTGGGACGGCTGTGGCTCGGGGCTCTGTGTCGATTTCGGGTCTTCCGGTTCGGCGCGACGGTCTGCCGAAGCCGCCTGATCGCTCTGTTTCGGGGTGCTTCGCGCGCTGGCGTGCTGGGATTCCTGTCTCTGTGATGGCTCAGTCGCCGATGGTTTCGGCTCGGTCTCCCCGGCAGTTTCCCTCACTCCGGCCTCCTGTTCAGTGGCCTCGTAATCAGGTTCCGTCTGTGTCGCGGTATCGGTGTCTGTCGTCGCCCGGTCTGTCGCTTTGCTGTCTGGCCGGTTGTCTGCATTCGGCTTTTCGTCCACGCTCGATTGCTCGTCAGACTCGGAACTGCGGCGGGACCGGCCAGGAGTCGCACCGGCGGCTTTCGATCCCGGCGGGCCGCTGCTTGCAGGGCCGCGGTCCCGCGTCGACTCTGCTGCGGTCTGGGCCTGTCCGGCGTCGTCGGTTCCATCGGCTTCGGTATCTCCGACGGGGTCCGGGGACGGGTCTACCGGTTCATCGCTGGCGACGTCCTGTGGTGTCGGTTCGTCTGGTACCGCCGTATCTGTCGGCGTGCTGTCTATCGCATCTTCGTCGGTAGCGGCTGTCTCGTCACCAGCCTCGAGCGGGTCAACGCCGGCAGCCGCCGGGTCCGCTGACTGCTCGTCCGTGTCGTCTTCCGGCGGTTCCGGAATCTCGATCGGCTCGATGTCGACCGGCATGACCTCGTAGATGCCGACCTCGTCGTTGGCCGTGTCGAACGCCTCGTCGTCGGTGATGAGGTTGTCGGAGTTGCCGACCCACGCGACGCTCATCGAGCGGCCTTGGTGGTAGACGGTGTAGTAGTCGCCTGAGAGGACGTTCTCGGAGAGTTCGATAAAGCCGGTAAAGTTACCGCTCGACAGCGTCTGATCGACTTCTGCAAGTGCCGTGTCTTCGGTGTAGTACTGTGCTTTCACCTCGTCGGCGCGTTCCTGCATCACTGCAAGCAGTGGCAACGCCTCGTGGGGCGACCGTTTGGCTGTTCCCGACGCGTCCTCGAAATCCTCGATGGTGCCGTCGAGGACACCGACGACGGTCCCGTTCAACATGAACAGGCGCGTCGGACCCGTGATGACCGCGCCGGAGAACTCCTGTCCGGCGAGGTCCTGCAGGCCCGCGAACCCGCCGTCGAACGGTACCGACTCCCAGCCGTCGACCCGTTCGACCGTGCGTGTACTCATTACTCCCACCAAGCCGGATGGTGGACAAATAGTTTGTGCCCACGGGCGCGGTCCGATGGACATATGACGATTCGGGCGCAATTGCTGGTATGGCAGAGGAGCCGGGACTAAGCGATCAGTATCCGACTGCGAGTCCGTGGCCGCTGTTCGTCGCACTGGGATTAGCACTGTCAGAGATCGGCGTGTTCGTCGGACTCTTTCCAGTGGCCGTCTTCGGACTGATACTGTTCGGCGGGAGCATCGCCGGTATCCTCACGGAATCCGGATACGCGGAACGGCCGTGGCCGACCCTGCTTGGGGTGGGCGTGGTGCTTATCATCCTCGCCGCCGCGTTTACGCTCTGGCAAGTCCCAGTCGCCGATATCGCGCTGTCGAACGTCGGGACCGGGCCACTCTTTACTCGGCTGGTGGCCGTCGCCGCGGCGGGTGCTGTGATGATCGCAATGGGCGGCGTCGCCTCAGTTATGGAACAGACCGCGGCCTGAGACGGGTACTAGCCCGATTCGGAAACCAACACTCTATTTACTGGCCTGTTCTAACGGGCAGGCATGGCTCTGTTCGGGTTCGAAAAAGATACACTGCTCGACCTCACTGTGAACGTCATCCCGCTCGGGATCCTCTTCTTCTTCATCGTCGCGTTCGCCGCGTTCCCGGCGTTCGGAACCGATCCCGTCTTCACCGGGCTGCAGTTCGCACTGATTATCTCGATGTTCCTGCTGCTCGCTGTCCTGACCTACTACGCGGGGAAGGCCGTCGAGAACGCCGAGAAAGAAAGCGGCGAGCTGGGTCACGAAGACTGAACTGACGGCTTCGGACAGATCGCTTCGAAAGCTGGCCGTCCCTGCCACCGGGTGACAGTGTGAGTGGTCCCTTATTTCTGAAGCTGTAATGCTGGATGGGAGCCGTATTTTATGGTCGTTGCTGCAGGAATCGACCCTTTGATAATGTCCCAGTCCTGAAGGACGACTATGGTAGCAGGAGATATTGTGCTGACGGGGCTGATGGCCGTCCTCCTCGTCGGCGTCGCCGCGCTTCTCACCCGTGTCGAGAACTGGCGTTCGTATACGCCGCTCGCGGGTGGCGGGGCCGTCACGGGTGACGAGACGGCGGTCATCAACCGTGAGAAACCCGCAGGTATCATTCGCTGGCTAACAACTGTCGACCACAAGGACATCGGTCTGTTGTACGGGGTGTACGCGGTCATCGCATTCGCCGTGGGTGGTATCATGGCGATGCTCATCCGCCTCCAGCTCGTTACGCCCGGAGGGGCCATCCTCAGCAACAACGCCTACAACTCCATCCTGACGAGTCACGGTATCACGATGCTGTTCCTGTTCGGGACGCCCATCATCGCGGCGTTCGCGAACTACTTCATCCCGCTGCTCATCGGGGCCGACGACATGGCGTTCCCGCGTATCAACGCCATCGCGTTCTGGCTGCTCCCGCCGGCAGCACTACTGATCTGGGCAGGGTTCTTCCTCGCGCCGGTGACCGAGAACATGATCGAACCGGCCCGGACGGCCTGGACGATGTACGCGCCGCTGTCCGTCGAGCAGGCGAACCCTGGTGTCGACCTGATGCTGCTCGGACTCCACCTTTCGGGTGTCGCAGCGACGATGGGAGCGATCAACTTCATCGCGACCATCTTCACGGAGCGCGACGAGGAAGTCAACTGGGCAAACCTCGACATCTTCTCGTGGACGATCCTCACCCAGTCCGCGCTGATCCTGTTCGCCTTCCCGCTGTTGGGGAGCGCTATCGTGATGCTGCTGCTGGACCGGAACCTCCAGACGACGTTCTTCGCCGTCGAGGGTGGCGGCCCGCTGTTGTGGCAGCACCTGTTCTGGTTCTTCGGCCACCCCGAGGTGTACATCCTCGTCCTGCCGCCGATGGGACTGGTCAGCCTCATCCTGCCGAAGTTCTCCGGCCGGAAGCTGTTCGGCTTCAAGTTCGTCGTCTACTCGACGCTCGCCATCGGTGTGCTGTCCTTCGGCGTCTGGGCCCACCACATGTTCTCGACGGGTATGGACCCGCGACTCCGGGCGTCGTTCATGGCTGTCTCATTGGCTATCGCAATACCGAGCGCGGTCAAGACGTTTAACTGGATCACGACGATGTGGAACGGTCGCCTGCGCCTGACGACGCCGATGCTCTTCTGTATCGGTTTCGTCTCGAACTTCATCATCGGCGGCGTAACCGGTGTGTTCCTCGCCTCCATCCCCGTCGACCTGATCCTGCACGACACCTACTACGTCGTCGGGCACTTCCACTACATCGTGATGGGAGCCATCGGCTTCGCGGCCTTCGCGGGCATCTACTACTGGTTCCCCATCTTCACCGGCCGGATGTACCAGCGCACCCTCGGGAAGGCGCACTTCTGGTTCTCCATGATCGGGACCAACATCACGTTCTTCGCGATGCTCGCGCTGGGCTATCTGGGGATGCCGCGGCGCTACGCCACCTACCAGTTCGATGGTGCTATCGCGCCGCTGACGCAGGTGTCGACGTTCCACCAGGCGGCGACCGTCGGTGCGCTCATCCTGTTTATCGGCCAGCTGTTCTTCGTCTGGAACATCGTCCAGTCCTGGCTCGAAGGCCCGAAGGTCGAGGACGGCGACCCGTGGAACCTCGAGCGCGACGGCATGCTGGACCGTGAGTTCCAGTGGTTCGAGGAGCAACTCGAAGCCGACAGTCCGGAGAAGGACCCGTCGCTGCTTGCTGACGGCGGTCAAGAAGAACAAAACGACTCGTAAGCGTCCCGAACTCTGTTTTTGTCTGCCTTGCTTCGTTCACAGCCACGACCGAACTGACAGTGCTGTTAGCTTGCGCCGGAAACGAGTACCATCGCCGTCACGAACATCATGAGTGCGATTCCGGTCAGGACGAGAAACAGTAGTTCCTTCTGTGACATAGGATAGCTACGGCGTGGAAGTGAAAAAGGCTAATCGTCTCCGCGCCGTTGTTCTCACATGAGCGAAGTTGAGGCCAGGTCTGGACGGCAGATCGTCCTTCGCCTGTACGTCGCTATTGTTGTTCTTGCCGGTGTAATGGGGTTCGTACTCGGCAGCATCCGACCGGAGAACCTCGAACCGGAACTGTTCGGTGTAATCGCGCTACCGCCGACGCCGTTTGGCGTCGCAATCTACGGATTCGTCACTATCGGTATCGTCCTTGGCGTGTTACTTGGCCTCGTCGTGTACGTCTCCGAACGGGTCGACGACGCGGCCGGATCCTGAACCGGTCACGCCACGCTGGCCGTCTCCTGATAGCTTCCGTATTCTGCCTCGAAGACAGCCATGATCTCGCCCATCGTCGCGTAGGCTTTCACCGCATCGATGATGACGGGCATGACGTTCCCGCCGTCGGTGATCACCTGCTGCAGTTCGTCGAGCGCTGCTTCTACGGCCGCGTCGTCGCGCTCTGCCTTGACTGTCGCAAGCTTGTCCCGCTGGCGTTCCTGCACGTCTTCGTCGACGGTGAGGATCTCGGGTTCGGTGTCCTCTTCGACGGTGTACTTGTTGACGCCGACCATGACTTCTTCCTCGCTCTCGACGCGCTGCTGGTACTCGTAGGCGGCGTCCTGAATCTCACGCTGGAAGTAGCCGTCCTGAATCCCTTGAATGACGCCGTCGCGGACCGATCCGTCTCCGAGGTCGTCTCTGATGTGATTGATGTAGGCCATCGCCTTCTCCTCGACCTCGTCGGTCAGCGACTCGATGGCGAAACTGCCGCCCATCGGGTCCACGATGTCGGCCGCGCCCGACTCCTCGGCGATTATCTGCTGTGTTCGGAGCGCGACCCGCACCGCCTGCTCGGACGGGAGCGCCAGCGCCTCGTCGAAGCTGTTGGTGTGCAGGCTCTGGGTCCCGCCCAGCACACCCGCGAGGGCCTGAATCGTCACGCGGACGATGTTGTTCAGCGGTTGCTGGGCGGTCAGTGACTGGCCGGCAGTCTGGGTGTGGAACTTCAGTTGTTTGCTCGCGTCGGCCTCCGCGTCGTACCAGTCGTCCATCACGCGGGCGTAGATGCGGCGAGCCGCGCGGAACTTCGCGATTTCCTCGAACATGGAGTTGTGCGAATTGAAGAAAAAGGACAGCTGTGGGGCGAACTCGTCGACGTCCATCCCGCGGTTCAGACAGTCTTCGACGTAGGCGAAACCATCAGCAAGCGTGAACGCGAGTTCCTGTATTGCCGTCGAGCCGGCCTCGCGGATGTGATACCCCGACACTGAGATGGGCTTGAACTTCGGCGTCTCCTGACTGGCGAACTCGATGGTGTCGGTGACGAGCTTTAGCGACGGCTCCGGCGGGATGACCCACTCCTTCTGTGCGATGAACTCTTTGAACATATCGTTCTGAAGCGTCCCTCGGATCTCTTCGCGCGGGACCCCTTGCTGGTCGGCCAGCGCAATGTACATTGCGTAGATGACGGGGGCGCTGGGATTGATTGTGAAGGAGGTCGAGACCTCGCCGAGGTCGATGCCGTCGAACAGCCGCTCCATGTCCGCCAGCGTGTCGACGGCGACACCCTCCTTGCCCACCTCGCCGTCGGCCATCACGTCGTCGGAGTCGATCCCCATCAGCGTCGGCATGTCGAAGGCCGTCGACAGCCCCGTCTGGCCCTCGTCGATGAGGTAGTGGAACCGCTCGTTGGTCTCGTCGGCGGTCCCGAAGCCCGCGAACTGTCGCATCGTCCACTGCCGGCCGCGGTACATTGTCGGATAGACACCGCGTGTGAACGGCTCCTCGCCGGGGAAGCCAATATCTTCCTCGTAATCGAGGTCATCTACGTCGCGTGGCGTGTACAGCCGGTCTACATCGAGGTTTGAGACCGTCGCGAACCGCTCCTTGCGTTCGCCGTAGGCGTCCAGTACGGGGTCCAGTGTCTCGGCTTCCCACTCGTCTTTCTGCTCGCGGATGCGCTGGAGGTCCGACTCGTCGAACATACTCCGGTGTATGTCATGATTTAGTAAGAAGGTTCGGGGGAAGCGAGATGTGACCGTCAATCACACCGTTGCGGACTAGTCCTGAAGCCGTTCCGTCGTCTGCACGAGCGGGTGGTGTGCGTAGTCGACGACCTCGATATCGTCGATCGACTCCAGATCGGAGTCCGCGGCCGTCTCAGCCATCCCTAGTTCGACCGTCTCGTCGAGGACGATGACGTAGGCATCCATCTCATCGATGTCGAGCCGCGCGGCGGCTTTGACGCGGTGGTGGCCGTCCGCCAGCAGGAGGTCGCCACCGTTGTCGATGACGACAAGCGGTTCCGCCAGCCCACGCTCCAGTTCGTACACCCGGCCTTCGAGTTCGTCGGCATAGACCGTCGTCTGTGTCGGCGTCAGCTTGGCAAGGTCCACCTCACGGCGGCCCTCGTGTGTCGTGATACCGTGGATGTTCTCGAGCGTCCTGCTGAGCTTGTCCACCTTGCCCGGGGTCGCCCGCTCGATCTGTGAGCGGATCACGTCGGCGTTCGAGATGATGCCGACGAGGTGACCGGCATCGTCGACGACTGGGAGTTTCTGGATGCCCGACCGCAGGATAACGCGCGCCGCGTCCTGAACGGCCATGTCCGGATGCGCCACAAGGATGTCGTCGGTCATCACGCGGAACATCGGCTCGTGGTCTTCCGCCAGCAACAGGTCGCGCGCGCTGACGAACCCCTCGACGCGGCGGCCGTCAGTCACTGGAAACCCACTGAAGTGGTCGTTGTCGGCGATACGTCGGGCGACCTCCCCGACAGTGTCGTCGAGTTCGACGGTGGCAACCTCGCGTGTCATGTAGTCTCCGACCGTCGGTCGACTCGATTCCTCCATCGGCACGGAGTTCTCGACCGACAATAAAAAAGGCTCGCCTACGACGGCTCGCTGTCGTCGGGTTCGACGAGCGTTTCTGGGCTGTCTTCCCCATGTTCTGACTCGTCGTCTGTCGGCTCAGCCACGTCGGCTGCCTGTTCCGACTCGTCACCTCCGTCCTTGTCGCCGTTTTCCAGAAACATCACATCGCTGTTCCAGTCCGTTGCGGTGTCCTCGTTTGACCCTGCAGGCGCGTCTCCAGCCGTCGCGATGGTGTCTCCGCTGTCCCGTCCAAGCGCCGTCGATTCCGTGAACGCGGTCACGTCGTAGTCGGAGCGTGCGTAGACACGCCCGAGCAGCCGGTGGGATCGCGACTGGATGGCGTCGAGAAATCGGTCCGAAACGATAGAGCGGACGATCTCCTCCAGCGACTCCTCGCGGTCGTCGACGGTTATCATCCCCAGATCGATCTGTGCGCCCGCCATATCGGCGTGACCGCCCGCGGACCCGATCTGTCCGAAAGCGTCCCGGAGTGCTTCGCCGAGATCGATGTCCGCCCCACGCGCCCGAGCCGAGGCGTAAATCGTCCCGTCGACGACACCGTACACCATCGTCGCCTGGACGCCTTCGAGATCGAGTAGCCTGTCGGCCGCCTGTGCGAGCGCGTCACGGTCACTGATCTCGCCAACACCGGTCAGAAGCACCGACCCTTCTTGCTCGCGGTTCGCAATCGCGCGGCCGATGACTGACAGCGTCTCCGCGCTCACACTCGGGTCTTCGATGCGCTGTAGCGTCGCCATGTCGGCGTCTGTCACGAGATGCGCGGCGGCCTCGAAGTCCGCGGCAGCGACTTCCCGCCTGAAGTCCTTCGTGTCGACCTGAATGCCGAACAGCAGGCCCGTCGCGATGGGTGTCGGAATATCGACGTTGAACCGCTGGAGATAGTCGACCAGCAACGTACTCGTCGCCCCGACGCCGCTCCGGAGGTCGACGAAGCGGGCTTCGATCGGGACCCGCGGCGGGTGGTGGTCGATGACAATATCGATCGGGGTCTCCGGCGGAAGCTGGTCGTTGACGCCGGCTCTGGAGTGGTCGACCAGCGCGAACGCGTCGAACGCTTCCAGTTCATCCGGCGAATCGGTATCAAGGTTTCGGAGGTCGAATTCGAGGAGATTGACGAACGCCCGGTTCTCCTGATGTGAGATCTCCCCGTAGTAACAGATCGTCACCTCGCAGTCGGCCCGTTCAGCGAGCGCTCCGAGGGCGACAGCGCTGGCAATCGCGTCCGGGTCGGGGTTGTCGTGCGTGACGACGGCGAGATGGTCGTCGATGTCCCGGAGAACCTGATGGAGCTGTCTGGCCCGCGTTCCTTCGTCGCCGACTGACTGGGTGACGTAGTCGGTAACGACAGACTCCGGCGTGACGACCCGGTCCGCCACGCTGTCGAGTCGGTCGCGCTGGTCTGCCGTCGCGCCGCGGCCGGCGTACGCGAGGAGGAACACGTCGGGAAAGCAGTCACGCGCGGCCGTCGCCGCGTCGCCGTTCCGTTCCGGGTCTTCACTGGCGACGATGACGCTCTCCGGATGAAAGTCGAGACCGGCGAGAACAGACGGGTCAGTCTGGTCGGCTTCGAGCACGTTGATGCCGTCCGCCCGGAGCGTTTCAGCGCGGTGCTCGTCCTGGGTCACAACTGCCAGCTCGCCGCGGTCGTCGCTAATCGCGTCGAGAAGGTCCGCGGCCGTCGGACCGAGTCCGAGCACCAGCCGAGAAAGCATACCGTGCAGTCAGCACTGGAGCGTCTAAAAACCCGTTACTTCAGCCGTTCCTGCAGAAACGACGGATGCGCGGCGGTAACACCGTCGAGGGCGAGAATCTTGTCTTCGATGACGTCCGCCAGCGAGTCCCCGTCCATCGCCCGGACTTCTGCCATCAGCATATGATCGCCGCTAGACGTGTACAGCTCTTCCATCTCCGGAATCTCCTTGAGGTTCCGCGTGGCCTCGACGTAGCAATCGCTCGCGATGTCGATGCCGACCAGTGCAATCGACTGGCCCGCCAACTTCTTCGGGTCGACATCGGCGGAGTACCCGACGATGACGCCCTCCTCCTCGAGTTTCTGGATGTATTTCCGGACTGTCGGCTTCGATACCTCCGCTCGCTCCGCGATTTCTGCGTACGAGGCCTGTGCGTCCTCTTCAAGGACCGACAGGATTCGACGCTCCGTAGACTCGGCACTCATGGACTAATCTTTTCGGTGCATGAAAAAATATCTTCCGAACCAGAAACCCACGTTCGGGGGGTATCCGTAGTCCGGCAGCGAGCGTTATTTGTGGTGTTCGAGGAGGTTGTCGTAGGTCCGCTCCCACTCGGCGTCCTCGTCGAAGTACCGCTCTGCGAGCGGTTCCTCTGGCATCTCACCGATCTGGCGCTTCTCTTGGCCGTAGGATGGGCGGCTGTCGTCAACGTACATCCGTCCAGTCAGGACTTCGCCCTCGTACAGTCGTTCCTCGGTCTTGCGCATCATCTCGGCGGCTTCCGCGCGGTCCGAGACGTCGAAGTCGAACTCGTCGGACTGCTGGACGTCCGTGTACGGGACGTAGTGCTTCGCGTCCTTGTTCCAGGTCGGACACTGGGTCAGGAAGTCGATATGCGCGAAGCCGTCGTGTTCGATGGCTTCGGCGATGATCTCCTTCGCCTGGTTCGGGTTGACAGCCGCGGTCCGGGCGATGTAGGTCGCGCCGGCGTTGAGCTGCTGGGACAGGGGGCGGATCGGCGACTTCGCCGAGCCGTGGGGCTGTGTCTTGGACTTGTGGCCCTTCGGCGATGTCGGGGATGTCTGACCCTTTGTCAGCCCGAAGATCTCGTTGTTGAACACGATATACGTCATATCGTGGTTCTCACGGGCCGTGTGGATGGTGTGGTTCCCACCGATACCGTAGCCGTCGCCGTCCCCGCCGGCCGCGATGACTTCGAGGTTAGGGTTGGCGAGCTTCGCGGCCCGGGCGACGGGCAGCGAGCGGCCGTGGATGGTGTGGAAGCCGTAGCTGTTGAAGTAGCTGTTGAGCTTCCCGGAACACCCGATACCGGTGAACAGTGCGACCTCATCGGGGTTCTTGCCGACTTCCGGCATGGCCTGCTTCAGCGCCTTGAGGACGCCGAAGTCGCCACAGCCCGGACACCAGGTCGCCTGGGGTTCGATGCCGGGTGTAAACTCGTCACGCTCGATTTCGCGTTCTTCGTTGATTGCTGAGAATGCACTCATAGGTTAGTCACCTGCCGCGGGTACGTACTTCATGTTGCTCGCGGCGAGTTCCTCGCCGTCGATGCTGGATTCGAACCCGTCGACGATCTCGGCGGGCTCGAAGGGGTTGCCGTTGTACTTCAGGAGGCTCGACATCTTGTCGCCGTACTTCCCGAGTTCCTTCTGGGTCAGGCCGCGGAACTGGGCCGTGGCGTTCATCTCGACGACGAGCGCCTCGTCGACTGATTCGAGCCACTCGGAGACTTCTTCCTTCGGGTACGGAGCCATGTCGGAGACGCCAAGCGCCTTCACGGAATGGCCGTTCTCGTTGAGTCGGTCGACGGCCTCGAAGACGGTCCCCTGCTGGCTGCCCCACACGAGGATGCCGTAGTCGGCGTCCTCGGGTCCGTGGTAGGTCTGGTGGGACGTGTTTTCGTCCAGATCAGCACGGATGTCATCGAGCTTGTTGAGCCGACGGTTCATCTGGGCGATGCGGTTCTCGGGGTCCTCGCTGATGTGGCCCGACGGATTGTGCTCGTTGCCCGTTGCAAGGAAGCGACCGTCCTTCTGGCCCGGCACGGAGCGCGGGCTGACGTTCGAGCCGTCCTCGGGTTCGTGGAGGAACCGCTGGAACTTCCCGGAGGAGTGGTGTGCTGCGTCCTGAATCTCCTCTTCGGTGAGGACCGATCCGGGGTCGGCGTTCGGTTCCTCGTCGAAGTGGCTGGCCGGGAGGTTCCGGAGTTCGCCCTGAATCTTCTGGTCGTAGATGACGATAGCCGGGATCTGGTACTCGTAGGCGATGCGGAACGCCGAGCGGGTCTGCGTGTAGCATTCGCGGATGTTCGCCGGTGCGAACACGACGCGAGCCGAATCGCCCTGTGACGTGTACAGGACGTGTTCCAGATCAGCCTGCTCGGGCTTGGTCGGCATCCCCGTCGAGGGACCGGCTCGCATCGCTTCGACGAGTACGATCGGCGTCTCGGTCATCTCCGCCAGCCCGAGCGGTTCGGACATCAGCGCGAAGCCACCGCCGGAGGACCCGGACATGGCTTTCACGCCGGCGTGGGACGCACCGAGCGCCAGCGCGGCGGCCGCGATCTCGTCTTCGACCTGTTCGGAGATCCCGCCGAACGAGGGCAGGTGCTGTGACATGATCGTGAACACGTCGGTCCACGGGGTCATGGGGTAGCCCGAAATGAAGCGACAGCCCTCGTCGATTGCGCCGTAGGAGATGGCGTTCGAGCCCGAGAGAATGACCTGCTCCTCATCGTGGGAGCCCTCGGGGACCTCGATGTCGTGGTCGACGTCGAGTTCGCTGGCGGCTTCGTAGGCGTCGTGCAGGACGTTGAGGTTCGCCTCCTGCATGTCGCCGCTCATGTTCTGTTTGATGAGCTTCTCGAACTCGTCGGTGCTGATGTCGAGAATGGCCGCGGTCGCGCCGATACCGGCCGTGTTCCGCATGATCTCGCGGCCGTGTTCCTTGGCGATACCGCGGAGGTCCATCGGGACGACGTGCCAGTTGTTCTCCTCGGCGGCCTCTTCGAGGCCGATCTCGTCGACGTCTTCGTCGTCGAGCAGTCCCTCGTCGTAGAGGAGAACGCCGCCTTCTCGGAGGTCGTCGAAGTTCTCGTACAGCGGTTTGAGCTCTTCTTTGCCGTAGTAGGCCTCTTCCTGTGGGTTCCGGGCGAAGGAGTCACCCAGGGCTAGCAGGAAGTTGTAGCCGTCCCCGCGGGACTGTACCGGTTCGTCCTTCGCACGTACTTCAACGTACGTGTGGCCGCCACGAATACGCGACGGGTAATGACGATGTGTGAACACGTTCAGCCCCGACCACATCAAGGCCTTCGCGAAGTTCTGGCTTGTCGAGTCGATTCCGTCACCGGAACCACCGGCGATTCGCCAGATTAGTTCGTTGTCTGTCATGGTGAAATCCTCGGCCCCAGCTCTGGTGCCGTACCATTCCGTTGGGGGGCCATGACTAAAGATTTTCCACTATGTAACCACTCATTAATCGTTATCTTTCGTCTCAGGCACCTCAGATTGCCGTTTTCGAAATGGGGTTCGGCGCTATTGGGGAATATTCACAGGGGCAGTATATCCGTCTGAGTTGCACGTGTCAGCAACTAATAGTAAGCCGAGTAACTCCCTCCCACAACGACTAACACAGTGAATACCGATGTACAGTCGAGGATGTCGTTAACGGAACTCATCACTGGCGTCGAAGATCACCAGAAGACGCTGACCGTCTTCAACGCTGGGCCGACAGTGGCCGAAGACCTACGCGAGCGCTTCGCGGACCGCAACGTTCGCGTCCAGACCGAGCAGACTGAGAGCGGGCGCCCGGGCGAGTTTATCACTCTCAGCGAGGGCGAAGAGGTCATCGCGGCCGCGAGTCTCACTTCGTTCACTGACTCGCTTGACGAAGGCCGTCAGTACATCACGCGGGACAACAGCCCGTACGCGTCGATTCTCGACCACCTCGACGAGACGATGTTCACCTCGTGGTCCATCCAGCGGATGACCGCCGCGTCCCGTGAAATCGAGGACCGCGCGTGGCGCGTAGGACAGGGAACGTTGCACGCCGGCTTCCAGACGCTCTCGACGCTTCAGGGCGAACTCGACCTGTACGAACGACTGGGTGAGACCGACGTGGACGTACACGCCTATGCTGTCCCTGACGTCGAACCACCCGAGTACAGCACGTTCTCGCTACATCTGGAACGGTCGGACGAGATCGCCGACTCGTGGTTCGTCGTCTTCGACGGCGGCGGTGACCCGTCCCAGAAATGCGCTCTGCTGGCCGAGGAGCGCGAACCACGCGAGTTCTACGGCTTCTGGACCTACGACGAGTCGACGGTCGACTGGATCATCGACTATCTGGAGGAGACGTACGGGTACCTCGAACAGTGAAAGTCGCGCTCGAACCGGCTAACACGGCTATCGCCACGGTTTGGCGTTGGCTACCATCTCGCCTGTGACATGCCAAACGTCGCTGAGTCCCGAGAGTTCCGTATCGAAGAGACCGGCGAACGCGTCAACGGTCTCGAACTGGAGTTACACCTGTTTTTCGGCGTGTGGGCCGTCGTCGAGCGCCACGAAGACCGGTGGGTCGTGGCGACTGAAGACGGCGAGCGCCGGACGCTCGTCGCCGTCTCGGACTGACCTGACACGGGCCGCGTCTCAGTCCATCGTCCCGGACACGTCCTCAAACACCGCGAGGTCGTGGCCGAGCAGCACTTCGGCCCCCGTGGCACGCTGGCGGTCCCGGCATCGTTCCAGACTCTCCTTCCACGCGCCGTTGTTCCACAGGAGGCTCGTCGCCATGGACTGTCCTGCGTAGTTCGCCTCGACGTACGCTTCGTCGCCGACGACGAGAAGCGGCTGGTTCGGGCGGTCGATGAAAGCACCCATGAGCCCGGGCGTGTGGCCGGGGAGGTGGAGCAGTTCGATGCCATCGGTAAGATGATAGCTATCGCCGTGGACGATCTCCCAGTTCAGGTCGCGGTCGAAGTCGCTGGCGAGATAGGCGATAGAACCGTCGTCCGTGTTAGCGCTGTAGTACGCGAACGGGAGTTCCTTACGGTGGACGTAGATCGGCACGTCCGTTCCTGCGAAGTTGTGCAGGCCGCCGGCGTGGTCCATATGCAGGTGGCTCATCACGACAGCATCGATGTCACCGATGCTGTAACCCGCATCTTCGAGATCTGCTGGCAGAGTGTGCTCGGCAGCATCGACGTGTGCGAACGCCTCATACAGCGGCGTCGGCCAATACCCGTCGCCGGCCTCTGGATGAGAGCCGGTGTCCCAGAGGACAGTCATCGCAGGTGTCTCTACGACGAGGTTCCAGACGACGTACGTTTCGTACTCGTGTTCCGGGTCGCGGTCCGAGGCCGTTGCGACGCTGTGGCCGTCGACGACGAAGTTTCGGTCAGCCTGTACGCGGCCCCGGTCGACGAATGTCACTGCGAGGTCGTCCATACAGTGTATACGGGCTGTCACAAAGTAAAGAGCGGTGCCGTGCACCGCGGGTGATGGGCTAACTCGCTATATGACCAGCCGTTCGCTGTGGAAGGGATTTCATGCTGTATCGGTGCCGAGGTACTTTTATAGCGAAATATCTGGAAAAAGCGGGACCCACACACACCACCCTGCAAGTGTTCTCGATGTTTGCGGGGATGGGGGTGGGGAGGGGGAGGGCCCTGACACGTACTTAAAAGAGAATCGGATTGTTCGATTCTACTGAGATTGCATGATTAGGGTGCTATCCGTACATACGGATATGAGTGTCCTGAAGCACCTATAGATTGGATTCTATGGAAGGGACCATTCGATCATCAACATGGATAAATTGCATATACCGTAAAGTTTATCAAAAGCCCACTAGTTCTAGATATAGTCTAGAACGAGATAGTCAAGGATCGCAGGACTCAAGTGTACTGGACGGAGGATCGGCGCAGCAGACTGCTCGTGGCTGTTTTCGAGATGGATCGGAGGAACACTTGCAGGGTGGTGTGTGACTGTTCGGCGTGAAAACACTTGAAACACTTGTACGGTGGTCACTGGTTTTATATAGAGTCACTCGAAAGGTGGGATACGATGGTCGACGTGAACGAGAACCCGTTCGATGGGACTGACGCGATCTTCGAACGAAAGCAACCGCTGAAAAAAGACACGTTCACGCCGGATACGATCTTTCACCGCGATGAGGAGATCGAGTTCTACATTAACGCGCTTCAGGACGTCATCGTCGGCCACGACCCCAACAACGTCTTCGTTTACGGCCCAACAGGGGTCGGAAAGACAGCTGTTACGAAGTGGGTCCGGGACAAGCTCGAAGAGAAAGCCGAGGCCGAGGACATCCCGCTCACCGTTGTCGGCCCGATAAACTGCCGGAACTACCGATCGGCGTACGCGCTGGTCAACACACTCGTTAACGAGTTCCGGGACCCGGAGAACCAACTCCCCGAGAGCGGCTACAGCACTGACAGCGTCTTCGAGTTTCTTTACGAAGAGATCGAGGCTGTCGGCGGCAACGTCCTCATTATTCTGGACGAGATCGACAACATTCCAGCGGACGCGCGAAACGACTTCCTCTACGAACTACCGCGGGCTGAAGCGAACGAGAACACGCCGATCACCGATGCGAAGGTCGGACTCATCGGTATCTCGAACGACCTCAAGTTCGTCGACGTGCTGGAACCCAAGGTGAAGTCGACACTGGGGGAGAGAGAGATCAAGTTCGGCCCGTACGACGCGACCGAACTCCGGGACATTCTGGGTTACTACGCCGACATCGCGTTCCGGGAGGACGTGCTCGGCGAAGATGTCGTGCCGCTGGCGGCCGCCTTCTCTGCACAGGAACGCGGTGACGTTCGGCAGGGACTCCGAATCCTGGAAAAGGCCGGGGAGTACGCGCGGATGGAGGGCGCGGATGGTGTGACCGAAGCGCATACGCGACGGGCGACAGACACCATCGAAACCGACGAACTGCTGGATTACTTCGAGCACGACCTGAGTTCACAGCAGGCGCTGACGTATCTCGCGACGACGCTTGCGCTCATCGAACCGAAACACGAGGCGTCGACGAAACGGATATACAACCTCTATTCTTCGATTGCGGAGTCGAGCGGCCGCCGCGTGAAGTCCGAGCGGAAAATCTACGAGTTCCTCGACCAGCTTTCGATGCAGGGGCTAGTCCGCTCGGCCGAACGTAACCTCGGCCGCAAGGGTGGGCGCAAATACATTTACGAGGTCACTGACGATCCGACCGATATCATCAACGCTGCACTCCAATCCTCCTACAGCGATGCCGTACCGAGTAACGTCAACGGGATTCTCGAACACTATCTGGAGGACGAGGCCACCGAGTTCGAGGCACCGGACACTACCGACGACGAGCAACAGAACCTCTGGCAGTTCACGTAGCCAGCGTCTTTGTACACCCCCTCCGGGCTCACACGGCAGAACACTTGCACGGTGGTGTGTGTGTGTTCAACGACGGTCTCTCTATTGTGCAGTCCAGAACAGTTGCAGGGTGGTGTGTGTCTGCCCACAATAGACCACGACCCCGGAGTGCTAACGAGCGATTATGTGGTATTTGCCCTCCAGTGCAGTGTGTAGAACACTTGCAGACCGGTGTGTCAGCCCGTCCTGTCGCCGCACCGCGGTATTCCGTTTCGAAAACACTTGCAGGGTGGTGTCAACCCCGATTCGGCGGAAAACACGCCCAAAACGGCCGTTTCCGAACACTTGCACGGTGGTGTGTCCTATCCATTCTATCCTGTTTCTATCGGTGCGGGAAACACTTGCAAGGTGGTGTGAAAGCCCACACAGAGACGCCGAACTGTAGCGTAGTAACACTTGCACGGTGGTGCTTTAGTGGAACCCAGGCACGAATACACCCGTGTGAACACTTGCACGGTGGTGTGTGAACACCTGTGCACTGTTTTGGTCCGGTTGTAGTCGAACTGGAAACACTTGCAGGGTGGTGATAGAACACTCGTAGGGTGGTGTCGGATCGCTTGTGTAGGGCTGTCAGAACACTTGTAGGGTGGTGTGCTGGCCCATTATCACCGGGCTGTCCTCCAGCAACCGTCCCGTTCGGCGTTCCTGTGCTGTTCAGGCCAGCCAATAATGAACTGTCATACACTGATAATGGCAGCGAGGCTTCGCCAGAGAACACTCGAAGGGTGGTGTTCCCGCGAAAAACACACGTTGTTTGCGACGCAATCAATCAAGCGCTGGTGATCGACTGAGCCCTCCCCATTACATCGGGGCCTGGTTGTAGATGAGGTTCCGCTGGATGTCGTTGGCCCCCTCGTAGATGACCGGAATCCGGACGTCGCGGTACACGCGGGAGATACGATTCTCCGTCAGCACCGACCGCCCTCCGTGGAGCTGCATTCCTTTCTCCGCACAGTCCATTGCGGCTTCGGTCGCGTTGGTCTTTGCCAGTGCGGCCCAGTAGCCGGCGTTCTCCTGATTGGCGACGCGCTCCGCCGCGTGCCAGGTGAGCGCTCGGGCGGACTGGAGGCCGAGTTGCATGTCGGCCAGTTTGTGCTGGACCGCCTGGAACTCGTCGACAGTCTTGCCGAAGGCCTCGCGGTCGTGGACGAACTCCCAGGCTTCTTCGATGGCCGCCGCGGCGAGACCGATGCCGTGCCCGCCGACGACGACGCGGCCGTGATTGAAGAACTCGGCGAGCATGTAGAAGCCGGCCCCTTCGACGCCGATAAGGTTCTCCTCCGGAATCCGGCAGTCGTCGAGCACGATGTGGGCCTGCTTGGACGCCCGGAAGCCCATCTTTTCGGGGATGTGCTCGGCGTGGTAGCCGTCGGCGTCCGTCGGGACGATGAACATCGAGTAGTTCCCGTAGCGGTCGTTCGGGTCGTCACCGGTCTTGGCGTACAGCGTCACCCAGTCCGCTTCGACGCCGTTTCCGATCCAGTACTTTTCGCCGTTAATCACCCACTCGTCGCCGTCCTTCTCGGCGGCCGTCGTCATCCCGGCGAGGTCGCTCCCCGTCTCCGGTTCGGAGACGGCGAGGCCGGTAAGCTGGTCGCCGGCGGCGACGGGTTCAAGATACTCCTCTTTCTGCCAGTCCGCGCCGTGGTCCTCGACGATCTCTGCCCCGAAGCTGGCGAGTTGGATCGTCAGCGCGATCCCTGCGTCGGCTTTGTACAACTCCTCCGCCATCGCAAGCATCTGCTGGAGGTCGTAGCCGCTCCCGCCCCACTCCTCGCCGATGTCCTGGGCGACGAGGCCGGCCTCCCTGGCTGCTTCGAGCACGTCCCAGGGATACTCCCCGGACGCGTAGTACTCACCTGCGACTGGTTCGATATGCTCCGCGGCGAACTCCCGAGCCTCCTCCTTGACCTCGTGTGCGTGTTCCGGAACGAGTTTCTCGGATAGCAGATCCATGGGAATTATCATGGTTTGTGTACTCATATACTCCGTGGAACTCAGCCAAACACCGTCGTAGTTGTTTCTCGGAAAATCCTGATAATCGGCCAGCACGCTTTTCCATGGCTGTAGCTTTCCTCGGACATGAATCGTCGAGACTACCTGCTCGCCGGAGCGACCCTCGGAACCGCCGGGCTTGCGGGGTGTTCGTTTCTGGCTGCAGCCGAGGCACCACCACCGGACGTTCCGAAACAGCGTCTCGAAGACGGCGGCTGGACGCGAACGGATCAGTCCTCGGAGACAGTGTTCGACCGGAGCTACGGCCCGGTTACGGTCGAGGCCGTCTCCAGTACGGTCCAGTACGCCGACGAACAGCTACAGGAGCGTGTCGCCAGCCGAACCCTCGACCAGGTCCAGACTGCGCTCTCCGTGTTTTTCGCCACCCGCGTCGATTTTAGCCCCAATCTGGACAATCTCCCGGCTGGCGTGGGTCGCGAGGAACTGCTGGCGGAAGTCAGAACGAACGCGCGTGATAGCTTCGAACAGCAGATGGAAGCGCAGGGGCTGACCGACATCGAGAAATCCGGTGAGGGGACAATCGGTATCGACACTGGTGAGACAGCCGAGACGGTCGAACTATCTGCCGTATACCCATTCGAAGGGATCTCCTTCGACGTGACCGACGATGAGGCTGTCGAGATACCGGCCAGCGACATCGACATCTCGGCGATGTTTGCCGTCTGGCATCACGGCGATTTCGTCGTCATCTCCGGGGGCGCGTACCCCGCCCAGAACTTCGAGCAAGTCGTCGAAAACGACCTGAGTGACGGAATCACAGTCACTGTCGATGTTGATCTCGGACTTCAGCCCGACACCTATCGGACCGAAGTCCGGAATCTCGTCACTGGCGTCGAGTAAATCCCATCATTCACGCCCAGTAACCGCTACTGTTGCTGGAGACATTCGCACTCCGCGACAATCTCCTATTCTGGCGCGGCGTCGTCAGGGACGCGACCCTCGACGAGTGATTCGTCGGCGTACTCGTCGCGGAGCGACTTCTTGTCGAACTTCCCGGTTGCCGTCTTCGGTACCTCGTCGATGGTGACGAAGTTGTCCGGGACCCACCATTTGGGGTAGGAATCGAGAATGTACTCCCGGAGTTCATCGCCAAGCGCCTCCTCGTCAGCGTCGGCCGTCGGAACGATCATCGCGAGTGGGCGCTCCTGCCAGCGCTCGTGGGGGACACCGATGACTGCCGCCTCGTTAACATCGTCGTGGGATAGCAGTTCGTTTTCCAGTTCCAGCGAGGAGATCCACTCCCCGCCGCTCTTGATGACGTCTTTTGCCCGGTCGACGATCTTGATGTAGCCGTCCTCGTCGACGGACACCACGTCACCGGTCTTCAGATAGCCGTCCTCGAACTCCTGTTCGTTCGCTTCCGGTCGCTTGAAGTACTCCGTCGTCACCCACGGCCCGCGGATGTGGAGTTCGCCGAAGTCCTCGCCGTTGTGCGGGACCTCGTTGCCGTTGTCGTCGATGACACGGAACTCCAGCCCGGGCGTGACGAGCCCCTGCTTTGCCCGCTTGTCCAGTTGCGTCTGGTAGTCGGCGTCCTCCAAGTCACTCCGCAGGGACGACACCGCACCCACTGGGGCCGTCTCGGTCATCCCCCAGGCGTGGACGAGTTCCACGTCGCGGTCGTCGAAGAACCGGATCATCGCTTCGGGTGCGGCACTGCCGCCGACGATAAGACGTTCGAGCGAGGAGAGGTCGACGTCGTTCTCCTTGACGTACTCCATCAGTCCCAGCCAGACGGTCGGGACGCCAGCAGTGACGGTGACGTCCTCCTCTTCGATGAGCTTCGCGAGGTCCGCCGGTTCCGGCTGTGGGCCGGGATAGACGTGCTTGGCTCCGCCAGCAGTTGCCGAAAACGGGAGGCCCCACGCGTTGACATGGAACATCGGGACGACGGGCATCACGACGTCGTCGTCGTCGAGTGGAATCCCCTGTGGAGACTGAATCCCCATCGTGTGGCTCCACAGCATCTGCTGGGTGTACTCGACGCCTTTCGGCCGCCCGGTCGTACCGGACGTGTAACAGAGACCGGCGGGGCGGTCCTCCTCCAGTTCAGGCCAGTCGTACTCCGTCGGCTGGTCGGCGATGAACGATTCGTAGGAAACGGCATCGAGCTCCGTGTCTGGAACGGACTCGCTCATCACGACGAACTGCTTGACCGTTTCGAAGGACTCCGGATCATCGACGGCGGCACCCTCCAGTTTCGGCAGGAGCGATTCGTCGACGAAAATGAGTTCGTCCTGCGCGTCGCTGACGATATACTGGATGTGTTCGTCGGGCAGGAGCGGATTGATAGTGTGTAGCTGCGCACCGGTTCCGGGTACTCCGAAGTACGTCTCGAAGTGACGGCTGTGGTTCCAGCAGAACGTTCCGAGCCGTTCGCCGTCGCCGTAGCCGGCTTCCTCGATCGCGTTCGCTAACTGTGCCGTCCGTTCGGCATATTCGGCGTAGTCGTGGCGGACGATGCCCTCGTGGGTACGAGAGACGACCTCTGTGTCCGGATACAGTGTTTCTGCACGCCACAAGAACGGTCGTAGAGTTTGCGGGCTGCCTCCTGGCATATCATGATGCAGGGGCTCACGATACAAGAAACACTGCTAAATCTTTCATGATGGAAAAGGAGTTCATCCGCAGTGCCCGCCGTCCCCATCGTTGTGACCTGCTTACACTTCGATTTCCTGCATCAGGTCGACCAGCTCTTCCAGTTCCGGAAACGTGTACACTTTGACGTTGATGTCGGACTCCAGTGCGTGGACGCGGGAATCGAACATCAGCGCCATCTCGTTGTCCCGGTCGCCGACGAGCTGGTCCACCATCCCGCTGCCGGGACCGAACGTAAAGTTCGGCGTGGAGATATCGATGGTGGTATCCAGAACGTTCGCCCAGCCGTCGATGAAGCCGCTGGTCATGATGTTGCCGATCTCCTGAATCGCCGAGCGTTCCATGTCGGTGAAACCGCTCGCGTTGGGGTCTGTCTCACCCATATCGCCGATCATGCCGGTGGCGAGGTCCTTCGCACTGGCGGCGTTGAACAGGAACAGGATATGCCCGTGGGGCTTTTCGACCATTTCGATACTGATACCGATCTGCTTCTCGTCGCCGACGTGTGTTTTGATATCCGGGATATCAATGAAGTTGATCTTCGTGATCTCCATCTCCGTCTCCATCCCAGTCATCTGGCTAAGGTGGTTCGCAACGGTGTTACCGCCTTCTTTAGCCATCTGATTGAACAACCCGAGCTTCCGAATATCTATCATCAGACTCATTCGTTAGGACCAGCGTTGCCGCTGAGTTGTGTGGCCTCATACATAAGCTATGCACCCGCATTTTCGTCGGCGAGAATCGGAGCGTGTCGATACAGCTGTACTCACTCCACGCGGATGCTCACAGAGACGCCCTCACCGAGCGGTAGCAGCCCTGTCTCGAACGCTGGGTCGTCGCCGACGCGTTCGAGATACGCGGCGATACCGCGACTCGTTTCGTTGGCATCGATATCGTCGCCGTCTAACAGTGCCTGTACCGCCTCGAACTCCAGCGGCCCGGCTTCGATCATGTTATCGGCGACCACGGCCCCACCGACCGGCACTTTGTCCCGGACAGCTTCGAAGGCCTCCGTGTATCGGTGTTTTTCGTTGTCGATGAGAACCACATCGAACGGACCGTCGTAGTTCTCGACGGTTTCGATTGCATCCCCGTGTTCGAAGACGGCCCGGTCGGCGAACCCGCCGCGGTCGAGGAATTCGCGGGCTTCTGCCAGCTCATCGGCGTCAACCTCTGTCAGGACAATCTGCCCGTCGGCGGATACCGCGGGTGCCATCCAGTACGCCGAATAGCCGAAGCCGGAGCCGAACTCGAAGACACGGTCGGCGTCGACCATCCGGGCAACGAGGCGGAGCCACCCGCCGACTGCGGGGCCGACCGTCGGGAACCCTTCCCGGTCGGCTTTAGCATCCATTTCCCCAATGACCTGGTCGCTGGCTGGCGCTAGCGTACGGGCAAATTGTTCTGTGACTTCAGGGAGGGGGGTTTCGTCCATACCGGGCTATGCCGGGAGCGATGACATAAATGAGTGGGTCGGCACCGGGGCTAGCCGAGTTCGAGGCGTTCGACGTACCGGATGACCGACTCCAGCGCAGGATTGGAGTAGTACTCGACAGTGTTGGCCGCTGTCTCGTAGGAGAGAATCCCGAGGTCATCCAGCCGCGGCAGGTGATTGTGTGCCAGCGACACGCCAACCTCGTCGCGTGACTTGGGCGTCTCCCTGGCCGGAATCGCTTTTTCACGTTCGTAGACGCGGTCGACGAGGTCGTCAAGTGGGACCTCGGTGTCCGACCGGTCTTTCAGATGATACAGGAGACTGCGCCGCCGCGGAGCGGAGATCAGTTCCAGTACTTGGTCGAACGAGTACGGTATCGGAATGGTTTCGGGCTCTTCCGGGTCGCCCTTCTTGACGCCGCCGGGTGGGGTGACGGTATCCCGGAACGTCGGCGTCTCCTCTGCGTCCTTCGACGCTGTGACGGTCCAGCCGTGGTCCGGGAGGTATTCGTACACGACATCATACAGCGGTCGAAACATCTCGACTGTCTCTTCGGTATGGGCCTCCGGGTCCATGTGATGATGGCTCAAAACCCCCATCTCGGCACACTGTCGGTTCAGCGCGGTTACCAGCGCGATGACGCGGTCACGCTCCCAGGACTCGAGTAGTCCGGTTAGCGAATGGAGGCAGAGCAGTAGCGGCGCATCCGCCTGTTCCAGTCGACCGAGATGGCGAGAGACGGTCGCGCCGATGTCTATCGGTGCCACTGTCGCGGGAAGGGTATCGAGCGTCAATGAGGGAAATGCGCCGGACGCCGCTGCCTGTGAGTTGGCCGGTAACTCGCTGCCGGCATCGACGATGATCGCCTCTTCGGGCATCTCGTCGTCGAGGTGCTGCTGCCACAGCGAGAGGCGGGAATCGGGGGACTCGGACACTGTGACACAGATCGCCTTCGACTCACTGACCCCCTGCTCGGCCAGAAACCCGGCACACCCCTCTCGCTCTGCGTCGCTCGATTCGTGCGCCAGCACCAATACGGACGACGCATCTTTCAGAGGCTGGTCCACTGTCCCACTCCCGGAGTTCATTGCATACTGTATCGTATCAGGAACCATAAACCCATCAACAAATAAGCATTCCCGTGACATACGGTAACTTTCGATAAGCCCCGGTTAAATATGAGACAGTGACTGTATCGACTCTCGCTGTGTGACCAGTTCGTAGCGTGTGACAGTGCGCCCCGATTCCGAGGATTTTTGCAGTACTACGCTGTATTATCGACCATGCCAATCATGTCGAGTAGCGACTTTTCTATCCACATTGAGGAGTGTGACGAGTTTGACGACGGGATGCCGATAAGTTCGCTTCCGGACGAAGTCACGTCCATCGACGACCTCGACTGCGAGTGCTGGAGTGGGTTCGAGTCGCTGGACGAGATCTGACACCAGGTGTAGCTGTCTAAATTGCCAGAATTCGATTTCGATCGACCGCCGTTGCGGATCTCGCTGCCGACCGCCCCGTCGGTGAGCTTTTGAGTGCAGTATCTCAGCCGATCTCTGACCACTATCCGAAGTGGCCGTAGGTACGATCGCCAGTATAAACGATACGCCTTCTGGATTACCGATTCAGTACGGGCAACGCACTCGTCTCGCTAGCATTGTCACGCCAGGCCGTCCCGATCAGACATCCCAGTACGCCGGTTCGTTACCGGGCTTCCACTTTATCGAGCACCCTCTGGATGGTTTCTCGACTGCCGTAATCTGATCGCCATCGAGCAACGTTTCGACGTGTGCGGCCATCTCTCGCTCGCTCGGTTCGTCGTCCGGGTTCGGCGCGTCGTCGAGGCGGCCGTGGTACGCCAACTTGAACGTCCCATCGTCGTTCCGGAACAGGAACGGATCGGGGGTACAGCGAGCGCCGTACGCGGCTGCGACGTCCTGAGGCACGTCGAATAGATACGCGTCGTACTGTATTTCGCCGCGCTCGACGAGTTCCTGCATCCGCTCGAACGAGTCCTCGGGGTACTCCTCAGGGTCGTTGGAATTGATTCCGACAACCGCGAGGTCGTCGTATTCCGTCGCGAGGCGGTTTAGCTCCCCGATCTTCGCTTTCGCGTACGGACAGTGGTTGCACGTAAACACGACCAGTAGTGCGTCCGTGTCCGCGAAATCCGACAGTGAGTACGTCGTCCCGTCCGCTCCCGGCAGTTCGAACGTCGGTGCTTCGTCCCCACGTCCGAGCACGTCGGACTCCGAATCGAGTGAGACCATCGTCGTCCACTACGGCTGTCGCCGCTAAAAGTCCACGGACGCTCTACACTGATTTCTGAGGCGACCGCTTTTTGTTCAATTGTCCGCTTCTTCCGACGTCGCTGCCGCAGTATCAAAGGCTTTCGCTGCCTCGAACGCGGCGCTCCCGTCATCGACTGAGAACAGCGTCTCTTTCCCCTCCGCTTCGTGTTTTTCCAGTAATCCGACCGTCACCAGCTCTTCGAGCGTCCCATCGAGGTACAGCGTCTTCAGCGGCACGCCGGCTGCCTCGCTCAAGGCCGTTTTCGTGTACTTCTCGTCCGAATCGAGGCGGAGTATTGTGTCAATAACCGTCGCCGCCTTGTCGTGGTTCGCAATGTGCGCCCATCCCGTGTCAGAACCAGCCCGCTGGCCACCCTCTTCGAACATTAGTCGACACCTAACCGGCAGAGATATTAAAACCGTCTGGTGTATTTCGGCCCAAATGATGTGACCCCCTCCCACTATTGAGCAAGGCTTTTGTCCGCGTCACTCTGCTGGCACTGTATGAGCAGTCGCCGCGAGATACTCGACCTGCTACGTGAGAACGCTCGCTACACGACCGAGGACATCGCTCGGTTGACCGATTACTCCGAGAGCGAGGTAGCCGAGATTATCGACGAGTTCGAGGAGGCAGGTATCATTCGCGGCTACCAAGCAGTCGTCGACTGGAACGCGGTCGAGAGCGACGAGGAACGCGTCCGCGCCACCGTCGAACTCAACGTCACGCTGGACCGTGAAACCAGCTACGACGACATCTCTGAGCGGATCGCGAAGTTTCCGGAAGTGACGTCGTTGCGCCTCGTCAGCGGTGACTACGACTTCGATCTTGAGGTTGAGGGCGATTCGATGCGCGAAGTGTCGCATTTCATCAGCGACAAAATCGCACCGATTCCCGAGATTACGCAGACGGTAACCCACTACATCATGGAGTCGTACAAGGAGCAGGGGATGGAGTTCGACGATCACGACGACGACGACCGGCTGTCTGTCTCACCATGACGTTCGAGCCAGCAGACAGAGTCGACAGCGTGCCACCCTCGGGCATCCGTCGGTTCTTCGAACTGGCCGAGGAGATGGACGACATCATCTCGCTTGGGGTCGGTGAACCGGATTTCTCGGCCCCGTGGGCGGCCCGTGAAGCCGCTATTGCGTCGCTCGAACGCGGCCAGACGTCCTACACCGCCAATCGCGGAAAACGGGAGCTCCGGGAACGCATCGCGGACTACGAAGCGGCGGCACACAACCTGCAGTACGATCCCGATGAGGAAATCCTCGTCACAGCGGGGGCAAGCGAAGGGCTGGATCTCGCGTTTCGGGCACTGCTGAACCCCGGCGATTCGATCGCTATCGCCCAGCCCTGCTACGTCTCGTACGTCCCCGGTGCGACGTTCGCCGGTATCGACGTTGTCGACGTTCCGACACGCGCGGCAGACGAGTTCAAGCTCACCCGAGAGGTGCTGGAATCGTCCGGTGCGGCCGAGGCTGACGCGCTCGTGTACTGTTACCCGAACAACCCGACCGGAGCGACGATGACGGCCGAGGAGATGGCTGATGTGGCGGCCTTTTGTCGCGAAAACGATCTCCTTGTGTTCGCCGACGAGATCTACGCCGATCTCACGTACGAACATGACCACACGTCTATCGCTACCCTCCCCGGGATGCGTGATCGGACCGTCGTGTTCAACGGCTTCTCGAAGGCGTTCGCGATGACAGGGTTCAGACTGGGGTACGCGATGGCCCCTCCAGAGGCTATCGAGGCGATGAATCGAATTCACCAGTACTCTATGCTTTCGGCCCCGACGACGGCCCAGCACGCCGCTATCGAAGCGCTCGACAACTGCCGCGACGAGGTTACGGAGATGGCCGCGCAGTACGACCGCCGACGGAAGTACGTCCTCACGCGCTTCGAAGAGATGGGACTTGACTGCTTCCCGGTGTCCGGGGCGTTCTACGCGTTCCCGGAGTGTCCCTGGGACGATGCCGGTGAGTTCGCCGAGAGTCTGCTGCAAGAAAAGCGGGTCGCAGTCGTGCCCGGAACTGCCTTTGGCGAGGGCGGATCGGGCCACCTCCGTGTGTCGTACGCGACCGGTCTCGACGATCTCAAAGAAGCGATGGCCCGGATCGAGTCATTCCTTAATTGACAACTACTCCCGGCGAAACATTCAGTACGGTCCACTTACTACCGTGAGGAGACCGTGATACAATTACCCGGAAGCTCTTTTTCAGTGACAGTTGGTGGGGGTAAAGTTTTTTCCTGCCTAACGGGAGATGAATAACAATGGCTATCGATGATACTGGGGGAGGTGAGTCAGATCAGGTCAACGGTGGGGGAAACCTGACTGACGAGCCTGTACGGGTCGGCGAATACACGTGGGATGATCTTCGGCGGGAGGTACACGATGGGGGGCGGTTCGATCGGAGCGTGTACCTCGGTTTCGAGCCGAGAGAACTCAGTCAGCGACTCGAAGACGCGGCAAGTGCCGGGAAAACACTGCAAGCGCCGTTCGAAGAGTATCTCGACCCGACCACGACACCAGTCGCGAAAGACATCTACACGTGGGAGCATTTCAAACAGGAGTACTATTACGAGGACGGCAGTCTCCCCCGTGACAGTGACGGCGAGGTCATCCCTTTTGACGAAAGCGAGTATCTGAACTTCGACCCCGCACACACGGAGAACAGACTGTCCGCCGCCGAAGACATCGCCAGTGAACTGGATGAGTACGTCGACGAAAACACCGTCGACGTGAATCCGGAACTGGACGAAGACGAGTTTTTCTCGACACGGGACGGCCACACGACCGTCGTCAACCGCTACGACCTCGAAAAAGCCGTTCCCCAGTCGAAGAAATCTCACTTCAACGAACTGGAGCGGTACTGGGTCAACAAGCCCTACGCCTGCGTCATCATCTTCCACTCACGAAAAGAGAACGAGAAAAAGTACTACGTCATTGAGCCGTATCTCACCGATATTGAGATCGACCTTCGGGAGTTCCTCTCGGGCAAGCTCAAGACCGCGATCAAGTATTCTGAGGACGACGTGATCGTTCAGGGGACCGACGCCGACCGGGCACAGGTCATCCAGCGGGAGGCCGAACAACTCCTCTCGCGGTACGACCTCTACAACGGTTCGGTCTCCAGTAGCGATGAAGAGAGCGTTCTCGGACAGGTCAAGGAACTGTTCGGGATCGAATCGGAGACCCAAAGCGAAACCACGGGACCGCTCTCAGGTATTTCGACACGTCCCGAGCCGGCTATCCTCGAAGACGACGACCCGAAACTGAACGAGTATCAGGTCGAGAAGCTGCTGTACATGCTCAAACGGGACTTCGTCGGCTACGCCCGCATCGATGGTGTCAAACACGACATCAACGTGGAGGACATCTCCTGTGACGGGTACAACTCCCGGGTGTTCGTCTATCACACCGACTACGAGCAGATCATCTCGAACGTCCAACACGGCGAAGGCGAACTCGATGACTTCGTCGTGAAACTCGCCCAGCGCTCGGGCAAGGGTATCTCGAAGCGACAGCCACAGGTCGACGCGACCCTGCCGGATGGATCGCGTGCGCAACTGACGCTGGGTCGTGAGGTGTCCGACCACGGGACGAACTACACTATCCGGCAGTTCAAAGACGTGCCGTTCACGCCGATCGACCTCATCAACTGGAACACCTTTTCGCTGGACGAGATGGCGTTCCTCTGGCTCTGTATCGAGAACAACAAGAGCCTCATCTTCGCCGGCGGTACTGCTTCGGGGAAGACGACCAGCCTGAACGCCGTCTCGCTGTTCATTCCGTCGAACTCCAAGATCGTCTCCATTGAGGACACGCGTGAGGTCGAACTCCCACAGCGGAACTGGGTGGCAAGCGTCACGCGTCCCTCCTTCGGTGAGGACGACAAGGGTGACGTCGACGAGTTCGATCTGCTGGAGGCCGCACTTCGTCAGCGTCCGGACTACATCGTTATGGGTGAGATCCGTGGCGAGGAAGGACGAACGCTGTTTCAGGTCATGTCGACCGGGCACACCACCTACACCACGTTCCACGCTGACTCCGTCGGCGAGGTTATCAAGCGGTTCACCACCGAACCGATCAACGTCTCGAAGACGCTGTTTACGGCGCTCGACCTGGTGTCGATCCAGACCCAGACGCGGGTCGACGGCAACAAGGTCCGGCGGAACAAGTCGCTGACCGAAATCAACGAGTACTCCGCGGAGAACGACGAGATCAACGTTCGGGACGTGTACGAGTGGCGCGCTGAGACGGACGAGTACATCCAGATGGGGAACTCGAACACGCTCGAAGAGATCAAGTTCGACCGCGGGTGGACCCAGGATAAACTCGACGAGGAACTGTTCAAGCGCAAGGTCGTCCTCGCGTACCTCATCGAGAAGGGGCTGAACACCTACACGCAGGTCGCGGCGACCATTCAGGCGTTCATCAACGACCCCGACACCATTCTCACGCTCATCGCCAACGATCAACTCGAACTGTCACTCGAGGACCTCCGGGAGATGGAATCTGTCAAGATCGACATCGACCCGGAAAAAGAGGAGATGGTGCCTCGGCCGGACGCGCCCCCGGAGATGGTCGAGGAGACCAAGCAGGTGCTAGACAACGCCCAGCCGCTGTTCAACACGTACAAGAGCCGCGAAACGCCGGACATCGTTTCGGCGCTGATGGACGATTCCGAGGAGAGCGCTGACGAAGACAGCATCGACTTCGGCCAATTTGTTCCGAAAGCCGGGGCGGAGGCAGATAGCGAATGAGCCTTGACACACCGGGCCAGCAACAGGTCGGCAGCGGCGGTGCGCTCGGTGACACGTTCTACCCGGCGTACCAGATGGTGTTCGACGACGAGGGCGACTTCGTTAGCAGCATTGAGAACAAACTCGCGGAGGCCCGGATGGCCGACAACGTCGAGATGTTTCTCGCACGCGCGCTCGCAGTCGGTGTCATTGCGGGACTGGCACTGTGGCTCGTCGGCACGTTCCTCGGGTATCTGTTGGTCCAGTTGCTGTTTACCGGCGGGCAAGCGCCGACACTCATCGGAATTCCAGTGTCAGAGAGCGTCTCAGAGATTCTCGCCGTGCTGAAACTCCCCTTCCTCGTCATCGTGACTGGGCTCGTCTTCGGTGCTATCGGGTTCGGTATCGGATTCGGATCGCTGGTCTCGATACCGTATTTCCGTGCAAGCGCGCGCGAGCGCGAAATCAACGTCCTGTTGTCCGACTCGATCTCGTTCATGTATGCGCTGTCCGTGGGCGGACTCAACCAACTCGAAATTCTGCAGTCGATGGGGAAGGCCGAAGACACGTACGGTGAGGTCGCAAAGGAGTTCCAGTCCATCGTGCTGGAGACGGAGTATTTCGATACCGACTACCGGACCGCTGTCCGGAACCAGGCGCTGCAAACCCCGTCGGACGAGCTGTCACAGTTCCTGACCGACATGCTCTCTATCATCAACTCCGGCGGGGACATGACCTCCTTCCTCGAAGATCAGAAGGAAAAACACATGCGAACCGCCCGGCAGGAACAGGAGAAGATGCTGGAGACGCTGGAACTGTTCGGCGAGATGTACATGACGCTCTCGCTGTTCCCACTGCTTCTCATCATCATTCTGGTCATCATGTCAATGATGGGTAACGCCCAGAAATCCCTCATTTACGGGACCGTGTACGGGCTGATTCCCCTGACAGGTCTGGGCTTTCTGGTCCTCGTCTCGACTGTCACGCAGGACTCTATCGGGGACGGCTATCTGCGTTCGAGCCCTGGCGAGAAGGAACTCGTCGTCGACGAAGGTGTCGGCGTGTTCAACCTCGGGCTCATCGAGAGCTACACGGGAACCTACAGCGTCTTCGACCGGATCAAGAGCCGAGAGGGAACCCACGAACTCCTCGCTATCCTTACGCGCCCCGACCTGTTCTTCCGGGATCATCCGCTGTTAGTGCTGTGGCTGACGGTTCCGCTGTCAATTCTCTCTATCGTTGCGGCGATCGTCATCGGCTGGGCCCCGCTATCGCTGGATGGGATGATCGCCGTCCCGGTCCGCTCGACGTTCTTCTGGGTGTACGTCCCGATGTACATCAACTTCATTCCGCTGATGATCTTCTACGAGTGGAACCAGCGCTCACGGAAGGCGATAATCGGAAAGCTCTCCGAGAACCTCCGGAAGCTCGCGTCAGCCAACGACACCGGGATGACGCTGCTGGAGTCGGTTAAGGTGGTCTCCGAGACGTCCTCCGGAAAGCTTTCAGAGGAGTTCGAGACCATCCACGCAAAGGTAAACTACGGCACGAGCCTGAAAGACGCGCTCCGGGAATTCAACAACAAGTACAACGTCCCGCGGCTGGCGCGGACAGTCAAGCTCATCGCAGAGGCACAGGAAGCCTCCAGCCAGATTCAGGACGTGCTCTCGACGGCTGCACAGGCCTCGGAGAACCAGGACGACATCGAACGCGAACGAAAATCCCGGACGCGGATGCAGACGGTCATTATCCTGATGACGTACCTGACGTTGCTCGGCGTGATGGCGCTGCTGAAGACACAGTTCCTCGATGTGATGTCGGGACTGGCGACGCAGGCCTCCGGGTCAAGTAGTTCGAGCGCGCCTGGCGGCGGCTTCGGTGGCAGCGTCGACACGGAACTGCTGTCGATGCTGTTCTTCCACGCAGTGACGCTACAGGCACTGCTCTCGTCGTTTATCGCCGGCTATATTCGGGAAGTGAAACTTGTCGCAGGCGTGAAATTCGCAGTCGTCCTGTCGACGATCGCACTGGTGGTGTGGATCGCCGTGGGCTAGCATCCGACTCGCGGTTCGACAGCGGACGTATCAAACAGCAAATGGGGTGTGTGGGACATGGATACAAGAGCACAAACACCGCAGGACTTCGCCGTCGGGGTGAGCGTCCTGCTCGTGACGATAATCGGGGTATTGGCATTCGTACAGGGTAGTGCAGTCGGTGTGTACGAGTCCCCAGATGTACAGCGTAACCAACCAATTGCGGACAGGGCAGCAACGTACCTTGTCGAAAGCCACTCGGTTGAGGGGGCGCGGAACCTCATTCGCTACAACACGAGCGGTGGAATCAGCGAGTCCCTCAATGCGTACACAGACGATCTCCACGGTCTCAAGGAGAAAGCCGGCCTCATCGTTGCCACGGAACGCCGTGTGAACCCACGGGTGAACGTAACGGTGGTCAACGCGTCAGCGCTCAAAGCAGGGACACGGGACCCAGCAGTCGATAGCCACGACCAGCCGCTCGCCTGGGGACCGTCGACCGACGGTCGGACGAACGTCGCGACCACATCTCGTGTGGTGAAACTGACCAACGCAACCGGCAAGTGCGACCCAGTCTGCTGGCTCGTCGTGAGGGTGTGGTAACGATGCGTGGCCAAGCCTACACGCTGGAAGGGGTGCTCGCGGCTATCGTCGTTGTGACGGCGACCGTCTACGGCCTGTCGGCAGTCGATACCGGCCCGTTCCAGACGGGTGCCCAGCAGCGGACCGCGGCACTGGAAACCCGCGCGAGCGACACGCTATCACTGGCAGCAGAAACCGGAGCGCTGCACAACGCGACGGCGTGTTACAGCGTCGGAACGCCGACACTCAACGGCAATCAGACGGGCAGTTCTACCGAGTTCGAGATGATGCTGAACCAGACCTTCGACCGCCAGGGCGACCAGTACAATCTCTACTTGAGCTACTGGGACCGTGATTCGGACGCGCGTCAGACTGCCCTTGTATCGCAGGAGTCTGATGAGAACGTCGCTGAGAGGCCGGCTGATGCGGCCGTCGCAACCGAAACGGTGACGCTGACCGACGATATGCCAGCTCGAATCGGCGACTGCAGCAGTACTGGACCGCCCCTCTCGACCGTCGACGGGTACTTCGCTCCTGACGCAGAGCCCGACTCTATCGTCTACAACGTCGTGGAGGTGCGTCTGGTCGTATGGTAGCCAACGAGCGCGGGCAACTGCTGTTGGTCGGCGGTATCGCTGTCGCTATCGTCGTGTTCAGCACGATTCTGTTTGCCCACAGTCTCGCGGTCACTGACGGTATCACGACCACCGGGAGTGCAGAGACTATCGAGCGTTCTGCTGACCGCGAAGCCTCCGTTGAGCGGGATCTTGGACGGCTCGCAGGTGAAACACGGGCCGATGATCTTGATGGATTTGAGGAGCGATATAAGTACGCGCTCCGGAACTACACGAAGACACACAACCGGGTCGTCGCAAGCAGTGGCGGGACCTATCTCAACGCGACGCTGAACGAGTCGGCGTCGAATGGAACTGAAGTTAGCCCGCCCACAACGGATAAATTCCTGAAACCAAGTGGTGGCGGCGGATCCAGCTGGAGGCTTGCCACTAATGTGACTCCTGTTGCCGCCTTCAACGTGACTGTCGACGACGTAGACGGGGCCAGCAATCCTACAACCATTGTTGTCGAGAACGCGACAGACAGTTGGACGATGACACTTGATGGGACACCACCAGGAACGCAAAAAGAGATATTCGTCAATACCGTTTCACGGTGTTCCGGGAATGGGACCGCTCGCATCGATCTCCTTGATGGGACCTGTCAGGTTGGGGCTGATTCTGGGATGTATCCTCCTTTCACTGAACAATTCGAAGGACCGTATAATATAACGATTAAACACGGAAGCCACTCTGATGTCAGATACCGATTTGTCGCTGTCGGTAACTTCTCTTCAATTGATCCCGGACATAGAGACCCTTATATCGTCGTTCCAGCTGTTGACTTGACGTACGACACACCGTCTGCAAGCTACAACCGAACAGTTCTGGTGGAGGCGGACGACAGATGACCCTCGGTAGTCTCCTGTCTGACAGCCGTGGTGTCTCGCCCGCAGTCACGCAGGCACTCACTATCGGTATCACGTCGCTGCTGGTGACCGGTCTCCTCATCGGCGGGAGCCAGATGGTCGATTCACAGCGTGATCGAGTGACAGAGGAGGCACTGGAGAACGTCGGCGACGGTATCGCGCGCGACCTGATTCGCTTGGACGCCTTCGACACTGCGTCTCTCAATTCGACAGTGTCGTTTCGTGCCACGTATCCGGAACGGATCGCTGACCAGTCGTACAATGTCGAGGTCTCGCCTGATATGTCACGTACGCGCGTGTACGTGAATGCAACAGGATTGAATCGGTACGCTGTCGTCCGATTTGCGAATGAAACTAACGTCTGCCCATCTGTCGTCTCCAGCGGCCCACTGGCTGTCTCGTATAATGCGTCCGCCAACTGTATGGAGGTGACACGCGGATGACCACCCAACTCTCAAGCCAAAACAGGCACAACCGTGGTGTGTCCGACCTGCTCGCGTTTACGCTCACGTTCAGTATCATCATCACCGGCATTGCGCTGGTGACGCTTGGCGGGCTTGGAGCGTTCGATGCCATCCAACAGGGGGCGACAACCGATGTCGCAGAAACGTCGATGATTGGGTTCGCAGAAACCACGGACGACCATATCCAGAGCGGCGCCCCTCGAAGGACCACGAGTATGAAACTCCAGGGGCACGGACTCTCGCTCCAGGCGTCAACGCTGAACGTAACTGTCGACGGACGTTCAACAAATATCTCGACCGGAGCGTTCGTTCGGGAAACTGACTCGGGGACTGATATCGTCTACACCAGCGGTGCGGTGTATCGAGTCCAGCAGGAGGGACTGGTCGTCTCACGGAAACCTAGCTTTCGTTGTGCTCCTGATAGCGGCAGCGTATACCTCTCCGTGCTTTCGCTTGACGGACAGACCGACTTCTCGTCGTCGGGCCGTCTCACGATCGAGACCGCTATCCAGAATAAGACGCTTGTTTCGCCACAGGCTGGCAAGTCACCATCCGCGACAACCGTCTCGATCAATGTCTCGGAGACTGCGTATCCGGATGCATGGCACCGCCTGTTTGAGCAGGAACTATCGGACTGGTCAGGCCACTCAGAACCGCATACGTACCAGTGTACCGGCATCAACCGCGCTGTAGTCCACAACACGACAGTCGATATCCGGACTATCACCTGACGTGCCTCTATCTGCGGCCGAGAGACCCGCCGCTATCGGATACAGTACTAAGCGGTGAAAATCCGTTATGCAGCGGTCATCAGCGCTGCGATAAACGACCACCGGGTCCCGCTGTTTGCTTCCTCTTGTTTCGCCATAGCCGCAGTCTTGTCTCGTGGGTGCTTCCAGTTCATCACAGAGATACATACGTGCTCGACACGCATTAAGTGTTCGAAATCTAATATATTGTCGTGGTCTTTCATGATTGAGAGCGCTTCGCAGGTAGATCCCCCTCTAGTTCCTCTCAGGCGTTAGCGTTCTCGCCTCGTCTTTATATAATTATATTCACACGAGTGCACGCGAACCGAACAGCCCGAGCGCTAGGCGAAATCCGTGATACAGACGATTATACGTCGGTAAAAGACTCTATATCTGCATCTGAGAGTAGTGAGTGTCGTATGTGAGCGGCAGTTGCGTGTGAGCCGTTGGCAAGGTAGTACTATTACCCTCCACTCCATATGATTGGATACTAATGAAGAAGCAAGAACTCATTCACCTTCACAGTCTTCTCGCGCAGGTACAGCACCACTACGAACACGAAGCGGACACCTCTGTTGAACACGACCTGTACGCCGATCTCGGTGTCAAGCCGACGTCGATCCACAAATCGAAGACAGACCACAAGGAAGCGGTGTTTGCGCTCGCTTCTGGACTGACGGATGCGATGGTTGAGGAAGCCGACGAACCACAGGCGCTGACTGCCGACTGAATCGACGTACTGTCGTCAGTTCGTTCTCACCGTTTCACTATTCCCAGTAGCTACTGGTCAGCCCTTGCCGTGGCACGGCCGCATGGTACACGCTATCTCGCCTCTCAAACGACTTATACGGGAGGCCACCGTTATTTATATTGTGAGCGACGATTCAGGGCGGCGGAATCTCCGCATGCCTACAAACGACGAGATGTTTGCAGTGGTAACAGAGCACCTTGGCGGGAACCACGTCCGCATTCGCTGTGAGGACGGCGAAACCCGACTCGGACGGATTCCGGGCCGGATGAAGTTCCGAACCTGGATTAACGAGGACGACATCGTCCTCGCCGAACCGTGGGACTGGCAAGACGAGAAGGCTAACATCGAATGGCGCTACAAGGGGCAAGACGCCGACCAGCTCCGTTCGGAAGGCCACATCGACTCGCTGACTGCCTAATTTTACCACTGTACCCGCGTCCTGGTTCACGACGACGGTGAGACAGCTCTCCATCGCGATCCGAATTGTCCCCTGTTCTAATTGTTGACTCCTGCGTGTCCTGTCGCTTGTTTCGTCATATCATCTGGTACACTAAGAGTGTCTACTGTCGGGCTTGTACCCCTCCCGATTGATATATAATGGATTGCTGCCCCCTCCTCACTGACCACTATGTCAGAACCCAAACACAAGTATACGTCGGATCATAGACATCCTGTCGCTGTCTTGCGGTTATGCGTGTCACGGCATCACGTTACGTATGCGTCGTGTGTGTGCTGCACAGAGCGTGTCCGAGACGATTCATTTATATGTTCCCCCGTCTTCTGAACTAATGCGAAGGTCGCACCGGGCAGCGAGCCCGGGTCGACATGCTCGGTCGGCCACCTGGGTCGGCCTGAGCCACGAACGGATCTCGTCTTCCCCTTCTGGGGTTTGCGAGATTCACCCC